>JBBCJU010000001.1:0-271018 GCA_037190145.1 Fimbriimonadaceae bacterium
GTCCTTAGTCTGGGGGTTTCGGGAGTCCCGAAACGCCCTTTCTCATGGGTCGTCGTAGTTGTACTTAGCACTATTGGAGGCAACAAGATTGGTAAACCTAAGTCGCTTTACTGTCATCGCTTGCTCTTTGGGCATCTTGACTGTGAGTTCATACGCCGACACCCGGCGCGTTACTGTGGAGAGCAATGGTCGAGGCCGGGAGTATCGCCGCGTAGACCATGACGGATATGTCCGCCTAAGCCGACGGCTATCTGATAAACCCTGTATCCAAAATCGGACCTGGGGATATGACCGCAATGGCATTTGGGTATCCGACGGCTGCCGCGCCGTATTCGAAGTTGGGCGCGAAGACCGATGGGACCGAAGAGATGATCGTCGTGACAACCGTACCGGGCGAGACCGCTGGGTGAGAGACGATACGTTCAGAGTGGAGAGTTCTGACGGGCGCTATCGCTCTCGCAACGTGGACACCCGTGGCGGCGTTCGTCTAGTTCGCAAACTTAGCGATGCCCCCTGTATCCAAGGCCGAACGTGGGGATATGACCGAAACCGCATTTGGGTTGACCGTGGTTGCCGAGCCGTCTTTGAAGTCGGGCGGGGCGGAGGCTGGGGAGGCGGAAATGACCGTTGGTCCTCGAGCTGGCTCCCAGGGCGCTATCGAGGCTACGAAGATGGACGCGAGTTTATCCTGCAGGTCTTTGATGATGGACGAGCCGCCATTCGCCGCAACCATAACGGTCGCTGGAGCAATGACGAGTACGGCACCTGTGACGATAACAATATCCGAATCGGAAACTGGCATTACGGATATGCCCGCAGTGGAGATTCTGTTCGCTTAGAATCCCGCAATAATAGAGATCGCCGCATAGATTTGCGACGAATCTAGTAAGTAGGTACAGGCCCGGGCGCGAATGGCGTCCGGGTCTTTCGTTTTAGGTGCACAAACGGCTACGATGAAGCGGATGGCAAAGCGATTGTTCGATGTGGAGCCCGCAACCGGCTACCCGGCTGAGTACGGCTTGTTGGTGTCAGCCCTCCAGGATGGCACTCGCAAATGGCGCGAAGAACTCGGAGACGTATCGGACGAAGCGATTACCTGGCAACCATTCAAGAATGGCCACAGCATTGGGGCCGTTATCCTGCACATGATTGACGTGGAGGCCTTCTGGGTGGAAACCGCAGCTTTAGGAAGAGAGCGATCTCATCAGGAGCTAACCGAGTTGCTGAGCCATGAAACAAACCAAGAAGCTTTTCATTGGGTTCTTCCTCCTCGTATGCCTCTCTCCTACTATCTGGATATGCAAGATAAGGTTCGTCAGCGAACTTTAGAAAGCATCAAACTCTTCCCAGACCCTGGAACGATTATCTCAAGAGAGGGGTGGAGCGCAGACATGACGGTTCGTTGGATTCTAAACCACGTGGTTGCGCATGAGGCTTATCATGGCGGACAAGTAGTGATGCTGAAAGCGTTGTTTGATAAAGCATCCACGCAAGACTAATCGTCCTTTATCCTACAAGTCCTGCATCAAAGCAAAAGGACTTGGGTCGCAAAATAACCTGGAGTTGCCTTCATTGCGACCGATTATCTTGAACTAGAAGTTTTCTTGCGTATCATGGGTAGGTTACGCCCTAATTATTGAAATGACAGCCTTATTCGCATCCATTCTTGTCTGTTTGTCTGCTCCTTTTGCCGAGCGTTTAGAACCTAAACCACTCGCCTCCTTCGATGGCAAGTCTTGGGCAGGCCTTACTCTTGGATCAATCACCGATGGCGACATCAAGAAGCAGTTTCAGATTGATAAAGGAGCGGTTAGACCGGAAGCATTGAAGGTATTAACCGTTAAGGATAGCGATGTCCGTGTAGATGCACTGCTTGATGGTCGTGGTGAAAAGGCCGTCATGCGTGCGATTCGGCTAGAGTACGACGTTCCTATATCTGTCGAACGGGTATCTCAGGAGTTGGGGGTGGATCCAATGCCGCTCTATATGCCAGAGCGCTATGAGGATTGGCGAGCTCTCTCTTTTGCCAATAGGGGAGTCATTGGAATCGAAATGAACAGCAGGCTAACAACCTTTATTCTTTGCTCTCCTGACCAAATAGACTATGCCCTGCGTGATTTCACAACCAAAGAGACCGAGATCTCTACCCCTCGAGATCCGGGCCAGGATTGGGATCGAATTGTTCGATTCTCTACCTCGGATGCCTCTGTGAGCCTAGCCTCTAACCGGCCGGACTGGATGAACACAGATTGGCGTAGACGTTTGGAAAGGCGTATTGAGAATGCTACTGATAGCACTCGAGAACCATCACTTCGGTATACGTCTTCGGCTAACGGCAGTCTTTCTATCAGAGTCACGTCCGAGCGTTTTAACTCATCAGGCGAATCCAACTTCACCGCAAAGGTATCGGTGACCAGCACAACCCCATACGGTCGATTTAGTCAATCGGCTTCTCGATCACGGAAACTGGGTGGCACATTTGACAGAAAGCTGGTTGACCTGGTGGAAGACGCATTGGGAGAACTTTCAGACGGGATTCGCTATGCAGTTCAAAAACTAGGCCCCCCACCAAGAGCCCAGTTTAGAGCCACGGCTCTAGACCGTGTGATGGCCAATGCCTCGCGAAAACGATCCGAAAACTAGTGCCGGTCAATGGTTTGCCATTGGCCAACCAGTTCTATGTCTGGACGTGATTCCACTACTTCAATCAACTTAGAGAAGAGGCTCTCAATGTGGTGAGCATCATTAGAGACATAGGTTAAGCCCACAACAGAGTTTCCCCATAGCTCGTGGTCATCCACTTCTGCAACCGCAACTTGAAAGTCTCGTCTAAGCCTCTCGACAAGGCTTCGAATGACATGGCGTTTGTCTTTTAACGAATTCACCCCTTCCAGCCTCAAGTCGAGTTGCATGATTCCGACAACCATCACCAGCTATTGTAACTTTTGAATGACCGCTCGATAGACTTTCGTTGTACGATAGATCATCGAACTCCGATGTCGCTGGTAATGCGACGGCCCCGATTCCTTTTGGCAACGGGGCCTTTTATCTCCTCAATTGACGATCTATCCAGGTAATAACACGATTTGCAACCTCGCCAGATCGTTTACTCATCAGAGGCCCGACGTGGCTCATCCCTTTGTACTGGATTACTTCTGCATTCGCCCACCGCGCTAGCGAAACGCTAGTGGCGGGAGGCACATCAGTGTCTTTCTTGCTGATGATTACAAGAGTCGGACATCCAGGCTTTGAAACAGCGATTCCTTTCCGCATCTCGTTCAACACTGTTCCAGATTCATCACGCCACTTTTTCCAAGCCCAAAGCACTGTTTTCCGGTCGCTATCCGGCATGGCAATCTCCGTATCTTTTAATGGTCCATTGGCCCACTTTACAACTGGTAGAAGCGGTTTATCTTTACGCCGTGGTCCGATGCCTGCCGGTGGCGCGCTATTCACCAGTACCATTGCCGCAGGTGTTTCTAGCGAGGCGGAGCGCAAAGCCAACATTCCGCCCATACTGGCTCCGACGAGAATAACTTTGCCGGAGGTAGGGCGCCACATTTGGACTTGTCGCAGATAGTCCTCAAATCGGGTGTACAACAACCCTCCGGCTGCTGGCATAAGATCGGGAGCCACAACCCTATAACCAGCCTTTTCAAAAATAGGCTTCCAATGGTCGTATTCCCATCCTCCTCCACCGGCACCATGAATCATAACTACCGTGGCTTTAGGAGCTAGCAGCGATAGGCCGATCAGCGAAGTTAACATCATCCTTATTGGTACCCTCTCGAGCGTGGACCCGTTGGACTATTGGAAAAATTGGTCAATCATTGCCGCTGGCTTGATTGGCTTTGTAACCTTTATGTCGGGTCTTGCCGAATACATACGACAAGGACATCAAAGGCGAGCCGAAAATTTTGTTCAAATGCGAAGAAGGTTTTTGGAAACACCGCAATACCGCCAGATTCTCGATAAGTTGGCGGTTGATGACATAACTCTGGGACAAGAGAGCATCCAGGAGAAACGTAACTTCATTGGATTTCTAGAAGAAGTCGCGTTGATGGTGAATTCCAGACTAATACGTCGAGAAGTTGCTCACTACATGTTTGGCTACTATGTTCTTCTCGCTGCGAAAAGTGAACACTTTTGGGAAGGCCTCGACAAGGACAGCGAGTATTGGACTGTCTTTCGCAAGTTTGCGAAAGACATGTCCGAAATGAAAGAGTCAACCGCAGGCCGTGAAGGCCTTAGGTTTTAACTACGCTTATCTTCAATCGTGGTTTGATTTCCGTCGTTATCAACCAGCGTGATTCTGTACGCGCCGGTGCCTCCGATGCGGTTTCTTAACCAGCCTAGTGGCCACCGAGCTGACTTGGGCGGATCGGCTTGGGAGTACGACTCCCACACAGCAGGACGATCATCGCTCTCGGCTCCCATGACTCGAATTCCTTGCTGAGCAGTAAAGACCACATCACCGCCCTCAATCTTCACACTTGGGCCAGGGCCAGGGGCATTGGCTTTCTTGTCCGGCTGGAACCACTTGTTCCAATTCAGCCGAGCTGCAAAGTGGGGGTCCCAATGAGATATCTCATTGGGCTTAAAAGTGGTGCCAGGCTCCGTAAGCATAAATCGGCGATTGAATTGATCAAACCCTCTCGACATGATGCAGAAACGGTCGGCGGTATGGGGAAGCCCCAGCGTGTGTCCCAGCTCATGCAGTGTGGCTCCATAAGCAGTAGCAGCGTTGGCCCAAACGGTTCCTCGGTTGCCACTGTCTTCGAAATGTTCACCTGGATCAACCCTCGTTCCATCTGACCAAATCTTTACCATCTCATCAAGTGTGGCTGGCCAGAAATCCATACTCCCAGTTCCAAATGCCGCCAAAGCCCCTCCGCCTAAAGCAAAGTGAGATACCGCTTTTCGCGTCTTTACGTCATAGTCAGTTGCAGAAAGGAGGGCCACCCACTTTGAGGTTGCTTCTGGTGCTACCGGCTTCAACTGGTTGTAAATGTAAAACCAAGTGTCGTTTGGCTGCATCGCATGAAGCTCTGAAGTGGATCGGTCCAGTCGAACATCCGTAATCTTTGTTCTACCGCTAGCCTCCTGATCGAAGTAGAACGTCTTTCGCCCATATCCTCGATCATTCATCGCCTCTGCCGTAAAGCATTGCAGCACCTTCATCATCAGGTCAAACTTTTCCTTTACCCGCTGAGGACGATCTGGAAAAGTCGTGTAGTGACGCCCTGTCCCGTCTCGGCTAACTAACCAAACAGGAACGACCTTGAATCCAGTGGTCGCAGGTCGATACCGAAGACTGATCTTTTTTGTCGAGGATTCTCCAACAACCGTTACCGCGTTGTCACCCTTCTTTAGTTCTACAAGCGCAATGTAACGCCCCTCAGCAACTGGGAAACGAACTCCATTCACTTGAACCGTATTCCCGTCAGCGGTACCCCGTAGCATGGCCAAAGGGTATCGGAGCTCTGTCTTGTCAGAAATGTTATCGATGGTTAAGGGCGCCGAGACAAGCGCCATAAAGGCAAGAAGCATTAAGAGTCAAGACGTTCGGGGAGCCGAGAACGTTTATTGAATCTGCTTGTTCTGAACCCTTTGTGCTAGATCAGCGAGCTTCAACATTTCCGAGCTACTTGGTGTACAGGTTGCATCCTTGAAAGCTTCTGTCGCTAATGTTCGCTCGCCTTGCTTGAATTCAATGTAAATCGTATCGGTGGTGGTGCAATAGCCTTCGGGATTCGTTCTGTAGAACCTTAGAAGGCCATCTAGTGCAATGACGTCGTTTCTATCGAGGGTCACAGAGCCAACGTCAACTCTTTTCTCCATCCTAGACTGAGGATCAAACTCAACATCGTAAACCTGAACTTTTCCCGATTCGAAAACAAACTGCTTGTTAACCGATCGAAAGCAACCAGAAGAGCGGTATCCCACTTCTATTCTCTGCCCCTCCAACAGCCTTGAGAAAACGAAATCTTTTTTTGTTTCAGAAACCTGATTGGCAATGCTCAAACCGCAAAGACCAATACCCAAACCCATAACCCATCGACGTAACATCAAAGTTTGGTCGGTTGAAAGGGCAACAGGCTTCTATCAAATTGTGGAAGTGAAGCAAACTACCCAGCAACCCGTGACACAATGAAGTTGGATATTGCTTATCCAAACAAATCATGAGAAACAATTGCGCAAAGGCGCTCCGGGAGGATGCGGCCTAGTCATTCGCCGGCATCGCCTATCATTTCGCCACTTCGTGAGACACTCAACCTGTCTCTCCTTGAAAAACTTACGGATCGAGCACACCGGGATCAGCTTGGCTTGTTTTTGGCTGAGGGGCTACGGTCTGCCCACGCCACTATTGAACATCAACATCCCATTTCTGGGCTTGCAGTTTGTCGGGACCTCCTCCACTCAAGCGAAGGCAGGGCTCTATCTAAGAAGCTAACCGCCCTAGGCTGTCCAACCATCTTCATCAAACACTCCTCTTTTGAGGGACTATCTCGAGTTGCCGAACCACAAGGCATCTTGCTGGTGCTTGAGCAGCGGTGGCTGCGATTCCCTATCCAAATCGGCCGAAGTGACTTTTGGATCGCGGCGGAAAGAGTCCGCACACCAGGCAACCTAGGAACTCTCATCCGGAGTAGCTATGCCGCGGGCGCTCGCGGCTTAATCATTGTGGGGCCTCCCAGAGATCGAGCGGATCCATTTGATCCTGCAGTTGTTCGAGCTTCTATGGGTTCGCTCCTCGGAATGCAAATAGTATCTACTCATCATCAGGAACTTCGCCGTTGGCCATGCAGGCATGCGGTGCGAATCATTGGGGCAGATGGAAACGATGGGGTTGACTACCGTCGCATAGACTTCAAGAAGCCCACCATCTTGATGCTTGGAGAGGAAAGGGCGGGACTGAGCGAAGCCCAGAAGAAAAGCTGTGATGGCTTCGCAAGAATTCCGATGAGAAAAGGAGTGGATAGCTTAAATTTAGCAATGGCAGGCACTCTTTTGGCCTATGAGGTCGCCAGAAGTCGAACCCTTCGCAGATAAGTGAAGTTCTAATGTTTGAGATGTACGAGCAAAACAATTCTAACCATGGACTTCATTTCGCATCCGTGCTGGTTGGGGTAGCCGCTGGGATTGCTGGCACTATTCTGTACGCGGCATATCGCGAAAAGGAATTTAATCAGATCGTAAACAAGACTAGAGAAATCGGCGACAAGTCAACTGACTATGTTGGAGACGTTAGTCACCAGATAAAGGACAAGGCAAATCACCTTGCAGAAACAGTGCGAGATAAAGCCGTAGCTGTTGCGGATAAGGCTGAATCAGCTGTATCTTCGATCTCCAAGTCTGTTCACGATATCGCCGAGAAAGGCCAACGAGCACTTAACTAGGGTTAGAATGACGACGTGAAGCCTTTTCTCGTCGTCATTCTTTTAGCTTCAGCGGCCGTAAATCGCCCCGAATCTATATCGGCTAAGGAAGCCGCGATTTTTTTAGGCACACTCAACGAATCTCAAAGAGCGCGTGCGCAGTTTGAACTCGCGTCAGAGACTCTGTTTGATTGGCACTTTGTTCCTCGTACTCGTCCAGGTTTGCCTTGGGGCGACATGTCGCAGGATCAACAAAAAGCCGCCCATGCCTTGCTCAAGTCTTCACTAAGTAAAGCGGGCTATGAGAAGGTAGAGAATATACGTTCCTTGGAGCCGATTCTCAGACAGCTGGAAAATGGGAATCCGGGACGGGATGAAAAGCTCTACACTTTTTCGTTCTTTGGTGAACCTAGCGATAACACCCCATGGGCATGGCGATATGAGGGCCACCATATATCTCTCACATTTGTGTATCGAGAGGGGCGGTTAGTATCGAGCACTCCCCAGTTCCTAGGTTCAAATCCTGAGATAGCCCTGGAAGGCCCCAAGAAAAAACTTCAACCCCTTGCTAATGAGCGAAATCTTGCCTACGTGCTGTTGGACTCACTAACAGATGAGCAGATGTCGAAGGCAAAAATTGGTAGTCAATCCCCTGGCGATATCGTGACTGGTAATGCACGCCGAGCAAGCATTAAGGAAAAGAAAGGCATTCCGTATCAAGAACTGAGTACACATCAAAAAAAACTTCTCCTGAATGTCCTTCGCAGTCATGCCGAGGTGCAGTCCGAGCGCGAACAAAACCGACGAATGAAGCAAATTGAAGATGAGGAGCTATCGGATTTAGTTTTTGCTTGGATGGGGTCCACAGATCGCAAGGGACGACACTACTACAGAATTCAGGGAAAGAATTTGATTGTTGAATATGACAATAGTCAAGGAAACGGAAGCCACGTTCATACCGTCTGGCGGAACGCTAAAGAAGATTTTGGCGGTGACCCATTGCTTCATCACTACAAGCATGGGCACAAACATTGATACATCGATGTATCAATGTTAAGAATTTGTCGGTAAGAAGTCAGCCTTTTTGAGTTCTGAACCTATTGATTCACGATAGTAAACGGTTATTGGAAAGCCTAAGAACGTCGCAAGTTCTCCGAGGGATTTACGACTAAACTCGCTGATTTCGCTGGAACCGTTCCCTTCGTCTAGGTTCATCGTTATTCCAGTCTGTTCCCAGATTTTTACGCCCCGCCTTGTAACTTCATTTGCCAGAAGTATAAAGGCTTGAGATTCACTGAATCCGTTGCTGGGATCTAGCCAGAGAAGCAACTTCGTATGACGTCCTTCTTTAAGAACATCAAAAAATCTAGCCTCCGGATTTAGATAAAAGGTGTCCTTAAACTCTTCAAATTCAACGTCAACCTTCTTTTCAGCTTTCGCTTGCTTACGGAAGATTCTTCGAAGGAATTGATTCACTTATCCGGGTTTCTCGCTTAAATCCTTGGATGATTCCATCCTAATGTAACCCATCAACCGAACAAATGTTGAACCCAGACTACTAATAGTCAATAAAAGTCAAGCAACGACTTATGTGTTGTTACGAACCTGCGACTACAGCCAAGGTTTCGGCTACTGTCATTGACGAATTATCAACCATCCGCCAAAGCTCTAGATCTATAGTATTCCGATAGCCAGAATTCGTATCTCTTATTGTATCTTCCAATATTCGAGGATCAAAACTCTTATTGGTTCTTACACGATTTCGCTGGAGATTTTTTTCCAGCTCGGGCATTAGCATTATTCTTCGCACAAGGTAGCCATCAAGCTCTTGCCTAATCAACGCATCCAGCCTCTGAGGGTTTCGACAATGGTCAATCGCCACGGTGAAGCCTGCATCTGCATAAGTCCGAGCGATGGCACACCCTGCCTTTTCAGCAAGCTGAAACTGTCGCTCCGTGTCATTTGTCCAAGGTACGGAATCAGCCAATCCCGCTTTAACCCACAGCCGCAAATCATCCAGTGGTAAATGAAACCCAAACTCCACCGAATCCATGAGCGCCATGCACAACGTGGTTTTTCCTGCACCCGGCGGACCGGAGACAAAGTAGATCACACCTTCCCTTTTCTCAACGGTTTCCATGCTATTTGCAGACGTTGGGGCGCTTCTTATCAAGCACAAAGAATTCGAAAGGGCTAAGACCTGATGCTTCAAGGCGATCAAAGAATGCCTCTGAGCCATTCTCTACACAGAAATCAAACTCTTCTCGATAAAGAAAGCCCACAGTTAGCAAAACTACGTTTCTACCATCAGAGACTTTGATCACTTCAGCCTCATCTGGCATCAAGTAGCTTGGGCATACGATAGCCGCACAAAGCTCGGTATCCGGATCATAGGGCTCCAGTTCCTTGTTTCGCATGGTGTGACCGCCCCATATCCAAGATTCCCGAGAGTGCGGAATGTTGGCAAGGCCACTCAAAGCCTGGATAGGCCAAAAGCGTGAAGGATCGTCAACAATTCCCGATTCTAAGGACCAGTCAAGAGGCAAATGCAACAAAAGCTCTGCGTATCGATACTCATCGGGATTCTCCACTTCACTTGGGACGTTCATTGGCCGTTGTGCCAAACCTGTGGTCACGAGGGTTCGAAACTCATCTTCCGGTGCTGTTTCAAAGAGATGCAAATCTATATGCACCACCCCGCTTGCTTTCGGGTCGAATACCCTTTCCACTTCACCGAAGTAAGGGCGGAGATGATCTTCCACCGCTTCAATAAGGGTCCAGTCTTCCGCCGCAGATTCTAACTGGTTACCTGGCTCCGGCCCGATTTGGTCTTCAATCGACATATCTATCAGGATATCCGAACCTGGGTTCCATTTCACCTTTGAAGGCTTTCATCAATTCCGAAGCACTTGCCACATCCTACGGAGAGAGTGATGGGGCAATACTCATCGTTCCATCCCCAAAAACGGGTACACGTTGGCAATGAGTTCGCCCCACGCGTCCCTAATTCGATCCTTGATTCCTAACCTTTACACTTTTTCGGGCGATGATCTTGTGGTCACTTCACCCATTAATGGATCAGAGATCGCACGTTTACGGCTAAACACAATTGCTGAAGTGGATGCAAAGATTGCGAAGGCAGTATCAGCGTTCGAAATCTGGCGAGGGGTTCCAGGGCCACGCCGAGGAGAATTAGTACGGCGGCTGGGCGAAAAGCTGCGAGAAAGAAAAGAGGACTTAGCCAAGCTAGTCACTCTAGAATGCGGAAAGATTCTGGAGGAAGGTCGTGGTGAGGTCCAGGAGATGATCGACATCTGCGACTTCGCCGTGGGCATAAGTCGCCAACTTTATGGCCTCACCATTGCCAGCGAGCGGCCCAATCACACCATGCAAGAGAATTGGCTGCCTTTGGGACCAGTAGGCATTATCAGCGCTTTTAACTTCCCAGTAGCTGTGTGGTCATGGAACGCGGCTCTCGCCCTTGTCTGCGGCGATTCATGTCTTTGGAAGCCCAGCGAGAAGACTCCTCTCACCGCTTTGGCATGTCAAGCTTTGTTCGATGAAGTGGCCGCTGACTTCCCCGAAGCGCCGGAAGGGTTAAGTCAAATCATTCTTGGCACGGCCGAGCAAGGTACGCAGATGGTAGACGACAATCGCGTCCCTCTCATAAGCGCGACCGGTTCTACCCGAATGGGTAAAGCAGTTGCTCCACGAGTAGCCGCGAGGTTCGGACGAACGTTGCTGGAACTCGGTGGGAATAATGCGATGATCATCACACCATCTGCCGATCTAGATGTTGCCATTCCATCCATCCTCTTTGGCTCCGTCGGAACCGCTGGACAACGATGTACTTCTACTCGCCGAGTGATTGTCCACAGAAGCCTCATGGATAAGGTCTTCTCTACACTAGCCACCGCCTATCAACAGATTGGAGAGACAAAGATCGGCAATCCTCTAGAAGCTGGAACACTTGTCGGCCCACTCATCGACGAGGCGGCCTTTAGTGCCATGCAAGCAGCGCTAGAGGCTATCCGTCCTCATGCAGAGCAGATCGTTGGAGGAGAAAGAGCAACTCTTGAGGAAGGAGGCGTTTATGCAAAGCCTGCAATCGTCAAGTTACCGGCACAAGTTCAGGAACTCTTCGTCGAGACCTTTGCTCCGATTACGTACGTAATCCCATACGACACCTTAGAGGAAGCCTTGCAAATCCATAATGCGGTGCCCCAGGGACTTAGCTCTGCAATCATGACGACCGACGTGCGAGATGCGGAGTACTTCAAGCGCCATAGCGACTGTGGCATTGCCAATGTAAACATCGGGACCAGCGGTGCAGAAATTGGCGGAGCCTTTGGTGGAGAGAAAGAAACGGGTGGTGGACGAGAATCAGGTTCAGATTCTTGGAAGGCTTATATGCGCCGTCAGACCAGCACAACGTTCTTTGGAAGAGATAAACCTGCCTTGGCACAAGGAATCAAATTCGACCTATAAATCAGAGAAGGCCAACCCGAGGGTTGGCCTTCTTGAGGTTGGGAGTAAAAACGCCTAACTAGAGTCCGCCGCGTCGACCACCCGTCGGTTGAGGGTCAGCTTTAAATGGCTTACCACCGAGAGCTTTTAACTTTGCATTCTGATCAGCCGTCAATACCTTCAGAATTTCGGCATCGAGAATCTTATTGTTGTTCTCCATGCGCGTTCGGCGATCTTCTTGCGACAAGTCTTGGTTTTGGAATAGAGCCCTGTTTGCCTCCCCTTGCTTCGCCTGAAGATCACTAATCTTGGTAATCTGCTCCGTTGTGATGTTCAGAGTCTTCTGAACATCAGGTTGCATTACGGCACGGGTACCGGCAAGCTGAACACGAATTTCGCCAATTCGTTTCATTTGGGATTCGTTTAGGATGGTCGCAAGTTCCTTCCTCGCCTCTTCTTGGCGTTGTTGCATCGCTTGGCGTTGCTCTTCAGTCATCTGACCGAAACCGCCACCCTGGCGTTGACCACCACCTTGACCTCGATTTTGACCGCCGCCTTGGCCCTGACCTTGGCCTTGGCCGCCACCACGAACGCCACCTTGACCTTGTCCACCCTGACCACCGCGACCTTGACGTTGCTTAGCTTGCAATTCATCCAGCTTGGTCTTTTGCTCGGTCGTGACACCTAGGTCCTTCTGAACATCGGCTCGAAACGCTAGCTGAGTTTCACTCTGAGCGCCAAACCCCATACCGCCGCGTTGACCAGCCCCAAAGCCGCCTTGTCCGCGACCTTGACCACGGCCCTGGCCACCACCTTGCCCACCTTGGGCTACTGCGAATGCGGTGCAAACCAGGAGTGCAGCCGCCAAAAACATTTTGGTCTTCATCAGTTAAGTTCAATCTCCAATGGGGCTTAAACGCAAGAGTTTGTAGAATGTTCACCGGTGGGTAATCTCGATAAATGACCGCATCCGAACTTGTTCGCCACCATTTATCCCTGATTGGCAGCCCTGACGACGGGGGCATCTATGCAGATAATGTAGTCGTCGATCTTCCTTATGCTCCCCAACATCACACCGGAAAGTTGGACGGCAAAGCCCATGTCCTTCGTTTTCTTACCAATATTGGTGTCTACTTTGAAGGTGTGCAGATTGGGGAACCCACTATCTACGAGACCTCGGACCCTAATGTTGTCATCGCGGAGTACACAGGGTCATCCACTTCAAAGGAAACTGGATTGCCCTACAACCAAAACTATGTCGCTTTTGTTACCGTTAAAGATGGCAAGATTCAGCACATTCGTGAATACTACAACCCGATTAAGGTTCTAGTAGCCACGGGGGAGATCACAGAACCCGGCGAAGAGTAATCCTTTGCAACCTACGAAGGGTGGGATTCGTCCCATCCTTTTGAGATGTTGCAATTTGCTCAAGCAGGCGGTTCCGGATTTCCGGTGATGTATGCGGTTTACGCGCTTATCCTTATTGTCTTTATTTTCAGCTGCGCCTTTACCGTCGGGCAACAAGATGTTCTCATCATTCAACGGCTGGGAAAATTCCATAAGTTAGCAACCGCCGGGTTGAATTTCAAGCTTCCGGTTATCGACCAGAAAGCGGGAAGAATGAACCTTCGCGTCCGAGAGCTGGATATTCCGGGCCAGTTTAAAACCAAAGATAACGTGTTTATGGACATGATGATTCGAGTCCAATACACTGTAATTCCAGAGCGTGTCGCAGATGCGTTTTACAAGCTGTCTTCTCCTGAACAACAGATTGCGGCGTTCGTGCTCAACGTAGTTCGCACCGAAGTCGCGAAGATGGAGCTCAAGGAAGTTTTTGAGCACCAGGATACCATCGGAGATGCAGTTAACACGGCGCTCTCAATTCGTATGGCTGAGTTTGGATTTGAAATCATGAACTCTTTGGTGAATGAGATCCGCCCGGCCCAAGAAGTTGTAAATGCCATGAATGCAGTTGTCGCCAGCGAAAATACAAAGATTGCGGCAAAGAACGAAGGCGAAGCCCACAAGATGAGAACTGTCTTACAGGCCGAAGCCGATGCGGAAGCAAAGCGTCTTCAAGGTGAAGGTATCGCTAAACAGCGAGAAGCCATCGTGGGAGGATTGGCATTGTCGGTAGAAAGCCTAAACGCAGCGATGCCCAATGCAGATGTGAACGACCTCATGCGATTGGTTCTTATTAACCAATACTTTGACGCTATGCGCGATGTAGCCCACGGAGACAAGGCCAAGGTGATCTTTATGCCTTCTTCTCCAAGTGCAGTACAGAATCTTGGAGATCAGATTTTCACATCAATGCTTCAAGCAGAGGAAGCCGCCAGCACCGGCAAGGATGTCAAGCCTAAAGCCCCTCCATTTCAGAAGTAAGTAGCCTTTTTGGATAGGACCCCTCGCGCTTGTAGTGGTCCTATCCGCTCAGCCTCGAACCTTAAGGTAGGCGTTGATCTTCTCAAGCGTTTGGCGACGTTGCATATCCGTCGCCATCGCGCCAATGTTGATTGGGTGTCCCTCAACATCGTGCAGTTGCACCACTGATACCAGCTTCTTCGTTTGATTTTTGCCGGTTATCTGAGTGTCCTCTGCCAAGGCGATCTCAGCCTGGGAGTTGGGAGGCAGACTATATCTTTTTTCCTTTTTGTACGGCCCAAAAGTGCGCGTAATGATCAATTGTCTGCCATCGAGATGGATTTGCTCTGCCGCTCCCGCATGAAATGCTCCGGTCCACATCCCAAAGCCGACAAGGAAAAAGATTGCGTAGAAAGCGAGTAGTGCAAATGCGCCCAGTCCAAAAGCCTTTGACATCCCTCCGATCATAAGGGTCGCGTGGAAAGCGGTGAACGCGTTCCAGCCAAGACCAAAAACAAACAGACCAGCCGCTGCTGCCTTGTTCCCTGGCGAAACTTTCATATCTAGAATGCTAGGAACAGTCGCGTTGGTTTCAAGCCCCACTTCTTGGCGAGCGAGTCGCTCCTGAAGCTTTTCATTGACCGTTTCCAGATTGGCAATACCATCCGGATCACCCGGCTTGAGCAAAGCCAACTGCTTTCGGTAATCCATCTCAATGGAGTCAAGTTGCCCGACCGCTGCCTCAAACGTTTTGATTAGGTCCGGATCTGTTTCTGCGATTTCGCGCACTCGCTCACGCATATCACGGCCTTCGCGTTGCAAGATTTCCGAATCATAGATTCGCTTGCGCACCTCAGATTCAGTTAGGACCTCCTGATTCATCAGGAGAGGCGCAAAGCGGGCTACCCAGGCGTTTGCCGCATCGCGGATTTCCTCGCTACTTGATTCCCTGAAGCCTGGCACCAACTAGATTATTCCCTGATTCCCCAGAAATCTTGGGGAATCAAAATACAGACTTATGCGACCTTTACGGGCGCTCCTGTTCGAGCAGATTCATAAACCGCTTCAATGAGTTTAATATCTTGCATTCCCATTTCCCCTGGGGTTCGGTTCGTAGTTGCGCCTGAACGGATCGACTCAGCCAAGTGATCCATTTGGGTTGCCCACTGATTGCCCTCTGGCACCTGAATCTGCGCTCGAGTTTTGAAGTCATGTCCACCATAACCAGTTGCGTTCTCTGCAACTAATCGACCACGCGTCCCAAGAACCTCATACCGATTCACATTTGACCATGAGTAGCTACTGCTACCCATTGCATGAAGTCCACTTGGGAACTTGAAGGTGTAGTGAACAGTGTCTTCAACCTCTTTGAATCGATCATCGCCTGGGTTGTTGCTGATGATTCCAAACACTTCTGTTGGCTCTTCGTTTGCTAGATACCGGAGCGCTTGAACTCCATAGATTCCAATATCGTACATGGAGCCGCCTCCGGCAAGCTTCTTGTTCAAGCGCCACACATTTCGCTGCATGCTAAAGCCCATGGAGGTAGAGAGGCTACGTAGACGGCCAAATTCTCCCTTCTTGCAAGCCTCCATCGCCCAAAGGTTATGGGGCTCATAGTGACTGCGATATCCAATCTGAAGAAGTTTGCCTGCCTTCTTACAGGCATCAATCATCTCCTGGCACTCCTTCACGCTAGTCGCCATTGGCTTCTCACAACAAACGTGCTTGCCTGCTCCTGCGGCTCTTAACGTAAAGTCTCGGTGAGTGCCCGGAGGGGTGATGATATAGACCACCTCGATATCTGGGTTATCTTTTATCTTGTCCATGTCATCGTAGCTGTAACGATGGCTGGCAGGAATGTTGTACTCAGTGCCAAATCTCTCTAGCTTGCTGGGAGTCCCACTGATAAGCGCAACCGGCTTGGCCAGTTTGCAATGCTTCATATTGGGCAAAATCTGGTTTGTGGCATAGCCACCGAGCCCCAGAATTGCAAAGCCAACCGGTTTAGGGTTTTGTTCCTGCAAAAGATCAGGAAAACTCACGGCAAGACCGGACGCGGCCACTCCCTGGAGAAGTTGTCTTCGGGAAAGATCGAACTGGCTCATCTGGCTATTTAACCAGGTTTTCTTTTGAGTCTCTGCTTATGGCGTTTGAGGTGGCAGCATGTTCATAACGTCCGCAACCATGTGCCAACCCTTACCAACCTCGCTTTTCCAAACATGCGCCCAGTAGCCCCGAGTTGGATTTCCATTAAGATCTGCGGTGTAAGTTCCCCAACTCCAAGCGAGGTCACCCGACTGAGCGATATCAACCGCCTTGACTTCCCAGTCTTTGATTTCTAGCTTATTGTCTTTGTGCCAAACCAATGCTTCGGCCTCGGATTGCAAAGGCTGGGCACCGGTTCGATACGCAATCATCTCCTTATTGTAAAGCAGTTCAAGAGTCTTAGGAAGTTCATCAACCGTAGACTTATGGATATCTTCCTCGTTCCGGCGAATCAGCCCTGTCACTCTCTCTACCATCCCTGGTGCAACCAAGGACTTCGCAGTTGCTCCACGCACTTTCATCTGCTTAGGGAAAGCGGGTTCAGCTGCCAACTGGGTCTCAAGATTAAAGACAACCTTTAGTTCTCCACTCTCCTGCTTTTTCCAAATGCTGAAGTAAGCGGCATGCTGAATCGGCTTTTTCTCCGGACTAAGGTCTATGAACTTACTGGGGCCAGCCGTAAACCCAAGATCGGCTCCGCCTGAAGACTCTGCAATTCGTGGCTCCCAGGCCAGGAGGTACTCAAAAGGCTTCTTCTCCGGTTCTTGCTTGGAGAAGAACTCCTTTGGCGTATACGAATCTGGATTAAATGCAATGCCATTTGGCGCGAAAAAGTGCTGATAAGATTCACGGATACCCGCCATAGCCGACATCCGAGAAAAAGCTCGCTCCACATCCATAAAGGTATTCAGGTTTTTGCGATAGTCCCCTTGGGGCATCATCACTAAGGCGCAAAGCGTGGCGGTCAACATACTAACAACATTTTACGTTTGAGTTGGCCATTCGTGTCATCACTGTTTCATCTGCATGACACGAAAACCTTCGGCATATCGCTTGTCGATAGCCTCTCCATCTTCAATGGCCCGCTTCTTAACCATATCCACAATGAAGTCTTTCTTCTCCTGAAACTGACTCTTGTGAATCATCAAGAACTGTTCTTTTTCCGCCCAATAGTTCGATATATCTTCATGATAGTTAGGCTGCGATGTCGAAAATCGGAGATACCAACGCACGCTCGGCGCATCTTCCAAGGCAAGCGCCACGGCCTGCCCTGTAATCCGATGATCTTTATGGCTGCGGCGCGGCGGAAAGTCATAGTCAAAAGACATGACATATTCAGGCTGAAACTTCTCGATCTCTTGTTTGAGCCGCTTAACTAACTCTTGGCTATTCTTCAAGCGACCATCTGGATACCCCAGCATGACCAGGTTGGTACCACCCCAAGCTCTCGCTGCTTCTAGTGACTCCTCTCGCCTTACACGTCTGTTTTCTTCAACGTTCGTGAACGGGCCGTAGAATGATTTATCACCATCCGTGGTGATCACTTGCCAAATCTCCGCTCCGGCATCACGTAACTTCGCAAGGGTGCCTCCCGTGTAGAACTCACTGTCGTCGGGATGAGCCGTAACAATAAGCACCCTGGTATCTTTCGCAAACAATCGTTCTGGCTCGGGAGCCATCTTAGGATTCGGTATTGGTGGAACTCGATCCCTAAGGTCAAACTCCCAAGGCACCCATAGATAAAAGCCCCAAAGCCCACCCAATAAAAGAGCAAGCACAAACAAGCAACCTCCGCGTCGTTTTCGACGCCGGCTTTGTTTTGCTGCATCAGGCACCACTTTTGGAGAGACCGAATCCATACGGCTACCTTACGTAATCTATCTGCGTCGGATGCAAGCAATGGGGCATTTGCTCCCGCATTTATAGAAAAATCAGAAGGGATTTGTTAGCCAGAAGGCTCAGATTTGCCCCTAAAATGATAGGAAAGGAATCTTTCTTGACTGAAATGGCTTACGCACTATAGGAAACAACGAGAATGCTACTTAAGAAACTCGCTATCGGACTTGCCGCAGTATCTGCCGTGATTGCCCTAGGGTTCTCGCAGCAACCCCAGGAAGGTCTTCAAGTTAAGCTCCAATCAAAACCTCCTGTACGAAAGGACAAGGTTGTTAAAACGGACGCCGAGTGGAAGCGAGCCCTTACCCCCATGCAGTACAAGATTCTGCGCAATAAAGGAACAGAGGCTGCCTTCTGCGGCAAGTTCCACGATAAGAAGGAGCCTGGCATTTATGTTTGTGCGGGTTGCAAACTTCCTCTGTTTTCTAACGACCATAAGTTTGACTCTGGGACAGGTTGGCCTTCCTTCTACAAACCCATCACTCCAGATGCCGTTTGGTATAAACGTGACCTAAGCTATGGAATGGACCGCATCGAGATTCTTTGCTCTCGATGTGATGGTCATTTGGGACACGCATTTGAAGATGGCCCTAAACCCACTGGATGGCGTTATTGCCTCAACTCAGACGCGATGCTTTTTGAAGCTAAAACCGCAGAAAAATAAGTCATTGCCGGATTCTCATCACATTTGCACGACGATGAAAGATCCAAGTCGCCCTCGTTTGGCCTAAATCTGGTAGGGTCCAATCCTACGCAATGACTTCTGACTCACTGAAAGGACAGGCTATCGTATTGACAGTTGCTTGTGGAAAGCCACGTTATGCGAAACAGGCTATGGCACTTGCCATGTCCGCCCGCATTCACGGAACTCAAGCCCGCTTCGTGCTTGTCAGTGATTGCGCAGACGCTGAGGTCTCAAAGTGGTTTGACCTGGTGGTCCCACCCGTTTCGGGTGTCGAACCCTATCTACAAAAGATTGTTGGATTGATGACGACCGATGCTGATAGAGTGCTTTTTCTTGACTCAGACTCTTTAGCCGTCCGGAACCTAGATGAGCTACTTGAACTTCTGATGGGGAAACCATTTGCCGCAATGGGAGATTGGATTACCGATGGCTACTATTGGGGAGAAACTTCTGCCAACCTTAAAAAAACCGGGGCCAGTAAAATTGCTCGGATAAATGGTGGATTGCTTTACTACGAACGAAGCCCCGACGGCGAAGCCGTTATCTCTCGGTCTTTGGAGGTTAGTCGCGACTTTGACCGGTTAGGCCTAGATCGCTTAGCGGGAAAAATACATGACGAAGGCTGCGTATCTCCTGCCCTTTCCACGACTCAACTTGGCGAATTAATCCCAGATACGCATGGCTATTCGCTTACTCCCTGGACTTCATCTGAAACCCATCTCGATGTCTTGCGTGGTGAATGCCACATGGTAAACGGTTATCGTAAACATGTACAAGCCGTCCGTCCTTATATCTATCACAGTGCGATGACCGGGTGGGATATGCGGTACTGGCGTCAAGTGAAACGCCTTCTAACAGCGGTCCAGACAGCTCAAGGCTTGAAACTGGAATCAGGAAAACCGATGAGCCTGATGGGACGAGTCTCCCGCAAGCTAGGCGAAGCCTGGGCAAGAATTTACAAGAAAATTCATTTACGCGATTTCTAGCTGGAACAATTGTTAAACAACGTGGGTCCTACCCATGTCTGGAATCTAGCAATCATGAATCGCCAGACACCTCCTAACCAGTCCCCGGAAGCAAGATGTCCCAACTTGCGCCGGGGTCATTTATTTTTAATTGATTCGGCAGGCTTCCACCCAAAAACGGCACGTGACCCACGTGCCGTTTTTAGTTTAAGGTTTCCAGTTAAATGGAACGTACCGAGTAAAGAAGCTTCCGTCACTGAATAAATCAATCAATGAATATCCGAAAGTAGTCTCCTGAAAGTCTCCGCCCCACCAACCTGCGCTAACGGCTCCTCGGCAACTATAAACCACTCCGCAGTAGTGAACTCGGTCGACCAAATGGATGTGTCCGCTAACGCATAGCTTGACGTTTGGATGCCGATTGAACAAGTCTTTGATTCGACGAGAATCAATGTGCATCCATGCTCC
Organism: Fimbriimonadaceae bacterium; assembly: GCA_037190145.1. GTDB lineage: Bacteria > Armatimonadota > Fimbriimonadia > Fimbriimonadales > Fimbriimonadaceae > 55-13. The sequence continues at coordinate 20,274 of JBBCJU010000001.1, forward strand.
TGGAACGCGCCAATGTCCCGACTTCTCGTTCTCGCCATGGTAGTAAGCGCATGCCGCAAGAATCGGAATATGGCTTAGGACCATCACCGGTATGTGCTTTGGAGTATTCGCAAGGTCGTTTGCGAGCCATTCGTATTGGCGATTATCCAGTTTGGCCGTGTAACCATTTCCGGCAACTGGAGCCGTACTGTCCAAAATAATGAAGTGCCAACCTGCTCGGTCAAAACTCTTGTATGGCTTCTCCAGCTCAAGCGTATCTAGCGCAAAAGTTTTCCCAAATTTGGACTCTGACCGATAAGTGCTTCGAGCGCCCCATCCCCAAATGTCGTGGTTGCCTAAGCAATACTCCACGGGTATTTCAACGTTGCGCTTCAATACGCGTTTGAAAATATCCCACTGCGACTTGGTTCGATCAGCATCTGCAACCAATGAGTCCATGATCATATCGCCACCGATAAAGATCAAATCTGGTTTGTCCCGATGCCCCTGTGCATGTTCCAAACACTTTTCCCAGCCTAGAGCCGCCTTTTTCTCCGGCTGGACATGAATATCCGTCATGTGAGCAATTCTAAGAACTCGCCGCCGATTAAAGCCCTGAGCTGGACTAGGAGCAGAACCTACGGTCGACGCAGCTATGGAAGCCGCCATTAACCCCGCCGTTTGTAGGATGCCACGGCGAGAAATCAATACATCACTCATTGGAATTCGAACGCGGAACCCGCATCCCTCTCTAGTATCTGCCAGCAAAAGGGAAAAGCCTAGAAAAATGCGAGGAATTGTGATGTTTCTAGCATCACCCGGCAGGTTCCATGATTTTCAAGAGTGGTGTAGCTAACTAAAGCTACTTTCCACTCATGCCTAAGTGCTTCAGAAAGGCATCCAGTTTAGGCTCGCGCCCCAGATAATCCCTCAGCATCTCAAACTCATCCAGAGTTCCACCTTTCGCCAAAACCTTATCGCGATAATACTTGCCAGCTTCTGGGGAGAGGATTCCAAGCTCTTGGAATCTCTGAAACATATCCTGGGCATAAACCAAGGACCATTGGTAACCATAGTAAGCGGCTTCGTAACCCACCAGATGGCCAAAGGAGGTCTGATAATGAACACCGGGCACTCGTTTGTAGAGTTCGACTTCAGTAAAGAGGTCTTCACTTATCTTGGTTGGATCAACATTGCCAGATGGCGATGTGTGATAAGCCTGGTCCACCATTCCGTAGTAGAACTGATGTTCCGTTTCGATTCCACTCCCGAGATTCCTGGCGGCCAACATGCCATCTAAAGTCTTCTTAGGAAGCTTTTCTCCGGTCTTATAATGGGCCGCAAAAGTATTCAGGACTTCGGCATTCCACACCCAATTCTCAAACATCTGACTGGGAGCTTCCACAAAATCTCGTGCAGTTGCCGCACCGGCAAATCGATTCGTTTCGGCGGTCGTCAGCAAGTTGTGCAGTACGTGTCCAAACTCGTGGAAAAACGTTTCCACCTCGTCGTGACGAAGTAAAGATGGTTTATCTGCCGTAGGCTTTGTGAAGTTGCATACGAGGGCTGCGAGAGGCGTAGAGACGGAGCCATTAACCCACTTCTTTCGACCTTGCAATCCCCAGCAGGCTGCGTGAGTGTATTTGCCTTGTCGAGGATAAAGGTCCAAAAGGAAGTGGCCAATCAGTCGGTTATCAGCCTTATCTGTAACCTCATACATTTTCACATCAGGATGCCAAATCTCCACGCCCAATGACTTAGCGTTAGGAGTGACGTCCTTATAAGTCAGTCCATAAAGAGATTGGGTGGTTGAAAATAAGCCATCCACCACCTTATCCATGGAAAAGTATTCAGCTACCTTCTGGCTATCCACCGCGTACTTCTTTTGTTGAAGCCGAGATTTGTAAAATGAGTAATCCCACGGCCAAAATTCAGCCTTAGAGTTCTTGGAGTGTGACCGCTTTTCCTTAGTAAATTCGGTCATGTCCATCTCTGCCTTCTTCCGCACGATCGGGCGAAGATCAGCATAGAATTTTTCAACCGTAGTAGCATTCTTTGCCATTCGAGGCTCCAGAACGTAGTCCGCAAACGTCTTGTAACCTAGCAGTTGGGCGAGCTCAGCGCGGAGCTTGACCAGCTGTTTGAGAATCTCATTATTCTTCTCCCCGCCGCGACGTTTATAAGCGACCCAAATCTTCTCTCGGGTTGCCTCTAACTCTGCCATATCCGAAACAGCGCCGAAAGTAGGTCCGTCCATTGTGATCAGATACGAATCCTTTCCGGCTTTTTGCAGAGAGTCTATGACATCTTTGTGAACACCTTTGAGCTCTGCCAAGGCCAAAGGAACGGTCGTCTCATCATTGGCAATGTTGCCGTCAAATTCTATTCCGAGTCGGTTAATCTCTTTCTGAATTTCCGCAACGCGATCTCGTCTATCCTTTGGCAGCTCCATCCCGGCTCGCCGATAGTCTCGCAGCATAAAATCCAACATCCGTTGCTGTTCTGGACTCAATTGAGGCTTCAGGGCAGCAAATGCTTTGATCGCCCGATAGAGATCTTCCCGCTGACCCACCTCCACACCCCAGTTACCAACGAACTCTTCTCCTGCCCTGGCGTTCGCGCGCACAGTCGCATCGGTAGAAACATGAGCCATAAAGATAGGAAGCGAGATCGCTCGCTCCAGCTTGGCCATCGCGTCATCATAGGCTCCAAGCGTATTGACCCAGCTTCGGTCCGCATCAGGCACCGCCACTATTTTTGTTATCGAAGCGTCAGCCTCTTGCACGGCTGTCTTTACGCTGGGTGGAACAACCTGGCCAAAAGTGGATGCTGCTGTGGTTAGAAACAACAGCGCGTACATCGCGAACTTGAACGAAGGGTTCATACGTCGATTATCTACTAAAGAAACTGCAATAACGTTCCTGCAATTTCAAAACTAAACTGTTTCAAGGGCTTCAATCTCACCGACAACTCGCTCAGCGCTTTCCAGCGCGCCCTCAATGAAGCCAATCCATGTTGCCGTGTGCTCACCTGCAAAATGGATTCGACTCTCACTGGGTGCGATATGTGGCATATGCTCAAGAACATAGCCTGGCCTAAGATTGCTAAAGGCCCCCAACGCAAACCGATCTGAAATCCAGTCGTGCCACCAGCCCTGAGTAAAGTGCTCAGAAGCTTGTGGACATAATTGAGTCAACTCATAAAGACCTGCTCTTACGGGGTCTCCCAATCGAGTCCATTCGGCAGCCTGATCGCCACAGATATAGGCGGTCAAGATCGGTGCATCGCCCAGGCTTCCGTCCCAAGTTTGTTGTAGGGGACCATCACACAGCATAGAACCGCCCCAACCTTCATCCAACCACCAAGCTCGATCAAAAGCCCACGAAATCTTCACCGCTCGACTCATTCCGCATGCTTCAACAGCACAACGTTTCGGAACGGTTAATGCTGGCTCAAAGACCACTCTCTCCAGCGCTGGAGGAGGCAGGGTTAGGACAACGTGGTCAACCCGCTCTTTGCTGCGCTCAAAATGCAGCCAGACCCCTTCTGAATCCTGAGAAACCTTTTGCAGCACGGCTCCATAAACTGGAGTCGCCCGCAACCCATTGGCCATTTTCTCCAAGAGTCCACGGAATCCGCCAGGAACGCGAAATGCGCTCATCACATCTCCATCGCGATCTAGATAATGCAAATATCCGCAAAGCCAACCAAGAAGCCCAATCCGATCCAGGTCGTCCCCTTCATCGCTTCGATATTGAGCCGTTACCCACCAAAGTCCTTCGTCGCTCTGAGTGTGTTCGCGGAGAAAATCTCCTAACGTTCGCCGGTCAAGATCGGCTTGATCTTCGTTTAGGTAAGGGGGCAAAGCCAAGTTGCGGCACATTTCACGCGCCGCCGCTTCAACTCGGAGATCGTCTTCAAGCGCGTTGTTCCAGAGCTGGTCCTCTGTTGTGGACTTACCCCGGAAAACAGCTCGCCTTGGCCACACCGGACGAGTTCCTGGCTCCATTCCAAATTCGTGGAGCAAGCCAATCAGACGGTCATGGTCGGCATCAATCCACTCACCACCTGCTTCATAAAGCACTCCATTTCCCTCATCAATGGTGTGCAACCTTCCGCCGGGACGTCCCCGTGCTTCGAACAATTTGACATTAAAGCCACGCTTTTCCAAAAGCATGGCCGTTCGCAATCCGGACATCCCCAACCCGACTACGCCAACGGTCACTTTTTACTCCTTTCGATAACCTGGTTTTTTGCCCTCACCATAAAATCGCCAACCAGCAAAAGAAAAGCAACCACGCCAAGCCCAGTCACCAAGGCAACTTCGGCTCCCGCCCGATACAGCATCAGACAACCCGCTACAGCAAGAAACGCCCCGCATAGAAGAAAGGCACTTGTACCTCTCGATTTAGCTCGGGATAAATTGACCAAGGCCATTAAAACACACAAACCTGCGCTACAGAGCAGGAAAATATCAAACTCTTCGCGCGTCATACTCCAGCTCCAGCTGCCAAAGAAAATGGGGTCAAGGTTACAAACTCACTTGGAAAAGTTGTGACAACGCCTACCCTACGTTCGCTAGCTAAAGCTTGAAGACCAGGATCAGGTTCTCGCAGGAGAATCACTTCAAAAGCATCATGGAACTGCCAGACACTCTGCACGGCCAAGCTTGGACCTTCCACCGCCAGACCAACAAATCGGATATGTCCTTCCTGCTTTGCACTTTCTAAAGCTTGTAGTGCCCCATGGATTTGATATTCTTCCAAAGCTCTACGAACCTGGAGAAAGTAAAAATCAACATGCTCTCTGCCGATTGCACTAAGAGTTTCTATCAGGTGAGCCTGCACCAAATCACAAGCAGACTTTTCATCGCCGGTTCGCTCAACATCCAAGCCACCCTTGGCCATGATCAAGGCATCAGTACCACGCATCTGGCCACCCCAAAGGGCCGGATTTGCCGAAACATCAATAACCGTCCCCAATGCCTCTGCCGCTTTCGTTAGTTCAGCTGGAGTCTGTCCTGCAACCGCAATTAGACGCACCCACTCCTTAGGAAAAGCTTGGTTGGTTCTTCCTAGAAGATCTGTCGCCACATCCTCAGGGTACCCGCCACCGCTATAGGGTTGACACAAAGTCACTGATCGCGACATCCAGGGCAGGCATCGCAGAGATGCCCTGAGACTGGAGTTTTTCGTTTGACAAAACGCTATATTTAGGCCGTTCCGCCGGGGTTGGCCACTCCTCCGTCAAGATGGACGCAATCTCCACCGTTCGGTCGATTCCCTTCGACTCTCGATAGGCTGTTATCGCCATCAATGCAAACTCATACCAACTCATAGAGTCTGGCCCCGTCGCATGATAAACACCCGGAAAGATGTCCTTCTCTACTGAATCAACAATCGTTCTCGCGAGGTGCGGGGTGTAGGTCGGACTGCCAACTTGGTCTCCCACCACCCTCAAAGTCTTACCTGCCTCCCATGCCGCGATCATCGTCTTGGGAAAGTTCTTGCCGTTAGGACCGTAAAGCCAGGCTGTCCTGAATATTAAGGACATAGGCCAAGCCGCGATAACCGCTTCCTCTCCAGCTAACTTTGTCCTCCCATAAACACCAAGCGGATGGGTAGGGTCGTCCTCGGTGTATGGATTGCTCGCCTTGCCATCAAACACAAAGTCGGTAGAGACATGAGCCAGCTTGATGTTCTTCATCGCGCACGCTCTCGCCAAGTACCCAGGTCCAAGGGCGTTTAGTTCAGCAGCAACCTGCTCCTCGGACTCTGCCTTATCAACGGCGGTATAGGCAGCACAGTTAACGCACCACGCAATATCGCTCATAGCAGTGATTTGCGCAACCGATTCTGGATCAGCGAGATCTAAATCAACGGATTTTGGGGCGATCACCTGATGACCTCTAGCCGTCAACTCGGTAACGACATCTGTGCCCAACATCCCTGAGCCGCCAATAACTAAAACCGACATCGAAGTTAAGGCTACCCACCACCCACAAGAAACAGGGAAGCAGGTAGCGCCAAAATCTAGCCCTCGTTCATCACACGGATGATTTCGTCCGTGTATTCCGTCGTAGTAGCGGTACCACCTAGATCGCCCGTGACGATTCGACCTTCACTGCAAACCTTCAGAACAGCTCGTCCAATCTTATTTGCCTTGTCGTTCTCCCCCAGATGTCTCAACATCATGAGTGAGCTGAAAAGGAGCGCAGTGGGATTAGCCAAATTCTTTCCCGCAATATCCGGCGCAGATCCGTGTACGGCTTCAAAGACAGCTCCGTGCTCACCAATATTGGCGCCAGGGGCCAGCCCTAATCCACCTACTAAGCCTGCACAAAGGTCACTTACGATATCGCCATACAGGTTCTCTGTAACCAAGACATCAAACTGCTCCGGTTTGGTGACAAGCTGCATACAACAGTTATCAACAATGATGTCGTCCGCTGTTAGCTGAGGATAATTCTTCGCTGCCTTGTAAAACTCTTCCAGGAACAGACCATCCGCTAACTTCATGATGTTTGCCTTGTGAATGGCAGTCACTCGCTTGCGTCCCTGCTTCACCGCCATATCGAAGGCAAAGTCGCAAAGACGTTTACATCCAGGGCGGGTGATGACCTTAATCGCCTGTGCCATATCTGGATGAGGTTTAAACTCAATTCCTGCATACAGGTCCTCAGTGTTTTCTCGTACGATGATGACGTCGATTCGAGTACCGGCGAAGTGCCCCTTCAAGCCAGGCAAAGATTTTGCCGGACGAACATTAGCATAGAGATCAAGAGCTTTCCTAAGTGCAACATTGGCGCTTACATGTCCGCCGCCGATGGGTGTTGTCGTTGGGCCTTTCAAAGCGATTCCGATCTCGCGAATCCGCTCAATCGTTTCTTCAGGCATGGCTGCCTTGCCCTTCTCAACCGCTCCCAAGCCACCTTCTAGTTCCTCCCAATCGGCTTCAAAACCAACAGCATCGAGGACACGCAGTACGGCGGCAGTAATTTCCGGCCCAATGCCATCCCCAGGAACAAGAGCGATTTTTTGTTTCGACATCACTGGTAATGTTGGCTGGTTTCGATCAAATATGGATAGGGGGCCTGAGTCTACGTAACTCCGACAGGAGATTCTTCAAGACACTCAAAATCAGATAAAAATACATTTCGTTTCAAACGAAAAACTCCCGCCATCTTTGCATATCAAAATAACGTTCCTATTTTCACCAGACCTCGTAACGACAAGTTCGCGAGCACGTCGTATCATATAACTATGAAGCACCGACGTAAGCTGTTTCCGATCGCCGCTCTTGCGGCATGCACGGGGTTAGTTTTATCCCTTGCATATGCGGAACCTTTGCAAGGCAGGGGTAGAGGCGGCGGCGGGGGCTCGTCGGGAGGTAGCTCCGGAGGCGGAGGTCAAAGGTCAGATCCACCCCGACGTCAAGACCCACCAAGTCGACAAGATCCCCCCCGAAGACAAGACCCGCCCGCACGGCAAGATCCGCCGCGTAGGAATGACCCACCATCTAGACAGGACCCACCTTCACGACAAGGTCCTCCCTCAAGGCAAGATCCGCCACGTAGAAATGACCCGCCATCTAGGCAGGACCCGCCTTCACGACAAGATCCCCCCTCAAGGCAAGATCCGCCGCGTAGGAACGATCCGCCATCTAGGCAGGACCCACCATCACGACAAGATCCTCCCTCAAGGCAAGATCCGCCGTCCGGCGGAGGGCGCATCGGAACCAATCCACCTTCTCGTGGCAGCGGCGGCAATGTAAAGATTTTCAATCCCGACCGGACTGTTAACGAAACATTGCTTAACCGCAAACCTTCTCGCAGTGGAAACACACAATATGGCTCGAACAGCAACCGTGGTGGTGATCGCCCGGTTCAGATAGACCGTGCCCCGATTGACCTAAAGCGAGGTTCGCTTGGCAATCAGATCAGACGGTCCGATGATATTCGCATCGGTAATGTGCGTATTCGTACTGGGTACAACCACTATGATCGAAGGTGGCGAGACGACTACTTCTATTACCCCCACTACGTGTTTGATCCATACATGGCGGACTTTGTCTGTTCACCATGGTATTACTACCCTCAACTACCGCCATACTTCAGTGCTCGAAGGTGCTTTGTACCGACATACTATGCATGGCAACCGTTCTATGGAGTTCGGTATGTGTATCAATCCTATAACTCGTACAACAACGACTATAGAAACCGAGATCGCAACGAACTAGACTACGTTATCGAAGACATAACTTATGCCTTCACGGACGGAGATCGTCGATCCATAGATCGCTTAGTACCACGAAGAGGCAATGTGTCCATCATCATGGACGGACGCTACGCATACTCTCTCCAACCTGATGACTTCTATGACACTCTCATGGATGCCACACAGAACACCCAAACGAGTGAATACAAGATCTTGGATGTTCAGTACCGAAAAGATGTCGCCAGCGTTTATGCTCGCCACGATTTTGAGGATCCATGGGGTCGAAGAACCTCGGTTTACCACTACTTCCGGCTTGAGCCAGAAGGTAGAGACTGGGTCATTCGAGAGTTTGGCACCAGCAATACGCGCTGGTAAGTGAAGAGACAGGTAGAGAAAAAGCGGGACCGACAATCGGTCCCGCTTTTCTTTACAGATGATCAGTTCAAGACTCTAAACGACAACGAACTTGGCCTCTTCTTATCTTGAAAGATCGATTGTGTCGCAACCTTTATCTTGGTCGCACTGTACACCGGTTCCCCAGTATTCAGGTTCCTTGCATATGCCGGGAACATTTGGCTATTCAGCACGACCGCAATCCTATGCCCTTTCTTAAACTGGTGTGCCGTGTCCCACAGATCAATTCGAGCTCGATACGTCTTTCCAGGGGTGATCAAACGTGGCTTATCCAGCCCACTCATATAGCGAACATCAATCTTGCCCGGCTGCCCCAATAGTCTGGCGACTCCCTTAGGATCAATGTCAATAAAGAAAGCAAAGAAGTCTGTCGCCACCACATTCGTGGAGAAATAGAGATCTACCGAGATCGGCCCCATGGCAGTTGTTGCGGATCCCATAGGGGCGGAACGATAGACCAACCCATCTCCCTTAAAATCCTTCAGGTCGACCACAGTGGACCCACCCTCCATCATGTTCCTATCTTTTAGATTAGGAAGGCTCACCTTGCGAGGGTCATAAACATACTTCACAACCTTCGAATTACTGGGCGCATCCACTAAGTCCTTGCCATTTGCAAAGTAAAGCGTCTTCTGTTTGGATTCTTTTGCTGGCCAATCGCCCAAATGCGCCCATTTGTTAGCCCCGGTCACAAAAGCTTGAACCTTTGGCACCTTGTTCCAGCCAACTTCGCGCCCCTTCAGCCAAGTATCAAACCAGCGAAGATAAACGGAGTCTAACTCCAAAACTGAAGTTGGCCCGTAATCCACATCGCCAAATCGGGTCGAAGTATTAAACGCGTGCGACCAAGGGCCATAGATAAGCCACTGATTCTTCTTCCCTGCTGCTCGAAGCGTCGCCCAATTGATCTTGGTGCCAATTCCATCGCCATCCCACCAACCACTGATATGGAGTGCGGGAACCTGGGTGTTCTTGAGTTCGCTGATAATGTCAAACCCGCCCCGCCAAGCGTTCATCCCTTCCCGCTTTAACCAGTTATCAAAAAACGGGACGTTCACTCCTAATACGGCATCATCCACTTTGGATAAAGGCAAGGTAAGCAGCTTCTCGGGATGTGGCAATGGTTGCGTGGCCCGAGCCATAACCGAAACCTTGTCCCGCACCAAGTTTGCCCACCACAGGTTGGGGAGGAGCATAAAGACCCCGTTGTCAAACGGGATATTGCGCATCGCATCTGGAGGGGACACCTGAGGGATGATGCATTTAAGAGCCGCTGGCCGCTCAACCGCGGCCGCCCACTGAACGTAGCCTGAATAGCTTCCGCCAATCATTCCGACTTTGCCATCAGACCATGGTTGAGAAGCAATCCAGTCGATGGTGTCTTTGCCGTCTCTCCTTTCCGGCACCATCGGATCCCAAGCTCCATCAGAGTCATGTCGCCCCCGACAGTCTTGAACCACGTATACATAGCCCCGCTTAGCCCACCACTCAGCCCCGAGCATGTTGCCGGCTCGACCATATGGAGTCCTCACCAAAATAGTTGGGTACCGCCCTGGTTTAGAGGGCATCGCAACATCGTGAACCAACTCCACCCCATCACGCATCGCCACTCGTACACCCTTCTCTAACCTTGCGTCATAAATGGGCTGGCTCAATTCACGATAGCGAGAAACCGGATCAATGAATGCTTCCTCATACCCTTTGGCAATGAATCCAACTTTCTGAGCCGCCACATTCTCGGCAACCACCTCACCCGCTTCGTTCACTACAAACTCCACTTCGGTCGGTCCAAGCTGTACCGCAAACGGGCGGATACTCACCTCAACCCCGTTTTTCTTGATTTTCCGGGGCGACTTGGGAGTGATCGTGACTTCAATCTCAGCTCCGCCACTATCAAGAATGGAGATTTTGACCTTCTGGGGACCCGCCACGTTGGTAGGCAAACCGACAAACATAGAGCGGCTCATGCCCGGGTGATAGTTGCCGAAATGACGTGCACCCAAGGTCACTTTGACCGACGGCTGTGCCTTACCATTCAAAACAGCCGAAGACTCACCCGACTTATGAACCAGCTTCAGGTCAACCTGAGGTTGCTTTTGAGTGAGCTCGTACTCCATCAGCTTTTCCTTCTGGAACTTGCCATTTAGGTTGCTGACGATCGAGACTCCCATGACCTCGATCTTTGTCGCAGAGGTAAAAGAACCATCTGCTTTCAAGTCAAAGACATTCTCCCCAATCTTTGTTCCCCCTTGAGAGATGACAAAGACTGTGGGATCGGCAAATACGCTTGTCGCAACAAGCGACACAAGCAAACTCGTGACCAGGCGCATGGTCACATCATACGAAGTTAAAGAGCCTAGTTGTTTTGCGAGCGGGTCCGAACACCTACCGGAGCCTTATAGTCTTCGGGTGGCACAACACTCGGTCGCCCGGTTCTAGGAAGCACCATATCGTCAGGAAACTTATCCGTTCCTTCCTTAACTATCTGCATGAGCTTCTCAGTTTGTCCCGTGTTTCGATACACCAAGGCCAACCAGCGATAAGAGTTCTGAAGAGCGGCTCGTTCGTTGTCACCAAGACTATGAAATCGCGGACGCCCATTCGAAATCGCCTTCTTCAAGAATCGCTCCGCTGTGCCGTATCGTTTCTCACGCGTAACCTCTATCATGCCGAACATCATGGGGATGTCCACACACTCAGGATTGTGCTTGAGCCCTTCTCGCAAGAACTGCATCGCCTTTTGGGTTGATTCGGCCTTATAGTCCATGCCGATGACCATCGCTCCCGTTGTCCAACCTTCCACAAACTGCGGATCGAGCCAAGTCATCAGGCGAAAAAGGGGAAGACTCTGTCGGGGATCATTCTGCCGCACCTTCTGTCCAGGCGTCCAAGCATTTACCGCGCGTTCTACATCGCCAAACACGGAGCGAAAATCCTTGCTTGCACTTGGGATGGAGGTCACTTCTTGCCCTGGCTCCCCATCTTTCTCTGCAGACTGTTTTTCCTGCTCGGTCATCTTTCGATACTTGATGCCGTTATTCAAATAGACTTCGGTGTATTCCCACAGCCAACCCGATACGCTGGTCTGAAACTGACCTGCCAATGAGGCATCGCCTTGACTTGTTTGAATCCGTCGCATTGGAGGGTTTGTTTCAGGCGAAACATTACCCGTGCTCCAACCCATTGCTGCCATCAAACTCAGGCCGAGGAACCCTGCGTGCCAAGACTTCATATTGCCTTCCGATTGAACTTTGCCCAAGCGATTGCAACAAGCCCCGCGCTGTAGAGCAACCAGTATCCCACTAGGAATCCCATCACCCACAACGGAACCGGAGACCAACCAACATTCGCTGCCCTTCCACCTAAGTCAAACAAGGAGAATTGGGGAAGAATCGCGTTCAAGAACTTAAACACAAACTGCATCACCGGCCCAACTTGATCGTAACCAGATGTCAATCCACGGATGATCATAGTGGAACCAAAGGTGAAGATGAGGGTCGTGGTCGCTGCGGCTGCCGGAGTCATATAGATACTCAGCATCAATCCAAAAGCACAAACCAAGGCGAGTCCCAACATCTTCGCCAAGATGTACTGCCCCATGATCGGTTCAAAGTTCACTCCGAATCCAAACAAAGCGACTGCAGTTAGGGCACAGAGGATAACAAAGGCCAACCAAGTAACCAAAATCGAACCCGCCAGCTTCCCAATAATCAAATCAAGACGAGATATAGGTCTACTGAGCAACGGATACAACGTCCGTTGCTTAATCTCCTCCGGCAGCATCCGGGTAGAAGTCAGCACCGCAACGATGGTGGAGAAAGCCCCCAAAACGGTCACCGCAAGATCCTTCACAAAAACCTGAAGTCCTTCAACCCCAAAGAAGCCAAGCGCACTTGCCCCCATCAGAATCAGGAAACCAAGGATTGCCACAACCCAAAGATCTTTTCGACGAATGGACTCCAATACAACGCCCCTGGCAAGAGCTTTATAAACGTTTGGCTTCATAGTGATTACTCTTCCTAGGCGGCTCGCTCAATCCTCTCGATGAAATACTCCTCAAGAGACCCCTCTTGGGAAACAATATCAATCAGCTTCGCTTCGCTTCGATGCAGCCGATCCAAGGCGACCATTAGCTTCTCTTTGCTATCAAAACGCGCCCGTATCTGGCTTTCCGAGCTGTCAATCTCTTGAGTCAAATCATGCAGTGGCAAGGTGCCATTAAAAATGATGGAGTAGTTTCGCAGTTCATCCCTTAGCGGGGCCATCAGTCTCTCTTCAACATACTTGCCCTTGTTGATCAAAATGATTCGGTCACAAAGCATGTCTACTTCCGCCAACTCGTGACTGGAAAAGAACAAAGTCGCGCCTTGCTTTTGACGCTCTTGCATCAGATGCCTGAGTTCTTTTCGACCGACCGGATCAAGGCCACTCGTCACTTCATCAAGTACCAAAAGGTCTGGGTTCCCCAATAGAGACTGCGCGATCCCCACTCGCTGAAGCATGCCTTTGCTCAGATTCTTATTGAGTTTCTTTTTGGCTTCCTTTAAGCCCACCACTTCCAACAGGTAGTGAGCTTCTTCCTTCAGCTTTTTTCCTCGCAAGCCTTGAAGTTCACCGTAGAGAGTTAAAGTCTCAACCGGATTCAAATAAGGATAGTACATCGCGACTTCTGGCAGATAGCCAATTCGTCGTTTAGCTTCTAGGGAACCTGCGAGCAAGCCAAACACATGGCAAGATCCCGCCGAGGGAGCTACAAACCCCATCAACGCCTTTAGCGTGCTACTCTTTCCCGCTCCATTTGGACCCAAGAATCCAACGACCTCACCCGGCGCAACGGCAAAGCTAAGGCCTTGAACTGCCTCTAGCTGCTTACCGCTCTTGGATCGATACCGAACATGAAGGTTTTCTACAAAAATCGCGTCATGCATAACCCGGTGTATTTATCGGGTGATGCATGACGCGACTTCAGGGGTTTATTTCGTCATTCCCGGAGCACTTCCCTCCGCTTGCTTGATCTTCTCACGCGCTGCCTGAGCCTTATCCGGTGTGGTTTCTGAATAGTTGCTCCCATTACATCCCACCAAAACCCCGATCAGAAGAGCAAAAACACAGAATCTATAAACTCTCATACCAACAAACTCCAAACTCCAAACTCCAAACTCCTCAAGCCCCGTCGTATCATAAAGGGATGATCGCAACGCTGCTGGTTCTGACGACTCTGCAAACAATCAAGCTTGAGCCCGTCTTGGGGGGAATCGGTGAAGCAATCTTTGGGATTCGCCCTCATGCCGAGCAGAAACAAGGCCTCTATATGAGACGGAGCATGATCAACGCCCGGCTAGATCAAGCGGTACGTCAGGCAGCGAGCGACCCATGGATTCGGGTTGGAGAGACCCGAACCAGCGTTAAGGAAGTCGTTCTCGAAGGGACCAACTGTCTGGTTCTAGAGTCTCACGCCACCCGAGAAATCCTCTCCCACAACCCCATGCAGGGCGAACGGCATCCCCGGGTGGTAAGGAAGATTGTCCGTTCCCGAAAAATCTGGGTCGCAGATGACGGAGCAATCGTAAAGACCGTGTTTGAGCAGACTCAGCCCGAGACCTTCACCGTGGAGATGCTCTACGGAGACGGGTTCATCGTGGTGCACAAGACAAAGGATGGAAAGAAGGAATCGGCGCAAATCGAAATCAATATCGACCAGCGCCAGTTTGAGAATGAATTCCTTCCCATGGCTTGGCAAAAGAAAGTGTTTAAGGAGAAGAAATCCTTCATCACACTAGACCCGTTTGGAGGAACGGTCAGAACCTTGGAAGCAAAAGTTTACGGTCCATACCAAGGACTGGAAGGGGGTGCCCCGGTAAGCGGCTATCGTGTGGATGTAACCGAAAACAAGGGCACATCCATTGCTTGGGTTACGGATGATGGGCGTCTGTTGCAGTACGACTTAGCCAACGGAGACCGTCTTATCGTAGAACCTCCAGTGGGAGAACCAGGAATCACCAAAGTCAAGCTAGGCAGAGGGGGCTAAGTTTGACCCCGCGAGAAATGGAGCGCTTGGTCAGTGAAGTCCTTTACTGGGTCTGGGATCCAATTGGGATCAATGACCAGTTTGCAGCCCGCGATGAGTACGACACCTACGCTTGGCAAGTGGTAGCTCTTCTCAATCAAGATATCCCAAACAGTTTGAAGCAGGAGAAGATAGCTGACCATCTTCTTGAAGTCTGCAAAAAATAAAATGGGGTAGGAGGCAACCTAAAGAGATGCCGACGCGCAGCAGAACGCCTCATGGATATCCTGGAATATCGCGACTTACTTTCTTTCGGGCAATCGGAGCAAGTCGCAGATCCTGTCCCCAATTGCGATTCCCAAAACCGCTTACGCAAGCCTAAAAACTAGGTTGTCAAAAGCCCATTTGGGAGAACTACTTCTATGGAGATTGTAAGTAAATCTCGAAGCAAAGAAAACAAACTAACTTACGTACATTTAATTGCACTTTATCGCGATGATTTCAATGATTTGGATGACGAACTCGGTGATACTAGACCAACACAATCAACGTCCAGGTTCAAAACTAGACTTCTACGTCACGGAGTTGTCTTAAGTAAACTGCAAGCCAGTGAAAGCCTATCGCCTCAACCGACTCTTCAACGCCAAATCGGGCAGATGCTTTGATGTCGCCATTGATCATGGTTTCTTCAATGAGCTGTCGTTCTTGAAAGGAATTGAGGATATCGAAGCCGCCGTTAGTACGCTCGTTGAGGCCGGACCCGATGCGATTCAGCTAACCGTTGGGCAAGCAGACGTTCTTCAACGGATTCGGGGTCGCCAGAAACCATCTTTGGTTCTCCGAACCGACGTCGCAAACGTCTACGGCAAAACCCTGGAGGCACCCTTCAGCCGAATGATCGCCGATCCAGTTGGGCAAGCCTTGCGCCTTGATGCGACCTGTGTGGTAGTCAACTTGTTTCGCATTCCTGGCGCACCGGAAGTCACGGAGCACTGTATCGAGAATATTCTTTCGATCAAACCAGACTGCGATGCTTGGGGAATGCCGTTGATGATCGAGCCATTGGTATTCAAACCCAATGATTCTGCCGGCGGCTACATGGTGGATGGCGACATTGACAAAATCCTGCCCCTCGTCCGCCAATCGGTGGAATTAGGAGCGGACATTATCAAAGCCGACCCAACGGACGACGCCTCGATCTACGGCGAGGTTGTAAAAGCGGCACGAGTGCCCGTCTTAGTGCGAGGTGGCGGCAAGGCTTCCGACGAAGAAATTCTGGCGCGTACGGAAACGCTGATTAAGGTTGGAGCCAGCGGAATTGTCTACGGACGAAACGTAGTCCAACACGCAAATCCAAGCGGAATGACTCGAGCGCTGATGGCGATTGTGCATGATGGAGTGAGTGCAGTGGAGGCAAAGAGACATTTGGCATGACAGCACCCCAAGACAATGGGTTTAAGCAATTTTTTGAGCCTTCGCCGCCCGGTCAGCGAATGGACAGCAATTGGTGGTTAACAACTCTTGGGCTTGGACTTTGTGTTTGGTTGGGTGGCAATATTGCGTCGCTGATCGTATCGCAATTTTCGGAAGCTCATCCCTGGAACATTTTTAAGGGAGTCGGACTCGCGGGAGGAATGTTGCTTACCAGATTGTGGATGCATGAGAGGAGGAAAAGGAATTGACTCGAATTGGCATTATCGGCGGCGGTCTCATGGGCAAAGAAGTTGCGAGCGCACTTGCCCGCTGGTGCGCACTAGAGTCCGCGACCGATCAACCCATCCTGACGGCGATTGC
This sequence comes from Fimbriimonadaceae bacterium, assembly GCA_037190145.1. Taxonomy (GTDB): domain Bacteria; phylum Armatimonadota; class Fimbriimonadia; order Fimbriimonadales; family Fimbriimonadaceae; genus 55-13. Next base: position 36,684 of record JBBCJU010000001.1, read on the forward strand.
TGATGTCAGTGAAACGGCGCGGGGATGGTTCGACCGCATCCCGACAGTCTCCCAGAAGACAGCCGACTATCACGAGCTTCTGGCAAACAATGATGTCGATGTCGTCTATGTAGCGGTGCCCCACGATCTGCATGAACAGATCTACTTGGATGTCCTGAAAGCCGGAAAAGACCTGTTTGCCGAGAAACCATTCGGCATGGATCGATCCCAGGCGATGAATATCGCCCTAAACGCCCGGACCGGTGGACGGTTTGTCCGATGTTGCAGCGAATTCCCGTTCTATCCGGGAGCCCAGAGGGTCGTCCAAGCCGTGAAGAGCGGCAGCCTTGGACGAATCATTGAAGTCCGAGCCGGTTTCTGGCATGCCAGCGATTTAGACCCGAGTAAGCCAATCAACTGGAAAAGGCAGAAAGCACGATGCGGAGATGCCGGAGTCATGAACGACCTCGGACTCCACGCCTGGCATATTCCGCTTCGGCTCGGCTGGAAGCCTATTCGAATACACGCGCAGCTAAGCAACATCATCACTCAGCGCCCGGATGCATCCGGACAACTAGTGCCCTGTGATACAGACGACAATGCCGTTTGGAACGCAGATACTGTGATTGACGGCCAAGAAACGCCGATGCGAATTGAGGTCAAGCGGATCGCGCCGGGAGAAACCAATACATGGTTTATCGAGGTCTACGGTACGGAAGGAAGCGTAAAGTTTTCCACCAAAGAACCCAAGACCTTATGGACATTCAGGCGCGAGAAGGAACAAATGTGGCAACGCATTGATCTAGGCCACCAAACTCAATTCCCAGTGGTCACAGGGCCAATCTTTGAGTTTGGTTTCCCAGATGCATTTCTGCAAATGTGGGCAGCTTTCCTGGCTGAAAGAAACGGAACGTTAGGGGACCGGTTCGGTTGTGCAACAGTCGATGAATGCTTGATGGCGCATCGGTTGAACGAAGCTGCACTAGAGTCAGCAAACCAAAAGTCTGTGGTTTCATTGGATTTCTAAGTCTAAAAACGCATAATATTCAGCCGTGAAACGCTCGGAAATCAATCAACTCATTCTCGATGCGAGCGCATTCTTCGGTCTGCATGGCTGGCACCTGCCTCCCAATCCCCGGTGGGATGTCACCGACTTTGGATTAGGACAATGGAAGCGCTGGGGCTTGGTGCGGGTGAACTTGACCGAGCAGCCTGAGTACTGCGAAAAGCTTATGTACGCCCGAAAGGGCATGGTAACCCCGGCGCACAGTCACGCGAAAAAGAAAGAGGACATTATTTGCCGAGTAGGTGGATTGCGCATCACAATGTGGGCCGAAAAGCCTCAAATTGGGCAACATGATGCGGTGAATGTTCTCATCAACGGAGAACCAAAGCTTTTTCTATCTTGGGATTCTGTAGTTCTTGGCCCTGGGGAGCGAGTTACCCTAGAACCAGGAGTCTGGCATGAATTTGAGCCTACAACCGAGGAGTGCATTATTGGCGAAGTTTCCACAGCCAATGACGACCAGAATGATAACTTCTTCGCCAATCCTGAAATCGGAAGGTTCAGTGAGATTATTGAAGACGAAGAACCGATCGTGAGACTGGTGAACGATCAGTGAGGTCAGGAATCGCTGCCGCAGGAAACTGGATCATAGACCGAGTCAAGGTCATTGATGTGTATCCAACTCAAGACGCGCTGGCAAACATTTTGGCGGAATCAAGCAGCAATGGCGGTGCCCCTTACAATGTCCTAAAAGCTTTATCTAAATTGGGTTTAGATATTCCACTGGAAGGAATCGGTCTGGTAGGAAATGACCTCGACGGGAAGCGAATTCTGGAAGACTGCGAGCTCCATGGCATCAAGACAAGCCAACTACGGCAGACCATCGAAGCTCCGACTTCATACACAGATGTGATGTCCGTGAAGGAAACCGGAAGGCGAACCTTTTTTCATCAAAGAGGGGCCAACGCGCTGTTAAGGGCCGAACACTTTGACTTTGAGACGACCCGATCCAGCCATCTTCATTTGGGATATTTACTTTTGCTGGACAGCCTGGATGAACCAGATGAAATCTATGGAACCGCAGCAGCCCGAGTCTTAGCGGATGCAAAGTCACATGGGCTCACTACGTCCATTGATATCGTCAGTGAAGATAGCGACCGATTTCGAGATACCGTTCTCCCGGCGCTAAAGTTTGCCGATGTGGTGTTCATGAACGAGTTTGAACTCTCCCGCACAACTGGACATCTCGTTTCTGGGACGAACACTCCGGAGCTACTGAAGGCGGGAGAAGCTTTGATGGCGGAAATCTCAGGACATCTAGTTGTTCACACGCCCCTTCGAGTCTTTGCTTTTTCAAAGAATGGAACCTGCGAAAATCATGGATCCGTGAACTTACCGGACCATCTGATTCGTGGGGCGGTTGGAGCAGGCGATGCATTTGCCGCCGGGTTTTTGGCCAGTCATATTCAGGGCAACTCTATTCAGGATTGCCTGAGAACGGGGGTTTGCGTCGCAGCATCCAGCCTTTTGGCTCCTGATAGTTCGTCAGGAATTCTTCCGCTAGACGACTGTTTCACCATGGCTAATGAGCATGGTTATCATTAAGGACCCTCCTTCTTGTATTCAGGACCAGTAAACTGAGGGTCATGTCGCCCGTGGTCGAAGATGTGGTTTGGCTAAGCCGAAATCTCGGTGATCCCAGTCACGACCTTGCGATCCTCGCCGAAGGCAACGCTTCTGGAAGAGAAGGAAACTCGTTCTGGGTAAAAGCAAGCGGTTTTAAACTCGCAAACCTTGACGAAAGTGGGCTAGTTGAAGTCGATTTTCAAGAGAGCTATCAACTATTGGCAAGGCCAAGTCTTTCGGATAGCGCCGTTCGCGAAGCCTTAAAAGCGGTGACCGTTTCACCAAAGAACTTGATGCCCAGTGTGGAAACGTTTATGCATGCCTTTCTGCTGGCACTGCCGGGAGTAGTTTATGTTGGACACACACACCCAACGCCGCTCTTGAGCTTGTTAAGCACTACCAAGGCAAGCGAACTGGCAAAGCAACGTCTCTTCCCTGACGAAATCGTCTGCAGTGGGCCCGAGACCGTTTTTGTGCCGTACACCGATCCCGGACTTCCACTGGCCCATGCGATTATGCGGGCAGTAGAGGAATACATTCAACGTCGAGAGGAAACACCAAAGACAATTTGGCTTGAAAACCACGGGTTGATAGCCCTTGGGGAAACGACAAACGAAGTTCTCAGCGCAACGCTTATGTCCGTCAAGGCTGCACGTGTGTGGCTCAATGCTTTTTCATCGGGACTAGAGATCAAACCCCTTACTGAACAACAAATCAATCGCATTCACACCCGCCCTGACGAGCATTATCGTCAAGCACTGCTAAGGCAACTGGCAGGAAAAACAATCTCATGAATCAAGACATCCTTATCCCCTCTCTTTGGAACGCAAGTAACGCCCCCGCTGATGAAGCGGATAAGCTGGTTTACGCTAGTAATCTCCTAGGATCCGATCCACGGATAACCAATTTTGGCGGAGGCAATACTTCGACCAAAGTTCGCCAGATTGATCCACTGACAGGGCAAGAGGTAGAGGTTCTTTGGGTTAAGGGCTCGGGCGGTGATCTTGGAACAGCGAAGCGATCCGGCTTCGCCTCGCTCTACTTGGATAAGGTTCTTTCGACAGAAGGGCGCTACATTGAGGGTCGGAAATCAAAAGGTGACCTACCGGAAGATGACATTGTAGCCCTCTACCGACACTGTATTTACAACGATAATCCCGCGGCTCCCAGCATCGATACTCCGCTCCATGCTTTCGTTCCGGCTCGTGCGGTCAGCCACATGCACAGCGATGCCGTCATCTCCATTGCCGCTTCGGAGAATGCCGAGCAGTTGATGCATGAGATTTACAAAGGCGAGATGGGTTATTTGCCTTGGAAACGTCCAGGGTTGGAACTAGGATTGATGCTCCGAGACCTCATTGAGGCCAATCCAGGAATCAACTCTGCCTTGATGGGACAGCATGGCTTTATCTGCTGGGCAGATACTTGGGAAGAGTGCTATGACCTGACGCTTCGTTTGATCAATCAGGCTGCCGAATACATTGCGAACCAAACAAAGACTCACCCGTTTGGCGAAGTCATCCGCGAAAAACACGTCGAAGGAGCTTCTGAGAAGCTTTCTGAATTACTTCCCCTCCTTCGAGGCAAAGTTGCATTTCAAGGACAGCGCCTGATTGCTAAGATTGATCAGAGCGATGCTGTATTGGAGTATCTGTCGAGGACAAAAGCTCACGATCTTGCAAAGCTTGGAACGAGTTGTCCCGACCATTTCTTACGAACCAAAATTCGCCCCCTGATTCTAGAGGATTTGAGTGAGGCAGGAATAGACCAAGCCTTGGCGGATTTTAGAGCGCACTACGCGGCTTACTATGACCGGTGCAAACATTCTGACTCTCCCGCGATGCGCAATCCGAATCCTAGCGTAGTTCTCTTGCCAGGCATCGGCATGATCAGCTTTGGGAAGAACCCTACCGAGGCTCGTGTTACTGGCGAGTTCTACAGAAATGCAATCGAGGTCATGAGAGGAGCTGAAGCGATATCAAAATACATCGCATTGCCTGAGCAGGAAGCCTTCAATATCGAGTATTGGCTGCTTGAAGAAGCAAAACTAAAGCGCCAGCCACCCGAGAAAGAGATGTCTCGAAAGATCGTTTTCTTGATCGGCGCCGGTCCTGGCATCGGACAAGAGATCGCGAAGCGAGTTCTTGACCAGGGTGCCAGTATGGTCCTAGCAGATATCAAGCAAGAGCTGGTGGATGAGGCAGTGAACGCTATGCGCTCCCAGTATGGGAAAGAGGCTGCTGAAGGGGTCGTGATTGACATTACCAATCGCGAATCGGTCCGCAGCGCCATGGAGCAAGCCGTCCTGGCTTATGGCGGAATTGATGTTCTGATTAACATTGCGGCTGTGTTCATACCACCTTCAAATGACGGCAAGAACACGGACGAGCAGTGGATGAAGTCGTTCGAGATCAACGTTGTTGGCTCGCACATCGTTGCCGAGGAAGCTCAGCGAATCATGTCCAAGCAAAAGACTCCATCCAGCATCGTGCTCTGCAGTTCAGCCAATGCAGTCGTTGCCAAGAAAGGCAGCCTTGCCTATGACACCAGTAAAACCGCTTTGAACCACTTGGTTCGAGAGCTAGCCGTAGAGTATGCGCCAACAACTCGCGTCAACGCAGTCGCGCCTGCGACCGTAGTGGCGGGTTCACAAATGTTCCCTAGAGATCGAGTGATTGCGTCTCTTAGCAAGTACAGCATTCCGTTTACGGATTCCGATGAAACGGACACTCTGGTTCAGAAACTGAGTGACTTTTATGCTCAGCGGACCCTGCTCAAACAAGCGGTCACACCAGGCAAAGTTGCCGATGCGGCATACATTTTGGCCAGCGACCGGCTGTCCCAAACCACTGGTCAAGTCATTGCCGTGGATGCCGGTTTGACGGAAGCATTCTTGAGATAGGTCCAATCGGTAGCCCTAAGGGCTACCGATATCAATCTTCGTGGTCATTAAGGGCCGGCTCTTGAGCTAACATGTTTCCTTCTGGAGTCGCCATCATCATAGTGGGTACGGCTCCACTATCCGAAATGGAAGGTTGTGGGTCAAGTGCGGCGCAAGGAGTTCCAAATCTGGGCTTGGCAAATCCCAGGTGGGTGTTTCCCCGAGCCAGGATGTGATGCTCGTTCCCGCCTCCCCAGGTCGTGAAACTTCGCGCATTGCAGTAGTGGTTTACAAACGCTTTTCGGGTTCGATCTGAGGACTTGTTTGAGAGTGAACGATGCAAAACATGGCCTCCGAAAAAAGCTACATCGCCCGGCTTCAGTTCAACCGGAACTTCCGCATAGGCCTTCGTCATCGGTCGAAGTCCGTTCTCTGGGTCTTCATCTGAGTTGCTATGACCACCCACGCCAGATACGGTTGGGATATTTTTCAAACCCCAATCTCCATATCCGTAGCCATGGCTCGGAGGGTAAATCGGCTCGACGTTCGACCCCTGAGTCATCCACAGACATCCATTCTCTTTGTCTGCCTCGTCTACCGCTATCCAAGCCCCAATCAGTGAATCCGGAAAAGTGGGAATGTAGTAACTATCTTGGTGAAAGCCTTGGCCATCTGAGCCGGGACCCTTGATAAACATCATCGTTTGTAGTGCAGACACATCTGGTCCTATTAAGGCCTGAACCACATCAAGCACTCTTGGGTGCAACATCCAACGCTCCCAAATAGGTATACGATCGTGCATCATGTGGATCCGAAGCAAGCGCTTTTCCACTTCCTTCAGTGACTCATCCGGCAACGGCTTATCAAGCCCTTCCACATCGATCTTTCCAGATACCAAATCATCAATGTGATCCAGCATTTCACCGATCTCTGGCAAAGAAACGAGACCTCTTACAACTAGGAATCCATTTCGCCGGAAAGATTTGTACTCTTCAACAGAAACTATATAAGGCTCCATCACCCTTTTTGCTTTTCCTTGCACCATTGTATAGACCTATTCTTCACCTTATTCTATGTTTGTCACACTTGAATTCTTACCCTTTCGTGGTAGATTTTGTGCATCGTAAACTTCACCTGCCCCCTGGATGAGAGGCCAACAATGAAAGTTGCCGCGATAGCAACTCACGGCCCGAAGAGCATTGAGCAATATGATGTAGGTCCATGGTGTATGCACTTCTACCGCTATACCGGCACAATCCGAATAGGAAACGAGACGTATCCTATAGCCCCAGGCAGCGTGGGAATTACGCCAGGAAACACGGCTGCTGAGTATGTTTTTAAAGAAAGAAGCACTCACGGCTTTTTCCATTTTGAACCTACAGGGAGTGAATTCATCTCGCTCGCTCCTATGCTCGCCGTGGGAGACTCATTTGCCACGATTTGGGCTCAATTTGAGGAAGCGATTGGACTTTTCCCGCTTAATCCACTCAGAGCCGAAATTAAGTTATGGGACATGCTTTGGCAACACTCGGAGAGGTCCCGACTGCCAACCACTGGAACGGAGCCCATTCATCCTACGGTAGTTCAAGCAACTCGATTTATTGAAACTTGGCTAACCGAATCCCTATCCGTAAGCGACATTGCTGGACGCCTAGATGTCTCCCATAATCATCTCACTCGACTCTTTCAGAAACATCTGAAGAAAACACCCATCGCCTATATCATAGAGCGTCGCCTAGAACGGGCGGAGCAGATGCTTCGGAACACCAATATGCCGATTAAGCAGATCGCCAACCAGGTGGGCATCAATGATCTTCAGGCCTTCAACAAGTCATTTCGAGCCAGGTTCAGTCTATCCCCCCGGGAATACCGTCAAAACCCTCCGATCGCTCCTCATGGGTAATTACACACCGCGAAAAATTCAAAGGTCATATCTCCAAATCCTGGCAAACCTTCGTGCCCATGGTCAGGGTAAATCACAATCTCTTTCTTGCTTTGAATTTTGTTATAGGCTGCAAACTGGGACGAAGGTGGGCAGAGAGTATCCATTAACCCGCAAGCCATCAATACATCGGCCTTTATTCGAGGCATCAGATTCTGGATATCGATATATCCCATCTTCATGAAAAACCACTCTTCTCTTTCATGCAGGGGATCGAACATTCGGAACCAGTCACGAATCGCTTGATATGACCCAGTGCCTGAATCCATCTCCCATACACGTTTGAAATCACACAAAAACGGATACATGGGAGCGCATTTTTTGATCTGTGGGTGAAGGGCAGCGCAGGAAAGGGCCAATGCTCCTCCTTGCGACCCTCCGAGGGCTACCAGCCTTGACTCATCTACTTCTGGCATTGATGCCATGATCCGAGCAAGTTGAGCGGTGTCCAGAAGCATCTGTCGATAAAGCAACTTATCGGGATCAGGATCGTCGACGCCACGAATAATATGACCGTAGTAGGTTGTGCCTTGATAGCCGCCTAATTCCTGCGAGAGCCCACCTTGGCCACGGCAGTCCATTGCCATGACACTAAACCCTTCTGAAACTAGAGCCAGCTTATCGTTCCAATCCCCGCTGTGCCAAGAGTAGCCATGAAACATGAGTGCCCCTGGTCCCTTCTCGCTACGCTTCGGACGCAAGTATTTAGCATGGACCCGAGAACCGCCGACTCCTGTGAACCATAGGTCAAAGCAATCTGCAATGCTGGATTGAAAACTAGCGGGTATCAACTCCAATTCATCGGATTGATCCGCTAAACATTCCAATGCTCGCTGCCAGTACGCGTCGTAGTCATTTGGCTTCGGCGTTCTGCCCTGATATTGGCGCAGTTGTTCTAGAGGCAGGTCTACAATCGGCATGGCTTCTTTATGGGAGTTTAACCCGTTGCTATTAATTTAATGTCAAACTAATAGCAACCTATGTTAGAACTCAAGCACTACATTGGCGGCGAATTCGTTGCCGGGGGAGACGGACTCCTTGACACCATTAACCCCACTGCTCCCGGACAGGTTTTGGGCCAAGCTCACCGGGGCACTTCTGATGAAGTAAGCCGCGCAGTGCTTTCGGCTTCCGAAGCATTTCCTGCTTGGCGCAAACAAGCGGGTCCTGCTCGGTCAGCTTTACTTCACGCTTGGGGAGACAAGATTGCGGCTCGTCAAGAAGAACTGGCGATTGCAGTGGCCACCGAAGTAGGAAAGCCAATTGGCGAAGCTCGGGGAGAAGTCCAGCGATGCGTCGCAATTCTGCGCTATTACGCCGGAGAAGCGATTCGTCCGGTTGGAGAGGTCATTCCAAGCTTGACCCCTGGTGCGCTCCAGTACTCCCTTCATGAACCCCTTGGCGTGGTGGGGCTTATCACTCCTTGGAACTTTCCGCTTGCTATTCCACTTTGGAAGGCGGCACCTGCTCTTGCGGTAGGCAACACTGTTGTTCTAAAGGCCTCGGAGCATAGCCCTTGGTGCGCGCAACTCTTGGCTGAAACCGCTAAAGAGGCGGGTATAACTAGTATTTTCCAGGTCGTTCTGGGGGCCGGAGAAGCTGGCAATGCACTGGTTGAGCACTCAGATGTTAAGGCGATTAGCTTTACCGGATCAGATAGGACGGGCAGCGCTATTTCCGTTGCCTGTGCAGCTCGGAACAAGAAATTCCAAACCGAGATGGGCGGAAAGAACGTGGCGATTGTCTTGGCGGATGCAGACCTTGCTCAAGCAGCCAATCTGGTGGCGGGAGGAGCGATGCGGTTTGCCGGTCAGAAGTGCACCGCAACCAGTCGCGTTATTGTCGAAAGCTCGGTGCGTGGCTCTTTCATTGATGAACTCGCGAAAGCGATTGATGCTTTGCCAGTTGGTTCGCCACTGGAAGCCACAACTGCGGTAGGCCCTGTGATCTCGTCAGATTCTCGATCTCGCATTATGGATGCGCTGGTGGGTAACGAAACGGTTTACTCAGGCTCATTGCCTGATGAGGGCTATTTTGTCGCTCCGACGGTGGTAGCGGATGTTGATGAGAGGCACGATCTGGCTCAGAATGAGTTGTTTGGGCCGGTCCTTACTTTGCTCGAAGCATCTTCGTTTGATCAGGCTATTTCCATGGCGAACAACGTTCGATTTGGCTTGTCCGCGTCTTTGTGCACCAAGGATGTCAGCTCGGCCTTGAAGTACATTGATCAGATTCAGGCAGGTATGGTCCGGGTGAATGCGGACACAACCGGGGTTGACCCTCACGCACCGTTCGGTGGTGTGAAAGGCTCCAGCTCGGGAACTCGAGAGCAGGGAGAAGTGGCAAAAGACTTCTACACTCAGATCAAGACCGTACAGATCAATCCTTAAGATAGGCCTGCCTATGGCCTTTCAAATGATGCCTAGGTAATCTGCGCAAGTGTCCAACGAACGCTTTGAGTGGTATTACCTGGGCGAGCATGATCAGCTTGGTCCTTTGAGTGAATCTCAGATTACAGACTTGGCTGAGAATGGAGTGATCGTCAAGGATACGTTGCTTTGGAAAGTGGGCATGGAGCAATGGGCTCCCGCCGAATCTTTCCCTAAACTTGCGACCCATTTTAAGCCTCAGTGGACTCCACCGCCGGTGACCACTCCTCCGCCACCTCCCGTTGGTCGTCCGAATACTTCGGGGACCCAAGAAGTCTGCCCACGTGATGGATCAAAACTGAACCGGACGAACCGTAGCGGAATCGAAATCGAGTGGTGCCCCCAGTGTAAAGGGGTTTGGCTGGACCGGGGCGAACTCGATAAGATTATCGAACGAGAGGCCACCGCTCCTGCCCGCGACCGAGCCTATAAAGACCGGGACGACGACAAGTATCGTCACAAGCGCAAACGCGACGGATTCTTCGACGACCTGTTTGACATCTTTGATTGAGGTTGGCGACCTTGGGGTGTGTTTACACTCCTAAATCGACACTCATCTTCGGGGCTGTCATCCAGAAACAAGCTGACTCCCAAGACGACTTAAAGTCTTGGGAGTCAACAGTAGACCTGTAGTGTACGGCTTAGCTCTTTCGGCGACGGCGCAAGAGAGCGGCCGCACCTAAGCCAAGGGCGGCGAGAGTTGCAGGCTCTGGAACAGGTGTCACTGAAACGTTATCTACGATCATTGCGTTCAGAAAACTGTTTGGGTCCGTTGAGATACCCGCATTTGTATCTGAGAAATTAAACAGGATATTGCTTCCCGACAGGTTGACGGTGGAAAGATCAATCCGTGCAATCTGCAATCCATCAACGCTCCAGGTGGCAAAACCATAGGCTTTCTCAACAACCATTTCATGCCAGCCAAAACCAAGAGTACCGTTTGGCGCGGTTCCCCTTTGGGTGGGAAACAACGTGGTTTGAGCAGCAGGGACCGTACCGCCGGTGAAGTAGCTTGCATAGTAGGAGTGCGAGTTGTTTAGGCTGGGAGCACTGAAAATCGCATTACCTGCCGCATAGCCTGACTGGGCAGCGGAAGAGTAGGCTCTCCAGTCAGTAGCTGAACCGCCATCCAAAGTTGTCATAAAATAGACGCTATTCGCATTGCCGGGCCATTGGGCAGTTGTTCCGTTGGTGCCAATTCCCAGGCCGCCAATCTGGGTTGTTCCATTTCCTGAGCCAGCACTTGTGTTCAGGAAATTCATCCAAACTTGTGCGGAGAGTTTGTAGTCTCCGGTGAAGCTTTGACCGGTTGGAGAAACGCTTAGTCCGCCGAAGACGCCGTTCGTCAAGTTGGCCATCATGCGCAACCCGCGAGTTGTGCCCCCTGACCCTGGAGCGGAGGGAATTCCGTATGTGCTGTAATCAAAGAAGAAATCTGCGTGGCCGTCTGTTGGTCCGTTATTCACTGTCCAATTGGCGGTGTTATCTACGTCGAAGTTCTCTGTGAACTGGGCCGAGGCTAAGACAGCCAAGCCAGACATGGAAACTAAACATGCGAGACGTTTTTTACAAATACTCATAGCCGCTCCAATGCCCAACACGTTTGGGCAAATCAATCAAGTTAAGGAAGTATAACGTCTTCACGCAAAATTAGCGAGTTGATGGAAAGGCCTAGAATATTTACCAGCCCCCATCATCCTCCTCCTCTTCCTCAGGTTCTCCTTCATCCAAATCATCGAAATCATCGACATTATTGTGACACAGTGCCACAGTGTTGCTATTAACGATCGAGTAGTGGCTTGTTCCGGACTTGATTCGGGATACGTAGATATCGTGTTGATTGACCAATCGAGTGATAGCGTTTCGGACGCTGCCGATGTTGTGATCGATGATGGAGGCAATATCGGCAGCCGTCTGTTTCCGATTTTCCTTTAGAGCTTCTAGTATGAGAGCATCTAGAGGACTACGGACTGGGGCTTGTTTTTGTGGCAGCCCTTTTGGAGCATAGATTTCGTACTCCAGAGGACTGGCGCTTTGGAGATGCAGGAATCGGTTGGCGAATGCGCCTCGCCCCCGGCATTTGAGTACGAAGCGACGATCTGAGTTCTGGCTAGAAGTCTCTTCTAGAATCCAAAACATACTGGCGACAGTGGCCAGTTGCGCCGACTCGGCAACACGGGGGCGGTATCGGGTTCCGCCAAGGTGGTGGATAACGAGAAGAGCGGGCGAACCCGGGCCACAGAATTGCTTGAGCCCTTTGAGCGTACGGCGGGCGGCCCAACCATCGCAAAGACTACGGCCTGAGTGGCTGGCATGAAGCGAATCTATTACGACGAGGCTTGGTTGCAGTTCATCGCAGATATCCCGAAGGCTGGCGAGGCCTTCGGGGGTATCGATGGGAGGGTGAGAATAAACAGTGTAGATAGGCAGGTGGCCAGGCTCTATTCCTCCGACCGGTGGAAGCTCACGAACGGACTGCGGGATTTGGGAGAGGAGGCGGGTTCGCTCGTCGGGGCTTTCTTCTAAGCAAAGCCACAAGACGGCCCCTTGGATGGTGGGTTGCCCCAGGAAGGGTTGTCCGGTAGCAATAGCAAGCGCGAGAGACGTAGCAAAGGCGGTCTTTCCACACTTAGGCTCTCCGGCAAGAATGGCAAGGTAGCCGTGGGGAATGAGTTGATCGACGACAAAGTCGGCGGCATTCTCGGTGGACGGTTGGGTGAGGGAGAGGGGTTGAAATCTTGTGCTCATATATATGAGCCTGGGAAAGTGGCTATTTGTCAGACAATGTTTTTGATTTGTTTAACCACGGAGTAACTGAGGGCGCGGAGTTTCACGGTGGCTATTTGTGAAAGCTCGTGAGGACGGGCACCAAGTGAGTAGCATAGGCACCTAACTTAACAATCTTGTCACCAATGTTCACTTCCCTCTCCGGATGTCGACTCGACCGAAAACACTCTTCCTAGCTGAAGTTTCTTAACATAGGGTCCCTCGTTAACGCGTCAATCATCTGCTGGCTCTCTGAAGACTGTAAAACTATCTTCTCCACTGGTGCAAGTCCGTCGCGTACAAGTACATAACTGCTAGTAGCTTTGTCAAAAGAGTAGACAGTATCGCACTGTCCAACTACTTCTTGGGGCCACAGATAGTGTGCATCTCGCACTAAGTAGATATCAAGAACGGGTTCCTCGTAATCCAGGTTAATACCTTCGGACCGTTGCTTATCCTCAGCTTTGCTTATGAGTTCGAAGGCATACTGCTTATTCTCGTACTGCTGCAATGTTTGTGTTGCGAAGGCATACAGACCGTAACGAAAGTAGTTGACGTTGACAAATTTCAAGAATCCAATAGCAGAGACTCCAAGATACACTTCTCGGTTTGGGATGTCCCACATAGTTCCATCAGAAGAGCGCCCAAGCCTTGGCTCAAATTCACCCTCTCCCATCTGTACTATAAGGTTTGGCCAACCTTCAAGTGCGGCACCGACTATTTCTGGGGTCGGATGAGTGCATCCAGCCCAATCTGCGAGAACCATCATTCCTGGGACAGAGCCACATTTGGCAAACTGCTTTGCCTTGAATTCCATCTTCCGGCGAACAAAGTCGTACGTTGCATCCGGCCCAGAAATGATCTCCCCTGCTAAGCCTGCCTCAGCTCTACGGTACGCCACTTCGAACCTTTCCTGGTCTTCAGAAGTGAATTTTCTATCCTTCACATCCCAATACGCAAATGGTCTACCGTTTTCATCCCAGACACTAAAGTCAGGATCAGATCCACCGATTCTCTGCTCGTACTGGGCATTAAACCCATTTATCTTTAGGTACTTATCGAGGATAGGTTCTGAATTCTTCATTTATCTACTATTCGACTCCAGCATAACCAGATGTATGTCTACACAATTTACCTAAACTCCATCAACAACGCGAGTTATGTATGTCGGTGTTTGAGCGCATACCACGGGTAGTAAAAGTCGAACTATCACTACCAATCCTTCAGTTTCAGCCAATACACCTTCGAGTTCTGGGAGTTGGCTTTGGGCATTAAACTTTAGGGAAATTGGCAGCTCGGATAGATTTCGAGATTAGAAGCTTGTAGCGCGCAAGGAATAAGTCACAGCTACCGAGATCATTCAAAAAGTCTTCACCATTGATTCCTCCGACAATGGGAAAGGGGCTTTGGTTACCACCTTCGTTAGGACTACGTCAAAAAGGCATGCTAGCTCGGGTTGGGTTGTTGGTGGGGTTGCTTTGGCCGGGGGTGGCTTTTGGGCAGCCTTTGATCAGGTCGATGGAGAGCATTGAGCTGCGGACGATGAACTCTCAGTACATTGTGGTGGGGAGGATATCTGAGAAGGATGCGAGGGCGGAGGGGCATGCGATTGTTGATCCGGAGCAGATCTTTCGGTCGAACATGGTACGGCATCCGGTGAGCATGAGGGTGGCGGGGGAAGCGGACCAGATTGCGAAGTGGCGAGCGAGCCGCGCTCAGCTATTGATTTTTGAAGGATCCACGATTGATTTGAGCGCCCCTGACCTGCTCCAGGTGAACTCGGACGGAAAGTTTTTGCGCAGTGCCAAGGAGATCTTGGACGTGGTGGAGCGGACCGTTCGAGATCACCCTGGGGTTTATCGAATGGTGAAAGCGAATCGGGGCTGGATCAAGGTGAATGGGGAAAGCATGTTTCTTCAGGTGCCGGTGGAGAAGAAGCTGGAGAAATGGTGCCAGGAAACCATTCGGAAATCTTCTGACCAAGAGGCCCGGGGACGCGCCGTACTGGCATTGGGGAATTTTCGGAGTTTGGAGAACACTAAACTGCTGAAAAGGCTTCAGAACGACCGGGCATTGGTCCAGCTTGGGAGCAACCAAAAACGGTATCTGGTGAGAGATTGGGCCTGGGACACGCTGGTTCGGTTTGGAGTGGAATTGCCGAAGCCGAGCGACTATGGCGTGTTTTCGGGTTAGCGGTTGGCGGTTTGCAGCGGACTTTTCAACCACGGTGTAACAGAGTGCGCTGAGGTTCACGGTGTTTGTAGGTGACCTTAGGCGGCATAGCGTTGTGCTCTGGGCATGTGGCATTGGAACCTGGCTGGGGCGTATAACAAGGCATGACTATTCGTACTGCGGTTTTCGCGGCTTTTGCACTCCTGGGGGCTTTTGCCGGCGCTCAGCATGCTCCGGTGGTTGGGGTGAAGAACCCTGAGGCGTTGTTTACCAGTCGAGATCCTAAGCTGCACAAGAACAAGCAGGTGACCCTGCGGATTGTCCGCGACCTGCTAGAGGCCGGACATTGGGATCAGGCGCCGAAGTATCTGACCAAACGATACATCCAACATCATCCCGGTGTGCCAAGCGGGCTGGATCCGGTGATGAAGTTCTTTAAGGACACCCCCAAGCGACCGATCCCTAAGGCAAATGCCTGGAAGACCAAGGTTGTCTCCGTTGTTGCCGAGGGCGATTTGGTAGTGGTGGCAACTGTCCGGGAACTGAAGGATTCTGCGGGTAAGCCTTACACCACCACTTGGTTTGATATGTGGCGGTTTAAGAACGGAAAGGCAGATGAGCACTGGGATGGGGCAGAGATGCCAAGGTTTGGGGGTTAAGGCTACTCAGGCAGTTCTCCATGAACTTCACGGAGCAGCTCTAGGTCGGCAAGGTCCTTGGGGCGGCCCGCTGCGTGCTTTGACCGCACAAAATCCTCGAATCCGATGACGCGAACTTGAATCCCGGATAATTCGGATTCGACTCCACGAGGCCAAGCATCTTGAAAGGAGTCATCTCCGAGGAAATTCAGCAGGTCAATCTTTTGTGGCCTCACTCCCAAGGTGACCATCTGACGATCCTGTTGCCAAAATGGTCGTAGCTTATCGGTATCGATAGCGAGGCCAAACTCGTTTAAGGCCGCAGTCAGTCGCTTGACGTTCTCCTCAGTCCTATCAAACCAAAGGTCAATATCCTCTGTAAAGCGAGGACGAGCATGAACCGCCAAAGCGGTTGAGCCAACTACTAAGAACCTAACGTCGTGGGACCGTAGTAATTGTAAAAGTTCGATCCAGTCGGGGTGCATGAGGGTGCCATATTCGCATGAGTTCGACAAAAGCATCGAGCCTTTCCTGATGCGTCTTTTCACGCCATTCGCGCAGGTTGGACTCCTGTAACTTGTCGAAGTCTCCTATCTGGACGGTGATGTCGCGCTTGCGCATGGCTAGTTTCAATTTTACCTCAAGTTCACTTGGAGGACAGCCCAGGCCTCCAAGTGAACCAACAACCACTGCTACCCTACGCTACCTTCCAAACTCACTCCTAGAAGTTTCTGCGCCTCGACCGCGAACTCCATGGGGAGCTCTCTAAAGACGTCTTTGCAGAAACCGCTGACGATCATGTTTACGGCGTCTTCGGTGGGGATGCCGCGTTGGTTGCAGTAGAAGATTTGGTCTTCGCCAATCTTGGATGTGGATGCCTCGTGCTCTACGATCGCAGTTGGGTTTTTAACCTCAATGTAGGGGAAGGTGTGGGCTCCACAGCGATCACCCATCAGCATAGAGTCGCACTGGGAGTAGTTTCGGGCTCCGTCGGCTCCGGGATTGACCTTCACCAAGCCTCGGTAGGTGTTTTGACCATTACCGGCGGAAATACCTTTTGCCACGATGGTGGATTTGGACCTTTTGCCGATGTGGATCATCTTGGTGCCAGTATCGGCTTGTTGCTTGTTGGCGGTAAGGGCTACCGAGTAGAACTCGCCGACCGTGTCGTCGCCTTTCAGGATGACGCTTGGGTACTTCCAAGTGATGGCGGAGCCGGTTTCCACCTGAGTCCAAGTAACCTTGGAGCGGTTGCCAGCAGCCATGGCTCGCTTGGTGACAAAGTTGAAGATTCCACCCTTGCCCGTCTTGGGGTCTCCGGGATACCAGTTTTGGACAGTGCTGTACTTGATGGTGGCATCGTCACCCGCGGCGATGAGTTCAACGACGGCGGCGTGAAGCTGATTTTCATCTCGCATGGGAGCTGTACAGCCCTCCAAATAGCTCACGTAAGCGCCTTCTTCGGCAATGATGAGGGTTCGCTCGAACTGACCGGTGTTTTCAGCGTTGATTCGGAAGTAAGTGCTCAGTTCCATCGGGCAACGAACACCCTTCGGCACGTACACAAACGAACCATCTGAGAAGACGGCGCTATTGAGCGTGGCGTAGTAGTTGTCGCTGTAAGGAACCACAGAGCCGAGGTACTTCTGAACAAGCTCTGGATACTCTTGCACCGCTTCTTGGATGCTCATGAAGAGTATTCCAAGCTCCTTAAGCTTTTCCTTGAAGGTCGTGACAACCGAAACCGAGTCAATAACCGCATCCACGGCAACACCTGACAGTGGCAGGTTTCTGGCGTCAGCAGCACTTGATGCAGCACCTTGAACGTTTAACAAAACCTTCTGCTCTTCGACCGGGATCCCCAGTTTCTGGAAGGTCTTTAGGATTTCGGGGTCCGCATCTTCTAGCGAGTTCAGAACAGGCTTTTTCTTTGGAGCGGAGTAGTAGCTGATCGATTGAAGATCAACCGGTTCATAGTCCACATTCGGCCACTTAGGCTCGGTCATAGAAAGGAAGTGCTTGTAAGCCTTCAACCGCCAATCAAGCAACCATTGCGGCTCGCTTTTCTTGGCAGAAATGGCGCGGATAACATCTTCGTTCAGACCCGGAGGGAGAGTATCGGCTTCGATGTTGGCAGACCAGCCATGCTCATACTCTCGGTTAGCGAATTGCTCAAGCAGCTCAGTGCTCTTATCTAATACTTGTTCACTCATTTTTCGATTTCAACTCGCACCCACTGGGCAGCACCCACATCGCGCGACTGACTCTCAGGTTCTATTTTGACAGGAAATGAGGATTCGCCTAGGCATTCAGGATATTCTGCCAGGGATGCTTGGTCGTAAACTTGCGTTTGGTCTCGTCATTTTGACGATACTGGGTTGCAGCGGGCTTAGCAGTTTGGTCGCAAAGAACCGCACCAATGAGATCATCCATCTTTCGATTGCAGGAAACACTTCTGAGGCTAGGGAAGCCAAGTGGTCGGGAAGCATCGAGCCCGGTCATTCGGTGGAGACCATCAAATGGTTCAGCCATACTCCTCGTCCCCTAAAGATATCCGTTACTTCGCCAAAGCGAAATGATCATTACACTGCGAGTAACGAGCAGTTTCCAAAAGGAATGCAAGTTGGTAGCTCTGCGAAGTCCACCTATTTCATGGACGTAAATCCTTCAGGAGTTGAGTTTCGTGACCCCACTACCTTCCAGAGGATGATGGATCAGCCTCACGTTTTCTTTGCCCAGTTAATTGGGTGCGTGACCTTTATTGGAGTTGTCCTTTTGCCCTGGTTTGTCATCAAGGTTCTGCGTACACTTAGGGCACAAAAATCATGAGTCGGGTTATCTTGAATGAAGAGGGGTTTGATTTGGTCTCAGATGGCGGGGAACAAATCGCAAGAGTGGATTGGCTTGAGCTTGATCGGATTGAAGTCTACAACTTTGACCTTATCTGCCTCGATTTCTTTATCGGCACTCAATCTGCCACCGTTACTGAAGAAGATTCGGCCTTTGAAGACCTGGTTCCACAACTTATAGCGAACCTTGACCTAGAGGATCCTGATTGGTTTGAAAAAGCCCAACGACCAGCTGGTCCCAGGTTTCTGGTTTATGACCGAGAACAAGGTTACTAGGCGGGGTCACTGGAGCTTCGAACGACTAGCTCCGGCTCAAGCTTAACCGAGCGAATTGGGAGTTTGGGGTTATGAATCCGCTGAGTCATGAAGTCCCAACCCTGCAGACACATCTGCTCAACCGGTTGAGCCACAGTTGTCAGGGGTGGGTCCGTAAACTCTGCCTCCTCTACTCCATCACACGCAACGATCCCACAGTCTCGAGGGAGTACCAATCCGGCATCTTTAAGCCCACGAATGACACTAATCGCCATGTGGTCGTTGTAACAGAATAGGCCCGAAGGAATCAGTTTTCGTTTGGCTAATGCACACGTTTCCTCCCTAATCACGTTCCGGTCATTAGAGGAAAGCTCAAACGTGACAGGTGTATGGTTTTGGCGCTCGCAGAAATCGAGATATGCGCTTTTACGAGGATCGTCCAAGCCTGGCACGCTTGGCGGATGAATAAAGCCAATTGTTCGTCGGCCGGTAGCAAACAAATGCTCCAACCCCTTGGTTGCGCCTGCATACAAGTCAAGAGTTATCGAATCAAAATGCGGAACCGTATAGGCCCCAACACTTACGATTGGCGGGTGCGGCAAGGTCGTTAGCGCGGAGACAGTCTCTAACAAGTATTTTGAATCTACGGCCAATACGGCATCCACTGGCCAAGCCAACGACCTTAGGTTGGTCTCACTCATGCCTGGCCTCAAAACAACCTGACGATAAATCATATCGTAACCAGACTCTCGAGCCAGACTTTGGAGCCGATAAAGAATCGAAGCGTAGTAAGAGTTAAAACTGCTAGGTGTCCAAAGGGCAATCATCTGCGTCCTGCCCGAAGAAAGTGCCTTGGCTGCTCGATTCGGTTGATAGCCGAGCTCTTTTGCGGCAAGCATTACCCGGTCACGAGTGACTTGAGGAATCGATATATCTCGCCGATCGTTCAGAACGAACGACACGGTAGCGTGCGATAGATTCAGGTGCCGCGCTAAATCACGAAGCGTTACTGCCATATAAGTTACTCAGAGATCAAAAACTGCAAGCGATGCCCTGCCACAGGTGGACGTGCTACAGATAAGTCAGGTTTCAATTATCGCACTGATTTATCAATATTGAGACTTGAACTTCCAAGCACACTAATTTCGTACAGAAATACCCACCAGCGTCAATTTGCATTAAACTCGCATTCTTCTGGAGGGTCAAAAGAGCAATCTAAGGGAAACCCTAGCTACAATCGAACTATGCGTGCAGTAGTAACCGGCGGCGCCGGATTCTTAGGCTCCCATTTAACCGACCGACTCTTGAAGGAAGGCTGGGAAGTTCTCATTATCGATAATCTGGTTACAGGCTCCACCGAAAACATCTCCCATCATGCAGGCAATGAGAAGGTTAAGTTTGTCAAGCAAGATGTGACTGAATATCTGTTTGTGGATGGCCCCGTAGATTTCATTTTCCATTTTGCCAGCCCTGCATCTCCTATTGATTTTATTAGGATGCCTATCCCGGTGTTAAAGGTAGGCGCACTTGGAACTCACAAAGCTCTCGGACTAGCGAAGGCTAAAGGTGCAAAGTTTATGCTTGCCTCCACAAGCGAAGTGTATGGCGACCCTTTGATTAGCCCTCAACCCGAAACCTATTGGGGAAATGTAAACCCGATCGGCCAGCGAGGAGTGTATGACGAAGCCAAACGATATGCAGAAGCGATGACAATGGCGTACCACCACTTCCACGGTTTGGATACAAGAATCGTTCGATTCTTCAACACCTACGGTCCGAGGATGCGCCTGGACGATGGTCGCGTAGTACCGAATTTCTTGGCACAAGCGCTAACCGGTAAGCCGCTCACCGTTTACGGAGACGGTTCCCAAACAAGATCGTTTGGATACTGCGAAGACATTGTGGAAGGCGTCTGGCGTCTAGCAAATGCGGACTTCCATGAACCCGTGAATATAGGCACGCAAGATGAGCACACCGTACTTGAATTCGCAAAGATTGTTCTTGAAGTCACGGGATCTAAGAGCGAAATTGAATTCAGGCCCGCACTCCCAGATGATCCTAAACAACGCCGCCCGGATCTGACTCGAAATCAGGAAGTTCTCAACAAGTGGACTCCTCATGTGGCATTAAAAGACGGACTGCGACGCACGGCTGATTACTTCCTGACGAGGCTGGAGGCCAAAGCCACGAACTCGTGATAGCCATATTGCCGGCGGCCGGGAAAGGTACCCGTATGCAGGAGCTAACTCAAGGAGGGGCTAAGGAATTACTGCCAGTGGGTGATAAGCCTGTGATAGGCTGGGCTCTACTAGAAGCAAGTGAAGCCCAGCCTTCAAGGGTAGTCGTGATTTCCAGTCCAGAAAAGCCTGATATGAATGCTTACTTGGCGGCAAATCAACAGGTCAAGGTTGAAATGCAGTTCGTCCAAGATGGACTTGCGCCAGCAATTGCTTTGGCAGGCGGCCAAGATTCGGCCATTGTGATCTTGCCCGACACCCTTTACTATCCAAACAAGGCCTGTTCTCGAATTGTCCGTGCTTTAACTGAAGGATTTGACATCGTTTTGCTTACAGAACAGGTACCGGACGAGCATGTGTCGAAGTACGGAATCGTGGAGTCAAATTCCAGTGGAGAGGTACATCGAATTTTGGAGAAACCCAGTCCGTCCTCCACTCAAAGTCGCCAAGCCGTTGCCGGCAGATACGGCTTCAGTGAAAAAATGATGCAGTTCTTAGTAGAAACCGTTCTATCTCTCGGTGAACAAGATAAAGAAATTGGGATCACTCCGATTCTGAACCTGGCCCTCAAGAACGGATATAGCGCCATTTCCGTTCAAACTCTATCTGTTGAGAAGCGCTATGACTGCGGCAGCCTGGATGGATACCGAAAGGCCATAGAGGCGGTGAAATGAAGATTATTGAGGCTTCTGCTCCTGGACGTTGCGGCATCATAGGTAACCCTAGCGATATCTATGGCGGAGTCGTTCTCTCTTGCTCCACCCCCGCTAGAGCAACTTGCCGCATAACCCTCGATACTCACTCGGAACTACCAGAAGACCTCACGCTTTGGAAAGCAGCGACGGCTCGATTTCCTCTAGACAACGTCAAAGTAGAATGGACATCAGATGTTCCGAAGTCCAGTGGCTTGGCCGGTTCAACCGCACTTCTTGCCTCAACGCTTGCTTGTGTCCTCATCGCGCACGGGCAAGAACCCAGGGCGGATGCGACGTTTGCGGAACTAGTCAGAGACGTTGAAAAAAATGAAGCTGGAGTTCAGTGTGGATTTCAGGATGCCTATATGGTCGTGCATGGTGGACTCCAGCAGATGAACTTTGCGGGAAAGAGTCCCTCCGTTGTTGGCCCTCCCGCCCAGTTAACTCGCTTACAAAGTGACCTTCCCTTCCTTCTCGTTACTACAGGCGTACAAAGGCTTAGTGGTTCAGTGCATGGACCAGTGATTGAGCGTTGGTTAGAAGGGGACGAAGAGATTCGTGAAGCGATTGATGAAGTCTCGGATTTAGGTATTCGAGGTTCGGAAGCGCTGCGAGAAGGGGACTGGGACAACCTTGCGATCTGCATGAACAGAAATCAGGAGATCATTGCCGGATGGGGTGGCTCCGGTGAAGCCATTGACCAACTTGTCAGTGATTGTTTGGAATCTGGTGCGATGGCCGCTAAACTGGCGGGAGCTGGCATGGGTGGCACCGTGATCGCTCTTTCCGATAACCTAGACGTTCTTCAGATGAATTTGGCTCGCAAGGGATATGGTCTGTTTATGCGGCCAGAAATCTCACCTGGCCTCACTATTACCGTCTCATGAAGTACGCCGCCCAACTTTTTACTCTTCGGGATTACACTCAGACTAGAGAAGACTTTGAGAACTCGCTTCGCAAGCTCAAAGAGATCGGCTATGCCTCCGTGCAGCTCTCTGCTGTCGGTTGCATGAATAACGGCTCTGTGGCCGCGAACGATTGCCGATCCATTTTGGATGATCTGGATATGACGGCTCCTCTGACCCATCGTGGCTGGGATGAAATTAAAGATCGGACAGATGAGTGCATTCAATTCCATCATACGATTGGCGCAGAACTTGTCGCAGTTGGCTCTATTCCCACGGAATATCGATCTGAAGGCTTGGATGGATACCGGAGGTTTGTGGACGATGCAGAAGTAGTCATTCCAAAACTCGCCTCTGCCGGTCTCAAATTTGCATATCATAACCACGCCTTTGAGTTCGAACGACTTGGGCAAAGCGCTGAACGGCCCTTTGACATCATGAAGATTCGTGGTTCAAATCAATTTTTCTTTGAAATTGACACCTATTGGATTGTTCATGCGGGCATTGATCTGGTGGATTGCATCCAAAACTTAAAGGACCGCATCCCTATGGTCCACCTAAAAGACAAGGCTGTTGTAGGCAACGACACTCAGATGGCCCCCGTTGGTGAAGGGAACTTGAGTTGGAATGCGATTCTAAAAGCGCTGAGAGAAGCCGGAACTGGTTTAGCCGCCGTCGAACAAGATGATTGCTACAGACGAGATCCATTTGATTGCCTACGATCAAGTCTTGATTTCCTAGGCTCGTTTAGCAAAGCATAGATGGCTATGTCTACCCAATATCTGATTTCGAGGTAGAAGTCCTAAAGCAACCTAAAAACGCCACAAAACTTCATGCGATATCGTCCACAATTTGGAACGCTATAACATGAGCGAAAAACAAGGTTTCTCGTGGGGATCATTTCGTCGCCTACTGCTAGGCAAACCGATTCCTACATCAAAGGCAGGACATGAACGCCTTTCTCCCTTCATAGGGCTCCCGGTCTTTGCTTCAGACGCGCTCTCTTCAGTCGCCTACGCTACCGAAGCGATCCTAAGCATCTTGATCTTGCTATCGATTGGCGCGATGCAATATCAAATTTGGGTATCCATTGCCGTTTGCGTCTTAATTCTGATCGTTGCCTTGTCTTACAAGATGACGATCGAGGCCTACCCACACGGTGGTGGCTCTTATATCGTTGCCACGGATAACCTTGGACCGAAAGCGGGCATGATTGCCGGCGCTGCTCTGATGATCGATTACATCTTGACGGTTGCTGTGGCTGTCGCCGCCGGTGTAGCCGCCATTGCTTCGGCATACCCTGTCCTTCATGAGTACCTAGTCCCCATTGCGCTCTTCTTTATTGCGCTTGTGGCTTTAGCCAACCTTCGAGGCGTAAAGGAATCAGGAGCATTTTTTGCTATTCCAACCTACGGGTTTGTGTTAGCGATCATCATTATGCTTATCTTTGCGATGATCAAATCATTTGGGACACCCGCAGGCATCCCAAATGTGGTGGCAGAGACAAAGGACGGGAAGAACCTAGTCGGACTAGATGCCAGCTTCCCAGTCTGGTTTATCATCCTTAAATCGTTTGCGGCAGGCTGTACGGCGTTAACTGGGATTGAAGCGGTGAGCGATGGAGTTCAGGCATTTAAGGCTCCAGAAGCTAAAAACGCCGTTAAAACTCTTCGGTGGATGGCGATCATCCTCATCAGTTTGTTCCTTGGCGTTGGCCTAGTCGTTCAGCACATTCCTGAGGTCACGCTACACCGAACAAACAACCCAGAGTTCCGAACCGTATTGTCGCAAATTGCGGCTTGGGCTTTTGGAAGCGCGACTCACCCGCTGTACTATCTTGTTCAATTCTCTACATTCGCCATCTTAATCTTGGCGGCTAATACAGCGTTTGCAGACTTCCCACGCCTCTCCAGCTTTATAGCTCGGGATGGATTTTTGCCTCGACCGCTCGCTCGACAAGGCGACCGTTTGGTTTTCCATAACGGGATTATCATTCTTGCCATTGCGGCAGGAATCTTGGTTTTCGCATTCAAGGGAGAGCTAGACGGATTGCTTCCCTTGTATGCAGTTGGTGTGTTTACTGCCTTCAGCCTTAGCCAACTGGGAATGGTGGCTCACTGGAAGAAAGTGCAGACACCTGGATGGCGCAGCAAATGGGCCCTCAATGTGGTTGGTTCAGTGCTATGTATCAGCGTACTGTTCGTTATTGCTATTACCAAGTTCCAGGAAGGCGCTTGGTTGATCCTGATTCTACTGCCCTTGGTTGTAAGCCTTTTTGCAACGATCAAGAAGCGATACCAAAGCATTTCTCAGCAGCTAGTCATTGGAGAAGTTGTTCCCAAGATGCCACGGGGCCACACGTCGATCCTTCTCGTGCCAAGAGTCCACAATGGCATCTTGGCAGCCCTAAATTACGCGAGAGTTACCGACCCTGATTGTCAGGCCATACATGTCGTCATCGACGAGCGCAGAGTGGCGGATATTCAGGATACTTGGGCAAGATATGGCGCAAATGTTCCGCTTGTTTTGCTTCGGTCTCCATACAGATCCCTTATCGATCCTGTCCTAGATTATGTAGATGAGCTTTTACGTGAGAACAAAGAGCAGGTTATTACCGTCATAGTCCCAGAGGCAGTATCGAAAAAGTGGTTTCACAAGCTACTTCAGGAGAATGTTGCCCAGCAATTGAAGAACGCTCTCGGAATGCGCCCCAACGTAGTGGTGACCAACGTGAAGTACTTCTTGAAATAGATAATGAGTAATCGTTACGGGGAGTTAAAGCCGGCCGATTTGGCGCGGCTCATTAGCGACGTTGGAGTCGCCATTCTTCCCATTGGTTCCCTTGAGTGGCACGGAAACCACTTGCCCTATGGGGTTGAAGGCTTTTTGGCAGAAGATTTTGCGGAGAAGCTTGCAGAGCGTGTAAATGGCGTTTTGCTCCCCACGCTCTATGCTCCGATGACCACCGTGCCGGAAAAACATTCTCTCTGCATTCGGAGCGAGACGTTTCGTGGGCTGATCTTTGACTACCTAAATCAATTGAAGATGGTCGGCTTCCGAACGATCTGCCTTGTCACTGGACATTCAGCTCAGGGCCAGATGGTGGAATTGTACGAAGCTGCCGGAGCCTTTATTGGCGCGGAGCTATATGTCATTGCCGCATCACCCCTTGAAGTTCTAGAGGACAATAGCCTTATCGATCATGCTGGTCGTTGGGAAACCGCCCAAATGCTTGCCATAAGGCCAGATTTGGTGGACCTCTCGGCATTAAACGGACAGATTACGGCCAAAGAGTCAGGTGTATTAGGCGAAGATCCACATTGCGGCAAACCTGAGGAAGCTAAGGCGATTGTCAATCGTGCATTGGATGTTTGGGTGAAGTGGATTGAAGAGCCAGATATAAGAACCATCGAGCGCTTTTACGCCCGACGTATCAAAGCATTGTCTGAGTATCTAGAAGAATTTGCCGCTTTAAGCTGGGAACAAGCCATGCGCGAGTGGTGGGATAAAGTTTAACTTAGCTAAGGTCTCTCGCCTAAAACTACGCAGCTACGCTCGGAAGAAAAGCCAGCCTTATCCTCTCATGAAATGGCCTTGGAGCAAGAAAGAGGAAGTAGAAAAGCCAAAGACGATGGAAGCTTGCCTCGCAAGCGATCGACCAGATTTGCATGTCTCTTTATGGCTTCAAGATGCTTTCGAAAGAATGGGCCTAGAGGCAATGCCGCCGGAAGTGGCAAACGCCTATCTCACGGATCGTTTCTTATGCGAGGTGAACGGCGGCGGCCTGATGGGCTTGTTCCGCTGGCAGTTTGACTATGTTCCCAAGATGTCTCAGGCTCTCCTCGAAATAGGTGCAGAGGGAATGGCGCAAACGATTGAGACAGCAATCACCAGACTGCCTGGGGCGCAGTGGCCCATCAACCCGGATTTTCTGGACGAGATCGTGGACGACGGGTTTGACGATTTGGACCAGTCAGCTATTGCCGCTAGCGGCGAGGTTGAACAGGTTACTCATCGTTACATCCGCAAACACCTGGATAAATTCGTTTAGATGGGATATTCCTCGTCAGAGCGAATCAGTTCTACCTCGACACCCACTCTATCGCCGTTCGCCAAGAGTTCATAGAGATTGAACGTTCCGTCCCCAAATCCCG
Source organism: Fimbriimonadaceae bacterium (assembly GCA_037190145.1). Taxonomy (GTDB): domain Bacteria; phylum Armatimonadota; class Fimbriimonadia; order Fimbriimonadales; family Fimbriimonadaceae; genus 55-13. The sequence goes on from JBBCJU010000001.1 coordinate 63,218, forward strand.
TACTAACTCTGATCAATTCGGCTTTGTCCGCAAGTGTGAAAACACCAGGATCCTCGACTTCGAACAGTTCATCGGGATTATCCGCAAGTTTGGGATACTCACGCGCAATCCTTGCGTAAAGATCAAAGTCGCAAATACCCTGGGTAGCTACATCTGCCCACGTCTCACCGATCTTGTTGAGACCCTCTGGACTAACGCCTTGAAGGCAGAACATGAGCCTAGAGTTGTACACCTCGGTATCGAACTTTCTTTGCTAACTGAGGCCTGATAGGTTCCCGGAGGGAGGTCCACAATCTCTCCATCATCCGCTGAGGGCGCGAAGCGCGCGTCTCCAACCCAAACCCGGGTTCCAGAGAATTCGAAACTATAAAAAGGAATCCAGTCGGACTCGCCCCCAAGCTCCGTCTTTTCATCGGACATAGCACTAGTATAAAGAGATATAGACTCTATCTCCAGAGGCACTCTGTGAAAATCTACATCACCTGTAGTTTCCCCTACCTCTCTACGCGGTAGCATTTCCCGCGATATGCCCGAAAAGTTGAACATCGTCATTTGGGACGAGAATCCTCCTCATGCCCCCAAAGAGGTCTATCCTGACCAACTCCGTGGAGCCATTGCTCAAGGCCTAGAAGCCTTCGACAGCAAGAGCGAACTCAATGTCAAGGTTGCTCACTTGGATGAAGCTGAGCAAGGCATGCCGGAGAGCCTTCTCGCCGAGACCGACGTTCTCCTTTGGTGGGGACATGCGCGGCACGGCGAAGTGGAAGATGCACTTGCGGAGCGCGTTAAGAAGCACGTTCGTGAGAGAGGCATGGGATTCATCTGTTTGCACTCTGGGCACTACTCCAAAACCTTCAAAGCTGTTTTGGGATGCACCGGCGACCTGAAGGGCGGCTGGCGTGAGGCTGATGACAAAGAGATCATCACCGTCTGCGCCCCCAACCACCCCATCGCAGAGGGAGTCAAAGACTTCACCCTAGAGGCGGAAGAGATGTACGGAGCACCGTTCGACGTACCTCCTCCCCTGGTCCTGGTCCTGCAATCCCAATTCACCGTTGGCAACGAATATTTCCCTTGCGGAGCCTGTTGGACCGTAGGCGAAGGCATCGATCCGGAATTCACTTCTGGTCCAGGCGGAGGCAAAGGGCAGGGCGAAGGTAAGGGCAGAGTCTTCTACTTCCGTCCAGGGCACGAGACATACAAAACTTACTTTGACGAGAATGTTCGGCGAGTTATATACAACGCCGTTCGCTGGGCAGGTCGCCTGGTCTAGTTGATTTCGAATGGCCTGTATCCAGAACTCGAGCAGGCCATAACCCGCTATGACACTTTTCAACTTAAAGAACACAGGTTCGATCGCCTTGTAATATTTTTGGGAAATCGTTCGGTACGATTTGATTGATGACTCAGTTTGCGATATCTTGGCGTCTTAGCCGAGGAAGATTTGTAGCGGAAGTGAAGGACCTAAACAAGGAACAGTTGAATTGGCGACTCTATCCTGGCTCCCTCACCATCGGAGAAATGGCAATGCACGTCGCCGGGGTGGAGGTGTCGTTTGTCTCCCAACTTACAGACACTCCGTTGAATGAGCTGCAAACCCGGATCAAAGCAACCGCTACGGATGGCGTGGTCAACGATAAACCTTTCCCATTTTCATCCGAGGAAATTACACCCGAACTGGTTGCCGAGAGCCTCACATTGGCTGAGAAGATGACCCTCTCGATCATTGATGAACCCTCAGAAACCCTTCTTCAGAGAGAGGTCGTCAGTGCTTTAGGGCCGGTCATCACCGGAGAAGGAGCCCTGGCCCGATTCGCGTTTCACCCTGGCTATCACCAAGGGCAGGCTTACCAAATCAAGAACGCACCGGGCTTCCCCAAGTAATCGGAACTCTTCCTCGGGCTTCCCGGGAGGTTTTTGGAATATTCTCGGATGTTTGAGAAAGGTTCTCAAACATCCGAAAGTCGCCTCAAACGTCCGGCATGACTCTATGGGCTCAGGAGCTTACGGCAAAAACTTGGGATCTACGTCGGTAAAGCCCCAATCCTTTAGTTGCTTGCCCCACTCTTTCAGATTGTCCTTGGTGACTCGGACTAGTTCCATCTTGTTGATCGTTATGACCTCTTTTCCGAGGACCAGTTTGTCTACGATAATGCCAACCGACTTATGGCCCCAATCGTAAGTAGGCTGAGCCAACAAAACGGGAGCCAAGCCGCGCTCTACATAGGGCAGCTCCGCCGGTAGGGCATCCACCGCAACGATTTTCACCTTTGTCGGATCTAAATCTTTGAGCAAAGAAGGGGCAAACAAAGGCCAGCCACCGATCATTGCCCAACCATTGATCTGAGGGTTTGCATTCATCGCGTTCATCACCGCCGAAGTTGCGTCTTGGGGGGTTTCAGGATGGTAGAAGACGTTGACGACCTTGATACCAGGATATTTCGCCGCCGCTTCTTTAGCTCCTTGAACCCTCTTCTGAAGATTAGGAGCATTCTGATTGCCGGCAAGGATAGCAACGCTTCCCTTCTCGCCCAACTGCTTGGCCAATTCCTCCATCGTCAGCTTGCCGCACTCCATATCATCTGCCCCGTAGAAGGCAAATCTCTTTGAATCAGGAGCATCAGAATCAAAGGTCATTACTTCCACACCCTTATCCACCGCGTCATTAATGGCTCCCGTGACCTTCGTGGCGTCCGAGCATGAGATGAGAATGGCGTCGGCTCCTTCATTGACGGCCTGTGAAATCCTCTGAGCCTGAACTTGGCCATCCTCCTGATCCGGAGTTCTGACATCGATCGTAATCTCGCAACCCGTAGCGGCCGTCAACTCTTTTGCGGCGACCCTAGCACCCTCGTGCGCAGATTGGAAAACTGGGTTGGAATTAGACTTGGCAATGACCGTGATCTTCAGCTTGTCCTTTTTCCGAGTCACTCCATCCGTCTTTGATTGAGCAGTCGCCGTAGTTCCCGTTGTGCTTTCTGGACCCTTTTCGCCACTGCAGCCAAACATGGCAAAGGCCGCGAAAAAGGAAAGGAAGATCGATCTTTTGACCATGCTTTCCGTTTCGCCACGCCTATGGGCAATTCCTGCTTACTTTATGAGCTTGACGCTAACCGAATTTATGCAATAGCGCTGACCCGTTGGAGTTTGTGGGGCATCGTCAAAAATGTGACCCAAATGTCCGCCGCATCGAGCACACGTCACTTCAACCCGACGCATTCCATAGCTTGTATCTTCGTGAAAGTCTACTGAGCCCTCTTTGGCATCATAAAAGCTTGGCCACCCACAGTGAGAATCAAATTTTGTGGTGCTGTCAAAAAGAACATTGCCGCAAGCGCGACAGACGTAAGTTCCTGGCTCATGGTTGTTCCAGTACTCGCCCGTGAAAGCACGCTCTGTACCTTTTTGCCGAAGGACATGGTACTCCTCGGGAGTTAACTCCGCCTTCCATTCAGCTTCCGACTTCACAATCTTCTCGCTCATGGTTATCAGTATGTCTGTCTAGAAACCAATGTTTCAGTGGCCCATAAATGTTGTAGGACCAGAAGTTAAACTTCTGGTCCTACAGTGGAATCGTGGTTAGATTGACCTAGCCTCGACCGCTCTTTACTCCAGCACCACTGCCGGCTTTGGCACCACCACCTGCGGCACCTGCACCAGGACCTCGGCGTTGCCCTTGACCGCCAGGACCACCCTGTCGCATTCGGCTTCGCATTTCTGCAAACTTCTTCTGCTGATCCTTGTTCAGGATTGCATTCAGCTTCTTATTATTTTCTTCACGCAGTTTCATAAACGCTGCCTGCTTTTGCTCTTGGGTCATTTTCTTATTGTCGAAAATGGCGCGACCTTTGGGATCGTTCGTCTTGTAGAGCGCAACAACCTTCTTCTTCTGTTCCGCAGTTAGCTTTAGTTCCTTTGACAAGCGATCAGCTCGCTCTTCAGGAGTTCGCGCTCGGAAGCCGCCGGGGCCACCAGGGCCACCTTGCCGACCGTTGCCAGGCTTCTGTCCACCTGCTCCGGCTTTCGCTCCATTTTGGGCAATTGCAGCTCCGCCAATTGCGAGCGCTGCCACGATGAGAATCGACTTTAAATTCACTGGTTTGTACTCCTGACAAGTGTGCGTAAAAACCGCGCACGACACATTCGAGAAGAATAACGAAGTTTCAGACAAAAAGTGCGGTTCTAGAACGCAAGTTTTGTAAATGCATAGGACCAGGTAGCTTCATTTAGGTACCGCAGGTTCAATGCCTTCGCTTTTTCTGAAGGGAAAGAGGTGACCGGTGTTGCACCTTTGCTTGCCCAGCAGTATCCCGAGAAACCACCAAAACTAGGGATTACCGCCTGGTAGCTGCCCGTGTGCGGGAAAACTCTTCCAAACATCGCCTGAATTCCTTCGAGAGAGTAGGGACAAAACAATAGGTTGTCGGCTTGCGTTACCAGGATGCCTTGATCCGTAAGCACGTTAAAGCAGTCACGGTAGAACTCGTCAGTAAAGAGCATCTCACTAAGGGCTCCATCTTCTTCCTCATAGGTGTCAGTAGAGTCGGCGACAATCAGGTCGTATTTTCGCTTGGTCTGTTTTACAAAAGGAAATGCATCGGCAACATGCACGTGCATTCTTGGATCATCAAATGCTCCATCGCTCACACCCGGCAAATGATTGCGACTTTCTTCAATGACGCCAGCATCTATTTCCACCATATCGACATGTTCAATGGTGGGGTGCTTCGCTAATTCGCGAAGAACTCCACCATCTCCTCCTCCGATAACTAGAGCCGTCTTGGGCTGATCTAGGGAAAGGAGGGGAATCTGAACAAGCGCTTCATGGTAGGCATGCTCATCTAACTCTGTTAGCTGGATGTGATTGTCAAGCAACAACACCCGCCCAAAAACATCCGTTTCCAAAATATCAATCTGCTGGAAATCTGTCTTTCGGCTAACTATCTGCGTACGAACCGATGCAGTCATCGTGAGTTTGTCGCTTCGTATCGGAAAGGTTAGAGAGTTTTGAGTCACGTCAAGAGTTTACTTGGACATATGGGGCTCGCTGGGAAGGTCAGTTATGCCCAACCTTCCACGTCAAACTATTTCCGACGAATATGGCATGAAGCCAAACCTCTTCTCTCAAAATACTTCTGGTGATACTCCTCGGCATCCCAGAAATGGCTCTCGGGGACCAGTTGAGTAACAATCGGTCGATCAAACTCGCCAGACTCAGTTAAGTCGCTAATCACTCTTTCGACCATCGCCTTCTGCCCAACAGAATGGTAGAAAACCGCTGACCGATACTGTTCTCCAATATCTGGACCTTGCCGATTTAAGGTTGTTGGGTCATGAAGGTTAAAAAACTCCTTCACCAAAAACTCATAGCTCACAACCTGTGGATCGAACTCGATTTGAACAGCTTCGGCGTGTCCAGTATCTCCGTCGCAAACATCATAGTAGCTTGGATCAGCCGTATGCCCGCCAACGTAGCCAACCTTGGTTGCTAGCACACCGTCCACCTTGCTGAACTCCAATTCAACGCCCCAAAAACAGCCTGCCGCAAATGTAGCAACTTCCGTAGCACTATCTCTATTCATTTTCACCTCCGCGCTTTTGCCTAACTCCATGAACTTAGTTCCCGTTGCAGAGTCCCGGGAATGTACGCTTTATTTGCGACTTAGCACGCAGAACCATATCTATTGCATCTGGCGTGCCGATGATCCCGTTGGATACTCCCATGTCCAACGTTTCATCTCTCTATAGCAATCGAAAGCTGAAAGCCATTATCCATGGCAATCGGCTGATCGTGTTTGCCGCGACCATAGTGTGCCTTATAGCTCTGATCTTTACTGAAATGGCAGCAGTAAAAAAGGAATCAGCAGCTCAATCGATTATCGCCGCAGGTCGTGAGCAAGCGCTAAGTGAGCGTGTGTTATCGCGGATGCAAACCATTAGTGCATTCCAAGCAAGATCTGTTGCTGTAGATACAGATATTGAAGAACTAGAGCAAAGCTTCGCAGAGTGGCGCGCTGACCATGAACTAATCCTCAACAAAGCAAAGAAGGCAGATGCTCACGAAGTGCAGGAAGCTATCGCCCAAACAACTCCATGGCGAAAAATCTTGTTTGCTCAGGGCCGAGCAATCACTAACTCGAGGGGTAGAGCACCTATTTCACTCCAATCAGCAAGTTTTGCTCAAAAGAAGTTCAGCATTGAGCAAGACCGCGTGTTAAAAGCGCTGGAAAACTACAACGCCAGTCAAATTCAAGCTGCACATAAGGCACATTGGCTTTCTTTTGCCCTTGTGCTCGCCATCTTGCTTATTCAAACAACGGGTGTTGTCCGGCCTTTGCTAGTACGTCATCAGCAAACCGTCAGGTCCCTCCAGGACAATCAGTTGCAGCTTGAAGAAACACGCAGAGAGCTTCAAATCCAAAATCGTAGTCTTCAGGCAAGCCGTGACGCCATTTTGGCCACTACCGTCAGGTTTGAAGATATGGCAAAACTCAGTCGGTTCTCAGCCGCAAGATTTGAAGAGTTGTTTGCCAGCATTCCAATCGCTGCGTGTACTTTTGACTCTGAAGGAACCGTCTTTGAGTGGAATCGTGAAGCTCAAATGCTTTTTGGCATTGCTGGGTGCAACGCCGTTGGTAAATCTCTGACTACCTTGATGGCCCTCCCAGAAAACGTTGAGGAGTACAAAGCAATGGTATCGGGGGTGTTTTCCCGTAATCACCTCTACAACATAGAAAGGCGCATAAGGCGACCAAATGGCGAGATTCGCAAAGTCATTTTCAACACTTTCCCACTGATTGATCCAGAAGGTCACGTGAATGGTGGCGTTTGCTCCATGATCGATGTTACTGAGCAGCGATTAGCAGAGGAGCGACTGAAGAAGTCAGAGTCGCGGTTCCGTGAGATGGTAGACGACCTCCCCACTGGTGCCGTGCTCATTGAAGGTGATTCTATCCATGTGAATCGGTACGTCGAATTGATCACAGGGATCGGACGTGAAGAATTCACCACGTTGGACAAATGGTTTAGTCTTGTCTATAGAGAAAACGCGCCGACGGCAAGAGATGTTTACAACAAAGCTAAAGCTGCTAATTTCCCCTGTCACCGCGTTCAGCCGATTATAAGTCGCGGTGGAGAAACCAAGCATATAGAGTTTTCTGCCTACCAGTCTGAACACAGTGAAGTTTGGATACTAAAAGATGTATCGGAGCGATTAGCATCACAAGAAAGATTTAAGATTCTATTTGAGTATTCAACTGACGCACACCTGCTCTACGATCAGAGCGGAATCATTGATTGCAATGAGGCGACTGTTAAAATGCTTGGTGCTCGCAGTAGGCAAGAAGTTTTCACACACCACCCCGCCATCTTTAGCCCAGAATTCCAGCCCGATGGCAAGCTCTCCAGCGAAAAATCGATAGAGATGGAGCAAATTGCTTTGACTACTGGCTATCACCAGTTTGAATGGATCCATCGAAAGGCAGATGGATCCCTCTTTCCAGTTGAAGTGACCATAACTCCCGTTGTAATCTCGGGAAACACAACTCTCCTTGTGGTCTGGCATGACTTGACCGAACAGAAGGAAGCCCAAGCAGCCCTTGAATCGGCGATCAAAGATCTTAACGAAGCTCAATCTCTTGCCCATGTGGGAAGTTGGCAATGCGACCGTACACTTACTAGCGTCTGGTTTTCTCCAGAAACGCATAGCATTCTTGGATTGGCTGAGCATGAGCTCCCCAACCTCACAATGCTTTCGAAGTTTATCCACTCCGATGATCTTCAGTCATTCAGAAGCCATTTCCTGAGTGCCGTGCGCCGTTGGAAGGGGGCAGAAATTGAAATTCGGGTTATCCGTCCTACGGGTGAGGAGAGGATCATTGTTTGCACGGGCCGTCCTCAGCGAGATGGTGCGCGATATGTCGGCACGATTCGTGATGTCACTCTAGAACGTATAGCGGCAAGGCAGATTTCAGAAAGCGAGTCTTTGTTTAGAGCCTCACTTGATGCAATGCACTCTGGAGTGGTGTACATGGATTCAAGCGAAGTCATTACACGCACTAATCCCAAAGGAGCTGAGATATTGGGCCTCAATTCGCAGCAGGTTGTAGGGTCGTCTCCTTGTGATGCAAGGTGGGGCAACATCCGAGAAGATTGGAGCGACCTTAGCCCAGACGAAACTCCTCTCATACAGGCTTTTCGACAAGGAGTTCCGGTTGCAGACTTTGTGCATGGAGTAAGACGTCCCGATGGAGCACTCGTATGGATAAGCGTTAATGCCGCTCCCGTTTTTCTACCAGGCCAACAAAAGCCAATTGGAGCTGTATCCAGTTTTACGGACATTACAGAGACACGCAAATATCAAGAATTGCTTCTGACTGAAATGGTTAAGACTAATGAGTTAGCCGTGGATCTCGAATTACAAAAAGCCGCTCTTGTAGAGGCTAATGAAAGACTTAATGCATTGGCAACCACTGATGGCCTAACGGGGCTAAACAATCATCGGCGCTTCCAGGAATATCTGGAACAAGCATTTGCTATTGCTACGCGGAATCAATCACCTTTATCACTGATCCTGCTTGACGTAGACTTCTTCAAACGGTTCAATGATGAGTTTGGGCACCAAGCTGGCGATAAGGTGCTAAAAGGAGTAGCCTCTGTCCTACAATCGACAGCAAGGATTTCTGACTTTGTCGCGCGATATGGTGGAGAGGAGTTCGTGATCGTCTTATCCGGTATCGATTCAGAAAATGCGATCGCTACTGCCGAAAGATTCCGCAAGACAATCCAGGAAAATGATTGGCCGTACACAGGTGTAACCTCTAGCTTTGGGGTGGCTACGCTTACCCAAACAATGAGTACTCGGGAGCAGTTGATAGCGGAAGCTGATAAAGCACTCTATCAAGCCAAGCGTGAGGGCAGAAATAGAGTTTGTCATGCTCAAGACTACATTGACAAAGCTGCTTAATTTGCCAAAATGGGCAAGTGCCTAATATCCCCGTCGAAATTGTTTGCTGCTCTGTTGATGACTGTCTAGAAGCGGTTGCGGGCGGAGCCAACCGCATAGAACTGTGTGGCGCGATCTCCCTCGGTGGACTGACGCCAAGCATTGGAACCCTGATCGAAGCTAAGAGTAGAGTCAACGTGCCGATTGTCGCTATGGTTCGTCCTAGAGGAGCAGGGTTTGACTACACCTCATCCGAGTTCGAAACAATGATCTCCGACGCCAAACTGCTTCTTGAGCATGGAGCGGACGGCCTCGTTTTCGGTGTCCTAGAATCAGATGGTCAAATCGATACTCCTCGTATGAAGCAGTTGGTCGAGCTATGCGATGATCGGGAAAAAATCTGCCACCGTTGTTTCGATGTCGTTCCAAATCCTATTGAAGCTCTAGAGATCCTAATTGACCTAGGCTTCACTCGTTTGCTCACCAGCGGACAGCGTGCTTTTGCGACGGACGGCGCTGGACTTATTCGCAAGCTAGTGGATCAAGCTCAAGGACGAATCGAAATACTTCCCGCCGGAGGTCTTCGCATGCACAACATCCTGGAGTTCCTTCAAGAAACCGGATGCAATTGTGTTCACTTGGCTCCTTTTATCGAACAAGTTGACTCATCAACCCTTGGAAATCCTGAGATTGAGTATGCCCCTACGTCACTGCCTAAAGAGTCCGTTTTTCACCTAATTGACCGTAGCCAAGTGGCAGCCGTAGTTGCGGCGGTTCAGCAATAGACAAGAAAAAATTGGGACTGTTCGTCCAGTTTTTGAAACCTGTCGTCTATGCCATCAGAGGTGATTTGAGAAATGGCAATGTCAGCAGTTCACAAAATCAAAAATGCGACGTCGAAGGGAGTTTCCACAATTCATGCAGCCAAGGGCGATAGTCCATATTCTGCTGATATTCGCAAACAGATCGGGCTTTCAGCGGTACTGGCGATCATGGCAGGCGCCGTAGGCTTTTTTGCGATCCGTTCTATGAAATGCCTTAGTGGTAAAGCTAGGGCATACGAGGACTGGAAAATCAAAGATGCCCAACTTGACAAAGACTTAGAGGATTCTCTCGATGCTAGCGACGCAGTTGCAAGGTACTAGTCCGCAGCAGACTGACTGAACGTTTATCTTTTCACGTCACTAGGCATAGAAGCAGGGGTCTAGTGCAACGAGAACAGACACGTACTTTCAGTCCAAGTTTTTCTGAAATACCGCCTCAAACATAGTTGTTAAATGTTGCCCACCTATAAACATGAGAGGGGGCAACATTTAAGTTAGTGACTCTACCGCGACTTTATCTGCCGTATCTCTTCGATAGTGGTCGCAAGAGATTGCTTAGATGACTCAGGAGTGGTCGTCACGAACGGTTCACCTGATTCAAGTCGATCTATAAAATATTTCAACTCGTGATAGTAGCCACCAAGGTCGGAGATGTTTCCGCCACCAGCCGCTTCCATCTTAGCGAACTCAGGAACGGTTGGCTCTTTCCCATCTTCGTATATGGTTAATGGACCGCCATCCATAATCGCGGCACCCCTCTCAAAGATCGCACGAAAAGCCATTTTGAACGGTGTGTGCGTGGGTAGGTTCCAACCACCTTCAAGATGTGCCACCGCCCCATCGGCAAAGCTCATGGTTGTGAATGCGTGTGATGGGCCACGATTGTCAACCGTGCCCCAAGCGGATACCTCTTTAGGTTCACCCAACAAATAGTGCGCGTAATCCGTATCGTGAATGTGCATATCGAGCACGCCACCGCCAGACTTTTCCTCATCTGCTAGCCAGTTGTCTGTGCTCCAAGAAGGAAACTGGCCGTAGCGGGTTAAGTTGATGGAAAGCAGCCTCCCTAGAGTCCCTGCTTCGACTAGTTCTTTCACCAGAACATACTCAGGCCAAAAGCGAATGCAGTGTCCAATCATCAACCTAACATCAGCCTTTTGGCAAGCCGCAATCATTTCATCTGCTTCGTCCACAGTCATGGCCATGGGCTTCTCACAGAAGACATGTTTTCTGGCTGATGCAACGGCTAAGGTGGCATCTTTGTGCTCGTAGGTTGGCAAGCAAATATCGACAGCATCCAAATCTGGATGATTCTCAAACAACTCATGAAGGGTCTCGTAAGCTGGTACACCAAAATCAGCCGAATAGGCTTCGCGCTTCTCCGGTTTACGGTCCACGAGCGCAACTAACTCCGCATTGTCCAATAACCCATACACATTGGCGTGCATGCGCCCCATGAATCCGCAACCTATGATGGCAACCTTCTGCATTTCGCGGGAAAGGTTACTTGGAATTCGCTAAAGATGTACTAAAAGTTGCGCTGAACCTTTGAGATAATGACGTCGATTTCTTCCATCGACATTTTTCGCCCGATTTCGAGTTGCTCCTCAAAACGACTCAAGTCCATTCCATCTCTCAGTTGAGCCAGATATTCATCGTAACGACGCATTTCGATGCCGTGGTGCAGCTCTCCCATACGAGCTCTATACACCTCAAGGAGACCAAAGACGCGAGCGGAATCATTGACATACCCTAGCCCGTGCAAGGTTTGACCAAAGTAGAGTAGGAACCGCCAAACCACGAGCAACTCATTCTCGGCATTTCGGTAAGACGCAATCAAGGATTGCGACGCTTTCTGATAGTCACCGGCAGCATTTGCAACTCTTCCCTTCACCACCATCGCCATGCTTTGGTACCAGCGATGGCCGCTAAGTTCAAATAGTTCAATGGCTTCATCGATCCACTTTTCAGAGGGTTCGATCATTCCTTGGTCAACAGCTAGGTTGGCCAAGTTCGTGAGTGCAGACCCAATTCTTTCAGGGTTCCCCAGCTTCCGCGCCACTTCTAAGCTTTGCTCATAGTCGGCCTGAGCAGAAGTTCGATCTCCAGCCTCCATGGCAACATTCCCCAAGGCCAACCAGCACCTTGCTTCAGAAGCAAGATCGCCTATTTCTGCAGAAAGGGTTTGATTCGCACGCAAAAGTTGTTTGGCTTCTTCATAGCTCCCTTTGCGGTGAGCCTCCATTTGCAACACAAAATTGGCGGCAATGATCTCCGCCTTTGAGCCATAAACTCCAAAGACTTCCAAGGCTTGGTGAATACGGGATTCCGCAAGTTTAAAGTCACCAGCAAGCCAATCTAACTTGCCTAAACTCGCTGTTGCCTTCGCCTTCAAAAGGGGATCAATCGTTTCTTGCCTAAGTGCGGCCTCAAGCCATTCGCGCCCTTCCGCAATATATCCTCTGCTCTCCCAGTACCGCGCTAGCGATATTGAGAGGCGCAGTAATTCCTCACTTAGATCATGATCATTTAACCAGCGTAAGGCGGCTACACAGTTGAGGTAATCAGCATCTATGCTTGAAGCCCACTTGGTGGATGATGGCTCCTTTTCCGCAAGATCTAAAAAGCATTCCGCATGTCTCCAACCACATTCGGCAAAGAGATCTGGAGTAACCATGCTCTGCCCAAAAGATCGTACGATTCCCAACATCGAGAATCTAACGGTGTCATCCGTTGGCTCACTGTAAATCAGCGACCTTTCCTCAAGTGCAGTTAGGGCTTCCATCACGTTATCGTCAGGACATAAATGTTCTGCCGAAGCGTGATCCCATCCCCCTTCAAAGAAAGTCAGACGCAAGAAAACCTTACGCAACGACTCATCCAAGAGGTGATAGCTGCCATCAAAAACTGCCCGCAATGATCTGTGCCGGGGGCTTATGTCTTTTCTTCGGCTCGCTAATCGATCTACATTCGCATTGAGCTGTTCAATCATCTGAGCCGGAGTCATCGCCCTTGCCCAGCCCGCTGCCAATTCCAAGGCCAAAGGCAATCCCTCAAGTCTTCGGCTCAGTTCAACAATGGCCTCAGATGTACGGTCCGTTAACTGGAAGTCAGCCTTAACAGCCTGAGCTCTGTCCACAAACAAGGCAACAGAAGGATTCTCAGCGAGCTCTTTTAGGTCACTCGAAATCTGACTCGGAACGGATAGCGGCGTCAAAGATATCAAGCTTTCGGCTTCGATGTTCAAAGGAACTCTAGATGTAACAAGAATTTGAACCTTAGCGGTTTCCCCTAAAATCTTCTGAACGACCTCGGCTCCTGATTCTGAGATTTGCTCAAGATTATCAAGGATCAGCAGTCCATTCGGCAACTCAGCCAATCGGGCAAGAATCGCTTGCCAAGGGTCGGTTAGATTAACTTGGCCCGGCAGAAGGGCCCTGGCCAACTCAACGGGCACATCTGCGCCGTCTTCAACACTACCTAACGAGACAAAATAAACACGATCCTGGAAATGTTCGCGCAGAAGCCAACCAGCCTCAATCGCTAACCTGGTTTTCCCACAGCCTCCGAGCCCCAGGACAGTCACTACTCGAGAGCTTCGGGTCACTAAGTATTCTTCTAGAAGTCGGATTTCAGATTCCCGGCCAACAAAACTGCTCACGACTCTAGGCAACGTTAAGGTTGCCTCGTTGCGGATGACGGAGACGGGCTCACTTACTTTGCGAGCTTGTTGCGGACTAAAGTCGTCGTCTATCTCAACATCAACAACTTGATCAGCTAAGACGGATTCAGCCTTAGCCTTATACTTCAGAGCTCGCTCACTTGGCTCATCGTCGTATTGCTGAAGAGCGCGAAGCAGTTCGTCAAACTGGAGCAGAGCAGATTTTGCCCGTCCAGCTCTTAGGTAAAGCCGCATAAGCACCACGTGTGGAGCTTCGTCGTAGGGGTCCAGCTCCAGTCGGCGACGAGCATATTCAATCGCCGCTTCAGGAGTTCCCAAAGCCACATAGCTTCTAATCAGTTGTTGAAGCGCCTGATCGTACATATCAGCAAGGTGGACTCTCTTTGGAAAAATCCATTCTTCGTAATAGCCTTCAAGCAGTTCACCTTTATATCGCTCTACCGCCGACTTTAACCAACGAACTCTTTCCTCATCACTTTCTGCTCGTTCAGCGGAGCGAATATCTTTCTCAAACTCCTCAATGTCCGTGATCACGGTCTGCCCGTTAACAGCCAGGCTATGGTGATCAGTAGCCAATACCGTTCCCGGGCCAAGTTCGGGCGGATGAAGCTGGCGTCTCAAGGAGGAAATAGCTTGGTTGAGACGATTCCTTATCGCAACCGGATCGCCATCCGGCCATAAAAGTTCGGCCACAGCTTCCCGAGAATGGCTCCGTCCTGGTTGAAGCGCCAAATACGCCAACAAGGCTCCGGTTTTCTGGGTTTGGAACCTGGTTATGCGTCGTTCACCCTGAACAACGGCCAAGCCACCTAACATATCTATCCGCCAAGGAGCGATCACCACTTGATTTTGCCACTAAAAGCAGGTTAGGGTTTTAGCAGACATTTAGATTGCGAAGATATCTTCGCGCTGGAACTCAAAGCATGACGTTTAATTGCAAGCTATGGATCGGTGTGGCAGCGCTTGCCACGGTTTGGGGATGCTCAGGTGGAAGTGGGGGCTCTGGCTCTACTACCGCAGATGGCAAAAAGATTGTCGAAATACAGTCGTTCAAGGGCGGCTATGACATTGACTTCTACGAGGAAGCCGCTAAAGAATGGGCCGCGAAGAAGGGTGATGTTGAAATCAAAGCTGAAGGTGACCCACGAGTTTGGGAAAAGCTCCGCCTTCGCTTTAGCGGCGGCAATCCTCCTGACCTCACTTTCCCAGGTTGGGGAATGGACCATTGGGCGTTGGCCGAAGAAGGTCAGCTTGAAGACCTAACCGAAGCATTGAAAGGAAAACCTTGGGAAGGGGAAGGCACTTGGGCCGATACATTCAACCCAACAATCCTGAAGATCGCCCAGCATGATGGAAAGCAGTACACCTTGCCCTATTACGTAATGATCTACGGATGGTGGTACGACCCAGATCTGTTTGCGAAACACGGTTGGACACCGCCAAAAACTTACGATGAACTATTAGTCGTTGGGGAAAAGATGAAGGCCGCGGGAATTGCCCCTCTTACTTACCAAGGCAAGTACCCCTTCTACATGATCAACGGATTCCTATTGCCGTGGACACAAAGCATTGGTGGCAAAGATGCCTTGATTGCAGCTCAAAGCATGGAGCCCGGCGCATGGAAGTCTGAAGCGATGCTGAAAGCTGCAACCATGATCGACGAGCTACGCAAAAGAGGTTTCTTTGAAAACGGTGCGCTCGGTTTGACTCACACTGAAGCTCAAACCAACTTCCTCAACGACAAAGCAGCGATGGTTCCTTGCGGCTCTTGGTTCCACTCCGAGATGAAGACCAGCATTCCTCAAGGCAAGAAAATCGAATTCATGATGCCTCCCGTGGTTGCCGGTGGAAAGGGTGAACCAACGAGTCTTATGATCGGGATTGAGCCCTGGATGGTGCCGAGCAAGGCGAAGCATAAAGCCGAAGCTATTGACTTATTCAAGTACATGACCTCTCTTCCTAAAGCAAAGGAGTTTGTCGAGAAGAAAGGAACGATCATGGCGATCAAGGGCAGTGAAGACGTAAATCTTCCCACCGAATTGGTCAAGCCCGCCGAAGCGTACAAGGCAAGCAAGTATCTGTGGTCCACTCAGTATCGACACTGGTACATGAAGTTCCATACCGAACTCGAAGGCCTGATGGCATCGCTGCTGGAAGGCAAAATCACTCCTCAGCAATTCTGTGACCGCGCAGAAGCAGAAGCCGAGAAAGTACGCAAAGACGACACGATCATCAAACACAAAGCGATCTAAGGAACGTCCTTACTAAGTGGGTAAGGTTTCTCGTCGCAATCTCCTAAAGATGGCCGCCGCTTCCGCGACGGCCATCGGGCTTGATGGGTCAGGCTTTTCTCGCATAGCATTTCGCCAAGACCCACACCCTATTCCTCCCAACAAAGGATTCTCTGCGGAGTGGCTACAGTCCTTAACCACTCGCGGTAACCCAACCATCTACCGTGGCGAGGCTCTCAAACATATCGGAATGCCGATCGGAGGTATTGGCTGTGGCCAAGTCTATTTAGGCGGTGATGGTAGACTCTGGCATTGGGATATCTTCAATCAGTTTGGAGAGCCCGACATGGTTGGCATTCGAGACGGTCTCCACTACAAAGAACCCCTCAAACCGGCTTCTCCCTTTCAGATGGGATTCTACATCGCCATCAATGGGGTCGTTTTTCCACTTAATCAAGAAACCTGGCCAGATTGCACCTTCGAGGGACGCTATCCAATGGCCTCCATCAACTACGGCACCAAGAACGGAATCAAAGTCGAATTGGAAGCATGCTCTCCATTCATCCCTTTGAACGCGGAAGATTCTGGCATTCCCTGCGCTCTGATGTCGTATAGGGTGACCAACGAGTCGTCCCAGCCAATCCTTGTCGAAACCGTGGGCTGGATGGATAACCCTAGCCTTTTGTATCACCGCCAACAACGTCCCCTCGAGTTCAAGACTCATTTCCGCCAAGAAGGATCTGCCGCATTCTTCCAACATTCTGCCGGTGAGGTCGAAACCTCCGGTACGCCACGCCCGAATATCGTCTTCGCAGATTTCGAGAGTGAAACCTATGGTGAGTGGAAAGTAGAAGGCACCGCCTTCGGCCCCGGTCCCACCCAACTATCACAAATGCCCGCCTATCAAGGCAACATCAAAGGAAAGGGCAACCGAGTCGTTAACAGCCACAACGTGCGAAACGGAGAGGATGTCGCAAAAGGCGACGCACATACGGGGAAACTAGTGAGCCCCGATTTTAAGATCGAGCGCAACTTCATATCCTTCCTGATTGGAGGAGGCAACCACCCCGGAAAGACTTGCATCAACCTCATCGTTGGAGAAAGGATCGTTCGCACGGCAACGGGCAAGAACTCCAACGCTATGGCTCCTCACATCTGGGATGTTCGAGACTTGCTCGGCGTGATGGCAAGAATTGAAGTGATCGATGCCGAAGCGGGCCCTTGGGGCAACATCGGTATTGACGACATCACCTTCACAGATTCACCCGCAGTAGCTCCCTTATCTGAAGAGCGTGACTTCGGCACGATCGGTATTGGAACCATCGGCGAAGATATCTTTGGCAGCAGAAAATCCGACACTTGGACGCAGTTCCAACGGACTCTGGATTGTGAATATGCCTACTCGGTAGGCGCACGCCACGCCCTCTCGCCTGGAGAAACCCACACATTCGAATTCATTGTTGCGTGGCACTTCCCAAACGTGAACCGCGAGTCAATGTCCAACCTTCAAAGAAGCGAAGTTCTGAAACGCCACTACGCCACTCGCTTCAAGGATGCCAGAGAGGTCTTTGACGCCGTTCGGTCCCGGCTTGCCCACCTTTCTCTCACCACAAAGCTCTGGACCAATACTTGGTATGACTCCACCTTGCCTTACTGGTTTCTTGACCGGACAATGGCCAATACATCGACCCTAAGCACCGCAACTTGCTACCGCTTCGATGACGGTCGGTTTTATGGCTGGGAAGGCAACTACACCTGCGCTGGTACCTGTACCCATGTTTGGCAATACGCCCAGGCAGTGGGACGGCTATTCCCTGCCCTAGAGCGTGATACACGCCAAAGAGTCGACTACGGCATTGCCTATCATGAAGATGGACGCATCGGGCATCGCGCTGAGGTTTGGCAAGATGCCGCCACAGATGGCCAATGCGGAACCATCCTTAGGGTTTTGAGAGAGCACCAGATGTCTAGAGACAGCGAATGGCTCAAAGGCATGTGGCCGAAGGTTAAGCAGTCTATTCAATTCCTGATTGGTCAAGACCCTAACAAAGACGGCATCTTAGAAGGTCCCCAGTTCAATACCCTGGATGCCACCTGGCACGGCAAAATCGCTTGGATCAGTGGCCTCTACGTAGCGGCATTACGTGCCGGGCAGGCCATGGCCCAGGAGATTGGCGATACAGATTTCGCTACCCTTTGTGAGAAGATCGCAAACCAGGGCACTCAATCGATAACAACAGAACTCTACAACGGCGAATACTTTATTCACCGTCCTGATCCCGAGCTTCCCAAGTCGATTAACACAAACGATGGCTGCCACATCGACCAGGTGTATGGACAATCTTGGGCTTATCAAGTCTCGTTACCCAGGGTCCTTCCAAAGACGGAAACCCACAGTGCTCTTCAATCTCTCTTCAAATACAATTTCGCAACTGACGTCGGGGCCTTTCGCGAGAAATCCAAAATCAAAGGGGGACGCTGGTATGCACTGCCTGGCGAACCCGGGCTTGTCATGTGTACCTGGCCCAAAGGAGGAGCAGAAAAAGCCCCGGGTGAAGGCAACCCAGATTGGGCTGTCGGCTACTTCAACGAGTGCATGACCGGATTCGAACATCAAGTTGCCTCTCATATGGTTTGGGAAGGAATGGTGCAGGAAGGTCTTGCCATTGAGAAAACGATTCACGACCGTTACAACGCCTCTCTGAGAAACCCTTACAACGAGATAGAATGCGGAAACCACTATGCAAGAGCTATGGCCTCATATGGGGTCTATCTCGCCGCCAGCGGCTACCGCTACCACGGGCCACGCCAACTTCTATCCTTTGACCCCAAAGTTCAACCGGAAAACTTCCGAGCAGCCTTTACCACCGCCGAGGGCTGGGGAGCCTATGAACAAAAGTTTGATGGTCAAACAATGACCGTTCGGCTAAACGTGAAGCACGGAACATTGAGCCTTAAACAATTAGGCTTCAGGTGCCCATCAACCTTCAGCAATATCACGATTAAAGTCGAGAAAGGTGAATTCGGATTCACCACTCGAGTGGATGAAGAACAGATGAAGTGGATCGATTTTGATCGGTCCTACCAGTTCAAATCTGGCGACGAGCTTCTCTTACAAATCACCTCGGTCAGCTGATCGATGAGGACACAATCATCGCGCTTAATCGAATGTGTAAAGATTATTTTCCTTTGCATAATCGCATGCGTTGTTTACGGCATCCTCCACGATCAAATTACAGTCCGTTTGTGCCCCGCCTACTTCACGGAATGGCATTTCCACGCCGAAGTTTTTCAACACCCTAACCTCAACGTCGTTGGCTTGTTTTGGGGCATTGTCGCTACTTGGTGGGTTGGGCTCATACTGGGCGTGCCCATCGCGATCGTTTCAACATACGGTGCTGTCGAATGGTGGACGTGGCGACGATCAGTGAAACCACTTGTTCTCCTGATCATTTCACTGTGGATTACGGCGGCCATCGGATACTGGACAAGCATCTTGTTATCGTTTCGTGCTGATAGCGAGGCTCTGGGCTACTTTCCAGAAACAGATCAAGATTTACTGCGTTTTTCGTCTGTACTGGTTGCACACAACTTCTCGTATGTTGCCGGAGCCATTGGCGGCTTACTCATCGCTTGGTGGATTCATTGCCAACGAAGGAAGTTAGTGGTCATCCAATCTAGACAGGGTGTTTAACATTCACAGGATGGAAATTCGTATGAATTTAGTTTTCAGGTCTAAACTCCATTTATGCTGCCTTTGCTCCTCACTAGCTTGATTGGCCAAACCAATCTTCAGATTCCTGGCACAACCGTTTACCTAACTCCACAAGCGGAAGCCTTTAGAGTGAGCGAGCAAACAGGAGTTCAAGGCTGGAACGATCCCAAAACAAAGGTCGTTTGGTACGGGAAACTGCTCACGCCAGGAAAGATTCGAGTTTCTGTGAAGATTGACCCCACCAAACCAATGGCCAAAAGCTATAGCCTAAAGTTAAATGGGGTCACTCGGCAAGGCGAATCCGACAAGATCGGTTTGTTTAGCTTTGGAGAGTTCGACATTCGCAGACCAGGCTACCAGTCCTTTGAGCTGCAGGCCCACGGAAACAAAGGAGAACAACTCGGCATACCCCTTAGTTTGCACCTCTCTGGTCCTGCCGCACAGGGCGCACAATTCAACCTAAAGCCCCGCCGCAACGCCGCCTCTGTCCACCTTGGCTATCCAACGCCAAACGAGGCCAAGATAACCGCTTTCTACTGTGAAGTCGATCCAAAAACCGATCCCCTTCACACGTTCTATATGGCCTGTGGATTCCGTAGAGGCTACTTTGGCATGCAAGTGAACAGCCCAACCGAACGTAGGATCATTTTCTCCATTTGGGATTCTGGTAATGAAGAGATTGACCGAAACAAGGTCGAAGAGGCAGATCGGGTCAAACTGCTTGCTAAAGGAGAGAACGTCTACGCAGGTGACTTTGGCAACGAAGGCACGGGTGGGCACAGCCATTTGAAATACCCTTGGAAAATGGGGCAGAAATTCAGGTTCTTGGTAACCGCCAAGCCTGAAGGCTCCGCTACAATTTACACCTCATATTTTTGGTTCCCTGAGCGCAAAGACTGGGGACTCATTTCATCCTTCCGAGCGCCGAAGGACGGGGGCTACCTAAAAGGGCTTCACTCATTCAACGAGAATTTCTGGGGCACGAACGGCAATCTAAAGCGCCGGGCCGAATACCGCAACCAATGGATCAAAACGGAAGATGGCAAGTGGACCGAACTTACAAAAGCTCGCTTTACTTGCGATCCAACAGGACGTGCTGATAGGTTTGATTACGCAGCCGCGCCGGTGCGAGGTGGCTTCTTCTTACAGAACGGCGGCTTTGAAGATAATGGAATCAAATTTGGAGACGAATTTGCCCGTTCCGCAGACAAGCGCCCTCCGACAGATTTACCCAAAGGGATCTAGTAAGGTCCCAGCCCTAAATTACGAAACTGTACTAAAACGGGTATATTTTTAACTGCCGAGTCTGGTTCGACGAACCAGAACGGGGGAACCATCCGAATGGGGTGAATGATGCGTAAGCATCTAGGGCGACTCTGGCCCGAACCCGTCAGCTAACCTCGTAGGCGATTGTAAGAGGTTGTTCGGCAGTGTGTCGGCATTGTTGAACCCTTCAAGGATAACACCCTGGAGGTTGAGTTTGCTTTTAGAACAGAAAGTGCGGAAAGAAGCCGCCACTGTTGATTTAGGCTATGTGGACGGAGTTGGAAAAGCTCGCCGGTTTTTGAAACTTGCTCGGCAAGTTTCGGATCGAGCTCGCCATATCGGTTTTCTTTGTTACCGATTTGCGCACAACGGCGATTGGGAACGCGCGAACCGTTTTCGGCAAGCGTATGATCGTATGTGCGATCTCCACTCTGAGCTTCGCGAGAAAGCCCGTCATGCCATTCGGCAACCAGATGATGCACCTCTGGAACCCGTTATCAGCCCAACCCCCTACCACCAGCTAAGGAGGCTGTCCAATGAACCCAGTAGCACACTTTGAACAAACCGCCAGAAAGATATGGGCGTCCAGGCTCGGACCAGAGCAGAAGGCGCTTCAGCTTTCCGAGTTGAGCGATCAGATTGCAGGCTATCTTTCTAAGTTCGAGGAATTGCCGCCCGAAAAACGGTCGCAAGATGAATGGGCAAAGGCTGCCGTTGAGCGGGCAAGAAAGTATTTGGAGAATCTTGCCACAGACGTGCGCTACCTTTCCGTTCAGTGTAAGGTTCCCACTTAAAACAGTTTGGCTAGGCCGAATTCGCAATGGCGCGAATTCCTGGCCTAGCCAAGTCTTCTTATCTCTTCCTACACGAAAGATCACTTCTCTCCACCACAGAAATCTTTCAAGCATCCTACGCAGCTACTTTGCGTGTTTAGCACTCTTTTAGTCAAAAACTGGCACACTTGTTTTATGCTTGTCGCCATCGCCACGCTTTGCTCCAGTGTTGTAGCGCAGAATATGCCCATGCCTGCTGTTGTTCCGCAGCCCTTGTCCATGGTTGCTTCCGCTGATACGTTCACTCTGAACGATAAAACCACTATCGTATCAACCGGACCGACCGGGCGAATGCTTCAATCCCTCCTTAGCCCCGCAACAGGATTTGCCCTGGAAGTAAAAGGACGAGGTGACAAGAATGCGATTCACCTCAAGAAGATCCGCTCCAAAGACCTGGGCGATGAAGGCTATCGATTAACTGTGAAAGGGGACAGAGTGGAAGTAGAAGCCACTACCGACGCAGGTCTGTTTTACGGAGCCCAAACACTACGTCAACTGCTGCCGGCGCCCATTTA
Organism: Fimbriimonadaceae bacterium; assembly: GCA_037190145.1. GTDB lineage: Bacteria > Armatimonadota > Fimbriimonadia > Fimbriimonadales > Fimbriimonadaceae > 55-13. The sequence continues at coordinate 85,228 of JBBCJU010000001.1, forward strand.
CAGAAAAGCCAAAGTGGAAGGTGTTGACTGGAAGGTAGCTGGAGTCAAGATTGAAGACAAGCCACGATTCAAATGGCGTGGAAGCATGCTTGATACCGCTCGATACTTCATGCCGAAAGAGTTTGTGATGAAGTACATCGACCTCCTCGCAATGCACAAACTCAACTCTTTCCACTGGCACTTAACCGATGATCAGGGCTGGCGCATTGAGATTAAGAAATATCCAAAGCTCACCGAGGTCGGGGCATGGCGCAATAACACCATGACCAAGTACAGCCCTGCGGAATACACCGGCAAACCTCACGGGGGCTTCTACACTCAAGATGACATCCGCGAAGTCGTTGCTTACGCCAAAGAACGGCACGTGACCATCGTTCCTGAGATCGAAATGCCGGGGCACGCTCAGGCTGCCATTGCCGCTTACCCCTGGCTTGGCAATGATCCTTCCAAACAGCTTGAGGTCGCAACAACTTGGGGTGTGATAGAAAACGTTTTCAACGTAGAAGACACCACGATTCAGTTTCTTCAAGATGTAATCACAGAAGTGATGGACCTCTTTCCTGGCCAGTTCATTCACATTGGAGGAGATGAATGCCCCAAGACCCAGTGGAAGGCTTCAGAAAAGGCCCAAGCAAAGATCAAATCGCTTGGACTCAAGGACGAACATGAGCTTCAAAGCTGGTTCATCCGCCAGATGGACAAGTTTATTGATTCCAAAGGCCGACGCTTGATTGGCTGGAGCGAAATCTTGGAAGGCGGGCTGGCCGAAAAAGCTGCGCTTATGGTTTGGCTGGGGAACGACGGCGCGATGACGGCAGTATCAAGCGGCCATGACATCGTCATGGCTCAAACCTCTCACATGTATTTCGACTACTACCAATCCCAGGACAAGGCCAAAGAGCCTTGGTCAATCGGCGGTTTCATCCCCCTAGAAAAGGTCTACAGCTACGAGCCAATCTTGCCGGAAATGACTGAAGCGCAAGCCAAACACGTAATGGGAGTCCAGTTCCAGATATGGACTGAATATATTTCGAACGGAAAGCACGTGGAATACATGGCTTTCCCTAGAGGTTGCGCTCTTTCCGAAGTCGCATGGAGTTCTAAAGAGAATCGCAGTTTTGATCGATTCCGAAAAGGGCTTCCGTCTCACCTAGAGCGCCTAACCGCGTTTGACGTGAACTATCGAAAACTCGACAAGTAAACGTTACTGGCCCCAAGTTCTCCTGACGAAAACTTGGGGCTAGACTATGTAAACAGCCTTTTCTGACCATGAAGGGGCCCTACCTGGTGTTCAACCAACGACCTCATGCTAACAACTCTCTTTGCACTCGCAGTTATGGCTCCGAACAATCTGAAGCTCTGGTATCAACAGCCTGCCGATACGATGTTGCCCACCGGCAATGAAGCCGGGTGGCTCAAGGCTCTTCCGATTGGAAATGGGCGAATCGGAGCCATGGTGTTTGGCGGCGTGGATCGAGAGAGGATTCAGCTAAACGAAGACACCATTTGGGCCGGACCACCAAATCCCGTCCAACCTGAAGATAGCGCAATCCATATTCAGCGAGCTCGGGAACTGCTGTTCCAAGGCAAGAATTCGGAGGCCCAAGCCTTGCTCCAAGAAAAAGTCATGGGGCAGCATGAAGGCAGGCGAAGCTACCAACCTTTGGGCGACTTGTGGATCGATATGATCTACCCAAATCGAAAGCTTGCATCCCCCGCTACCATCACAGGATGGAAGCGACCATCAGGTTCTACAGAAGCTAACGCAACTTCGGCAACCTTTGATGATTCTGGTTGGCGGGAGGTGAAGTCCGAAGCTGATCTTCAGGTTCCGGCAAACGCAAAAGTCGTTTTCCGCGCTTCATTTGATGTCAAAGACCCGAAGCAGTTCAGTTCACTACGACTCAGTCCCATCGATGATGATTCAACGATATATCTGAACGGCGTATCCATCGGACGCACTACGGTCTATAACCAGTCTTACACCTTTGATGTTCGCAACAAGCTTAAAGCAGGACGTAACGTCCTTGCCGTGGATGTACACAATGGCGGGGGCGCGGGCCACATGGCATCGGAAGTGACACTTGTCACAGATTCAACTCCCCTAGGATATTATCGGGATCTTGATCTAGATACAGCCATCTCAACCACCCGTTATAAAGTGGATGGCGTCAGCTATACGCGAGAAGTATTCGTCTCTCCCACCAGCCAAGTGGCCGTGGTCTATATCAGCGTAGATCGCAAAGGAGCCTTAAACTTCGATGTGAAGTTTGATCGGTTCGGTCGAGTTCGTGCTCGCACATTAGGTCAAGACCGCCTCATTCTGGAAGACCAAGCCGGCCACGAAGGCAAGGCTCTTGGCACCAAGTTCCACGGAGTCGTGGATGTCCTTCCTCTTGGAGGAAGTATCGCCTCCGGCGCGGACATGTTTGAGGTTCGAAACGCAAGCGGTGCGATTTTGCTGATCGCCTGTGCCACTGACTACAACAAGTCCGAACCCGCTAAGCCTTTGAGCCAAGACCGACTTCAGAAATGTTCTGAAACCTTAAGACTTGCTCGTGAGAAGGGCTACACCCGGCTTAAGTCCGAATCGGTCAAAGAACATCAGAAGCTGTTCCGACGCGTTTCCCTGGATCTCGGCCCTTCCATCAATAAGCCCACAGATCAGCGTCTCGACGCCGTTAAGAAGGGAGCCACCGATGCTGGCCTAGAGGAACTTTATTTCCAGTTTGGCCGCTATCTCTTGATTACGGCTTCTCGCCCTGGTGACATGCCCGCGAACTTACAAGGCGTTTGGAGTCCTTATGAGACTGCACCTTGGAACTCGGACTATCACCTGAACATCAACCTGCAAATGAACTACTGGATTGCTGAGGTCGGCAATCTGAGCGAATGTCACTTGCCTATGTTCGATCTCATGGAAAACCTAAGACCATCGGCCAGGGAAATGGCCAAGCGTCTGGGTTCTCAGGGAATCACGGCGGGGCATGTGACTGATGGCCCTCTTTGGGCAGCTCTTTCGGGACAAACGGTTTGGGGACTCTGGCCGCACGGGATTGGGTGGTGTTCTGGCCACTTTATGGAGCATTACCGGTACACCGGCGATAAGCAATTCCTTAAGGATCGCGCCTACCCGTTCCTCAAAGAAGCCGCAGAGTTTTACTTAGGTTGGCTGGTAAAAGATCCAGCAACTGGAAAGTTGATAAGCGGTCCAAGCACATCTCCCGAGAACCATTACAAGCTGGACGGCAAGCTTCTCAATGTCGCCATGGGCAACGCCATGGATCAAGAGATTATCTGGGAAGTCTTTTCAAATGTCTTGCAAGCCTCTAAGGATTTGGGGCTCTCCGGAGAGTTCCAAAATCGAGTCAAGGCCGCCCTGGAGAACCTGGCATTACCAAAGATTGGGGCAGATGGTCGCCTCATCGAGTGGGATCGCCAATACGAGGAAGGTGAACCCGGCCACCGCCATCTCTCCCACCTCTATGGAGTTCATCCATCCAATCAGTTCACCTTTGGAGGAGCACCCAACTACATGGCTGCCGCCAAGAAGTCGATGGAGCACCGCCTGCGCAACGGAGGCGGTCATACAGGGTGGTCCAGAGCCTGGATCATCAATTTCTTTGCTCGCTTCCTAGATGCCGAGAAAGCCCATGAGAACGTCCGCTTGCTCCTTGCAAAATCGACTCTAGATAACCTGTTTGATGATCACCCACCGTTCCAGATTGACGGCAACTATGGCGGTGCCGCGGGCATTGCCGAAATGCTGCTCCAAAGTCACGAAGGCTTTGTCCGCCTTCTCCCCGCCCTTCCTAAAGCTTGGCCAACCGGGTCATTTAAGGGCTTAGTTGCCCGAGGAGGATTTGTCGTTGATGTGGATTGGAAAGACGGTGAGATTAAGCGTGCAGTTATCCATAGCAAGCTTGGCGGAACCTGCAAGATCAAGACCTCGGCAGGTGAGGCAAGAATTCAAGAAGAAGGCTCAAGTAAACAAGATCGACTCGGAGGCGAAATCATGGAATTTGCAACCAAGAAGGGAAAGAGCTACACGCTGACTTTTCATTCGGAGTAAGTAAGAGGCATCTGAAGAATAAGCCTTGAAGTTGAGGACTAAGAATGGACAGAATCTTCCCTCAAGCCTTCTTGAGATTTATCTTGAACGGTTTCCTTTCTTATTCCTCAGTCAGTAAAGTGCTCCGTGATACGCTTTGCAGCGTCTTGTCGTAAAATTCAATAGTGGCTAACGCAACCGCAATCTCGCTGGATAGAATGGTCCGAGCAGTGGAAAAAGTAAGAGAGAGACTTTTACGCGCAGCCGCAGCCCTAGAGTCAGCAGGCATCCCTTACGCGGTTGCCGGTGGAAATGCAGTTGCGGCATGGGTTAGCACCGTGGACGAGTCCGCCGTTCGTAATACTCGCGATGTTGACATGATGTTGCGCCGCGAAGATTTAGCTCGTACCCGTGAGGTACTTGAAGTAGCAGGATTCATTTATCGTCACACCGCAGGTTTAGATGTATTTTTGGATGGGCCTGATGCATCGGTGCGAGACGCAGTCCATATTGTTTTTGCTAATGAGAAGGTTCGTGAACACGAATTAGCCGCGAATCCGGACCTTAAAGATTCCGAAGATACTGGAGAGTTTAGGATCCTATCTCTAGCCGCACTTGTGCAGATCAAGCTCACGGCTTATCGTGACAAAGACAAAACACACCTACGAGATCTTATAGAGATGGGACTTGTAGATGAAGCGTGGGTAAAGAGACTTCCCCCTGCCCTTGGTGATCGACTGCAAGCCTTACTTGATGATCCTCTTGGATAATCGGAAGTTCTTGCTTAGGGCTACGCTCCCTTACGTTCCCTTTGCATAATGCCCAACTAAACCACCATAAGCAGCTTACAGAGATAGCATGGCAGCGTTATCACCGACTACAGGTGAGTTGGGCAACCTAGCTCCTACTCGGCTTTCATCTTCTGGCGGTTGCTTATTGTCTGCAATACGGTTTAGCCAATCAAAGTAAATCCACTTTACGAGATAGATTCCAAATTGCAATCCCGCAACGAATATTCCGATTCGTGCCCAATGAAAGATATTTTGAGGAACTCCAGAACTGGCAATCAGAAAAGCGATGCTCGCTAGAGCAACCAAAAAGCTAACCACCGTCCAACAGATATGCGTTCTTACAAACGGCAGATCGAACTCACGATCGAATCTATCAAAAGCCAATGCGAAGGTTGCTACACCCAGCAAGGGTAGTCCAACTAGAGAGAGCCATTGCAACCCAAAGGAACCATAAGCATGGATATCATTGAGAATGACCTGGGCCAGCAACCGCTCCAAGACCCAGATGGGAAGACCAAACAAAGCAATGGCTAAACCTTGTCGGAGGCTGTACTGGATTCTCATTGACATGATTCCATTATCCGCCGGGTTGAGTCGATTTAGCCGAAAAGCTCGTCTTTTGCTATACTCACCGAGGCTCTATGCTTTCTCTTGACCACGCCCGCACTATTGCTGACCAGTTCCATATCGAGCATCCCTTCGAAATTGAGTTTTTTGAGGGTCGCGGCAATATAAACCTGGATACGCTGCTTATCTCTGCGGGGCCAGAAAAACGAGCCTATCTGCTTCAGAGAGTGAACCCAGATGTCTTTCCGATGGCGGACCGTGTGATGACGGGCATGATCGCTACCATTGAAGCCCAGAAACAGTCTATTCACCAGGGGATTGGAGCGGAGACAGGTTGGAAAGTTCCCGAGCTTGTGCCTACCCGAGACGGACGTCTCTTCCATGAAGAAGATGGTATCTGGCGGGTGATGCACTACATCGAAGGAGCCATTAGCTACAAATCTCTTAGCGAATTGCCTGAGCATCGTCAAACGGATGCAGCCTTTGAGGTGGGTCGGGGTCTCGCTATTTACAATGACCTTACTGCGTCTATAGAAGCGGCAGCCATTCCTACCGCCCTTCCGGGTTACCGCAATACCCAGGTTTACTTTGACCAGTTGGATGCGGCCCTAGAAGGCTGTCGAGACCTGAAGGCGACTGAGCATCGGATACCCACCGATCCGGAAGTTCGCCAATCTACTGAGCGCCATTTCCTTTGCGCCTGCGAAGAATCAGACCGTTTGGCTCGAAGAAACGATCCTGAGCTTCAAGCCTTCATTAAGATCGCCCTGGATAACCGTGATCTTGCCCTATCGATGGCTAAAGCCAGAGAAGACGGCACGATTCGCCACACCGCCATTCACGGCGACACTAAGATTGAGAACTTCTTGTTTGACGCGCAGACGGGTCGCGTCATGTCGCTTGTTGACCTGGATACCATCATGCCTCTTACTTGGCTTGCGGACTGGGGCGATATGGTTCGATCCTTAGTCAATGTTGCCGGGGAAAAGGAACGAGATCTGGAAAAAGTACAGGTAGATCGAGAGGTATATCGAGCGGTAACCGAGGGTTTCTTGAATACCGCAGCCACCGCCACCGAGCAAGAAATTGCGATGATGCCGCGGGCAGTTCAGGTCATCACTTTAGAACTGGGTGTCCGCTTCCTTGCCGACTACCTCAGAGGTGATACTTACTTTAAGCTCGGCGCTAACGACCCCGCAGATCTCAACAAGGTTCGTGCGATGGTTCAAATCAAGCTCTTCGAAAAGCTGGTTGAGCATGAGCCAGAAGCAAACGCAATCTTGGCGGAGTTTCAGGATAGAGTTCCCCTGCTTTAGTCACCAGTCCGCTTGCTCCAGCTCTTTCTAGCGAGTCGGGCAAACTCCATTAGCGTTCTTTCGCAACAGTTTCCACTTTGTCCGATCAAAAAGGCATGTCTCTTTCGTCATTCCCGTGATGGGAAGTCCTCACGAAGCAATTGGCGGCCTGATGATTGCCGTGGCCTCGGGTCTTGTGATGAGCATCGCCGCGCTCCTAATCATGTACAAGACCATCGATGGCGACATACCCGCTTGGATGGGGTTAGGAGCACTCGCTGGAGTGGTTGGAGTATTAGCGCTGACCGCAAAACCTCCTCATCCCGCCATTCCTGGCATCGTGCTCGTTGTTGCGATTACGCTGATGGCATTCTTCCCATTTATGCTCAATCAACTAGATCGAGCAGATTTGAATAGCTTCGATGTCCATCGGTTGGAACGGGCTTTTCAGGCCCTTGTGGTTCGCCCAGAAAACTTTGCCTGCAAGCTAGAAGTAGCTAAAGCTTTGCACTCTCAAGGCTTTGTTCATCAGGCGATCGCCATCGCTACGGAAACCCTGAACACGATACCAAACGAAAAGGACCAAGTCACAAATCGCTCCATCCGTGACCAATTCCGCGACGAGGACTACAAAGTAAAGCAGTGGATGCGAGCCGCAGGAAAGACTCCGCTCTACGCAATCCACATGCGGTGTGGCAAGTGCGGGCACGAGAATCCAGTGAATGCCATCGTCTGTCAAAAGTGCGCTCACCCTCACTTGCTTGATGTGGCGAAGAAAGGAGATAACCGCACCAAGGTTATCGGAAAGCTGGTGCTCAGTTGGGGTCTTCTTGCATTGCTCATCGTCGGCTCTGCCTCGGTCGGCTTAGCCATGCCAGGAGCCGTTGGATATGGCCTGATCGCTTTGTTTATTGTCGCAATTGGATTGCTGTTCGCATGGATGTTTAGAAAGCCCGGTACATAGCGGACCTACCGCGTTTGCTCCTGACGAGCAGGAACTGGTGCCTGATTTCGCTCAGACTCCATTTGTAGCAGCACAGCCACGGAGACAACAATCACGACTAGCGCCAGGAACACGTGAATCCTCGTCTCATGGAGATCCCCCTCATCATTTCTTTGCGACACTGGAACACCCGTTCTTGCCGCAGTTAGGCTTGCTTCCCCTCTCCTCTTCATCCAATCCTCGTTGAACTGATCCGCACAGGAAAAGAATGATTGGTAAGGGGATGGGTTTCCCACCGTCAGTCGATATGTCTATTGCCTGACTTTGGTTAGCGGTGCCTATTTAAGGGCGTTCTCTCGCGGAACAGTGATGCCAATCCCAAAATCACTCACTTGATCTTTCGGTTTGGTCCCTTTTGATCTCAAATCAATCAGGAGCTTGATCGCAGATTTGCCCTTTGAAGTCATTGTGGGGGTGTGATAAGTCCAAGTTGTCGAGTAAGGGCTTGGGGAAGATAACTGCGCAGAGTATTTTGCCACCAGAGCCGTATGATCACCTTTGACACTCTGTCTTAGCCAATACTCCGTTTCATGCGGACGCACTATGCGAGCGATAAGGCCTTGGCTATTCTTACGATCAATCTCTGGTCCAATCTTGATTCCAGACTTGTCCATTTCATGCCAGTAGTCTGCAGATACCTGTGTCTCGGGCTATAGCTCCTGCTTCTCATAGGGGATAAAGCCTAGAATCTTGTACTCAAGTTGGCGACCACCATCCCATTCAGATATCTGATACAGATTCACAATGGCCCCGCCGTTTGCCAAAGCCAAAAGAACTCCGGCAACCAGCACACCAGCGACAGATACACCGACCCACTTTGCGCCAGAACGACCAGACATGTTCATTATTTACACATTATAAATGTCAACTATTTAGGTCGCAAGCGTGTCCTAATATTTATACGGTCCATTCAGGATCAACCTATTCTGGTCAACAGGAGCACCAACATGTTTAATGACTGTAGCGGAAGATTAGCGAAGAGCCTCGAAGAAGCTGAGGAATATATCCTTGAGTTTATTGTTGAAAACCTAGCGCAAAAAGAGCGTCGCGTTACCGAGAAATCCTATGACTTTGACCTCTTTCTTCCATGGCTTATGGAGATTGTAGAGAACCAACACGTGCAAAGCAGTTCATCAGAACCAGAAATTGTCGAGCTGGAGAGCCTTTACATGGATGCAGCCTGGTCCCTGTGCAACAAGGGCATCCTCAGGCCTGGTCCACGCAGAACGAATAGTGAGAATCCTCGCGATGGATACGCGAAAGGCTACTCTCTTACTTTGCTGGGGCGATCAATGCTTAAGGAACGAATCCAAAATCTGCTTCATCAATCCCCTAACGTGCAATAAGGACCCTTAATCGGCTAGCCTTTTAGTATGAGCATCTCTCGACGCGCCCTTCTTGGCGTCGGAGCCGCAGGCATCGCCTCTACGGCTCTGGGCAACGTTTCCTTTGACCGACCTCCGAAGAAGGGTGGAAAGAAGCCTAAAAATATTATCTTCTGCGTAGCTGATGGACTTTCCATCCAAAACCTTTCGATGGCAAGCTACTTCCGTCAGATCACCGAGGGCAAGCCTTCCTATTGGCACACCCTGATGAATGAGGAGTATGCCGTTAACGGTCTTCAAGAGACCCGATCTCTGAACTCTGTCGTCACGGACTCATCTGCCGCAAGCTCAACTTGGGGCTGCGGCCGTCGAATCTGGAATGGTCAGGTAAATGTCTATCCAGATGGAACAGAGCTTCGCACTCTTGCCTCAGTTATGAAAGAGGCTGGAGTCAAAGTAGGCTTGGTCACCACCACCACCATTACTCACGCTACACCCGCAGGATTTGCGGTGAACTGTGCGGATCGTGGACTGGAGCCTCTCATTGCCGAGAAGTACCTCGCTGGAGGAATTGACGTCCTTTTGGGTGGCGGCAACAATCACTTTGCTGCCGATAAGAGAAAAGATAAGAAAGACCTGTATGCAGAGTTTGCAAAGGCTGGTTATTCCATTGCTAAAAGTCGAGATGAGCTGATGACCCTCAAAGGCAATAAGGTTCTCGGCATTTTTAGTGACAGCCATCGCCCCTACACGGTCGACCACATGAATAGCCCCGAGCTATTGAAGTCAACTCCAACCCTGGCCGAGACTGTACAAGTGGCCTTGGACAAGCTAAAGGGATCACCGAAAGGATTTCTTCTTCAGATTGAAGGGGGAAAGGTAGATCATGCGGCGCACGGCAATGACTTTGGCGCAATGGTGTATGACCAGATTGCATTTGAAGAAGCCGTAAAAGTTGCCGTTGAATTTGCCCTGAAAGACAAAGAGACTTTGGTGATTATCACTGCGGATCATGCCACGGGCGGCGCATCTCTAAACGGAGCAGGCTCAGGGTATGGAGATAGTACTGGCGGCCTGAAGCTTCTGAGTGGCATCAAGTCAAGCCAGGAGAAGATGGCCTCCGCCATCGGATCTTCCCCCTCTCGATCTTTGGTTCAAGACGTGATCCGAGAGAAGTTAGGAATTGGACTCTCCAATGATGAGGCCGATGTTATTGTTGCTGCGAGAGCGGGCAATTCTCCCTTTAAGTCATCCATTTTTCATGGCTCCACCAATGCAACCCTTGCCATGATTCTAGGCAACCATACAAAGGTGACTTGGACAAGCGGCAATCATACATGCGACCACGTGATGGTCACTGCGGTCGGTCCCGGAAGCGAGCAGATGGCAGGCGTCACCCAGAATATTCGCTTCTATGACATCATGCTGGCGGCCAAGGGCCTCAAATGGAGCAATCCCACAATGTCCTACGAAGATGCAGTCAAGGCTAGAGAAAAGAAAGCACAAGTCGATGCGGAGCTGCTTGAGCAATACGCCGTAGTGGACGACATCGACCACGGTGTCTAGGATTGATTTGTTACTTGTCCTTCCTGGTTCAAAATCAAAATTGAGCCAGGAATCGATTCATGTATGAGTGTTTTCAACGTTGGAATTAGTGGAGAAACATAAACTAACTCCGTAGACTTGGTTGCCAGAACAACAATGATCAAACTTTGATCACGATGGTTGTGCTGAAAAGGTATCCCGCGATCATGAGTGACAAAAACATGCACTTTCTTCCTGGCAAAATCCAATAGTTCGCCATTCGTCAATCTATCTATACCAAGATCATAAACAGTGTGAACGTTCAGACCATCAAGTAAGGCCTTTACACGAATATTAACGTTTTCATCAAGAAGAACTACGCGGCTCAAGCCGCTTCCTTCGTAAACTTCGCTAACAAAAGTTCTTCAGCCCTTTGAAGAACTTCTTGCGCAAGGTTACGTCCCACGCTTGGATACCCCTCCAGAAAGCCTTCAAGACCTTCAGGGCCAGAAACATAGTCAAACAAGTTTTTGATTGGAACACGAGTGCCGTAGAAGCAGGGAGCGCCGCTCATTCGAGCAGGATTCATCCAAACCAAATTGTCGATAACTACATCCTCCGATCCCGGTTGTGTCATAGAACTATTCTACGACACAACCGCTAAAGGCTTCATGGTCTTCCACTTGCCTCTAGTGAAGTCGGGGACATCTATTGATTGACCTCGATTCTTCACGGACCATTCGCTTAATGGGGTGATGACAGACCAAGTCGCCGCATCATAGACATCCTGGTCTAGCGGTAATCCGTTGCGCAAGCAGTACACGATTCGCCAAAGCATGATGAAGTCCATGCCCCCGTGTCCTCCCATTCGCTTGGCCTCTTCTCCCACTCGTTTCCAAAGCGGGTGATCGAACTCCGCATAGAACTCCTCTAAGCCCTTTCCTTCTGTCCAGTCGTGAGTGCTCTTGGTTCTTCCTTCTATGACAACTCGGTCTGGGAATCCTGCCCAGATTCCTTTGGTGCCTTGAATGAGATTGTGTCGTGTGTAAGGCCTGGGAAGTTGCTCATCCCATTGGATCATCAGCGTCTTCCCATTCACAGTCTTGGCGATGGTGGTACTAATGTCGCCACATTGGAACTTCACCTTATTCCACTTGTGATCTGCAGGGAAATTCGCCTTTGCATACAGTTCTCGAGCCCTGGATGGCGATGAAACCGAAGACATATAGTCGAGTCGGTCGCCCCGGTTGATGTTCATATACTGCGCAACTGGGCCGAGCCCGTGGGTTGGATATAGATTTCCGTTGTGCTTGACATACTCGTAGGTACGCCATGAGCCAGTTCCGTGCTCAACCTCATGCATCTGACTTCGCAAGTCATGGATGTAAGCGGCCTCGCCATGAAGCAAATCACCAAACACGCCTAAGCGGCACATGTTCAGAACCATCAACTCTTCACGACCGTAGTTGACGTTCTCCATCATCATGCAGTGCTTTTGGGTGACTTCAGAAGTGTCTACCAGTTCCCAACACTCATCTATCGTAAGCGCCGCCGGAACCTCTAAGAAAGCATGTTTCCCGGCCTTCATGGTATCGACCGCCATGCGCGCATGCCAATCCCAAGGTGTACTGATGATGACAATATCAATGTCATCCCGATCTAGCATCCGCTTGTAGTCGGTATCCCCATTGGTATAAGCGGTCGGGGTCTTGCCCGTTTTATCCTTTACTCGCTTGATGCTACGCTCTGCAGTAGGAGCATGATTGTCGCAAATCGCCATCACATCCACGCCTTCGATGGATAGCATTTGCGCGACATGTCCACCTCCCCTAGCGCCAACTCCGATAAATCCAACACGGACCCTATCCATCTTTGGAGCGACAAGGTCGGCGGCACTCTTGGCTCCTCTTGGAGCGCGTTTGTTAAATTGGGGTTTCTGTTCGACGGCCATAGCATTAGCAGCGAGAGCGGCGCTGGCAGCTCCAGCTGCGGCTAGAAATTCCCGGCGATCGATCTTCTTCGGCATAGTTGGATAGGTTATCCCTTACAGCCGTAAAACCGGACTAAATGAAGTTAGTTATTGTCAAAAACTGTTCAAAAGATTCAGTTTCCGCTCTAGTGCAAAAAACTTATAGCAACACAAGCTAAATCAACGCTTGGTCAAGGGAGTGCAAACCTCCCTCACCAAGCACAAGCATGTAGCTACACGACCTTTGCCTGTAACGCTAAGGCCCCTAGTAGCTGATTTTCATGTGCCTCCCAGTAGCCTGTTTCCAATACTAAATACAACTCCTTTCTAACCCGACTGATCGTGGTGTTGAGAACTTGAGAGCCGACCTCACGATGCACATTCGTAAAATAAGGATTTGAAGGGGCTGATCCATCAACCACCGAGAATATGACCGTGTCCCATTCCCTCCCCTGTGCTTTGTGAGTGTTCAATACCTCAACCTGCCCCAATAGCCCACTTTCTCGCAAAGCGTTGCGAATCGTCTTCATCTGCTCTAAGTACGGCGTTAATACGACAATATTATCTCGCCCTTTATCAAGCAAAGTTTGGACAAGTGTCACCACGGCTTTAATTTCGTTCACTGCAACTCGATGGTGACCTCCTTGTTCGGAGTCTTGAACTCCCTTCACATAAACTTTCGTTGACACCTCATCCGCGCCTTCCAGGTTCATTTTGTAAATAAAGTGATCCAGAAGTAGTGCCAAATCTGCTCCAAAACGATAGGACTTCGTTAAATTGCTTTTGACTAATCTTACAAAGGCAGGAGCTGACTGTTGATACAGCGAAGTGTGACTCGTCGCGAGGAAGGCTGATTCTAAAAACAATGCTGATTTCGCCCAAAATGAGCTAGATACGGCATCTTCATCTGCTGCCTCACAGACTGGCGGAAGCTGTTTATGATCCCCAAGCATGGATACTGGACACATTAAGCTCAACAAGGGAATAGTCTTAGCCAAAGGTGCATATCCAGCTTCATCCACGATAACCCAATCAACATTAAATGAACGTGAAAGCGAGCGGCCAATAAAACCATCAAGTGTTACTCCGATTACATACTTCTCCGTGAGAGTCGCTTCGAGCGAGGCCCTCATGGCTTCAAGTTCAGAGGTCCGTGTTTCGATCTCGATAAGCAGTTGATCAACATCAATTGTCTCTGTTCCTAGTTCTGCTAGTCGTTCCCACCTGCGCTCTTCGGCAAGACGAATTTGTTGATATGCATCAGATAACTCAGAGTCTCTGGTGGTCAGCATTTCTTTGTGCGTTGACTGTTGCTTAGAAAGCCCTCCCAAACGAATCTCCAGTTGCTCACGATTTATTCTGTTTTCCTCGCGTAGTCCCCGAGTTTCAGCTAACTTCGATTCTAGATCCTTCTTTTCACCAGATTTAAGAAGTGCCTTGAGCGGACCAAGTCGTCTTATCTGAGATTCCAATTGCATTTCGTCGCGGGCAAGTCGTTGGTCAGACTTCCTTATCCCAAGAAGCTCATCTTTCAGAGTTTCTAACGTACTATCATCGTTCAGTAAGTATTTCTGAACCTCCTGCTTCTCCTGTTCAAGTGTTCTCGCCTTTTCTTGTAGGATTAAGATTTCGGCTTGATCTTGTCCAAGCAACCTTAACATCTCTGCCTGCCTACGATATTGCTCAATGTCACGGCTTATTTCATCCAGTCTTTTTTGTAGCGTGGCATCTTCACAGACTTCCGGATAGTCTCTTAAAAACTCGGGAGTGGGGGTCCCTAATCTTGCAATGTTCACCCTTGGCAAAACGTCAGCAAGTTCGTCGATGACCGCCCTCATAGCGTTATCCACCGCGTTGTTTGTAGGTGCAACGATCAGGATTTTGCGACCACGTTTGCGAAGAGCCTTCGCTAAACTGGACAGTACATATGTAGTTTTGCCTGACCCTGGTGGGCCCCATGTATATGAGAATCGATTCTCCATTGCCGAAACGATTGCTCGCTTCTGCTCACCGCTTAAGTGATTGAGACCCATAAACCGAGGAGCAGATAACCCAGTCGCTATATCCTCAGTTGAAACAAGATGCCCTCTCTGAGCGAACCAATCTCGGACCCGCTCTACCAACCATTTTAAGTCCGATCTTACAATTCCACCGGTCAGATCCATTTCACACTTAAAAGCTAGAGTTACGACCGGCGGGTTGTTGGTACGTTCAACGAGGGTAGCAGGTACGATCTCGCCTGCACCTGTCGGCAAGTATTCCACTGAGCTCCCGGCAGGAATACGACACTCTCCCACGTAGCTAAACTTATAACAGAAGCAAAAGTGGCCATCTACATACCGTTGAGTAGGATCTTGGTTATCCCAGTTAACTTGGCAATTATCAAACCCAAGCTGATGATTGTTAAGGTAGTTCAAATATGCCTGGGTACTTTCGATAGCAAGTGGGATGAGCATAGGTTCTCACCCTTTTACCGTATCCGCAATGGAAGGGACTATATATCTGTCCTAAGGATGCCAGCGCCACGAACAAATCGGTACATAGGAGTCTGAGATCAGATTCAAAAACGGGCGTTGCGGGCTTTTACCCGCAACGCCCGTTTATATATTCAGAGAAGCCGTTTACTTGTCTTTAGCTGCTTCTACAGAAAGTCGAATCGTGACTTCATTGCCGATGGCAGGATTACCATCTGGAAGGTTGTTTCCGTAAGTAATTCCAAAGTCTCGGCGATTGATCTTAAACGGTTCTGCGACCACACCGATCTTGTCAGGCTGATCGCCACTTCCTTTCAATGGACCATAGTGCTTGAATGGAATGGAAACCTTCTTTGTGACACCCTTGATCGTTAGGTTGCCCTCGGCTGTGTAGCCATTTCGAGTCTTGCTGATCTTTGTGGACTTGAAGGTAATGGAGGGATACTTTTCAACTTCAAAGAAGTCTGCCCCTTTCAGGTGGTTATCGCGAGGCACTACGCCCGTATCAATGGAACCAGCTTCCGCCGAAAACTCAACGCTTGCCTTAGAGAGGTCAGCTCCACTCTGCACGATCTTGCCTGTGAACTTATTGATTCGTCCATGAACCGTAGCAATGCCCATATGAGGAATCTCGAAGTAAATACTTGTGTGATAAGGGTCGATAGAGTAGCTGGCAGTATCTTTGATCTCGGTAGCCTTGCCCTGAATAGCAATGCGGGGTTCTGCATAAGCTACACCAGGATGGAGCGCAACGTAGCCTCCAAATCCAAGAGCTGCAATCGCGGGGATGAGGGCATATTTCACTTTCATAGTTTTGTTTCTCTTTTTTGTTTAACCGTGTTTAAGGAAGAATGGTTGTTACGGAGAGCTAGAAAGTCCTAAAAACTTCAATCTAGGGTTTCTCAAGCTTCCTATCAAAACATTAACCTCGCAATGTCGAGAGCGCACCCTCAACCTTCAATAGTTCATCCAAGAGCGCCTTTGCCGCTTCTTGCTGAACTTCTTGCGCCACAAACGTTCCTTCATCGTTCAGGTAGCCGAAAACATTTGGAATCGTTACCGCTTCGTAGATTGGGAACATACGGAAGGTGGTCAGGATTTGCTTTGTCATTTGCACACCCCGCAAGCCACCGGAGACTCCGCCGTAGCTCACGAAACCAACACCCTTGTATGCCCACTCTCGCACCAAGTAGGTCAGAGCATTCACAAGGCTTGGGGGTGTACTGAAGTTGTACTCCGGGGTAACAAAAACAAAAGCATCAGCTTCCGCGACCTTCTTGCTCCATGCCTTGGTATGCTCATGCTCATAGGACTGAGCGGCTGGATGTTGGGGCTCATCAAAAACGGGAAGGTTCTGGTCTGCCAGCTCTACCAACTCAACATCAAAGCCTCCGTGAGTTTTGGCAGCTTCGGCAAACCACTTTCCAATGGTAGACCCAATCCTGCCGGGCCTTGTACTTGCGACGAGAACGATTAGTTTTGGCATGGTTATCACATCATACTCCGTAGTGCTACATTTTTTGCACTACTCTACAAAAAGTCCTGAAAGCGTCCTAAACGGAAACTCGCTGACGTAGAATTAGACGACATGGAATGGAAAGATCGCTGTCCTAAAAACCTCGTGAGGGGTGTTGCACTCGTTCAAGAGAAGTGGACTCTGTTGATCATTGCCCATCTTATGGCGGAACCCTGCGGATTCAATGAGCTTGCCCGCAAGGCACAGGGAGTAAGCGCCACTACCCTCTCACAAAGACTTTCTGTATTAGAAGAAGCTGGGCTGGTCAAGAAAACCGTACATTCAACCATGCCCCCCCGCACCAGCTACGAACTTACAGAAGCTGGACATGGTCTGCAACCAGCGCTTGAAGCGATTGAGTCTTGGAGCGAGAAGTATCTTGCGGATAAGGATTTAGGCGAGGATATTGATAGTGACTGCCCAGGTAAGCCTGGACAGCCTGTTTGACATTCGGTAGCTATTTCTGCGATTTCTTTCGACGTCGCAACATTAGCAAAGCCGGAGCTAGAATGGCGAGCGTCGCAGGCTCAGGAACTGGAGCTATCACAAAGCCACGAGTTGCTCCATTCAGCGTGCCAATCCCAACGATGTAACCGTTTTCACTTATGCCTCGAGCTGAGTTCAAAACCCAGCCGCTATTGGGATCGAGGAAGGAGTTTAGGTCCGTCACAACTCCGTTTGAGAAAACCGCTGCTCTTGTTTGTCCGGCTGCGTTTGCTGCTTCTCCAACAACTACTCCCGAGTCATTGATCGCATATCCGTGACTAGTAAAACCACCAAGGGTGCCCAAGTCCGTCATAACAGAACCTTGAAGAATGTAGGCGCGATCCATACCAGTAAAGTCCCGTGAGAAACCCGTAATCTGGTTGAGATTGTTAATATCATAAGCTCGCGACGTGCCCGTCCCGATGGCTACGGTATTTGTCCCATCAAAGTAAAACCCACGCGCTCCAGTCACTCCTGAGATTAGGGTGCAACCAACAACACTTCCCGCATCGTTCATTCCATAAGCCCACGTTGTTGTAGCGCTATTCACGCTCTGAATCTCTTGCAGTCCGCCAGGAGCCGAAATAAAGGAACGATATGCGGTGGAGCCAGTGATTTGGGACGGACCAGCTACTTGACCAGAATTATTGATTGCATAGCCATAACTAAGGTTGCCTCCGAGAGTGCCCAAACTGGACATGGTTCCGTTGTAAATAAATGCCTGTGCGTTTGAGGACGAATTCGTAGAAAAACCGGTTACAACGCCACTCTCATTGATTGCATTGCCTTCACTTCTTCCACCTCCAAGGTTCCCAAGATGAGTCATGGTTCCGTTGCTCCAAATGTAACCACGGTTTACCCCTGATGAATCATCCGCCCATCCCGTAACTTGGCCCGAACTGTTCACTGCGAAAGCGTTGCTAGAATTCCCTCTAAACGTGCCAATTTCCGTAATTGAATACTGACCTATCCCGAAGCTTGCAGAAGCCACCACTGCGGCCAAAGCAACAAAACGATATCCCCGTAATAAATGCATCGAAGCAATGTTATTAGCCGTGTTTCATAGTCCTAGACTCGAATTTGTCGCCCATTTTTCAATCTTGACGATTCTGTAAAGATAATTACCCAGAAACAATATGCGCACAAAATTTAGCATCACTTCATGAATCCACGCTAACATAGGCCCAAGCTATGCTACTCACCGCCATTGCCGCCGTTGCTATGAGTTCCCAAGCTCCAATTGCCAAACCCAGCCCTCGTCAGTTGGAATGGCATAAGTTGGAATACTACGCCTTTGTCCACTTTGGCCCCAATACTTTCACAGAGAAAGAGTGGGGACACGGAACTGAGGACCCCAAGGTCTTCAATCCGACCCAGATGGACGCCCGGCAATGGGTTCGGACTTTCAAGGAAGCCGGGATGAAGCAGGTGATCATCACCGCAAAGCACCACGATGGCTTTTGCCTATGGCCCAGTAAATATTCCACTCACACAGTTGCCCAATCCAAGTGGCGCGATGGCAAAGGTGATGTCTTGGCCGACCTTCGCAAAGCTTGCGACGAATACGGCCTCAAGATGGGTGTTTACCTATCACCTTGGGATCGTAACCATCCCAAGTACGGCACTCCTGAGTACAACCAAGTTTTTGCGGATACTCTCAAGGAAGTTCTCACCAAATATGGTCCCATTTACGAAGTCTGGTTCGATGGTGCAAATGGTGAAGGGCCAAACGGGAAGAAGCAAGTTTACGATTGGGATCTTTTTAACTCCACAGTTAGAAAATATGCCCCGGATGCGGTGATCTTTAGCGATGCGGGACCAGACATCCGCTGGGTCGGTAATGAGCAAGGTTGGGCGCCCGAAGAATCTTGGGCAACCGTCAAGTCAGGCAGATATGTGCCCGGAACGCCACTCTACAAGGAACTCGGGAAAGGTGATCCCAACGGCGACGCTTGGGTTCCCGCCGAATGTGATGTTTCTATCCGCCCAGGTTGGTTCTATCATGCCTCGCAGGATGACAAAGTAAAGACCCCCGAGCAGTTGATGGACCTCTACGAGCGATCTGTTGGGCACGGTGCATCGTTCCTACTCAACGTACCTCCAGACAAACGAGGACTTATTCACGAGAATGATGTGAAGTCTTTGATGGGCTTTAAGAAGCTGAGGGATGAAACTTACGGCGCAGTCCAGAAACATGAAATGGGACGATTGGGAGCACCTACTTCGCCTGCTCAAAGCATGCAAGTCTTGCTTCCACAACCCCAACTCATAGACCGGATCGTCCTCCGAGAAGGAATCAAAGAGGGTCAACGTGTCAAACAGTTTGAAATCGAAATTGAAGATATTGATGGGGTTAGCACTACTGTTGCCGGAACAACCATCGGTGCCCAAAGGTTCGTTCGAATCCCCCCAACCGTTGCTAAAAAATACACGGTAAAAATTCTTGAGTCGAACGGAACCCCATTGCTATCTATTCCCTTCGCAGTCGCCACCCCAGCCGCCAAGCTTCAAGCCGACAAAGATCGCCGTATGGCCTGGTTCCGCGAAGCCAAGTTTGGAATGTTTATTCACTGGGGGCTTTACTCCATACCTGGTGGAGTTTGGGATGGCAAAAACATACCCAGTGCGGCCGAATGGATCCTCAATACCGCCAAGATTAAGATCGAGGACTATCACCCCCTTCAAAAGCAGTTCAACCCTACACAATTCGATGCCAAGGAGTGGGTGCGCATTGCAAAAGATGCAGGGATGAAGTACATCGTCATCACCAGCAAGCATCACGAGGGATTCGGGCTTTGGGACTCAAAGCTAACAAACTGGGATATCGGCGGAACACCGTATAAGAAAGACCTCCTCAAGCAACTCGCCCAAGCCTGCAAGGAAGCTGGCATCAAGCTCTGTTTTTATCACTCCATCATGGATTGGCACCATCCCGACTATCTCCCCCGCCGCAGTTGGGACCCTCGCCCAGAGCTAAAGGCGAATTTTGAGAACTATGTCAAATACATGAAAGCTCAGCTAAAAGAGCTGCTGACCAACTATGGCGATATTGGAATTCTCTGGTTCGACGGAGAGTGGGAAGCCACTTGGACTCATGAGCACGGCAAGGATCTTTACGACTACGTTCGCAAGCTCCAGCCCGACATCATCATCAACAACCGCGTAGATAAAGGACGTGCCGGTATGCAAGGCATGACTCAAGGCGACCACTTTGCGGGCGACTATGGCACTCCAGAACAAGAGATTCCCGCCAACGGTTTCGGCCCAGGCATCGATTGGGAATCTTGCATGACGATGAATGGCACTTGGGGCTACTCCTCACACGATCACAACTGGAAGTCGTCGGCAAAGCTGGTTCAGAACCTGATCGATTGCGTTTCCAAGGGCGGTAACTACTTGCTAAATGTTGGCCCCACTGCGGAAGGGCTTATCCCCCAGCCCAGCGTGGATCGTCTGGCAGATGTTGGCAAATGGATGAAGCAGTACTCAGACACCATTTATGGTGCTCAAGCCAGTCCCTTCCCACGCCAATTGCCTTGGGGGCGCGTTACCCAGAAGCCAGGCATGCTCTACTTGCATGTCTTCCAAAAGAATGGATCTGAAGTGATTGAGCTTCCAGGACTCTCTGCGAACATCAAGCAGGTTTCCAGTAACGGCCAGATGCTTGGCACGTACGTTCAAAACGGAAGCACCTTCGTTAGAACCCCCCGGTTCTCGGATACTCCAGACGATATGCCCTATGTCATTCGCATGGTGATTGAAGGCAAACCTACCGTCACGCACATTCTACAAAATCAGAATCCAGACCGCTCTCTAGAGCTAAAAGCGGTCGACGCAAAGACGAACGGACATCTTTCCTATGAAGCTCCGAAGAATGCTCTCGGATTCTGGACAAACGTTGCAGATACAGCAGAGTGGGAGTTTGAGGCTGTTCGCGGTGACGTAGAAGTAGAACTAGAGATCGCCTGTGAAGATGACTCCGCAGGCTCTACTTTCGAGATTCAAGTCGCTGGTCAAACCTTGAAAGGCACTGTGCCAAAAACCGGAGGCTGGGACCGATTTCAAAAAGTCAACCTGGGCCGCCTCTCAATCGTTGCTCCTGGAAAAACGAAGTTAGTGGTAAAGCCCCTGACAAAGCCAGGTGCAGGGGTCATGAATTTGAGGGTGGTGAGGTTTAGGCAGTAGTTTTAATGGGTGAAGCCTCTGATTTCCCTGCCAGACTATTTCTCATTCCGTCGTACAGAACTCCTAAGTGCTTGATTGTAAGGCGAAAGCCGAGCAAAACTTGGCACCTAATGCTCTGGGATACAGAAACAGATTCCATTGAGCATGGTTCATGGTTTTCTGGCACTTTATATCCAAATCGTTTTGATCTGTCCTGGGATGGTAAGTGGCTTGTGTACTTTGCAATGGGAAGAGGTCAGATCTGGACGGGAATCTGTAAACCCCCAAAGTTGACTACGACTTGTCATTGGAACCAGTCAACTACCTACTATGGTGGCGGGGTCTTTCCGAAAGAAAGCCTGGCTAGGCTTAATACGCAAGAGATGGTCCTTGAATCCAAGTTTAGGAGAGCCGTGGGAATCAATGAACTTGACTTCAAGCTAGAAGTATTAGAACCGTTCGATGGAGGTGAAGACGAAGGAGTTCTCTATCCGCGACTGAGAAGAGATGGTTGGAAGAACGTTGGACTGATGCCCGATTCGTATCAAGAATTAATGTCCAACTATGATCCATGGACTAATCAGCCGACTACGAGCCACCCCACCTTATGTATGTGGTATCGGGGAGTTCCAGATTCTACAAGAAGAAAAGATGGTGGCTTTAGGATTTTTGATTTCGCGCTTGAGTCACATCCAGATTTACTGAGGAATGTTTCCTGGGCTACCTGGGATTGCTTGGGCCAATTGTTAGTCTCAAGAAAAGGAGTGATTGAGAAATTCACACTTGAAGATCTCAAGCAAACGCAACCTCAGCCGAGCTTCAGCTTCGATACCAACTTAATAAAAAGGCCGGATTCGTCAATTGGAACCATAGCCCCGGAGTAATCCAGGGCTAGTCAAGCTAGGCTTTGGTGAAAGCCATCGCAACTGGTGCATATCTTGGCCCGGCTGCCTCTTGGACTGCGCTTAGCCTTGCCAACTCATCTGCTGACAGTTCAACATCGACTGCCGCAGCATTCTCTTCCAAGCGATGCACTTTAGTTGTGCCCGGAATGGGAATCACATGATCGCCAGCGGCCAGAACCCATGCCAGTGCAATTTGAGCTGGAGTCGCGCCTTTTGCTTCCGCCACAGACTTAACTACATCCACAATCGCCATATTCGCTTCGAGATTGCCATCCGTCAAACGGGGGCTAGTCTTGCGGAAATCATCGTCACTCATCGTATCCACTGACTCAATTTTTCCCGTCAAGAAGCCTCGCCCAAGAGGTGAATAAGGCACGAAAGCGATGCCGAGTTCGGCAGTTACCGGAATCTCTTCCTCCTCAAAGTCACGCGTCCAAAGCGAAAACTCGTTCTGAACAGCCGTGATTGGGTGGACCGCATGAGCCTTGCGGATCGTTGCCGCGGATACCTCGCTCAGGCCAAGGTACTTCACCTTTCCTTCCTTTACCAATTCAGCCATCGCTCCCACTGACTCCTCAATCGGAACCTTTGGGTCAACGCGGTGCTGGTAGTAAAGATCAATCTGGTCAATCCCCAATCGCTTCAAAGACAGATCAACTGCTTTACGAATATATTCGGGAGTACCATCTACGATCCAAGGGACATTGGCTTCAACCTGATCTTGGTGACTGGTCAATGTCCGGTCATAAACGTTCGCAAACTTTGTAGCAAGGAAAATCTCGGAGCGTCGGTCTCTGACAACTGGGCCGATCAACTCTTCGTTATGGCCAGCTCCATAGAGGTCTGCAGTATCCCAAAAGTTAACCCCTATCTCCAACGCGCGATTCAAGACCTTGTGGGAATCTTCTGGGCTAGAGGCTGGGCCATATGCCCAACTCATTCCCATCAGACCTAACCCAACTCCGCCAACCGAATGGCCAGCAATTGTTCTTTGCTTCATATTTTCCCCTCCAAGAGGTTTCGCAGTTTCTCGCTGCAATCGTTTGAGAGTGAAGTGCCATGCTTCCACCCTTGTTCATAGAGTTCAATCTTCAAGTTAAGAATCTCTAGATTCTGCTGAAGACCCTGTATCTGTTGGATGACCTCGGCCCGATGTTGCTCCAACAACATCCGCCGTTCGCCCATGGTTTCATCACCTTGCCTGAACAGTTCACAGTACTGACGAACTTGACGGATCGGCATCCCCATCAACCTTAACTTGGCAAGGAAGCGTAAAAAGTCCACGTCCTCCGGTCGATACCTACGCAAGCCACCTTCCGTTCTGGGTATGGGAGGGAGCAAGCCGGCACGCTCGTAATATCGGAGCGTGTGGGAAGTCATTCCTAATCGTTGTGAGGCTTCGGCGATTGTAAGCCCATCCGTCATAAACCCATGCTACGCCCTTAGAGTGCGCTCTAAGTCAACCACTATCGAAGAACTTATAGAATTTTGCCCTTTAGTCCCTCACAACCGCCGAGTTCATTCAGCGCCTAGCAGTTAAGACCGTGATGCGGAAACAAGAAAAACCTTAGTGCAAGCCCAAAATTCCAGCCGACTTCCCACCTAGGTTCCCCAGGTTCTAATGTTCCAGGCTCCCAGGAACCTGGAACATTAGTAGGTTAGGCTGTAACTGGAATTTTCAGGTTCCTGCCAACTGCTCGAGCAACCAGAGAAAGTTCAGGCATCAGCTTCTCATAAGTGCCAATCGAAATGCTTTGGACCCCATCCTTGATCGCCTTATCTGGGTTCGGATGAACCTCCACCAGCAAACCATCGGAGCCACAGGCAATCGCGGCTTTGCTCATCGGCCCAACCAGTTCTCGCCGTCCGGTTCCTTGGGAAGGGTCAACGATCACAGGTAAGTGAGTCAAAGAAGCCAGAGCCGGAACACTCGATAAGTCCAGCGTATTGCGTGTGTGAGTCTCAAAGGTTCGAATCCCTCGCTCGCAGAGGATGATGTTCTCATTCCCCGCGCTCGCAATGTACTCTGCGGCCAAGAGCCACTCCTCCAGCTTCGCGGTCATGCCTCGCTTCAAGAGAACTGGCTTTTTCGCTAACCCGACTTCACGGAGAAGATCATAGTTCTGGGCGTTCCGTGTGCCGACCTGCAAGATATCTGCGTATTCACAAACCTCTTCCACCTTCCGCACGTGCATGACCTCAGTAACAACCTTTAAGTTGAACCGACGTCCCGCTTCTCTCAATAGCTCTAGCCCCGGTAAGCCCATCCCTTGGAATGTGTAAGGCGAGGTCGACGGCTTGTAAGCACCACCGCGCAAAATCTTGGCACCGCCTTTCGCCACAGCTTCAGCAGTCAGCATCAACTGAGCCTCTGACTCCACGGTGCATGGACCTGCCATCATCACGACTTCGTCGCCACCAATCTTCACTCCGTCGACATCGACTATCGTCTTGCCCCGAAGTTCCTTCGCCACAAACTTATACGGCTTGGAGATGAAGACTACGTCATCAACTCCATCAAGGCTTCGCAGTTGGTCTGCCGCCTCCATCTTGTCGTACTCGGGAACACCGATCGCGCACACGATCGACTTTTCAACTCCAAAAATCGGGTTCGTCTTGTAACCCATTTCGATCAGGCGATCCGATACGGCTTCTACCTGATCTCTATCTGCACCAACGCGCATCACGATAATCATGCGCTAACCGGTTCCTGCATTACTTCTTCAATCGCTTTTATGAACAACGAAATCTCCTCTTCGGTCCCCACGCTGACTCGCAGACAAGTGGGCGCACCGAGTACATCGCCAGGTCGGACAATGATGCCTCGTTCCAGCAGAGCCTGGAAAACTGGACGGGCGGGTCTGCCAAGATCGGCGAAAACAAAGTTCGCAAAGCTCGGGCAGGGTTTAGCACCCAATCGCTCAAAGACGCCGGCGAGGGCTTCAAGACCTCGCCGGTTGTTCTCCACCGTCCGTGTCACATGCTCATCGTCTTCGAGAGCGGCAATCCCAGCCAATTGGGCCAGAGAATTTACGTTGAATGGTTCGCGAGCCCGATTGATCGCATCCGCGATGACTGGAGGCGCGAAGCCGTAGCCCAGACGAATTCCCGCTAAACCATAGGTTTTAGAAAGCGTACGCAGGCCAATGACATTACGGCCCGCATTGATATAGTCCACCGAATTTGGATAATCCGATTGGTCAGCGGCAAATTCGTAATAAGCCTCATCTAGAACGACCGTTACACCCTCGGGAAGACTATCCAATAGGTTATCTACTTCTGCTTTGGAAACCAGAGTTCCGGTCGGATTATTCGGATTCGCGATGAACAGTAGCTTCGTATTCGGGGTCACTGCCTCGAGCATCGCCGGTAAGTCGTGGCGATAATCCGAGGTCAAAGGAACCCGAACGACTTTGCAGTTTGCCAAGTGCGCCGCTGCATCATAACGGACAAAAGAGGGGTAGCCGACGATGATCTCGTCCTCAGGTTTATCCAAGAAGATCAGACCCAACAAGTGAATGAGTTCATCAGAACCATTTCCAACCATCACTTGCTCGTACGGCACGCCAAACTTGGCGGAAGCAGCCATTCGAAAGTCGTGAGCGGCCCCATCGGGATAGATGTGCGCTTCCTCTGCGGCACGCTTCAAAGCTTCTACCGCCTTAGGAGAAGGGCCAAGTGGGTTCTCATTGCTCGCGAGTTTCACCACACGCTCTAATCCAAGTTCCCTCTTCACCTCCGCGATCGGCTTGCCCGGCGAATATGGGGTCATCTGAAGCACGTTGGGCCGGATCGGAGGTTGCATGGAACCTATATTTTGACTCTATTTGAGGTCAAAGGTTCGGGACCGATTACGGGGTTATGTCTTGAACGGTGCCATGGATTCGAATGAGCTTGCCATCTTCTACAATCGCCCGGGCGCGGGTATGCAAGTTCTTCCACTTGCCCTTTGATGTTAGAAAACTAAAGGTCTCGTCTATTGCGTGAAACTCCTCATAGAGCTTGCGACGCACTTGATCGTATCGGGGTCTTTCATCCGGATTTAGGCGATCCCGAAACTCAGGCGGCAGCATCGGACCCTTCTTAGGGTCATGATCGTGGATGACATATAGGTGCTCGGACCACTCATAGGTGTTACTGGTGAGGTCGTAAACATAAGACCCCATCTGAGCCATTTCTTCCGCATAGCGAAGCTGCTCATTCCTTCTCTCCAGCGCCATGGTGATCCGCCGTTCCTCAGTTACGTCTTGACATGTCCCCACCAAACGAACAACTTTCCGGTTGTGATACTCCACACTCCCCAGGGCATGCACCCACTTGATTCGATCCCCAAAAACAAGTCGGTAAACCACATTTAAGGGAAGACCGTGAGATAAAGTACGCGCCAGGCTCCCATCGTAGAGACTACGATCATCCTGGTGGAGGAGTTGGTAAAACTCTTCTGCTGTGGGTACACCAAGCGTTGCGGAACGCTCAAAGATTTTGTACATCGTGTTCGACCAAATTGATCGGTCTTCGCCAACACTCCAGTAGTAAGAGCCGAGTCCCGCAATCTCTTCGGCTTCTTCTAGCAACCGCTCGCTATCTCTTAACCTCTGATCTGTGTTTGCTTGGCTGGTGATATCTTGGACCGTTCCCACAAGCCTTATTACCCGCCCATCTTCCACCACAGGCTTGGCTACCGAATAAACATAAATCGACTCGCCGTCGGGCCGTATGTAACGATATCTTTCGCTTAAAGGAGTCTGACGATCGATCGTCTCACGGATGGCTTGGCCAAAGCTGGGCAAATCGTCCGGATGAATTCGGCGCACAAATTCCTCTGTTTCAACCCAACCTTCCTGAACTGGCAAGCCGTAGATTTTGTAGAGAGCATCTGACCATAGGCCCAGATTTCGCTGAACGTCGTACTCGTAGTAACCCAGCCGGGCTACTTCTTGGGCCTGATTCAAAATGGTCGCCAAAGCTTGGAGACGATCTCTTAGCAGACGTGACTCATGGATATCGGTCGCCGAACCGTAATAGCGAATCGGAGTTCCATCCTCGCTCAGTTGAGGAATCGTCTTGCTGATGTGCCACTTATACTGCCCATCGTGCCGTCGAATACGAAGTTCAACTTCAAAGGACTCATTCTGAGGTCGACTTGACGCGATCGCATCTTTCAGCAATGGAAGGTCTTCCGGATGTATCACAGACTCCCAATGCGTGCCAAGAGCTTGATCTGGCTTCAAACCCGTGTATTCGTAGAATCGAGCGTTGTAATGGAAAATCCGAGCGTCCGGCGTTGCCACGTAAACCATCTGAGGCATGGAATCCGCTAAAAGTCTCCACTCTTGCTCGCTTTGGCGGAGAGCCCTCTCCACGGCTCGACGACGCAGAATCTCTTGGAGAAGAACGTTTTTCTCTGACTCAACCGCTTCTAAAGCCGCTGCAGTCTGCTTATCGCTCAGGGTCGCTACAATCTCAGCACGAGTCGCTGCACCCACTTTCTGGCGAATACGCTGCCAATAAGTTCGGACCGTATCAGCACTGAGAGCCAATTCCAAGGCAATTTGCTTATCTCCTAAGCCTTGACGGGCAAGATTCAGAACCTTCTCTTCTTGCCTCGATAGCTGACGTTTTTCCATCGACCGTATTGCAACACCAAAAGTAGCGTGTACAAATGTAGTCGATTAACCGTCAAAATGCAAGGATGTTTCTAAAATTACAATAAATGGCGCAAAATTAGACTAGTGGTATCTGAATCCCAGCTGTCGTGAGTCCAGTCCTGATCTGCCCATCAGTCGGCTGGCTAGGGTCAATCAAGAAAGCTATCCAACCCCTCTCCCGTACAGCTTCGATATTTGCCCGTGAATCATCAAAGAAAACAATCTCCTTACCTCGGCAACCAAGACGTTCTTCAAAGGCCTCAAAAATCTTAGGATCAGGCTTCGACGCACCAACTAGATGGGATGCCATTCTCACTTGAAGAGCCTCGTTAGCCGGGAAGCGTCCCGAATGAAACATATCATGCCAATGCGGCTCATTGGTATTTGAAAGGCAAGCCGTCACCAACCCAATATCATTCAAAGACCTAACAATTTGATCCACCCCAGCATAAGGTTCCACCATGATGTGGTTATGAACCTTTAGCGCCTCCTCTTCATTCTTAGTCCCGAGGGAGTTGGACAATTGTCTTAGATATTCCGAGTCGCCAATCTCTCCCGACTGATAGGCCTCCAAAAAGGGGGAATTGACAAGACTTGCATCCTCTGCAACGGCGGGCGAGATCGTCACGTTTGCGCACCTGGCCGCTTCGGCCCAGAAATGGGTAATCCGGATAAGAACTCCGCCAACATCAAAACCCACCACCTTGACCATATGCAGTTGTTATACTCAGATTCGGATGAGCCAAGAACGACCGATTCGATTGCATGCTGGACCCTGGACCGTAGAGTTTGAACGGTGGAGCGGTTGGGTCCGAGGGATTCGACTGGGAGGCATTGAGGTTGTGCGTGCCGTCTATTCCGTAGTTCGCGGGGACGACTGGACAACGATGTCTCAACGAATTGTGACCAGCCACGTAAGCCAAGAGGATGGATCCTTTGAGGCCACGTGGAAATCGGAGCTGGATGACATGGCCTTCTCCTGGGAAGGGCGCGTCTGGTCTGATGGCAAAACCCTCCAGATAGAGACCATCGGTACATCTGGGCAAAGTTATGAGTCCAGACGGACTGGAATGTGCGTTCTTCATCCGCGTGAAGTCTCTGGCCTTGCCTGCACGGTAACTCACAACGATGGCACAACGGATTCAGGGGTGTTTCCGGTAGAGATTCCACCCGATCAGCCATTTTTCGATATTCGCACCCTTTCCCACTCCGTCGGCGATGCAACGCTTCAGATGGAGTTCAAAGGCGAAGTCTTTGAGATGGAAGACCAGCGAAACTATACCGATGTCTCCTTCAAAACCTACGTTCGACCCCAGTCCTGGCCGCAACCGTTTGCAGTAAAGGATGGAGACGTTTTTCATCATGGGTTGCACCTTAGCTATACCGGAACACCTACCGATGGAGAATCCCCAAGCCGCGTGCTTCTGACTCCTTCTGAAGAATGGATTCCCGTACCACGGATCGGAACTTACGGGCATAGATCTGAGGATAAGTTTGACTTTTTGCTGAATCCAGAACAACCCGCAGATTGGAGTCCAGCAAACATCGGCGAGATTCACCAAGCCGGGAGCTTTATCGAATTCAATCGATCTCGCTCAAATCTTCCTGGCAAGGATGGAGTTGCCTTCGGAGCAACCCCTCAGGTTCACGCTTTTGACGAACGCACAATCATGGAAAACACGCATGGTATTGCCGATATTGTTCGGAACGCCAAGGAGTTCGCGAGTGGAAAGAAGGTTGCCATTGGACCGCTCGCCCTAAAGAATCGACGACAAGAGTTTGATGATCGCCTATCCATGAGTCTTGGTCCTACTTGGCTACTTGCCTCCTTGGTCAGCGCGGCCGAGGGTGGTGCTGCTGCCGTATCTGTCATAAACGAATCCGATTTCACGGATGATCTAGTTGAGGTCGTGCAGTTATTGAGACAGGCAGATCAGATTCGACTTCTCCATAGCACGTCCCCGTATCAAGCAATAGGTTTCCAGATTGAGAATGGGGAGAAAACCGTTCTCGCCAACTTACGACCATACGTCACTTCTGTCACGTACCAAAGTGATCACGAACTAGATCCCTACGAAATACGCGTCGTGGAGTCTTAAGATGATTTTCAACTTCAGAGCGAAAAGAAGTTCTCGGAAAGTCTATGATCAGGAAGCAGAGACTCGGAATACGAGTCCGAGAGGGATTTAGAAGAATTGACAATTCGAGAACAGGTTTGCGCTGCGAACAAGGCGCTTCGAACAGAGAATCTGGTAACGATGCACAGCGGCAACGTAAGTGGTCGCGAAGGCGATGTGATTTACATCAAACCCAGCGGTATGGATTACGACGCAATGACGCCGGAGAAGATGGTTGCGGTGTCTATCTCCAGCGGCGAAGTCCTAGAATCCACCTTGCGCCCCAGCGTTGACCTCCCCCACCACCTGTTTCTCTATCGAAATGATCCGTCCATTCAGGCAGTCATCCACACCCACAGCAACTATGCGACGGCGTTTGCCGCGGTTCATCGACCCATTCCATTGATCCTGACCGCAATCGCAGACGAATTTGGCGGTGAGATTCCATGCACTCCTTACATCGACAATGAGGGCGAGAACATTGGACAAGGGATTTTAAAGCATCGAACCCAAGCTCCCGCGATCTTGCTCGGCAACCACGGCGTGTTTGCATGGGGAGGGTCGGTGAAGGATGCCCTTAAGGCAGCGGTGATGGTTGAAGACGTGGCGAAAACCGCAATTTTGGCTTATCAATTAGGCGAGCCGCTGAGGCTTGATCCAGATGAAGCTCTGAAGTGGTGGGATCGATACCACAATCGGTATGGTCAGGGCTGATCCCAAGGACCGCCGAATATACTCGGCAGCCCCGGAAATTACCTCCCGCCCAATCCGCTCAAGTTAATCCCCTTCATGAAATACCGCTGAGCGCAGAAGAAAAGCACAACCATTGGCAGAATGTGAATAAGGGATGCAGCCATGAGTTGGTTCGTCTCCGTTCCATAGCTGTCCTGGAACATCCTCAACCCAAGGGACACGGTGTACTTCTCCGGCGAATTCAGGTAAATCAACGGACCATTAAAGTCGTCCCAGTGACCGATAAAGCTTAGTACGGCGACGGTGGCGATGACCGGGCCAGACAAGGGGAGAAGTATCTTCCACCAGATGCGGAAAAATCCGGCTCCGTCGAGCATCGCCGCCTCGTCGAATTCCTTCGGAATCGTCAAGAAAAACTGACGCATGAGGAAGATGTTAAAAGCTCCTCCTCCAAACAGCGCAGGAATCACCAGCGGATAGAACGTATCAATCGCTCCCAACTCACGCCAGATCATGAAGACCGGAATCATGGTCACCTGGCCGGGAAGCATCATAGTGGCCAACATGATGTAGAACATCAGATTCCTTCCCCGGAAGTTGAACCGAGAGAATCCATAAGCCACCAAGGAGCAAGTCAGCACCCCAAACAACGTTGTGGTGACCGTAATCAGTAGCGTGTTTCCGACCCACTTCGTAAACGGAAGCGCCGACCAGGCCTTGGAAAAGTTCTCCCAAAGCGGAGGATTGGGAATCCACTGAGGCGGGAACTTGAAGGCATCCTGATTATCTTTGAGCGCGGTGCTGATCGTCCACAAAAACGGAATCAGGAACAACACCCCCAAGGAGATCAAAAGGAAGTAAACAAAGGCCTTCACGCTCGGCTTCATTTCGCCTCCGCTTCATAGTGAACCCATCGCTTGCTACTCCAAAACTGGATCGCGGTGATAACCATCAAAATCAAAAAGAGCATCCACGCCATGGCACTGGCTTTGCCCAACTTGAAATACTCAAACGCATTCCTAAACAAACTCAGCGCATAGAACAAAGTGGAGTTGTTTGGACCGCCTCCGGTCATGATGTAGGCCTGGGTAAACACTTGAAATGCGCCAATGAAGCCCAGAATCAGATTAAAGAAGATGACCGGAGAGAGTTGAGGAACCGTGATGTACCGAAACTGTTGCCACGCCGAAGCTCCATCAATGCGGGCCGCTTCATAGTAACTCTCTGAGATTCCCTGGAGGCCAGCAAGGAAGATCACCATCCGCCCTCCACCAATGCCCCAGAGGGACATTACCACGAATGCCCAAAGCGTGAACTTCTCGTCTGCTAACCACTCAGCCCCACCAATGCCGAAAAGCCCAAGACCATAGTTGAGGAGGCCATAGTCGTTGTTAAAAATCCACTGCCAAAGGAGCGCACTTGCCGCCGCGGGAACCAAGGATGGAAGATAGAAAACCGTTCGGAATATCCTTTGCCCCCGCACTTTCTGATTCAGCAGAATCGCCAGCGCTAAGGATCCGATGATTCCTAGCGGCACCGAGAACAGGGCGTAGGTAAAGGTCACCTGTAGCGACTTCCAAAATAACGGATCCTGAGTTAGTAAGCGCTCATAATTCTTGGTCCCAACCCACTCCATTTTTGCCAGGTCGTACTTTGTAAAGCTCAAATAGAGCGAAGTCAGCATTGGTCCCGCTGTAAAAATCAGGAAGCCGATCAGCCAAGGGAGTGTGAAGAGGAAACCAGCGGTTGATCGTTTCATTTGCGGGCTCCTTCCTTTACAAGCTGTCGATAGGAGGGCCCCCATCCTGCCCTTCTCCTATGGCTGAGTCGCAAGACAAAGCTATGGCATACAGCAGAGATGCTCAAAGTCCCGGATCCTCCGCCAAAACTCTATTCACGGAATCAGCGGCTCTCTTCATCGCGGTGGAAGCATCTTTCTCACGTCCGGCAAAGAGGTTGTCCAGTTCGCCCCCGACAGTCTGCATCACCTCTTGCCAACGAGGACCAATGGGAAGAACCTTTCCTTTCGAAACCGTCAGAGCAACGGCATCCATGTTGAATGGCTTCTCTTTGGGCTTCAAAAAGTCATCTGATTCCGCCAATGCAATTCGGGTTGGAGACTGACGTCGCTGCTCGATGTACAGGATTCGCTCAGCAATCGGTCCATTCATAAACTTCATGAACCGCCAAGAGGCATCAGGGTTTTTGGTTTCCCGATACATGACGAGTTGATTTCCCTTTACAAAAAAAGAATCCCCCTTTGGCCCAAGAGGCATTGGGCAGATATCCCAATCAAAACGGGTCACCATCTCTCGATATCGCGACGACATCCCTACATAGTCAAAGGTCATCGCCATCTTCCCCGTTTCAAAGCTAAATGCGGAGTTCGCACCTTGCGATGGAGTCGGAGAACACTTATGCTTCCAACGCAAATCCGAAATCCATTGCATCGCCTGAATGGATTCCGGCATGGTTAACCCAGACTTTTGAAGATCATCTGTTAGAAACTTTCCGCCAAACGCTTGAAGCACTCCAATGTAAAAAGGCATCGGAGGCATATTGATCCCAAACTGCGTGGGACGCCCGGAGCTATCGAACTTGGTGCACTTCTTGGCGTATTCCAGAACTTTGTCGTAAGTCCATTCGCCACGCTTCCAAAGCTCATAAGGGTCTTCTAATCCCTCTGCCGCCAAGAGGGTCTTGTTATAGAACATGATCCCTCCACCAAAAAGCACGTTTATGCCCTGTATACGCCCGTTTACGCGGCCTTCCTCTATGGATAGGGGATAGAAGTCGGACAGGTTGTACTCAGGGTCTTTAGCGATCAAATCATCTAAATCGCGAAAGTAGTTGCGTTCGGCAAGCTGCGGGAAGTCAAAGTGATCCACCCGAACCACGTCAGGCGCAGTGCGTGACGCAAACATCACGATCATCTTGTTTCGATAGGCAGAACCCGGAACCTTGAACAGACGAACATTTACGTCAGGATTCCTTTTATTGAACTCATCCACAATCCGCTGCTCAATCTCTAGCTGTTGGACATTGCCCCAAGCCATATAGCGTAATTGGATACGATCATCCTTTGGCCCTGAGCAACTAGTAGCGAGAATGCCCAAGAGAATGAAAGTTACGATGCGAGACACAGCGCCTATCGTACGCAATTGAATCAAGATTTGCAAAGGTTCTATGCCGGAGTTTAGCTCCTAAACTTAGAAAGCACCCATTCTCGGTCTTCTTCCGATAGCAAATTCAGAACTTCTTGTCCCATCTTGGCCAGTGCGGTCGGCGATGCCTTCCCCTTCGATAAGGTGTAGCGATACGCATATGCCGCAACCACCTCTTTATCAGAGTAGGCGGTAAGTGTCGACTTTGCCAGACTGATCTGCTGTGCACTCGCCTCCGCCGAAAGACGTCCGGCGGTCAACACATTTTCTGGGATAGGCTTGCCGGAAAGCTTACGCTCTGCCTCGATTGCGGCGACTAAGCTCATCGGAGATTCTGGTTTATCTATCGCCATTTGAAGAGCCGGTAGAGCATCCCCCCAACCCCAATCACTGGCGGCTTTGGCTGCATGCTCCACATACAAGCCTTTGTAGAGCATGTCGATATATTCCGCTTTTGCCTCTTTCCGAAGTGGTTCATGAATCAAGGCATAAGCTGCGGCTTTACGGAAATCTTCAGAGTTCGCCTTATAGAGAGAAATTAGTTGAGCGGTAGCCTGCTTGGTGGGCACATTGCCCAGTCCAAGAACGGAGTACCAAGAATCTTTTGAGTTCTGGGTTGCGAAAGTCATCAAGTGCTGAACACCCGTATCATCTCCTTCCTTGAAAAGAAAGACGCAACTATTTGCCGTGTATCGACCTTCGTCATTGATAACGGTGCCCTTTGCGGCCAACCATTGCCAGTTCACGCCACCCTGAAGGTTGAGTTGCTTTTGAACAGACAACGACTCGGGAATGGGGGCAAATGCGTAATAGTGGACTCCTTCTTTGAGTCCTAGGTAGGTCGATTCCAAATGATGGGTGTGCTTAAGCGCTTTCCACGCTGGACTTTGAGAGAGTCGTCCCGAAGACGCAATGAACTGAACTTCATTTCGCACCGATAGAGAGGATTTAGAAACAGTCCGACTACTTCCTCCTCCTTGACCCATTGCTGGCGCCACGGCAGGCGACATGCGCACATAGTCCAGTCGAACCCCTGTCCCCACCGAAGCCTCTGCCTCCTTCTTGTAACCCATCTTGGTGAGAAATGCATTGAGTTCCCACGTATTGGGACTCAACAAAGCCACGGACGAAACCAGCAAGGCGACCATATTTGTGGGACGCACAGCATCCACAAAAAAGTTTGCCTACTTCAAAGGATTTGCAGTGTACAGCTCAAATCCGCCCGAAACCGGAACAAGCAACTGTCGGCCATCATCACTCAGCCACGGCCGCGCCAGCTTCTGCGCTCCCAGGTTAGAGCCAGATACGGCGTCAAACAGTTCGATACTTCCACCTTGAGCCTCTGACCAAGCCAGCAGTCTCGACCCACCCGCCATAAAACCAATCGCTACATGGCGTGTCGAAGAGAAGCGCAATTTGCCATCTCGAGTTTCGTAGACCTTGAGACCGCGCTGGTTTGAAGTTGTGTTGGAGACACGTCGTCCACCGTTGACGGCCACAGCGTCACTTGATTGGGCGAAGACAATCTTCTGCCCAACATTGCTATCCAATAGTCGGACTTGCTGTTGGTCTTCCCGGTTTCGGCCTCGCAACAGCATCAGATTCGTATCCTGAGAGGTATTGAGAGGATCTCGGAAAAGCGCAATCGTATTGCCGTCCGCGGACGTGATGCCACCTTGCAATCGACCCGAGATTTGGAATGATTCAGACTTACCGGTCGATAGATCCATGACCGCAAAGGAACCAATGCCGCCCCCGCCTTGCGCACAAACAATGAGGTTTCCATTTTGAGCATGGGCATAGTTCAGCGCGCTAACCGGCCCCATATTGGCGGAAAACACTTTAGCCGAATTCGGGTCAACCAGATCTTGAACCATCACGGTAAGGGTTCCATCCGCTCCCACCATCGTGAGATAGATATACAGAACGCTCTTCCAGTCTGCGGATAGCCGGACAAACGAGTTGGCTGCCTCCTTGATATCCCGGATTTTTTGACCAGTCGTCGCATCAAAAATGGTGATTAGGTTGTCTTGGCCCGTTACCGCCAACTTCGAACCATCTGGGCTGAATTGTACGTTACGTACAACTCCGCTAAAACTCATTTGAGAGCGCTTCGCAAGGCTAACTGCTGATTGAGTAGGAGGCTGAACCGTTCCCTTCTTCTTCAGAGTGATCGTCACTTTCGCGGGAACGCTGGGGTCAAGCGTCGCAGTTTGTTCCGCAATCTCATAGCCAGTCAATGACGCCCGAATCTCCACCGAAACTGGTGTAAGCGTCTCAAGGGAGTACTTGGTGGGAGACTTGCCCAGCACGACCCCATCAATTGAAATCTCCGCTCCGGCTGGTTCCGTGACCACCTCTAAAGTAGCCGTCTTGGGCCTCTCCGGTTCTTTGACCAAAGTGATCGTGAGCTTCGATTCTCTCCCTGTCTTTAGGTCGAGAGTGCGCTCAGCGATCTCATATCCGTCTAGCTTGGCCCGCACAACTACAGATTTATCAGCAGGAATCTCAATGTTCTTCGAAAATGGTGAAACGCCAATGTCTTCTCCATCAACCGTTATGGCCGCCCCCGCAGGAGAGGTCACGATAGTGAGCTTGGCGGGCTTCGGTTTTGGAGGTTCCTTTAGCTTCTTAAGTTTCTCGTCAACCTTGGTCTCTCGTTTCGGTTTGAGTTCTACTTGCTTCTCTCGTGGTTCGTAGCCATCAAGTTCAAGGCGGACCTTAATCTTCTGGTTCTTATCAAGCTCGTACTCCTTGTTAAAAGGAGTCTCCCCCATGTGGATTCCATCTATGGTGACCTTGGCGCCCGAAGGATTGGACTTCACCGAAAGCTTGGCGATCTCTGGTTTTTTCTCCGGTTTCGTGTTACCCGCATCCGTTCCCTTGTACTCGCCCGCCGAAGATTTCTCTCCTGCACCAAAGAACAGCATCTGGCCTTCAGTAAAGAACTGGTTGATCTGGGGAATTTGTCGTCCCTTCGAGTCTCGAACAACCTTATCTTGGATGGAAGAGAACAGATCGAGCATGGAGAACACTCGCTGTTTCTCTTGGGCTCTCTTGCGCAGTTCCGTAATCAGGTTAAACGTGAAAATTCCGTGTCGCTTCTCGTCCGTTTCCCAAGTCTTTTGCCCCTTTCCACCCGCCGCAATTGCTTGGCGGGAGTTCATGGTCAGGTAAGCGGCTAAAGGATTGGCCTCATCCCATAACGAGCGCGGTCGGGTGAGGAGGCCGCTAAAGCATGCGTCCGCTATAACCGCAACGTGTTTAGCCGGACTTGCATCAAGCCGATTCCAGACTTCCTGCATGGGAAGACTAGTCGCTTCATAGGGACCAATATCGTTTGGATTCTCCAGACTGACTTTGGCATCTGTGGGAATAAGGAAACCACGATCTGAGCCATCAGAAGCTTTGACTGTCTGACCGTGTCCGCTAAAGTAAACAACAATCCGATCATCTGGGCGGATTCGATTTCGATCACCCAGATCATCCAGGGCAGCCAATATGCTTTTTAGCGTTGCTTTTTCATCGGTCAAAACAGTGACGTTTTGGGCCGGGAAGCCATAAAAATCCACCAATGTTTGGCGCATCCCTTCCGCATCGTTCACCGCATATTTCAGCTGAACGCCCTTTGGAAGGTTGGGATATTTGTTCACCCCAATGATCAAAGCGTGCGACCCAGTGTAGACGGGCAGCCCAGCCGGAGCCGATACCCGTGTAAGAACTAAGTCGCGGGAATTCTCTTGGGCAGTTGCGGTACCCGCAAGCATCGACAGACAGAACGCGAGGAACAGCGTTCCGATGTGGGTTAAGAAGTTCCTCGCTTTCATTTCAGGTTAGTTAATCGACTTGAGCTTTGACTCTAAGGACGCCTTCTGATCTGTGGGCATTCCATTTACGGCAATCCCTTCATTTAGGATAGCCTTTGCACCCTCAGAATCCTTCTTCGCCAGTTTCAAATCCGCAATTCGCAGATAAGACACGCCATAGGTTGGGTCATTGGCAATCGCGGCTTTGTACTTCTCCTCTGCTCCCGCAGGATTAGATGCATAGAGTGCATCTCCTTGCTGACGAAGATCAATGGCCGCAATACGGAGTTCTTCGGCCGTCAGGTCTCGACTTCCAAACTGATCTGACTTCTCTGGATCTAATGAAGTCCGAATCTTCAGGATGAGTTGCTTCGCCAAAGATTGCGGCGTGAGTCCCCATTCCCGGGCAAACGATTGGTCAGCAGTGATCACAAAGTTCTGTCCTCCCGTCCCAACCACGTATTGCCCTTTCACCTGTCCAACCTTGAGCATCGTCCACCAAAGTCGATTCGACTTGCTCAGGCTCTGCATTCGGTTAGCAACCACCTGCGCCCGCTTCTTTGCGTCCAGCTTAGACGTGCCCGCCAGAACTTCCACTACAGTCTTACTGCGACCATTGATATTGAGATTCACAACGCCAATCGTCTTTCCACCTGGTGCGGTGCGAGAGTCGGCGGTGAAGGTTGCTTTAGAGTGGATACCCGGAATTTTTCGTTTGACCGTTACCTTGACTGGTGCAGGCTTGGGCTTCGGAGCAGGTTTAGGGGTGGTCTTGGTCTTTGCCTTGGACGGGCTCTTTGCGGGAGCCGGTTTTGCAGGAGCAGGGGCCGGTGTTCCACCAAGCATCGCCTCGAATCGGCGAAGCTTGTCCATCGTTCCACCTCGCGTTCCCATGTCTTCATCTTTGGGAATAGTGTCAATGAAGGCAAGCGCAATATCTTCTTCGGTTGCACGAAGGGTGTCAGGTTCCAAATAGTAGCGGCGTAGGATGGATTCCAATGCCGGAACATCCTTCTTGACTTCCGGAGCTAGCCCTCCCTGAATCTTCTTGAGCCAAGTCAGCGCAACGGTCAGTTTTTGCTGAGCATCCTGCGCACCGGCAAACATTGCCGCCATGAGCAGGACAAAAACCGTCGCCACTCTCAAAACCGAATTCCTCATACCTTTCATTGTAACTTCCTAGTTGTTTATCGAATACGTAGATTGAGGGTCTTGGAGGTCCATTCGAGTCTCTTCTTCTCGATTCCATCCACTACCACTTTCAATTGGCGAATCAAAGCTTCACGAAACTTGGATTCGTCCTTCATGTCCACATCTGGGATTCGCACGGATGACTTGCCGGGAACTAAAATGGCCCGAAGCATCATCCGTCCGTTCGAACTGTCGTTCTCTATCGTGCCTCCCATTTGGATGGAAGCCGTAATTCTTTGCGAAAACGGAGCGCCCGGTTGCGGAAACGCAATCTGAAGCACACCATCCACATCATCGCGATTGAGGAGGAACAACACTGCCTCTTGGTCCACGCCAATGTCTAGATTAAACGTTTCCCCTCTTTGAAGAGAGATCGGATCGGCCTTCAATTCCACCTTTGGATTCCAAGTTGGAGTTTCGGTTGCACTCAAACGGTACAACCGCGAAACCAGGGAACGAAGTTCGAGATAGCTTCCAAGTCCACCATTCAGGCAAGCCCGAAGGTCTTTGCCGGTGTAATCAAACTTCTTTCCCTTGTCCAAATCATCGCCCGTAACGCTGGTCACTAAGCGGTTCTCATTCATTCGAACTTGCACAATAACGTCGGGTGGGGCACCACTTGGGGCAAACTCAGAGTTCGGAAGCCTCTCCTTAAGAAATGACTCTAAGTCCTTAGAGGCTTTGTCATAAGCTTGGATTCGCTTCTTGTCCTCGGTTGGCTCCATGATCTCAATGGCCACTCGGAACTTTCGCTCTCGCTCAGCCTGAATCCGGGCTTGTGCCGCGATTGCAACCTTACTGTCCGCTGGAAGCTTGGCAACATCTATTCCCCCAAATGCGGGCGCTATGTAGGAAGCCACGTCCATAAGCTCCGGCATTTCTGGATAAGGAGCCAGGCCTGGCATGTAGTCCGCCTTTACCTTGTCCTTAAAGTAAGCCTGCGCCTCTCGCATCGCGTCGGCATAAGTCGGGTTCTCGCCTCTATTCAAAGCCGCCACGACGCTGTTAACCAACTGATCCGTAAACGCGCCTGACCATCGACTTTCGGCCGAATTCTGAAGCCATTCATAAGCTGACCCTCGGGCCGGGCAAGCGCTCAAGAATGTTCCGGACGCCTGATAGAGTTTCTGTCGAGCTTCACCAGCAAGCGTAGATTTTCGACTCACCGAGCGTGGAACTGGGTGATACTGGCGACCAAAATCGGAGCGAGTCGGGCTCTGGAAACTGCA
The DNA here is from genome assembly GCA_037190145.1 of Fimbriimonadaceae bacterium. Lineage (GTDB taxonomy): Bacteria > Armatimonadota > Fimbriimonadia > Fimbriimonadales > Fimbriimonadaceae > 55-13. Next base: position 125,146 of record JBBCJU010000001.1, read on the forward strand.
ATCCAAAATGACGGTTACATTCACGCCGCGAGTATCCAGTTGGTCGGCAAACTGCTCCACTCGTCGGATACGAATATCGGGATCAAGACTGGTCTCGGAGCCATCGAACGGAACCAACGTAGGTTCCATGCCTGTCTTAGCCTGCGGGTTGCTGTTATCGGGCGCAATTGATCCTCTTCCACTGAAGTAGATCACAACCTCGTCCCCACTTTTGGCTGCTCGGGACACCAATTCCATGTTCCGCACAATCGCCTCGCGAGTCGCCGCTTCTCGAAGCAGAATCGTGCTCTGAAATCCATAGAAATCCAGCATCCGCTTCATCATATTGACGTCCGTCTGAGCTCCTCGAAGCTGTTGGGTAGGGGCCGTAATGAAGCTGTATCTATCTATTCCGATAAGAAGAGCGTGGCGTTCAGCAGAGGCAGAAGTTGCCAGTCCGGTCAGCAAGCCCAAAAGAAGAACGAATCTTGAGTGACTTGGCTTTTGGATTCCTTGATCAAGAGCGGCTTTGCCCGGCCTTCCCCTTTCAGGTCTCCGACTTACCCGAGCAATCCAACGATCCAACGGTCCCGCCATCATCTTGGTCTCGCACTCCTCACGGAAAACTTGTATAGGTTCCAATAGTAGCGGCTCGTTAAGCTTCCAACGGTTACGCCACGACTCGATGAAGCGTGGGCAAAGGCATAGGGAATCTCGCCGAACTTCTTCTTCCAAGCCGCAGGAACTTTGCCGATGTAAAGCCCGGTATGACGTGTTCCGGACGCATCGGTTAATCCGCGCTGAAAAATCACTCGGTCTCCCGAGCCCAGAGAGCGCATATTGGTGGTTGCGTTCTTAAACTGCACCGGATTCGGCAACACGATGGTCCTTCCACCCCGCCGGGCCTGGCCCGGCTTACAGTGAATGACTTCTCCAACGGTCTCCTGAATCACAACCGGTGGTGAAGGAGCCTTCCATCCGATCTTGTTATAAACCGCTGCCACGTAGTGCGAGCAGTCGATGCCTCGCGTTAAGCTGTTTCCTCCCCACAAATAAGGCGTGCCCAAATACTTCAAAGCTTCCCGCGCAACGATGTCATCGTTCGGGTCCATAATCGGCACGGGCGCAGCTTCCCGAATACGTAAGCTGGAACCAGGCACAAACCCCATCACTTGGTCAAAGCGAACCCGGTACATGTTGGTCGCTTCCACTTTGCCAATAATCTCTAGGAACCGATCCTTTGGAATCTTTCCGACTACCGGAGAATCTGGACGCGATGTCTGCTTTACACTTAGCTCTTGCAAAGCCACAGCCGTACCGGTCATCGCTGTATTCTCTTGCTCCGCAGGAGCGATGTCCGGAGCAGTCGTAGGTTTCCCATCTTTCCGAGCGATCACGTTCAAAAGATCACCGGGTAAGGGTTCTCCACCGCCAGGAATTCCCGCATTGGTGGCTAAGATGTCCTCAGGGGTCACGCTCCATGCTTCGGAGATCGATTTCATCGTGTCTCCCGGCTGCACTTCATAGAGTCCCTTGAACTCATATCGAGATGCCTGCATCTTAGGCAAAAGTTCTTCCGCAAGGCCCTTCATGATGCAGAGCTTCATCCCCGCCGTGAGCGTTGCGCCTTGCCGCAGACCGTTCAGAGCTCGAACGATCGCGGGATCATTCTGATTCCTCTCTGCAAACTTGGCGATATCTTCACCCTGGTTCACCGGAACGTTCTCATAGAGCACAGGGAGGTCAGCTACCCTCTGGCGAATACCAACAATCGACCATTCACCATCTTTCAGGTCTCCAGAATTGATGGCTTTCACCGGATCTCGCTCGCCGATATCCTTACTTGTGACAATCGTCACAAACGATACCGTCTTGCCCACTGAATCGCCATAGTTGTAAGTTTCGAATCTCAGCGGCTTGTCCTGAGATGCCGCTCGAACCTTGGGCGTATCGTTTGGTGTGATTACCTCTACCGAGTCGCCCAGGGCATTCACACCGACTAGGGCATCGATCTTGCCATCGTGAACTCGATAGGCTTGAATAAAGCTGCTCTTTGCCGGACTCACCCAACCTAGGATGGTCCGAGCCGGGGGCGATACTCCGAATTCAGGAAGGTTCTCCAGGTTCTGGAGAAGCCGATCTCCAGTTCGAGACTGACTTACACCCATCTCTTTAGCCCAAAAAGTGGGAGTGAGCATCGAGAGTTTAGGGCCATTAAAATCGGTCGTTACCCCCAATGTTGAGCAGAGCAGTTCCACATCTGCATACATCGTTGGACGACCACCTTTCGGGGTGATCTCGTAGGGATAACTCTCGATCGCAAACTTCTTAACCGCTTTGGGAGGCCCTTCCTTCCCAAAGACCTCAGCGAATTGGCCCGCTCGCTGATTCATGTACAGCCTCACGCGAACCTGCTTATCCACTACGATATCAAACGAGACACCGGGCATTACCACTAAACTGCCCCGACCGCCGGTCAAGATATCGATGGACTGCCGTAGAGGCACCAGATAGGTGTTGAGTTCGAGCATCACCGGCCCCATCTCCGCTGGCTTGCCATCTAGTTCCACCTGTAAGTTCGGCAGAGGCTGCTGAGCCCAGGCAACGGCAGAGGCCACTAGACCAAGAATAACGCTACCTAGTCGGCGCATCGGCGTTGACCTCCTTAGGATAAATCGCCTTCAGAATATCGCGATTGATCTTCCAAAGCTTGTCTCCAGCCGGCGGATTTTGAGCCGCCTTCTTCAAAACATCATTTAGCTTAACCCCGGACAGAGCGCTTTGATCGTAAAGTGGACCGGCTTGAATCGCAAGGTTTAGGAGCGTGATAAAGGTCTCTCGATCACTAATGCTAGGTTCCTGAGAGGGGTCGTAGCCTATAAGCCAGTTTTCGCCCTTGTCATATCCCGTGGCTGCGGCCCTCATTCGGCTAACCAAGAACTTGGCGGGATCATCGGCTTGCGCCATAACCTTCTTAATCAAGCCTGGCAGATCAGCCAGTCTTGAGCCACCAATCAGAGAGTCAGCAACAGCGGCCGATATTCGGGACGTAAACGGAACATCCTTCGCATCATTTGCCTTCAAATCTAGATCCTTGGGTTGACCACCGGTCGCCAGCATCGCCGACATCACGGCCTCCGCTTTCTCGGGCGTCGAGAAGAGCATCGCCTTCACATGGTCCGCCCCAAACGTGTCAAAAAAGAGCTTCTCATTCGCGCCCGGGAAGTTGATCGTTCCCTTCCTCACCCTTGCTTCCGAGCCTCGCGTTCCGCCGAGGGGATAGAACTGATAAAACTTATCTCCCACCTGCCCCAGAATGAGCAGATAACCGTCTTGACCAACTTTCACCTCCAGCGAAAGTTGTCGGCCCGCTTCCTGAATGTCTTGGTCTGGCTTGAGCTTTAGGGAAACTTTGTCTTGGTTTGGGTTATCTAGATTCCAAACGTCCAGCAACGTCTTGCCGGGAGGGGGTTGCGGTGCGGTCTTGGGCGAATTCTCCAGTGCATCGGTAGGCATGAACTGGGTGGAAATCATCGGGTTCTGGGTTCTTCCCGAGTTTTCCAGCCGCTTTCCAATCTGCTTCTTGACGTCGTTATGGACCTCACTCCACAGCTTCCCATTTCTTAGATTCTTAATAAGCCCATAAGTGAAAAGCCCGTGACGCTTACCATCGTCCATCGTAGCTTCAAGGGCCTGCTCACTATCCAAAGATGCCGTGTAGTAGCAGATACCGGGCACATTCCCCAGCTTCACGGGCGTATTTGAACTGCTGCCTTGGCTCTTTGGGGGACCGATTCGGATACTTCGATCTTGCTCGCCGTCAAAGAAGCGGCTTGCAAAGCCATCGTCGGTAGCCCGAGACATTTCTCCCGCGGCCATGCCACCTGAAAAGCAACTATCCAGCAAAACCGTTCGAGATTTTGCCGGGATCGCAAGGATCGCGTCATTTAGGGTTTTCGGTTCAATATCGTTGCCCGAAATGGTCGCATCGCTGGGCATGAGGGCAAATCTGGGAGCCTTTCGACCGTGTCCGGCAAAGTAGAACACGAATCGCTCGTTATTCTTCATGCTGGACTTTGAGCTTGCCAAAGCCTTAAGGATGCCGTCCTTGGTTGCCGTAGAGTTTGTGAGCAAGGTTACTTTGAAGCCTTGCTGTCGGAGGACTTCGGCAATACTTTCGGCATCATTGATGCAACCCTTCAGCGTGCTTGCCGCCACCAACGGTGCGTACTCTTGCACACCAACGACCACGGCCTGGTCGGCACGAACCACCGGCAAGATTGCCAGGGCCAACCCCGCCGCAAAGGAAGCTCTCCATCGATTCCGCATCATTAGTCCAACTCTATTGTATCGGCCTTAACCTGACGTCCGAGCCCTAACCATAGTTATGCTTAAAGCTTGCCGAGAAGTTTTTGGATCGCGGCGCGCTCTTGGCTCGTCGGTCCTTTCTTCAACGCATCTTGCAAGATAATCTTCGCTTCAAAGTTGCTTCCCTGACTGATCTTGAACCTCGCGATCACAAGATCCTTGAATACAAAACCAGGAGCGACATCATCCACAGACTTGTCTGCTTCAGCGTAACTGGCATTCGCATTGGACGGGTTAGCGTTCTCCGTAGCCTTCGCGAAAGCAAGCATAACCAAACCAACGTCTTTGCCCGACTCTCGGTTTCCGATGGCTCCCATGGCCTTGTTCAAGGCGGCGCGGGCTTCATCCACTCGGTTAATCGCCGCCAGCGCATAAGCTCGAACCGCTAACGCTCCGGCAGACTTCGCGGTGCGAGTCTGTTCGGCAGCCTTGAGATAATCACTTCGATTATCGGTGAGAAGCAAGTTATAAGCCCCGGGAAGTTCGCTTGTTTGCGTGCTTCCGCCACCCGTAGAACCTGAGCTACCTCCAGAGGCTCCTCCGGTAGTGCCTCCTCCACCCGTGGTCGGGTTGGTTTGACCAGTGCTGCCGGTCGTTTCATCGAATCCACCCGTGAGTCCGCCAGAGCCGCCTCCCGTTGTGGTTGGATCGTCAATTTGGATGTCAGCAACAAAGGTCTGTCCACTGCCAAGGTCAATCGTCTTGCCATCTGAAGTCAGGGCACGCACGCTCACCGGGTTCCCTGGAATCAGACCCTTGGGAAGGACAACAACAATCTTTTCGTCGGTCCAACTTTCGATATTTGAAGGTTTACCATCCAGCAGGATCTTGCCCTTCTGAGGTCCAAAGTTCGTTCCTCCGATGACCAGCTTGGTTCCGGGATTTATCGTTCCCGGCAACCCACCGACCGCCGGGCCGCGCTCTTTCTCTGGTGGCTTGCCAATTTGAACGGAGGTTGGATCTTTGATGATCGGCAGGAATTTATTGAGAAGCGTTGCCTTACCAAGCCGTTGCACACCCAGAATGACTTTCTTTCCATCCAGAGTCTCGTCTTTGAGGGTGATAGTGTAAGCAAATGAAGTGGGACTGATCCGCTTTGTCTCTACTTCAATGGGGTCGCCCAGTTGCTGTTTGGTAGTGGCGTCGTACACATAAACCCGAGACCCTGCTATGTACTTGCCCTTAACTCCAAGTTGTTCTTTGATGTTAGTCGTGGAACGAAGAACGCGGAAGTCAGACAAGTCTCGGAAGTACATTTCGTAGGTAAATGAAATCATTTGCCACGCGATGAAGAACCCAATAAAGAAGAAGACCAGTCCACGCGCATTACGGCTAATCGCCTCGAAAAACGCTTGAAGCGTATCTGGAACCGGTGGACAGTAAGTCAGCTTGGCCGGCACTTCGGGAACACCATTTTCATTGGTTTCAGCAGAAACTACTGCGGCTCCCGTATTTGCCGCGCATGGCCCAAAAGCGGCCTCTTCAGGCAGAGGTGGCACCGTTGGAGCGTCAACTCGATGAATCTGAATAGGTAACGGAGTTGGCACACGCGAGCCCCGGACATTCTTCATCCGGCTCGTTGCGTTGATCGGTAACGTCCGAACCGAGTCTACGCCCGGCTCTGGTGGAGGTACGGCAATGGTCTGTACAGGTGTCTCAACCAGAACATTTTGAGGTCTTGGAAGCTTGAGATCAACGTAAAGCCAATCGTTTCCATGATTCTCCAACACCATCTCAAACTGAGACTTGCGACGGAAGATGCCCACACGCTTTTCTTCTGGCGTATAGCTGACCTTCCACTCATAGAAGGGGCGAACGATAATGGTGATGGGAATCTCAGTGATTCGCTCTTTCCGCGCCGCTAGAGGGTCATCACTGACCACTCGCGTTTCCACGAGAACTTTGGCTCGGTAAATTCCGGCTCGGCATTCTGCCTTTTCCGGCACGTTGAAGCTGATGAGAACATCTCGAGTGCCACCGTCTTTGATAAAAACGGTGAGAGACTGGTTGCGTGGCCCCGCCTGATCCGGCTTACCCGTAGGTGGGTTATTTTGCGGATCACCCGTAGGAGGCAATGCCGCGAGGGCGTACCAAGCATCTTGCCAATAGGGCTCATCACACTTCAGCCTGACGGTGTACGAGTTCTGACGAGGCGACGCGTTTTGGATCCTCAGAGTCGCAATACCCGGCCCTACAAAACCTTCCGGCAGGGGTTGCTTCTGGGGTTTTCGCCCCGGCACGACATCAATTTCAGACTGCAATAGCCTCATCGCACCACCCCTCTTTTGTTCATAGATTGGTTTCGTTTCATTAGTCCACCAACCTCAACTTGATCCTCAGCAGTTGGTTCTTTGCGTCGGTGGTCAAAACCTCCCACACCGCTTCACCATCTAGTGGCAAATTGTTTTCGTCAACCGAAATCTTGGCGGAGACCGCCGCATTGGGGTTAATAACCTGATTGTCCCCCTGCTTGATCAAGAAGTCATTAATCTTAAATCCCTGGGGCTGCCGTACCGTCCACGCAACGATCGTTTGACCATTGATCCTTCCGGTGCCGGTTAGGTTTCGGAAAATCAAGGACTTAACAGAACCTCGCTTCACGTCCAGCACAACCTCTTGGGAGTTGACTTTCACCTTGTCCTCGCCCACTTCTTCTTGCCCCGGCAAGAATGTAAGCGGATTTGCGCCTTCGGTGATTTGAAGCATGCCATCGGTCTTCATCGGGACGAATCGGACATCGGTCTTTTGTGAGCTACCAAAGAACTTGGAACCAAGTGCGTAGCTGGTCTTCTGGGCTTGCCCATAGTCTTGGACCGTTGCCTTATCCGCCGCCAAATCGCGCTGCGTATTCACGGCTGATGCTTTGCCCTGGTCTTCCTTCACCAGCTTCAACATCGCGTAGATGGGGGAATTCCAACGCATTTTCACGTCCATCTGCGCTTGATTGGCTTCTGTCCCAAGGACATAGAACGCACCGTCATCTCCTTGGATACCGTTTGTCACACGGAAGTTGCTTCCTCCGCTTCCCAGTAAGACCAAAGCTATCAGGAATAACGGCACCATTATAAACATCGGCAATGGGAAAATCCGCCACCGCGAACCCGTGATGCTGATGATGTTGCCAGTCTTGCCGTTGTTGCCTTTATCCGTCACGGGGACAGCAGCAACCTTCACCGTATGCTTCTCGCGCCATCCAAACCACCAGGTTCCTTTTCGTTGAAGGGTGAGGCGATGTGGAACCGGAGGCGGAGTACGCCCCGCCGTGGGCGAAACGATGTTCTCCAGTTCCTTATCAAACAGATACTGCCAAGTTGGCGTTTCGTACGCGGGAACGGGTTCTTGAGGCGTTCCGTCAGCCACTGGTGAATCGTCAATCACGGCCACTCGATATGCAGTATCCGAGTTACCCGCACTGACGACCTCTAGATCAAAAGGAATCCTTTTGGAGAGCGGCCCCACACTGTTGGAGGTCTTCTTCGCCGCCACCGTGACGGCCGGTGCAGCCTGAACCGTGAGAGTTAGGAAACAGTTGGATAGCGGCTTTCCGAGCACGCCAAACGAAACAGAGAACGGGTAGCTAGCGGGCTCCGCATTAATCGGTGGCTTCAGCATGAAGGCCACATCGCCAGTTCCACCAGGTGTGATGTTTACCTGGTCGCGCACCAGTGCTATCCAATCAGAATCAAGCGAGCGATCTTCTTGGAGAACGTAAGTTCGAACTCCCGTCTGATCGTTGCTTACCGTAAAGCGAACGAGGATCGTCTCGCCAGGGCGAGCATAGAGTACAGTTCCCTCTTTGGGATTCGCAAAAACGTGGTCAGACGGATACGCCGCGGCCACATCCTCAACTTCCTCAGCCTCTTCTTCTCGCATCCCATAGTCCACGACTTTCGGAGCCGTGTAAACCGGCTCGGGCGGAGGGGTAGGTATGGGTACAGGAACGGGAATGGGTTCCGGTTCAGGAATCGGTTCCGGCTCAGGTTCAGGTTCTGGCTGTGGCCGGGCTTCTCGCATCGGAGGAGCCATGTCGATGAGCTTGGGGCCAGTCTGCTTCGACTTGGGTTCTTCGACAGGCGGAGGGGTTGGCTCAGGTTCCTTGACCGGAATCGGTTCCGGCTCGGGAATGATTTCAGGTTCAGGTTCTGGTTCTGGCTCTGGTTCCACAACCGGCTCAGGCTCTGGCTCAACAATCGCCTCAGGTTCTACAACAACTACAGGCACGGTCACCGCCAGAACATCAGGCTCAGGAGTGATCTCTGGAATGATCACGATCTCAGGTTCCTGAGGGGGTTCAATAGGTGGCGGCTCAACTGCAAGTGCAACAGGTTCCTCGACAGGAATTTTTGGCGCAACTTCTACCAGGTTCTCTACAACCGGCGGCTTAGGTTCCTCAACCTCGACTTTAGGTTCCTTTTCCTTGGTCGGCTTTTCTTTGACTACTTCTGGCTTTTTCTCTGCCTTTGGCTTCTTAGGCTTTTCTTTAGGTTTCCCTTCGATAACCGTAGGAATGGATTCCTTTGGCGGTTCTACAGGAGGGGCAACATCAGCCTTTGGCGTCTCCACTTTAGGCGTTTCCACAACCGGTTCAGGCACGATCTCGACCGGCTTCTGGCCCGGCAAGAGTCGCATCACCAAGGAGATGGAGCCGTTTGTTTCAACGGGGTCGCCGTTTAAAAAGAGATGAACCGTAAACGGGTAGTCACCCGGTTCAGCGGTTGCAGTCGCGAGAATCGGGACTCGGATCAACCCAGATTCAAAGGGAACGACAGGCAATCTCGGTTCCTTTTCAGGAGCCCATGGTCCAAGGCCATCAACCTGTGCCGTGAAAGTGACCACCTTCTCGGCATCGTTCACACAGGTAAAGCCAAGATCAAGTGGCTCGCCCGCAGGAACTTGCAGGACGGTTCCCGAAGCCGGGTCGTCCCATGATTTTTGATAAGGAATGCTTGCCAACGCCTTAGATTCGTGTTAACTCGGCTCTACGTTTACGGTGCGCAGCGAACGCCACCACGTTTAGACCGAATTCGATCGCCCTCCTGATGCGATCTCGACTTCCTTCGTCGTCTCCTTTAGGCAAATTCCCTTGCCAAGCTCCACCGTAATCATGCGTACTAAGAATAACCCCTTTTTCAAGGTCTCCAGTCAAAACTCCCTTATCGGCGCCTCCTGGAGGTGCACTGGAAAACATATGATGCGACCTCATCAACGGTGTATCTTTCGCAATCGGTTTCATGTTTGCCCCAACCGCTTTAGCAATCTCAGCGAATGATTTCGCAAATCCATCGCTTCCTTTGCTCGCTTCGGCAAACAAGGTTCCGCCCGCATCAAGGTATCGCCTCAAGCCTTCAAGTTGATCTTTATTCAGAGCCTGAAAGTCGCCTTCACAACTCACGTAAAGCATAAAGGGCTCTACCCCCGTCCCGGCGGTGCGCAAGTTAAAAAGCCCATCAAAACCAAGGTGGAATCCGAGCCCATTGGCTTCACGGATCATGTTGTAGAGTCCAGCTCGGTTTGGCTTCCACGCGCTTGGGTCTGCAGTTGGCAGGAAGCAGAGCTCACCCACCAAACCATCGGCATAACAATGGGGGAAGGAAAGGATTCGATACAGCAGATTCAGCTCATCTTCAGCCGGATCAAACGAATCCTTGGCCTCTTTGACGGGCTTATCTTTACCTGACCGATCGACGCGCGCCAACTCTATGTAGGGTGTTTTAGGTAGCTCTTTCGTTGCAACGACTTGGCGCCCCTCAACGAGCCGGAAATACTTCTTGCCTCCACCCACCGTAACCGCCGAACGACTGTCATAGTTATCCTCATAGGCAATGGTGATGTAGACCTGCCCTTTCTCTTCAAGCACAAAAGAGGCGGGTTCGGAGAGGAGAAGCGTGCGACCTTCGCTGTCGATGGCATAGCCAGGAGCCACAACCACCGTCTTATCTTGCTTACCAGAAACCATCACTTCTAAGCCCATTACGATTCCAGGTCGGTGGGCTCCAGTGGCATGAAGGGCTCGGTGCGAGTGATGTTGCCCGTGGGCTTCTCGCCAAATATCGGCATCAATCGGGAGCTCGTTAAACGGCTCAATCCCCGAGATACGTCGACCAATAAGTTCGTCAATCGGCATGGTTAGCTCGTCCTTCCAATAATTCTTAAAGAGTAGGCGGTGTGGGCTGGTTTCTCCCAGGCAATGATGTCATGAACAATCTGTTCATTGATTTTTTCAGGGTCAGGCACAGCGATGCTGACCACAAAAGTGTGACCGGGAACGTCGCCAAGTTTGGTGTCTGGCAGCCCCATCTTGGTATCAGGCCCAAGACGCATTCCTTGAACCGGCGTGTCGTTGATCTCTGGTGTGACGCCGCAGTAGATTTCGATATAACGGGAGAGACCACGCTTTGTCCCACGCCAACGCCATAGCTCGACCGCTTCTTTGATCAAGCGACGCCGTTGCATCTCGCTCCAATTCTCATCTAGCGGCAAACAAACCCACGTTCCGAGCCACAGCAGGAATTCGGAAGGAGTAGAGTACGGACCAAAGAGTGAATCTAGCTTATTCAGAGTGTTCTGCAAGGGTCGGATAAAGTCTTCAAACCCTAACAGATAGCGCTCAAAAAATGGAGACTCTCCATTGTCTTCATCGCGCAACTTCTGCATCTCCTCCGAGTACACGCTCGGAAGCAACGACATCAACTTTCCATGAGGGTGCTCAATTGTTAGGAAACCCGGCTTACGAATCTCCCCTCCATTGGGCAGCTCTTCGATAACGACATCAAACCCGTAGGTGTCTGGTTGCACCCCTTCTGACAGCTTGGGATCAAACTCCAAGCTAAACATACGGGTCTCTCCCGCCAACATCATCGCAGTCATAGACTGCCCGTCGTCGCTCACCTGGTCTTGCTCGTCCAGGGCGGCTCCTCCCTGATACTCTCGCGCTTTTCGCTGCAGATAGCTCCAGGAAGCCCAGTTTTTTCGCCAGCCACGGTGGCTAGGCTCAAGGTTCAAGCGAATCTTGTGGGCTTTATCATCGGTCACCGTGACTGTAACGATCGTCTTTCGCTTTGGCTCTGCCTTATGCCACAGATGCTCGTATTGGTCTAGAGCAATGGGGGGATCGTTGGGGCGCAACTCCATAGTCAAGAAATCGGGCCGAAGCTCGACTTCCAATCCCGACAAAGTTGTCTTCGCGGGTTTTGACGTGGTGCCAGAAGCCAACTTAGACGGCGCCTCCATTCATGGGGGTGTAATCATCACTCCCCACTGAGGTGATCGGGACCACTCGGACAGTGTGGGCACGAGTGCAGAAAAGTTCGTGATCGCCCAATCGAACACCTTGCTCGTTAGACGCAAGCTCTTCCGGACCGAATACGCCTTCGTCCGCGTTTAAAACGCGAGAGGTGTAAATCTTTGCATCCAACAGGAATGCCACTCCCCGCACCGATCCGATCTGGGCATAGATATCCGCCAAAGTCAGGGATCTGCGGAATGGCCAACCATCCCCGCTTGGCCCACCGAACAGGGGATGCAAGAACATATTTAGGCGGTGCCGCACTCGGTTAGCAACATCTTCCGCATTCGCGCGAGGATCAGCCACCAGCCGAATATCCAAGGATACGTACACATACTCGGGTTCGGTTACTTCAACCAGCGTTGTCAGAAGCTTGTGCTGATCCAAGAAAGATAAAACTTCTTCAATGGTCTTGGGACTTACCCGCAGATGTTCAGGGCGAGGAACTTCAATGTTTGGCCCAAGCGCCGGTACGATTAGCATTCGAACCGTTCCGGGATTTGGCAAATTGCCTCCTCCACTTGGATGAAGCATCGGTTGGATGCATCGAGCACGACCGACGGCACCGGTGGCTTTTTGGGCAAGGAACTCGAAATCATCCGCCGTCACGGCCCGATTCCGTATCTTTAGAATCTCCTTGGCGCGCATTATCGCCCGATCCAGAGTTTCCTGATCACGTCCTCCCGTTGCCGGACGAGGATTGTGGACGGTTGAAATGTAGGGATACGAACCCTTTGTGATCGTTATTTTGTTCTCGCGAACATTTCCGAGAACGCCGCCCCCCACTCGATAGGAACCCATTCCGACAACCAATCCTTTTTCCGGCACCGCGCCAAACTGCGTGGTCGTTCCATCCGGGTTACGCAGAACCGGGCCAAATGCGATAGTGCCCGTTAACTCATCGTAGGTGAAGTGACGATCCGAAGGTTCACTCTGCGAAAAATCTTCTACCCTTGACCAAGGGATCCAACCTTCCATATCATCCGGCGCATCTCCGAAGGGTCCCACTAAAACCGTGTCCACAGGACGCAGGCCAAGAGTCGGGAAGTACTTCACCTGAAACATTTGCCCTGGAAGGCCATCACTGACCCCTAGAGGTTCGTTTCGGATGATTGAGCACTGAGTTGCCGATACCGTTCCACCCACAGTGCGGGTCGTCATGAATCGAACTTCTGGCGGCTTTTGATAAGGGTCGGGGCTCTTGTTATCGGGTCCCTTGGGAGGCAAATCTGCCGCCAGAGTCGTGTATCGAACACGAATCCAATAAGCCTTGATTCCGGCGACGGTAGTGTCGGTCAGGCTGTCCGGCAGAGCGATTTCTACATAACCTGTTCGGTTAAAGCCAAATGTCCTGTCGTCCACCACGTCCAAGGGTCGCCAAGATGCGGATCCGGCGTGCCAAACCTCCCAGATTTGGGCAGGATAATTCTCGTTCAATCCGGTAGCGGCTGCGGTCAGACACTCCGTGTAAATCTGAACAACATTACTGGAGATATCGTTATCAAACCCCAGATAAAAGCAATCCCCTTGACTGGGCAAAGTGCTAAAGATGGGAAAACCGGCAAGCTCTTCTGAAGATACTTTGGGGAGATCAAAGGATCGAGCGTCTGAGGCTTCTCGTTCGCCGGAGCCCGCTTCACGACGAGGCAACGCGATGGCATGGCGCAACTTGGGACGTGTCATCCGCAGGTCGCGATTGGTCGCGAACTCGATAGCATCTTCGGTCTCAGTCCGCAGGGTCGCCGCAATCGCTTCGCCAGACCTCAACAGAACTTCAAAATTGGCATCATCCTCGTCATCTTCAATCCACCGCGACAACATAAACCGCAGATCAGTTTCCGCAGCCTCAGCCGGTTGAAGGCGAATGCCTAGCATGTCCAGGAATCGGATATGGTTCTTATCCGGCACCTGGTTCATGCGGTAAAGCATGGTCTCGGTCATATAGGCGAAAAGCTCAATCAGCGTGACGCCCGGGTCAGAAACGTTATGGTCGGTCCACTCAGGGCACCGAAGTCCAATCATCCGTTTGGCATCATCTACCAACGATTGAAAACTGCGGTCATCAAGATTTGGGGAAGGAAGGGCCATTTCTTACTCCCCACCTGGAATGGTATAGAACGGGAACACCAGATTCCTAACGCTGTTCGTCGAGATGACCTTGTATCGGATATTTAAAAGCAAGACGTTTTCGCTCTCGGGTTTAGGCATTGTGTTTACTTCCAAAATATCGATTCGTGGCTCCCACATTAGCAAGGCTTCAGTGACATATCGCCTTGCTAAACCGCTTGTTCCTGGATCGTTTGGAGCAAACACGAGGTCATGTATTTCACACCCAAACTCTGGACGCATCGGACGCTCTCCCTTTCGAGTGGCGAGAATCATTCGCACCGCTTCTTCTACATCTTGCTCTTCATGAACAAGCTCTATGCGGCCTCGATTATCTAGCCGAGGAGGAAATTTCCAACCCGATCCCAGAAAATTCTTCGTTGAATCCCTCAATTCCCGACTTCGCCTCCCCTGGTTATATTACAAGCTTTGCAAGCTTGTTTAGAAGGTTCAGACCAAAACATGGGCAGTATTTGACTATATTATTCAACCCTTAACCCCCAATAATCACGTTCACGCACCCCATCGCAATGGTGTTGACGCTGCTCATTTCCTGAATCGTATCCCCCACTCTGCATGCGGGCTTGCCATTAAACATAACGGTTGCGCTTGGAGTTGTATCAATTCCCGGCCCATCCGGAATCAGCAGTTTCACGATTGCGCAAGCATGGATGCTTGCTCCACTTGCGGCCATTGCGGCACCCACAGCAGCCACTCCTTCAGCCGCCGTTTTGGCCAAATTGGCGTTGGCAGCAGCGGCTCCAGGGGTACCTGCCGCCGCAGAAGCCGCCGCAGAAGCTGTAGCAATATTCTGAACTGCCGTCGAGATGGCGTTCATGATGGCCGCCAAAGCTGCGGGACTGCATCCCCACCAAGCGGGTTGGCCTCCGATAATCACATTGGGGCTCACCGGACCAGGAGCAAGGGGGCCTCCATGGGCGGTCATATCTCCTAAGCGTGCCGCAGGGCCCGTTGGCACTAGGAAGTCACCTCAAGCACGAGAATCAATTGATTCTCACCATTTTCCCGCGAATAATGGTTTCTCCCTCCGCTACTAGGTGCGCTTCTCCTTCGGTACGAATCTCCACTCCTTCCTTAGCTGAAAGACGAATCTTTTGATTTGAGTTGAGATCAATATCGCCCTGGGCTTGGATGGTCACTTTGTCATTGGATAAGTCGATCACGATGCACGACCCACCGTTCTCACTTTCAACTAACAAGAGATCTCGATCAGCTTCATACGAGATCAGCTTGCCGGATTGAGTTCGAATAACCGGAACAGTTTCACTAGAATTCATAACGTGCCTCTCTAACGCTGCTTGGGCAACGTTACTTTATTGCTTCCCTTACCTCTCAACGGATCGTTATTTGTCTTCTTGGAACCACTTGAAGCCGCGCCTCCTGAGTTGATATTCACCATGGATCCTGTAATGCTCAACGCGCCGGAGCTCTGGATATTTACGGCAGCATTTCCTTTGATGTTGACGTTCGTCATTGCAGAGATATTAATCGTTCCACTTGATGTATCAATGTCCACGATATTGCCCATCTCATCATGGATTTGGACCCCACTCGAAGAATCTGAGGCGTGAACCATCTTTCCTCCGGCAGTCTTGATGGCAACGCCACCGCCATTTGAAAGGTAAACCTGCTGCCCATCCGCCGTACTAAGCCGCATACCTTGACCGTCTTGAAGCTCAATGACCTGACCTTGATTCGTTTGGATGTAGATCATTCCATCCTCGTCATCCATTTCGATAGTGTGTCCGGTTCTAGATTGAATGCGGCGACGCCTTACCTTGCCACCCACAACGGCATCGCCGATTGCGATGGGGGTCTTGTCCACTCCATTCCATAAAGATCCGACAACAAAACCTCGCTGTGGATTTCCATGTTCAAAAGCAACCAGAACTTCGTCATCAATTTCTGGCATAAACATGATTCCTCGCCCACCTCCCGCCATGGGAGTCGCAACTCGGAACCAATCGCTTTCTAGATCATCCGAAAGCCAAGGGAACTTAACTTTCACTCGACCATGATTCTCTGGGTCATTGTTGTTTGTAACAATCCCCACCACAACTCCGCTAAAGCCCTCTGCCATCGTTAACGCCCCCCTCTAAGAATAGAGAGCAAAGTCGCCGGGTTCTTTCCGCTAATCACAAACTGAGTTGCGAAACCTTCGGCGGCGCTGAAGGTGTGAGTGGTGGAGGTCACTATGTATTTTCCGTTGAATCGCTTTCCGATGTTCTTTAACTCAACGGTATCCCCGGGGCTCAATCCTGGATGGTTGTAGCAGAGGCCATCGGCCTCCACAAAAGACGTTCCGATTTCATCGCAAAGGGATTGGGCGATGGATCTTGCCTGTGCCTCGTTGTGAACTGGATGGTCTACCACTACCATCTCGGCATCCCCAAAAGCTTGGCGGGCCGCTGCTGCGCCACTGCCTCTTTGGGAAATTTCCGCTGCTCCTCGAGCTGTGGTGGCCTGACCAATGATCGCGCGCTTCTTTATGGGATCCCAACTGCGAACAATCACTTTGTTCACTTGGTTTGAACTGCTGACGCGGATTCGAAATGATCGTAAATCTTGTCCCCACTCCAATTCCACCGCACTCGCATCGGCATCTCTCATGATCTTAAAACAAAGCTTGTCTGCGCCCTCTAGATAGACCCGAGAGCCATTTCTATTAGCAAGCATCTGCAGAAACTCCCAGTCCGTTTGATTGCTTTGAAAAACCCACTCGTGCACCGTTGGTGTGGCATCGATATCCGCTTGGAGGCCATTTCGCTGAGCGATCTTGCTGACGATATCGGAATCCTTGACGTTTGCGTAGGTTTCACGACGTTTGCCCCGATGAAGACGATGGGCTTTATCCATGCATCGAACGGTCATGGTTGCAACCCCCATGCCCGCAAGGTCGAGTTCAATGGTGGTGATCTCACCTTCAAAAATCGTTCGCAGTGGATCACGCCCCTGCCCCGCCGTGATCATGACGGAGTTCCCTTCCTTCCAAAGATCGCTATCCAGCCACTTAAACTCGTGATCGTGGATTCGAATACTGCAGGCATCAGGGAGATGTAGGGTTGACTCGATCACACCCTCCAAGATCGCATTAGCGGCATCTTGAGGCAGGTCCTGACCATTCACCCGGACCTTCATCTGGGGGATCGTTGAGCGAATAATCGTTTCAGGCAATATGATCGGCATTTACTTTCTAACCGGAATAGCGAGGATCTGTCCAGCTGAGATGCTCAGGGGATCATCGATTTGGTTGGCATCGGCAATCAAACGCCAGGCCGCGGCACTTCCATATTCATCAAAGGCGATTCCTGCCAAGGTGTCCTTAGGTTGAACCATTCGGCGACGCATGCCAGGCTCGGCATAACTCGTAGGGTTGGTGCCTGGTCGATCATTCTCATCAACGGCTTCGGTGAGGGTCATATTTGCCAATGCCCGCACCGGAACGCCATTGTGGCGGAAGAGGGTAAATCGAATAGAGAGACTGCTAATGGCGGCCTTAAACTGCCAGTTCTCTCCCCATTCAAACAGGATGAAAGGGGGACGTCCCTTCTTTGTTTGCTGGTTAACACGACTCTTGTCGATCATGCAAAGCTTGAAAAGCTTGTCCGTATGGGTTCGAACATCCCCAAGTGGGTCTTCGAAAACGTCAAACAGCAACTCCACCGTCATGCTCTTGGCTCCACCGCCGGTGAAATCCAACTTTGGAACATCCTTTCCTGCAACCGGTCTAGCTTGCCAGTTGTTCGTTTTAGCAATGGTGTATTCGGCAGGATTAAAGAGACAGGTAACCCGCTCATTGGTGTACACGTTGGTGATGGTGGCTTTGGTTAGGCTCATCGTTTTCCCTTTCTAGCGCCCAGACCTCTGGGCTTCAAATGCGAGTTTGCGCTTCAACAAACTCCAGACTTCAGTAGCTAACAAGTTGATCTCGCTTCCTGGCATACCATTTTCCTGGCGTTGAGCGACATCATTCGCTCGACCACCGCCACCCTCACTGGAGGACGCAGAAGGAGCGGCAGTAGAAGTTTGAACCGCCATTGCATCCTTATCTGATTTGGGGCTGGAAACTGGACGCGGAGCGATGGCCATATTCGGCGGACGCATTGGCGTGGTTGTGGGCACCGTTCGCTCTAGGGCAGATTGCTTCGGAGGCAACACTTCTGACGGAACTCTTGGCTTCCCAGGGGCAGATATCGGCCGTGGGAATTGCGTTTGTGGTGCCATGGTGGTTGGTGCAGGCATCGACATCGCAGCCATGCTCGGCATCTCCAAACTTGAACCATGGCTTGGCCCAGAGGAAGATTCAGATTGCTTAGCAGGCATTGATGGTGGGCTTGACGTCGACTTTTCGGCAGGAATCTGCAAGTGAGGGCTCACACGCATCATCGGCGAACCATTCCCAGTAACCGAAGCAGTAGCGCTCTGGCTTGTTGACGATGCCGCATCCTGTCCCACGGTTGGCATACTTGGGATGGATGGACGAAAACCCATGGGTTGAGCAGTCATCGTAGACACCGATGACGTGCCTGCTGTATGCGGCGTCATTTGAGGACCACTACCGATGCTCGGCTCCGGCATAGAGGGAGGGAGAAATGGAGAGGCTTGCAACGGCACACGGGTTGCCAATGCCGAGCCAGGCAACTTAGGCGTAAAGGTTGGCCCAAAAGCTGTCGCTCCTGACTTCAGGGGCATTGTCGCCGACTTGGGAATGGCAGCTTTAGGATTGACGATTCCATCCCCCATACCGCCCATTCTTATTCGAGACGCAAGCAAGCCCGCAATAGCAGACCCCGCACGATCATAGTCTGGAGCAGCGGTTCGCCAGGCACCTAACTCGGGCTTTGCTTCCACTCCGTAGAAGCCACCCAACATCTGATTACGCAACTGCCCAAATGCCTGACCCGATATAAGTGGGGCACGAGGCAAGAATTCGGCGGTAACCCGAGCCTTCATCTCTTGATCTGTGTCTGGACTCGTGTTGAGCTGAGGAGATAGATAAATGGGCAACCCAAAGAAGTCCAGAAATCGCATCGTGCGATGGGGAGATTCAGACAGTAGAACCGCATTCCCCTGTGGAAGGTTGTCGGCAGACATTCCGATGGGCCTTTGCCCTATACCTTTCAGCGGAGACAACGTCGCGGGAAGCAAGCTGACGGCTGGCATACCACCCTCATAGTCATAGGCTTTCCGCAGAGATTTCTTGCCATCTACACTGGCCTCAGACCCATAACCTTGACCTGCTAAGCCTTCTGCTACACTTGGCTCTAGCTTGATATTGACCGCACTCCCACGCAACTGCCGGGGATCGATTGCTGGATAAAGCATCCTTGACCCTTCGGGAAGGGTTTTCGCAATGGTGATAAGGGTTGGGTAATCAACAGGCCCGGCTCCCTTCGCCATGTCCTTCCAATCAAATCGGAGACCAACCGCACTCCCTTGACCTGCATTTGGACTTACATCAAGAGGAGGAGCAACCAATGTGATTTGGCCGAAAAGCTTATCGACCATCGGTTCCGTAGAAGGTGCTCCCATCATTTGAGTCGGCACAGACTCCTGAACCATTGGCATTTGCAACTGCGGTATGGCTGCTAAAGCCCCGACTGCGGCAATCTTTGGGACGTCAATGGGGCTAGCCATCTTAGGTTCTGAGGAACCCGGAATCTTGGTATCAGCCCGACCGATGAAGTGAGGCAAAAGGTCGCGCCTTACCGGTTCATTCCACACCGGAGTCACGGGAGCATTGCGCTCCACAACTTCGTTGCCAAAAGCTTGAGCTGATAGCCCTTGTGTGAGGTGGGTCGGAGCCTGGGGTTGGGATTCTTGCGCGATGACCCGTTTTGCAGTAGTCGCTGTCTCCGCAGCTTCTTGGCTTGCCTCTTGGGTTAGCTTGATCTGAGCAAGGAGCAATCCACCATTGTAGTTTTGGGCAAAGCTTTGCGCTCGGTTCGCGGCAAGCTGAGATTGGGGCATTTCTCGCCTACGACGCTTGGTTTCAGGTTGGAATATGGCTTTCCAAAGGTGAACGTTGATTTCAGGTTCCTGAGCACCGGTATCCAGCGCTTCATCAACAGCCCGAATCTCGCGAGGCTCAGACTCTTCGTTTTTTTTTGCGTATGATTTCTGTGGCTCTTGGGCCAACTCACGTTCGGGAGGAACGGCTTCTTTGCGCTCCACGTGAAGCCAATCGACAAAGTCCGCTATGTTCGATACTGAGATGGAGTGTTGATCCCAGATATCACCTACGTCGTACTTGGTCCCAAGTTCATGACGCTTTTGAATATCGCCCAAGAACCCAGCAATCTTTAAGACCGATGTTGGTGGCTTCAGATCGTGGTTCTCGGACTTTGACATTAGCGGTTTGACCTCGTTACAAGCCCTTCGTGAGCAAACTCCAAGGTCTCTATTGCAACCGCACCCGCGCTTGCTTTGAGTTCAGGCCCTGTCCACTTCACTGGGTACGCGTTCATCAAGTGATATTTCATCACCGGCTTGCGAGTGGGATCGTAAACCGTGATGGTAACGTTTTTCCTCTTGTGTGCGCCTTGCGGACCTTGCGCATACCAATCCATGGTGTCGCAGTACCACTTGAACAGGTCTTCGCCGGGATCAAGCCCTCTTTTCAGAGTGATGTTGGAGTACTTGGTGCGAACCGGAAGCTTATGGGTATAGGTGTTGAGTCCACCTTCCATATACTCGTATGTCTCCGTCTCCATGGTGACCGCCGAGCATTCGTCAAAGCTGGCTACTTCCAACCCATCAATCTCCACCCAAAAACTGAGTCCGATAAATGCGTCTTTCCCTTTTCTTTCGTCCGATCCTGCCATCTCTTCCCTTCTGTACTACTTCTTAGCCTCTTGCTTTGCCTTCATATGATTCTCCATCAATTTATGTCTCAGGTTATCAAATTGCAGGTCATGATTGCTCCGCGCCGCATCAATTACGGTGTCTTGGCTCATCGCGGTGGCATTGTAGAAATTAACTGGCTTCCACCTGCCATCCGGTGTCACGAAACCATCCACCGGGCCTACATAGTAGAAACCAGATTCAAAGATTGAGTTCCTAAAGACATCTAGATCTTGGAATGTTTGAGGCGTAATGTTCTGAGCATTGCGCATCATATCTCCACGAGCCATGGCTTTGTCAGATTCATCTTCGATCTTGTTATTGTAGGCGTCTGCGTATCCCCCTTCAACACTATCAATCGCAAAGGCTAACTTCTTCTCCCCCATTTCTACCTTGCCATGAAACTTTGGCCCGATTCCGGTCTTAGCAGCAGCCATCGCGGCCGCCATCTGCTGCTCGAACTGTGATCGCTTGTCTGCGGGCATCACCGTCACCAACACCTCGTTCTTAACTCCAGGAATACGAGTTCTGAACATGCCGATTCCTTGGTAAGGAGCTGAAGCACCAAATCCGGCACTTGTGACTGCCGATTGCGGACCGATGATGCCTTCGTTCTTTGCGCCTTTGCCGTCTGCCGCTTTTTGTGCGGCTTCCACTGTCTTGACTGCGGCAGCCGGTAACCCTGCTGCCTTGGCTGGATCCATCGGTGGAGGAGTGTAGAGATTCTTTGGCCCTTCCACGGTGGTTGCTGGCTTCGAAGGGGCAGGCCCTAAACCGGAGTTCGGCTTGGGACTCTTCATCTCTGGCTTCCAACCTCCGGCAGGATTCTTTTGAGCGGCTTCGCGCAGTTGCGGCAAGGTCTTATCAACCTCCTGCCGGAACTGGTTGTACTGATCTAGCAGATACTTGCCATCTACCGCCGCCTCCATCGCTTCATCCGCTGGCGTTACTCCCGGCAGGTGCCCAGTCTCCATGTTCGCTGAACGAGCACGTTTGTAAACGTATGCCGATAATCCTTCGAAATAGGTTAAGCCCGGACTCTTGATTCCTGCTTTTTGAGCAGCGGCTGTGTAGCGGTTGATGTACTTAAACAGCTCATACTCGCGGCACGCTTTGAGAATATCACCACCACAATCGTGAATCACGTGCCGAATCATCTCCAATTGTGAGAGTGCATTGGTGTATGCCTCTGCGTTTGTAAGAGGTCCTCCTTTGACTGCTGCCGGAGATATATATGCCTCTCGAGTAAGGAAGTTAGCTTCCATTTGCAGTTCGGTGATTTCTTCGGCTTTGGCGGCACGACTAGGATGATTTGCCGGGAGTTTTTCCATCTCGGCAATCTTCTTGTCGATATCCAAGAGAAGATTATCGCGACCCTTTGCGTGGGCTTCCTTAGCAACGGCCTTCAGTTCATCAACACTGTGCTTGACTCCAGCGGCCTGCATGAGTTCCTCTACCTGTTTAATGGCCGCAGGATCATCACCGGCATGCTCCAGCATCTTGGCGAAATTCAGCTTTTCTGACTTCTCGGTAACGCGCGCCATGATCTGCGCTCGCTTCTGCGGACTCACCATCTTCAAGGCGTCTTCCACCTTCATGAGCTGAGACTTATCGGTATAGAAGTTCATCAGGAGCGACTCGCTCCATTTGGGCCCGTACTTACCTGCCATCTCCGCTTCGAACTCAATCAGCCGCTCGCCAGCGCCTTTATCTCCCTTCGCCACCACGTTTAGGTCGAAGTCGCTCACCACTTCCATCGAGGCGTCCTCTAGAGGAGCTGCACCACGAGCCTTTAAGTCCGCAACAATTTCATTTCGCCAAGCACCAATGTTCTTGGACATCTTGGCAGCATCTTCACCACCATTGGTGAGGGAGCCCATCAAGCCCTTCCAGTTACCATACTCAGTAACGAGTGACTGAATCGCTACGCGGTCCCCCTTCATAATCGCAACCGCACGGGCGGAGGTTCCTTCTAAGAGTTCGGTGGCCAGCTTAGCTTGCTTGACCATATCCTCGACCCCATTGACACCTTTCTTCGCAGTCTCTAGGAGACGGGCAACAAAATCGTCCTCAGCAACATTGACGATCTTTGACTCTCGGTAGGCTTGGCGCGCCGTTTCTTCAAGTTCTTTTAGGGCAGCCTTGTCTGATACAGCAGTCTTTGCGATCTTCGCAAGTTTGCCAAATGCTCCGACCGCCGCACCCACATCTAATCCCGCCCCAATGAGTTCTATCGCAAGCCAAAGGAGGCTTGGTTCATCTTTTGAAATGAGCTTGGCTTGGTCAAGTGAAGAATTGACAGCAGCGGATTTGAACATATAGTCGTCCGCCGCTTTGGCTGCACTATAAACACTTAAGCCAGCCGAGCCCACCATCGCGACCGCCGCCAAACCGCCGGTTGCCACCATGGCGGTAACGGCAAGTGCGATGGCCGCTGCAGCCTGCAAGATGCTCCAGAACTTCTCGTCATTTGCTTTCTTCTTTTGGAACTCATCTAGAGTTTTCGCCGCCCCTTCGCCTTCTCTTACTCCAAGTTGCTTGCGAGTAAGTTCGATCATCGGATGAAGTTCCCAGAACTTACTTGGGGACATCTCGCCTTTGGCGTACCGGATGTCTTTCTCAACCCCTTCAAAGTGATGGAATAGTTTGAGTTCCAACTCTCCAGCATCCTTCTCATCCAGAATCGTATCGGGATTGAAATCACGGCTCAGAAGAAGTGGGTGTTTGTCGCCATGCGATTGGCGCACTTTCATGAAGTTTTCGTACGGTCCCTTCAAATGCTGAAGATAGTCAGGATGAATCTTAGCTTGATTAATCGTGTCTGTAACTGAGTCCAGGTTGCCATAGGTTGGCTTGTTGGAATGAGCTCCAATTCTCATCCAAACGACAACATCCATTCGGTTAAGGGCATCAATATAGCCATCCATGGCCTTCTTAACTGCTTCGGCTGATTTACGAATGGAGTTAATCGGTGCGTCAGGGTCTTTCGCGTCTCGCGACAGATACTTCTTCTTTTGCTCAAGGACAATCTTCAGATTCTCTTCGAGCATATAGGTCACGATGTTGACGCCTTTCTTTTCAAATGCAGAGACGAAGTCCGTTTTAAGCTTTACAAAATCTTCATACGAGTTAATGTCGTACTCTTTCAGCTTCGCTTCAATGCCCGCTCGATCACTGTCATGAATGTTTCCAGAATAGCGAGGCATGCTTCCGGCACCAGAAATAGACCCGATATCGGCGCCTGAGTTTTCGTATTCATCCTGAAGCTGTTTTCGCTTACTCGCCGAGATCATGTCATCCACATGTTCTCTCACCAGCAGCTTGCGGATCATATCCTTGTCTTGGGCGTTCGGCGTGATCTTTAAGATTCTCGCCATGACCTCTGGATCTATCTTCGGTGGAGGCTCTGCGGCAGGCTCTTGGGCGGGATCGCCAAGTTTCTTTTGAAGAACATGAGTAG
Organism: Fimbriimonadaceae bacterium; assembly: GCA_037190145.1. GTDB lineage: Bacteria > Armatimonadota > Fimbriimonadia > Fimbriimonadales > Fimbriimonadaceae > 55-13. Next base: position 149,208 of record JBBCJU010000001.1, read on the forward strand.
CAGGCGCTAATACTTCTTCAGAGTGAATATTGGATAGTGAAGTTGGTCGTGCTGATTCAACTGCAGCAACAATGGCCTGCGCCCACATTTCCGTGATCTCTGCACCAGTAAATTCCTCCAGATCAACATGAAAATCCACCTCCACCTCATCTAGCCGAATAGGCTGAGGACGCGGACGTTGCGAGAGAATTTCACCCGCTCTTGTTAATGCCTGCATACTCAAGCGATCAAGTCTGATCTGGACTCGAGGAGTGATTGCCTCATCGTCTGCTGGCTCGTATGTTCGAATGTATTTCGAGACACGAAGTCCTTGCCCATAGGACAGATTGGATGCAATCCGTTCGCCAACCTCTTGAGCTTCCTGCTCCATCGCGTCGCCACCCGTTTTGGTATGAAAACGCATCTTATTGCCTGTAAGCCCAAGTTGCTGCCCAACGTGCGTAGCTTCGTGGCCTATCAAGCCCATGCCGGATGGCGATCGGGGGTCAAATTTGCCTTCCGCAAAAAAAACGTCAGTCCCAATGGTAAAAGCATCTGCACTCAGAGACTTGGCCGCAGCCTGTGCCGCAGGCCCCGTATGGAATCGCATCATGTATGGGTCGAACCCCAGATGCGGCGTCAGTTCGGAACGCGTCGTAGAGTCAGGTGCTTGTCCTTCTCCACCGGCTTGCACAATCTTGCTTTTGAAGTCGCCCGCATCAGAAGGCTCTTCTCTTTCAGCCTTCTTCTTTTGAATACCAGCAGCACCCGCTTTGGTAAGCGCAGGCAGCTTCTGGGATTCTTTTCTCTCTGCGACTTTCGGAACGCTTGTGTTGGAAGCAGCGGGCGGCTTTGCGACTTCTGCCGCCTTATCTTTATCCTTTGCCGCACCGGCAACAGGCTTGGGCTTGGCTTGAGAAGGTTGCTCCGAAGGCTTAGGCTTGGGTTTGTTCGCTTCTGGCCCTTGGGTTGCGGCAGCTTGTCCTGGTTTTTGCCCGGATACTGGTTCTTGTCGGGTCGGCTTTTCCTTCTTGGGAAGCGGTGGAACCTTAATGCCTTTGGGCACTTGAGATTCAGGCTTGGGTGCTGCAGCAGGCTTAGTCTTTGGCTTTGCAGAAGCCTCACCCGTGTTCACTTTTTGCGATTCTATCGGGGGTGGACTGGCATTGTTAGCTTCGGCCTTTACTGGCACTTTTGACTGATGCGAAGTTTCTGGGACCGACTTCGGCGAAGCTACATTCGATCTCGGCGAGGAAGCTGCCTCCGCATTGGAGGGCAGGTGCGTTGTGGTTGTGGGCGTCGTTGAATTTGAACGCTCTTGTCCAGCACTTGTATTCGATCGTGGGTCTGGAGTTTGGTTAAGAGGTGCCCTGGATTGAGCCGAAGGCTGAGAGCGATTGGGTCCTGTACGGGGCGCGCCTTGATTTACAATGTCGCTTTCGTTGGAGTTACGAGCACGATTCACATGAACTTGCTCAGGAGCCTCAACTGAGGCTTCCCCAAGAGGTTCTGCCATTCCCTGGGTCGAATTGGAACGTGTGGGAACTTCTATCGTTGGAAGTTCGCGGTTCTTGACCGTCGGTGGGCTATTCAGGATAGGCGTTTCATCAAACAGAGTGCGGAACCCGGTCGTTTCACGCCAAACGCTTTGCCCATGCTCGAAAGCGGTTGTCTGGATATCGGTTGAAATTCCCCGCACTTCAGCGAATGTGTCGTCAAACTGCTCAAATCCCAGATCCCGGGCAGTGGTTATGACAATCTCGCCATGGTTTCGGACCCGAGTCTCCATGCGATCCAACTGGCCCAAAAAGAAATCTCGCGCCATGTTGCGATTTGACGCCATGTTCTGTCGCCACTCTGCGTTGTGTCCCTTTTGGCGCTGGAGCCACTCATAGGCCGTAGCCACTTGAGTAGCGACCCCAAACGCAAGAGAGGCGGCATCCGCAACCCTACGCCGACCAAAGTTCATTATCTCTTCAGGCCGCGTCAGCGCCTCGTTCTCAATTTCAGAAGCGACATTGAATACGGCAGAAATCGCATCTGATGACCATCGCTCCGCATCGGCTGGAGTTCGAATCGCTAGCCCAGCCCTAATTCTGTCTTGACCAAAGTGGATAATTCGATTGATGCGCTCATCTGCCCAAGATCGAACTGCATGCACCCCGTCCGTGATCGAACCTTTAAGTTCCACACCTCTACGTCGTGTTTCCTCAGTCTGACGCAGAAGGATTCCACCAAACCTTTGAGCATCTTCGACCGTGCGCTCAAAGAGACGCCTGGAATCATCATAAACGCGTTGGCCAAGTTCTTCCGCAGCGACCGCGTCTGCTTCCAACTCTTCCTCAATCTCAATACTGAGGTGCTCTACGCGTTCTGCAACAAGTCGCGGCAGACTTCGACGTCTGGCCCGAAAACGTTCAACATAGCGACGGATCGAAGCACTTCGGTCTCTGGCCCTAAGCAGAACCTCTTCCCCTGAGCCAAGTAACTCCAAAGCCTCAGCGGGAAGATTGGCAATCTCCATCGCCACGTTCTCAGCAAGGTTAAAGGCAGACTCAACTTCTCGGTCAATCTGAATCGCCGAGTCTCGAACAATGTCTTCTACAAGCCCCATGGTACGGGTGGCCGACTGTCGAACCCGATCCACGATGAAGTCAAGCGACTCATTGGTCACTTGCATGAGGCGACGAACAATCTGTTCGGCAAGTTCTGCGGTCTCGGAACCTATTCCACGAAGCTGCCGTTCTCCCGAATCGATGGCGCGGCCAATGATTCGGCCTCCTGCATCCACAATAGGCTCCAGTACGCGGGAACCTGCATCCAGAATTCGGCTCCCTTCCTCAATGCCTCGTTCGATAACCCTGCCGCCCCCATCTACTATGGGTCCGGCTTGCCTTTCGCCAAGTTCAATGACTGGAGCAATGCCTCTTCGACCAAAGTCGATTGCTCTTCCCGCAGTGTCTTCTCCCACCGCTACCACTGGGCCCACCATGCGCCAAGCTCTATCCGTGATTTCAGAAATGCTTGGGATAGGAGGAAGGGTAGGAATGGGCATATGCGCCTCTAGTTCATGCCGCGACGGCGAGCATCTCGTGCTTCCTCAAGCATCAGTTGGTAAACCTTTTCCGCTACTTTATTAGGGTCAACACCCTTACTAGAAATCTCTCTTCTCTCCCCTGGCCCCACGCCTTTCCCTTCTGTGGCGGTTTGGGCAGGGGCAGCAGATGGACCTTGAGATGTTGGTGGAGCCTGCATATGCAGATAAGACGGCTTAGCAGGGCCAGCATTCTGACCCGTTGGGCTAGTGTTCTCCCTTTGCTTTACCGTTACTCGGCATCGTAGCGTTTTAATGAAAAGCATGGTAAGAGATTGCGAAAGTGCCGAGTTGCTAAAACGCCGGGCTCTCTTATAAGGCCTAACATTTTAGCAACGCAGCAGTTTCCGCAACTTCAGAAGTCTCCGCTCAACTTCCGATTGATTTTCGATATCTCTTCGACCCACTTATGACGCTCTTTGTGCTCCAAATTCAGGATATCGTCAAGCGTCCAGTGGAAATGGTAGGCGATGAACGCTACCTCCTCGTAGAGTGCCTCCGAGGGGTAGCGAACTATTCCCCCGGCTGTCCTTCCCCTTCGCCAAATTGGTCAGGGTCTAGTTCATTTATTTTTCGATAAAACTCTTGAAGAAAAGCTAAGTCAGCCGAGAAGAGGTTTTCTATAACCCCGGTCTCAATGACTTCAACTTCACCCAATTGAGTAATAACTCGAGCCAGCAAGATGATGACGAGATACGCAGGATTAGCCTTTACGCGAGGATCGCGCAGAGGAGCAATCTCGTCCATCGCTGTGGCCAAGCGCATTCTGCCCTTGCGGTGCAATGTTCCATCTGAGGAAACATAACCGCGGGGCAGAATGAAATCGAACTCAGTTTGAAGTCCGCTTTGCGCTTTTGCCATCTAACTTACTGCTGTCGCTCCAAGCCCTCATGCGCAAGTTCAAGAGTTTCGATGGAAATCTCGTTCTTAGATGCGTCTAGAGCTGGACCCTGGAACTTCGCCGGCCAAGCCTTCTTGAAGGTGTACTTAGCAATCGGTTCGTTCTTCGGGTTGTAAAGGGTGATCGAACCGTTCTTTCGATTCTCTTCGATCAAGCCTTTCTCAATTTGTGCACGCCAATCGTGCAGTCGTCGGTCGTCGGTCACGCCGCGCTTCAGCACAATATTGGGCCACTTGAGGGCACCAGGAATCTTATGAACGATCAGGTTTCCACCCTTGCCGCTCACTCGGTGTTCGATAATTTCGGTTTCAGAATCCAAACCGCTGACTTCACGGAAGAATCCTTCCGTGATGCCGTCGATTTCAAGATAGAACCGTAATGCGCCTATGCCTTCTGCCATAGTTCAATTCTCCTTAACTTTCGGACTTTTCGCCACCGCCGGACCACTGGCCGATGCGAATAATAACAAATTCTGCGGGCTTAACCGGATTGACGCCAATCTCGACATAGAGTCGACCTAGGTCGATCATCTCCTGAGGGTTCGTTTCAGCGTCGCACTTCACGTAGAAGGCTTCCTCGGGCACCGTACCAAACAGCTTGCCTTCCTTCCACTCTGTGAAGAGGAATGCGCTGAGGTTGCGGCGAACTCGGCCCCAAAGATCGTGATCGTTGGGCTCGAAGACCACCCACTGCATACCACGCTCCATCGACTTCTCCAGGTAGTTGAAGAGCCGGCGAACGTTGACGTACTTCCAGCTGGGATTACCAACGGTTGCGAGCGTTCGAGCGCCCCAGACTCGGATACCGGTTCCAGGGAAGGACCGAATGCAGTTGATCCCATTCGGGTTCAGAATCTCTTGTTCAGGCTTTGTGACATCAAACTCAAGCGCCACAGCACCCATGAGTGATTCATTTGCCGGAGCCTTATGAACTCCTCTTTCCACACCAACACGGGCATAGACGCCCATGATGTGACCGCTTGGAGGACAGAAAACTTGCTGCTTGCTCTGCGGATTTACGCGATCCATAACCTTGATCCACGGATAGTAAATCGCGGCTTGACCGTGATCGCAGCTGAACGGAGCACTCAGAACGGTCTCCTTCATCTCTTGTGGAACCAAGCCCGGAATCGGGTCGAGGATCGCCATTCGATCACCCATTCGCTCACAGTAGCTGATCAACATTGATTGGACGTCAATGATCTGCTGCTTGCGCTTTTCGTCAATGTTTAATACTTCGACGGTAGCAGAGTCGCCAACCAAAGTTTCGCGCTTCCAAACACCAGCCATCAGGTCAGGCACGGCAATCATATTGATATCATCGATGACCGAAAGACCGCCAAGACCACTTCTGCGAGCTTCGTCTCCAACAAAGTCCTCAACTTGAACCTTGCTCAACTCCGCCGTCAGAGGCAGGTTAGCCAGATTTGCCGGCTGAGAAGCTTCTAGACCACCGGTAAGCGAGAAGACACCAGCGCTAGGGCGAGTTTCCACTTCAGTTGCCGTGGTGAACTCAACTAGCTTTGATTTGATTGAGCTCTTCCAGTTAGCGGCAGTCAATGGCTTAGAATCGCCGAAGCTTTCAGTCTTGCCATCGCCATTGACCTTGACGGAGAATCCATCTTCGCCTTGGTGCTCAATCTCTACAGAAACGGAGTTACCCTTAGAACCAGCTTCAAGAGCCTTTACGCTATATGGGCCAATCGCTACGGTAGCATTTTTGGCAGGCTCGGGAAGAGCAGCCTTCGCCTCTCGATTGAAGATTTCTAAGTCTTTATCGCGGGCAACGCGAACGATGTAGGCTCGTCCACCACCATTATCATAGTAGCCTCGAACCGCGTAGGCCAGATAGCTGCCTTCCATGTATGGCGAGGCCGTTAATGAGATGTTGTATCTCTTCACAAACTCGGACCAAGAGCCAACCTTTCCGTTGCCGCCCCCGTTCGCCTTATTCGTGGCTACCATTGCATTGACTGCCTGTTGAGCGAACTCTAACAGACCCTTCTTCGCAGCTCTCTTGGCCGACAGAATCTCAACCGTACTCTTGTCAAGTTCGCTTGAGAGCGCGGCTAAAACCGTCTCATCATCTTCACCGAAAACTCGGCAGAAATCGCTCCAGCTACTGATAAAAGTGGGCTTATTAAACTCACCACTTTTCGCATAGCCGATAAACGCCGCTGTATTAACGCCTACACCCTCGATTGGCTTACTGCCACTATCGATCTCTTCGACGAATACGCCTGGCGCAAGATATTCAGGCATTTGTGTCTCCTCCCATTAGGACCCCCGGGCCTCACCCTGGTGTATCTGACAGCATACAGCATCGAATACCGTTGCAATACTGTTTTAACGGAGATTGTTTGAGAAACTACGATCTTTCGTCCATATTGGACAAGTTATTCAGATACGAGAAGCGATTCAGGCAATTGTTCGTCCTCTTATATGTGGGGGATCATTCGCCAAATGGCAGTGTGAATTTGGCAGAAGCTCCAAGGTCCAGCGCTCGAGATGTGACTTTCGATATCTTGAAAGGCATCGGCATTGTGGAGGTGCTACTGCACCACACCCTATCCTTCTCCGCGAGAAAGTTCACAACATATCATTCGATCGAATGGTGGGTGATGACGATTTCCAACCGCATCCTCCACTTTGCCATCCCTACATTCTTGATGATTTCGGCCTTACTCTTGGTGCGCGGGCTGGCAAAAAGAGAGAAGCCTGACTATCGAAAATTCTATCTTCGCAGAGTGACGACCACGGTGATCCCATTTGTCTTGTGGACCACCATTTACCTCGTGTTCAGACTCTTGGTTATAAGAGTTGGAAGCGATATCGTGCCCACAACTTATCAGGTCCCGGTGCTTGGATGGACCACCGCTCCTAACATCGTACTGGACCCAGAGATACGCTGGAACGCATACGTCTGGGGGAAGGGATTCTTCCATCTCTATTTCTTTAGCGTACTAATTCAGCTCAGCTTGCTGATTCCTTTGTGTTTGACACTCTTCAAAAAGTTTCAACCTAAGTTTTCCACCACCGTGCTGACCGCCGTCACACTCCAGCTAGCGTTTTTCTGCCTTCAATCGTTTTACTTCCGATTCCCTGCCCCTGCTTCACTGATCTTTAGCTATGTTCCGGCGATTCTGATCGGAACATGGGTTGGACTGAACTGGTCGGATTGGGAGAAATTATGGAAAAGCATCCGAATTCCAACCTATACGCTTTTCCTGGTGGGTGGAGGAATCTATATTGGTAAGTCGGCGATGCTGTTTGGCAATGGCAAAGTGGTGAGCTTGGTTCTCAATATCGCATTCAGCGTTTACGCCACCACTGCCGCTCTCATCCTCTTAGCCTGGGCCCAAAAAATTCGAAAAGATGCCAATATCGCCAAAGTCCTCGCGTATCTCGGCTCGCTTTCACTGCCTATCTTCGTTATTCATCCAATGGCTCTCTACTTCTTAGGAGGGCCGACCATCGGAAAATTCTTCGACTTCGTACCATTCACACCATTTTGGATTTTCGGTATGGTTCTGGTGCTCACCCTTATTGCAGCTCGAATCCTAGCATGGCTACGGTTGGATAAGTGGCTATTCGGGCGCAAGCTATCTTTTCAGGCTGTCGCAGAAGGCCCTGTAGAGGCGAATTCGGTTGCAACGCGTTAATCGTGGCATTGCCACTTCTTCAAAAGGGATTCTCTTCAGAATTAAGAAGTAGGTCAAGCTTGGGGCACGACGTCTTGGCACTGAGGGACTGACAAGGTGTTCTGTCTTGTTCTTGCATTTTTCACAAAACCAAGTTGAGCGTCGGGCGTCGTTGCTATCGTGCTTACCCTGATTCCCTTTTTGATTCTCAGCCAATCTCCAGGAGATGCTGTATCTTCGCCAACAGTCAAGGTCGCAGCCATTCAATGCTCGTCAGATTTAGGAGCGGTTGCTCAGAATCGCAAGAAACTACTACGGTTAACGGAAGAGGCCGCTAAGGCAGGTGCCAAAATTGTTGTGCTTCCCGAAGCCGCAATCACAGGTTATCTATCTCAGGATCTACGCGTAAACTGGCGACTCGATGGTTGGCCAATGGAGCCAAAGTTCACGGGTCGACATCCAAAGGAAGCGGCGGAAACCATCCCCGGCCCATCTACCAAGGCTTTTGCGGAAACAGCGAAACGGCTCGGAATCTATATCACGGTTCCTTTAGTGGAGACCACTGGAGGAGAAAATCCCAAGTATTACAATTCAGTTTGTCTAGCCACTCCAACGGGTGATATCGTCGCCCACTATCGAAAACTCACACCTTGGCCCTATCCAGAGAAGTCTTGGGCAACACCAGGAGACCGCAATGTTCAAGTCTTCGACACAGAATACGGAAGAGTGGGGCTAGCCATCTGCTTTGACATCCATACGATACTGGAGAAATATCAACCCAAGAAGATATGGGCTTTACTGTATCCCATTGCTTGGGTCAGCGATAGCCACCCTGCGGACTGGTTCTGGCACAAACTCCCATCTCGTATCAAACCTTTCGGACACTACGTCATTGGAGCTAATTGGAGTGTCGACCAAGAGCAGCCTTGGTATGGGTATGGGTTTTCCTCCATATACGGGAAAGCCGGAGAAATCTTAACGACATCTCACCGGCTTTTTGGAGATGAAATTATCTATTCAGAAATCCAGCAAGCCCCAAGGCAAGAGAGTGATTTTTGACACAAGTTTTTTCGGTAAAATCACTCTAGGAACGTAAACGGTCGCAAACTCTCGAACGTTCGATATCTGTCCCCCCAAATTTAAGTTGCCCTCGTTTGGGAGAACAGTTGGGATTATCGCTAAGCCGCGATTCGTAGAGACCGCCCGCTAGACTCCTCAACTCGGAAAGATGCCACCGACTCTCTGAGGTTTCCAGCCAAAAGATTCAGCTCGGATGCGGACGCAGCTACTTCTTCTGTAGATGCACTCATCTCTTGAGCACCCGCAGCGGTCTCTTCGCTAATGGAAGCAACCTCTTCGATTGCGCCAGACACAGAAACAGAATCGCGGGAAACCGTTGTGGTCAGTTGAGCCGTTCTCTCAGTCGTTGCCTGAACATCTGCCATCGCCGAATCTAAAGCAGAGGCCGCTTTGGCGGCTTCTGACAGTTGCTCCGCGACCTTTGTTGCTGACGCAACGATGTCCTGCAATGATTCACCGGCTGATTGGCTCTGTTTTGTACCAGCGTCGACTCGCCCCTGTGCCTGCTCTATGGCTTCAACCGTATTGGTAACGGTGCTTCGCACACTTTGAATCAGCGCACCAATTTCTTTGGTTGCCGAACTGGATTGCTCCGCAAGCTTGCGCACTTCATCTGCGACGACCGCAAAGCCACGACCATGCTCACCGGCCCGAGCCGCCTCAATTGCCGCATTGAGGGCCAAGAGGTTTGTCTGCTCGGCAATTGCTTCGATGGTTGAAACAATCTGGCCAATTTGCTGACCTTTCTCATCGAGATTTTGGATTTTCTCTGCCGTTGTAGATACTTGATCTCGAATGGATTCCATCGAGGCCACTGTCTCTCGGACGGCTTGGCCTCCACTGTGAGCGGCTGCGGCCATCTGTGTGGCTGCTGCTGCAACTGTATCTACAGATTCCTTTGTTGTATCCAAATTCGCATTGGCTTTTTGAACAGAACGCTCTTGGAGATTGCTGCCCTCTTCAATCTCATTGATAGCGGACCGGAATCTGTCCATTGCATCCGCAGCAGCAGTAGCACTGTGTGCTAACTTCTCGCTACCTTCAGCGATTTCATTTGCTGATCGACCGGACTGCTCAGTAGCATCTGCCAATACTCGGCTAGCTTCTGCAACACGATCCGCATTGTGTCGCACATCACCTACAAGCTGGGTGAGAGATTTACGCGCTGATTCATAAGAATGAATCGCTTCTGAAACTTGGGTTTGAAGCAGATTAAAGCTGTTGGCCATCTGTCCTAGCTCATCCTTTCCATAGACAGAAATGGGTTGAGCATTGGTATTAACTAAAACAGTTAAATTCGCATCTTCGAGCGCTTTCATTGCCCCGGTTAGGCTGGCAACCTGCTCAGTTCGAAGTCGTTCGACTCCTTGTTTCAGTGTACTGATGCTTGTCATGATTGCGCGAACAACCATCCAAGAAAGGCTGACCCCTAAGCCAATACAAAGAACCCATAGGGACATGATTAGGCTTTTTGTAGATGCCGCTAACTGATTGCCTTGAACTGTATATAGATGGGCCCGGTCTTTGTTCCAAGCACCCATCTCTTCAACTAACGGAATAAAGTGTTCTACAAATGTATCTCGAGAAGTCTTCTCTAGTAATTCCGTAACGCCTTTCTCGCCTTTGTCTTTCCAAACTGCCGGAATAGTATCGTGATACACGATATACTTCGCCCACAATTCGCTCAGCTTTTTAGCGTTCTCACTGTCACTTGGCTGACTCGCATACTTCGAATAGTTTTCAATCGCATTGCGCGTATTCGAAATGTTCTTCGCCATGTCTTCCATCAGCCCAGCGCGTTTCTCGTCATTTGCGGCGACGATATAGCGGTACTCGCGAGTGCGCGTTTGTCGCGCTTCCTGACTGATAGTGGCGAGTGCGAGGAGCCTGTTTACTGAGCCCTCGGCAATGAAGGTCATGTTTTCGGACAACTTGGATGTCGCAGACAAAGAGCCAATGCCAACAATTGATAAGCCTAGACAGAAAATGACTACAATAAGCCAAAGCTTCTTCGAAACTGAAATATTAATAATCCTGTTCATCTTCCAAAACCCATATACTTATTATCGGTTTTGATTAGATAACCTGTATAGAACATCTGCACATTAGTTCAATAAGACTATACAAATTTCCGTAGTTTCAGGAATAAGGCGACCTATTACACGCAGTGGCTAAGCATTCACACGTATTCATCACGAGAATGAATACTCAGAAATAGGAAACATTGCGATTATCAAATTTGATTTTGATTAAAGTCGACAGATTTCATCATATTTAGAATCAAAAGAGGGTGAACATCGTTTGACCTTCACCCTCTGCATCTCAAACTAATTGTCTAGAATCGAATGCGATATTGAAGGTAGCCCCAGACTTGATCTCTATCGCCCTTTCCAGCAAAGCTATCTATGAAATTGCCGGGCTTGAAGATACCAATTCCAGCCTCTAGAGAACTCTTGGTGTCCAGGTTATAAGTCGCCCAGAGATTAAACTCTTGTCCGACATCTTTTCCACTTTCCCCTGACGAGTCTTTAAACCCTGAGTTGGCTTTTCCACCATCGCTATACCAAGCATCATCCGCTGCCCAAAGGCCGAACTTGTGATACTCCAGGTTTACCGCCAATTTGTTGGTTGGCTTATAATTGGCGCCGAGTGCCAAGCCTGTCATGTTGCGCCAACCTTGCATATCCATAATGCCGTAGCGTGAATGGTTAGAAGCGTAATTCTGGTCGAAGGTTAAGACCGTATCGCCACGTTGACCACCACTGGCCGCCGCCAATTCGCCATAGAATCGCCACTTGGCATCCTTTTGGTAATTGACTTTCACCGCTCCTGCCCAAGCCTCTAGTTTTTGATCACCGGTACGACCGAGTTGACCAGCAAGCTCGGCTTCTCCCGACCATTTTCCGTTCTTGTACTTCCAGACATGGTCAAGGGTGTAAATATCATCGTGAGAGCTTCCCTTTTCATCATGCCGATAGAGCAAAAGCGTATCGCCAAACTTGCCGGAATACAAAGCACCCGCGATATAGGCATCCTTTGATGGCGTGCCATTCACTGCAAGCCGGCCTCCAAAGAGATCCCAGTTCTTGCCGGTCCATCTAGCCATGTCATAGGATCGCCCGGTGTTGCCCCAGTCTGATAAACCAAGCAACCGCTCGCTACTAAGAGCCAAGCTCTGGCGACCAATCCGAACCTTGCCTTCAAGAGCCTTAAAATCCGCATAGGCTAAGAACAAGTCGCTTCGCTCCAGAGATGCATTCTCGGCGGCAGTCCAAAACAGATTGTGCGCGTACTGGTACATGATCCGGCCGCTGACGTCTTTCTTGTAGGAGAAATCAACACCTACACGCCAACGTGAGAACAGATCGGAACGATTATCTGATCCAGACTCGGAGAAGTCTTTGTCGATGCGGCGCTCAAATCGCTCGCGTAGATCAAAGACTGGCTTGAAGTCCCAGTCAGCATTCGCCGGTAGCACAAAGAAGAGTGACATTCATAAACTCCCACAAACAAGCAGCGACCCAGCCGACTGCTAGTAAGTTATCGGTTTTCAATCATGCCTTAACAAAGGGGGTAGATGCGTGAAATCGCACTAATTTGCAACCTACAAAACAAAAAAAATGTGCCGAGAGATCAGACACAGGACCCTATGAAGGTTGCGGTAGCATCAAGCGCGTGAAAGCCTCGCAAGAGATCGACATCCTTATCCGTGCTAAATATCCCATTCTGTATATCGTAAGTTGGGAAGAAAGACGCGTGGAGGAAGCCCTGCAGAAGGTGTGCAAAAACCTTAATCGAACTTTGCACACCTGGTCGATCACCCAAGGGATGAAGCCTAACGTCAATCGCACCAGTGGTCCCGCGAAGCCTACATCGTTGCCTGGTGAGCTAGAAGCACTTGCTTTGATCCACGAGTCTGCCGACTTTACGGTGTTCCTTCTCAAAGACTTTCACCCCTATATGCGGGACACCCGGGTTGTTCGCCTATTACGAGACCTGGCTATCCGCCTTCGCGGTAAGGCTCAGACCCTAATTATCATGGGACCTTCCCTAAGCTTGCCTACTGACTTGGAAAAGGATGTTTCTGTCGTGGACTTCGCCCTGCCTGCTTCCGATGAGATCGAGGCAAAGCTAGATGAAGTCATCTCGGCAGTAAAAGACAATCCCAATGTAGATACCAAACTGGAGCCGCTTGCCCGCGAACTCATTGTCAAATCAGCTCAGGGACTGACAATGGACGAAATTGAGTCTGTATTCGCTCGCAGTCTGGTTGAGAAAAAGAACTTTGATGTGGACGTTGTTTTGGAGGAGAAGAAGCAGATCATTCGCAAGAGTGGACTGCTGGAGTACTACCCAGCTCAAAACAAGATGTCGGATGTTGGCGGAATGGAAATGCTAAAGGAATGGCTAGAGAAACGCACCAATAGCTTTACCGACAAGGCCAGAGAATTTGGCATTCCTGCGCCTAAAGGCGTCCTCATTTTAGGTGTACAGGGCTGCGGAAAATCTTTAATCGCCAAGGCGATTGCCGCCCATTGGAACCTGCCCATGCTGAAACTCGATGTCGGCAGAATCTTTGGTTCCTTAGTTGGACAAAGCGAAGAGAACATTAGAAAAGCGATCACCGTCGCTGAATCGGTAGCTCCCTGTATCCTATGGGCAGATGAGATTGAGAAGGGGTTTGCGGGGGCATCGGGAGGCGCTGTATCGGACTCGGGAACAACGGCTCGCGTGTTTGCAACATTCCTCACTTGGATGCAAGAAAAGACTGCCCCAGTGTTCCTCATCGCAACGGCAAACAATGTTTCCCAGCTTCCACCAGAAATGCTGCGAAAGGGACGATTCGACGAAATTTTCTTTGTTGACCTTCCCGATAAATCCGAACGCAAAGATATCTTTGCGATCCACCTAAAGAAGCGTGGACGAGATCTTAAGAAATACAAGCTTAATGAACTCGCAGAGGTCACATTTGGATTTAGCGGTGCAGAGATTGAGCAAGTGATCGTCGGAGCCCTGTTTGTGGCCTTCGATGCCGGTCGCGAGCTTTCTCATAAAGACTTGATAGAAGAAGCAAAGGTCGTTGTGCCCCTCAGTCGGATGATGGAAGAGGATATTGCAGAGATTCGGGAATGGGCACGAATGCGAACAAGGCCAGCAAGCAAGCATGACGGTGACTGATCCTGGGAACTAGACAGCCCATGCTAACCTTTCATTAACATGAAGCGGCTTAGTCTTCTTCCTCTTCTCATCCTTGGTGTTGCCCAAGCTCAAGATATTGTCATCCGACAAGGCATCGGAACACGAATCCCCGGTGGACGTCGCTCCGCTGTTCACACCGATCCGGTTGAGCACAAGATCGTATCGGGAACCTGGAAGGCTCCGGTAGATGGAAAAGAGGGCTGGACAAAGCTTGAAGCAAACGGCGACGGCGAGTTTCGAGGCGGAGCCACCGCCGGGGGCTACGTATTTACAACTGTCGATTCACCTTCCAATCGGGTTGTTCTGCTAGAAGCCACCGGACACTCTTTGGTGTATGTCAATGGAGTTCCCCGTACCGGTGATCCTTATAGTTACGGCTACACCTCCTTACCCATTCAACTCAAGAGAGGCAAGAATGAACTGCTCTTCATGTGCGGCAGGGGACGATTGTCAGCCAAGCTTGTGGAACCAAAGAAGCCAATCTTCTTTGATATGCGAGACCTCACCACCCCAGACCTGATCAAGGGGAAGACAGACAAAGTTTGGGCGGGAGTCGTTGTCGTGAATACTACAAATAAACCCATCGCTGGTTCCGTTGTAGCGGGAGAAACCACAACCGCCTTTGGACCCGTCCCAGCTTTTGGTGCCCGCAAGGTCGCAGTATTGCTGTCCCCCGTTGCCGATGGCAAAGTTGGCTTGAAGCTCAACATTGCCAATCAACTGGTTGACACCGCCAGTTTAGATATTCGAGTCCGTGAACCTGGGCAAGTGTATAAGCGAACATTTGTGAGCCAAATTGATGGAAGCATTCAGTATTACGCTGTCAATCCTGCGTTCAGTACGATTGAAGAGCGCGCTCTCTTCCTTAGCCTGCATGGCGCAAGCGTTGAGGCCTTAGGGCAAGCCGAGGCCTATTCTCAGAAAGCTTGGGGACATATTGTCGCCCCCACAAACCGACGACCTTACGGCTTTGATTGGGAAGAAATCGGTCGTCAAGATGCTCTCGAAGTGCTTGCTCTCGCCAAAGAAGAGCTTAAACCTGATCCCACCAAAATTTACTTAACCGGACACTCAATGGGTGGACACGGGACATGGCAACTGGGCGCACATTACCCTCATCTTTTCGCAGCGATTGCCCCAAGCGCAGGTTGGATTAGCTTCCAGACTTACGCCGGAGGACAGCAATACGCCAACCCGACGCCGATCGAACAAATGCTACTAAGAGCAGGATCGGGCAGTGATACCCTTGGCCTGAAGAATAACCTCCTAAATCGAGGTATTTACATCCTTCATGGCGACGCCGACGATAATGTGCCTGTCGGACAAGCTCGGCAAATGCGCGAAGCCCTCAGTGACCACAAAAACTTACAATGGTGGGAAGAAAAAGGGGCAGGACATTGGTGGGATGCTAATCCAGAACCAGGCTCCGATGCGGTTGATTTTGCGCCGATCTTCGATTTCTTTAGCCGAAACCGCCTACCGCGAATCAGTGAGGTACGCGAAGTGGATTTCACCACTGCTTCACCAGGAATCTCATCTCAACTCCACTGGGTTCATATTCATCAGCAAGAGAAGCCGTTTGTGTTTAGTCGAGCGCGACTACAAGCGTTTCCACAGCTTGCACGATTTGAAGGCACTACCGAAAACATCGCCGCCATGTCTCTGACAATTGGCGCCCTCGCCGATGCAAAGAAAATCACTTTAAAGATTGATGGACAAGAACTAGAGCCCAACCAGCCAACCATCAACCGAATCTTTCTCTACAAGAAAGACGGCAAGTGGTCGGTGGGCTCTTCTCTACGACCTTCCGACAAAAATCCGGAGCGATACGGAAGCTTTAAGGACATTTTCAAGAATCGTTTTGCTTTGGTTTATGGAACCGGGGGAAGTGCGGCTGAGCAAGAATGGTCTTATGCAAAGGCACGTTACGATGCAGAAATGTTTTGGTACCGAGGCAATGGGTCTGTAGACATCATTCCTGATACATCCATCACGGAAAAGAGTGAGGATCGCAACTACATATTGTACGGAAACGCCGATACCAATAAGGCTTATTCCAAACTCATAGATGATGAAGTTGTCCTCTCCCGAAACGGCTTACGGTATGGAAGCCACAACCTAGAGAATTCAAAATCGATCTCAGCCTACTTCATTCGTCCGAGAAAAGGAAGTGACCGTACAAGCGTAGCGGTTATCGGCGGCACCGATTTGATAGGCATGAAACTCTGCGATCGAGTCCCTATTTTCACCAGCGGTGCCGCTTTTCCAGATTTGATTGTCTATGGACCGGAAGCCCTTATCGAAGGCACAAAGGGTGTCCGGCTAACCGGCTTCTTCGGAAATGATTGGAAAGTATCTTCTGGCGACTGGGCCCGCACGACAAGTAGTGAATTCTGATGACAAATAGTCCTTTTTGATGATTCTTGCGATACACTAGGCGAGAGTGCCTAGGATTTTTGCTTGGATTACGTTAAACGGACTCCCAAAAGGATTTAGGTTTGCGGGCCTAATCTTTGCGGGTATGTGCGTGGGTGGAGGAATCTATCTCGCGCAAATATCCGAGGCTGCTAGCTACTTATCAGATGACCCAAAGGCGTGCATTAACTGCCATATCATGGTGCCAGAGTACGCCTCTTGGCAAAGCTCGAGCCATGCTCAGATCGCTAGTTGCAACGATTGTCATGTGCCTCATGACAGCACTTGGCGCAAGTATTGGTTCAAGGCAAATGATGGACTCCGACACTCAGCGCTCTTCACCCTTCGGCTAGAACGCCAGGTGATTGAGCCAATCGAAGCGTCCAAAAAAGTTATCCAAGAAAACTGTATCCGATGCCATGAATCGGTCATCGACAAGGCTGTAACCCCGGTTGGACACGATTTTGACCGGTCTTGTATAGATTGCCACCGTGAAGTTCCTCACGGAAGATTTCACAGTCTCAGTTCAAGTCCAAATGCGGCGGTGCCTCCGCCTTCCACAACCTTCCCAGAATGGCTGCTCAAGTGGCAGCGAAAAGATACAAAATGAGCGAAGCAAAAAAGAAAACGATTGTCCCTTGGATCCTATTCACTTGCAGCGCAATCGGTGCATTTGCAATCGGGGCGCTTAGCGCCAGCGTGACCCAGCGCAAGAGTGAGGCGATTTCAAGCCGAGTCCAATTCATGAAGCCAATCGCAAGATGGGAAGCTGACAATGCTGTATGGGGCACCTCTTTCCCCAGCGAATACGATAGCTGGCTGGCCACAAAGACAATGTCTACTCGGACCAAATATGGCGGATCAGCGTCTAGGGATCACCTGGCTGATCACCCTAATACCGTCATCATGTGGGCAGGGTATCCCTTCGCCAAGCAATACAATGCACCTCGAGGGCATTTCTACGCCCTAGAAGATGTGAATTCAACAACCAGAATTTCGGAGCATTCGCCCGCAACTTGCTACACCTGCAAGAGCCCAGATGTGCCCCGTATGATGGATAAATTTGGACCAGAAAAGTTTTACGGAGCCAAATTCTCGGACATGAAGTCAGAGATCAAGAACACAATTGGTTGTGCGGATTGCCACAACAATGAAACGATGGCTTTACAAATTAGCCGTCCTGCATTGAAAGAAGCTTTTGATCGTCAAGGGAAAGACATCACCAAAGCTTCTCGCCAAGAAATGCGCTCCCTCGTCTGTGCCCAATGTCACGTTGAGTATTACTTCAAAGGCAAGAAGGAGCAGCACCTAACCTTCCCGTGGGATGAAGGGTTAGCCGCCGAAAACATGGAGGCTTACTATAAACGGACTGGACATGTCGATTTTGTTCATGCCATCTCGGGAGCGAAAATGATCAAGATGCAACACCCGGATTACGAGGTGTACACCAAGGGAATCCACGCCTATCGCAATGTATCTTGCGCCGACTGTCACATGCCCTACAAATCTGAGGGTGGTATCAAATACACCGATCACCAGATCAGAAGCCCTCTGGAAAACATTGCAAACTCCTGCGGCGTTTGCCACCGATGGGGCGAAGACAATATCAAAAGCCGTGTCGAGGCAATGCAAGACAAGCACAGAGAAATGCTGAAGCGTGCTGAAGCCTCTATCACCGCATTGCATCTAGAGATCGGGGACGCGATGAAGCTTGGGGCCAGCGAAGAAGAACTCGATAAGCCGCGCCAAGCCGTTAGCAAAGCTCAAATGTATTGGGACTACGTTGCGGCAAATAATGGCATGGGATTTCATGCCCCTCAAGAATGCGCTCGCGTCCTAGATAAGGCTTTGAATACCGCTATGGAAGGTCGCTTGGACATCAATAGGGTTCGAGCCCGAAAGGGTTCCCTGGATGCCTTGGAAATGCCCAAGATTTCCAACAAGCAAGATGCACAAGCGTTCATCAAACCCTATGTGGATAAGATGAACGCTGCGCCTAAGCCAAAGTAACTCGAGTTAGTTACTCGCCTTGCGTCTCTTGCGGAGGAAGCTGGCGATACCTAGTCCCATCACAGCCATAGTTGCTGGCTCTGGCACAGGTGTGCTAGAGGCCGGAGCATCTCCCATAAAGAGAACGCTGTGGAGTTCTTGCCCCTTAAGGTTCGTCCATTGTCCGGCAATCAACGTCCCGTCGATACTTCCAGAGTCCTGAATAACATGAGTGTCTGGGGCAAGGATTGAACCGTGGAGTTGTCGACCTAAAGTGAGAACATCTGTATCAAGGAAGTTCCAAACAATCTTGCTCTGAACTCCTCCATTGATCGTCCAGTTCCAATCAATCGGCCCCGATCCGAGAACATTCATGACAATCGTTGTGTCGTTAGTCAATCCGGAAAAATTAACTGTTGCGTACTTTGAGAGATTGCCAGAGAACAAAGAAGCATCTAGATTGTAAACCTTTAAGGCACCATTGAGATTGTTATTCGCAAGGTTGATGTTCAGGTTGTTTTCGAAAGATCCTATTGTGATCGCACTCAGAGCAGCCATCGCCGAGGCTTGCCCCGTTGAGTAGAGATATTGATTGCTAAAATCACTTTGCTTAACATAAGCATCACCTTGGTAGAGGTTGTAGCCATTCTGGATATCTAGTGAGCCAGTTAACGATCCTCCGATGTAAGCATTGCCACGAAGAACCTTTGCGTAGCTGTTGGTGATGACATTTCCGCCGACATAGATACCTGCATCTGGGGCCGTAGGTAAGTTGGCGCGGGGAGAACTGTTCTGCTGCGCCTCATAGTTCATGTTCCAGTTGCCGCCCACCGCAATAGATCCTTGGCTATGTCCACCGTATGTGGTGGCGTTGCCGAAGATAAACGCATTAAAATTGTTTGCCAAACCGAGATCTGCACAGAATGCAGATGACGATACTGCGGCAAATGCAAGGACGAATGTTTTCTTAATTTGTATCATTTTGGTGACCTGCCTCGACAGGTAATGCCTAATTACTGCAAAGCCTTTTGAGAAGATATGTATGAAGTATGAGGCAATAATTGAGCCTAAAGATCCGCCCTTGGGCCACCCGCCTTTTTGAATCTAGTAATGATGCGAGGATTACGATACAGAAGCCAGCAATTTATACAGTACTGACCACTATCACATTTCGTGCTCTTGCCTGAAAAGGCAACTTCACTTTCTTACATGTGACTCAGAACACAATTCGGGAAACTGTGATAACTGGTCTAGGACAGAGATAAAGTCATCCGTAAGCCATTAACCACTTTTAATTTCAGTTCTATTTGACTATAATTGTCTCTGTAGAGAAGTGATTCTCTTTTCTGATCACTCAGAAATCCACAATTGGAACGAGCATCTATGGCAGATTCAAATCAACAATCCAAACCTGGAATCGATCGACGAACATTCCTCCTCGCCCTTTCAGGCGGTGCACTCGCTGCTGGAATGACGTTGGCTGGTTGTGGTGGCAATGGTGGGGGACGCAGCTCTAGCTCTTCATCAAGCTCCAGCAGTTCGTCAAGTTCTTCTAGCTCATCCAGCTCCTCAAGTTCATCTAGCTCCAGTTCGTCTTCATCCAGTGGCTAGTTAGCTTGTCGGTTAGGAAACTAATTCTTAAGAATTGGCAGTCGCCGGGTGACATCGTTATGTTGTCGGCGGCTGTCCGAGACTTACACCTAAATCATCCGGGCCAGTTTGTCACGGATGTCCGAACACCCTGCCCAGATCTTTGGTTCAATAACCCCTACATCACTGCGCTTGATGAGAGCGAACCCGACGTGGAACTCATAGAGTGCCACTATCCATTGATCCATCAGAGCAACCAGCTTCCGTATCACTTTGTCCATGGCTTTATGCAGTTTCTTTCGGCAAAGCTAGAAGTGGAAATCCGACCTACAGCTTTTCACGGAGATATTCATATCTCCGAACAAGAAAAAGAATGGTTCACCCAATTCGACAGCGGTGAGAGAATGAAGCCTTTTTGGTTAGTTACGGCCGGGGGGAAAATGGATTTCACCATCAAATGGTGGAGTAACAAGCGCTACCAAAAGGTGGTAGATCACTTCCGAGACAAGCTAGAGTTTGTTCAAGTTGGCGAAGCTCACCATCATCACCCAGCTTTAGAAGGAGCTATTGACCTACGTGGAGCCACAACGCTTCGCCAACTCATTTGTTTGATGTATCACGCCCACGGCGCACTCAGTTCCATTAGCCTCCTGATGCACCTTGCCGCCGCGATAGAAACACCGCCAGGACGCCCCCGAAACAGAGCTTGCGTTGTTGTTGCCGGAGGGAGAGAACCTATTCAATGGGCGGAGTATCCTCACCACCAATTCATTCACACCTTAGGAGCCTTGAAATGCTGCGATAACGGGGGTTGCTGGAGATCTCGTACGGTGCCCATCGGTGACGGAGACGAAAAAGATCGCCCTGAGGCGCTTTGTCTAGACGTGATCGATAATCTGCCTCGTTGCATGCATATGATCACACCTGAGGAAGTCATCCGCCGCATAGAACTGTATTACGAGGGCGGCGCTCTGTCTTACGCCTAAACATTCGCGCACTCGCGAATCGCCTTCGCTAGCCTCTCCACTTCAGTCAGTGACGTAAACACATTTGGAGAGATTCTGATCGCATCCAGCCCGGCCCTCAGAGCAGTTGTGACGTGGAAGGAATGAGTGTTTGCCAACCTGCCGGCAATCTCAATCGCTGACTTGCCTTTGAACCCAATCGCCAACATCGCACAGGTCTTATTGGGATCCAAGCTTCCATAATTGATAACCTTGGGCTCATCTTCGATGCCCTGCCATAGCTTTTCACGCAAATATTGAAGGCGATTGAACTTGCGCTCCATACCCAACCATTCGTGAAAATCAATGGCTTGGTTAATGGCCAAAATTGGCGCAAGGGGCCGTGTCCCAACTTGTTCAAATTTAGTTATGTCCTCTTCCAAGGATTCATCGGACGGCGACAATGACCAAACTTTTTTGATCGTGTCTTCACGCACACAGAAAACGCCGGTAGCAATGGGCGCCATGAGCCACTTATGAAGACAAGCGGTATACATCTCAGGTTTCCAGTTACGAAACTCAGTTGGCAGCAGCGAAAGAGACTGCGCACCGTCCAGTAACACGGCAATACCACGCTTGTGACATAGATCGATGATCTCCGCCACCGGAAAAATCATCCCATTCAAGAAGGTAACCGTACAAAGCACCGCAAGCTTAACTTTGGGAGTGAGCGCCTTTTCCCAAGATTCAAGGATGGCTTCCTTCGATTCTGGAGGCGACTCCACCGGAATTTCAATTAACTGCACGCCATCGCGTCTCGCTCGCTGTTGGATAGCCGTAAAGGTGCGGGAGTAGTCATGAGACGTAGTGATGATCGCATCGCCCTTTTCCAGCGGCCATCCCATGATCCCGGTTTGCAGGCCATAAGAAGCGTTGTAGGTAAGGGCCGTTTCCTCTGGCTTGGCTCCGATCATCGGGGCAATGCGCTTGCGAACAGACTCTATTTCCCTTATCTGTTCACGCCAAATGATCTGGGTTGGAATGGAAGCGGCTCTTTTTAGCTGTCTTACCTGTTCATCAAAAACGGTTTTGGGTGGAGGAGCCAATCCAACATGGTTAAACGAAGTCAGGCGATCATGAAACACGAATTGCTTTCGCAACTCATCCCAAAATGCCTCATCATCAGAGCCTGCACCAGAAGGGTCCAGTTTCTCCATCGACGCCCAGGCAGTGTCACGGAAGGCAACTGTCGCCACCAAACCTGCCATGAAACCGCGCCTTGTCATACCTAATCCATCTTAGCCGAGCTAGATACACTTATTAGGTGCCTCGATATCGTGTTTGTCGCGCCTTTACCGTTGAATCAGGCCATATGCTCAGCAAACATCCTGAGGCGTGCCGCTATCCGCACGGGCATACCAGACGTATCGAAATCGTCGTGTCATCAGAGTCCCTCGATGAAAACGATATGGTGGTTGATTTTAAGGCTCTTAAACTGGCTCTAGAATCCTTTATCAATTCACTAGACCACACCATGGCGGTCAACTCGAATGATCCATTGCGAGGAGATATGGAACGTATCTACCCAAACTCCACCGTCGTTTTTGAGAATGTGGACCCTTCTACAGAAGTTCTGGCCAAATACATATTCGACTTTACTGAGAATCTCCTGTCCTTAGGTTTTGAGTCTAAATCCCCTAACGGAACCCTCTATAAAATCCCCTCAAACCGCGTCTCCCTAGAGAGGGTTCGAGTGGGTGAAACTCCTAACAGTTGGGCCGAATACGGGATCTAGATTTTTCCCACTCATTTAATTTTCTCTTGGCACGTCTATGCTTTTTATGATAATGTAAACGGTATACCGTACACGGTTGCATAACCTAACGAAGTCAATGATGACTACAAACACTGGCACCAAAAAAATCACTCTCCGAGATATCGCGAAGCACTTGGATATCTCACATGCAACTGTCTCAAGGGCTTTGAATGGGACCGCAGACTCGCTTATATCGCAGAAAACGATAGAGCGTGTTCAAAAAGCCGCATCAGAGTTGGGTTACCGACCAAACCACGCAGCCAGAGCTCTAGTAACCGGTCGGACCGGACTTGTCGGCTTGTGGCTTTGGACCGAGCATTTCCAAGGTTCTTATCATGCGCGCGTTTCTGCTCAAATGCATCTGGAAGCAATGCGGAAGAAGCAGCAACTTCTCATCGATCTCGTCGCCCGTCCGGAGATTGAAGGAAGCGACAGTCGGTTCGATGCCTGGAACGTGGATGGCATCATTGCTCACGAATCCTCGCCCGCTCTTGAAACACAACTCCGGGCGGGACACCTCGGAAAGCTTGCCGTCGTTTCCACCGGAACCTATAACCTTTTGGAAGGAGTCGACCAAGTAAGGATCGACATGGCAACTGGGGCTCAGCAAGCCATGAATCACCTCGTAGGAACTGGTCGCAAGAGAATTGCCTACGTAACTGATGACCTAAGGGAACGGCAGCATGACGCTCGTTATCTGGCTTATTCAGAAGCTATCAGAGAGATTGGGCAACCTCCCATATGCATTGAAACCGAAGCGACTCGGAGTGCAGCGCGCCAACGGATTAAGGACTATCTGGCAGACAATCCCAACATTGACGCCATCTTTTGCCACAACGACGATTTGGCGATTGGAGTCTACCGAGGACTCTGTGATCTGAACATCAAGGTTCCAGATCGAATTGCCCTCGTTGGTTGCGATGGGATTGAAGATTGCGAGTACCTGGAAATCCCTCTCAGCACCATTGTTTTACCGATGAGCGACATGTGTCGGCTCGCCATGCAGTTCTTGGATGATCGCCTAGAAAATCCAGAGCGTCCAGTTCAAAACGTTGTTCTGCAATCAGAACTTATTGTACGGGAGTCTTCATGAACTCCAATCCCTCATATCGATAATGCGCCCCAAAGACGAGGTCAACCATGCAAAGAAAAGCAATCTATAACCAAGCATTCACTCTCATTGAACTGCTCGTTGTCATCGCCATTATTGCGATCTTGGCAGCGATTCTATTTCCTGTATTTGCGCAAGCAAAGCTTGCCGCAAAGAAGACCGCCGTTCTCTCCAATGTAAAGCAGATTGGATTGGGAGTTCTCATGTACTCCACCGACTACGACGACATCTTTCCCAAGGCCAATTACGACACCTCATGGACACATTGGCCGCTGCAGGCTTGGACCAGCGATGGAGTGATTGGTCCGTACTTGAAGAACTATGATATCTTCAATAGCCCGGTGGACAGCATTCCAGAGCCAATGTTCACCGCACCCGTTGCGGGAAGAACGCCTCACAAACTGGCATTCATCATGAATTCTATGGCCCCGAAGGGTGGTGGGAATCCATTTGGAGTAGCTGACGGACACGGAATCTTTACCTATCACGGCTATGATGGCGGGACCTATCGCGACATTTCGACCACCGCAGTAAACAATCCAGCGGACGTCATCATGATGACGGACGGAAGAAAGGAGATTGTCGGAGATTATTGGGGCTGCCCCTGGTCCTTAACCACCGAAGGGGACTACTGCTACGACTGGGCAAACAATCGCTCGGTGATTTCAGCAGACTGGCAAGTCTACATTTTCGCGTTTGCCACACAAGCAGATCCAGCTTACAAGGCTTGGCATAAATATGGACCTGGACCGGCAAGCATCTTTGCAGATGGACACGCGAAGATTGTTAGCGCTGGCGATATCTATCAAGCGAAGAGGTGGGTCTCCAATGCACCGTAATGCCCTGTTCTTACTCTGTGGAGTCATCACCTTAGGCACTTTGATCGGGTGCCAACGTGATGACTCTGGACTCTCAGAGAACCAAACCAAGATGGCTAGCCAAGTCGAAAACTGGGCTAAGGAATCCGGTGGTAACTGGGACAAGCTCTCTGACGAGCAAAAGCAAACAATGATCAGCAGCGTTGGCTCTGAGGATTCGGCGCGAAAGGTCTTGGAGATGAAAGCTAATCCGCCCAAGCCAGTGAACCCTGGCATGCCCAGCCGCTAAGGAGTAAAGGTGTTTTTAAGTCTTATTTGTGCATCCATGATCAGCAGTCCAAACGATTACAAGCTTGTTTGGTCAGACGAGTTTGATAAGTCTGGCCCTCCCAATCCCGAAGAATGGCGTCCTGAGATAGGTTTCACTCGCAATCGAGAGTTGCAGTGGTACCAGCTTGAGAATGCCAATTCGAAAGACAGCATTCTAACAATCGAGGCTCGGAAAGAGAAGCGCAAAAATCCAAACTACTCGCCAGATGCAGGCGATGATTGGAAACGTAATCGGGAGTTTATAGAGCTCACTTCCTCCTCTCTGGTCACAAAGCAGATGTGGAAGTTTGGAAGGTTCGAAATGCGAGCTCGAATCGACACTCGCAATGGACTATGGCCTGCATTCTGGACATGGGGAGAAGCTCGCGAGTGGCCATCTGGCGGTGAGATAGACATCATGGAGTACTACCGAGGAAAGATACTCGCGAATGCTGCATGGGGAACCAATCGCCGATGGACCGCAAAGTGGGATAGTTCCGCAACACCCGTGGAAGAGCTTGCGAAGAAAGATGGGCTTAAATCGGCGCAAGAGTGGGCTGATAAGTTTCATACCTGGCGCATGGACTGGGATGAGAAGTGGATACGAATCTACGTTGATTCCCATCTTCTCAAGGAAGTCGATCTCTCAAAGACCTTCAATGAGAGTGCAGACAAAGCGAATCCTTTCCACGAACCTCAGCGCGTGATCATCAATCTCGCCGTCGGTGGGGACAACGGTGGAGACATCACGGGTACAGAGTTTCCCGCCAAGTTTGAAATCGACTGGGTTCGCATCTATCAAAAAGGCTGACGGAGCAACTTCACATGTTCTCGGCAACCCTATTGCCGAGAACAGGACAGCCCTTACTTCACTGGCTTGAGGACCACTAGGGTGTCCAACCCGGGCAGATCAATCTTTTCCGCGTGAGTAATGGAGCCCACTTTCACCGGCCTAGTCGATGTCTTACCCGTGGCCAAGTCCGTCAAACTGAGCTCATAACTTCCTACCGCTACTCCAAGCGACGACAACATCACCGACTTCGGCTCTGCCCCAGAGTTTGCCGTGACTCTCGCCATCAACCAGTCCAGCTGACCGAGGGCTTGGACACTTGCGGAGTAATCGAAACCTGAGAAAGTGAACGACTTCATCACAACCCAGTCCGCATCAACATTCTCAATCTCAATCTTATTTTCCCCAGCTAAGTAGGGAACGGTAAGGCGATCTGACACTTCCGTGTCATTGGCGGTGGCGGGGTAAGTCTTTTCTGCTACCTGTTGTCCGTTCAGTGTGAATCTCAACTTCGCCCCTCCCTTCGCAACCTGGGCTAACTGAAGAGTAAAAACGCCTGGCTTCTCAGCGCGAAACTCGAACGTTAATGGTGCAGGGAACATGTCTCGCTTCGCTGGTGCCTGGAGAAATGATGGCAGTCCTCCCAATCCGTCTGGCTTGTTAGCCATTTCTACTCGGAAAGTTGTCTTTTCAGCCTTTGCCCATCCTGTTCCCGGGTTGAACGTCATATCTGCCAATTCAGGAGTTGACACCCTAGCCTTGACGGGTCTCGCTCCGGGTCTTTGCAAAACGCCACTATCCCTTATGATTTGGTCTGCGATCTTATACTCATTGATCAGACCCTCGTTTTGAACAACTTCCCAAGTCCAGAAGGCACCTGCCCCAGCGTGCCCCGCCAAAATCCCTGCCCATATGCCGTCGCGGACATCTGCGCGCTGACCTTTTTTATCCAGCACTCCTGGCCCATACTCACCAAAAAATAGAGGCTTATCACCAGGAAGATGAATTGATGAAATGGCGGTTCTTACATCCGGCGGGTAAACGTGTGGCTGATAGTAGTCCACCGCATCATACAAGTCCGGCAATTCCATGGCTGAACTGGTAGCCACTAAATGCGCATAGGGATCAATCGATCGAACAAACGTGGCCATTTCTTGATGCCAATCCAACACATCCTTCCAGCGCTCTTCATATCGAGCGTCTACCCACTCCACCTCATTGAAGAGCTCCCAAGCCATGATGCTGCTGGAGTGACCCCAACGGGCGACCGCATAGCGTAGCCACATCTTTGTGCGCCGCTTAGCCTCCGGATCCGTGAAGAAATCGGCGGGCTTATCAAGGAATCCGCCCCTTGCTTTATTCCAAGGATGGTCTTGCCAATTCGGGTTTGTCCTTGTGCTAAAGGAGCCGTGGTGGAATAGCACGAACTGAAAAGCCACCCCGGCCTGTTCACTCGCCTTCACCAACTGATCCCACCGCTCAAAGGTGCTAGGAAGCATCCGATCCTCATCGGCAGGTCCCGATTGAGGAACCCAAGGGTTTTTACCATCCCAGGCACAAGCCCAAATACGCGTCCAGTTGACACCGTTTTGCCCCATCATCTTGATGGTTTCGGTTAAGTCTGGTTGATTAGGACTTTGCCAGCCAAGGTTATAGCCAAGCGGCAAGAATGGCTGCCCGTCGTCGTATTTGAATCTGCCCTTGTTCAAACTGTCGAGTCGGATAAATCCTTTTGGCAGAGGTTTCGCCTCAATCTCCACCATTGCGGGTTCAGGTTCTGCATCGTTTAGTGGGGCGCCGTTTCGATACAGAACGGGCTTGTATCGTCCAGGCTGCTCTGCCACCAAAACCGCCTTCCAAGCCGCATCCTCAGAATCGAAGTAAGCCAGACGATCTATCGTATTTCCCTTCGTATCTGTAAAACGAACGCGAAGATCGCTTTTTTCTATGTCATACGGGTTCCCCGCAAAGGCTATGGGAAACGTAACCGTTTCGGGTCCGTACCAGACTTTGGGGGCGGCTTGAGTCTGGATGATAAGCGCAAGGGCAATCGACAACATTGACTTGGGGTCAGCTTACCGCTGAGATAATCCACAGGGTTGGCTTACTAACCTTGTATCAGAAAAAGAGCCAACTCCAGGGAAGAGTCGGCCTATCTTCAGATCACATCGCGAAGGGCTCGTCGGATCACCTTTCGGGCTCGGTGCAAACGAGAACGAACTGTCGGAACAGTAACGCCTTCTGACTCGGCAATCTCGGTGTATGAAAACCCTTCGACATCACACATCTGAACAATCCGGCGATGGCTATCTGGCAGTTGATCCAGCGCGCGCTGGACTTTTGCCTGCATCTTGTTCTGGTTATAAGAATCATCCGGTAACGGGCTATTGTCCTTCGGCTCATAGGCATGCCCCATCCCGTCTTCCAGCTTCACCAATGCATCTAAGGAATGCACCCTAGGACGTCTGTTGATGGTCCTTACCGCATCCAAGTGCGAACGCATGATGATCTTCAACAGCCAATTTTGAAAAGGCTTGTCGTCCTGATAGGCTTCAAAATGTGTCCAAGCCTTCACAATCGCAAGCTGCACCAAGTCATCAGCATCAGCCCGGTTTCGTGTGAGTCCCATAGCAAAGGTCAGCGCTTTCTTGCGAACATCCTCTACCAGGCGCTCAAATTTTTCTTGTGTGTGGATCATTCCCTGAGATCCGGTGTACGGTGCTACGCCCATTTCTTGTCCTTCCTTCTGACCCGCCGCTTACCCTTTACGGCACGTCACTTGAATGAATCTTACGACACGGGGGCCAGCAAGAAAACCCATCAGTTTAGAAAACATTTAGAAAGTGTGACATTTGACCTAGCATCATATATAATGAACTCATAAGGTCGTTTTACACATTAGTAGTATACGTTTGATATGTCAGATTCGCCAAAGCTTAGTCTCAAGGAAAAACAATGGAATTTGCGTGAAGACGCGATTCTTGACGCCGCATCAGAGCTGATGTTGGAAAAGGGCTATACCGCCATGACCATGGATGACATCGCGACCCATGTCGGAATTTCCAAAGCGACGCTTTATCAGCACTTTGCCTCCAAGCACGAACTGGTCATCAATGTTGCTTGTCGCACCGTAGACCGTGGCTATCAATTGATGACATCAATCGCCCCTTCCCTTCCTGCAGTCGAAAGGTTTAGTCAACTCATAGACAAGGTCGTGGAGGTGCGGTTCGGCCCTCAACAACCCACTTACTTTGAAGCCGTAAGCGAGATTGTGGAGATTCTGGAAACTGACCATCCTTTCATTCAGAAAGAACAACGCAATCTACAGTTCATTCGTCAAGTGCTGTCCGAAGTGGAGAAAGATGGGCACCTGGTTCCTGGTCTTTCGGGACAGGTTGTCGTACAGGTATTGCTAAGTGCTCTCCGTTGCATTGAAATGGAGAAGGCGATCAATCGTGGCGAGATCAATGCGCAGCAAATTGCGGAAACGCTGAAGAGAATGATTATTCGATACAACTAAGGCTAAAAACTGTTGTTTTTGCGGGGAAACTAACATCAAACGCTATCGCTAGTTCGTGTGAAGTACCCCAGAATATTTACGTGCTGAGGATATTCCCGACTCTCCAACGAGATGCCGATTTCTGTTTGCCCACAGATTCGTCGAATTCTCAAAACACTTCGGAACCTAATCAAAGCGCTCCACCAGCACCAGGTCCTGAGACAGGACAATCCACTTTATCCGCCCAAGCTGTTATCGATACCGACTGATCTGGTAGCCTTCGCCACTACATGAAGGATGCGGTATTGAAAGCGGCGTTGCTTTCCCGCGTTTATGAAGTCGCTCGAGAAACGCCGCTTGATTACGCTCCCAGATTGAGTTCGCAGGTTGGCAACCGAGTTTGGCTCAAACGCGAGGACGAGCAACCGGTCTTCAGTTTTAAGATTCGTGGGGCCTACAACAAAATGGCTTCCCTTTCTCGCGATCAGCGAGAACGTGGAGTGGTTTGCTCTAGCGCCGGAAACCACGCACAGGGCGTTGCCCTATCTGCCCAGAAATTAGCGTGCAGGGCGGTCATTGTGATGCCCACCACAACTCCTTCCATAAAGGTGGACTCTGTTCGAGCCTGGGGAGCCGAAGTTGTTCTGCACGGTGACAACTACGATGCCGCTTATGCCAAAGCTCGCGAGTTAGAGGCACAACAGGGCCTTACCTTTATCCACCCTTATGATGATCCCGCCGTCATCGCAGGACAGGGCACCATCGGGATTGAAATTCTCCGCCAAGCAGCGGAGGGGATTGATGCCATCTATGTTGCCGTCGGCGGAGGGGGGCTCGTTGCGGGTGTAGGAGCTGTTATCAAGGAACTCCGGCCCGAAGTCCGCATCATTGGCGTAGAACCCGAAGACTGCGACGCAATGGCCAAATCACTGCGAGCCGGTGAAGTGGTTACCCTGGATCGCGTAGGCCGATTTGCGGACGGGGTGGCCGTGCGGCGAGTAGGAGATATCACCTACCAAATCGCGAAAGAAGTATTGGATGAGATCGTCATTGTCAGCAATGACGAGATTTGTGCCGCCATCAAAGACATCTTTGAGGATCGTCGCTGCATCCTTGAACCGGCAGGAGCATTGGCCTATGCTGGGCTAAAGCGACACGCCCGAGAGCACAACATACAGGGTCAAAATCTGGTTGCCATTGCGTGTGGAGCCAACATGAATTTTGATAGCCTGCGCCACGTTTCAGAGCGTGCCGAGATCGGCGAAAAGCGTGAAGCCATCTTGGCCGTCACGATTCCTGAGCAACCCGGTAGCTTTCTTCAATTCTGCCGAGCTCTCGGTGATCGAAGCGTTACGGAGTTCAACTACCGATACGAAAGTTCATCGGAAGCTCACGTTTTTGCCGGAGTAAAAATTGCTGATATTCACGAAGCCAATCAGCTTATACAAGGTCTCAGTAGTCAAGGCTACGAAGTTCTAGACCTAACTGAGAATGAGCTGGCCAAACTTCATATTCGTCATATGGTGGGTGGCAGAGCGCCAGAGGCCAAAGACGAGCGCCTTGTCCAAGTCATTTTTCCAGAAAGATCCGGCGCCCTTCTCAACTTCTTAGAGAAAATGAGCGCCAATTGGAATATCAGCCTCTTCCACTATCGGAACCACGGCTCAGACTACGGAAGAGTCTTGGTAGGCATACAAGTTCCGAGCAGTGACGAAGAAGATTTCTGGGCTTTTCTGGAAAAGACTGGCTACGAGTACACCGACGAAAGCGGAAATCCTGCCTGCCGGCTGTTCTTGCAGTAAGACACTGAAGGCGATTCTTATTAGTTCAGGCAAATAGGCTCGATAGCCCCCAGCCGAACAAGAGATTCCTTCCAGTCATAAGTTTCGGATTCCAGCAAAATATCGTTCATGCGAACATCAAAGGGACCACCCACAATGGCACTGACTATTACGCGGTACGAAGCTTCAGAATCCGTATTCACAACAAGCATGGGGTTTACGACACCCCCGTAAAACAACTTGTTCGTTTTATTTCAATTCCAAGACAATAGACCTAAGAGTTTTCTACAATATGCAGATCTCCTGCTTGCTGGAGTTCCGCGTACTTACCCTTGTTCGCGAGCAATTCACTATGGGTGCCAGCTTCTACGATTCGACCGGAATCAAGAACTGCAATCTGGTCTGCACGTTTTATGGTGGACAGTCGATGAGCGATGATAAGCGTTGTTCGGCCCACCATTAGGTTTTCCAGCGCCTCTTGAACTAAGAATTCGCTCTTTGAGTCCAACGCGCTAGTTGCCTCATCTAAAACTAGAATTTTCGGATTCTTCAGGATCGCCCGAGCAATGGCGACCCTTTGTCTCTGCCCGCCAGAAAGCGTGATTCCCCGCTCCCCCACCATCGTCTCATAGCCTTTTGGAAAGCCTTGGACAAACTCATCCACATTGGCGGCTTTTGCAGCATGCAGGACCTCCTCTGAAGAGGCGTCTAGTCGACCGTATCGAATGTTCTCTTCTATCGTTCCATTGAAAAGTATTGTCTCTTGGGGCACCATACCAATGTGTTCACGAAGCTCCGACCGCTTGATCTGATCAACGTCAACGGAATCAACTGAGATATGACCTGCCTGAGGTTCATAGAACCGATAGAGAAGATTGGCGACCGTCGTTTTGCCACCTCCGCTAGCCCCTACCAAGGCAGTTGCTTTCCCAGCGTGCAATGTAAGGTTAAAGTCTGAAAGCACAGGAGACTCCTCGATATAGCGAAACTCAACATTGCTAAATCGAACTTCTCCCAGTCCTTGTGGAAACGTGCTGGCATTAGGAATGTCAGCTCGCTCGGCATCCTCATCCAGCAAAGCAAACACGCGGTCAGATGCTCCTACCGCTCGCTGCAACCGCGTATAAAGTGAGGCCAAGTCTCCCATCGGTCCACTAATCAGCATGATCGTGACAAAGAAGCCAATAATCTCGCCAACGGTCATCGCGCCAGCCAGGACACTTCTTCCGCCATACCAACCAATCCCAATGAGCAGCAAGAAGAATCCAGTAAAGGCGATCATTCCCATGGAAGCCTCGCCAATCGATGTCTTCATGTTCAGCTTGAAGACTCGTTCCAGCTTTTCCTTTGCTCGATTTGTTTCGTAGTTTTCGCGGGCAAATGCCTTTACCAATCGAATGTTGCCCAGCGCTTCCGTCATCGCTCCGATCGCATCGGATAAAGCGTCGAGGGCTTCCCGATTAAGCTTCCGCATGCGCTTGCCAAAAAAGACAAACCCTGCCATCACCAATGCCAAAACTCCAACCACCACGCCTGTTAGTTTAGGATTGATGATGATGGCCGAGATCGTGCCACCCAAGAACATCGTCAAGTTTCCGATAATTCCAACCACATCGCTGGACAAGGTTTGCTGCATCTGACTGACGTCGTTAGATAAATTGGAAGCCAAATCTCCGGAGCGAGTCTTATCAAAGAAAGACACCGGAAGATCAAGCAGTTTGGCGAAAAGCCTTTCTCGCACTCCCTTGATGACTCGATTTCCAACAAACGCAATAATCACAAACTGCCCAAAGCTGATTGCCGAAGCCACCAAAATAACGGCGATCACCACCAACGCGTACCGGTCCAAATTAGCCGCCGATTGTGAAGCAATCGTTTCGTCAAAGCCTCGCTTGATAAGCCAAGGCAAGCTCAAACTCACTCCCGTGGAGATCAAAGTCAGTAACCCGCCAAGCACCAGATACTTCCAATAAGGAAGCGACAACGCAAAGAGCCGTTTGGTTGATTGCCAAGTAGGCGCGACAAGGGCTTCTCGATCAGAGGGTGGGTTCTCAATCATTGGTGAACCCAAACGCTACCTTCCCCGTAAGCTTGATCCTGGGTCTGGTACCTTCATTTCGTGTTCCGCGCCTTTACCATCAGCTTGCTCATGGCCCTTATTGCGATCGCAAATGCTCAGCTCAAGGGCAAGGTTATCTGCATAGACCCCGGACATCCAAGTGAAGTCGGGCGTGGTACCAAAGGGAAAAAACTCACCGAAATGGAAGTGGTTTGGGATATGGCCCAGATGGTTCGCACACGCTTGGAAAAGATGGGAGCCAAGGTTGTTCTCACCAAATCGAAACTTGAAGAGCCCGTCAAAAACCGAAAGCGTGCTGAAATTGCCAACGAGGCTAAAGCCGATCTCATGCTTCGCCTCCATTGCGATGCAGCAAATGGACGTGGTTTTGCCACTTACTATCCCACAAAGCAAGGAAAGTCGCAGGGAGTGACAGGCCCATCAGCAGATCTGATCAAACGATTGCCGCCCATCGCCAAGAGGTTTCATACCGCTCTTGAGGAAGGGTTGAAAAGACACCTGAAAAGCAACGGCCTACGTTCTGATACTCAGACATTGATTGGCGGTCGGCAAGGCGCTCTTACCGGCTCCATCTTTTCTAAGGTCCCAGTTGTTCTTGTCGAGTTGGTGGTTTTGACTAACGCTGAAGATGAAGCCTTTATTGCAACTCAAAAGGGCCAACAAATCTATGCGGATGCTCTGGCAAAAGCCATCGTTGCGGCCGTATCCAAGTAGCTCGTAACGTTAAGAAGCGATTATGGAAGGAAATCATGGACCATACTAAAATCGTCCATGAAGGGTCTACCTGCGGTAATTACCGTTTTTCTTCTTTCGACCTTGGCTAGTCATGCCCAAGCGCCGAAAAAACCAATCGAACTGGCCTTCCCTAAACTCTTAGCCCCCAGTTCACGAAGTCTTCAACCCACACCTTTGCTCACAGGAGCCAATGGGAAGCGAGTTACGATTACCGGTCACATGGCTCTTATGGAGCATCCACCCCATGGTGGTTTCTGGCTATGCCCCAGCCCGGTTTTTCAAGATGAAAGTGGCGCAGGTACGGGAGACCTGCCCCCTAACGCCATTTTCGTTAAGGTTCGAGGTGCGGGAGATCAAGAGGTCGCATTCCTACGCGGTTCGCTCGTTGTCACCGGTGTTTTACACCTTCAGAAAGAAGCGCCTCGAATTCAAATTACGCTTGACTCCGACAAGGATATTGCCCAACCCAAAGCCAAACCATGAGACTGATAACCCTAAGCGCCCTTGCCTTCGTCCTTCCTACCGCAGCTTTGGCTGCTCCAAAGGTTCGGATCATGCCGTATGACCAAGCAAGATTCATTGAAGGGCAATACTTCGATTTACGCGTAGAATTCACTCCTTCCACGACCGGCAAAATTATTTCTGATCCAAAGCTCACAGTGGCAGGAAAGGATTACCCGGTGAAGTTGGACAAGGCGAATGGCTTCACTCTACGGGCCTTCAACATCAACAAAGCCGGAAACTATGCCATTGAAGCTAGCGCTCGAGAGTCGGGTGACTCCGTCACAACAACTCAAAAGAACAACATAGTTATCGAGTCGGTGGGAGGTCGAAAGCGACGCATCAAGAACATCATCATTTGCCTTGGCGATGGAATGGGAATTGCGCACCGCACTGCAGCCCGAGTCGTTCGCTATGGCCACACCAATGGCATTCCTAATGGTTGGCTCAATATGGACAAGCTTCCAGGATTTGGCTCGGTCACAACCGCCTCCTTGGACTCTTTCGTGACCGATTCCGCGCCGGGAATGACCTGCTACGTAAGCGGGAACCACAATAATAACGGTTCTGAGGGCGTTTACCCAGATAACACTCCCGACGATCACTTCGATAACCCTCGAATTGAATACCTATCTCAATTCCTCCACCGAAAATTTGGTACGACCCTAGGAATTGTCACCACTGCGGATGTCGAGGATGCCACCCCTGCCTCTCAAATGATCCACACCTATGATCGCAACTTGGGAACGGGTATCTGCAATCAATTCTATTCCGAGAGAAATCGCGCTGGGCTCAAGGTATTGATGGGAGGAGGACGCCGCTGGTTTCTGCCCAATGGTGAATTCGGTTCCAGCCGAACCAATTCGTCCAGCTATAAACTTGCCGAAGACATCCTCCAATCTAACTGGAACAAAAACAACGTTATCGACCCTCGATACATGGCCGAAGATGTGGACTTGATAAAGCGCTTTGAAAGTGACGGCTTTAAGTACGCCGGGTCAAACACAGAACTAAAGGCCATTCCTGAAGATGCGACTAAGCTGCTTGGCCTCTTCGCTTTCGGCAATATGAACGTCGCGTTGGATAAGATCGCCAAGCGCCGCAACCCCGCCAAGCCCGGGATTGTGGATGACTACTACGCGCCCGACCAACCGATGCTGGATGAGATGGCCACCACCGCGCTCAAGGTTCTCGACAATAACAACAAGGCCAATGGGAACAAGGGGTTCAACCTCCTGATCGAAGGGGCGCACATTGACAAACAATCCCACGCGATGGACGCAGATCGCGCCATCTGGGAAGCGATTGAATTCGATAGAGCAGTCGGCGTTGCGATGGATTACGCGAAGAAAAATGAGGACACCTTGGTCATTGTCTTGGCTGATCACGAGTGTTCTGGGTTTAGCCTCATCGGCGCGCTCACCAAGTCAATGGCAGAGATGAGCGCTCTCCCCAGCGACAAGGAAAAGGTTCACCCCGGCACAACTCCCGACCGCCAAAAGGCAGTTGGAGTTTACGAAGATGCCGGATTCCCTAAGTATCAAATCCTCACAGATGGCTTCCCCGCAGCTTCTGACATCGACCGCAAAGTCGTTGTCGGATTCGGTGCCGGAGCCGACCGATTCGAGGACTGGATGACTCGGCCGATGCCCATCATCGACAGCCTTCTCAGCAATGATATCAAAGAGAAGCTGAAGCTGGGAGATATCCCAACCGGCGGCAGATACGTCGTGAACCCGATCGACCGTTCACCCGAATCCCTCCGCGGCTTCTTCATCAGAGGCCAGGTTTCGGGAAGCCAAGCCGTCCATACCGGAACCGATATCCCGGTCAGCGTCTATGCAAAAAACCGAGACATCTGGCTCCCGTTCGTTGGAGTCCAAGAGAACGTAGACATCTTCTTCAAACTCATGCGCGCCGCCATGGGAGGCTACTAACCCCACACCAAAGGACCGCGCGTGCCCTCACGCGCCGCCCCAGAAATTTAGGTTCCCTGTAAGTCGTCAGGGAACCTAAATGACCAGCCTAGAGAATATTCTCAAATACTTCTATCCATCCCAGAGGGATGGCAGACCTTAGCCAGGAGGTCAAAGCCCTTTGGGCCAGACGCCGCCATAAATCACCCCGGAGCGGTAGAAGAAACATTAGTGGCCTGCGACCCCTATAAGTGTTGGGAGCAATATCGGCGGAGTCCAGGGGTCTGCGACACCCTGGCTATGCTCTATGACCCCTCCGGGGTGCCTTTCAGAAACTGCCACAATCTGTCTTGACCCGCATCTCATCCCGGAGGGATGGAAGATCTTAGCCAGGTGGTCGAAGACCCCTGGGCCAGACGCCGCCATAAATCACCCCGGAGCGGTAGAAGAAACATTGACGGTGGCCTGCGACCCCTATCAGGGTCGACGCGCAATATAGGCAGAGTCCAGGGGTCTGCGACGCCCTGGTTATGCTCTGTGACCCCTGCGGGGGCTAGGCCGATTTGGATTCGTCTGCCAGCCACTCCTTAATCTCGCCAAGTTCGCCGCGGGTCAGATTGTGCCCGGCGTCTAGCCAGAGGTGGGTGACGTCTGCGCCGCCCTTCCGAAGCTGATCGGCCAAGTTTTCTGCATCCGCGACCGGAAGAATTGGATCTGACTTCCCGGACGAGATAAACACCCGCTTTCCGGCAAGTCCCGAGTACTCCAACTCTGGCATCGTCGTCATCGCGCGAATAAGCACTGCCTCGGAGAGCTGTTCCGGATACAACCCCATCAACGAGTGCGCCATGTTGGCTCCATTTGAGAAGCCTATACCGACAAACTTCTCTGGGTGAACATCGTAATATTTCGCCGAATTCCTGACGAATAATTCCAACGCCGCAGCTTCTTCTTTCAGGTTGTCAAGATCAAAAACGCCCTCGGCAAACCTTCGGAAAAAGCGAGGCATCCCGCCTTCCATCACTCGCCCGCGAACGCTCAAAATGCCCGCCCCGGGCAGAAGCGTCTGCCCGAGCGGAATCAGGTCGTTTTCGTCCCCTCCCGTCCCATGAAGGAGCAGGAGGGTGCGGGTCTCGTCGGTGGTGGGAGGGATGAACTTATGAACGAACTCGCTCATTTCGTCTCCGCCGTTTCGACCGGTACAGTGATACCGTTGGGCAACCTTAGCTTGGGCAAGCTGGCCTCGATTCGGGCTCGCATCGACTCGTACATCTGCGGCAAGCGCAAGCTTGTCCCGAGCTTTGCCGGCTCCTCGTCCAAGGTCATCCCCGGTCCCATCGTTGCGATCTCGAACAGCACTCCACCCGGCTCTCGGAAGTAGATGGACTTGAAGTAGTCGCGGTTCATGACCGGGCTAATGTGGTAGCCCAATCCCGTGATCTCCTTGTGCCAATCCAGCTGCGTCTCCTGGTTCTCAGTTGCCCAAGCGATGTGGTGAACCGCTCCGGCTCCTCCGTGACCATGAGGAAGTGCGGGATCGATCACCAGGTCCAGATAAGTTCCGGGGCCCTTATTAGAACCTTGGAACCGCAACCGCTGTCCCTTATCCTGCACCGGCTCAAAACCCAAGACCTCGGTCAGCAGCTTCAGAGTCGCCTCGGAGTAGTTTTCCGTGATAGTCACTGAATGCATCCGTCCGATGGACTTGCTATGCGGAACCGTCGATCCCTCTACCTCCACGCCCGGCGTGTAGTTGGGAGAAGCAATCAGTTCCAATGGCAAACCATCATGGGCTCGGAATGGCAGAACCTCTTCGTCCCCACGAGTCACGGGATTATCAAACTCGATCGCCTCAGCGGCAAATCGGTCGATCCACCAACCCATGGAGTCAGCAGGAATGGCCAATCCGGTAGCGGTGACTTGCCCTGCGCCCACCTTGCCCGGCCTTCCATTGTAGGGGAAGAAGGTGAGGTTGGAGCCAGGGGTTGAAAGTCCGTCACCGTAGTACAGGTGATAGGCCCCTGGGTCATCGAAGTTGACCGTCAACTTGGTCAGCCGTAGCCCCAGCAACCCGGTGTAAAAGTCCACATTTGCCTGTGCATCGTTAGTGATGGCGGTCATGTGATGGATTCCTAGAATTCTCTCGTTGGTCATTTCTTTACCTCTTGCTAGAGAATAACGGCTGGGGGAGCGAGGTCAATCCCGGTCCCATAGAGGATTTGTATGCTGGAATACAAACTCAGGATGTTTCCCAATCTTCCAGTTGAAGGTTGGGGATTCGAGCGAACTCACGAGTGTTATGAGTCACTAACGTGAGGTTATGAACCACAGCCGTCGCCGCTATCATCATATCGTTGGAACTGATAACTTGCCCTTGCTTGGTTAAACGCGCCCGAATCTCTCCATACTCATTGGCGCATAGCTGGTCAAATGGGAGCTCGGGAATAGAGGCAAGAAATGTATTGGTCAATAGTAGATGTCGAATAGGATCATTTGACTTCAAGGCACCGTACACCAATTCTGCCCTAGTTACAGAAGACACATAGCTGTTTCCAATGCCGGATGCACTCAACTGACTAGATACAGTGCCACGACTGTTGCGAAAATGGCTGATAATTACATTTGTGTCAAGTAGGTACTTGCTCAAAACGAGGGCACTTCCCGCTCAGGCAAGTCTTCAGGCTCAACAAAAGTTGGGTCCGAAATACAACCAGAAAACTTCTCTATGAATTCAACCCACTCTTGCTGAGTCATTCCGGATGATGGGAGCTGAAGCGTCACCGTTGCTCCAACGGGCAACTCAACATTTTCCTCAGGCACAAACACCTTGCCGTCAAATCGTGCCCGAATCGTCTTGTTAGTAGAATCCATTGTTCCTATAGCCTATTGTGCTACAGAATCCTTACAACGCCAAAATGCCCTGATCCATAGCTGCCACCGGGCCGAAAGATCGGCGGTGAATGGCGCACGGGCCGTGGGTTCGCAGGGCATCAAGGTGCTCAGGGGTTGGATAGCCAAAATGACGATCAAATCCGTATTGGGGAAACCTTGCGGCCATTGATGCCATGTAGCGATCTCGGGCCGTTTTCGCCAATATAGACGCCGCGGCGATACAGGCCAGCTTGCCGTCCCCTTTCACCACGGCCTGCCCACAACCTAGCAGCGCCTTTGGAACTCGATTTCCGTCCACAAAAACCTGCATCGGAGAATCGACCAAAGAAAAGTAAGCTCGCTCCATAGCCGCCATGCTGGCCCAGAGAATGTTCAGTTGATCAATCTCAGAAGGTTCCACAAAGCAAATGGACCACATCGCCCCGGATTTGATGCGATCTTCCAAACATAAGCGAGTCGCCATATCCAGCTTTTTGGAGTCATTGAGACCCGTGATATCAAAGCTTTCCGGCAGTACAACTGCTGCCGCAACAACCGGTCCAGCCAAAGGACCTCGGCCTGCCTCATCCAGTCCGGCAGCGTTGGGAATATGCTCAAGAAGCTTCATAAGTGGAGAACGACAAACCAAAGACGTTTTGAAATGCCTCCACGATCTTCGGTTTTGCTTCCTCCATACTTATTTCCCTGCCAACCTCTTGAGAGAGCGAGGTCACGCCGTGCGTTTTAATGCCGCAGGGCACAATCCACCCAAACGGCGACAGGTCGTTGTTACAATTCAACGCGATCCCATGGACCGAAACCCAGCGCGAGACTTTAATTCCAATGGCGGCAACCTTACGATCATTCACCCAGACGCCGGTATTCACTGCAGACCGCACACCGTTGAGTCCAAATCCTGCGCAAACCTGGATGATAACCTCCTCCAGATCTCGGAGCCATCGATGCAAATCCTTTCCGTGCCGCCTCAAATCAAAGATGGGATACATCACCCATTGATGAGGACCATGGTAGGTCACGTCCCCGCCGCGATCCGTCTTTACAATGCTGATTCCCCGCTCGGTATAAGCCTCACGACTCAGCAGTAAGTTCTCTTCATGAAAGCCAGCTCCAAGAGTTAAGACCGGGGGGTGCTCCACCAAAATCAGAGTGTCTTCCGCCTCCCCACTTTGAACCTTTGCTTGAACCTCCCGCTGGATGTTCCAAGCTGATTCATAGTCAAGCTTCCCTAACTCGTAAAGGCTTGCCAAGGTTTATCCACGGTAGGGTTGAGGGCCAGTAGCACGTTTTGACCATCCACTTGATTGGCGAGAGGAATGAACTCTTCCATTGGCAGGCTGTTTGCGACCTCTTCCGTCACGGCAATCCCTCCAACGGGAGCAGCCGCTTGCACGTGAGCAGCGATATCGATAACCTCCGTGAATTCCACTTCGTCCAGCTCACCTACAACCTCACCCATGTGCAATCCAATTCGGAGTCGGAACGGTAACTGCAAACGGTTATCTTCGCGATTGAATCGTTCGACATCCGTCTGAATTCTGGTGGCCGCAGTAAAGGCCTCCTGTGCACTCGGGAAGGCAATTACCGCACCATCTCCGGCTGTGGAGTGCACCCGCCCCCCTAATTGCGTGCTGAGGGTATTTAAAAGGTTTTGATACTCTCGGAAGGAATATTCCACCGCCAAAGGATCAGCCAAAGCCTTCATTTCTGAACTCTTAGCTGCATCTACCACCATGATGCACAGGTAGGAACGACGGTCTGAGAGCTTCCATTGGATTCGGACCATCTCCGCCAAGATCGAAGCCGGATCGTTTTGAGCCAGGTTCAGTTCCTTACCTGCCCGACGTTGGACTGTGCCTCCTAAAGCGCCAAACAGAGATACAACCAAGTAACCCACCGCCGCAAAAAGAATGCTGAGGGGGTGCAATGCTTTCTCCAGACTTGTGATCTTCAGAAACTGGAGCCCGATGATCATAGGCGGAATGGTGCCAATCCCAAATGCCAATGATTGGACTATGGCGTACCAAAAATTCTTGGCAAAGAATCCGGAAAAGATGTAGCCAATAAGCGTGATAACGATCAGTATGAGTTCGGCAAAGACCGTCCAGCCAAACTCCTGAGTGCGGCCAGTAACCCCACTGGCCATTTCTATCACAACATTCAGGCAACCAATAATCAAGCCAATGAGCAAAGCCCAAAGCGGTCCGGTAGTAAGTAGCGCCTTCGCCACGGGCGTATCAAAGATGCTTGGCTGTGGAGCCAAGCCACGGCTGGAATCTAATCTTTCCTGAAGCGCAAAGTAATGCTCCAAAAGCTCTTGGCGAGACATTCTGTCTTCACGAAGCTTGTTCCGAAGCATCTCCAAATAGGCCCCTAAGACCGCAACACCACTGCCGACTGCGGCATAAATGGAGCAGAGGAACAGCATGACAAAGGAGACTAGGAGGAGAAGGCCTGAAACGGCCGTTTGGTATCTTGGATCATCCTTTAAGCCGCTCCACGTCAGCGTCATGCTGATAAACGAAAGCCCTATCCATAACCCAAGACCGCTTAACAATGCATAGCGAACCATCTTCTTTTTGAAGAAGGTCACCATGTGAAGCCCAAACACAACCAAGCCTCCAAACAGGAGAATCAAGCCGTTTATATTGATGCGGCTTCCGGTGTTGCTTCCAGAAATGAAGATGCTCGCTTGTTGTCCAGCTAATAAAGCGACGAGGCCAACCAAGCCAGAAGAGACGAGAACAAACAGGACAGGATTCCGAATCAGGCGCTCAAAAAATTGATCAACCGAGTGATACGCTCGGATAATGAATGAGAAATCGAGTTTAGGAAACCAACTCTCTATCCGTCGGGCATTGCCTTGCACCCCGCTAAGCACATCTGAAACAAATGCGGCAGGCAGTCCAAACTGCTGGGCAAGCTCATTGGGCGGACGCTGAGCGTCCCCCGGATTTTGCCTCAAGTGAAGCGCTAACTGCCTTGCGGCCCGTATTTGCGCGTCACGTTCATTCGTATCGTTCTGCATCCTCGTTCCCTGAGTACAAAGAACTCAATCCATCATATCACCCAATACAGCAAGAAAAGGGTCGATATACTTAATACGCGAGTTGGTCGGATGGCGGCTCCGAGAAATCGGGGAGGAAAGTCCGGACTTCACAGGGCACAGTGCCTTGCGCAAGCAAGGGCGGGGCGACCCGACGGAAAGTGCAACAGAAACAAACCGCCCAAGTTGGGGCGCAGGAGCTAGGCT
Source organism: Fimbriimonadaceae bacterium (assembly GCA_037190145.1). Taxonomy (GTDB): domain Bacteria; phylum Armatimonadota; class Fimbriimonadia; order Fimbriimonadales; family Fimbriimonadaceae; genus 55-13. The sequence goes on from JBBCJU010000001.1 coordinate 191,537, forward strand.
ACTGATCATACGGTAGCCGGTACCCCGCGCCCTGACAAGGGCAAGGGTGAAATCGTGAGGTAAGAGCTCACGCCGGTCCATCGTAAGGTGGTCGGGGGCAAACCCCACTGGAAGCAAGGCCAAATAGGGACGGGTTGAGGCAGCCCGCGGACCGTCCGGGTTGGCCGCGTAGATAAATCGCCATACAAATACAGAATCCGGCTTACAGACCGACTCGCACACTTATTCTCATTCTTCAAAACAGGTGGTTGACAAGACCACGTTTCAACAACTTATATATTAGAAGTAGAAAATTTTGCCCAGCTCCCAACTCCCAAGAATGTCTGCGTTCTGCACCTAAACGCGCAAGAAAAATGGAACCTGTTTTAACCTGAGCTAGCTACGAACTTTTGAACCTAGATTCGGTTGCGTTTTCAAAGAGTTTGAACCTAAGTTTTCGTAGCTACCAAGTAGGAACGTGCGGTCAGATGGGTGGTAATGTCTGCGTATGATTCGGACGGGCTTATTCTTCGTTCTCCTTGCCCCAACTCTTGCACTATCCCAAGGCAAGCTCACCTCTCCCAAGGAGTTCTTTGGCCATGAAGTCGGCGCAGACTACTATCTTTCGAACTATAAGCAGTTCAGTGAGTATTGGAAAAAGCTTGATAAAGAAAGCGACCGCATGATCGTTCAGACCATCGGCAAGACGGAGGAGGGTCGAGACCAACTGATGGCGATTGTCACTTCGCCTGCCAACCACAAACGGCTCAAACGGTTCCAGGAAATCGCGAAGAAGCTCTGTCTCGCCGATGGTGTATCACCCGAAGAAGCCAAGAAGCTCTCTGTAGAGGGCAAAGCCGTCGTGTGGATTGATGGCGGTCTCCACGCAACCGAGACACTGGGCGCGCAGCAGCTTATCGAGACCTCATGGCAGATGGTTAGCCGCAATGACGAAGAAGCCAAGAGAATCTTGGACAACGTGATTATCTTGTTTGTCCATGCAAACCCCGACGGCATGGATTTGGTCAGCGATTGGTACATGCAGGAATCAGATCCGACCAAGCGCAACATGCGCATTCCGAGGCTGTATCAGAAGTACATCGGGCACGACAATAACCGTGACTTCTATGCCGCCACTCAAAAAGAAACGCAAAACATGAACCGGATCATGTACCGAGAGTGGTTCCCCCAGGTGATGTACAACCACCACCAAACAGGACCACGCGGAACAGTAATGTTTGCTCCCCCTTTCCGAGATCCTTTCAATCACCATATTGATCCTCAGGTGATCTCTGGAATCGAATTGGTTGGCTCGGCAATGCAGAACCGGTTTATTGAGGAGAACAAACCCGGCGTCACCATGCGAACAGGAGCCAGCTATTCCACCTGGTGGAATGGCGGCCTCCGCACCACGGCATATTATCACAACATGATTGGCATCCTCACCGAGACCATCGGGTCTCCAACCCCCATGTCAATCCCGTTTGTTGCGGATAGATTGGTGCCAAAAGGCAACCTTATCTATCCCATTGAGCCTCAACGTTGGAGGTTCCGCCAGTCAGTGGACTATTCCGTCACCGCCAATATGGCGATCCTAGATTTGGCCGCCAAGCGCAGAGAAGAGTTTCTGTATGGAATCTACTCCATGGGCAAGCGCCAGATCGAGCGAGGTCGAAAGGACACCTGGACGGACTATCCGAGCCGGGTGGAGGGAGCACGGTCATTAGCGGAGTTGCGCAAGCCGGAGCTGAGGGATGCGAAAGTCTATGTAATCCCTTCTGATCAGTCCGACTTTCCTACATGTCTTAAGTTTGTAGAAACGCTTTGGCGGAACGGAATCGATATTCACCGAGCACCAACGGTGTTTCAAACCAATGGTAAGACCTACCCGGCAGGTTCTCTGGTGATCTTCACTGCAGAAGCCTATCGTGCTCACATTCTGGATATGTTTGAACCCCAGGATCATCCAAACGACTTCTCTGCCCCTGGTGCTCCGCCTACCGCGCCCTATGATAACGCTGGATACACGCTAGCGATGCAAATGGGGGTTAAGTACGATAGACTTCTGGATCCGATTAGCCGCGATATCCGCTTGGAAGTCTTGTCAGAACAAGACTTCGCCAAGGCTTGGAATCATACGGGCGGAACTTGGACAGCCCCTGCGGCCGGAAATCTGGCCTATCGTAGAGCTTTTGCCGACCTGTCTGCAGGACGCACCGTTCTTCGCTACTCCACTTCTCTTGGGAACGAAAGTATGCCCGGTGCCCGGGCACTTAGAATGCCCCGCATCGCCCTCTGGGATCGCTATGGTGGCTCTATGGAATCTGGCTGGACTCGATGGATCATGGACCAGTTTGGGATTCCCTACAAAGTCGTGTTTGCGAAAGAGCTTGAGGCAGGCAGCTTAAAGGATAAATTCGACGTCATCGTTTTCGTCGATGGGGCCATTCCTGCGAATCCTCGTGAAGGACAGGCTCCAAGCACAGAGGGTATTCCAAGCCAGTATCACAACATGCTCGGCAACATGGGACCGACGGCGGTTGATAAGCTGAAAGAGTTTGCTGAAGCTGGGGGCTCCATCGTCACCATAGGCACCTCTACAAACCTGGCGAGGCACTTTGGCCTTCCCGTCGAAAGCTATTTGGTCAAAGACGGCAAACCACTGCCACGAACGGAATACTATATTCCCGGCTCTATTCTACAAGTGAAGGTCGATAACACCCAGCCCGTAGCTTGGGGAATGGGTGAGCGGGCTGATGTCATGTTTGACAATTCACCCGTCTTCAAGATCTCCGACACCACCAAGGTAAAGCCCATTGCGTGGTTTGACTCTGAAAAACCGCTCCGATCAGGCTGGGCTTGGGGGCAGAAATACCTGAAAGATGGAGTCGCCATTGCCGAAGCACCGGTAGGCAAAGGCAAGCTCTACTTGTTCGGTCCAGAGATTCTCTATCGTGGACAGTCTTGGGGAACGTTTAAGTTTTTCTTCAATGCTTTGTTGCAAAGCTCCGCCGAGAGACCTTAAGGCCTTCTGAAAAAAGTAGTACAACGCCTCACTTCCCAATGAGTGAGGCGTTGTGCTTTTAAGTTCCTTTGAACCTAACCACTTACGGGGAATATGTACATTCTTGAAGCTCGCCCTGAAGTATCTACAACGCGGATGGCCTTGATCTTGACTGCATTCGGGATAATGCCAACAAATCGGACACCTACTTCCTCGTCCTTCTCAACTCTATTGCCGAAGTGTTCCTCTGTAGAGGGAGGAGCAAACTTTACGATCTGGTGCTTCCCACCGTCCTCGTCGATAAACTCGGCCTCGAATCTTAGAAATGCCGGATTAGGGGCCATTCCTTTTAGCGTGAACTTCACTGACGCGTAGGTATGGTTTTCTCCGGTGGTATTGGGTCCAAACTTTTGACCATGCCTAACGACGGGTTGAGCATTCAGCTTGATATCGATTGCGGAAAGCGGATAGTACGTATCAGTCAATGCGGCTATTGTCTTCGCAGCCGTCATGCCACTCTCATCGGTGGGGTCTGCATAGACCTTATCAAGCGGCTTAATATATGGTCGGGTATCGATTCGGAGCACCGGACCACCACGCCGATGCTCTAAAATCAGTTTGGGCACTGTTCCGACCGCCGGAACGACAATGACTGTTCGCAACTCCACCTTCTGAGCTGGCAAGAGTTGAGCATTGAAAATCTCACCCGTCTTGGCTCGAGTGAAGAAGTACGTATGGTCTCGATTCACGGATTCCTGATCGACTCCGGTGAACTTCAAGACGCTTCCATTGAACTGGATAGGGGCTTTGTTGGGGTTGTGCGCCACAAAATCCACCACCATAAGCTTTTCATCCTTATTGGCCGAGTAAACGTTGTTACCAACGATCTCGCGAGAAATACTGAAACGGATATCAATCACAGTGATGTTGATGGAATCAACACGGCCTATCGTATAGGTAGTGTTTAGCTTGCCGTTGTCGCCTGCCATCTGAACCGTGCCCTTAGTGGCTTTGTTCTCCGGCTTCGTTGTCGGCTTTTGAGTTTTGCTCGTTTGGGCATTGCCCGCAGTGACGATGGCCAAACTGAGGGCCAATAGCGTTGTGACATTCTTCATAGCTCTTTCCATGAGCACATTCGTTACGACACCCTCCAGACATTTCGCACCGAGATCGATTGAGGCCGAAGGGCCCGGGGCTTTTCCCGAGCGAAGGGAGCCCAGGCACAAACCATCCAGGGTCTACTCAGTGGCAAGGAACACAGTTGGCCTATCTAGAAGCAAGAAGAGATAGCCAATAGGGTTCACTAAGGACATGCTATCGCAACAAGCCACAACGTCGTGGGATCAGATTGTTCGGGAAGGCGTCCGTAGCGTCGTCGAGAAACTGACGGATGCGGATTCCGTAGCCATCTCAGAGCGTTATGGGACTCATAACTATCACCCGCTTCCGATCAATCTCGTAAGGGCAGATGGAATCCATGTGTTTGACGGAGAGGGGAACGACTATCTGGACTGCATTGGTAGCTATTCGGCGGTCGCGCATGGACATCTGAGTCCATTTATAGTAAAGACCGTTCAAGAGCAGCTAGAGAAAGTCACACTGGTGAGTCGAGCGGTATACAGCTCCGAATTGGCGGTGTTTCTCAAGGCGTTAGCCGACTACTCGGGGCTAGATATGGTCTGCCCGATGAACACCGGCGCTGAGGCCATCGAAACCTGTATCAAAATTGCTCGCAAGTGGGGATACACGCGAAAGGGCGTCGCAAAGGATCAGGCGGAAATCATCGTAGCAGATGGCAACTTCCACGGTAGAACAACCACCATTGTTGGGTTCAGTTCGGAACCTCAATACAAGGATCTTTTTGGCCCTTACGGTCCTGGCTTTAAGCCTGTACCGTTTGGTGATATCTCGGCCTTGGAAGAAGCATTCACCAGCAACACAGTCGCCATATTGATGGAGCCGATTCAGGCAGAAGGAGGGATTATTGTTCCCTATGAAGGTTTCCTGCATGATGTCTGCGACGCTGCGGCTCGGCACAATGTCTTAGTCATTTGGGACGAAGTCCAAACCGGATTTGCGCGCACGGGACGCCGATTCGCCTGGAACCACGAAGACGCTTATCCCGACCTGATGGCAGTCGGAAAGCCTTTAGGTGGAGGCCTATTCCCGGTATCAGCAGCCGTAGGCAAGAAAGATGTTATGGATGTCTTTGAGCCGGGCGACCACGGTAGCACCTTCGGCGGCAATCCCCTGGGAGCCGTTATCGCCATTGCCGCTTTAGCGGAAATGGAAGTGAACGATTTAGCCGGCAAGTCGGAAAAGATGGGGCAAAGAATGATGGAAGGCTTCCGCAATATCGGCCACCCAGACATCAAGGAAGTTCGCGGAAAAGGCTTGTTGATAGGGCTAGAAGTCGAATCGCTGGATGGCGGAGCTTTGACCAAGGCGTTTTTGGATCATCGCGTCTTAACCAAAGAAACAAGAAATCGCACGTTCCGCTTCGCACCTCCGCTAACGATCACCGAGTCTGAGGTCGATGAGGTTGTAGATAGAGTTGGCAAGGCGATTCGGTCGGTTTGCTAGGCAATCATGAAGCTACTCTTGGGTGGAGGCTGGTGGACCGTTTGGTATGGGCTGATCTACCTTTGTGCCTACCCAATCCTCGGCATGGGTCGATACTTTAAGGCCTTCGAGCCCGGCAAGGGCCCTCAGGGCGGCGAAGCCGTGATGATGGGAGGCTGCCTGCTTTACATGGTGATGCTCAGCATCGCCATCGTGAATTCAGTCGTTTGGAGCAGGGCCAAAGGCGACTTCTTAGGGCCTGGAGCTGCTTTGGGAGGGACATTCATCTCGATTGCTTTCTTGACCTTGGCCTATAGTCGACTTAGTAACAACAAATCTGAATTCTTGGTTAGAATGGGCCTGATTTGGATTGGATTAGCCGCATTCCTTGCTTGTAATCTGTATGTCCTGGGCCGAGCTAGAGGCATAGCCGCCTAGAGGTCCATCTATTGAAGAATCGCTAAGCACATCGGTAATCTGATTTTCGGCAAGGGAATATTCCGTCAGAAGCTACACAGTTTCTATGATTTTTTGAATCGACCCTCGGGCATCTCTCGTCATGATAACTACGGTTCTGGGATTTGTTATGCCAGAACAAGCCCATTAATTTCAAAGTTGATGGGCTTTTTTGTTAACTAACACAAACTGTATGAGCCTCTATTGGTTCTTGCCGTTGATCTTTCCATGTGGAATTCTCATCCTTTGTCTGGTGACAATGATGCGAAGAGACATAACCGAAGGAAAGATTTCTTGGAGAAGCTTCATCTTTGAATTCCGCAAAGATAAGCCTCGCTCTAAGCGGCAACGCGAGTAATAAGTACCGCGCCTATAAGTGCCCTCGCTGCATGTCTCGATAAGTTCTATCGGGCCTGCGTCAGGAACCCTGATAAGGCCAACCCGTTGTGCTGCCTGAAACTTCTCAACGCTTGAGTTCAAAACGTGCCGATTTTCAACACTCTGTTAGAACTTGGTCCAAGCGTTTGTCGAGATAGACTGATTTATCCCCTCCAAAACCGCTTGCGCCGCTACTCCATCGGCAAAGGTTGGATAGTCTACATCCTCCCCATTGATAGCATCGATCAGAAGTGCCGGGCCATCTGCCTTCTGTCTCCCTGCAAAGCCTGATGGCACCTGGTGGATTGGCAAGTCTGTAGTCCAAGTATCGTAACTAGCCAAGGATTGGCCAATCGTCATCTGAATTTCTCGATCCTTATCTGACAGAACCGCAATCGTCCCCAAGTCGCCCGAGATTTCGATTCGGAAATAATTGCCGTAGCCAGGAGCGACTTGTGTAGTCTCCATCGTTGCAATCTGACCTCCTGATAGTTGGGCTAACCAAGCCGCATTGGTGTCCGTTGTCACAGCTCGATCTTTGCCATCTCCATCCTTCTTAGTTGGCATCAAAGTTTGTTTCGTACCAACTACACGCTCAAACTCTAGCCCGGTGATAAAACGTACACCGTCGATCATATGGACTCCTAAGTCACCAAGTGCACCAAAACCCGCAATTGTGATGTCATTTCTCCAGGCATAGAGATTGCTTGGCGCACCGAGGAAGCTTTGTAGATAGACCACATTCACCCTCCGAATCTTTCCTAGCTCCCCATTGCGAATCAGTTCACGCGCAAACCGGAACGCGATGTTATTCCGATAGCTAAAATTGATATAGCCGAGCTTGCCCGCGGTTTGCCGAGCATCTTCCATCTGTTTGGCTTCGGCCAGGTTCATGGCCATCGGCTTTTCGCAATCCACGTGCGCACCGCTTTGCAGGGCTCGAATAGTTATCTCGCGATGCCAGAGATTAGGTGTACACACAGCAACAACCTCGGGATGAGTTCCGAAGACAGCATCCCAATCCTTTGTGACCAACGCGTTCGGATAGCGATTCCGAGCATCTTGTAGGTGCGCCTCATTCACATCGCAGACTGCGACCACCTCAATGTCTCGGCGATGAAGATGGTCCAAATGATAACGTCCAATGCCCGAAGGCCCAAAAATTGCGACTCTGGTTGCCATGGTTGATGACCAACGGTACCAACCTGACCCGTTGTAAACGCAAGTCTGAATCAAAAGTCGCTATAATCTTCCCTTGGTGAGTTCGCAATGCCCAAAATAGAGACTCCATGCACCATGTCTGCTAACCTCGTTGACCTTCGCGTCGACGCCTACGTGCACTTGGTGCGGACGGCAGATAAAGTATTTGCTGATGTGAGTCGGGGCCTTAACGAGCATAACCTTACAGCCAGTCAGTTCAGCGCATTGAAAGTCCTCTGTGTAAAAGGACAAATGCCACAGAAAGATGTGGCCGCCAATATCCTAAAGTCGACGGGCAATGTCACCCTAGTTATTGATAATCTTGAGCGACGCGGACTCGTACAAAGGACTCGTGGCGTATCAGACAGAAGAGTCTTCGACATCGCGGTCACTAACGAAGGGCGAAAACTCTTTCAATCGATTTACGAGCCCCATCTAGAACGCATTCGTGCAGGGATGGGGGAACTTAGCAGTCAAGAATGTGAAACTCTCATTTCGCTCCTTGAGCGAATTGGCTAACCTTTCTCTTTCCCAATCTCAAAATTTTACTTGCCAAATTTTTAGTTTGACATTAAACTATCAATGTTTAGATAGTTTATCAGTGACCGGGTTTACTCCGAGCATTTTTCTGTATGCACGCCAACACAGCGACTTCGAAGGCAAGTTTATGAAAAGAACCGCATTTACGCTCATTGAGCTTCTCGTAGTTATTGCCATTATCGCAATTCTCGCGGCAATCCTCTTCCCCGTCTTTGCCCAAGCTAAAGCAGCGGCAAAAACTTCAGCAACCCTTTCAAACACCAAACAAATCGCCACTGCCATTCAAATGTATGCAGCGGACAACGATGATTGGACGCCACTTCCGTATCACGGTGGATGGTATGACGGATGGAATTTCCGAACGTGGGTTGTGACAACCTACCCTTACACAAAGAACGGTGAAATTTACAACGATGCCACGGCTCGCCCTCCTGTTACGTTCACATCTCCTGATGTGGGGGCACTCAACTGGACGGGATACACCACCCTTGGAGGAAACGAAATAGGTCTCTTCTCCTGGTGGCAATGGACGGGAAGCACGTGGCAGTTTAATCCGGGTCGTTCACTTTCGTCTCAAGAAAATATTGCCGACCGAGCTGCTGTTATCACCACTCGCGACCCCTTAAACTCTCCTTGGGGCATGTTTATCTTTAATAACTATCGTGCATCTCGCCCTGTGCCGGCAAGTCTCTCAGATTCAACATATTTTTATGAGAACTCTGCTTACGCTGCCGTTAAGGATCACGCCAATAAGGTGATTGCGTGCTATGCCGACGGTCATTCTAAATCAGTACCTGCGAATAAGGTTTTCAAATACAACGCCACCGATGCTGATTGGCAAGCAGCGGTTGCCCAACCTGACAATGAATGGATCAAGTTCTGGGGCAGTGACAGGGATGCAAGTCGATGAGAAGGCTGACGATCGCTTTAGTAGCGGCGTTTCTTGTCGTGGGATGCAACTCATCTTCGGCAGATCCTTTGAATGAGAACGTAACACCACCAAAACCCCCACCTCCACCAGGAGGAGCAAGGTAAGTAGAGGGGCGGCTGATCAGCCGCCCCTCTTGCTTTATGCAGAAACCGTCATCTTGTCGCGCACTCGCTTAAATGCCTGCAGCGCAAACTCTAAATCTTCTTGGCTATGAGCTGCTGATGGCATCGTTCGGATTCGTGCTTTGCCTCGACCAACCGTTGGGAAAACGATGGAGAGCGCATAAACACCTTCGTCCCACAGAGCACGTTCCATCTCTTGCGCGGCTCCTTCATCTCCCACATAAACAGGAGTAATTGGCGTTTCGCTGCCCATAGTGTCAAAGCCCTCGCTTTGTAGAGCCTCTTTCCACCATTTGGTATTTGCCCACAGACGATTCATCGGCTCGGGATCATTCTCCATGACATCAAGAGCAGCAATCAATGCCGCCGCCACCACTGGAGGATGGGCCGTTGAGAAGAGATAGGGCCGACCTCGATTGATTAACCAATCTTTCAAGACAGCAGACCCCGCGATATAGCCACCAATAACTCCGAGCGCTTTACTCAACGTGCCGAGCTGGATATCAACCCTCCCGTAGAGGTTAAAGTGGGAGGTAGATCCCGCACCGTTCTTACCGAGAACGCCACTTGCGTGGGCATCATCCACCATCACAAACGCGTTGTATTTCTCCGCAAGCTCTACTATCTGGGGCAGAGGAGCGATGTCCCCATCCATAGAGAAAACACCATCCGTGATGATCATTCGCTTTTCGAATGATTGGGTTTTGGTAAGGATTTCTTCCAAGTGCCCCATATCCTTGTGGTTGAAAACAAATCCTTCTGACTTTTTGTACTTGGCGGGAGAAAGGCGTACACCATCAATGATTGATGCATGGTTGAGTTCATCGCTAATCACCACGTCCATGTTGGTGAGAACTGCCGGAATACAACCGGAGTTGGCAGTGAATCCTCCCGTGAATACCAAGACGGCCTCGGTATGTTTGAACTTGGCTAACCTCTCCTCCAGCTCTTCATGAATGGCCATGGTGCCACCAATCCATCGCACCGCACCAGCTCCAACACCCCACTTTTCAATGGCTTCAAGGGCAGCTTGTTTCACCTTTGGATGATTCGCGAGGCCAAGGTAGTTATTACTAGAGAGATTCACAACCTCCTTTCCATTCATCTGGACACGGCCACCCGCTGGAGACTCCAGGATCTTCGGCACCTTGTAAAGGTTTTGGTCTTTCAGAGTCTGGATTTGGCTTCCAAGCCAAGATTGGAATTCGGCGTTCATTGTCTTACAGTTTATCCGCTACGTGCATACCGTTGAACATAGGTTCAAACCCAAGTTTCGACCTGATGCAAATCTAAAGTTCAGAGTAACAAACCCGCACATTCAAACCGTCACAAATGTGTGACCCTTGCTTTTGCTTTTTTGCTTGCCTGCACTCCAGATTCCATTACGATCACCTTCTCGGCAACCCCGGTGCCACTAGCCCTTGAAAAGCTATCTCAAGCGACAGGGCACAAGCTCCAAGCCTCTGCAAACTTCCGAGATAACGTCATCCTTGCTCGACTGAAGAATGCTCCAATCCAACCGACCCTAAACCATCTCGCAGAATCTCTAACGGCTAAGTGGGAGAATAAACCAGATGGCACTCTTCTCCTCATCACTGACACAACTGCCATCGCCCTAAACAAGGCGCAACAAGAGCAGGAGAGCCGGGAGAAGCTAGCTGGCTCCTTCCAGTACCTGGACAAGAGACTTGCCCAAATGCCGATGGAACTCGATGCAAAGTTCGCTCGGAAGCATAAGCTCCGAGTTGAGCAAGACGAAAAACGCCGTCAAATCGCAAAAGAGAATAACGACTTCGCCAACATGTTTGTCTTCACCGGAGTCCAAGAGGAAACACCCGGTTGGCGGGCCGCAGCCAAGCTAGTCAAACTTATCGGGAGTGACCAACTCCTCAAGATGCCTAATAATGCTACGCAGGTTTGGGCAGAAGCACCAACAAAGATGCAGAGTGCTTTCCCATCAACAGCTCGAACTATTCTTGCTCAATACCGCCGAGAGTTGGGCGTGTTCAACCCAAACGCAAATCCTTCAAGAATCAAGCTGTTTGCGAAACGTTGGGAGGTTGGCGGTGCATTTAATATAGCGATCACCGCATACGATCCATTAGACACAAAGATTGATCACCAATACATCCGTCTGAACAACGATTCAGATCAGATGAAGATTCCTTACAATCAAAGGGCGAAGCCAGAGGGCGACTCAAAAGAGCTGCCGATGACCATAAATGCTGTCGCACTAGAGGCAAGGGAAGCTCTCACAACAAGTCCAAAGATGCCAAAGGTTCAAGAACAACTTGCAAAATGGCGCCTCAGAATTCTCGACCCCATTGCCTTTGAACCAACTCAATGGCACCTTAGTGCAAGCCTCATAGCTATGGCAGAAAGCCTAGATAGAAATCTGATTGGAACCGTAGACGACTACATTTCATCCCGATATTGGGCCGAGGCCCCAGAAAAACCCACTCAGTTTCTACTGACACGACGACATCTCAAGGAGGCCTCTGATGGTTTCATCGTGGCTCACCCAGCAAATGATCTGAACATGATTTCACGTGAACAGGCACGTGCACTCCTCTCCAAGAGCTATACAAACGGCGGTATATCGGTGGATGATGCTGCTGCATGGATTGGCAATTCTAGTTCAAAATATCCATCTGTCTAATGGCTTGGCGACTATCTCACTTTCCTCTTTTCCGGTCAGGGTCCTTACAGCACACTAGGCACCATCCTCAATGACGGACCGCTGATTTTATGGGAATCACCTGGCCCCAACGTCCGAAGTAGCCTTCGCCGAGGCGGGTCCATGCCCGTGGCCAATCTTGGTCCTAAGGCTAAGGAAGCACTCTTTCAGCTGGTCTATTGGCTAAATGAGTCCGGTGAACTTGAGGACCCGACTGAATCTATGCCTAATGGGATCAATACAGGTGTCCTAACCTTGTCGATATTGGAGCTACCCATCATTGATGGCTGGTCCTCAGCCGATGGACAATTAGTTAGCCGCCCGATGGATGCTGGGATGTTAGGTACTGCGCTCGCAAAAGGGAGTTCTTGGTGGGAACAGAGTGCGTCCGAATTCCAAGCCTGGGACCGATTCCGCATTGGAGTTAACAAGAAATATTCATTGAAACTTGTGACTCAACCCAAAAACATCGCTCTCACCTTTCAGTTTAGTGAGACCTTTTTTGATCCGAAAGCTCAAACACTAGATAAGTTGCCTCCAGAGATTTCGACCGAAGTGGAGCTGGCACGACAAAGGGCCGCTTCACAGCCATCAAGACCTCCTGCTACCACCACACCCCCTCCTCGCTAGTTATTCGCAAAGCGATCCAACGTTCTTCGAACCTCAAAAATCCGCTCATCACGGCTGAGGTTTGGTGTGCAAGTCGCATCCTCTGCATCACCCAGGCAGTTTTCCAAGTGCTCAGCAATCATCAAGTTTGCCAGCCGGTCCAATGCCGCTCTTGAGGCCGAAATTTGAGTCAAGAGATCATTACACGATCTTCCCGAATCCAGCATCTTTTCAATGCCCTCCAACTGACCTTGTAGCTTGTGAAGCCGTACCACCATATCCTTCTGCACTTGTTTTCGCATGAATTTACTCAAAAATCTATCATACACCTAGGGGGTATAGGTATATAATCTTTTTGTGCGAAATTTGAAAGCTTTTACATTGATCGAGCTTTTGGTGGTGATTGCGATTATCGCCATCCTCGCCGCGATCCTGTTCCCCGTTTTTGCTCAAGCAAAGGAAGCAGCGAAGAAGACGGCGGATGCTTCCAACATGCGGCAATTGGCCACGGCCATGCTCATGTACGCCAGCGACAATGACGGCGGAACACCTTCAAGCATGCACAGCGCTTCGGGCAACCTCAATCGCGCATGGGTCTATAACCTAACCCCTTACACAACTAAGGTCGATGAACTTAGGGTTTCTCCAGCTGATCCTAAAGGTCGTGAGCGAACTAGGCTCGGCGCAACCAGTTATGTAATCAATGGCTATTTGACCGACCTTACGGACCAAATGGAAGCGCCGGAAATCGCACCCGGAATGACTCGTTCACTAGACAATTTGCCCAGGTCTTCCGAGACCATGCTTTTTTGGGTCATCGCTTTCAGCAAGTCCGCTGCTAGCTACGATGATCATGTCCATTCCTACAACTGGTTTATGACCAGTAATCCCGCCACCCGGTGGACAAGGATTACAAGCGAAATCATGCCTGATGCCTTCAATCGATCAGGCTCAGACCACACCAAAGGGAATGCGAACCATGTGTACGCAGACACCCATGTCAAAAACCTCCCTGCCGGACGCCTGTACGGTTGGGCTCAACAAGGCTTCGACTTCGCAAAGCCGCCTCAAGACTAGATTCAATTGGAGAGAGAATATGCATTTCAAATACACAACCCTGGCTCTATTAGCTGCATGTGCAACTATGGGCAACGCTCAAATGATCCAGATATCGGAAGGTCACACCGATCTCGGCCTTGGCTATGAAAACGGTAGTTGGGATCCACACATTCATGCTGGCGATCTTGGAGAAGAGTTCTCACCGGAAGAAGCTTATTTATACTATGGAGAGACTGCCCGATACACTCGACCGGCAGGAAGCGCGTACGCGTTTACCGGTGCCGCAGAGGGTCAGCAAATTTGGCGAAGCTTCACAAATAGCGTTGCCGGTATTCCGTGGCTTGGTTTCGGTTTTGAAGAGATTGCCCCTGGAACCTTCGGCACATACCTTCAAACAGATGACCGCCGAGATCCCATCGTCGCGGAATGGGTGGATCTGCAACTCCTCGACTACTCCGCACCAACCGGCGGGCACATTTCATTTTTCCAAGGTGGAGGAAGCACACCGAATGTTTGGTTTGCGACTTCGGACGGAATAGACGCAACAGATAAGTTCATCTCCACTGTAGGTGGGCATGAGCACGGTTCATTTCTCTTCACGGCAGCCGGCGTGTACACGCTTACTTTTCAGGCCTCGGCCATCGATCTTATTAGTGGTCAAAGAATCTTCAGTGATCCTTACACCTACACATTCGGAGTAGAGGCCGCACCAGTTCCTGAGCCTGCCACACTTGCAGCTCTCGGATTTGGAGCCCTTGCCTTGATCAAGCGTCGCAAAAAACAATAATCGCGAACAGAATGGCCCCTCGTGCATGAGGGGCTTTTATGTAACAATTCGACTTATATACCATTAGGGGGTATTGGTATTATTTCCTAGGCTTACTTAATTCCACAACCATCGAAATCGCGCACTAACCAGCAGAGCTAAATGTCTCAGAAAGGGGCCACTCGCTTGGCTCCTCAACCCTGCCTCCAAATCACTAAACAACCTATATGAAATCACGAGCTTTTACACTTATCGAACTACTAGTTGTCATTGCTATCATTGCCATCCTGGCTGCGATCTTGTTCCCCGTCTTTGCCCAGGCGAAGGCTGCCGCGAAGAAGGCCAGCAATATATCGAATCTAAAGCAGATTGGTCTGGCCACCATCATGTACAGCGGTGACTATGATGACTACGTCACGCCATACCAAGTACCGGGTGATGGCCCAACTACCGGAGTAGGATCAGGAACCGTTTGGTGGCACGGGAAAAGTATCCGCGAAGGCGGTCCTCTCGCTTTTAACTACTACCGAAATCAAGGATTGATCTATCCGTACATGAAGAATGCGGAAATCCAAGATTGTCCCGTTGGCAAATCAATTCCCTCGCCATTCACCGCTTGGCAAAACGGCAATCTGGTTCCTGCCTACGGCACCAACAACGCGATTTGGGTGCAGCCCAACGCTACAAATCCTGCAGTAAACATGGGGCAAGTTGAAGAGGTGGCAAACACCATCTCCATGCTGGATGCGGTCAACGCCTGCACGCCAACATCATTAACCAAATCTTTCTTTGCACTGCCTCCCTACGATATGGATTACGATGTCGATAACGGTTCTGGCTCCGGGTTTAACGATTGCTACTCGCCTAGAGTGCATGGCAGACATAGCGGTGGGATGGCTTGTATCCTTTGGGTGGACGGCCACGTAGCCGCGAAGAAGCCAAGTTACAGAAGCAATGGCACAGAGCGGCAACGGATTCGCCAAGCTGCCAATATTGGCGAGCTCAGCCCCATCGCCTTACCCCAAATCATTAATTCAGGCGATCCTAACATCCCTCAATTCAATTTCTATTGGTCACTCAACAAGGCAACCGGCAAATGAAGAAGAATCTATTGCCAATCCTGCTCGGACTGCTTCTGATCGCAGGTTGCTCCGATAACTCCTCAAGTGCAAATCAAACAACGCCATCAAGCCTTATGAGTCAGATCAACCATGGAATGACACTGGCAGAAGTGGAGCAGATCGTGGGGAGTCCTGGGGTTCCGTCACCACAAGACCGGAGAGCCTACGTCTTCACCAAGGGCGGTGAACAAATTTTGGTTCGAATTCATGGAGACCACGTCGACACCATAGAGGCTATCTCTCAATGATTCGTTCGCTTATTCTCATCCTTGCAATTACTTTCAGTCTTTCCTCGGCACGCTCTCAAGGTGTGTCGAGATCGGAATGCTTCCCTGTAGAGCGGCTTCCCAAAGAGTTGAGACCTCAAGCCGAGGAGCTTCTCCTCAAGCTCCTCGACTCAGAAGCGCTCTACACCTTGGTCGGAAACTTAAAGCCCTTGAGTTCCGGCTGGGCAAGTTTACGTATAGACGTGGACAACCCCAATCTAGCGGAAGCAGAGCAACTGCGGCAGGTTCTGCGAACCTTTCGCTGCGGTGACGAGTTATCTGCAAACCTTCAGCCCTTCTGGCGGGTATTTGAGGGTCGCAGGTACTTGGATGCTTACCTCTTTAATCACCGTCTTGTCGCCGAAAAAATCCGTCAACATCAGCGGTTCTTTGGCTTCTATGGAGTGTCTCCTTCATCAAACCCAGTTGAGGTCCTAATGGCATTCGAAGTGGATCAGACCCCTCAACGAAATCGAGGATACGGTTACCTCTTCGGATATCCAAAATATGCAGTGGACTTCTTCGTGGAGTCCGAACAGGTATCACGAGCAACCAAACAATTTGTTGAAAGAGACTTCTTTGCTGTACCCGTATTTGCGGGAGAAACCGGTCGCTTTGTCTGGGCGGTGCCAAAAGGTCATGTCCCCACTTCGGAAGACATCGGGATTAAGCAGCAAGCCGCACCAATCTTGAGCTACTACAAAAAACTGCGCACCAAATACATCGGCCCTAACAAAGCCGGAGTTGTGCAACTCCTTCGAGACTGGTTTGATAACGGAAAGGGGCAATGCAGTGCCCAAACGGCTCATCAGAAAGCCATGGGAGCTTCGCAAAAATGACCCGCCGGACATTTCTTCTCTCCACCGGAGCCGCCGCCCTGCTTCCAACCCTCAAAGATATAGAACTGAATATGTCCAGTAAAGAATCAGAAGCCAAGCCTAATCATGTCGTCATCATCGGGGGGAGTTTTGCGGGCCTAGCCGCAGCTCTCCAACTGGGTCGAGCTCGCCGCCACGTAGTCATTGTTGACACGGGCTTGCCTCGAAATCGGTTCGCAAATCACTCTCACGGGTTTCTTACTCAAGATGGTCAACCACCCAAGAAAATCCTTGAACATGCGTTGGACCAACTGAAACGCTATCCAACGGTGAAACTCATCAATGGAGAAGCCATGAGCGCCGTATCAAAGGACGATCTCTTTGAGATTTCTATTCGAGGCCAAGATACACTTCTCACCCGGCGTCTCATCTTGGCTTATGGTGTTAGAGATGAACTACCCACACTCTCCGGCCTAAAAGAGCGATGGGGGAAAACTGTATTTCACTGCCCCTATTGCCATGGATACGAAGTAAAAGACCTCCCTCTTGGCGTTTATGGCAAAGGCCCAAGTGCCGTTCATCAGTCCATCATGCTAAAAGATTGGAGCGACAAGGTGACTCTCTTTCTCACCGATCCATCCTCCCTTTCCGTTGAGGAAAGAGAGCGCATTAAGAAGCGAGGCGTACTCATTATCGAAACCCCCGCCAAGCAGCTCCTCGGAAGCGGTACGGACTTACAAGCCATTGAGCTGGCTAATGGCACAAAGATGCCGATCCGAGGACTTCTCATTGCCCCAACTTACCGTCCATCTGCAAACCTGCACGAATCCCTAGGATGCGAAACCACAGAGTTGCCAAACGGTAAGTACCTCAAAGTCGACGATCTCAAAAAGACATCCGTCAAC
Source organism: Fimbriimonadaceae bacterium (assembly GCA_037190145.1). GTDB lineage: Bacteria > Armatimonadota > Fimbriimonadia > Fimbriimonadales > Fimbriimonadaceae > 55-13. The sequence goes on from JBBCJU010000001.1 coordinate 208,930, forward strand.
GGAGTTTATGCCGCCGGAGACCTGGCACGCCCGATGCACAGCGTCACATTTGCCGTCGCAGATGGCTCACTTGCCGGTTCTGCATGTCATCAGTCCATGCTCGCCGAAGACTGGCATTAGCGGCCCTCGTCCGGGATCACGCTCTCTACCCAACGAGCTTGATCCCAAGCGCCTCTGCAGTTTGCGGACCACAAATACCATCATCACCGCCCATCCCAAAAGTCGCTTCTTGGAATTCCAAGAGTGCTCGTAAAGACCGTGGACCAAAGTCGCCATCGACTTTCCCCTCATAAAACTTCTTTAACTTCAGGGCTTCCTGAACCCGCCCTGCTCTTTCTCCAACCGAGCCAAACCGCACGCGCTCCAACCCTTTAGGGCCGTTCAGAACCAATCTCTGGACTTCACCCGAGTTGAATAGCCCATACCCAAAAGACTCTTGTTTCAGCTTGTAGCCACGATCGTAAAAGACCTTCCATGGACCGGTGGCGGGCGCATCGCCCCGCTGCTCGCACTTGGGATATCCAAGAACCACTTGACACCCTGCACTGCTAAAACTTCCATCAAGCCCTGGACTCCAAGCGGCATGCAGATTATCCGCCGGATTCACAATCTCAACGCGATCATCGCCATCATAATCCAAGTCATCCGCTGTCCTTCGAATAGGTCGAGAAGCGCTCTGCCGCCAAGCCTCATGCCCAGTCTTAGCCCCCCGCTTATGCCAACCTTTTCGATAGTCTTTGTAAAACCCAGTCATCAGTTGGTTTGCCCCAACTCCATTCCGCTTCTTTGCCGCGGTTACCGAAGATTGATGAGGAACCGTAGATCCCGCAAAAACCGCAAACTTCGCACTCTTCGGAGACCACTGGATTAACGTACACCGAAGATTCAGGTAATTCACAACCACACTATCCAGCAGATGCTCAGATGCCTCATCAAGGTTGCTTGGGTCCGTTGGAATACAACCCCGAATGCCCACAAAGATCATTCCCGCAGGATCTAGCGGATATTCATTTAGGGCAAAAAGAGTGCCCAGCTTATCTGCCGAAAGCGTAAACATACATATATAAAGATCTTTAGAGCCTTATTTGTCAACCTAAATCTTTTTGTCACCGATAACTTACTTTCGAACATACGCCCCATCCTCGGCCTAACAATAGAAGGCTGTAGAAAACACCGCCAAGGCACTTGAAAAGTCGATAGGTAAACTCACCGCAGACGGAGGCTTGACTGTCGTGGTCAGGCTTTATTGGGGGAAGTCCGGTGAAAATCCGGCGCTGTGCCGCAACGGTGAAAGTCCGAATGCCCACTTCGTACTAGACAGTAATACTCACGAGCATGGGCACATTTAGCAAAGGTCAACGCCTTCTTAGCGCGTTGGATATTTTTTCGGCAAACATGTGGTTGCGGCATCCCATTGCATCGCGATTGGGAAAACCAAATGCCAAATGCAAATCTGACCTTTTCACCTTTCACCACAACGGTTCCGGGCTATCCCAGAGTAGCTACGGGCAGGGTGTACAAAACCCTTCTTGAACACTTTTGGAATCATCGAATATCAGTTGATGACTTCCAGACAGGCATCAATGATCTCGTTCAGGAACGGCTACAAGTCCAGTTGAGCAATCAACTCGACCATATTCCGGTTGGAGACTTCAGCCTTTACGATCATGTCTTAGATACCGCCATTCAATTCGGATGTATCCCGGAACGTTTTGATCACTTCAAGCGTGGGACAGCCCTCGAACTTTACTTCGCAATGGCGAGAGGAAAAGATGGCGTGCCGCCTCTGGAAATGACCAAGTGGTTCGATACCAATTATCACTATCTTGTGCCAGAAATCCCAAGCGCCTTTTATCTTCACGAAGCAAAAGCGCTCGACCAATACCAATTTGCAAAAGAGATAATCGGGGAACGCGCGAAGCCAGTTCTTCTCGGCCCGTTCTCCTTCCTCAAGCTTGCCCGATTGTCCGACCAAGACCTGGTTGACAGACTTCAGGAACTGGTTCCACTCTACTGCCAGGTTATCCAGAGTTTGGTAGAAGCTGGAGCAAGCTATATCCAACTTGACGAACCAAGTCTAGTCACCGACATTTCAGAGACTGAATCCGTCGCTTTCCAAACGGCTTACCATCAAATCGGAAAAGTCACGCCCGTGATTATCCAAACCTATTTTGGAGACATTGCCAGGCACTACAATTGGCTCAAAGAGCTACCCATTGGCGGTCTAGGTGTCGATTTCGTGCGCGGAAAAGCGGCCAATCTCACCGCCATCCAAAGTGGATTTCCTTCCGACAAAATCCTGGTTGCCGGAGTAGTGGATGGTCGAAACATTTGGCGAAGCGATCTCAATGAAACTCAAGCACTAGTTAAGGAGCTTGCTCAATATGTCAGCCTCGAGCGCATCGTCCTGAGCTCCTCTTGTTCCTTATTGCACCTGCCCGAGACGGTGAGTTCAGAGGACAAATTGCCCGCAGACGTGAAGTCGGCTCTCTGCTTTGCTCAAGAAAGGTTGGGAGAATTGCGACTACTTTCCAATGCCCTCCAAAAAGGCAACGACTCGGTTTCAGAGGATTGGAATCTCGCCACGAAAGCCTTTCAAGCTTGGCAAGAGAACCAGAGCCGGTTCATTCCAGATGTTCAGCAACGAGTTGAGAGCATTACGGATAAGGACACAAGTCGGCTAGCCTACGCCCAACGTAGGCCCTTCCAGGATCAAGCTCTGAATCTCCCCCCTCTTCCAACCACCACCATCGGCTCATTCCCCCAAACGCCGGAACTGCGAAAAGCCAGAACTCAAAGAGAATCCTCTCCGGAGTTCTATGAGCAAGCCATCAAAAATGAGATCCAGAAAGTAGTTGCCCTCCAAGAAGATATCGGCCTTGACGTTCTAGTCCACGGAGAACCAGAAAGGAACGATATGGTCCAATTTTTCGGAGATCAAATGCAAGGGTTTACCACCACCGAGGAAGGTTGGGTGCAAAGCTACGGCAGCCGATGTGTGCGTCCTCCCATCATCTACGGCGATGTCGCTCGATTGCAGCCAATGACTGTTAAGGAATTGGCCTATGCCCAAAGCCTGACGCAAAAGCCGATGAAAGGAATGCTCACAGGCCCCATCACGATCCTTCAATGGAGCTTTGTCCGAGAAGATATTGCCCGTTCCCAAGTCGCATACCAAATCGCCATTGCCATCCGAGGCGAAGTCCACGATCTCGAAGAAGCAGGGCTGAAAATCATCCAGATTGATGAGGCCGCTTTCCGAGAAGGTTTGCCGCTAAGAAAAGGGGACTGGCAAGCCTACTCAGACTGGGCAATCAAGGCTTTCCGACTAGCTACTAGCGGGGCAAAACCAACCACTCAAATCCACACGCACATGTGTTACTCCGAGTTTGAAGACATGATCGAAGCCATCGCCGCGATGGATGCCGATGTCATCAGCATTGAGGATGCTCGAAGCGATGGAGCCTTGCTAGAAACCCTCAAAGAGTTCCAATATCCGCTTCAGATCGGCCCCGGCGTCTATGATATTCATAGCCCCAACGTTCCCACTGTGGAGTTCATCGAGAACAAACTTCAGGCCACTCTCAAACGCCTTTCCCTCAACCAAGTTTGGGTAAATCCAGACTGCGGCCTCAAGACTCGCAAGTATGAAGAGATGATCCCTTCCCTGAAAAATTTGGTGGAAGCCGCCAAGCGAGTTCGAGCTTGTCAAAAGGCTTAAGGAGACCATGGAGCAAGGTTCATTTATGCTAGGCTCATACCGTAAACAGAGGCCGCTCGTCGTGAGAGGCTGAAACATTGGGGAAAGTCCGGTTAGATTCCGGCACTGTGCCGCAACGGTAGTGACGATTGCTGGATTGAGCATTCAATCCAGCAATCGTCAAGTCCGAATGCCCGCTCTGTGAACTTTTGTGAAGTCAACGCCTACGAGCATAGGTGGTCGGGCTAGAGCCATCTTGGCTCTAATCTAACCTCTCTTTCTCAGGCTACGACCTCGCTTGCTTGCCCCGAACAGGGCATCTTGGAGGATATGTGCAGAATGTTGTAAACGTGCGGAAGAGCACGCGAGTCAGGAGCGGGTTCACTCTCATTGAGCTTCTGGTTGTCATCGCGATTATCGCGATCCTCGCCGCGATTCTCTTTCCCGTCTTTGCCCGAGCCAAAGAGGCGGCTAAGAGAACCCAATCTCTCAGCAACCTCAAACAAATCGGCCTTGCTTGGCTCATGTACGCCACCGATCATGACGACACTATGATGCTCGTGCGTACCGATGGTCCGGGCGATAGTATGACGTGGTGGTGGGGAGTCTGGAATCCAACCACGGAAATCCTTAAAGAAGAGGAAGGGCCGCTTTATCCCTACACCAGAGGCAAAGGCATCATGGCCGATCCAAGTTGGCCAAATCGACTTCGTACCAAGGTGGGATTCACCGGATATGGATACAACTATGCCTACCTGGGATACGGCACCAGCGTCAATTACGGAGCTATCGAAGATGTCTCCAACACCGTCGCTTTCGGCTCCAGTGCGCGCATCAATAACTGGGAACACGCCACGCCAACCCTAGAAGGGAACCCATACCTCGATCCACCTTCCTCCAACTTCCCTGGGTTCCAAGGACGCCACAACGGAGTGGGAAACATTGTTTGGACCGACAGCCATGCCAAGGCCCGCAAGCCAATCTTCAGAACTGGCACATTCGGTTACGGCTTCAATGCCAACGACTTCACGCCCATCAATCTTGGCGACATCGATCAGGATGGCGACCTGACCACCAACGAACTTTTCGATCTCAAATAAATCATGAAAAAATCTCTTTACGGAATCGCATTCTTCACCCTCTCTGCCTCCCTCCACGCCTTTAGCTACAGCGATATCACTACCTGGGCAGGAACCGGTAGCAAGCAAACCGCTCTCGTCATTGACTGGAACGACGGAGTCGAACCCCAAAGCCTTGTATGGGGTTTCCGATGGGATGGCAACGCGACAGGCTTCGATCTGCTGAACGCCGTGATGGCAGTCGATCCGCGCCTCGTCCGAGTGAATGGTGGAGGCGGTCCAAACACAATCTATGGCCTGGGCTATGACCTAGATGGAGATGGATTCAGCATCACCGGTTCAGGAGATGCCGCCGTCGCAACCGATCCCGATGACCACTACAAAGCCGGATGGTTCACCGCTGGCTTCTGGGGATACTTCAATGCTCAAAACACCAGCGAGCTCCCCACATCATGGAGTTGGGGAGACGGAGGATTCATCACCGGAAACCTCGACGATCAATCATGGGAAGCATTCAGCTGGGCTCCAGGTTTCAGCGGATCAGCCCCCTCCACCCCAGTAAACGCCCCCGTCCCCGAACCCGCCACCCTGGTAGCACTAGGATTAGGAGTCATGGCCTTAGCCCGCAAGCGACGCAAACTAGCCTAGATATTAGGCCATTCCAATATTCTCGCTACATAGAAGACCAAGGTTTGGGACCGAGGCATTTATGCCGACAATTCCCAACTCCTTCGCATGTGTTGAGCACCCAAGACAACCGACGACACATAAAAATTCTTGTTTGTTTCGAGGCTTAGCATTTCTCCCTGTGAATTTCTTCCAGGGTCTTCTCCGAGACCCTGGAAACCGTAGTCCATATCAAAACTTTCCATAAAACAACTCCAACTAATTTGCCCTTAATGCCAGCAGTGTATGCTGACAATTCTGGATAGAGAATGGCAAAAAACTTAGTTGCAGATTTGAAGCTAATCGAACGCGTTAAGCGGCTTACGATCATATCCATTTTTGCTGAAGATGAATTTCTTGATCTTCTTGTCCTAAAGGGTGGGAATGCGCTGGATCTCATTCATGGAGTTTCAACTCGTGCATCGATTGATATTGATCTCTCGATGGAATCTGAGTTTCGAAGAGAAGACTTAACTCGAATCCAAATCAAATTTGCCAAGAGCCTAGAGCAAACTTTTGGTAATGAGGGGTTTCACGTTTTCGACGTAACGTTGGAGGAAAAGCCACCGGAGCTGACTGAGGATATTGGTTCATTTTGGGGTGGGTATAGAGCTACATTCAAGATCATCGAATCCAACCTGTTTAGGACATTAGATGGTGACATAGACGCAATCAGACGGCAATCACTTCAGGTTGGCGGGAAAGGGAAACTCCAAGTTGATATTAGTAAACATGAGTACACAACGGGCAAAGAACCAGCGGATATGGAAGGATATCAAATTTATGTCTACTCTCCCTCGATGATGATAGCGGAGAAGCTCCGCGCGATATGCCAGCAAATGCCAGAATACGTTGCATCAGTACACAAGCATGCAGCTCCACGAGCACGCGACTTTATTGATATCAGTGAGACACTAAAGAAATTTGGAATCGATATGACGATTCCAGATAATCTTGATCTTGTTAAACATATGTTTGCCGCAAAGCATGTTCCACTAAAGCTAATTAGCGAAATTGGTGAGACTGAAGCTTTTCATGAACAAGGATTTGAGAGTGTCAAAGCAACTGTACATGCCGGCATTAGTCTGCGGCCTTTCTCTTCATACTTTTCCGAGGTAAGAGATTTAGGTTTAAGAATTCATTTCCTTTGGAACCCATAAACGCCAACGTTCATTAAAAGCCGGCTCTGCCATCTTGTAGTTAAGATAAAAATCGAAATCGCGAGGTAAGCGATCAACAAGATCAATGGAAGATTGAGGGAAACTTCCTGACTTATCGAGCAAAAAACCTATAGCTTGATGATATGGGTAGGTGTAGTTGATTTGCTTCAGCATGCCTAGCATTCTATTCACCGAGAACGAACCTGCTGCGAGTTGATAGGCCTTCATTACTTCGTGAATACCTCCGGCATATATAGGGCGTACGGTGATATCTATCAGAGTACGTTCAATACTTGTTACCCTGACCTCAGCTTGGCTATTCTGAATAATATCGGGAGTCTTGGCGTGTACCACTCCTAGATTCCCAGTTCCTTTGCCATGCAACTGAACAAGCTTGTAATCTCCGACTACGGCAATATTATTACTGACTCTTGGTGAGCTACGGAAAGCCAGATCAATTCCTTTCTGCGTTAAGCCTTGATTAACACTTCTTTGCTGCTGTTCTGTGTTCAGATAATACACTTTCGGAATCTGCTCGGTAAGACCATGTATCCTGACTGCACCATAATGCGATAAGTAACTCTCGGGATGCAAGCCTAGTAATACTTCAAGATGTGGCACATCGCCCCAGACAAATCGGACCTCCTTTCGAACGAAAGGAAAATCGACCCGCCGAAGCTCAGTTGATTTCAGTAGGTAATCAACAAACTGTGGTGTTGTCAGACTTTGGGCAAGACGCCAAAAAGGCCGCATCTGTTGAAGAATTGATGCGATATCTACAAGTCGAAATATGCGCCGTGGATTTTCATCGAAGAACTTGATGATATCTGGACGAGCAATTTGAATCCGAGTTAGGCGCATTGGGTTGTATGTAATATATATATTACATACAACCATAATAGCATACTTCTTTCCCTCTCTTTTCAAGAACGAAGGCAGATGACTCGATAATCGGGGAGCATGAATTTGAATGATTGCTTGTAGTCATATATATATGACTACAAGAACCTAAGCTAGAATGCGTTTTTAGGCTCCTATGCACACGATTTCACTCTGTGCATCAGATTTCATTACCATATGTTGACATATATATATGGCAACATACAGCAGTTCAGTACAATGACATACGCCCTCCCAGCCCTTCAACTTGTAGACAGCCAAAGTGGGTGATAAGCAGTCACCCTCCTCGGATCCAGCATAAGCAAAAACTGGTGCACCTCATTGGTCGAAAAGTAGCTTCATTTAAAACAAAAAAAAGATTTGATTAACAAAATTGTGTTTTGCCCCTTATATATGTAAGCAGTCAAACCGAAAGCCCTCAACAACGCGTCGCATGGTCAACTGGTAAATCCTCATCCAGGACTTTGCCAAAATGCGAAAGCATGTGCGTACTGCACCTAAATGTGCATGAAATTCGAACCTGTTTTAACCTGACTCAACTACGGATTTTTGAACCTAACCATGGTCGCAATTTCGCCGATTTTGAACCTAATCTTCCGTAGCTAGCGGTTGAAGTAATGAGTATCACACTGGTTAATATTCACCCAAACAGTCAGTAAACCCCTGCCTTACTCGAATGAACCGGACCCTTTACTAGAGTCGGTTGGCGTCTGACCAAAGCGAGACTTAAGCCAAGCTCTTGAGCGATCAAAGAAATTGGCTGGCCTGTATTGCTCCGTCTCAATGTAAACGCTATCTGGGAACTCCACAATCATGATGTGATGTTCGCCTCCAAGGTCAAACATCATGGCCCCTTCTCCCATGGACTTGTCCTCAATCCACCCTTTAGCCAGCAGCTCGGCTCGAGCTTCGTGAAGTAAGTCAGCAAAAGGCATATCCGACTTGAATTGAGCCCAACGATACCAATGGACCGGCTTCACCCCAAACTGAAAGAAAGACTCTTTGCTCTTGGTCATCTTGGCATCGACCATGAAACGATGCTGCTTGTCCGTAGGCCCCGCCAAGACCAATACCGCAAACACAATCAGGCAAGAAAGTGAAAGAAATGTGAAAATAGGCCACCAACGTCGACGACGAGACGGGGTTTCTGAAGACAATTGCTTTTCCTGGCTGTCCATCATCGGCGGAATGACTTGTTTCACTTCTTTTACTTAGCCTACAATAATGCGAGGTATGGACACATCCAGGCTACCGCCTGAAACGGACGAGCCCAGACGATCCAAAAGGCGGGTCGGTTTCGTTTGCGCTGTTCTAACCCTACCATGCGTTCTAGCGTTAGCCTTTATGTTTTCAGAAAACGAAGGCAGCCCAATCTCCTCATTGGCAGGTGCGGAGACCTTGGTTAATCAAGAGGTTATTTACGAGACCGAGACAGGAAAGAATCTCCTTTTCACTCGGACAACGTTTAAAACATTAAGATCAAATGAAAAGATCAACTCCCTATCCGATCGTGAATTGAGAAAGAGAGGATGGGATAAGGAGATGGACGGCACCAAAATGACGCTCTATTCTCACACCACAACAAACGATTACGTGGCGGTATGGGACATCGCCCCTCATCGAATAGTCGTTATCAATAAATCACGACCAAGCAACGTCCTTGATCGATGCCGAGTTTGGGCGAAAGAGACAATCCCTTTTCTATCCCAACGATCGAAATTTGATGGTCAAGCAATTGACAAGAATGAATACGCATTTCCAACAAACACGTATTCTCTCTATTCACAATAGCGTCAAGTTTTAGCGCCTCTTTGTGTATCCCGTTCCGCCGATAAAAATGCCACGATCTCCGGTCTTGTTCATATAGACAAACGGCTTACGCACGGTCCGACCATCTTGATACTTCAAAACGATGGTGTATCCATCCAGAGAGTAAGTCCCACGCGATGTAGAAGAAGATGAAGTAGAGACTCGACTGGTGGTGGCACCACTGCCCGATTTAGATTCAAAGCTGCCATCCGTAGAGAAAGTGATGTTGGTAGTAGCCATGACCATGACATCTCCGCCAAGGGAAGTATTTCCTCCCCCACTGACTGCACGATAGGTTCCTTCCAGCTTGGTGCCAGCAGTGGCGGGTCGCGCAAGATACATCACTGGCGTCGTCCACTTCGTTCGATCCATCACCGCAATCTTAGAGCCTTCCATCTTCCATTGCCCCCAACTCTTAGGATCATTCCGACGGGATTGTTGAACATCCAGCTCCATCGGGGGCACGTCCATCTTCTTCCAAAAGGTGCCATCGTTCAGCAACAAATAAGGTTGGAATGTAGTAATCATCATTCCCCCTGCGCCAAAACTGGTTGCTTGGCGAAGATAGATTCCCTTTACTTCACTCTGCTTTAGACGTTGCGCATTTGCAGAGACAACTGACAAAGCCAATACGGCAACCATTCCAATGACAGATTTTAAGATGCTCCTTTCCACACGTCATTAGACGACACATATCAAGACAAAGGGCTTGGGGTAACCATCAGCCTTAAGCCTGGGACCGTCCCGATAAAGCTCACCAGAAAGCCCGTATCCTTTAGATTCCCGAGAGTCAATCGAATGCCTACCACCCTGCCAAACCCAACCCAATTTCCTGGTCCCATCTCGGCCCAGATGCTAGAAGAGCTGAATCAATATGTGATCGCAACACCATATCCATTTGTGCTCGATCTAGAGAAATGCCAAGGGATGTGGCTAGAGACGGTGGATGGACAGCGACTCTTCGATTGGGCAGGTTACTATGGGTCCAAACTCATCGGGCACAACCATCGCGGGCTGTATGAGCCGAACTATGTGAAGCGGCTAGTAAGAGCCGCTAACAACAAAGTCGCAAACCCCGACTTCTTAACCCAAGAGTGTCTGGATTACTACCGCATGTTGCATCGGCTAGGCCCCGAGATCATGAAGAAGAACGGGTATCTAGAGGTCTATGCCGTGAACTCCGGCGCTGAAGCCGTTGAGAACATGATGAAGTACCTGGTAGCAAAGTTCAACCAGAAGAAGCTAGCTGAAGGGAAGGTGGTGTCTAATCGCCGTTTTCTATACTTTGACAAAGCGTTCCACGGTCGAACCGTCTTTGCCTTGGGCGTAACCCAAACCATTGACCCAGTCGCAACCAAGGACTTTCACGGCCTAACGTCGTCCGGAAACATCAAACTCCCCTTCCCCGCTTACGCCAGCGAGAACAGTTACGACGAGAATCTGAGAAACGCCAAAAAGGCCCTAGAACAAGTGGAATCGGCCCTGACCTTAATGTCCGACGAGATTGTAGGAATCATTGTGGAACCAATCCAAGGCGCAGGCGGACATCGAGTTGCAGTAAAAGAGTTCTTCCAAGGCCTCAGCGCCCTTGCGCACCAACATGGCATCTATTTAGCCTTCGATGAAGTCCAAACTGGACTGGGCGCTACCGGCAAAATGTGGGGAATCGACCATTTCGATCTTCCTTATTCCCCAATGGCTATAGCCACCGGCAAGAAGTTTGGTACCGGAGTGGTCTACATGAAAGAGCCTCTCGACGACATTGGAGTCCTAGATTCCACTTGGGGCGGAACCTTAGCCGACATGGTGCGAGTGGTACGCGAAGTCGAGATTATGGAAAGCGAAAACCTAATCGAGCACGCCGCAGAAAATGGTGCAAGACTTGCCGCCGGATTGCAGAAATTGGTAGATAAACATGATTGCCTCACCAATGTAAGAGGGCTCGGCCTGTATCAAGGAGTAACCCTAGAATCTCCCGAACTCAAAGGGAAACTGATCCAAGTGGCAAGAGAGAAGTATGGACTGCTACTGCTCGGAGCCGGAAATCGATCTATCAGAACACGCCCAAACCTCAGCGTTACAGCACAAGAGATTGACCAATTCCTCGATGTCTTAGATCAGACATTAAGAGAACTCTGACAGCCGTGCACCTCGCCGATCCATCTCTTGCAGGAGATAACGAGTTTGTTTGGCATCAAATCCAACCTGCTCTACTTTTTGGTATCGGGATTTGAAAGCCCTCAGCAATTTTTCTATCTGGAACCGTGTGGCCGCCTCAGGTACGCCTTCCCGGACCCCGAATTCTATAAGATGCCAACCTTTGAGATTCGCATCGCGCCCGTCCATCTTCAGGGCCATGCGATCATCTTTATACGGCAGGGTCGAGAGCAAATCATAGGCTGGACTTAACCTCAACATCCCCCTTCCTTGCTCCAATACACTGATGTTCTTCGCGTGAAGATCGCCATTGACGATCAGAAAGCAAAAAGCATAAAGTTCAATAAAACTTAAAACCTCTTGAGCCCATGTGCGGCAAACGCTTTTAAGCCCACGCGCAATATCCCTAGCCGAAACGTTGTACTTATCCGCGGGATAGATTCCCATTATTTGACATCCATCTTCTTGGTGGAGGCGCTTTCCATCTTTGCGATCAAACCTCTCCACCCAAAGTCCAACTGAACCCTCGGCATCCCTCACGATACGTGTCTTCGCCACCGATAAGCCGCAAGACTTGGCCAATGTCATGAAGAAGTGCTCGTTCTCTATCAGAAGCGGGAACCGATCAGGACTCCGATTCAGTTTCAGGATCGCCTCGGGTGCATGCTTTATGCGGCCCGGCAAAGTGATTCGGTTTGCGGAGACTTTATCTTGAACTCCTGGAATACTCACGGATTCGACTGGTCGATTAGGATCGCCGTACTGATCCTCCAATATCCTATCAAACGTATATTGGGATAAATCCCATTGAGTATCTGATTGTTGCTTAGGTTTTTTTTCCCAACTAAGCCACACGTCCCCTACCGTGTCTCTTCCAACCTCCACCAGCAGGGAAAGGAGATCGTCTCGCGAGGTTTTGAGTCTTCCAGCAACGGTTTGCAGAATCCAACCTTCTGGAAGGAGGTTGGCAAAGAACGGCAGCAGATTCACCCCTCGAACCGGATGAACAGATTGGGTTCGCCGGATAGTGGTGGCAATGCTCGGAGCAGTGTCTTCGGATTCCAATAAATAGGAGGGGAGATACTCAAAAACAGAACCTTCGGCTGTTCTCCGTATCGTCCCGCATTCTCTCTCCCCCTTGAAAACATAGGCCACAGGAGCATTCGCAAGGATCACCCTTCGATCTCCAGATTTAGGCCAAGAACTCGCAGAACGTCCAACACCTTATCAATACGCAAAGTTGATTTGCCCTTCTCCAAGTCATGGACAAAAACGTAGTGACACCCCGCAAGTCTTGCGACATCGCGCTGACTTAACCCAAGAAATTCTCGTTGAGTTCGCACTCTCCCAGCCAGTTCTTCCATCCACACAATTGAGAGATCATTCATTAGCCGATCGGCTAATAATAGCTCATACTTCACATAAAAACAATAAACCGTTAGCCATTCGGCTAACAGCTTACAAATACAGAACCAAAACGGTCGTCGTGGCGGATACATTAGCCGATCGGCTAATGTCAGGCAGCTTCCATAAAGAGATGCGTCTACCAACTTACGCGATGGGTTGGGCTTTCTCGTCTATTGACTAATGACGCCGATCGTTCTCCCTTCAAAGACCTGGCTAAGTTAAAGTCATCGAACTGGCCATTAATGGACCTTTCGCAAAGCTACTCTGCGACCTTAAGGACGCTCAAGAACGCTTCTGATGGGAGCTCAATCGCACCGATCTGTTTCATGCGCTTCTTACCTTCCTTTTGCTTCTCTAACAGTTTGCGTTTTCGAGTGATGTCTCCACCGTAACACTTGGCAATAACATTCTTTCGGAACGGCTTGATAGAGTCTGCGGCAATGACCTTGGCCCCAATCGCGGCCTGAACGCGAACTTCATATTGCTGACGTGGAACGACCTTTCGGAGTTGCTCGACCATTGCCTTGCCACGAATATAGGCAAAGGAGCGATGGACGATAAAGCTGAGGGCGTCCACCGTATCTCCATTCAAAAGGATGTCCAGCTTCACCAAGTCAGACGGCTCGTAGTCGGCAAGGTCATAGTCCAACGATGCATAGCCACGTGTGTTCGACTTCAGCTTATCAAAGAAGTCAAGCAAGATTTCACCCAGTGGCAACGTGTAGTAAAGAATTACGCGCTTCGTAGTTGGGTATTCCGTTTTACGATAGACGCCGCGTCGCTCTTGGCAAAGCGTCATAACCGCCCCAACGTATTCTTGAGGCACCATGATCGTTGCGTTGACGGTGGGCTCCTCAATCATCGCGATTTCATTGGCATCTGGGAAATCAGCTGGGTTCGCAATGTGCTCTTTGTTGCCCTTTTTATCTGTAACGATGTAGTCCACGCTCGGAGCAGTGAGAATCAGGTCAAGATTGAATTCTCTTTCCAGTCGCTCTCGTGCAATCTCCATGTGGAGCAAACCAAGGAAGCCGCAGCGGAAACCAAAACCCAGAGCGGCTGATGTTTCAGGTTCAAAGTTCAGCGACGCATCGTTCAGACGAAGCTTATCAATAGCATCTCGCAGGTCTTGATACTGATCGCCATCGGTAGGATAGAGACCGCAGAAAACCATGCTCAGCGCTTTTCGGTATCCCGGCAATGGATCGTGAGCTTGGTCACTGGCCAAGGTTACAGTGTCGCCAACTTGGGCATCACCAATCGACTTCATCGCCGCGGTCAAGAACCCTACTTCACCAGTTCCCAAGCCATCGTTTACTGTCAGTCCCGGAGCAAAGACACCGGTCGAGTCCACGTCAAACGTGACTCCGGACGACATCATCTTAATCTTGTCGCCCTTGCGCACTCGCCCATCTTTAACTCGAAGATAGGCGACGGCGCCTTGGTAAGTATCAAAGTGCGAGTCGTAGATAAGGGCTCTCAAAGGAGCTTGAGGATCACCTTTGGGCGGTGGAACTCGCTGAACGATTGCCTCTAGGATTTCATCAATGCCAATTCCGTTCTTTGCAGAACAAGGAATGGCATCGCTTGCATCGATAGCAACTGCACTTTCAATCTCTTCTTTCGCAAAGTTAATGTCTGCATGGGGTAGGTCAATCTTATTGATGACCGGAACAATCTCTAGGTTCTGGTTCATCGCCATGCTGGCATTTGCGATCGTTTGCGCCTCAACGCCTTGGCTCGCATCGACGACTAAGAGCGCCCCTTCGCACGCAGCAAGGGCACGAGAAACTTCGTAGGTAAAGTCAACGTGGCCTGGCGTATCAATCAGGTTTAACTCGTAACGCTTTCCGTCCTGCGCAAGATAGTCCAAGCGAACGGCCGCCATCTTAATGGTGATGCCACGTTCCCGCTCAATATCCATGGAGTCCAGCATCTGCTCTTGGGCAGTGCCTCGAATAGCTCCACAACGCTCAATCAGTCGGTCAGCCAACGTGGACTTACCGTGGTCGATGTGCGCAATGATGCAGAAGTTTCGGATGTGGGATTGATCCATGGAAGCGTGAAAAGACGCTGGATTTTACCTGTCTACACAACCTAGGTATAGGCAGTTCCACATAGTAACTAAGGAGCATGCTTCACACAAGCTTATTCCCGACTCTCCACAGAAGCATCCGGTATGCTGGCAAGTAATCGGGCACCGTCGCCCTACCCCAAAATCAAGGAACATCTATGCCAGTTCGAATTGGAATTAACGGCTTTGGGCGCATTGGCCGCCTCTCTCTGCGAGCGATTCTCGCGCGACACCCCGGCGATGTTGAAGTAGTCGCCATTAACGACTTAACGGATACAAAGACAAATTCTCACCTATTCAAGCACGACTCTACCTATGGTGACTTCAAGGGTGATGTTGGCTATGACAGTGATGAAATCCATGTAAATGGCAAAGCCATCAAGGTTTTTGGAGAAAAAGATCCCGGTTCTATTCCCTGGGATAGCGAAGGCGTTGATGTCGTTCTAGAGTGCACCGGCTTTTTCACCGACGCTACCAAGGCTGTCGCCCATAAGAATCATGGAGTCAAGAAGGTTATCATCTCAGCCCCAGCAAAGAATGAGGATGTAACCATCGTTCTTGGTGTGAATGACGAGATGTATGATCCGGCAAACCACCATGTAATCTCAAATGCAAGCTGCACCACAAATGGCTTAGCTCCCGTTGCCAAGGTTCTCCATGAGACCTTCGGAATCGAGAAGGGGCTACTAACTACGGTCCACGCCTTCACAAACTCACAAAAGACCCAGGACACCGCAGCTAAGGATCTTCGAGACGCACGTGCTGCTTCTCAGAACATTGTTCCTTCCTCTACTGGTGCAGCAAAGGCTGTCGGCTTGGTTATTCCGGAGCTGAAGGGCAAGTTCACCGGAATGGCTTTCCGCGTTCCAACCCCAACTGTATCGGTGGTTGACTTCACGGCTCTGCTTTCCAAAGACGTGTCACCGGAAGAGATCAATGCCGCCGTTAAATCTTACGCCGATGGCAAGATGAAGGGCATTCTTCAGTACACCGAAGAAGAGTTGGTTAGCACAGACCTACGCGGCAATGAGCACAGCTCCATCTTTAGCGCGGTAGACACCGTAGGACTGGGCAACCTCGTAAAGGTTGTTAGCTGGTACGACAACGAGTGGGGCTATAGCTGCCGAATTGCAGACATCTGTAAGTTCGTCGCAGATAAAGGCCTATAAGCTCCGTACACTAATATTAAGAAAGGGTCTGAGGAAAACCTCAGGCCCTTTCGCTTTCTTGGAGGGGAGTTTCTAAACAAGAAAAGGGCACCTCCTTTTCAGGGGGCGCCCTTGGTTAATTAGTCGTTAGGCTTCTTGAGCCGTTGAGGAATTATAAGTCGCTTCGTTGATGAACTTGAAGAGTTTTGAACCTTCGTAAGTTGCAGTCAATGCGTATCGAATTTGCTCGCCCGACTTGGTCTTGCGGACCATCTTCATCTTGCGAACGTCACTATCTGGCACTTCAACGTGCGATCGAGTTTTCAGATTGTAAAACTTCATGCTTTCCCTCCGTCCGGTGGCGCGATGCCTCGCTCCACTTCGGCGTGTACATCGGGGTCATGATAGCACAACCATAGGTTCAACGGAGGCTGAAATTCAAAACATATGCAATTTATGTAGTTTCTGCCCAATTGCACATTTTTTTTCAGGCTACAGGGAACCTAAATTCCGACCAACCATTCTTGCAACATTAAAATAGAAACTTAAACTTTTCGCAATAGAAATTGGGCCTAAGTACGCTATTTTTGGCAATAAACCAACAACGAGCGTTAAGTTGCGATTTAGCGGCGTAGGCCATAATTATGAGTATGAAGCAGCGAAACTCTCATAGCGAAGGTGCAACAGCCGTCGCGACACCCATTTCTATTGCCAAGAGCTACGAGGAGCATTCCCTCAAGGAACTCCGCAATGCAGGTTTCCGCATCACTATGCCCCGTGTGCAAGTGATCCGGGCTCTCGCGGACACCGAAGTTGCTCTTAGTGCTTACGCAATCCACGATAAGATCATTTCTTCCGGCGGCAAGATTGACGTCGTTAGCGTGTATCGAATCCTTTCCACTCTTCAAGAGGTTGGACTGATTCACCATATCGGTGTTGTGGATGGCTACTTCCCTTGCCGTCTTGGCAAGTGTGCAGATCGACGCAGCGAAGTCGTGGTCGAGGAAGCAACCGGCTCAGTCATGGAACTCGTATTTCCTAAGTCACTGATTCAAGCTATCGAGGATCAGGTCCGAGAGGCTGGATTTGAGACGACCGGCATCAAGATTGAAGTCACCGGAAAGACTCCTTCCAAGTAAACGACACGCTTTCATAAAAGAAATGGCCCGACTCAAATTGAGTCGGGCCATTTCTTTTTAGCCTCTATCTTTGAAACTTTACGTCACGCTCGATAGAAGTCTCTGCGCCTTTTTCGAAACGCTTGGCCTTCACGCGCTTCGTCTGCCCCCACTGAACCTTTTTCATTGCATTCGATAGCTCTTCTGCACTGTTGATCTTGGTTCCATCTATCTCGACAATCACGTCGCCAAGTCTCATTCCTGCGTCATGGGCAGGAGAACCAGGGGCAATGCTATTGATTACCGCCCCAGAGACTCCAGAAGGAATGCTAAATGTGGCTCGGCTAGTCTCGTTCACATCTCCAATCTCAACCCCCAATCGAGCGTTTCCACCGGGCATTGGAACACTATCTGGAGTTTGCACCCGAGGAAAGTCCTTGAAGCCCGGGAAATCGTCAATATCAATCTCAGGCAGGGAGTTTCTGCGGGGTTGGCTTTGAGGTGCCTGCATGGCGGGCTGGGCGGGAGGCTCTTTCGCAGTGATCGTAAACACCTTTCGCTGCTTATCTCGCACTACCTCTACTTCAACCTTCGAACCAGGACCGTACTTGATCATTGCATTGCGCAAATCAACTTGGCTCTCCACCGCGATTGAATTAATGCGTACAACAACATCACCTTGCTTGATACCAGCAATCGCAGCCGGCCCATCGCTGGGAAGATTAGCGACATAAGCACCTTTCTCAACACCCAATTGCTTGGCTTGATGGCCCTTTAGGTTTTCGGGAAGAATTCCCAAAAAGCCTCGCACAACTTTGCCTTTCTCGATTAAAGTTTCAGCCAAAAGACGCGCTTGGTTGGAGCTGATTGCAAACCCAATTCCGCCGCTTGCCCCGCTTGGGCTATAGATAGCCGAATTGATGCCAATGACTTGGCCATCAATATTCAATAGCGGACCACCGCTGTTTCCCACATTGATCGCGGCATCCGTTTGGATAAGGTCCGTATAGACTCGAACCGTTCGAGAATTTGGATCTGCTATTTGATTCTCACGCTGCAAGGCACTGACATGCCCAATCGTCACTGTATTTTCTAAGCCAAATGGTGCGCCGATCGCAATGGCAAACTCTCCGGTCCGAACCTGACGACTGTCGGCAAATGGAAGCGTAGGGAGATCATTTGCTTCGATCTTTACTACCGCGATATCGGTATCTTGCGCACGAAGGACTTTGCCTGGAAACTCACGTCCATCGTATAGAACAACGGTGACTTTCTCATATCCTCCAACCACATGGTCGTTGGTGATAATGTAGCCATCGGGACGGAAAATGAAGCCTGATCCCTCGCCTCCCATCGCTTGTCTCTCTCCGAGACCGTTTCGGGCTCCAGAATTTTGCACCCGAATGTGCACGACAGCCGGCTTGGCGATTTCAGACAAAGCGGCGAAGGAGTCATTCAGCGCTCGCACCGTTTCTAGGCTCGTCATGTTGACGCGATTTACAGGCTGTGGCGAAGAAATATTTAGGAGAGGAGAAGTGAAGGACCGAGTGCCTCCATCTTTCGCATTCATAACCGAGGCCGTGGCTCCAGCTCCGATGAGAACGCCTGCGGCCAAAATCCATACAAGGGGGCCGGTAAACAATCGTTTTGTTGGGTTCATGTTGCTCTCTTTGATCTTGGAATCTTACAACGCTTCCGACAAAAGAGACTCGCGGGTTACTGATGCGTAATCAAGAGCACCTGAGACCACTGGCGAATCTCCAATGTCCATTCCTCTGTCGCTGTTAACGAAAGCTTTTCGGGCAAGAGTTCCTCACCCCAGAATAGTCCTAGACCTGGGTTATCTTGATCTGCCTTTTTGGTGGCTTCTAGGAAAGCAGACAAGATTCTCTTACGTACATTTTCTGGCACATCCGCCGCGACCACAAATCTGATTCCACCTGCATCTCCAACGCTCGTGCCGGTCATGTTCTTCAAGCTACGAGCATAGGATTGAGCGTACTGGTAAACCGTGCCTTTAATTGGCCCGTCGCTTATTCGAATTGCGACACACCGATAGTAGCCGTTGTCATTTACTTGAGCATCTTGGATGTCGAATCCGTACGGCAATTCGGCGGGAAACACTGGAGAGAAGCCAATGGGAACATAACCCTTCCCCCCTCCATCGAGAAACCCAGTGCGACGTTGACTAATAACGCTGTACTCTTCTTTTTTATCTAGACCAATGCTAAACACTGAAGAAGAGATATTGGTAGGATATGTGACTTGCTGAACCTGAAACGCCAGTTTAGGGGTGCCTTTGGCGTCGAGCGTCTCTAGCTTCAGGATAAAGCCGGTTTTCTCATCAATATGGTATCGACGTGACTCCAACCCTGCATGCCTTGGCTTAGCGACAACAATTGCAGCCCGCTGTCCAGCGATTGTTGTGTTTCCTACCACTGACAACCCATAGTTGCGAACGGTTAAGTTAATCCTTGTCTGAGAATCATCGGGCAAAGTGCGAGGGGACTCTTCTACCAGGACTAGCTTCTCATCCGGCAAGAAAACAGCGCTTTGCCGCCCATCGTCCACCTTTTCTACCCCTTGAAGAGATAGCGGATAGATGACGGTCTGCCGAACTTTGCCGTCCTTGCTGATCTGAACTTGAATTCGTTGATAGCTTCCTCGGCCATCGGGAGAACGCTGCGAAATGATGGCAATGATATTGTTCCGATAGTTTCGGTCCAATATCTTCATCAAGAGTTCACGAGCCTGACTAGAGTCGCTGTGCCCTCTTTTACCGCCGTTTGCGCATGCGGTGGCCGCTGCCCCAACTACAAGGGCAGTCAGTAGGAAGCTAGTTCTTGCCATGAGTTGGGAACGAAGCAAATCGATTTGAACTCAACGGATCATTACCCGCCATAAACATCTGGTCGTGATAAATATCACGTTCGAGTTCATTGAGCCGTGCGGAGGGTTCGGCGGAACCGGCCGACGACATACTCCGATCTGTAAGGCGGAAAACACCAAAGGCAGCGAGCACGGAAACCGCAGCCACACCGGCAGCCATCGACCAATTCAAATTGAAGGCAAAGATCGACTTGCGTTCGGTACGATTCATGACGGTGGAAACCAAACGGTCCTCGAACCCTTCAGAAGGTCGATAGTTTGGCAGCCCTCGCAGAAGGTGCTTCAGAGAACGCAGATGCTGCTCTTCGGCTCGACAGTCTGAACACCCGCTTAAATGGTCTCGGACCTGCAGGCATTCTTGCCCGCACAACTCACCATCCAGGTAAGCCGACAGATAAATCTGTACGCTCTTACAATTCATCGGTAAAACTCCTATAGGCTTGAGGTGCGTTCTTCATCAGATGTTTCCGAATCTGCTTCCGGCCACGGTGAATTCTTGATCTAACCGTTCCGACCGAGGTGTGCATGACTTCGGCTATCTCTTCATACGCCATTCCTTCTACATCGGCTAACAAAACGGCCATTCTAAATTCAGGCGTCATAGAACCGAGTGCTTTTTGAACCGGTTCATCCAATGTTTCCTGGAGCATCATCCGGTCTGGAGACGCTTCATAGTCTGGTAGCTCCCAAGAGGTCGCGCCATCGCTCCCCCCCTGCTCTAGGCTAGTGGTCTTAAGTTTGCTACGTCGCCGTACCGAATCTATATGGGCATTCGTCATGATTCGATAGAGCCATGATGAAAAAGGCATCGATTGGTCGTACTTGCTAAAAAAGCGGAATGCTCTGACAAAAGATTCTTGAACCAAATCTTCTGCTTCCGACGCATTGCCGGTAAGTCGGTAGGCCAAGCTATATGCTTGGCGATGCGACTTACGCATCAAGCTTTCAAATAGTGCGGCCTCATCAACCCTTGGCCCAGTGTTATCTTTTGAGATGGCGAACAGCATCACGTGCAAACCCTTGATTCTAGGAGTTGTACGATTCTGCTCGTCGTCGAAGTTCCGCACTTCGTGGATTTTACTCTCGAAGGGTCTATTGGTACTCGTTTTCCAGTAACTTAACCAGCGAGAATATTCGTCATAAGGGCATCAAAGACGAGTGTAGGGTTTCCATTCCCTACCACGCGACGGTGTCCTTCAATCATCGCGCTTCGAGCTGCATACCACTCGGGATGCAAGTGACGACAAGCGATAACCAAAAGCTCAAGAGCCTCAGTATTGGCTGTACGAGCGTTCGACTCGATTGCCTTTTGAAGACTTTCGGAGATTCCCTTCAGGGTTTCGGAAGCCACAAGGGCCTCATCCAGCGAACGCTTTGGTAGAGTTTCCGCAAACTGCCAAACTCCTCGAAAAACCGCCTCGTTTTGTTGAAACTGTGCATATCGCCCTGGCGCACCTTCTGCTAGCCTCCAAAGTGGATCATCATTTGGTGTGTTAGGCAGTTCACAAGAAACCGCCACACATCGAGACAGGATGGTCGGCAAAATGCTTCCTACCGATGTAGTAGTCAGGATGAACTTGGCATAGGGATATGGTTCTTCTAGCGACTTCAGAAGAACGTTTGCGGAATCAGCATTCATCCGATCCGCATCTTCAATCAGAACCACTTTTCGAAGCGAATTCAGAGGAGGAGTTCTGAGAAAATCTAACACCGGCACTCCCTTGAAATCATTGGGAGCAGACCTCTTGGGAGACGTAATCTGGATATCCCGAATAATTCGGCTTGGCCCCATGGGCTCCACTACGAGTAAGTCTGCGTTACGCCCACTATCAAACGATTTGGATGCTGCGTGATCGGTGTCGCCGCCGCTCAACCACTGTCTCGCTAAAAAGTTGGCCAGGTCACGCTTTCCAGCCCCTCGGGCACCATAGAGCAGGACCGCATGGACGCCACTGTCAAGTGAAGCAAACTCTGCCACCGCCTTCTTTGCTGTGGTCAGACCCGGTAAGTGATCTAGCTCTAGCATCGACTTAGAATCGCTCAAACGACTCAACAGGAAGAACGAACACCACTGCGCCCCCTACCGGAACCTTAACGGGGCTCGGAATGAACGCTCCCGGAGGTGCAGCCTCAAACGGCATTACATTAACCAACTGTTCACGGGACTGACAATTTTGACCAATGACTCGCTTAAGCGTTGCGACATCAGGTTCGTCCACGCCAATGAGAAACGTTGTGTTCCCCTCTCGCAAGAACCCACCCGTTGAACCGATGATGGTGAACTTAAAGCCAGCTTTTAATAACTCATCCGTGATCTTGTTCTTATCACGGCTATGGACGATGCATACCACCAGCTTCACAACAGGATTATACGCGCCAGAGAATAAAAGCAGAGATAAACAAAAAATCGCACGAACCTTGAAAGGTTCGTGCGACATTCTATGCACAGGCTTGTTTAATTGCAGCCTTGCTTGTATGGGTCCCAGATAGAATCCAACTTGGTAGTGGTCGGGCCACCATTGGCGAGAGCCTTCCAATCCATTGTTTTCGCACTTGAGTCAGCTCTAACCGTATTCAGTTGACCAGCATATCGCTGTTGAATCAACCTTTCGGCTTCAGCATCGGTTGGCTGAACCTCACCAGAACCATTCCACTTGAACAGATAGCTGTTTCCGAGGTGCTTCCAGTACAGAGGATAGGTGCTCGTGTTGTAGTTGAAGTTGTTACCCTTCAAAGACGTAGAACATACACCACGAGGAAGAACGTTGTAGTAGGATGCATCGACCATGACCACGGTATTGGATACATTGTCAACCGCAGTGGCTGAGATGGGAGAAGCGCTGTTGTTTGGAGTGAACATATAGGAGTTCAGACCGTATGAGTTGTTTCCGCCATAAGATCGGAAGTCTGGATTCGACTCTGTTCCAACCGTATCCCAACCTGCCCAAGCCCCTGGCTTAGTTGCAGCTTTCATGAGGTCTGCACTCTTCGTATACGGATCTAGCAGTTGCTTGTGGAAGTTATAGTCCCTTGATCGTGGACCAAACAGCGCGTTTGCAGCAGCATCCCCATGAGAAGCTCTCACCTTTTGATAGTCGTTGTTTGCACAAGCGGCTGGAGCACAGGAAGTGCTTCCGACGCCATGGCGGTACATGAAGAACACATCATCGTAGTCGGCAAGATAGATGTGCATCGCTGTGCCAATTTGCTTGACCTGGCTGAGGCCAGCTGTCTTTTTAGCCGCCAGTTTAGCCTGGGCAAAGACAGGAAAAAGAATTGCTGCAAGGATTGCGATAATCGCAATAACGACGAGAAGTTCGATAAGGGTAAAAGCTCTCTTCAAGGGGAATCTCCAGGTGGTTCAGGAAAAAATGAGCGCCTTTTTGAAAGGCGCTCATTGCTTAGGTGCGACTACGAAATTGTGTAACATTGAATACTTACAATGCGATAAAGTCGTGACCTATACACAGAACTCTTAACCTAATCTTAATTTAAGGATCAGCCTTTCTTTCCGTAATCAAGCATCTATTGTTGTCCAGCTTGCCCAGCCTCCACATCGGCATTGCGTTGCTGGATTGCTTTGTATTCATCCAACTTGCCCTCCCTAGCTAGGTCAGCTTCTAGCTGAGATTGACTAACTTGCGGATAAGCCTTATCGATCTCACCTTGGCCAACTTCATTAGAACCGCAACTAACCAATAAGACTGTAACAAGTATTAGGCCTGACAATTTCATCATCCGCCGAAACCCCACATTGGGTAATTGATTGACTCATTTGGTGGACGAATGCCAAGATTTCCGGCGGTACCTCCACCATTTGGCATCCCGTGACAATCATCCATGTACGTGTATCCGGCACCAGCTCCCCCGGTTACCCCAACCATTTCTTGTTTAGTCGGACACTTGGAAAGGAACTTTCCCGCTGCCATAAACTTGGCACTTCCGTCAGAAAATCCCAGTGTTAATCCTCCGGTTACCGCTTTATTCGTATCTACTTCATTGCTAACTGTATTGGCATAGCAATCTGTTGTGCCACGAGGGGTCTTATTAACCTTATTTTTCCAGTATTCGCGAAAAGCTGCTGGATAGGCAGTTATATCTTGGGTAGTCGAATTCCACTTAGTATCGTCCGTTGCGACAGGAAGCACTCCTAGGCTGTAGGTAACTTCCATTAGAATCATCGCTTCAGATGGGCTCGGAACAGCAGTTAACGTTCCGCCCAACCAGCTGTTTCTACGGCCTCTTGAACCGACCTGTCCAGTTGCAAGGTTTGAAATGTATAGAGATCCAGTCAAGCCATTATTCAACAGGAACTGGTTGTTTAGCTGCCCATTGTTGTCCCACTCGGACTGAACTCTTGTCCTTAAAGGATTCACAAATAATTCAACATTCTTCACATAAGGCTGCGGCCACTTTTGCCAAGAAAAGTTGTTGGTTCGGTTGTAAAACGGACCGTTACACCCTTCTAAAAAGGTGTCGTTCAAGTTTGCTGCTTTGAACTTTGGATTTAAGGAACTGTACGGAACACATTCGTCTTGACGAGGATATGTGTCGTCATAGTCTCCCGCATACATGATCAGACCGAGACCTTGCTGTTTCGTATTAGAAAGAACCTGCGTCTTCTTTGCCGCAACCTTTGCTTGCGCAAAAACCGGAAAGAGGATCGCAGCAAGAATCGCGATTATCGCGATAACGACAAGAAGTTCGATAAGGGTAAATGCTCGCTTCATGATGGCTCCAGACAGACCAAGCCTGTCAATACAAGCAAGCTTTATATTACAGTATTAATGAACCGTTAAGACACCGCTAAGAGGGAGTTAAATTTACCAGTATTTGAGCTAAACAAAGCTGTCTAGCTCAAATCTTCGGATTCTAGCGGTTATTGTTGACTTCTTCTAGACCATCATTCTTGCCGTCAGGAGTTTTGCTGAAATTCTGTGCATCTTGTTCACTTACTGTTGGCGTACTGCACCCAACTAGTAAAAGTGAACAAACCCATCCAATAGCTACCAGCAACTTCTTCACTGTCCTATCCCCCAGAACGGATAGGTCAGGCTGGTATTCGGCGTAGTCAACCCACCTGAATAGGCTACGACATTTGTGGTTCTTCGGCAGTTTGAGCTGAAAGCGCCAAACGGATATGCCGTGCCGATGTATTCCATCGCGGTTGGTGAATTAGCCACAAGCTTGCCAGCGGTGACAAATTTGGCGCTGCCATCGGCAAAACCTACAGTTACACCGCCCGCAGGTGCACCTACTGGGTCAACTTCGTTTGTCGTTCCGCAATTGTCTGTACCCGTTACTTTGAACACGATTCTTTGCCAATATTCTCGAATCGCCAAAGGATAGACAGTTTCTACACCGTTTACAGCCGAACCGCTCCTGACAACAAACGGCACCGCATATGTGTTCGGCATTTCCATCAAAAGCATCGTGGAAGCTACATTAGGAATCGAAGTCTGGGTTCCACCTGTCCAAGGCATGGACTGAAAGGATGCGCTCGAAGCACCCACAAGAGCAAGATTGATCACAAAAGAGTTTAGGATTTGTCCATTGGTAGACCACTCTGTTGTGTTCCTTGTCCGCATAGGATGGAAAAACAAGTCCGTGCTTTTGATATAGGGCATTGGATATTTTTGCCAGGTTTGCCAGGTCATGCTGTGCCCAAAACCAGTCCCAGCCGAGCAACGAAGAGTGCCATCGTTTAGAACTGGGTTGATGGATGAGTTCAACTCGCAGCCACTTCGGCGAGGATACGTGTCGTCATAGTCGCCGATGTACATCAAAATGCCGAGACTGATCTGCTTCTGATTGCTTAATGCTGCAGTTTTCTTGGCAGCAGCCTTTGCTGATGCAAAAACTGGAAAAAGGATCGCCGCTAAGATCGCAATGATTGCAATCACAACGAGCAGTTCAATAAGCGTAAATGCGCGTTTCATTTCGTTAAATCCTCCAGACAAGCGCATCCATGCGCGCGGGACCACAGTCACTTTATAGTCCCAACAAATCTAGAAACATTCTGGTTAATCCTTAAGGTCTTTGTTAAGGCCGGTGCAATTTTATGGGCAAAACTGCTTAAAGAACCATCATTTTAAGTTGAAACCTTAACTTTTCCTTAACATTATGAGCGAGCCTAAAAGTTTAAGGGAAACTCCGAACACTCAGCCGCCATTCGATCTTTGATTTGTGACAAAGGTGTTAAGTTCGAAATCTCTTGGCGCAACCAATCGTTTCCGGCAAGTATGTCTATCGGAGCACGATCATACACGTACTCATAGGGAGGATTCCGCCAAGCAAAACCAGGCAACTGAGCTTCTTGAGAGTCCGCCACGAACTCCTTTTCTTTACTCAGATGGGTTGCGTCATGCAATCCGCTCTGGCGTATCGCCTCCTGCATGATCGCCACATAGGTGATGACCGGCGTAAACTTGCTTCTATCCAATACATGAACGTGGCAGCCGCCGCAAAGCTTCCCTTGGTGTTTATTGAAAGTTGGCTGGAATGGCAGGGGACGGAACACACATCCATCAAGTCCAAGTGCGTTGAGGGCATCGGCAAACCGCCACGAATCAAGGAACGGTGCGCCGAAAATCTCAAAGGGCCGTGTGGTACCCCTACCCTCGCTCATATTGGTAGCCTCCAGCAAACAACCTCCTGGGTACACAATCGCAGTATCCAGGGTTGGCATATTAGGGGACAGCATAGACCAAGGTAGGTCTGTTTCATCCCAATATTGATCCCTTGACCAACCTTCCATTTCCACAACCGTAAGATCTAGTCCAGGGAAGAAGTGACTCTTCAAGTAGCAAGCTATTTCACCGATCGTCATGGCGTGACGCGTAGGAAGCGGATACAAACCCACGAAGGATTCATAGCCAGGCTGTAACAAGGTTCCTTCGACTTGGGTTCCACCAATTGGGTTTGGGCGGTCTAGAACCTTAATGGGAATCTTCAGCGACTCACAGGCCTTTATACACAGAGCCATGGTCCATACAAATGTGTAATATCGAGCACCGACATCCTGCAAATCAACGACTAGCTCATCAACGCCTTCAAGCATTTTCGAAGTTGGCTCGCGTTGTTCTCCATAAAGCGAATAGACCTTAGGTCCAGAAGGCTTATCCTCGCCCTCCCACTCAATCATGTTGTCCTGCGTGTGACCAAAGAGGCCATGCTGCGGCCCAAAAACGGCTTGCAGTTTGAGCCTTCCAGCTTCATCTTCCTTCTTAAGAAGGTCCAGCCCGTAACGTAAATCCCGCGTAACCGATGCTTGATTCCCTACATAGCCAATACTCTTTCCACGTAGACTTTTGAATTCGCTTTGAACGAGTACATCCAATCCGGTCAAGACCATGGCCCGGATTTTGGCATGTTGTACTCTCCGGATTTACATCAGTTGGAACTCAGGAGCAGCAAAAATAAGCCGCGAAACGGCCGCTGCTGTGGCATTAGAGTTTTGCGCAGTGACTCGCCCACCGGAAGCTTTTTGAGCCGCTTCCACTAGCTTGGGCATTTTATAGCTAGGAATCGGAGCATCAAATACGGAAACCAGCTTGTTTGCTACTCCTCGTGGTGTCGGTTCAGAAGAAAAAATCGGGAACGACTGGAATCTGAGTTGGGTACCTGATTTGGCTTGACCATACAACCGGTTGCCCCAGTTAATGCGCTCCATCATCGTTGCCGATGTAATCCAACTTGGCCCGGTTTCCCAACCGGCTACATCAGGAGGGAAGAGCAAATGCATGCCCATGTTCTTCATGGATTGATATGCAATCGTCACTGGCTGAACCTTTGCCCTGAGGTTCTCTGGATTCCCCGCCATGGCTTCGCCCAGCACTTGAGCTACCCCTAACTGTCGCAGGCTTACGACAGTGAAGTCAACGGGACTTTTGTAGATGGCTCGTTCAGCTTTGTTTGAATAAAACTCGCTCGATTTCATCATCTCCTTGAGCAGAGATTTTATGCTCAGATTCTCTGACTGAAATTTCCGAGCAATACGAGTTATAAGGAAATCATCTGGGTTTGGATAAGCAAACCATTCCCAAATCTTCTTTGTAATGTATTCACTAGTCTCTGGCATCTCACACAAGAGATCAATAACCTGCTCTCCCGTAAGTGGGCCTGATTTCCCTAGCACTGTTTTATCTCCCCGATCATGCTGGTTTGGGCGAAAAACAAAGCCTTGACTGGGCCGGGGACCACGGTTACCTACCCTGCCAATCGACCAACCCGTAAAGGCTCTTGCGGCTTCCTTGATATCGGTCTCGGTGTAGCGATTGTCTACACCAAGTGTAAACAACTCCATCACTTCTCGAGCAAAGTTTTCGTTTGGCTTTCCCTTAACGTTGAATTGGTTATCTAGCCAGAAGAGCATCGCGGGATCCTTGCTGATCTC
Organism: Fimbriimonadaceae bacterium; assembly: GCA_037190145.1. Lineage (GTDB taxonomy): Bacteria > Armatimonadota > Fimbriimonadia > Fimbriimonadales > Fimbriimonadaceae > 55-13. The sequence goes on from JBBCJU010000001.1 coordinate 237,432, forward strand.
CGTTAGGAATTCTCGAAAATTACCCGTGGCATTGGCTCTCAAAACCTCATTGTGCTGGTGCATCGTCAAGCCGTTTTGGACCTTGCTCGCACTGGTCGCAAAGTGATCGTGCCAAAAGACCGTCATCTTTTCCTGCAAAGGACGCTGCGTAGCAATCATCCTCAGGGTCCACCACGCGCCCACCGCTTGAGGTTGAATCTGCCCATTCTGGTTGGCAAACTTTTCGACCTCTACATCGAAGCCTTCATCAACGTCGCTGTATTCCAGGAGCTTGTCAATGGCACCGTTCAGACCGTCTTTAAGGTAGTAGTCCAGTTCCGCCTCGCTTGCCCCTAAGCCAAATCGCCTAAGGAGATGTGCGCCCTTTTCTCGTTCTGTCGAGAGTGCCATGATCTGTGTGACGGATTATCGGAATTGGGGTTCACTTGCTAAACCCTAACCTGGCAGTTACTCCCACTAAGTAGCTACCTCAACCAGATTCTAGCCTAATTTGGCCCCTCACTCACCCTTAACGCGGGTATGTTTTATCCCAATTCAAGGCGAAAGGAAGCCAAAGAAATACAAAAACCATGCTTACTACTTTGATTGCAGGAATGACCATGATGGAGCAAGGACGACCGACGAACATCGAAAAGTGGATGCCAACCCGCTGGACAAACGAAGCCGTTGCCGGGCGGGCCTGGAAAGAATATCCGCGTCCCCAACTGGTAAGAGATAAATGGCTAAACCTAAACGGCAAATGGGACTACGCTATTGTTGCAAAGGATGCTGTTCGAGCCGAGCCACAGGGCAAAATCAACGTCCCCTATCCCGTTCAATCTCATATAAGCGGAGTGCAAAAGCAAGTTTATGCAGACCAAGCTCTTTGGTATTGGCACGAGTTTGAGATTCCCGCAGCTTGGCGAGGTCAAAATGTCCGCCTCAACTTTGGTGCTGTGGATTGGCTTGCTGAGGTTTACATTAACGGCAAGAAAGTCGGAGAGCACTTTGGTGGATATGATCCCTTTAGCTTTGATATCACCACTGCGTTGAAATCGGGCAAGAACCAAATCAGCCTCAAGGTCACCGATGCCACCACAGATGGAGACCAACCCTATGGAAAGCAATCCTTTAAGCCCGAGGGAATTTGGTACACCGCAGTTACCGGTATCTGGCAGACCGTTTGGCTAGAACCCGTTGCCAAGACATCCTTAGAGAGCATCTATACCGAAACAAAGACCAATGGAGAGATCAAGGTCTACTCCGTGCTGAACGGCAGTGCATCTGGACACACCCTGCACCTCTCCGCTTCTCTCAACGGTGCGCAGGTAGCAACCGCACAGGGTATGGCGGGAGAGCCAATCACCCTCAAAGTTCCAAAGCCAAAACTCTGGTCACCTGGTTCACCCACTCTCTACGATTTACGAGTAGAACTGAAATCTGGTGCGACTTCAGTTGACACAGCGGATTCTTACTTCGGAATCCGAGAGATTTCACTGAAGAAGGATAAATACGGAGTTCGCACCTACCTCAATGGAGAGCATGTGTTTATGTTTGGCCCACTTGACCAAGGTTGGTGGCCCGATGGACTTTACACCCCTCCAACCGACGACGCACTTCGCTATGACCTCGAAGTCACCAAGCGAATGGGCTTCAATACAGTTCGCAAGCACGTCAAAGTGGAGCCTGCTCGATTCTATCGCCATTGCGATGAACTTGGCCTCTTAGTTTGGCAAGACATGCCCAGCAACCTGAAATATGGTCCGGGATGGAACATGAACTGGCGCGAGAAGAACGAGAAGCCAGATGGACCTCGGCCTGCAGACAGCAAGAAGCGATTTGAAGATGAGTGGAAGCGCATCATGGAAGCTTGCCGACCATTCCCAAGTATCGTTGTCTGGGTTCCCTTCAACGAGGCTTGGGGACAGTTTGATACAAAACGTGTCAGTGAATGGACCAAGAAACTAGACCCAAGCCGACTCGTTAACTCCGCCAGCGGAGGAAACTTTGTGGATACCGGCGACATCATGGACATCCACGTCTATCCGGGTCCAGGCACCCCTGACCCACAACCCGGTCGAGCCATTGTCCTTGGTGAGTTTGGCGGCTTGGGCTTGCCATGGGAAAAACACACCTGGCAGGACAAGGACAACTGGGGCTACCGAACGTTCACGAACGCTCCCGACATGATGGTTCGATATGAGGAGCTCATCCGCAACCTCGTACTGCTGAAATCCAAGGGGCTAAGTGCGGCCATTTACACCCAAACCACAGACGTAGAGGGTGAAGTGAATGGCTTCCTTACTTACGACCGCGAGATCGTGAAAATGCCGTTTGACTGGCTCCGCCGAGTCAATACACTTGTCTACGGCCCAACGCTCACCATGAAGGCTGTCCTTCCGACCGCAGATGAGAAATCGGCCGACTGGTTCTACACTGAATCACAGCCGAATTCAGACTGGAACCAACCATCCTTCACTGCAGCCAATTGGAAGAAGGGCAAGAGCGGTTTTGGAAAAGAAGGGACACCGGGTGCCGTCATTGGTACGCCATGGACATCCAATAACATCTGGATTCGCCGAGAGTTCACGGTCACAGACGGCAGCGGAGATCTTTGGCTAAAAGTACATCACGATGAAGACGCAGTCGTCTACATCAACGGGAAAGAGATTGCTAAGCTGGAAGGATATGTGGGTGCTTACACATTCAAAGACATTCCCGATGGCATTCTTTTGCCGGGCAAGAACACCATTGCTGTTTCATGCAAACAAACTCAAGGTGGACAGTTCATCGACGCCGGTATCTACCGGGCGATAAAGAACTAGATCGCCCTTAATGCTCTGCCCCAATTCCTATGAGTTGGGGCAGAACGAAACCCCTATCTTTATTCACAATCTAGCCAAACGGCACCCTTCCAAATCTTTCTCCCTGTTCCGGTGTAATCTGTGCCGATGCCCGTTACCTTCCAACAGATTGTTGCTGCCCGAGCCCGAATTGAGTCTGGGATCATGCGTACCCCTTGCAAGGAATCTGCTTGGTTGAGCGAGCTGTTTGGTTGCCAAATCTACACGAAGCTGGAGTATCTACAACGGACAGGCAGCTTTAAGGAGCGAGGGGGCCGAAATGCGCTTTTACAACTCTCTCAAGAGCAAAAATCTAAGGGCGTGATTGCGGCAAGCGCGGGCAACCATGCCTTGGCACTAGCTCACCACGGTCGAGACTTAGGCATCCCAGTTACGGTTTGCATGCCGGTTTTTGCTCCATTGGTCAAGCAAGCCAGGTGCAGACAGTTGGGAGCTGAGGTCATTTTGAGCGGAACTAATATCGCTGAGGCGAAATTGGAAGCCGACAAACTTGTGGAGTCAAAGGGCCTCACTTATGTTCACGGCTTCGATGGTTTGGAAGTCATTGCCGGAGCAGGAACATTGGGATTGGAAATTCTGGATCAAGTACCTGATGTCGATGCGATTGTGGTTCCCATTGGGGGCGCGGGTCTGATCGCTGGTATGGGAATCGCCATCAAAACCATGCGGCCCGATACTCAACTCATTGGAGTGGAGCCAGCCTATGCAGCCTCTTACTCTGAAGCTCTTAAGGCCGGCAAGCCGGTGATGGCAAACGTTCAGCCCACTCTGGGGGACGGCCTTGCCGTCCCTTGTGTTGGGGAGAATGCCTTTGAACTCGCGAAACCCTTGGTAGATCGTGTGGTCTTGGTAGATGAATCCCAGATCGCGGTCGCCATTCTTCGTCTACTGGAACTTGAGAAAGGGGTTGTGGAAGGTGCCGGAGCCGCCCCTGTCGCCGCGATGTTGAGTGGGCAACTGAAGGATTTAAAGGGGAAAAAGGTGGTACTCGTCCTTTGTGGAGGCAATATTGATCCCGCTGTTTTGGACCGCGTGATCGACTTCGGTTTAGTCGCCGACGGAAGACTATCTCGCTTTACCACCGTCATTTCAGATCGCCCCGGTGGTTTGGCTATGCTTACACAGCTAATCGCAGAGGAAGGTGCGGGCGTGAAACAAATTGAACATGAGCGTTTGTTCGCTTCGGCAGATATGTCAAAAGTGACAGTGGTATGTACGGTCGAAACCCGAGACCGTGGGCACGTAGAAGCTCTACATGCTCGCTTGAGAGAAGAAGGTTTTGAAGTCGTCTAGGACAATCGGGAAACCACAGGATAAGCGAGCCCGGAGAGCATCACTGAGACAAATCACCACGATTCTCCGATATAGCTAGCAAATCGCCTGTGCTACCCCATGCTCTTAGCTCCACCGTGGCAATCGGTCAAAGAAGGCACCTGGCTAGATGCCTTCTCAACGCTACCGAATCCCAAATACAACTTGGGTGGTGGTGTTCACCTCGATCTGGCCGCCAGAAATACCGCTTCCTCCGCTGAAGCCTTCACCGCCATCATAACGCATGTTGGCCGTCATCTGAGCCATTGGGAAATAGCCGTCTCCACTTTCTGAGACAGAGATAACTTCCCCAACATTGACCTTTAGAAGGGAGGCCAAATGAAGAGCTTTTTCCTTAGCGGCTTCCACAGCAAGCTCGCGGGACTTTGTTCGGTGTTTGGCCAGACTATCAACCGAGAAGCTGATGTTCTGTACATCAGTGGCTCCTGCGGCAACCGCGGCATCTATGATATTGGCGATCGAGTCAGGCTTCTTCGTACGAATCTGAAGCATATGCACCACTTTCCAGGCGGCTTCTCGAACTCCAGCTTGAGGATTCGCTGAGACTCGATAGATTTGGTATTGAACCGATTGAATATCTTCTTCAGCAATGCCGGCTTTCTTGAGAGCCGCTTTAATTTGAGCGATAGAGGCGTCGCTCGCATTCTTCGCTTCAGGAAGCTTCGCTGATGACTTGGAAGTTCCAAGAATGGCGGTAGCAATGTCCGGTTTGACTCGAACTGAGCCGGTACCCGAAACCGAAATGGTTCTTTGGCTCTTGTTATCTGTATTGGGCTCCTGGGCGTAGGCAGTGGAACAACCGCTATTCACGACAAAGCCAATCGCAAGCAAAGCAAGTCCGGTAAGTTTAGTTAAGTTGTGCATATTTTCTCCGTTGAGTGAGTGTCACTCTAACGGACGACTGGTTCATGCAAATGGGATAGTCCTAGGCACACTTCCCGGCAAGTCGAGCTTGCCGGGATTCAAATCTAACGTCCGCCCAACCCGCTGAGAGTCACACCCTCAATGAAATACTTCTGGGCGAAGAAGAATAACGCCAGAATCGGCAAGATAGTAAGTGTGGCAAAGGCCATCAGATAGCCGGGCTCACCACCTCGCTCTCCCTGGAAGAGTTGGAGACCATAGCTCAGAGGCATATTCTCGGGTGAGTTAATGTAAATGAGTGGGCCCATAAAGTTATTCCAAGCTCCTAGACAAGTCCAGATGGCGATTACCGCCAAAGCTGGCTTGATTTGCGGAAGCATGATGCTCCAGAAAGCCCTAAGGTAAGAGCAGCCATCAATCTTCGCTGCATCCTCCAGTTCCATGGGCACACCCTTAAAAAATTGGCGCAACAGGAAAACGTTGAAAGCGCTTGCAAAGAACATAGGAACCCACAGGGGGTAAAGCGTATCAATCCATCCAAATGTTCGGAAGATAAGGAACTGCGGCAGGAGCGTTACCGCCCCTGGCAACATCATCGTGGCAAGAAGGATGCTGAAAAGGAAATCTTTACCTGGGAAGCTAAGCCGTGAGAAGGCATAGGCGACAATCGACGAGCTTAGAATGGTCCCGATGACGCTCAGGATAACCAGGATCAAAGTGTTCTTCGCATAAACCAACCCACTAAGGGTTTGCGGCGGCAGATAGCCTAAGGCTTCTGTATAGTTTTGCCACCTCAGGCCAACGTGACGGACCGGCTCTACCTGATCCCTTTCGAACTCCTTCTCTTGTCCTTTTAGGGAAGCAGGTTGTATGAATTGAATTCGGAAGCCACCACTTTCCAGGTCCTCAGCAACAAATCCTTTAAACGGCTTGCCTTCCCAGGTTCCTTCATAAATAGGAGCCTCTCTCGGCACCTCCTTCAAAGCGGTACGCGGCAGTTCAAGCGTTGTTCCGCGAAGAGACTGCGGACGTTCGATGTCGAGCTTCACAGATCCGTCGCCCCGAGCCTCTGTGATAACGCCTCGTACCTTCTGCCCTTCTCGGTCGGTCTCGTAGAGCGGGTTCTTGGGGTTCATATAGGGAACCGTATCCTGTACACGGGGCACCCACACAATTCCCTGTGCGCTGGACATGTCGCGGTCTTCCTTGAAGCTGGTCGTTACCAAGAACGCAAAAGGAATTCCAAAGACAATAGAGCCTGAAATCAGCGCAACCTGGTTCACGATCGCTTTGGCAAATCCACGACTCTTAACTGCCCGTCCTGCAGCCACCATTGCAACCATCGCTGCGACAAGGCCAAGGACGATAGCTACGGTGGTGGATATCGAAAATGGGATTCCGCCTCGCAGGATAACAATTTCATTCTCTTTGTCTGCGAAGTAAAGTCCAAGAAAAACAACAAGGCCAAGCGTCCAGAGGCCAGCGGCCTTGAGTCGATCCGACTTTTCACCGTCATGAATTGCGAAACCGCCTTGCACTAGTCGAACAAGCAAGAATACGGCGCAGATTAGCCCCAACCAAGCGGAATATGGCATGACCGGCCAAACAAGCGGGAGGACGACAGGCTGTGCAGGGCGTTGCTCTAGGCGGGAAGGCAGCCATGCAGCAACCAGGAGACCTATGGCACCTATTCCTGCCCAAAGCCCCATTCTTCGGACTGTTCTCTCGCGATCCAGCCCTGGAGAACCCAGCGCCAGTTGAATGCCGCCATAGATAACTCTAAAAGCGAAATACCACCCAGCCCAAGCCAAGATCGTCCCGATGATGTAAAGAATTCCCGCGCTCATTTGTCAGTCTCGTAATGCACCCAGCGTGGCGCGAGTTTGAATTGGATAAAGGTCAACAAGAGGATGATCCCAAAGATCATCCAAGCAATAGCTGAGGCTGAACCCATCTTGAAGGTTTCGAAGGCATTCCGGAACAGCAGATAGACCGGAGTCAACATGGCATCGTCAGGACCAATCGGACCGTCGCTTGATGGCTTCATGATGTACATTCGATCGAACTCCTGCATCGCCCCAATGAAACCCATCACCATATTGAAGAAGATGATCGGGCTCAGCTGAGGGAACGTGATGGACCAGAAAAGCTGCTTATTGGATGCGCCATCAATTCCTGCAGCCTCATACAGCGAGCCTGGTACACCCTTGAGTCCGGCAAGCCACAGCACCATACCACTGCCAGCCCCCCAAACTCCCATCAATATTAAGGCTGGCTTGGCCCAATCAGCGGACTGAATCCAACCCGGAGGAGCTACTCCCAGCCAAGCCGTCACCGTTTGTGACCAAAAAGCGTTGATTAGGCCCTTGTTTGCATCAGGCGTCAAAACCCAAGTCCAAAGAACCGCGCTGGCCACTCCAGGAACAATCGCGGGCATATAGAAAAACGTGCGGTAGAACCGCATCCCGCGAGAAGCAGTGTTCAGCAGTAGCGCAATTGCCAGACCGGTACATAAGGTCAGCGGAACCCCAACTCCAGCTAGATACAGCGCATTACCAAGTGACTTCGATACATTTGGCCAATCAACGCCAACCAAGTCTTGATAATTTTTGGCTCCTACCCAGCGCGCTTCATTCAGGACATCGTATTGAGTGAAGCTAAAGAACAGAGACGCTAGCATCGGGCCAATGGTCAAAACCAAGAAGCCAACCAACCAGGGTGAGATTAGAAGGTAAGCCCATTTAGCCTCGTTCCTTGCGAGCTTTCCAAGCTTTAACCGTAAGAACCACACAGCAAAGGCCACCACACAAAGGCCAATAAGGCCAATTCCAATCTTGGTTGGAATGCCTAGATCGACCACGGGATAACGATCTTTGTTAAAGAAGGCATCCAGGTCACGCTGAACAGTGGCTTGGCCCGCCAGAAGAGCATTCTTAGGGGAGGTCTTTTTATAGTTGGCTGCCTCCATCGCTTTTACATGCTCGTTCCACAGCGTCTGACCAACAAAAGTCGCGGGGCGTACTCGACCATGAGCCGCCATGCTCATATGCATCTCAACGGCATCCGCATACTTCTTTACGTTGGGCTTAAACCTCTGAAAAGCCTGTTCATTAGCTAGACGGTTACCCACCTGACGTGGGACATACATCCTTCCGCGGAGCTTCTCCCACTTGAACTGTTCGCCCATTTCGATCATCTGACCGTCAAGGCTGGTGGCGAACTTTATGTACTTCCATCCATCTTCTGGATTTCGGGCACCGCGAGGAATCGCGAGACTAAATCCTCCCGTCCAAGTGACGAACTGCTCCTCTTCGTTTGCAAATCGTCCCCTCTTGAAATACCGATCATCAGGCACAGGTGGTGGGGCAACTCCAAAATCGACCGCTGGACCATATCGAGCCAAACTCGCGATGATCCAATCTCCGTCGATCTTCATAGCAACCTTACCGGTCAGAAATGCGTCGTTTTCCTTGCCTAAAAACCCGGACTCAAACGACTTTGCCTTCTCATACCCTCCTACGATCTCGTAACCCTTGATCATGAACTGAAGGGCTTCTTCAGCTTCTGGAGAGTAGAGCGTGCATTTTGTGCGATCCTCACTCATGAAGCTCGCGTTGTTTTGAAACGCGTACATATAGAGCCACGAGTTTCCGAAATTCGGCATAAACCCAGCTCGTTTCAAAGTTCCATCCGGGTTCTTCTCCGTCAGAACTTTGCTGTACTGTAGGACTTCGTTCCAAGTGCGAGGTGCCCGGTCGGGATCAAGGCCAGCCGCTCTTAACTCTGCAGCTTTTTCTCGAAACACCCGCTTGTTGTAATAGAGAATTCGGTTATCAGCACCCGTCGGGATGCCATAGATTTGACCGTTGTAGGTGGCCTCTTCCCACGGTGCCTCATAAAATTTGTCTGGAGTCGGCGTCAGGGGATCATTTTTATCTCGCTCAATGTAAGGAGTGAGGCTCGTAAAAGCTCCCCGACTTGCCCAATCCGAGATAGAAAACCGATCTTGATTGATGACATCAGGCGCAACGTTGCCAACAATACTAGTCATCAGCTTTTGGGGGTTCATCGTTCCTGCCCCCATACCCATTACCCGAACGTTAATGTCCGGATTGCGCCGAGAAAACTCCTTAACAACGGCCTCAATACCCTTTGAGTCAGGCCCAAATGAAATGCCCCAAATGACAAGATCGCGCTTACCCGGCTTGGTGCTAGGTGGCTCCGCGAAGGCTGATCCCGTTAGAAGGCCAGCAAGAACGACGAGGCAGCGGAATCTCATGAGTCACTCACTAATATACAGCCCCGCGCACAGAATTCGTATTCACCCGGAAATTGCTATACCTTGTGACAACGATTGCTCGGCAATTTTATCGGTTTTGGAACGAACAGCAAGGCCAAAACGTCTTGAAGGGTACATTGTCCGGGAAGGCGAAGATGCCTTCCGCGAGTTTTACTCGTACCAGACAATGTCGACTGGAGGCAACCAAACTAGATGCTCACTGAATTTGAGGTGCGCCGACAACTGGAATCTATCCAGAAATCGGATGCTCCTCCGGGCGCAAAGGCGCGCAAATTACTTAGGCTAGGCCGTTCTCTTCGTACTCAAACCCGCAAGCTCACAGAAGCGCAGGTTCATACAGAACGATCTTTCAATGCTAATACAAACCGACAAATGGAGCGTATGGCTAACCGCACCCAGATTTTGCAAAATGAAGTGCGCGATACTGCGTGGTCCATTTTGAGATCGGTTAGGTTCCGCTTTTTTACCAACTCGTAGACTAGCAGTAGGGAAATAGCTCCCTTCTAGCGAAGGTTGGTATTCTTTTGGGGAACTCTTTGTGACCCTGCTCACGTCTGAGGCATTAGTTTCATATGGACAGCAAACAAGGAGGTCGAATCACCAAATCGAGAGGATCGATTTCCGGCTCTTTGTTGGGGCTACTGGTGTTCCTGGGTGGGGTAGCACTCCTTGCCTTCACCTTCAAACTCGCGTACCAGATGTTCATTGTCCCTCCCCAAGATGCGTTAGGCATTAAGGAGGGCAAACCTTTGGACCTGGGACAGGCGGGACAATCCTTTGTCGGAGTCCTCATCAAAATTCTGATGTTGGTCATCATGGGTCTAGTCGGGTCGCTCATCTCGAACCGAGGTGTGACTCTCTTTACAGGTAGCCGAGTTTCTCCCAAGAAGCCAAGCGAAGCGGCTGAGTAACCACACATCAAACTCCCGGTCATGAAGAAAGTCACACCGGATGAAGAGGGATTCGTTTTGCAACGTCTATAATAAATCTGAACGCTAAATGCTTCCGATTCTTCCTGCGCTGCTGTTGCTGATCCTGCAAGGGCCATCTTCAATCGAAAAGATGGCGCTGGACGGTCGATTGCCAGCAGCCCTTGAAGCGGTAAGCCGTCAAATGGAGGCACGTGATCACCTGACAGGTGGTTCCTCCGAAGCAGACGCAGCCGTTCTTGCATCCCTGCTCGCAATGAGCGGTGATCCCGATCTATCTCACGCCTTGTTCCAGTTATTGGCCATTGAGCCATCCATTGGAAAGGTCACTCAGACCCAAAAGATAGAACCGGATGACCAGATAACCCCGGTTCCCATAGATAGCCAGGCGGGTCAATCTTTACCTGAGGGTTGCCTCAAGTCGCAGCGTTCTCGCGACGGACCTTTCTAACAACGGCCCGGCACCTTCCGGAAACAGTTTCTTTGCCCATTAGCCTGCGCGCAGGTTTTCTCGTGCGTGTACGCATTTCCAATCCGATTTACAAACATGAATTTCCTTAGAAAACTTTTTGATACTAGTAAGAAGGATGTTGACCTTCTTCAACCCATCATCGCCAAGATCAATGGTCTTGAGAGCAAAATTGAGCCGCTCACCGACGATGAGCTTCGAGCTAAGACCGCCGAATTTAAGGAGCGAATTGCTAAGGGCGAAACCCTAGATGACCTGCTCCCCGAAGCCTTTGCCGTTGTCCGCGAAGTCTCCAAGCGAACCTTGGGAATGCGTCACTTTGATGTTCAGTTGATTGGTGGCGCAGTTCTTCACCAAGGCCGAATTGCAGAAATGAAGACGGGTGAAGGTAAGACATTGGTCGGTGTTGCTCCAATGTATCTGAACGCACTTCTCGGGCGTGGGGCACACCTCGTAACCGTCAACGACTACTTGGCTCGTCGTGACGCCGTTTGGATGGGTCCGATTTATCACTTCTTAGGTCTCAGCGTGGGCATCATTCAGGGACAAGGCGAAGATAACGAGGAACTTGGAGGTTCCTATATCTACACTCCAGGCGCTCCCCATGAAGACCCTCGGTACCTCAACTTGGTGCCTTGTGAGCGACGAGAGGCTTATTCTTGCGACATCACCTACGGTACAAACCACGAGTTTGGATTTGACTACCTACGTGACAACATGGCCTTCAATGAAGAGCAGCTTGTAATGAGCGAACTGCACTTCGCCATCGTCGACGAGGTGGACTCGATTTTGGTGGATGAAGCCAGAACGCCACACATCATCAGCGGCCCTTCGATGGAAGATATCTCTACCTATCGGGTTGTGAATGAAGTGGCGAAGAAGATGCTGCCTGAAACCCACTTCACAGCAGACAAGAAGAACCACTCGGCTTCCATGACCGAAGAAGGAATGGACTTTGCAGAGCAAGAGTTGGGCATTGAGAACATCGCTTCTGATCCAAAGATGTTCCACCACCTAAACGCGGCAGTACAGGCATACGCATTGTTCGATAAAGACATCGATTACGTAGTGCGAAGCGGTGAAGTCGTCATTGTCGACGAGAACACAGGGCGAATGATGTTTGGTCGTCGATACGGAAACGGTCTACACCAAGCACTAGAAGCTAAAGAGAATGTTACCGTTCAGCGCGAAAGCCAGACCGTAGCCACCATCACGTTCCAAAACCTGTTCCGACTCTATACCAAGTTAGGAGGCATGACCGGTACGGCTAAGACCGAGGAAGACGAATTCCGAAAGATCTATGGTCTAGACGTGGTCAGTGTTCCAACTCACCGGCCGATGAGTCGTGTTGACCAGCCCGACATCATCTACAAGACCCTCGAAGCTAAGTTCCGAGGAATGGGCTGGGAGTTGCTCCGTCTTTACTCCAAGCAACAGCCGGTACTCGTGGGTACGCGGTCCATTGAAATGACAGAAAAGGTCTCCGCCCGGTTGACTGGCGACCTTCTGCAAAAACTCCTTATTACCCAGCGACTTCGAGACCGAGTCGAGGTGAAGAAGGATCTGAAGGGCGATCTCGCAAAGGATGCTCGAACGATCTATGAAACCGAGTTAACCGAGTTGCAAAGGCCCGTCGTATCTGCCTTCCTGCCGAAGATTGATCTGAATGGCGATGTCTTGACCGATGAGTGGTTGGACTGGTGTCTTGAGCAATGGAAGCTGCCAAAAGAAAACAAGACTTTCTTGGAAGAAGCACTGCGGCACGGTATCCCGCATAACGTTCTGAACGCGAAGTTCCACGAACGAGAAGCTTTGATCATCGCGGAAGCCGGACGTAAAGGGCAAGTAACCATTGCGACCAATATGGCTGGTCGTGGTGTGGACATCCTTCTGGGGGGTCGTATTGAGGACGAGCTAGTGAAACAAGCTCGTGGCCATGTGGAAGTCGCTCAAGATGGCGATGACGAATATGGCGACACATATGCCAGCTACCGACGCGGTGGTCAGGAGCGAGCCGCTCCTCCTCTTCCTCTGGACGATCAAGAGAGACGTGCCGCTGCTGAGGAAGTACGCGCTCTTGGCGGACTCTTTATCCTGGGTACAGAGAGACACGAGTCTCGAAGAATTGACAACCAGCTCCGAGGACGTGCAGGTCGACAAGGCGACCCAGGCGAGAGTCGCTTCTTCGTCGCTTTGGAAGACCAACTCTGGAAGATCTTTAACGCAAACATGATGGAAAACCCGCTATTGAAGGCATGGCCTCCAATGGAAGAGGTGAATGCAAGCTTCCTAAGCAAGATGATCTCAAAAACTCAAGAGCGAATTGAGAATCACTTCTTTGAAGCCAGAAAGCATGTTCTTGAATACGATGACGTCCTGAACGCTCAGCGTGAGCACATCTATGGCATGCGCCGAGAAATCCTGTTGGGTAAGGAAGTTCGCTCGGAGCTTCAAAAACAGATCAACGAGATGGTCGGAGAGATTGTACAAAACGCTTGGATGGTGGAAGAAGACGGGTCCAACGTTTATGACCACTCCGTTCTCTACGAAGACCTTAACGAGATTTTCCCGCTTGTCGATTACGCTTCGATCAGCGACCTCGAAAAGTATCAACCCGGTCAAGAGTTGGTCAATTACGTCAGTGAGCTCGCACTTCAGGCATACAACGCCAAGATCGAAGAGAATAGCGACGATGTCATGAAGATGGTAGAGCAGCAAGTCATGCTCCGCGCCGTCAATGACCACTGGATGAACCACCTGCAGATGGTGGAGTACATTCGCGAAGGTATCGGACTTCGAGGATATGGTCAAGTCGACCCGCTGGTAGCTTACAAGCGCGAAACATTCGACTTGTTCCAGCACACTCTTAAGAACATCCGTGACCAAGCCGTCCGCATGATCTATCGTGCCCAAGTTCAGCGAGAAGCGGAGCCACAAGCCATGCCGCTTGAAGAGCCTATGATGCTCAGACTTGAGGATGAGTATCCGATGGAGCCAAATCCATCGGGCGGAATTGGAAGCGCCATTCCTGGAGCGATGATCACTCCGACTCGACCTGGTGAGTCTACAGCTGCAGTTGCCGACCTAAGCACGGTGGATTGGAAGCATGTAGGCAGAAACGATCCATGCCCATGCGGAAGTGGCAAGAAGTTCAAGAGCTGCCACTATCCACAACTTCGCGAGCAAAAGGTCATCTAGCGCCTTTGGGTTAGGACTTCACGTTAATAAGTCCTAACCCACCCCTCACTTATATTGCTTCTGAGCGAGAACTAGACTATCCTGTTATCAGGATGGCATTATTTTCTAGCTCTAATCCCACTCTCACTGAAGGCGCCTTCAATCGGCACGCCTATCTGACGGGTGAAGATCCTCGGTCGCTGATGACAATTAGCGGCACACTCAACAAGTCGATCATCTTAATCTTGTTGGTCATCGCCTCATCCGCCATGGTATGGATGGCTGTTGCGGCAAACCAGGCTCTTGCAATTCCTCTAGTCATTGGTGGCGTTGTTGGAACTCTTATCCTTTCGTTGATCATCTGCTTCAAGAAGGAGACTGCCCCGATTCTCTCGCCCGTCCATGCCATTCTGGAGGGGTTGTTTGTGGGAGCCATTTCACAGGTTCTCAACCGACTCTATGACGGTATCGCCGCTCAAGCCGTAATAATCACGGTGGCAATTGCGCTCACCATGCTTGGCCTATACCGCTCCGGAATCATTCGCGCAACGCCCATGTTTACCAAGGTCGTTGTCATCTGTACGATTGGCATCGGTGTCACCTATCTCATCTCCTTCGGCATGTCCATGTTTGGCGCAAGAATGCCTTTCATCCATGAATCTGGCCCGATCGGAATTGGCATCTCTCTCTTCACTTCGACAATCGCGGCACTCAACCTGATCCTAGATTTCAACATGATCGAAAAGGGTGCAGAGTCGGGTCAGCCTAAGTACATGGAATGGTATGGCGCTTTTGGCCTCATGGTCACTCTGGTATGGCTATACATTGAAGTATTGAGATTGTTGAGCAAGCTGCGTGACTAACACGGCTAGGAAAGCCCGCTGGCAACCAAGTCGTTTGCAAGGCCTCGTAGCCTGCGGTTTGGTTGTTATTGCTTTAGCGGTTGGAGTGCGCACCCTCTATCGCAAGCCCATCCATGGAAAGTGGATGGGCTATACCTACCACGATGTTGGCGGCCAATTAGTGAAAGATGAAGCGTTTGGCCAATTCACAATCTTGCTAAACCAGAACGGCACTTACGAGGAAAACGGGAATGCGACATCGGGTACTTGGGTCAAGAAAGGCAATGCCATCACCCTCACGCCGGAAAAGTTTTACGATCTGACTCCAGCCGAACATCGGGCCAAATACCGCAAGGCCTATGGCACTCGTAGTCAAACGATTGAACGCCTACTAGAGCGAACCATGCGTCCGATGGTTATCAATTACAACGCATCTTCCGACATCATGACCCATCGCGAACCCACGCTGTTATACAAGTACGAACGCGGCTAACGGGCTTGTCAATCTCGCGCTCACTAAAGGTAGCGCATGGGGTCTACAGCCTTCCCGTTCACCCGAACTTCAAAATGTAGATGGGGTCCAGTGGCCAACCCTGTTGCCCCCACGCTCGCAATTCTTTGTCCCCGAGATACTTTTGCCCCGCGTCCCACAAAGAAGCGTGAGCAGTGAGCATAGGTAGTCGTAATGCCACCACCGTGATCCACGATCACAACGTTGCCATAGCCACGCATTCGTTGGGCCGCAATCACCGTACCGGATTGAGCCGCCCAAATGGGTGAGCCGCTGGGAGCGCCAAAATCAATTCCGGCATGCAACCGACTCCGTTTAAGGATCGGGTGGAACCGCATTCCAAACTTACTTGTGATCCGCCCTGAGCTAGGACGGGTGAACTTGCCTTTAGGAGCCGGTGCGGTAGCTTGACCACTTGAGCGCTGTGCTCGCAGATAGGCTTCAATTTGAGATTCAATCGCAGAGGCATCCGCATCTAGCTGGTTCAAAACTTTCTGGAGTTCTGCCTGCTTCTGTCTAAGATCGCCAAGAATAGATTCTTTATCTTTCTTAATTTCACTGAGTTCACCCTTTTGCCGATTCTGAGTATCGACCAGCCCTCGGATTTCCGTCACAAGTTGATCTTGGCGGTGTTTTTTGCCCGCAATCTCAGTTCGAAGATCCTTGTACTTCTGGAACAGTTGCCGATCTTTCTCAGCGACCCTCTCCATCAGGTCCTTCCAGGTAGCCAACTCTCCTGCAGAGCGTGCATTTACCAATAGCGCTAAGTTGGATTCCTGACCATGGACGTAATACCAACGTAATCGTTGGCGAACCTTCTCTTTCGTCTCCGCCAAATCCTTTCCCGCCAGTTCCAGCCGGGACCCTAAGTTTTGTTGTTCTTTTCGTCCATCGCTTAGGCGATCTGTAGTCTGCTCCAGGGCGACTTGAACTTGATCAAGCTTGTTGTTAACCTGAGCAAGATCACCTCGAACAATTCGAACCGCCTTCTTTGTTTGGTTTAGCTGCTTAGCAACCTGACCTTTGCGTTTCTCAATGCTTTGCAGATTGCCCCGCAAATCTTTAACTGACTTCGTATTCTTCTTCGCTTGAGCAGGCATCTGAGACGGAGCCATCACTAACATGACTCCTAAAATCAGCCCAAGTAGCCGCCTCATCGGTACCTCAGCGGTGCACGGACAGCGATCAATGAGCAAACAAGTCCGTATACTGCGCCTAACAATGGCAAAGTTGCAAAAAACAGCCCCCAGGGGAAACTAGGCAACTCCATGTTTGTAATGAGCTGAGGAACACGGCGGTTGATAACGGTCTGAGCAGCATAAAGGAGGTGCACAGAAATCGCGCCACCCAATGCTCCTTGTACAAATCCTTCGATATAAAAGGGAATCCGCACGGTGAGGAACGATGCCCCAACAAGCTGCATAATCCGTATCTCAAGCCTTCGTGATATGACCGTTAGCCGAATCGCATTGTAGATAAGGATGCCCGCTGTAATAAACAACATCCCGCCAAAGACAAACCCGAGCCAACTCACAATGCCTTGAAGCCCGACGATCAGGCGCGCAAGATCACTCATGTACTTAACCTCGTCCGGCTTGATTCCTTTCGTTTTCTTCACCGTGGCAACCACTGCCTTAGACTTCTTCAAGTCGTTTAGAACGATCTTAAACATGTCTGGATAAGGGTTTCCAACTTCGGCAAACTCTTTATGCTTAGGGTTGTCCGCGAGATACTT
Organism: Fimbriimonadaceae bacterium; assembly: GCA_037190145.1. Taxonomy (GTDB): domain Bacteria; phylum Armatimonadota; class Fimbriimonadia; order Fimbriimonadales; family Fimbriimonadaceae; genus 55-13. The sequence continues at coordinate 254,434 of JBBCJU010000001.1, forward strand.
GGCCCAGGCCTTATCGCGAGGTATCCATAGAGCCGACTTCACACCAGGCACGGCCCGAAGTTGTTTGGCAATCGCTGAGATTTCAGCCTGAGAAGTTCCATCCTGAACGGAGGCCCTAATCTCAAACAGACCCGTCATGTTGTTGGTCTGCCCTTTGGCTAAAGAATAGGCGTACGCTAAACTGCCGATCATGAACAGCGCCACAGCAACCGTCGTTATCGCAGCAAATGTCATCCAGCCATTGCGACGTAGCGCTAAGAAGCCTTCACCAAGCAAAAACTGAATGCGATCAAGCATTCGTAGCTCCTGCTTGGCTATCGCTCAATATCTGTCCGCTCTCCATCGTGATGGTCCTCTTAGCCATACGCTCTACAACCATCATGTCGTGACTGGCCACCAAGATAGTGGTTCCCTTGTTGTTGAGCTCCTTGAGAAGCTCCATGATCTCCCAAGAATGTTCAGGATCAAGATTTCCCGTTGGCTCATCCGCCAACAGAAGCGGCGGATTATTGATCAAAGCTCTTCCAATAGCTACGCGTTGTTGCTCGCCACCGCTCAATTCGTGGGGAAAAGCATCCGCCCGATGTCCTATGCGAACCTGCTCCAAAATCTCAGGCACGCGCACTCTCACGTCACGTCTGCTATGTCCTACGGCGCGCATCGCATAGGCCACGTTTTCCCAAACCCTTTTGCGGGGGAGGAGCGCATAGTCCTGAGGGACAATGCCCATTTCGCGACGTAAACTGGGAACAGACCAGTCGGGCATGTCGGTTAAATCTCGACCGTTCAGAGTAACGCGTCCACCCGTATTTCGCACTTCACGAGTCAATAATTTGATGAGGGTGCTCTTTCCGGCACCGGTGCGGCCCACAAAAAAAACAAACTCGCCGCGCTCAATGCTTAACGTAGCATTACGCAAGCCATACACAAACTCCGTGTATCGCACCTCAGCGTTTTCATAGCCGATGTAGGGCTGACCCATCCTTCCCTGCTGCTTCGTCCTTCCTTGAACTTAACCTAGACTACCCGTCCTGCAAGTACAATATGGGAAACCTAGGCCAGAGCGTGACATTATTGCCATCCACAAATACTTCATCCGCTGACCGATTTCAACGAACTCGGGACGATCATAGCCGCGAAAATGCGGAAGATTACGTTGAACTCATCGAGTCGCTTATTAGCGAAACCGGTGAGGCCAGAGCCGTAGATTTGGCAGAAAGACTAGGTGTGAGTCATGTAACCGTTTCTAAGACCATCCAGCGGCTCCAGCGCGAAGGTTATGTGACATCCCAACCATACCGGTCCATTTTCTTAACCGATAAAGGCAAAGCTGTTGCCGCAGCATCTCGAGAACGCCACGAACTTGTCCTCAGATTTCTTGAGGCCTTGGGAGTTCCTGGTGACGTAGCGGAAACGGACGCAGAAGGAATTGAGCATCACGTGAGCGAGGAGACTCTCAACGCGATGCGCACATTTTTAGCAAACAAGTCCTAAGGGCTCAGACTTCGATGATAACGGGCAAGACCATAGGTCTTCGCTGGGCCTTCTTCTGAATAGCTCTCTTTACGGTATCTGCAACATCGGACTTCACTCTTGCAGTGTCTTTTAGCTCTTCTCGGCTAAGCGCCTGCAACGCATCGCAAAGGAAGTCAAATGCGTGTTCAATGGCCCCCTTTGGACCATGGAAACCCTTGGACTGAATAACGGGATCGGCCACAATTTCGCCCTTCTCTAGATCAATCACAACGGTAACCACCACGATTCCGTCGTTTGCGACGTTAAATCGGTCTCGAAGCACCTCGTCCGTCACACCTGGCGTTCCGGTGTTATCAACCAAAACGCGACCGTAGGGGACTGCATCAGGCTCAATCTGCGCCGAAGTGTCGTCCATACACAATGCATCGCCGTCGCTCAAAGTGAACACACGATGATCGGGATAACCCATATCTCGCGCAATGCTGTTGTATAAGTGTTGATGGCGAGGCTCTCCATGGACAGGAGCAACATAGTAGGGCCGAGTCAGATTGATCATCATCTTCAGCTCCTCTTGGTACGCATGTCCGCTCACGTGGATCGGAGTCGGTGAATCATAAATCACGTTGCAGCCCTGGCGAAACAGGCGGTTGACCGTTCGCCAAATCGCTCCCTCATTCCCCGGAATTGGGCGAGCACTGTAGATCAGCGTGTCACCTTGCTTAATCTGAAGGCGACCATACTCACCTTTGGACATCTGAACCAGCGCAGACATCGGCTCTCCCTGGCTTCCTGTGGTCAAGATAGCCACTTGGTCGTCGCGATACATTTTCATATCCGCCAGACCGATGCGAGTCCCTTTCGGAATCTTTACGTAGCCCATCCTTTCGCAGACATCTAGGTTCTGCTCCATCCGGCGACCCACCACCGCAACCTTCCGTCCAAATTCAGCCGCTGTTTCATACAGTTGCTGCATTCGATGGATGTTGCTGGCGAAGGTTGTTAGCAGGATTCTGCCTTGCGCCTGAGAAAAAACGTTTCGCAAGCCTTCGCTGACTCGCCGCTCGCTGGGCCCCCAACCTGGCCGTTCCACATTAGTCGAGTCGCTCAGGAGCAATAACACGCCTTCCCGCCCCATTTCTCCAATCCGGGTGATGTTCGTTAGCTTGCTGTCAACGGGAGTGAAGTCAAACTTAAAGTCAGCGGTGAAGAACACGATGCCATGAGAAGTTCGCACCGCCATGCAGCAAGTCTCGGGGATGGAGTGAGTGATTCTGACGGGCTCCACAGACAAGGATCCCGATTCCAAAATGTCCCCTGGTTTAAAGATTCGGTAGTCCACCTTCGTGTTCGGAATCTTTTCATCCAGCTTGCTCTTCAGAAGCGCGTGGGTGAACTCCGTTACATAGAGAGGACAATCCAAGTGGGGTAGCAAGTAAGGCAAGCCGCCCACATGGTCTTCATGGGCATGGGTGATGAAAATGCCTCTAACCCGGTGCTTGTTCTCAATGAGATAAGAGAAGTCAGGGATAACTATATCAATCCCCAACATCTCCTCTGTTGGGAAGGATAAGCCACAGTCAATGACAACAATATCATCCCCTTGCTCTACCAGCGTACAGTTCTTACCGATTTCGCCGACTCCGCCAAGCGGGATCACTCTTACCAAAGACATCGCCGTCTAGGGTACCAGTTGCTCGCCTTGTTGCCGGCGTTTACTGGGCATCAAACATGGTTAACACCCCTCAGGAATTGAGTCACCAGCTACTGTGCAACCCGAAATGCTTCATGATGTAGATTGAAGAGTAGCTAAACCTTAAGGTTTGTAGGAGGTCAAGTTGCACCTCTTATAGATAACTTCATTGTGTGGTTGATGCGGTGGCGTGGGAGTTAGGATGTGGTTTGAGTGACACGTTTCTTTCTGTTCTGTTTTTTGGCATTCTTGACTGCCAGTTGCTCTACGCCACAAGCTCCAGTCTCCAAGAAGTTGCCCCCATCCGGAATGGTTATGGTTCCCGCTGGAAACTATCAGATCGGCTCCAACGAGACCTATCCTGAAGAGCGTCCGGTGCGACGTGCTCAACTTAAGGAGTTCTATATCGACGTCGCTGAAGTCACTTGTGCAGACTTCAAGAAGTTTGTAGACCAAACCGGTTACGTAACGGTTGCCGAAAAGCAACCTAGGGCAAGCGAGTATCCGGAAGTTGAAATAGACTCTCTCAAGCCCGGATCAGGCCTCTTTGTAGCGGGAACCAGTCCTAAAGTCGAGTTATGCTGGACCTATGTTCACGGGCTTAGGTGGAGAGTAGGTAAGGCCGCAGAGCCGGTCGTGCACATTGCCTATGAAGATGCTCTAGCCTATGCCAAGTGGGTAGGCAAAGACTTACCTACAGAGGAAGAATGGGAAGTTGCTGCCCAAGGAGGTCAACCAGGAAGTCTCTATCCGTGGGGTGAAGATGATCTAGTGAAGGGTAAGTGGCAAGCAAATGTTTGGCAGGGCGAATTTCCTGTTCAAGATGAGGGCAGTGATGGCTTCAAAGGACTAGCTCCAGTAAAGTCCTTTGCTCCAAACCATCTAGGAATCTTCGACATGATAGGCAATGCTTGGGAATGGACAAAATCAGAGGATTCTAACGGGAAGAAGGTTTTGAAGGGAGGTTCATACTTGTGTGCAAAATCCTTCTGCCACCGATACAGACCTTCTGCAAAGCAACTGGTAGAGAAGGACTCAAGTACATGTCATATTGGTTTTAGATGTGTTTGGCGCTCCTAGATTTTCGTTCAGATTTGGTTCTCCAAGTTAGGGTAGATACGTGTTTAGCCTTCCTCTAGCAATTGCTTTCGCCGCAACTCTTCCGGCAAGCCAAACAAAGCCAAACATTATTCTTTTTGTCTGCGACGACTTGGGACTAAGAGAAGTTGGCGCGTACGGGCTCAAACATGCCAAGACTCCGCATCTAGACCAACTAGCAAAGGAAGGCACGAAATTCAACCAGTTCAGAAGTGGGTCACCTGTTTGCGCCCCCAGCAGGGCCACCTTGCTGACCGGCAAACACACTGGACATGTTGCAATTAGGGGAAACAAAGAAGTTGGAGGATGGAACTTTAACGATAAAGAAGGTCAGATGCCTCTTTCCGCCAAAGAAGTTACGCTTCCCAAACTGTTGAAGCAAGGTGGATACGATACAGGTGCCTTTGGAAAGTGGGGGTTAGGCGGCCCAATGTCAGAAGGACATCCTCTCAATCAAGGATTTGATCGTTTTTTTGGGTATCTGTGCCAACGACAAGCTCATAACCACTATCCCAACTATCTTTGGAATAATCAGTTTGTTTACTTCCTACCAGATAACCCGACTCGAGGACTGAACCAGGCGACTTTGGGAGCGCTGAATCTACCCAAACCGACAGACTCTATTCCCGACAGCTTTTTCGAGCAATTCAAAGGAAAGCAATATGCCCCAGATGTCATAGAGGATCATGCGATTGCGTGGCTCAAAGAGAAGCGAAGCAAGCCGTTTTTTATGTACTTCCCTATTGCACTGCCTCATACAGCATTGCAGGCTCCGGATGATCTAGTCCAAGAGTTTCCACGCGAGTGGGATACATTACCGTACATAACAGGAAATGGCTATCTACCAAATAAGCGCCCCAAAGCCACCTATGCTGCCATGCTTAAAAAGATTGATGATTCCATGGGACGCATTCGCAAGACTCTTCTTGAGGTGGGTGCAGACAAGAACACGATCATCATTTTCACTTCAGATAATGGCGCGACATTCCTTAAGCAAGTTGATACAGAGTTCTTTGGTTCAACCGCTGGACTAAAAGGAAAAAAAGGGAGCGTCTACGATGGCGGCTTAAGAGTCCCCATGATCATCTATCGGCCCGGTCAATTGCCTGCACAGACATCAAATTTGTTTTGGTACATGCCTGACATACTTCCTACAGTTCTAGGGATGGCTAACATCCCTCTGCCAAAAGGAATCGACGGAAAACGAGCAGATGCATTGTTCAACTCTCCTTTCTTGAGTTCAGAAATGTACTGGGAGTATCCAGAAGGAAACCATTCTCAAGCCGCTATATTGGACGGGCGCTGGAAAGCCGTACGCAGCAATCTAGCAACTAGCTTGGAGATTGAAATTTATGACTTATCCAAAGACGAAAGCGAATCAACAAATCTAGCTGATGCTCACCCTGACCTGGTGGCACGTGCGAAGAATGCGATGGCTAAGGCTCACAGACCCAATTCAAACTTTAAGCTGAATCGCATTGATCCTGATGAATAAGCTATTCAATGCACAATGCAAGCGCATTGAATAGTCATATTCTCTTGTGTCCAGAAGCTATCTCAGGGCACTAATCTAGCATGATGACGCTTCGAATGACATTGCCCGTCTCCATCTCGTGGAAAGCATTCTCAACATCATCTAGGCCAATTTTTCGGGTGACCATGGCATCCAAATCCAGTTTCCCTTCCATGTAAAGTTGGGCAAGAAGTGGGAAGTCGTGGGAGGGCAGTGCATCACCGCAGTGGCAAACCGCAATTCCCGCCTTATTCCAATAGACGCCCGTTGCCATATCACCAAGGTTTAAGTTCACCGAATCCGTTTCCGCAGGAAAACCGATGGTCGTCGCGGTTCCCCCATAGCTGAGCATCTTAACGGCCTGTTCTGTACATTTCGGGATACCGGTTGCTTCAAAGGCGAACTCAACGCCCCCGTCCCAGCCGTCATCTGTGATTTTTCTCACTTCTGCTACTGGGTCCACATCCTTCGCATTAACCAAGTGAGTTGCGCCAAAGTCCTTTGCCCACTGAAGCTTTACCGGATTCACATCGACCGCAATGATCTGCTTGGCATGCTGAAGCTTGGCTCCCTGGATCACGCTCAGTCCGACTCCGCCACATCCGATCACAGCAACCCGGGAGCCAGGAAAGACCTTTACGGTATTCATCGTAGCCCCGACCCCCGTGATGACTCCGCATGCGATCAGGCAAGCTTTGTCCAACGGCATATCCTTGGGCATCTTGATTGCGGCCTTTGCATGAACCACGGTATGAGTTGCGAACGTACCGCACCGGAGAACTTGGGAACAAAGTGCCCCATCTCGCTTTCTGTGAATTCTTTGCTTGGGCCGTAACGCCATGTAACAATGTCGAGGATCTCCCCGTTTACATGCTGGACACTGCTCACACGGTGCCCGATAGGCAATAACCACAGGATCGCCAGGTTGAAGATCGGTCACTCCCTCCCCAACTTCCTGCACGATGCCTGCACCTTCGTGGCCAAGCACAATCGGGAATGCCATCCCGTTGCCATTCAGCATCTTAACCGTCAGGTCTGTATGACAAACTCCGCTTGCGACTAGCTTGATCAGAACCTCATTCGGCCCCGGGGAATCCACAATGATCTCTTCCACGACGGCGGGTTCGCCGGGATTATTTAGCATGCAAGCTCTTCCTTCAACTGCCATGCAGCGATGCTACCTGGGAGGTTTTGTCTCTTGCATCCGCAGTCGAGCGAACAATAAATGAGTAACCGCTCCTCCGCCTACCCCAAAGCTCCCCCCGAGAACAAGTGCATAAATCAGGTGAAGCCAACTATAGCGATCCCAGGCCAGAAGGCAAAAACCTGTGCCAAACATCCCACTGATCGTTGTGAATCGTAAAGATTGGCGCATCTTTTCACCGAAGATATTACTGGCTTATAGCGGGACCTCTAACCTACCCAGGAATCCACTTTCCAGAAAATGGCAACGTTCTCGGCTATTATCCGTCGTAGAAGTTAGGAAGCTGTGATGAAGATTCTTCTCATCCTTGGTATTTGCGCGATTGCGCTCACAACCGTCTTTGCCCAAGGCAAGGCTGATATTCCTTTTCAAATCGTAGAACGAGGAACTAACTCTGGCGAAAAACAGCAGGGTCTGAAAGTTCTTCGAACTGAGCGCGCTTTTGAAGAGCTCCTGAAAGACAAAAGTGAAGACCACGTCAAGAAACTATCAAAGCAAGTGGATTGGCAAACAGAGCAAGTGGTTGTCGTCTTCGGTGGCGAGTTTAACACGGGTGGTTACGGAGTCGACATCAAACGGGTCACAAACGTGGATGTTCAACGCCTTCTTATTGAAGCAACAATCTCCAAGCCTCGGCACGGTCAAGGCGTAACCATGGCCTTCACTACCCCTTACGTCATCATAAAGATGCCACGTCAAGTTGCTTCCGTACGAGTTAAGTTCCTGACGGACTAAGGTCGTTGCCTTCCATCATCACCGCCGCATAGGTTGGAGTGGAACCTAGGGTTTTTAGCGGCAAGCTAACGGGCGTGTATTCATCTGCCCGGTCCGTTTGCCGTTTTCCGGCTTTCTTGGTAATGAATGGCTTCTCGAACGCAAGGCTAAACAGCCAAGTGCCCAGAAGGATGATGGGCAATACGATGACCAAGCAATAGAGCATCTCTAGTGCATCGCCTTTTGCCCAGCTTGGTTTGTTTACAAAAAAGACTTGAAGGATGGGGTGATGCATCAAGTAAAGGCTGTACGAGAAAGCTCCAAGCTTGATCAGGGGCTTCCAACCAAAGATTCCTGGCAGTCTCAGCCACGGCGCGACCGCTCCTAGATAAACCAGACACGCCACCGCGAACCCCACAAAAAGGTCGCTGGGAATAATGGATTTCATGCTCGCGGTCAAGCTCATACCCATGATGCAGACCCAAAAGATAAGAGACGCAAAGCGCGGTTGGATACCCACAAACAGGTTGGGACGATAGGCAAAATGCGCCGCCGCCATTCCCACACAGAAAAGGGGGACAAACCACGGATAAAGCTTGATTGCAACGGGTAGGAAGGCAATTACCAGATAGGCAAACAATGACGTGATACCGATAAGCCCTACTCGCCCAACCCGAAAGAGCAGCATCACAAACAAAGGAAAGATCAAGTAAAGCTGCGCCTCAATGGCGATGCTCCACAAAACTCCATTGATCTTATACATCCATTCTGGCGACAGGTTGTGAACCATAAAGATGTGCGCCAGTAAGTTCTCGCGAGTTACGGGAATGTACTGGATGTAGGGCATTTCTTTCTGATACTGAGTGACCCAAACACACACCGCTACGGACAGTGCCAAACACGCATAGTAGGCGGGCAAGATCCGCCAAGCTCGACGTTGAAAGAAGCGCTTTAGGTCATGGATGTGCCCGTCTTTCCCATTTAGCAAAGATATCTGCAAGCAAAAGCCAGACAGCACAATAAAAGCCGCTACTGCCAAATGCCCGTGCGTAAATGGCCCCATTAAGTTTTGAAGCCAGATCGGTGAAGTGCTCTTCCCCTCCAAAAGTCGAGGGTCAACCATATTGATAAAATGGCTCAGCACCACATACAACGCCGCAACGCCTCGCATCCCTTCGACTAGCTCCAGTCGTTCGGTAGGCAGAGTAGCCACCCTTTTGGGGGCTCGGCGACGCATCCTTCCATGATGGCATCGTTGAGCCCTTCCGCGAACCCTGCTAGGATTGCGGACCCGATAACCAGCGCCGATCCGTGCGTCAATATAGGACATAAATCCGTGGTCCCTACAAAGGAGAGACGAACAGGAGCCTGTAGAGTTGCAACTACAAATGCGAATGCATTTCCAAAACGTTGGGTTAGGCTATCGACTTACGAAGGAGTGAATGCGCTGTAGAACGATATCCACACGACCATCTTCCAGATGTGCTTCAAGTCCTTCATCAAATCGCGGGTCATTCATTTGGCGCCGAAAGCGCTCTTGAAGATAGTGTTTCACTTCATTGGTTGCTGAGATAACCTTTTCCGCAATATCTGGGCTTCCGTCAATCAAGGTGACGATATCTTCAAAGTCGCGACTTGCATACATATCCCCATGATCTAGCCTCGTCGGAGAATCAAATGCCTCCATTTTGGTTGCCAGGAAGCATGCAGGGGTGATCAAGTTGATTGTTACTTCGTTAGAAAGAGTCTTACGTTCAGCTGTATGAATTGCTAAGGAATACCAACGATTAGTGAAACCCAATATTTCTGAGGCGGTAGGCATAATGTCCAACACATAGGGACCGTGAATAAATCTACAGATTGGCCCTTCAATTGCATTGCGGAAACCTCGCAGTCTCAAGGCTTCTTCCAATTCATAAGATGCCGTGCGTGAAGCGAGTTCAATCGCAACATCTACATCTTTAGTAGCTCTGACGGGCCTCGCCGCTAAGTCGGTAACAAGCAAGGCTACCACTGCTCCACCTAGAAACGTCACCTGATCGGTAAGGTTTCCTAAACGCTTGGCGGTCTGCTCGATAAGCTCTACAGGTGGAACCGGGTTCATAAGAGATGCAAACGTTTATGTATTTCCTTCTTAGCTAATGCCACTTCCCTAGCCCTTCCTTCCCGAAGCGCATCGACAAGCGTTAGTAATTCATAGAGCAAGACGTCATCTCTTGCGGCTTTAGGTACAGAAGGGTGCAGAGGTTCAAATCCGATTCCCCTGACCTCCCCATGCGGATCAGGCCAAACCGGAATCATTTGTTCACTAATCGCTAACTCATTGGAGAGTGGCGGGGCAGCCCATGAGGTTGGCATTCCTCGAGCCTCACCTCCTCTAGTAGGGGCAAGAAAGTAGCGCGCACCATGAACGAGTGCCTCTTCAAGTCGTATTACGCTTACCTGCTTCTTGTGGGGGTTATAGAGCGTCGCTTTCTCAGCACTCTTCAGGGCTCTGTGAACGGATGCTTGACTCATATAGAGTTCTCTTGCGAGATCTTGCTGAACCCACTCCACTTTGCCTTTCGAATGGATTTTAAGTAGCACCAATACATCTACGGGAGCAAGCATGCCTTTCAGTATATCAAATTATTCATAATTCAGATTTCGAATAGTGAATAACTTTATGTACAGTGGTGTGGCGAAATTGTGCTTTTAAACCAACTGAGGGTCGTTCCGCGTCACAATTTTAGGATGAATGCCGAGATCGTTTCCGTGGGCACTGAGCTTTTGCTAGGGCAAATAATCGATACCCATGCTCCATACATGGCGCGAATCTTGGCGGATTGCGGAATCGGCTGTACCCGACGCCAAACGGTCGGAGATAACCTTGAACGCCTCGTAGAATCCTTGAACTTGGCCCTATCTCGAGCCGATATCGTGGTCTGCATTGGTGGACTGGGTCCGACTCAAGATGACCTGACCCGAGATGGCATTGCCGCTTCGCTCCAGGATGATCTGATCCTAGATCCTGGCTATGAAGAGACTCTTCGGGAGATCTTTGCCACCCGCAAGTTCAAATGGGTGGAATCTAACCGCAAACAGGCAATGCGTCCAACATCCGCCCGTTTTGTGGACAACCCAAACGGAACGGCTCCTGGGCTTATCTGCCAGAAAAACGGCAAGGTCGTGATCGCCCTCCCGGGCCCACGAAATGAATTCAATCCGATGGCCGATGGCCCGATTCGAGCTTTCCTAGAAACGGTTCAAGGAGGGCAAGTAATTCACTCTCGTACTCTTAGAATTTGTGGACTTGGCGAAAGCTTTGTCGAGGAGCAAATCGCAGAACTCCTCGATTCAGAGAATCCCACTGTCGCTCCTTACGCACACCCCTCAGAGGTCCATCTACGACTAACCGCACGCGCAAACACGCGAGAAGAGGCGGATGACATCATTGATCCTATCGACTGGAAGATCCGTCAGATTCTAGGGAACGCGGTTTATGGAACCAATGACACCACACTGGAAGAAGCAACGGTTAAGCTGCTCATTCAAAAAAGCGAGACCGTAGGGGTGGCCGAGAGCATTACGGGAGGTTGGGTCGGACAAAGGTTCACTACTGTTTCAGGTTCCGGAGAGGCTTTCTTGGGCGGCATGATCACCTATGATCTTGGGGTCAAAGAGAATTTATTGGGAGTTCAGACCAGTACGCTTGAGAAGCACGGACCCGTATCTGAAGAAACCGCAAAGGAAATGGCCCTTAATGTTCGCGAAATGCTCAAGGCAACCTATGGCATCTCCCTTACTGGTAATGCGGGCCCAACTGCCGATGTGGATGAAAAACCCGTTGGGCTCGTATTTATCGGACTTGCTGGACCCAATGGGGTAGAAGTGAAAGAACACCGGTTGCGAGGAGCCAGAAACGATATCCGACAAAGATGCACTCAGCTTGCTCTCGTACAGTTACGAGAACAGCTCTTGCTTCACGAGTAATGGTCCAGGTTCACCGACCCTTAGGTTCCTGAGCCCTCCTTTGGTAGCCTAAAGAAATCACCATGAGCCTATTTGTTTGTACCGTCCTCGCCGCCGCGGCGATTCAAACGCCAAGGACCGTCGATCTGCAAACCCAGCGGACTATTACGACGAGCGCGCGTGTCAAGAAAGGGAGCTACCTGTTAGCAACTCCCGAGCCCTATGATGAAAAGAAGGATGCCTCTATCCACATCAAAGGCGACAACCTAGTTATAGATTTCCAGGGGGCCGTCCTTCGAGGCACCCCCGAGACAGCTGAGCCCAGCGATCGTAAAGGAACCGGGGTTTTTGTCACGGGCAAAAACATTACTATCCTTAACGCGAAAGTTCATGGCTACAAGATTGGCCTCCAAGCTCGAAACGCTCCTGGTCTCAAGTTAATCAATAGCGACTTTTCTTACAACTGGAAGCAAAGACTCAACAGTACTCTAGAGAAAGAAGACCTCAGCGACTGGATGAGCTATCACCGCAATGAGAAGGATGAGTGGCTACGGTACGGAGCAGCTGTCTATCTTCGAGACTGCGATGGTTTTGAAGTCAAGGGCTGCACTGCAGTTGGAGGTCAAAACGGCCTCATGATCATGGAGTCTGACAAAGGTCGAGTTTGGAACAATAACTTCTCCTTCCTAAGCTCCCTCGGGATCGGCATGTATCTGAGCAGTGACAACAAGATCATGCACAACAAGATCGATTGGTGCGTGCGTGGCTTCTCCTATGGAGTCTATAACCGAGGCCAAGATTCCGCGGGAATCCTGATCTATGAGCAGTCTCACAGAAATACCTTCGCTTACAACTCCGTAACCCATGGTGGCGACGGTTTCTTCCTCTGGGCAGGGCAAACCACCATGGACAATGGTCAAGGAGGCTGCAATGACAATTTGCTCTACGGCAACGATTGGAGTCATGCCCCAACCAATGGTATTGAGGCCACATTCAGCCGCAATAACTTCATCAATAACTTGATCCTAGAGTGCTGGCATGGCATCTGGGGAGGCTATAGTTACGAGACCAAAATTGTAGGCAATGTGTTTGGCTACAACACCGAGGCTATCGCTCTAGAGCATGGCCAAGACAACCTGATTCAAGCAAACCGATTTCATCGCGACCACGACGCCATCTACCTCTGGTTTAATGATCGCCCCCAAGATCCAAACTGGGGCTATCCCAAGTTCCGAGACACCCGAAGCCGGGACTACAAGATCACCGGAAACCTGTTTGAAGATACTCATTCAAGCGCTCTTCGTTTGAACAACACTTTGAATATCGGAATCGAGAACAACACATTCCTGAACCCTGGTCGGCTCTTCAATGTGGGCGGTCCTAAATCCGCCAACCTTTCCTTCCGAGGAAACACCCTGGAAGGCACCGCAGAGTCTCTCACTCAAGTTCCAGGAGTGTCCTTTGGCACTAACAACACCAAGACGGGTCGAGCTCCTCTAGGCCCTGCCAGCGCACTTAACCAAGGCGATGTAACCGATTACGCAAAGCGGTTCAACCTGTCATGGTTACCCCACCCAGGGGTCAAGGCTCCTTGGAATAGTGATTCAAAAGCGTCCGTACCCAAAGAAGCCCAACCATTTAGCGTCGCACCGATGGCCGGCGGCATGAATCCATTTCTTAAGAAGGATCAACTTCGAGGCTGGCGATATATGCTCGTCGATCACTGGGGTCCATATGACTTTAAGTCGCCCCTCTTGTGGCCTCGGGAAGCAACTGGCCTTGGCGGTGGAGTCGGTATCGATGCAGATGGCAAGCAAGTCACCGGCACTCCATCGATTACCCAGAAATTCGAGGTTCTTGGACCAAAGGGCAAGTGGCGATTGGTTTCCAAGGTTGGCTATAGCTCCGTATCTGCCACTGAAGGTACGGTCCCAGGCTTCATCGACGCCACCATCCTAGGCAAGAGACCCAATAAGACTGAACTCGTATTGGAATATATCGGTGAAGCTACTACCGACTATCGAGGAATCGTGACGCCGAAAGGAAAGCCAGTCCGGTTTGGCCACAACAAGTTCGAAATCCCGATTGATTGGACCGTTAAGTTCTTCAAATGGGAAAACCAGGTTGATCCGACAGTAGCTACCTCAAACCCAGTTGAGGCCGATCTACGTAAAATCTTTGAAGGCGAGCCTCTAAAGACTGTCAAGACGGATCGTCTGGACTACGCCTCTGGTGGACCCTTTGTCGCGGGTCTGCCTGCCGACAAGTTCGCGACGATCGCAGAAGGCGAACTAGACATCACCCCCGGTGAGTATGTGATCGAACTCACAACCGACGACGGATCAAAGGTCTGGCTAGACGGAAAGGAGATCATCACCGGAGCCTGGAAGTATCAAGGCCCCACTCAATACACTGCCACCGTCAAGCTAGGCGGAAAACATAAACTGAGGATCGAACACTTTGAGATCAGCGGCCATGCGGCCCTCAGGTTAAACATTCGGCCCAAGTAGACGATAACAAGAAAGGCCGCGTAGGCTACACCTACGCGGCCTTTATGTTAGGTAGCAGTCAGCATATCACGGCGAAACATTGGACTGATGCCTACTTGGCCGCATTCGCTGTTGGCCACTCCATGCGGCTTGTCAGCTTTGACCGAGACTTTACGAAGTTCTCTGGGCTAAATGCGCTTGTCTTGGAACATTAAGGCCAGCTTCTGCCACGCTTTGAATAGCAGATCCCTCTAGCCTGCAGGTTGTCCAATCATCCAGCATCACTGCTCCCAATTTCTTATAAAACCCAATCGCTGGTTCATTCCAATCCAGTACCGACCACTCTAGCCGTCCGGCATTTTCTGCGACGGCAAGTTTTGCGACCTCGCTCAATAGTGCCTTCCCCACACCAGATCCTCGGTGAGACTCCTTCACATACAAATCCTCTAGGTAGATTCCAGGACGCCCGAGAAAGGTGGAGTAGGAGCGAAAGAACAATGCAAACCCAACAGGCTCATCTATCTCCGCGATTAGAACTCGGATGACTGGGTTCTCGCCGAAAAGATCACGTTCGATATCTGCAACGGTTGCGATTGCCTTGTCCGCAAGGCGCTCATACACAGCAAGCTCATAGATAAGGGCAACAATGGTTTGGCAGTCTCTAGGTTCGGCAGATCGAATGATCACATACCAAACTTACCCAGCAACCCACCACCTACGTCAGTCTTAATATCAAACCACTTACGAGTCTCATATTTTCGACAAATATCTCCGACCTTTGAATCAGTCGTTCCTAGGTAGCGATCAATCACTCCTGAACTTGTATTCTGAATCTTCATCACTCTTTCGAGGGATGCGGCTGGGTCGGTAGACACTCCGGCAAGGATGTCCGCCAAGTCGGAATTCATTCCTGGGATTTCGTTAATGGCTCGAGCATAATCGTCCGCAATCGGCTTGCACTCCGCGGGAGGTGGATAGTTATGAAAATCTTGGATCAGTTGGTTCCACTCGGGTCTTAGGGCGTCAAAGCTCGTCTTGGTTGTCTCTGATGGCCCAGTATCTCCACCGAATCCAACTTCTTCTTCATTCCAAAGCCCCATGCCTCCACCCAAGACTTTCATCTGCTGCATCAGAACTGCCATTTGAGAAAGCTGCTTCATGGAAAGGTCATTCTTTCGCTTCTCAATCGCTTCTAAGTGCTCTAGCCAACGACGCACATCTGCGGGCATCTCTACACGCTGCGCACTTTGGCTCAAAACAGGTGGGGATGAGCTGCCTTCTGCCCTAAGTAAGTCTTGTTTCGGCATCGATCCTTGTGCCCTTAGCGAATCGATCTTCGGATTCTTTGCCCCGAACTGTAAAAGACCGGTTGCATTGAGACCAAAGAACAACGCCAGGATCATCGCCAAAGCCGTACCAATTGCAATCCAAGTGGTCTTTTTACTGCTTGTTTTAGCTGTAGGAAACGCTGGTGCCGGCCCCTGTCCTGCCGGAACAGCTTGCGGCTGCATAGCAGGTGGCGTCATTGCCTGAGGTGCCGACAGGCGGGTACCGCAATGCATACAAAAAGCTGCACCGGCTCCTAATGGCTTCCCGCACTTTGGGCAATACATAACGTTTAGACGCTCCCGATAGGGCGACTATTCACCCTACTCGTTTATTATTGTCTGCTTCAACGATGACTCGCCAAATGGAAGCGACAAAAGTGTAAAAAGATCGACTCCCAAGATCACGGTTTTTAATCTCAATGACGTGACCTACCCCAAATGCCCATGTCCCGCAAACATTTCCCATCCCTAGAACGTCAAGATCGATACACCAGAAGCAGAATCAAGCTAAACCTAGCAAGATCGCCAATGGTGGCTAGCCTTTGAACGTGACGACTCTTAACGTAGGGAGTCCGTACGGAGGACAAACCGAATGAAAGAAGAAATCAGTGGCGAGCATCCGATCTGGATGTATTTTGGACAAGCCGTTCATCGAGCCATGGTGGAAACCGTGGGGTTAGATGACGAGGATGTTGAGGTCTACGTGACCGGTCTCCTTGTTGAGTTCCTACACAAGGATCACCTCTTCGCGATTAAAGATAGCGTAGGTCGCCCTATTGACTCCTTGGCGGAAATGCTGATTGAAGGCGACGTGCGTTACAATGCAGCGTCCTTTGATCGAGAAAGAGAAGTTCACCGCCATATCGGAGACTTGCTTCTCTTCTCGTCAGGGCTTTTCCCCGAATCTCTCCATGATCTAGGTCTGAGGGATCCTCATAATCTGCTTTTGAACGTGAATGAACAAGCGAAGGAGAGCTACCACATCGCCTCCACTTTTGATCATCCACCCCATACCGCAGACGCCAAGACTCTGCGTAAGCTGAGTTCTAAGTTTGAAGCTTATCAAGCCAGTCTCATGCTTGTCCGAGCCTCATTCGACACCCTGGGCGAATGGAATGGCGG
>JBBCJU010000002.1:0-538709 GCA_037190145.1 Fimbriimonadaceae bacterium
CGATGCCTTTTGTAAGATCAGCGGCTATTCACGTGAAGAACTGATCGGCAATAAGCACGACATGGTGAATTCTGGTTTTCACCCTCGTTCGTTTTGGACAGAGGTCTTCCGTGCGGCAGCGGCGGGACGTCCTTGGCGTGGGGATGTCTGCAACCGTGCTAAAGATGGGAGCCTCTATTGGGTTGACAGCATCATTGCTCCCTTCAAGAGCAGTGATGGGAAGATTATTAAGTACATCTCCATTCGAACGGATATCACAGAGCGCAAGATGGCGCTGGATAGGCTCCGCGATACAGAGATGTTCATTGCACGAGCGGGTCAGATAGCAGGGGTTGGAGCTTGGCAATATGATGTTGGAGCCGATAGATTCCTGCTACCGGATGCAACCTGCAAGTTGATGGGCTTTAGCCAAAATCACGCTCCAACACTGAATCAGTTTGTGGAGCAGTTTGATGAAGAAAGCCAAGATGAAATTCTGTCCGCTCTTCATTCCGCCATTGACAAGCATCAAGCTTTTGACTTTGAAGCGCGGGTTGGAGGACACAGACTGGGCTCTATCTGGTGGCGAGTGGTGGGTGAGTGCGAGATTGATGGGGGCACCGCAACAAAACTTGTTGGTGCCATTCAGGACATCACCGATAAGCGGAAGGCAGCTGAGGAATCTCAGGTCAATATGGATCGGATTCTCACCCAGATGACGGAGATTGATCTCGCAAATCAACAGCTCAAGCAGAACTCGAGTGACTTACGGAAGTTGAACGTAGACTTGCATACCCTTGCGACTCAGGATCGCTTGACTGCATTGGCTAATCGAGGAGAGTTTTATGAGCAAGCAGCAAAAGCAAGAAGAGACTGCTCGACTCTCCAAGACAAGTATGCTGTGCTGTTTCTGGATCTCGATAACTTCAAGTTCGTAAACGATAGCCTTGGACACGATGCCGGAGATCAACTACTGGTGCAAGTTGCGGAACGGTTGAAACTAAATGTGCCGGAGACTGACTTGGTTGCGCGGATAGGCGGTGATGAGTTTGCAGTTCTCTTGACATCTGGGGGACCGGATCAAATGGCGGACCAAGTGGCGGCGCGATTGGTGCAGGCCATGGAGCAACCGTTTCATTTCACGGGCCTACAGCTAACCGCCACTTGCAGCATTGGCGTTGCGACTGGAGATATGACATCGACGGTTGAGGACGTGATCCGCAATGCAGATACTGCGATGTATCACGCTAAGAGGAGTGGCAAATCTGCTTGGACTAAGTTTGAAAAGTTCATGCTGGATGAAGTCAATGCTCGGTTACAGTTAGAAAGGGATTTGAGAAGAGCCTGGGACGAACGATCTCTATTCTTGTGCTATCAACCGATTGTGGATTTGGAGACCGGAGAGTTGCATTCACTGGAGTCTCTGGTCCGCTGGACTCACCCAGAGCGTGGCCCGATTTCGCCAGCTGAGTTTGTCCCCCTAGCGGAGGAACTTAACCTCATTGTCCCCATGGGGCTGTGGATCCTTCGAGAAGCTTGCCATACCTTAAAACATTTGCAGCTGGAACTCAAACGTCCGGATTTACGAATCAGTGTGAATGTCAGTGTTCAGCAACTTCAGCATCCGAGTTTCTACAAGGACATCGTGTCGGTTGTTGAAGAGACAGGTCTGACACCTGACCGCATTACATTGGAAGTCACTGAAACCGTTATGGTGAAAACCTATGAGAGTCTTAGTAACCTGCTCATTGCGATTCGAGGACTTGGCGTTCACATCGCGATCGACGATTTTGGTACGGGATATTCGTCAATGGGCACCCTGGCTTCGATTCCTGCAGACAAGGTGAAGATCGATCAGAGGTTTGTGGCATCTATTGGCGACACTCTGGGGCCAACGGCAATTCTTCGAGCTCTGATCACGTTGTGCAAGACGCTTGGACTGACAGTGGTCGCGGAGGGGATCGAAGATGAATCTCAGTTATGTCAACTTCAAGCCCTCGGATGTGACCTAGGGCAGGGCTATCTTTTCAGTCGCCCGGTTCCTGCGGAAGCGATTCTAGCTTGGGCGGTGCCAACAAAGAGAAACGCTGCCTAGGGTGTGGACATGGCGAGCTGTATCAAATCTCGTGAGGGCTTGAACGTGACATCTTCACGAATAGCTTCAACAATCTCGACAGGTATTTGTGGCTGTCCTTCTAGGAGAGCCCCGATAATATCCTCGACCAGCCTTTCCGGGGTTGACGCTCCAGATGAAATACCTACTACTGGATAGTCGGTGCGCCATTCTGGTTTCACTTCATCGGGCGACATCAGAAGATAAGCCTCTGTGCCAAGAGTTTCAGCCACTTCACGCAATCGGTTGGAGTTGGATGAGGTGGTAGACCCGACGACCAATACCAGATCACACTTCGGCGCCATTTGACGAATGGCGGCTTGTCGATTGGTGGTTGCATAGCAGATATCACCCTTGGGTGGCATCTGGAGATGAGGGAATCTGCGTTTGAGAACTTCAAGCGTAGCCGTCACTTCATCCACACTTAACGTGGTTTGGCTCAGGACAGCAAGGCGTTCGTAGTCCGGAATGTTTAGTTTCTCTGCGTCTTCAGGAGTTTCTACCAAGACCATACGATCTGGAGCTTCTCCCATCGTGCCCTCTGCTTCCACATGGCCTTCATGTCCAATGTAGATCATGAAAAAGTCTTTTTTGGCGTAGTGTTTTGCTTCGTTATGAACCTTGGTAACCAAGGGGCAGGTGGCATCAATAATCGTGAGATTACGCTCTTGCGACTCTTGACGAATCTTTGGCGAAACTCCGTGAGCAGAGTAGACAACGACGGACCCATTTGGGATATCTGAGATGTCTTCGACAAAGATAACGCCTCGCTCTTCAAAGGAGCGAACCACCCACTCGTTATGGACAATTGCATGGCGAACGTAAATGGGCGCACCATGAATTTTTAAAGCCAGGTCCACGACTTCGATCGCATATGCGACTCCAGCGCAGAATCCTCTTGGGGCGGCAAGCAAGATTTGCTTCACATCTTATTGTACTTTTAGACGACAGACCTGTTCTGGGGCGTTTCGAAGTGTCGCCGTTTTGCGTGATTTCGTCGTAGTATTCTCGAAAGAATGGATCGCGCTACGCTGAACAAGATGTTAGAAGCCAGAGTGAAGGACTTGGCGGATCGAAGGACTCCTCGGAACCAAGTTGACCACCAGAAAGAAGTTGCTGAGCAGCGAAGTCAGCTTGCAAAATCACTTGGGCTGTATCCGTCACCTCCGAAAACGGATTTGAATGCGGAGATAACAGGTGTTTTGCGGCGTGATGGTTACCGGATCGAGAAGTTGCGCTACGAGTCTCGTCCTGGAGTTTTGGTCACTGGGCATCTGTATTTGCCCGAGAAAGAAGGGAAGTTTCCGCTTGTTCTTAGCCCTCACGGACATTGGCCATATAAAAAAAGCACACCGGTAGTTCAGGCACGAGGGATTGGCTTGGCATTGTTGGGGTTTGCATGTTTAGTTGTGGACTCGCCCGGTTACAGCTGGGATAACAATGAGCAGAACGAGCGCAAGGAGATGGGCACCCATGACGATCCTTGGTTGGCAATGGGGGCTCCAGTGCAAGGACAGTATGTTTGGGACCTCGTTCGTGCTTTAGATTATTGCGAGACCCGACCAGAGATTGACACAGCGAAAGTAGGCATAACTGGAACGAGTGGCGGAGGTTCGGCGACAATGCTGACCTTTGCTTTTGAAGAGAGAATTCATGCGGCAGTGCCGGTATGTGCGGCGACAAGTATGGAGATCATGCCTCATAACGGCTGCTTCTGCAATCATTTGTCCGGGCTCATGGAGATTGGAGATAGGTCCGATGTGTTGGGAATCCGGGCGCCAGCGCCGGTTTGCTTTATTGGAGCGAGCGACGATCCTGAGTTTCCGCTAGAGGGCCATCAGAAATCCTATGAGAAGCTAAGGACGCTGTACTCGAAGTACAAGTCCGAAGATAAGGTTCGGTTGGAAATTGTGGAGGGCGGGCATGACTACAACCGTCGAATGCGTGAGGCGATGTACGCCTTTTTTGCCGAGCACCTAAAAGGTGAGTCGCGTCGGGGACATCTTGCGGAGCCAAGGCCCTTGACCGATGGTGGATTGAATCCATATGAATCCGGGACGGAGAAGCATGATGATCCCGAACTCTTGGTAACAACCTCAGATCAAAGATCGACACGGACGTTCCGAGAGCTTTTGGAGCAGAGTTTGGCGGAGCCCTATCCCGAAGAGTTTTTGGCGTCAGAGCGCGTGGCGCCCTGGAACAAATATGGACAGCTGGGATTAAAGGTGCCGTCTCCTGACTTAATCTTGGCCGATCCGGGCACTATGCCTGAAAGTGACCATACGATTGAGCTAAAGCCTCTGGAGCTTGATATTCGACTATTGATCTACCTAGGCTTGAGCCGGGCAGAGTTTGTGGCTCAGGTACTTCACTTGAATTTGCCGGGTAAGCCGGAAGGTTGGGAAGCAAATGCTTTTGGAGCGGACGCGATAAGTTCGATGATTGCTTCAGTAAAGACGCTAGTGGGAGGGGAACCTCAGGAAGCGATTCGTCATGTGAGAGCAGTCGGAAAGTTTAGCAGTATGGTTGCTCGGCACCTAAAACTTCTTCGATCTGATCTAGAGATTCAAACGAGTTATGACCCCACTTCCTGGAAGGATCTGTATGAAGGGCAGGAGCAAGCATTGCTCCAACCCAGCGCCAGATATTTGAAGTGGCCGTTTGCCTAGCCTTTCTTGACGGTCACTTTGTCATCCACGATTTCAAATGTGTACTTCTCGCCAAGAATAGTTAGGTTGCGAAGGGTTAGTTTTTTCCATTCTCGGGGAAGATTAGGCGCGATACTGATGATTTGGCCGTTCTTCAGGGGCATCGACCACTGAGCATTGGGAGCTTTCTTGCTATCAATTCTGATACCAGCAAAACCGTACAATACGGCCTGTAAGGAACCAGCGGCTCCCGTAGTGAAATATGTTCGGCTGGAATTACGCTTCTCGCTGAAGAGGAGGAACGGTGGCTTGACAAACGGCATCCAACTTTCATGCCAGGCTTGATATGCCTTATCTTTCTCACCTAATCTCGCCCAGATGATTGAGTGGATAGAGTCTGTCATCGCGGGGCCGTTCTTCGTGACCTTGTCAGCAAATCTCTCCATCATGACTCGGGCCTGCTTCTCAGCCGGAGGGTATTGGAGAGGATAGATGCTCAGGACAGCAGCTGCTTGCTTGTAGCCACGGAGACCGTCGTTGTCGTAAGTCAGGAAGGATTTATTGTCCGCTGGGAGTTTGTAGGTGGGTTTGTCTGGCCAGACATTGTGAGGTTTCGTTTTATCATCGGTGGTGACGAGATTTGTGCACCACATCGCGAGGAGGTTGGTATATAGATCATTGTCACCCGTGTGGTGCTCATCTGGCGACATGGTTCCTTTGATCTCGAGCAGTCCATCGCTTCCTTTTTGCGATCGGAATAAATAGAACTTTTGGACTTTTCTTTGGGCGTCTATAAGACGAGGGTCATTTAGCCCCAAGCTGTTCGCCATCGCTAAAGTCCAGGCTACCGAGCCAGAAATGTGATCTTGAAATCTACTTGGTCCCGGAACAGTTTCTTTGCCAGTGACGCTGGATTCCCACGGAAACTTCGCGATGTCGACAATGTCTTTTTCGATACTTCCCATGGGTTCAGTACCGGTGGGGCGATTGGATTTTAACCAGCCAATCCCGTTTTGATTTGCCTGGATAAGTTTGTTTAGTCGATAGATCGGAATAGTATTTGCACGAGTTGGGTCGATCAGAGCGAGCGCGGGATAGACCCAAATATCTGCATCCCAAAAGACATGCCCGTTATAGATGTCAGAGCTTAGCCCCATGGGGCTGACGGACATCTTGCCATCGGGATGAATAGAACTCCGGAGATAGAAGAGGGCGGATCGAATGAATTGTTGGTCTTCTACTGGACCGTCGATTTCGATGTCAGTCTGCCAAGCCTTTGACCAATAGTCTTTGGATCTTTTTTGAATGACATCAAACCGAATAAGGTCCGACTTCTTGAACTCAGGTTTCGTAGGGGGTGTTTTGTCAATGTGTTCTTTAGTCAAGGGGGCGGGGGGATTGACGTGTTCGATTATGATTTTTGAACCTGCATTCACTGTCCCGGCCCACGTCGTCCGTATGTAACCTTTACGATCGTTAGAAACCGGACGGAAGAAAAGTTCTACATCGCCGTTTGGTAACTCCTCTACAACTACCAATTCTGATTGGCTGGAAGAGCTTATCTGGAAGCTGTAGTTTTGCTCAGGGAGGATGATCCACTTTTCGGCGACTCTTGGGTTGGTGGGATCAATAACAGTTTGAACTTGAATTTGAACATCCCGAAGTTTATCCTTTTCACTTTTGGTGACAACTTCTCCAGTTCGCAGATCAAGTGTTCTGTGAACATTCTTGAAGGTCATACCTAAATCTGATCCGTCGGCAGAAACGTAAAAGCCAAGCGGTGAAGCAAGGGTTTGTATCTTTTCTTCGCCATCTTGTTCGTATTTATCAATGGCAAATGATTTGTTTTTAAGCGCGGAGGGGCTGAACCGGATACCAAGCAATCCATTCCAAAGCAAGGCCGGAGTTTCTAAGTTGGCATCCAGGTTGGTGATCATCCAAGGGTCCGCTGGGACTGCTCTCGGAGGAAGTTGGGTTGTCCCCGAGCTGGTTCGCGCTTTGTCTTTGGCGCACCCCGTGAGCAAGATTAGAATCACCAGGCTCCACTTGGGAGTCCCCGAACTCAATCGCATTTTATGTTGCTGGCTAGATACTGTTTTATCCATTCACTCAATCCGGTTTAGATGCTCATAACCGTTTCTCACAACGGTCGGTTCTCATGGGTGGTGAACCATCTTGGGTCGACGAATCCCTATTGTTCCGCATTTAGGATTCAGCTGTGTTTGTCAGTAAGAATCTCAAAAAAACTGGATGAGTTCACGCACTTATATCGAGGATCGCTATAATCATCCCACTCGATGACTGAGATACAAAGCCAGGAAGGCAATACTGAACCAACTCCTACGACCGATGGCCAACGCCGAAGTCCTTGGGCTTTCGTTCCCACTCTCTACTTTATGCAGGGTCTGCCAGTTGTCATCGTGCAGAACATGTCTGCAACCATGTACAAAAAGATGGGGGTTGATAATGCCCAGATCGGCCTCTGGACGAGCCTAATTGCGTTTCCTTGGATCGTAAAGATGCTTTGGGGACCATTGGTAGATACCAGCGGTACCAAACGAGGCTGGATCGTTGTCATGCAGGCGCTTATCATTGCCGCAATGGGTGGCTTAGCCTTTTCCATCACGCAAGACGCCTTTCTGCCGATTTCACTGGCTTTGATGTTCTTGGTTGCGTTTATGAGCGCTACCCACGATATTGCCGCAGATGGGTTCTACCTTCTGGCGCTAAAAGAAAAAGCACAAGCCTTCTTTGTTGGAATTCGTTCGGCCTTTTTCCGCCTCGCGATGATTTTCTGTACCGGTGTTTTGGTCGTTATCGCGGGAAGACTAGAGGCGAATGGTACGCCTATTCCCCAAACATGGATGATTGCCATTGGCATTGGCGCGCTCATCTATGGAGCTTTGTATGCCTATGGTTTGTGGGCTTATCCAAAGCCAGTGCCAGACGCACCGCAAAACAAGGTTGACTTAGGGCGAATTGTTGCGAGTTTTGGTCAAGTTTTGCTAATGATATTTGCAATCTTCTTGTTGGGGAGATTGCTGGTAATTGGGGCAGGTAGCGTTAACGGAATTTTTCCAAAGCCCATTTTCACAAAGTCTGTGGAGTTAACTCCGCTGTTCTTGGCTACAGACACCCAACATTTTCAGCGAGTTGTAGATAGTCGCACCGCTGAAGAAGCAAGCCTGCAAGGGAAGCCAGGATCCGAGGAGTCCGTTGTAAAGGCTGCAACTGGGAAGCCAAGCCCCTTTTTTAGTCAACAATTGGCAGTTCCTTATGGCATCCAGTTGGCTTTGTCTCTTGCCGTGATTGGAGCCGCTTTCGTTTCGACCCGGGAACTGTTTAGAAGGACTGGGATGGGACCGGCGGCAAAGGAGTACTTCGGGCAGGAGAAAATACTCCCCATTCTTGGCTTTATCCTTTTCTACCGTTTCGGAGAGTCGATGATCGGAAAGATGTCTTCCCCTTTCCTTTTGGATCCCATCGAGAAAGGTGGTCTAGGAGTTACTACGGAGCAGGTTGGATATATCACCGGGACGGTGGGAGTTGTTGCTCTGACGGCAGGCGGACTGTTAGGCGGTTGGTTGATATCCAAATTTGGCATCAAGAAGTGCATTTGGCCGATGGTCTTAGCGCTGAACGTTCCTAACTTGTTCTATGTTTGGGCGGCTTTCACCAAGCCGGGTCTAGCGGCTGTAACAGGATTGATTGGTATTGACCAATTTGGTTATGGCTTTGGATTTAGCGCTTACATGGTCTATCTCATGTTTCTTTCCCAAGGATCAGCCATGAAGACATCTCATTATGCAATCTCGACCGGACTGATGGCTTTGGGAGCTCAGATTGCGGGAATCGCCAGCGGATATCTACAAATGGCCTTTGCTGGCCCCTTAACTTCTTCAAATCCTCAGGCTTATGGACAATTTTTCATTGCGGTATGTCTTTGTACAATTCCAGGAATGTTGATGCTTTTCTTCATTCCCATGAATAAGCAAGACCTGAAGGTTGCCCCGGTGGACATCGATTAACCATGAATTTCAAAGCTGTAGATGCATTTGTTAAGGAGGCGATCAAGGAAGGAGTTTTCCCCGGAGCCTCCTACGCCGTTGGGCACCAAGGAAAAGTGGTGCACAGAAGGGCCGAGGGGCGTCACACCTATTGTCCAGAATCGTTGCCTACTACAGAAGAAACCGTTTGGGATCTTGCGTCGGTAAGCAAGGTAGTTGGGACCACTACGGGAGCTATGCTGTTGGTGGATGATGGCAAGCTTGACTTTGATCAGCCAGTGGCCGAGATCATTCCAGAGTTTGGTCAGAATGGGAAAGAGAAGGTTACGGTTCGAAACCTACTGCTGCATGACTCAGGCTTAATCGCTTTTCGAGCTTACCAACGTACTTGCAAAACTCCAGAAGAGGTCATCAAAGCCATTTATGCGGAAAAGCTCACCCAACCGATCGGCGAGAAGATGGTCTATAGCGACCTTGGCATGATCACATTTGGGAAGATTATCGAGACCCTAAGTGGACGTAGTTTTACGGCTTTTCTAAACGAACGAGTTTTCCAGCCGTTGGGCATGAATACAACTGTGTATGCACCGGTTGAGCAGATTCGTGATCGCTGTGCGCCGACCGATGCGATTGAACCTTGGAGATCTGAACTTCGCAGACTGCGAGGCACAGATTCTGAGGCAGTTCGAAAGTTAGAGCGGCAGCCAGACGGAACAAGCTGGATCAAAGGAGAAGTCCATGATCCAAACGCGGCGGTTCTTGCCGGAATAGCGGGGCACGCTGGTCTATTCTCGATTGCTGATGATTTGTGTAAGTTTATGTCGATGATGCTTAAACAGGGTGACGGGTTGGTAAAGTCTGCAACCATTAACCAGTTTACGAAGAAGCAGAGTGATCGCAGTAGTCGAGGACTTGGTTGGGATACCAACGCGGGGCATAAGGCAAGCGCAGGCACTAAGTTTTCCGACAAAAGTTTTGGGCATACAGGGTACACAGGCACTAGTGTTTGGGGTGACTTTGAACGCCAAACTTTCGTGGTTCTTCTAACAAATAGAGTGCACCCTACTAGTGAGAACACGAAAATCATCCCCTGGAGAGCCAAGTTTCACGACGCTGTGTTCCAAGCAATCTATGGATAGGTTGTATTGGGAGAGTAAATGAACGAACCTGATGTTGAAGTCGGGCTGTCGGAACGTGAGAAAGAGGTCTTGTTTCTTGCGGGCGAAGGCTTAACAGATAAAGAGATCGCGTTACGCCTGGATATTGGTCAGAAGACAGTTAGAACTTACTGGGACCGAATGAGGGCCAAACTTGGTGCGGCTAGTCGTACAGAAGTATTGGCAAAGGCACTGCATACAGCAATTGATGCGGTTGGGGAGTCCGAACAACGTCTCCGGAAGTTCGTTGAAAGCATGCCCGTTATGTTCAATGCTTTCGATGAAAACTTTAATCTAATCGTTGTCAATAAAGAATGCGAACGGGTTACGGGATATTCATCGGATGAGTTGATGGCGTCGGGATTCTATGAAAGAGCAATACCCGACGATGCCTATCGAGACTCAATTCTTCAACACTTCCAAGAGAGCGAAGGGGCTTACCAAGACTTTGAGACAGAAGTTGTTTGCGCGGATGGCAGTAAGCGCACCATAGCTTGGTCATCTAGAGCCAAAGAGGTGCCGATCGAGGGTTGGTCTAATTGGTCCATCGGTATAGACGTCACAGAGCGCGTTCTCGCAAAGAAGTCGATGGAGCAATCAGAAGCTAACTTTCGACGACTTCTGGAAACATCCTCTCAAGGAGTTTGGCTGGTTGATACGCAGCACCGAACATTGTTTGCCAATCAGCGACTTGCTGATATGTTTGCGTGTTCGGTGGACGATATTCTCAGCAATGACGAATCCACCTTCCTAGACGATAGTTCTCGTCAACTATTGAGGGAACTGATTGCGACCGGGCCAATCGGAGGGACAAGGACTCAGTTCACATTTAAGTTCAAGCGAAAGGATGGCGTGGATCTATGGGCTTACGTAGATGTATCTCCTATCTTTGACTTGGAAGGAGACCTTCAGGGGCACGCTGCCATCCTGACGGATATAAGCCGGAGCAAGGCATTGGAACAGTCCTCTGGCATGGTCCGAAGCATTTACGAAAACATCCTAGAGCAATCAGGAATGGACTTTTTGAGGTTTGACCGCCAGATGTCGATAGTGGAGGCCAGAGGGGAAGACCGTAGCCGGTTGCTTGGTCGCTATGGGGAGGACCTGGAGAGGGTGCTTTACCCCTATGCGCAGTGGCAGGAGGGGTTTATGAGGGCGTTTACACAGATGGAGGAGGTTCGGTTTGAGGCGCGTATTGGCGAAGGCGAATCTCCCCGGCGTTATCAGGTGACCCTACTACCTGAACCAACAGCTCAACAGCAGGTCGGCTATGTGCTTGCTTTGTTGACCTCAATTTGAGGTCCTTATAACCTGTAGTGTTTATTCTTTTTTCTTGTTGGGTTGAGATGCGGCGAGTTGCTTAATGAAGTTCTGCATTTCGCCGGGGGCTTGATAACGCTGGGTTAGCATAAAGCGCGTGAATCCGAACCCGAAAAAGACAACGGCACCCACCACTATTCCAATGGTCCATGCCCTACTGGAGGTGTCTACTCGATACTTCTTGAAGAACGCCCACAAGTTTATGAATGCGAAGGCAGTGAGTCCAAGGTAGAGGATAGGGCCAAGAGGATGGGCCTTGAACGCGGCCCCAAACTGACCATGAATAGTAGCGGTCCACGAGGTGGTCAATCCGCACCCTGGGCAGGGTTTATCAAAGAAAAGAACACTTGGACATGGGGGTAAGCCCAGCTGCTGGTGGGTTCCATGGCCATGAGGATTTGGGTTGAGATAGATACCAAAGGCGGTAATGGCTACCCAAACCAAAACAACAACAAGTTGTCCGGAAATGATTCTTCGATTGGAACAATTCTCAAGAAACGGCATGGAAGGCCTCAACCGGAATAACGCATTCCGGCTGCAATAGGTTGCCATGCAAGCGCGCAATGCTAAAGACTTCGCCTTGAACATCCAGGAGAGCGACCACATTTGCGGGCGGCATTTTCTCAACTCCGATCTGACGACCCTCGCGAATATGAGCGACTTGTATCTCGTTCAGCGGGATCATCGGCATGGGCTTAAGGGCTTCTCTAAGGGGCAGAATCATGTCAGGGGTCGCCTCGGAGACTGGGGCAGCCATCGAATCTGCAAACCTGCCGACCTGACTTCTATGGAGTTTTGTAAGATGAGCTCCGCATCCAATGGCGGCTCCCAGATCATGGGCCAAAGACCTTATATAGGTACCACCGGAGCAAATGATTCTTGCGTTGGCAACCCCAGTGCTTACAAATTCAACATCAAATGTTTCTATGTGTACATTTCTAGGTTCTCGCTCAATCTCTTTTCCTTGCCGAGCATAGTGATAGAGGGGTTTACCGTCTTTTTTTACCGCACTGTGCATGGGTGGTAGCTGACTTATCAGGCCCCTGAACTGTGTGAGCTTCTCTGAGACCAGAGTTGCTAATTCGTCCGGAATGGGGGCCTCGAAGGTCGTTTCTCCTTCGGCATCGTAGGTGCTGGTTGCTCTACCAAAAGTGATTTCTGCCAGATACTCTTTAGGCTCTAGCGGAAGGTATTGAAGGAATCGAGTGGCTGGACCGACCGCAACCACTAACAGTCCAGAGGCTAAGGGATCTAGAGTGCCTGCATGACCTACCCTGCGGGTATTGAATCTGCGCCGCACGGCATCCACCACATCATGAGACGTGCGTCCGATATCCTTCTGAATGAGGACTATTCCAAACAATTCTTTAGCTCTGTAACAACTCTATCAACTGCTTCATCTATCGAACCATCAAAGGTGCATCCGGCAGCATTTCGATGACCGCCTCCACCAAAAATACGCGCAACAGCGGCTACGTCGTATTCGCCGCGTGATCGTAGGGAACACCTAACCTTTCCGCGTTTGGGTTCACGGAAAATCGCCGCGATCTGGACAGTTTCAATACTCAAAAGCTCATTGACAAAGCCTTCTGTATCTTCATCTACTGCATGGTTCTGCTCAAAGTCTTCTGCGGAAAGAACAGTCCAGCAAAGCTGATCATTGCTTTCTAGATTCATTCTTTCCAAGGCAAAGCCAAGAAGCCTTGCACTGGAAATGGGCTTTGTCTGGAAGACTTGCTCGCTAACCAGGTTGATATTGCCGCCTTGTTCCAGCAGGCCAGCCGCGAGACTCAGTGATTCAGCCGTGGTATTTCTAAATCGGAAGCTACCTGTATCCGTTACGATTCCCGTAATCAGACAGGTTGCAATCTCCGGTGTGATCTCTACGCCTAGATGCCTGAAAAGACGGGTCAAGATAAGCGCAGTGGCGGGAGCGGCCGTATCTACAATTCGAATATCCCCAGGGGCATCATGAGGAACATGGTGATCAACAAAGATTGTTTTGTCGCAGGTAAGGAAAAACGGTTCCGTATTTCCAAGTCTCTCTAGAGAATCTAAGTCCAGGACAATCCCAAGATCGTAACGTTCTTCTCTGGGGGTTTGTCGAATGCGGTTAACGCCCGGCAAGAACCGGAGGTTCTTAGGGGGCATATGGTGACAAACAACGTCATGTTGAATGCCGAGTCCGTCAAGAAAGTGCGAAACCGCAAGAGCGCTGCCTAGGGCATCGCCATCAGGGTTAAGGTGGGTTCCAATGAGGATGGATTCCGCAGACTTTACGTTGTCTAGGAACTGCGAGGCGAGTTCTTCAACTATCCCCATTTGCAAGCACCTGTTAGTTCCAGATTCATCAAAGCTCAGACAGTTTACTTTACGGTCACGGTTTGCCGTATGAAAACTGGAGGCTAGACAAGACCTGTTCGGTTCCGAAGTTCGCTTGAAAGCAGATTGTCTGGATCAAGTTGAAGCTTTAACTCGCGCAGCCTAGTAAGGTTTTCGCCCAGGTAAGCAGGCATGTCTTCGGGACGCAGTGTAGAGTCTTTGGCTAAGTAGAAGCGACCTCCATTCTTAACGACGAGGTCATTCATTTGGTGGGCTAGGTGTTGGAGCTTCGGCCAAGTCATTTGAGTGACTTTGAAATCAAGCGCGAGAGAATAGCCATCGACGCTATGGCTGAGGATGAAATTATCGGGCCGATGAAGCTTCAATACTCCCAGAAACGGCTCTAGACTTGCGGCTTGGGCTAGCTCAATTTGGCGCGAGAAAACCTCCTTTGCGCGCTCTCTGGGGAGGAAGGTTTGATACTGGATAAATCCATCTGGTAGGTAGGCATTCCGCCAATCGGGCACATAGTCAAGCAAGAAAGAGAAGGCGACCAAACCCTGCTTGTGCATTTTTTGGTTGCCGATTAACTTTGAGCTGATGTGCTTTGCAAAGTTAATCATACGCATCCCGAAACGATTATTGAGGGGCTTCAGGCAACGCCATACTTGACTCTTGGGTATGACCCCGAAGACCTTTGGCGGCAAATCTTGATTCACCTCTAGAAGGCTTTCGAGCGATAGCTCTTCGTCATGCCAGGCAGCGTGATAAAGTCCTCTCCCTGCTGCGGTGCCTTTGGCAAAGCAATCTACCCAACTCACCATGTAGTCGGCACTTTCTGCTCTTTTCTCAAAGGCCTGAAACTGGGCATCCCAATTGGATAGAGACTCGGCATAGACCTTTAGATTTCCGGATTGAACCTTCTTCAGTTGCAACTTTACGCGCGTGATGATGCCAAGAACGCCTGCAGAGGAGATGACAGAATAGAAAAGTGCATCCTTCGGAGTTAAGGTTGTGATTCGTCCATCTGTTGTTAGGAAGTCAATCTCAAGGATGTTGTCGCCAAGCGTTCCCACCCTAAAGTTGTTCTTCCCATGGATGTTCATACCTAAGGCTCCACCTAGTGTAGGAAACATGGTGCCGCTGACCACGTAGGGCCACCAACCGTTTGGAAGGCCGGTTCGCCAGAGGTCTTCGATGGTGACTCCTGGTTCACACTCCGCAATCCCCGAATCTCGATCCCAGGAGATAAATCTTCGCATCTGCGTTAGGTCCAGAACGATGCCTTCCGGGAGGATGGAAGCGTCTCCATAGCTTCTCCCCGATCCGCGAAGCACGATTTGGCGGCCCGCGGATCTGGCCAGGGTTAAGGCTGCAACTATTTCTGCCACGCTGGTGGCAGAAATCACATAACCATCTGCACGAGAGGCCATGCCGAATCCAGAAACGTTCTGGATGTTTTGCTTCGGGAGCACTATACGTTCAGCTTGCGGAAAATCCATGAAGGGATATTGCGGATGATAAGAAATGCAATGGTGTGGACGGGTGATAGAAAGCACTCTCGTCCGCTGGGAGCTTTCTTGAGAATAACGGATGCTGCCATTTCGGGTGATAAGGCTTTCTTAAGTTCAAGCCCAGCCGTCATTTCGGTTTGGACAGGACCAGGCTTCACAGTGGTAACGGTAACACCATGTCGTGAAAGTCGATTGCGAAGCGCTTCCAGATAAGTGTGAAGGAAGGCTTTGCTGGCGTTATACACGGGTTGTTTCAGCCGACCACGTTCTCCGGCCGCGCTGCCAATGCCTAGAATTGTCCCATGCTTTGTTCCCTGAAAACGAATTGCGGCTTCATTCAGCCAAGCGACGGCTCCCAGATCATTCACCTCGATCATTTGGCGGTCTTTATCAAAGTTAAACTCGTCGATTTCGACGGTTGGCATGACACCGCTTGCATAGACGATTAAGTCTAGACCGCCTAGTTCTCCCGTGATCTTTTGGAAGAGTGCAGGAATTTCGGAATAGGCCGTGACGTCGTGGGTGATCGGGAAAATCTGGTTGGGATACTTTTCTGCCAACTCAGCTAATCGCTTTTCACGTCGAGCTACAACACTTACCCGGCACCCTGATTGAGCTAACTGGGAGGCAACTTCATGCCCGATTCCAGATGAGGCTCCAACGACGATGGCGTGTTTGTAGGCTGGCATAACTAGTTTGATATGAGATGAATTTGGAATCCGCTTATAGCGACGACTGCGGAAATCACAAAGAGAATGACACTTAAGAGAATATGTTTGTCTTTGTACAGCAACGTTTCGGGTTCTCCCCCTTCATCGAAACTGAAGACGATCAGAACATACCGAGAAATTCCATAGAAGACAAAGACGGAGGTGAGAATCAGACCGGGATACTTTTGGGCGGTTTCGCTCTCTATACAGTAAATCCCGTAACAGATGGCGGCGGCGCACGCATAGATCGCTACATACATATCGAGAGCTTGCTTCGTGTACTTTGCTAAAGACTCTCGGGTTGTCGTTGGGGCATCAACGGTGAGGAACTCATTTCTACGTTTTGAGAATCCAAGAAGCAAAGCCAGAGCTCCGGTACAGAATAGTAGCCATCCTGACATGGCGACTGAGATTGCTGCTGCTCCCAAGACCGCCCTGAGCACAAATCCACAGGCAATACAGAAGACATCTGCAACCGCCACTCGTTTTAGCCTTGCGTTATAAGCAACTTGAAGCAATAGATAAAGAAAAATGATTACAGCTGAGGCTACACTAAGCGTGATCGCAAGCGTAAAAGAGGCGATGATACATGTGAATGCCAGCCCCCAAGCTGTAGACGGTTTTACTTTTCCTGCAGCCAGTGGACGTAGGCGTTTACGAGGATGTCTTCGGTCACGTTCAATGTCCCGCAAATCGTTTACGATGTAAACGGCAGAACTGGCTAGACACATCGCCGCGAATGCTTGGAAAGCCATGAGCGTTAGCGTCAGGTCCTTAAATCCGCCCGCAAATAGCAAGGCGGCGAAGACCAACAGGTTCTTCGTCCATTGCTTTGGGCGGAGGAGTAGGAGATGTGCGATCAACAGATTCTGTAACAACCAGCCAGCTAGTTGTGTGCCGGATCGCACATGAAGTTAACTTTTTTGGCGGCTAACCCAGGATTTTGAGAGCCAGTTGTGTTCGGTTCTCTGAACCAGTTTTGCGAAGAATAGTGCTTACCGAGTTCTTAACGCTTTGTTCTTGAATGCCGGTTTCTTCGGAGATGCTTCGGTTTGAATAGCCCTTTGCGATAAGCTTGGCAATCTCATATTCGCGGCTTGATAAGCCTAGTGGCTTATCGCTTCGGCGTCCTCTTCGCCCGGTCTGCTGCACTTCGTATGGCTCACCAGCGACTTTAATACGATTGAAAAAGTCTTCGCGACTGGAAAATAGGGACACGATATTGGCAGAATCTCCCGGATCAATTTCTTCCGTCGGCTTTAACGAAATGAGCAGGAGGCCGAAGGAACCTAGCATATGAGCACCAAGAAGATATTGTCTCTGTGCTTCGTCAAGGTGGTCTTCCTCGGCCAAGATGACTTGAACGTTATGTTCTTTGACCGCAGCGAGGCATTCGCGTGGTTGATCGGTGCGGACAACAACATCGAGTCGACCTCTGGACTCAAGATATGTAGCAACTGCATCCTGCATCAACGATTTATTCCAAAGTAGTGCAATTCTCATGGTGATGTCGTAAGTTCACCGTTTATACACTAGATTGTTGTGCAAGAGTTTCACTTATCCGCGTGTATTCAGCTTTGAAGATATGTTACCAAAGAACGTGGTTGAGTTGAGTGGGTAGCGTCAATTGGTTTAGGAAACCTTAACCCTTCATAGGTCGATTTTTCTAGAACAAATGGTTGCAAGATGCTGGAGTATATAAAGAACGTAGTTGGGATAAACGAAATATTTATGCGGATTCTGATGGCTGTTTCGGAATTCAGGTCAACAAAATAGGGTTTTGTTGACAGAGCTCACGAATTGGTAGGCCATATGGTTAGGTTGAACAGCCATGTCACAATGTATAAGTGTGTGGAATCGCGGGTTACGTGGGGCCGAAGAAAGCTGTTGGTATTGTTTTTGATCAGTTGAAGAGGCTGGAATACCGTGGCTACGACAGTGCGGGAGTCGCGCTAATGGAGAGGGATCAGATCAAGGTCCTTAAGCGCGCAGGAAAACTAAACAATCTCGGAAACCTGCTGAACGACTTTCCTTCCGAGGCATGCCTCGCCATAGCCCACTCTCGGTGGGCTACTCACGGTGGCCCGACAGATGAAAATGCTCACCCACACTTCGACGCTTATGAGCAAGTTGCGATCATTCACAACGGCATCATCGAGAATTATCTCGATTTAAAGGAAGAACTTCTAGCGAAAGGTCATGTCTTTAGAAGCCAAACAGATACCGAGGTCGCCGCACATATCATTGGTGAGGAGTACAACGAGTCTGGACCCCTAGAGGAGGCAGTAAAAAGAGCCGCTAAACGTTTGCGTGGAGCGTTTGCTTTGGTGGTTATTTCAAGGAAAGAGCCAGGGAAAATTGTTGCTGTAAGGAACGCATCGCCATTGGTGATTGGGATCGGTCAGGGAGAGAATCTCTTGGCGAGTGACATCCCCGCACTTCTTCCATATACACGCAATGTGGTCATTCTAGAAGAAGACACAATTGCTATTCTTGAGGAAGAAGGAGTTCGCCTCATGGATGGCGACGGTCGAGAACTTCCAGTTAAACCACAAGTCATCGAGTGGGATATTGCTGCGGCTGAAAAGGGCGGTTATGAACATTTTATGCTCAAAGAGATATTTGAGCAACCCGATGTTATACGGCAGTGTCTGGCTGGTCGAGTAGACGAAAAATCAAAGATTCGTTTTGAGAACGTATTCAGCGAGCACGTCTGGAATGAAATCGATCGAGTCAATATTATTGCCTGTGGCACCGCATATCACGCGGGCTTGATGGGGAAGCATCTTTTTGAGAAACTCTTAAGACTCCCAACTGACGTCTATTATTCCAGCGAATTTAGATATGGAGACCCAGTCTTGTCTCCAAGGTCACTTGCAATCTTTGTAAGCCAGTCTGGTGAAACGGCTGATACACTTGCGGCATTGCGACTCTGCAAATCAAGGCGCATACGTACTCTTGGGATTGTCAATGTGATCGGCTCAAGCATTGCACGAGAGTGTGACCGCACAATTTTTACTCAGGCTGGTCCCGAGATCAGCGTGGCCAGTACGAAGGCCTATACCGCTCAAGTTGTTTCCCTTACGTTGCTTGCTCTGTACATTGCACAGGTGCAGGAAGCCCCTGGTATCCGAGTGGAAGAATGGGTGGAAGAGCTGCACCGATTGCCAGAGAAGGCTACCGAAGCTTTGACTCTAGACTCCCAAATGCAGTCAGTTGCGGAGCAGTGCAAGAGTATGCCCTTATGCTTTTTCTTGGGACGGGGGGCTGATGCTTCTGTTGCCTTAGAAGCTGCTTTGAAACTGAAAGAAGTGGCTTACGTTCCAACTCAGGAATCGCCCGCTGGGGAAATGAAACATGGCCCGCTAGCTTTGGTTCAGCCAGGGGTTGTTTCTGTCTTTGGAGCCACCGATCCTGGGACTCTCGATAAAGTCGTGAGCAATATGAAGGAAGTGCAGGCAAGGGGAGGGACGGTTATCGGGATTACCACTCAAGATGATACGACCATCCAGAAGGCAGTTGATCTGACAATTAAGATTCCGTCGACTCCGTTTGAATTCCTTAACGCAATTTTATCCATCATCCCACTGCAACTGTTTGCATACTATGTAGCAAAGCTGAATGGGTGTGAGATTGACCAGCCCAGAAACTTGGCAAAGTCAGTAACTGTTGAATAGTGTGTGGCACAACATTTGCCATCAAACATGGTTTAGAATAGGACAGGCCAACTATCGTCGGTAAAATTGCTGGTCAGCCTCAATCTATGATTGTGATATTCTGAATAGGTTGGGGCTTTTCGAAACGCTGGTGTTTTCGGGCTAGTCCATTTGATTCAAATTGGAGAGACGGAATGCAAACGCAAACAGCGTTCGAAAAGGTATCTAAAAATTCTCAGGAGGCTATTCCTCGAAGACCTGTACATTATCGGGTTTGGAAGCGTGGCTTTGACCTTGCTGTTTCGCTCGTTCTCGTTGCCCTGTTGCTTCCTGTTTTCCTCGTCTTAGCCTTGTTGGTGAAGCTAACAAGCAGAGGTCCTGTATTCTATGCATCCACCCGCGTTGGGCGTTGTGGAAAGCCGTTCAAGTTTTTGAAGTTCCGCACTATGTACGCCGACGCAGATAAACGTTTGGCAGAATTGCTAGAGCAAAACGAGAAGGATGGACCAATCTTTAAGATCAAGGATGATCCAAGAATCACCCCGATAGGTCGTATTCTTCGAAAGTACAGTCTGGATGAATTGCCACAGCTCTTGCACGTCATGCGTGGGGAGATGAGTATGGTAGGTCCAAGGCCACCTGTACCCAGAGAAGTTGCCTTATATGATGATTTTGCGCGGCAGAGACTTACAATTAAGCCTGGAATCACATGTTATTGGCAAATCCAGGGTCGAAGTAATCTATCATTTGAAGAGTGGATGGCCCTTGACCACAAATACATAAAAGAAATGAGTTTTTGGACAGATGTTAAGATTCTTGCCCAAACGCCCAAAGCAGTATTCAAGGGCGAAGGCGCCTATTAAACTTGGAATCGGTTAGTAAAGTAAGTATCTACGGACTACCCGTCTGGCATGTGAGCGTGGATGAGATTGCTCGCTTGATCGAGGGATGGGCTAAGAAAGGCGAAGGCCGATGGGTCGCTACGCTCAACCTTGACTACATTGCTCGCTTGCAACGAGATCCAGAGTTTAAAGCCTTACTCTCAAAGGCAAATGTTTTTACGGCCGATGGTATGCCGGTTCTATGGGCCTGCCGCCAACTCAATCCGGTTTTTAAGTCAGCTACAAGGACGACGGGAGCAGATCTAACCCCTATATTGGTCGGCCGCCTTGATCCCTCACTTGTAGCGGTCATCGGAGGGGTTGATCCAAGGCAAGCTATTGAAAAGCTCGGGAAGAATCCTAGTGACTACTTCATTTATGATGGACAAGTTGAACTGACATCAGCCTTTGCTAGCAGCTTAGTCCCGCAGTTGGCCGATAGAAGGGTGGTTTTTGTAGCCCTAGGCTGCCCAAAGCAAGAAAAGATGATTGAGCTTTTGAGACAGCACTTGCCAAACCATATATTTGTCGCTGTGGGCGGTTCCTTTGAAATGGTTGGGGGATTGGTGAAGCGTGCCCCACTTTGGATGCAAAGACTTGGTCTGGAGTGGTTTTATCGCCTTGTCAAAGAGCCGAAAAGACTTTGGCGGCGGTACCTCTTGGAATATCCTCCAGGGGCGGTATCTCTTTATCGATCTATCAAGACGCAACGCCGGACGCTCTCAAGTAAGTTGCCTCCAGCGTAGTGAAAGCTTTGGGTGCCCGCAGCTTGCGCTGCTTGCATATCTGACTCCTTATCGCCGATAAACAGACACTCGTTTGGCTTAACTCCAAAACGTTCGATTCCCTGTAACAACATTCCCGGCTTTGGCTTTCTACAAAAGCATTCATCGGAGGGAATGTGTGGACAGTGAAAAAAGGCATCAATATGAGCACCAAGTTTCCGAAGTTGTGCTTGCATCCATTTACAAAGCAACAAGAAATCTTGCTCTGTATAGAAACCTCTGCCTATGCCAGACTGATTGGTTGCAACCGCTACTTTGATGTCAGACTCATTCAGCCAGCTGATGGCCTCGCGTGCTCCTAAAACCCACTGAAAATCTTCTGGTCTAAACACATAGCCATGATCTTCATTGAGAACTCCGTCTCGGTCAAAAAAAACGACTCTAGTCGGTGTGATACTCAATCTCCGGCTCAACGATCTCACAGAGTATATGTCCAACCAGGATGTGCATTTCCTGTATTCTTGGCGTGTGACTACTAGGCATCGATAAGCAAACATCGCAAAGCGCTTTGAGTTGCCCACCGGACTCACCAGTCATGCCAATGACTTTAATGCCGTGTTGCTTGGCAACCTTCGCCGCTTCCAGGATATTTTGACTATTCCCACTCGTAGAATAGGCTACGAGTACTCCGGCATGGCTTCGATAAGCCTCAACTTGTCGGGCGAATACCCGTTCAAATCCATAGTCATTACCGATTGCTGTAAGGCTAGCATCGCATGCGCCAAGAGCGATCGCCGAGGCCCCTTTTCGCTCTAGTAGAAAACGTCCAACAAACTCGCCAGCAATATGTTGGGCATCAGAAGCCGAACCACCGTTTCCGGCAAGCAAGATCGTTTTGCCATTTTGCACAACCTCCCTAAGGATGTTCGCTGCCTCAGTGACATCTGTTTCCAATGACGACATACTTTCCAAAGTTTGTCTATGATCTTCTAAGCAGCTTTGAAAAACAGAACGACTTTCCACTCCCCTGAATGATATGCCATTCAAGGAGTGGAAAGCGATGCGACCTACTTCGTGCAGATTATCTCGTAGTAAATTCCGCCATTGCCTGAAGCGTCGCGAGTATTTACGTCGAAAGTTATAGAGTTACTTGTCCGAGTGAAGGGAACCGTAGCTGTTCTGTGTCCGGCCAAGTCTAGACGGTAGACGCGCATATAGGTTGGATATTGCGCCTTTACGGTTACAGAGGCCGCGCCTGACTTAACCAGATGAGGAAGAGTTCCCCATGAGGTTAGCGTTCCTCGTTCTTGACCAGAGAACGTTGCCCCCGTGTTCTGCACATCTGTTAGGTGAGCGAGAAGCATCCTTCGACTGGTGGTCAAAGGCTTCTTATCAACTGTGGTCAGGTAGATAGAAGCGCGATTCTTCGTAAAGGTGACAGATAAGCCGTTCGTGCTAAGGGATTGGCCTTCTGAGCCAATGACACTTGCCGTATTCGCAGTGGACACCTTGAAGTTCAATCGGTTAAGGTCTGTACTGACATGGTTGTTAGGGGTGCTTCCTACTCCGTCATAAACGATTCCTGAACCATTGCTATTGGAAGCATTCACTTGAGCAAAACTACGGGTCAAGACTGATTGACGGACAATTGGCTCTTGCCGAATTTCCTCATGGTTTGCAGTGGAATGGAGATTTGCTATCTGGTATGGAGCCTCGTTATTGACGACATCGCCTCTCAAAAACATGGCTACTATTGCCCGTTCTGTGGCCATACCCAATGGGTCCGTTGAGATGCTAAACAATCCCATCTTTTGAGGTGTTAATGCCATCTCCATGTTGGATGCGTACATGAAGCGCCACATCCCGTCCCATTGCTGAACAGATCCCATGGCGCCAGCCATGATGCCGAATTCGGCTCGGAACTGGTTTGGGGCAGGGGCATCAAACTCAGAAACGGTGAACGGTTTTCCTTTGATCCTGGAGGACGCAAACCAACCAAGTTCCTCGACCTTACGAAGGGGACTTGTGTTTTTCTGCACTATCGGTAGAGCAAAGCCGTTTGGATGAGCATGATACATGTGATTGTCCACATAATCTAGGTTTGCTCTACCAATGGCAGCCGCTCTGTGAAAGCCGGCGTTAATGTCGGTAAACAGAGCTTTCACACCCATGCTGCGCAGTTGTGTAGCTAAGTATTGAGCAGTTTGAGCCGCGAGGTTTACAGCGGGACGTGAGCCTGCAGTAGATAGTGGATTCCAACTGCCCCCCACGGCAGTATCAAGCATTGACTTAATTTCTGGCCTAAGTGACACCATCCAGAACGGTGTGTTCTCATTGCCGAGAGATATCCACGCAATTGCAGGATCGTCTTTCCACCTTAAACCTGTATAGGGGTTGAGGGTGTTTAGAAGGTTAGAACTATACGCGAGAAGGTTCTGCCTTGCGGTATTGCTTACTAGCAATAATGCTTTGTAATCATATTCACTTACTTCGCCTGCCATAACCTCATTTGCTCGTGGTTTTCTGAGGCTATGCAAATCTAAGCTTACATAAATCCCTCTTTTCTTTAGCTCGTTGACAAAGTAATTGAGTCGATCGAGAAGAGCTGGGTCGAGGGTCGTCGAATTGCTGTCAGTAGAGTTGGTAAGAACGATATCAATATGATGTAGGCGTACGGCGTTGTATCCCATTCTCGCTAGATTGTCAGCGAGGGGGCCTGCCTGGCTCTTGCCCGGAAAGCATGCATAGTGAGTTAGATTCGCCCCGTAAAAGCGGACAGGTATAGAGGGGGCGTTTGCAAACACAAATTTGCCGTTGTTGTTTACTCCCAACCATCCACTTGATCCTGCCGCGGCTGCGTAACGATCTTGCCAGTCTAGTGCTGAACCTGGCGTTACGCTGTTCGCTTGAGTCAATGGGTACCAGTCACTCCCTTGGGTAATGGTTAGTGGAGCATCGGGAGTGGTTGTAGATGCTTGCGAATACTTGAACGTTGCTTGATATGTTCGAGTGGTATTTGCCGTCCAGTTGCCGCTGCGACAATCTAGTCTCAGCTCAAATCCCATGTGGTAGTTGCGAGAATCCTGAGCGTCGTATTTCACCGACTGTGGTGTTGTAATCGTGAGCCGGAAGCCATCGGGGCGGGTGATTGTAAAAACATTTCCTCGACCTGATTTGAAGAAGGCTTGAGCGAAGTTGGGATTGAAAGTAAAGCTGTTTGCGCCGTCGCTGAAAACAGAGCCTGCCCAGAATGCGTCATCAAACATGACGTTGATGTGATCATTGTTAGAAACCACATCTCGGGATGGGACTGCCGACATTGTAAAAGTGGAGCCGTTAGGCCCGTTTTGTACTTGAGTCGACGCGTTAATACTTCCTGTTCCAGGGAGAAGAAGTCCTCGGCGCCGAAAAGAACTGGAGCCATTACCGAGAGTTTCCCAATTGGATACGTTGTTGTAGTTTGTGTGAAAGAGCCAGAATTGCGTAGTAACGACCGCTTGTGATTCGTACAGGGCTTTGATGGAGCCATCAGCCTGAACGATATTCGTCAAAGTAGGTTGGCTTTGAGCCAAAATTGATGATGCGGAGGCACTGAGACAGCCCAAAATAAGCAATGATTGCCAAAGTCTCATGGCCTTCTTGTTCCGTATGTAGTTTGGTGATGAGGCACTGTAGAATTGCTGGTTTGTGCAGAAAGAGGTAAGAAAGGGCACTAAACTTGCACGTGTTTGTTAAGCGTCGGCTATGCCGGTATTTTTCATTGGGTGGAGATGATAAGGTGATGGGGCAAGATTTTTGAAGGTTGCATTGTCGATCCTGGTGCATGAAAAGCCGGATGTCGTTATTGATCAGATTAAGAACATACGTTATTACGTCCCGAATGCAAAGATTGTGCTGCACCTACATGTGAATTTTGCTTGGTGCGGAAGTAATGTTAACTTTAATTCATTTGACAATGTAATCGTAAATCCAGTGTCAGTCCCAACCTTTTGGGGGAATTTGCATCATGCTCATCATGTGAACTTTCACTTTGCAAAAAGTCAGTTTGAGTTCACTCATTTTCTACTCCATAGTAGTTCTGACCTTTTTACGCGAATCGGAGTGGAGGATTTCATTAGCTCCGAGGATGCTGGTGTGTCTATGGTCCCTCCTCAACCTACATGGGGTGCACCTCACTTTGCTGAAGGAGATCCTGTCTTTCAGGGCATCATGAGAGATGCGGGTGCTCAGGAGTTATGGTGCAGTCAAGTTGAAGGCACTTTCTATAGGAAGGATCTTTTCGAAGAGATGGTGGCGATCATCGAGCGCCACTTTGACTATCGCTCCACCTTGCCCTATGTTCATGAGGAAATTTACTATCCGACGATCATAAACGGCTTGGGAGTAAAACATGGAGACCCCTATCTGCTCCGGGAAGATAAGAAAGGCCTACCCATGTTTCGGCCAGAATTGATTGATCAGATTCACGCAGGACAAATCGAGGACTATCATGTCTCTCGTTGGAAGTTAGGTCGACTGGTAGAAACCAAAGTTTGGAGTGGGAAAAATATCTACGCTCTACGCCCTGTACCAAGAGATGTAAGTCATCCGATTCGGCAGAGAGTGAGAGAACTCATGCAAGTTGCTTAATGGAAGATAACAGTAGAAAAAGAATAGTTATTGATGTAGACGGGACATTGGCAGAGGTTAAAGCGGGTGGAAAGTCCTACTCTGATCTTGCTCCCCGTCAAGATGTTTTGCTGAAGCTGAGAGAGTATCGTAGCCAGGGTTTCTACATCATCGTTTTTTCCTCGCGAAACATGCGAACATACGCAAACAATCTTGGCTTGTTACAAGCCAACACACTTCCTTTGATGATTGATTGGCTCAACCAACACGATGTGCCTTTCGATGAAGTCCATGTGGGAAAGCCTTGGTGTGGGTTTGATGGCTTCTATGTGGATGACAAGGCGATCCGCCCCGATGAATTTGCAAATCTAAGCTATGAGGAGATTCTGAAGCTCGTTGGAGGCTCGGAACCTCAATGACCCGAAATGTTATCATTCCAAGCGCGGTTCGTGTAAGTCCAGAAATAGAGGTTGATTTCGGAGTCATCCCCCCTTGCCTCGTGCCGATCGCGGGGATGGCTGCTGCGGAAAGGATTTTCCAGCGATATGATGAAAACTGTCACTTCTATATCGCCATTGATGATCAGGCGGAACTTGTGGAAGAGCATTTCGAGTTCTTTCCCAATTCGAATGTGCATCTTGTCCGCGTTGGAAAAACCATAAGTATTGCTCACACAATTTCAAAGGTGTTTGAGATTCATCCGAATCTAGTGAGTGAAGGCTTCATCCTAAACTTTGCCGACACAATTATTGAAGACCTCAATGTATCTGAGTTACTAAATGACTTTGTTGTGGTTTCACCCACCATCGAATCCCAACGTTGGACACTGGTCAAACAAGATGAGGGGCGAATAAG
Organism: Fimbriimonadaceae bacterium; assembly: GCA_037190145.1. GTDB lineage: Bacteria > Armatimonadota > Fimbriimonadia > Fimbriimonadales > Fimbriimonadaceae > 55-13. The sequence goes on from JBBCJU010000002.1 coordinate 26,496, forward strand.
AGAGCTTTCCGATAAAGAATTTCAGCTAGATACCCAAGATTGGCAGATGTTGGTGGGCGTGTGGGGATTCTCAGATGCGAAGCGGTTTATGGAGGTTCTAAGTGCCCAATCTCCCGACATTAACCGAGGGGCATTTTATGAGGCGATGGTGGATTATTACAACGGTCTAGAAACTCCCGCCAGCTTTGTTGAATGCAATGAATTCATTGATTGTGGTCATGCCGACAACTACTACGCTGCCCGTCGCCGCCTCATCAATGCTCGTTTCTTCAATGTTCTGAAGTTTAACGAGCAAGCCGGGACAATCCGTAAGACCAGTGACAATAAAGAAAAGCTTGTGGATGAGATCCGCTGGCTACAAGCGATTCCAAAGGAGCTTCGAACATTTACTCCCACTGTCTTCGATTATTCGCGGAATCCGCTTGATCCTTATCTGGAGATGGAGTTTTACAGCTATCCATCTCTGGACGAAGCTTTCGTGAGTGCCCGATTTGATTTTGATGCGTGGGAAAAGCTCTTTGATAAGCTTTTTAAGCTCATCAAAGTTGCCGCAAAGTACAGGGTGACTGAATCGGACCTTGACGTAGATCTTCGAGAAATGTATGTCGGAAAGACTCTCTCTAGACTGAACTCTTTCTCCAACACGGATTTACAAAATCCGATTTGGCTAAATGGAGGCCAGATTCAGGGGATCCTTAATGTACAAGAGAATCTTGCGACCGCTGTAGAGCGCGCAAACGTATGTCAAGCAGATTCCTTTCAAGTAATTCACGGCGACCTTTGTCTGGGAAACATTCTGTACGACGCTAAACACGGCTTGATCAAGCTGATTGATGCTCGAGGACGTTTTGGTCGATACGATATTTATGGCGATGTCTATTACGACCTGGCGAAGCTTTCTCACAGCATTCTCGGAAGGTATGACTTCATTGTCTCTGGACGTGCACGAGTAACAGAGTCCGCTGAAGGATATAGACTTGAGTTTAAAGCCTCGGAGTATCACGACACGGTTGGCCAAATATTCTTGAAGCATTTAGAACAAGAAGGATTTGATCATCGACGAGTAAGGCTAATCGAGTCCCTTCTGTTTTTATCAATGCTGCCTCTGCATCGTGATCACCCGAGTAGGCAGATGGCAATGGCGTTACAGGGGTTATCCCTTTTTCAAGACTTCGGGGGTGTTTCATGAAGATTCTCCTCACGATGGCAGGGTTAGGCAGTCGCTTTAAAAACGCCGGTTTTGTGGATGAAAAGTATGCCATCCAGTTTCGGGGGCATAGCTTGCTGGAATGGTCTTTGGCCAGCTTGTTGAACTTTCGTGATTCAGAGCTGATCTTGATTACTCGGGATTTCCCGGACGTTTCTGAGCATTTACAGAGAGCTGTTGACTATATGGGCTTTAGTCGTAGCCGGACAATTGTGATTGAGTCGCTGACAAGAGGACAGGCAGAAACGGCGGCCCTGGCCCGTGAAGCTTTTGTCGAAGATGAACCTATTCTCATCTTCAATACAGATACTTTCATCGATCCTGACTTTCTCCGGCCGGAAGATATTAGGGGTGAAGGGTGGCTTCCTACTTTCACTGCGCCGGGTGATAAGTGGAGCTTTGCAGAAGTAAATGGGGATGGGCTGGTTGTACGCACCACCGAAAAAGTTAGAATATCTGGCCACTGTAGCGTTGGGCTGTACTATTTTTCATCCTTTTTTGATTATGTTAATCTTTTGGGGGTGAATGTTAACAAAAGTCAAGAACTGTATGTGGCACCACTCTACAATCAATGGATTCGAGAAGGGCACAAGACATACATTCATTCGTTGCCCAGCGAAGCGGTCACAGTGTTAGGCACACCAGAAGACTTGGCGCTAGCCGATTCGCAAGGTACGCCCGCGTGGCCAGACAAATACTTCAAAGTGGGCTAAAAGCTAGATTGGCGGGTAACCTTGTTCGGGCACCTTATTATTAAAACTCATCCAGTTACGTGTAAGATGCTAACGTCGCGAAATTACGCAGCAAAGAAATGATAAGACAGCATATTTTCAGAACCATCTTATTTGCCATTATTGGCTTTGCGATAGGCTTTGCCTACCTGCAGATGGCTCCTAAAGTTTACGAAGGAAGGACGCAGCTGATTATTGGTAATCAGACGCAAAACAATGGGCGGTTCTATCCAACAACGCTGTCGGACGATGTTGCGGCGATTCTTCAATCTGGCCTTGCCACCAACCCTTTGACAGAAGCCCAAATCCTTCGGGGTGAGGGCGTTTTTCGGCAAGCGATTGAGCGGGTTATCGCGGAGACAGGAAATACAAGTCTCCGACAACAGGCAGACGATCTGTACAACATGTATGATGTTGCAGGTACATCAGAATCGAGCGATGTTCTTGTCAGAGTTCGGGCCTACAGCCCAGAATCAGCTACGGCAATCGCAAACTCTGTAGCTCTTGCTTACAATGACCGCCGTCAAATTACTCAACGGGAAGCAGTAGCTGAAGCCTTAACCTACCTTGAAGGTCAAATTCAGCAGGAAGAAAAGAACTTAAAGGCGAGTGAGACAAAGCTCAAGCAGAAGAAAGAAGAGCTTGGCCTCCCTGAAGTCACAACCAATGTAGCTCGCGATATTGATTATCAAGTGCAGCTTCGCAGCCAAATAGACTCGGCCAAGGCAGAACTTGCGGGGTTAGAAAGGTCCATCAGCGAAATCAATACTCAGATGTCAGCTCGGCCTAAAGTAGAGCCTGGTGATCAATCTGAACAGAAGAGGGGCACCTTACAAACCTTAGAGAACCAGCTTGCAGACTTAGAGCGTCAGAAGCAAGCAGCACTCATTCAGTACTACGAAGATTCAGATACAGTTAAGTTTCTAAACGCTTCCATTGCATCGGTAAAGAAGCAGATTGCTGACCTAAAGAAATCTGGCTTTGAAGAGTATGTAAGCACAACACGCCCCGACTCCATTCGTAAGAGCTTAGAAAACCAATTGGCTAGTGCCATCATTTCCCGAGAGTCCGTAGAACAGCGAATCCGAAATCTCGAGTCTGTGTACAGTGCGCACAGCGCCAAAGTGAGCCGAGTTCCAGAATCTGTTCAGGTACTTACGGAACTTGGTCGAGATGCTCAACTAAAAGAGAGCAACTATCGGCGTCTTATGACGATGTATGAAGACTTGAAGAATCGTACTGAGACGACCGCCAAATCTGCTGGTATCGTTTACCAAGCAACTCCCGATCAGAATCCCGTGCTACCAAGACCAGATTTGATTTTTGTCGTAGCGGTTCTTGGAGGAGCAATCTTAGGTCTTCTGATTAGCTTCGCTGTGGAGGCGATGCGCTTGCGAATCTACTCATCCAGCCAACTGCAGGAGTTAACTGGATTGCCTGTTGCAGGAGTCATTCATGATCTTCCTGGTCCAACGGCTCGCAAGCTTTTGACAAGCGTCAGAGAGTCAAATCCCATCGTATCTGAGAGCTATCGGTTTATGGCTTTCTCTGCGATGGCAAATAAGAATGGTACACAGAAAAAGATCCTTCTTACTGGTATCGACAATAACGCCGGCTGTTCCACTACTGCGGCTCAGTTTGCCACCGCGTTAGCTCAGGCTGGTTCACGAGTAATGTTGGTTGACTGCGCACTTGACGATGCGTCTATCACGAGAACCTTTGGTCTGGAGCAAACATCGGGCGTTAGCGATATCTTAAGTCAAACTCAGCTTCCTCAGCCCGATGCCTCTCCGGGAGCCGATACAGCCACTCCGAACCTTCGAGTTTTGGGTGCAGGCACAGAGGGACGTAGTGCTATTAAGGTAGCTCCGTCTCAGAACATTAATGGCATGATTGGTGCACTGTCCAGTCATTGCGACATGCTCGTAATCGATTCCATGCCCTGTCTGGCATCATCTGACGCCGCTCGCCTAGTGCCGTACGTTGATGAAGTTTATCTAGTAGTCAACGCCAAGACGGCAAACATGCGAAATGTGGCAGCTGCTATAGATGTCCTGACTCTTGCTTCGGCTGCTTCTGTGAAGTTCGTTTTCACAAAGGGCAGTAGAGGCGAAGAAGCTGTTATGAAGCAAGCCAACCTCGCATCCGCACGTGTTTAATGTTTAGTCTTCGCTCCCGCCCTCATCTTGAGCCAAAGGCATTAGTGCCTGGGCTTGGCACACGTACGATGGCGGGGGCTAAAGACTACTTTAAGGGACTAAACCGCCCACTTACAGTAGGAGGATCGATCCTCCTGATGGGGGTATTGATTGCCCAGCTGTTGCCCCCTGCTATACGCTCAAGTAACGTTGCCAATGGTCTTCTGGCAGGCTCCCTCGGGATTTTTTCGATCCTTGGTTTTCTGTTTCTGCGAACTAAATTTCGAATCACAACGCCAGCCTTCATCCTGTCGCTAATTCAGGTTTGGATTGTTGTAACCGTTTTCCTTGCTCCTACGGTCTTTTCGCTTGAGCTCAAGCTCGGTCGTAATATTTGGTGGCCCACGTTTGTCTTAATGCCGTATTTGGCGGCATTTGTAATGGTTGCTATTGAACCGCGATTTAGATCGAGGCTTTTATCATTCCTGCTGGTCGTTTGCTCATTTACAGCGCTAATCGGTGTTCTTCAGTTCCTAAAGTTTCCGGGAATGTATCAGTTCTCGCACTTGTATGCAGACCTTGATGGACTCAAAGAATTTGGTCTTGATAAGCGTTCACACGGTTTGTCAACACACCCTTTCCACCTTGCCGCCCAGTGCATCTTGGGTTGTGGAATAGTTGCTTCAAACTTGCTCTTCCGCAGGCTTACTCCGTGGGAAGTTTGTCTATACGCGATTTGCTCGGCTGGCGTTATTGTTGCTCAAGCTCGGACGTTCTATGTCGTCTGGATTCTGCTCACTTTCTTGACCTTGGGCTATGTGTTTCTACGCAGTAAGTCTCAATTCCTCATCATTGTCTGCATCATGTCTAGCCTGATAGCTGGCTTGATAGTGGCCTTTCCAGAGCAGTTGTCGTACGGTATTGGCGGCAAGAACTCCATCAACGAAGGGCGTATGGCGCAGTGGAATCGTGCCGATCAGTTGTCTTGGCAGTACCCAATCACTGGCATCGGCCCGAAGGAAACAGTTTTTGGGTCTGGTAAAGACCGCTCAGGCGGTGGACGTTGGTACACGCTCTACACAGAGAGTGGCTATCGGATGAGCCGGGTCAGTGGTGGAGTATTGGGCTTACTACTATTGATTTCCCTGGTTGTTTCCTCTACATACCTGAGTTTCCGGGTGTTTAGGGATGAATCAGTTGACCCTGCAAGACGCAGGGCAGCGTTTGCTGGGTTCTACTACGTCATCGCCATGGGGATCGGACTCTATATCACAAACATCGTGGAGAACGAGTTGATGACTTACTACGGCATGGCACTGGCCGGCATTGTTGCTCCACAGGTGAGTGAGCTATTCAAAGTCGGGAGTGGAAGAAACTCGGTTTATAGAAAACACCTTGCCGGCGCCAAAGAAAGACTTGAGTTAAATGCGAGACTTGATAAAGTCACGAATGCTTAACCCTACTTGATCCCATGTGAATCGCTCATGGTAGGTTCTATAAGCAGACTTACAGAGGGCTTCATAACCAGCTCTGTCTCGTGCCCATCCCTCAATAACTTGAGCAAAGGCGGCTCCATCTGCCTTCTTGGACAAGAGGCACCCTGTAAGGCCATCTAATACTGCACTGCCAACTCCCATTACATCCGGGGCCAAGCTTGGACTGCCATAGGCCGCGGCTTCTAGGAAGACAATTCCAAATGCCTCGGACTGAGTCGGAAGAATGAGGGCATGGCTAGAGCGCAGCAACTCATCCAGTTGGCGAACCCCCTCAGGTGTCCCTTTATCTACAAAACCTAGAGCTTCTACGTAACTGGGTAAGGGTGATACGGATACATCACAGCCAACGACCCTCAAGACTGCAGGAATACCACGTTCATTAAGAATTCTCACTGCGTCCAGTGCGATGTCCCCTCCCTTGCGTTCCCAGTCCTTACCTAGCCAAAGTAAATAGAACTTGTCGGCTGACCGTCCAGAGATCACATCATCCAAGTTTGCATTTGTAACCGTCGACTTTACATTTGCGCCAAAAGGAATGGACGCCACTTTCTCGTAAGGCAAGTCCCAGAGTTTCCGGGCTTCATTTGCGGCCCAGTCGGAGGTCTCAATAATGCCAGTGCAACGCTTTGCAGCAAGACGTTCTACCAAACAAACCTCTTGCATGATTCCAGGAGTAAAGTGACTCAACCCAGAATAAAGCGGTTGAATAATCTCGAATGGGGAATCCTGAAACATAAAAACCGGAGCCGTAGTCTTCAAGTAGGCAACCTGTGGGTGCCATACAGAAAACACAACGTCGGGCTGAATCTGTTCCAACCGTGCATCTACCTGCTTAGCCATGCTTTTTGCAGAAGCTTTGGTTAACCATAGAGGGTGGTCCTTCTTTTGTGACCAAGCCATAAGTCGTCTTGCAATGCCGATGGGTTCGCGTGCCGATTTAAGAGGCCCAACTCTCACCACCTCAGGAAAAACTGAGGCAAGGGCATCATGAAGGTAAACCATGATCCCAGACCAATTGTTTATGTCTGCACTGTCCAGGGTGGTTACGTATGCGACTCGGCGAATTTCCTTGCTCAAAGTTAGGGTTCCGTACCTGTTTTGATTAGTATGCCCGGATAAGGCACGGAATCTGGTAGCTTCCAATAGGCCCTTGCTTATGATTGACCCTAGAGATACCGCCGTCATGATGATCGTGTTTAACCGCCCCGATCAGACGCGGCAGGTTTTTTCCCGCATTCGTGATGCTAAACCTCGTCGACTGTATGTGAGTGCCGATGGTCCAAGAGCAGATCGGCCCGATGACTTGGAATCTACTAAAGCCACACGTGCCATTTTTGATGAAGTTGATTGGGATTGTGAGGTGAAAACTCTCTTTCGAGATCAGAATCTGGGCTGTAAAACAGCGATTAAGACCGGGCTGGATTGGTTCTTCGATCAAGAAGAAGAAGGCATCATCCTAGAGGATGATTGCATTCCTGAGCCAACATTTTTCCGATACGCATCTGAGCTATTGGATCGCTATCGGGATGATGAGCGCATCGCGACGATTGCCGGTACGAACTATCTTCTCGAAAGTCAAAAATTTGATAGTAGTTACTACTTCACGAAATACTTGTTTGTTTGGGGTTGGGCCAGTTGGCGAAGAGTCTGGAAAGAGTACGACTTTGAGATAAAGACTTGGCCAAAATATAGAGATGAAGGTAGGTTGCATCGAGTATTTCCAAAGCCAAGATCATTACGCTACTGGACCTGGATTTTTGATCGCACCTATGATGAAACTCTTAATGCATATGATTATCAGTTTTTTTATAGCCAAATGGTTAATAACCGTATGAGCATTGCTCCAGTCAAAAACCAGATTACAAATATTGGTTGGGGAGGGAGTAGTACTAATACAGCGCACAAAAATCCTGAAATGGGAATGGACACCTTTCCGATGGAATTTCCCTTAAAGCACCCTACGTTTATGGTTCCTGATGAGAAGGCAGACCAGTTTACAGAGGACCTGATTTTTGCCAAGCCATTGCATCGAAAGGTGCGTAATCGTTTGACTCGAATTTGGAGAAAGGTGAGAGGAGGATGACCCTCACCATTGCAGTCTGCACGGCCGGACGAGATTCTCTCATTCACACGATCAAATCAATTTCCCAACAAAGCTATCCGCCAGAAATGCTATTGATAGTGGATCAATCTGGAAAGGGAAGTGCACGCCAAGCTGTAGAGGAATCTGGCTATAGCGGGCGATATCTTGTTATTGACCAGGACGAGAAGGGATTGTCAAAAGCTAGGAACGAAGTGGTTCGAAGGGTCGATACCGATTGGGTGTTCTTTACGGATGATGATTGCCTGGTATCGCTAGACTTAGTTGATCAATTTCATAAGAATAGATTGCAATTCCCAAACGTTGCATTTATGGCTGGCACGTGTATCCGTCCCATCGATTACAATCCTAAGACTCACGACGTTCCGGGCGTGTGCATAAAGAGGCAGTCTGAACTTAACCAAGATACGGTCATGAAGGATGAAATGCTTATGGGTGCATGCCTAGCATTTCGAAAAGATTTGCTGGACAAGACCGGATTGTTTGATCCATATTTGGGCGCTGGTACCGATTGGCCCGCCGGAGAAGAATGTGATTATGTCTTCCGCGCAGTAGCCAAAGGTTTTATTGGACTAGCCACACCTCGACTTGTAGTTTTTCATGACCACGGAGCACGGCTAAGGAGACCTGACGATACGGAGAACGGTCGTATTGGTAACGCTGTGGTTATCTGGAAAGCCCAGCAGATGGGAGATCCCAAACTAGTTGAGATGGCATTCCGAATATGCCCTTATGGGCCAAAGAAGGTGATGCTCGCCAAGCTTACATTTGGTATGAAATTCCCGATTGAGCTTAGGATGTACAAGAAATGTCTTGCTCTTTACAAGCAGTTGAGTAATGACTTCATCGTAACCGATGGATTGCTTGTCAAGAAGTAGGGTTCATGAGGCTTCGATAAGCCGCCTCTACGCCCTCTGCCATCGCATCTAAAGAAAGATTTGTCTTGGCATGATCACGTGCCTTATCACCAATTTTTTTTCTTAGCGTAGGATTCAAGATAAGGGATTCCACTGCTTCTGCTAGTGCTTGCCGATCTTTAACTGGAACCAGTAAACCGGTTGATCCATTATCGATTAACTCACGGGTAGCCGGAATATCAAAGGCGACCGTTGGAGTTCCAAACGCCATGGCTTCTGCATGGACAAATCCAAAAGATTCGTAAAGGCTGGGCAGTAGAGCAATCTGTGATTGGTTGCGTAAACGGGCAAGAGACGGTTCATCAACGGCTCCATGAATGTTGACCCTTGCTCGGTGTTCAGGGTTTGGTATCCATTCCGTTAAGTCATCCGGAAATCCAGCACCCACAAAATCGAAGTGAAGCGTGGAGTAGCGTTCGAGGAGTTTTGGGATAATCGAGAAAACCTCATAGATCCCTTTTCTTGGCTCAAATCGCCCGACAAAAAGAACATGCACGGGTTCAGCTGTGGTATCGGTTGAGTGTTCAGGGATATGGACACCATGTAGGCAAGTGCGAACCTTAGTCGGATCCAATCCAAAGAGGGTTTGTATTTTCTCAAGGCTGCCATGAGTATTGGCAAGGAAAAGGTCTGCCTTCCTCGCACATTGAGCTTCCAACTTGGCAAAGAGTTGGTCAACCTTTGAAGCACCAAATCCGCCTTCAATCATCAGCTCATTGACGATCATCCGAGGTGTGTGTCCCCGGACAACTGTTTTTGCAGGAATGGATCTAACTGAAAACAAACCTTCTGCATCCCAAACTGGAAACTCGACGATATCAAAATCGGCTTTCTTGAGATGTTGCTTAAGCGAAACTGCACGTCCTAGCCTTTCGGAAACGAGTTTGAGCTTCTTGCTTGGCAAAGGTAGTGGAAATCGCGGAAGAAAAACGTGTTCAATTCCTTTTCTACTCTCTTTGAGTGAGCCGGAACTTGATCTTCCTATAATCGTGACCGAGTTTCCCTTTTTTGCCAGGACACTGGCTAAGGTTTGTGTGTAAATTGCAATACCACCGCCGCTACGATCTGGCAAGATATCTGAGCAGCACAGGGCAATCTTCATCATCTACGGGCGGATCAAAGCTCGACGGATAAGGCTCATTGCGAGATCGGAATCTTTATACAACGCCTGTAGGAAAAACCTAGTGCGGTTTAATCTGCGCTTTAGTAAAGACGCTGATTCGTCTGAGCCGTATAGATGCCTTAAATTATCATTGAGAAACTTATCTCGCCGATTCGTCTCGAGGCTAGATCCAAATCGTCTAGTGATCTCTCTATGTTTTTTCTCGAATTGTTGAAAGCATCGCCACATGAGATAAAAATCTTTCGAAGTCGATGTTGGGTAGTAGCGAAACTCATACACCGGCACTGGTATGTACCGAAACTTTGCTTTATTCAAAGCTAGCCGAAGATAAAGATCCCAGTCTTCGCAGCCAATCATGTCTTCATCAAACCCGCCTACTTGTTCAAGGAGTTCCTTGCGGAAGAGACAGCACACAGTAGATGAGCAGTTTTTTTTAACCAGGCCAGCGATCGGGTCCTCAGTAACATTAGGCTGTTGAATCCGAACGGGTGAACCTCCATCTTCATCGATCTGAACATAGTCTCCGTAGACAAAATCGACCGATGTATCAGCAGACATCGCATCTGATAGTTCAGCCAAGCCGGTTGGAATAACACGGTCATCTTGATCTAGAAACAGGATGGTCGAGTTTTGCGCCAGTTGCCATCCCTTATTTCTTGCTGCGGACACTCTCTTGTTTCGTTGCCTTATAAGCTGAACGTTAGGGAAGTTGTGCTCCACCACAGAAGTAGAAGCATCGGTGGACCCATCGTCCACAACAATGATTTCTGTAACTTCAGGTGTTGCTTGTAGGGAATCGATGGTTTCCTGTACAAACTTCTCACCGTTAAAGACTGGAATTACAGCAGAGATCATTGACTACTTCTGTTTTGACGAAAGAACTCTCGAATTTGTGCCTCTCCTCCATATCTGGGATCCCTAACACTGTGGATTACACTTACTTGCTGATCTAGCAACTCTTGAGGCGACATGCTGAGTTTTCTCCACTCAATCTGGAAAGGATGTGGTTCGGCCAAAAAGTCGTAGACCCTGAAACCACAGGCATAACAGAAAATAGTGTATAAGTCATCATCCGCAGAGGGGCAGTGTTTCACAAAGTCGTTGTCAACTTCTGGGCTACTTGTAATCGCAGTCAGGCATTCGCGAGTAATAAGCCAACTGCCACCAATGAAGGATGTTCCTAGTGCGTAACCATTGGCTACAGCTCTTTCGAAAACAGGTCGCATGATGCTTCGAAGTCTCGGTTGAAGAGGGACAGGAATCTTGCCTAATCCTCTAAGTGGGTTTCGACTCATCTGCATATACATCTCCTTTAGCTGGTTTTCATAAGCCAGTGGCTGAAACTCATGGTTCAGTGAGTACCTAGCAAGAATACCAGCTTGCTTTCGAGACGAAAAGAGATGGTCGGCGATAGAAAGGAAGCGACTGTTTAAGATTAAAGCGTCATCATCCAGATTCATCAAAACATCAAAGGAAAACTCTTTGAGCATTTGTCTATGAATTCGCGCTTTCTTGAGGAAAAACTTTCCTCGAATATCGTACTTGTGCGGCTGGTCATCGACTTTTTCAACTTGGCGAACAACAACGTTTGGGCCGAGTGACTTTAACGGTTCATACCGTCCTTGCGAACCATCTTCACCAATCACCACCGCAGTATCTTGCCCAATGTGGAGAAGCGCGCTCTTGATTGTGTCCGCCAAGAACTCAGGATTAACCTGAGGGCCAGCAGGAATATAGACCGCATATTTCACTGAGATATTCCTTGGTTCTGGGATGGATCATTGTCGGATGCTTGCCAGTTTGTTTCAGCGATGACTTGGCCATATTGATAGCCGAAATCGCTAACCGCAAGTCTTGTGGGGAGTACAGGCGAAACATCAAACCTTCCTGCATACTCGTAGACGTCAATAAATCCCTCAATGTGGAGCATCAGGTCGATCCGGTAGGTCCCGGGCTTCAGATTAACTCCGGCTACATCAATTTCTACCCACTGGACTGGTTTATGACTTAGCCCGAATTGGTTTAGGCGGGAGTCTCCGTGAATCACGATGCTCCCATGCTCGTCACAGATGTGATAGGTGACGTTAAAAAAGGGCACATGTCCCTTCTTGTGTTCCACCCGAAATTGGACATGAAGGGGATCGCCACTTTGAATAGTGGTTTTGGGTAGATATGGGCTGTAAATTCTGTAGTCTCCCGTGCCTCGACGAGTATCAGGATTTACTTCTGTTAGGGCTTCCGACTGCATCGCCACGTATTGATTGATGGTTTCTTCAGTGGGGCCAATATGTCTTATTTGCCCAGATTGTAAGAAAATGGTGGTCTTACATAATTGGCTAACGGTTTGCATGTTATGGCTGACAAAAATGACTGTTCGACCATCTGAAGCTGCAGCCTGCATTCGCGAAAGACACTTCTTTTGGAACTCGGAGTCGCCAACGGCAAGCACCTCATCGACGATCATGACCTCGGGGTCTAGATGGGCTGCCACTGAAAATGCCAACCGCACATACATACCGCTGCTGTAGCGTTTAACCGGGGTGTCTAGAAACTTCTCGACACCAGAAAAGTCCACAATCTGATCAAATCGGGCTTCAATTTCTTTTCGAGACATACCCAAGATGGCGCCGTTCAGAAAAATATTTTCTCGGCCCGTCAGTTCAGGATGGAATCCTGTTCCGACTTCCAAAAGGGAACCCACACGTCCCCGAATCTTGATTTCTCCCAACGTTGGAGCTGTGATGCGGCTTAGGATTTTCAAGAGAGTGGACTTACCTGCACCATTCCGGCCAATGATCCCGACGACATCGCCTTGTTTGATGTCGAAGTCCACATCTTTTACCGCCCAAAAAGTCTCAACTTCTGTTTTGCTAAGGGGGCTTTTCAGTTTCTTGATGAAAGACTCACCAATGGTTGTCGCACGTTGCTCATGCGTAATGCGATAACTTTTAGAGACGCCTCTCGCCTGGATAGCTACATCGTTAGATAACATCCGCAAACTTCCTTTCAGCTCGTCCGAATAGTAAGGCCCCGAGAACGAACATAAACAGAGATGCAACTACGCTATATCCGAGGGCCAGAGGGTTGGGGGGCGGTGTTCCTAGTAGAGACCAACGCATGCCTTCCAAAACACCAGTTAACGGATTTGCAGCAATCACCCACTGAAACTTTGCGGGGACATTATCGAGTGCATAGGCAACTGGTGATGCATAGAACAATAGCTGGATAAACACGGGCAACAAGTACTGAACATCCCGATATGTAACCATGAGCGCGCTTGAGTAGAGTCCAAGGCCTAACGAAGTCATCAAGAGGAGAGCTAGCCAAACCGGAACTAAAACAATTTGCCAACCAAAACCTACGCCAAAGATTGGTAAAAGGATAAAAAGCAGGAGGAGCGCAACCGCAAAATCAAGCAGCGTAGCAAACATCGACGAAATAGGAACGATTGTTTTTGGGAAAAAGACTTTCGAAACCAAAGCTGTGTTCTGAACTAATGAACCTGAGGCTTTAGATAGTGTTCCCGCAAACGCATTCCATCCGAGCATGCCTGCATAAGAAAACAGGAAGTAAGGCAGCCCATTTGGGGCTTCCAATTTCGCAACGATATTGAAAACGAACCCTAGGATGACTGATGCTACTAGGGGTTGAAGGAGAACCCAAGCTACACCCAAGGCGGTTTGGCGATACCGAAGCTTGATATCGCGCACCCCAAGAGCCAACAGAAGGTCCCTAAACGCAAGTATTTGCCGAATATTAAGGACTTCCCATCGGCCAATGGGACGAATAACGGTGATCTGTTCCCCTTTATGATCCATGCCTACTTCGAGCCGATCGTATAGTATTCGAATCCAGCTCGCTCGGCCTTTGAGCGATCATACACGCGGCGACCATCGAACATTACCTTGCGTTTCATGTTCTGTCCGAGTCTTTCTAGGTCTAGGTGGCGGAATTCATTCCACTCAGTTACCAAAATAAGGGCATCGGCGCCCTCGCCTAGGTCGTAGACGCTGCTTGCGTACTCCATGTTCGGATAAACCTCGCGAACATTTTCCTCAGCCACCGGATCGTAACCAATAACTGAACCACCTTTGCTCGTGATCTCGTCGATCATGACCAACGACTTTGCGTCTCGGATATCGTCAGTATTGGGCTTGAACGCAAGCCCCATAAGAGCGACTCGTTTTCCGTCAAAACCACCCAAAGCACTTTCTACCCGTCGAAGGAAATGCTTGGTCTGGTCATCGTTAATCTCGATAACTTCTTTCAAAAGATCAAAGTCGTAGCCAAGATCCTCAGATACCTTGACCATGCCCTGAACGTCTTTCGGGAAACAACTGCCTCCCCAACCCAAACCTGCACTTAGGAACTGTGGGCCAATTCTTGCGTCACTTCCAATTCCAGCGGCGACATCTGCGACGTTTGCTTCGCAGAGTTCACAAACTCGACTCAAGGCATTGATGAAGCTGATCTTCATCGCGAGGAAGGAATTTGCACCGTATTTAATGAGTTCGGCCGAGTTTAAGTCGGTTACGATCATCGGCGCTTTGAGAGTGGCGTAGAGATCTACCAACTTTACAGCCGCCTGGCGCTTCTTTGAACCAATAACAATCCGGTCGGGGTGCAATGTGTCGTGGATAGCAGAACCTTCTCGAAGAAACTCAGGGTTGCTCACAACATCGAAGAGGGAAGGGTCTACACCGTGCGAGAGAATAATGTTCTCCACCATATCGCCTGAGCCAACAGGGACCGTGGATTTGTTGACGATAACGGTGTACTTATCAATGCTTTGGGCTATCGCGTTTGCGACCGCCTTTACCGCCGTTAGGTCAGGAGTCCCATCTTCTGCAGGAGGCGTACCAACCGCAATGAAGACAACCTCGCTTGCTTTCGTCGCTTCGGCGATAGATTCTGAAATCTGCAAAAAGCCATCCTTCAGACCTTGCTTAAGCATCTCTTCCACCCCAGGTTCATAGATGGGCGGAATACCTTGCCGAAGTTTTTCTACTTTCTCCTTATCCTTATCAACACAAATAACGTCGTTTCCGAGTTGGGCGAGAACCACTCCGGTGACTAAGCCCACGTATCCTGTACCAACAACTGCAACTTTCATAAACTCAGTAAAGACCTTCCACTGATCTCCAAGCTAAGATTGTGCCACACACGCAAGTTACGCTGAGTCCTTGCATAGATGACAGGTAAGAACCTTAAACTCACCATTGGTATCATTCTTGATGAATTGAAGTTGGAACTTTCCTGGTAGGAGAATGGTTTGAAATGAGGGAGCTCGAAGCCCCGGATATGGGTCAAATGTCTGCAGAAGCCACACCGGCACCGAAATCGTCGCCAAAGATAGATTGGAAAGCGTTAGGCACGTCTATCGTTCAATCGAAATTCTTTATCCCGTTAGCGGTGCTTACCGTTGGCATAACTATCGTGTTTTGGCCACTGTTGTCTTACCTTTACACATTGTGGACAGGGCCAGACGGATACTACACGCATGGGTTTTTAGTCCCTTTTATAGTCGGCTATCTTATCTATCGTAAGTGGCCACAGATCAAAGATACGCCTCTCAAACCTGCAATGTGGGTGATGGTGTTTCTTGTGCCCTTGCTCTGGATCGCCTACGCTGCTCGATTAGCTGAATTGCGTTCCATCCTTAGCGTGGCCTTTGTCGCTACTATCTTGATCGGCATTTGGGCAACCATTGGGTGGCGCTGGATGGTTGCTGTAATGGCTCCTGTCCTATATCTACTTTTTGCTCTGCCAGTCTGGAGCGGGTTTGTAAACAACTATACAAACCCATTGCAAAACTTAAGCACCAAAGTCGCCTTCAATATCTTGAAGTTGTTTGGCGATCCCCATATGGCGAATAACACCGACATCATGATCGGAAGTTTTTGGCTCAACGTTGGTGTTCCGTGTAGCGGATTAAAGCTGGTTCTGGCGATTACGGCCTTCACTTGTTTCTTCGTCATGATTGGTGGTTTGCGTTGGTGGGGGAACTTCTTTATGTTCGCCGCCATCATTCCACTCTGTTTGTTCATAAACGGACTCCGGATCGCCCTTATTGGCGTAGTAGGAGATAACTATGGCGATGCTGCCGGGATGAAGTTTCACGACTACAGCGGATATATCACGTTGGTCGTTTGCTTCTTCGTGCTCTTCAAATTTGCGAGGTTACTTGGATGGAAGGATTGATGAAACGCGTCGTGACTCTCTCGGGCTTCTTTGCCATTGCGGGAGCAGTTTTCTTGGCGCTCCCCAGTCGGGCTGAGAGTCATGTGACAGAACAGTGGATGAAAGAGCATGCACCGGAGCAGGTGGATGACTTTCGGTACGAAAAGAGCTTGGACGATCCACTGATCACCTACAAGGCTGACGACATGACTTACGAGATGCTGAACCCATTTGGCATTGTCTCGCGAAAGTATTTCAATATGGGGCAAAGGTTTGATGTTGTTTTAATTGCCGGAAACGACAAGGAAAACTTCCACGATCCGCACGTCTGCTTCAGCGCTCAGGGGTGGACTTTCAGGGAAGATCGTTTGGTTAACGTTCCTACAAAGACCCGAGGCACCATCAAAGCGACCTATGCGGTTATAGAACAGAAAGGAAAGAAGTCAGCAACTCTTTTCTTCTACCGTGGGCCAAAAGGTTTCTATCCTTCTACCCCCAACCTAGGGTTGGCGATGCTTTTAGGGCCTCTAACTGGAAATTTCCAAACGGACGCGGTGTTCTACCGGTTTATGCCGGAATATGCCAACTCTGATGAGAAGGATTTGATTAAGTTCGCCGGTGACTTCATGGACGCAGCCGGCAAGACCAGTGATAACTATTTCTAGGTCAGACAAAAGGTGGCTCTCGACGAATCGAGAGCCACCTTTTTTTGTTTAGGGAAGGATCACGCTGCTGGAATCTCCTAGCACTAATTGCATCGTTTTGGGCGTTCCTTTCTGATGCTTGATGCTCGCGCCACGACCAATAAGGCAGTTTGCCAAACGAGAGGGTGCGTCAATGAGCTCACAATCGCCCATAACGATGGAATTCTCTATTTCCGTAGAAGATATCGTTGTGTTATCTGCAAGGGCTGTAAATGGGCCCACAAAGCTATCAACGATGCGGCAGTTATCTCCAATCACAGCGGGCCCGCGAATAACGCTGTTCTCAACCACGGTGCCATTGCCAATCTTTACGCGCCCTTCGATCTTCGAAAGATGGTCTGCCTCTCCTTCATTTAGAATCGGTACATCTTCTAGGATCAAACGATTGGCCTCTAGCATAGCTTCAACCGTCCCAGTATCTTTCCACCAGCCCTCCACGATATGAGAGCGAACCTCAAGGTTATTGTCTACAAGTGCCTGAATCGCGTCAGTAATTTCATACTCGCCTCGGGGACTGGGCTTCAAAACCGCAATCACATCGTGAATCCGTTTGTCAAAAAGATAAACGCCGACTAAGGCAAGGTTGGACTTGGGATCTTTTGGCTTTTCCTGCAGACGAGCTACACGCCCGTCCTCTAGCTCCGCAACTCCAAAGTCAGAAGGATTGGGTACTGCGGTCAGCAAAATCGTCGCTGCAGGCTTATGGATTCTAAATTCTTGGACCAAGGTGCTAACGCTTGATTTAATTAGGTTATCACCTAGATACATAATGAAATCATCGTCTCTAAGAAACGGCTTTGCGGTCAAAACTGCGTGAGCCAAACCTAGAGGAGCGGACTGAGGAATATAAGTAATTTTGATTCCCCACTTACTCCCATCGCCTACTGCTTTTTCTACGGCTGGACCCGTGTCCCCAACAATAATCCCAAACTCGGTGACCCCAGCTTCTGCAATGGACTCAATGCCATATTCAATCACGGGCTTATTGGCAACGGGTACCAGTTGCTTAGCCATTGAATAGGTGATGGGGCGAAGGCGGGAGCCAGTGCCGCCCGCAAGAATCAAGGCTTTCATAAGTCTTCTCCGAGAGTTGGGCCGTAGAACGCTTTGATGAACTGTTGGTAGTCTTTGGTCTGAACCAGCGGTCGCCACCAATCCTGACGATCCTGGTACCAACGAACAGTTTCCCGCAAGCTCTGCTCAAACGGTTTCTCAGGCTTCCAGCCCAACCCCATTAGCTTCTCAGCAGTCATGGAATAGCGTTTATCGTGGGCTCCTCGACGAGGGTCGGGAATGGTCTTAATGTACGACTCGTCTCTACCGGTTTCCTCAAGGAGAATCTTCACAACCTCAATGTTCTGTCGTTCATTCTGGTCGCCAACATTATAGGCTTCCCCAATCTCTCCATGGAGAAGCGAGTGCAAAATGCCAGCCGCATGATCCTCGCAATGAATCCACTCGCGAACCTGGGTTCCATCTCCGTACACTGGAACCTTCTTACCGTCAATCAGGCGAGTGATAAAGAAGGGAATCAGCTTCTCAGGGAAGTGATAAGGCCCATAGGTATTGCCGCCTCGAGTGACAAGTGCCGGGGCGCCATGCGCCTTGACCGCTGCGCGAATCTGAAGCTCGCCGCCTGCTTTACTTGCAGAATAGGGGGTGTTAGGTTCAATCGGACTCAACTCCGTAAACTCCCCCTCGTCAATCGATCCGTAGACTTCATCGGTGCTCACATGCAGCATTCGTTCGATCTTAAACTTGCGAACGGCCTCCAACAGAATGTACACGCCATAAACATCAGTCTGGATAAAGCTTCCCGCTTCTAACATCGCACGGTCGTTGTGACTCTCAGCCGCAAAGTTGACTATATGAGTGACCCCTTCTGATTCCAGAATGCCTTCTACAACCGTGGCATCCTGAATCTTCCCCGGGAAGAATTTAACTTTCGGATCGGCTAGATCTTCTGCAATCGTGGAGAGATTGCCGGCATAGGTAAGGGCATCGAGAATAACGACATGGGCTTCTGGCAATCTGCGGCGAACCAGCCTCACAAAGGCCGAGCCAATGAATCCGGCTCCACCGGTAACCAGGATTGTCAAAGTTTAAACCTCGAGCCTTCTTCATCCTCATGACGAATCTCGTCCACCGGTTCGCTCTTGTTCCAGCCAGCGTAGAGCCGGTCGGGAACATTCAGCACAAACGCATCGGACTCGCCAACGTTCCTGTACGCATGCACAACGCCCGGAGGCACCGTCACAAAGACAGGATTATCTTCACCTACTTCGTGGACTTCATAATTCTCTGGTTCATCCTCTCGATTCTCCCAAAGGTGAAGTTCATACTTCCCGTTAAAGAAGATAAATCCATCGGTCTGATCTTTATGCTCATGTGGCCCTCGAGCTACGCCGGGCTTGGTCACACTGAAGTAGCCCATAGTTGGCTTGAAGCCGGTAGGAAGCTCGTCATCCCGATAGAGTTCCCAAAGATATCCGCGATGGTCTTCGTGTTTCCGAAGAGTTTTGAATTCAACGCCCTTAAATGCCATATGCCCCCTCTAGCTTCCGAAAGTATACTGATGGATCGTTAAGGCAATGCAAATCGAACCACCAGCGAACATTCTGGTTACGGGGGCTGCGGGATTTATTGGGTTTCATGTTTCGCAAGAGTTATGCCGTCGAGGCTTCTCTGTCTTGGGCGTCGACAATCTCAATAACTACTACGATGTTCAGCTCAAACAAGATCGCCTAGCTCAACTAGATTCAGAAGATCGGTTCCAATTTGAGCAACTGGATATTGCTGATGCTGAAAAAATCAGAGATATCTTCGGGCATCACCAGTTCGAAGCTGTAGTCCATCTGGCTGCGCAGGCGGGAGTTCGCTACTCTATCGATAATCCGGCGATCTACATTCAGTCCAACATTGTAGGAACAGCGAACCTATTAGAAGCTTCACGACAGGCGGAGCTTAAGCACTTTGCTTATGCCTCTTCGAGCTCGGTGTACGGGATGAATCGAAAGGTGCCTTTCTCAGAAGACGACTCAGTGGATCACCCAATTAGTCTCTATGCTGCCACCAAAAAGTCAGATGAGCTCATGGCCCACTCCTATAGTCATCTGTTTAATCTTCCAACAACAGGACTTAGATTTTTCACCGTATATGGTCCTTGGGGCAGGCCGGATATGGCGCTTTTTAAATTCACCAAAGCGATTCTCGAAGGGAAACCCATTGATGTCTACAACCACGGGAAAATGAAGCGTGACTTCACCTATGTGGACGATATCGTGCAGGGCACGGTTAATGCTGCGCTGAATCCAGTGAAGAGCGATGCTAGCTGGAATCCGGAAACCCCCTCTTCAAGTACCAGCTCCGCTCCTTACCGAATCTTCAATATTGGGAACCATCAGAGTGTTGACCTCCTTCACTTCATCCAGGTCTTGGAAGAGGCATTAGGAAAGAAAGCAGAATTGAACCTATTGCCACTACAAGCCGGGGATGTTTTAGAAACGTACGCCGACATCCAACGTTTATCCGATGCGGTTGATTACCACCCCACAACCCCCATTGAGGTTGGCATTCCCAAGTTCGTAGATTGGTACCGCGAATACTACAAGTAGCTGTAGCTTGGGCGTCCCGCCAAAGGTTTCCAAGGCCGTCTCGGCCTTGTCCTTCTTTGAGTTCCTTTAACCTCTACACGAACAGCGAGTATCAGGCGAACACAGGAACCGGGCAAGGTTGACTTCGATCAGACTGATCTAGCCAGTTCACGCCCAATGCTCGTGCATACTCCCACCCCACCGCGCCAATATCTCGCACTCCAAAGTTAATCAACGCTCCAGGAGGAATAGACATTGTTTGTTGCTGAACCACCATAATTGGCTCACGAGGATTTTTCCAATGAAGAACTAACCGATAAGTGACATGACGGCCGGTAGGAAACGGTCGATCTTCAGCCATCAGAGAGATGTAATGCAGGTTTTCAAGAGACCCGGTGAAGAGTCGTGGAAGAAATCCCGGACCATGCCATCGTCGGTAGGTCTTGGTCCGAAGGTCAAAGGTGATTCGCTGCAAAGAGCCGAATGCCCAGCAACCCGCAGCCAATAACATCAGGCCCACCCATCCAAAGTAAAACGGTGAACCGGTCCTTTGAACCTGCAAGATGAGTCCGTAGAGAACAAATGCACCACCAACTCCTAGAGTTGCCCAGCAAAGCTGCATATAAGCCGGTGGCGGCCCGAAAAAGAGGATGCGGTTCTCCTTTAAGAACCGACCAGATAGGGGAGTTTCCAGGGCCATGGTTAACGTGGATTTAACCAGAAATCTCAGGTTAAACCTAGCATTGTTGGATGACAGGTTCAAAGGAACCTAAATGAACCTAAGCATAACTAGAGCCTGCAAGAACCTAATCGAACTGAATGACTAGCTTTGGACGATATTCAACCTTGTCATAGTCTTTTGAATAAAACTTGTAAACGGCTCGATTGCCAATCACAGATGGATCTAGCGTTGAGGTGAGCGCGAGGGTGAAAGATTCCCCTGCTGTTAGATTCAGCTTGCCTGGTCCTTTCAATAAGTCGATCTCAAACTTAATCGGCTGTCCCGCATCAATCTTGGTTGGGAAGAAGGAGCCTAAGACATCTTCTTTTTTGCCAGACGGGAAAACGGTCCTTCCAAGTCCATAATCCCATCCTTTCTCTGTAAAGTCTTTCGAGAGCGGTCGGGCTTCCAATGGGCTGCCTTTTGAATCACTGGCTTGCCATGCAGGGTCAGGAGTGTGCATCAACACGAGAACTGCACTGGTGATCTTCGCTGCCGCAGGAATTTCTTTTACGTTAAATTTTAAGTAGCTATAGCTGTACTCATCTGCTTGGGCTGGATCAGAGGCAACTGCTGTTCCTTCCGTTCCCCAAACTCGAAGATAGCCATCTTTTTGAGGATCGCTGGCATGGGGATAGACCCAAATATCGTCAGTTGGGGTGAATTCCACCTTTTGAGCCGATAGCCCAAGTGTCAGTGCAGCGATAGCGGCTAACATTTAAGTAGATTACTTCCCTTGGCCCCTCGAATCTACTCGGCGCTAATGATTTATAGTTCCATTTGCTGAGAGGAGGCATTCTGAGAACTAGGTTTTCAGCGCATGCCTTCGAGCTTCTAAGTGAATACAACGTCCCGGATCAGGCAGGATGTTTGCACTCCCGGGCACAATAGCGAAGTGAACCACGCGTTGCGTGTCCTTGAATTCCCGGCAGTTATCGAACGTCTGCAACGTCAATGTCAGACGATGCTGGCTGTTGCCAACGCTGGGGAACTGGAGCCGAGCATGGAGCCGGATGCGGTTGCCCAACTTCTTGCTGAAACCAGGCAGGGGTATGAACTTATTTCAAGGCATTCTGTCCCCTCTATGGGGCCCATCCGAGACCTTCGCCAGAACCTACAGAGAATAGGTAAAGGAGGAATTGGAAACGGAGAAGAGCTTTTCCTTATCGCGGATGCTATGTCATCGATGAGGGGAATCAAAGCTCTTTTAAGCCCACTCCGAACGGATTATCCAAATCTCTGGAATCGTATGGAGTTTGTTCCAGAGCATCCTCGCTTAGAGGAAGCAATCTTTTACAGTTTGGAGCCAAATGGGGATGTGAAAGATGCCGCAAGCCCCAGCCTTACGAGTATTCGCCAGAAGAAACGTAGTTTAACGAGCCGGATTTTGGAGGCCATTCAAGCTTACACATCGGGAAGCAAGCGTGAACTCCTTTCGGATCCTATTTACACCGTTCGAGACGGTCGCTATGTAATCCCTCTGAAAGCAGAGAACAAGGGCAAAATTCGTGGAATTGTTCACGACACCAGCGGAAGTGGTCAAACGATTTATCTGGAACCTGAAGATGTTCTTCAGCTTGGAAACAACCTACGAGAGGCTGAAAGCTCTGAAAGGGAAGAGATCCAAAAAGTTCTCATGTCTCTTAGCGGCAAAATGGCATCGGTTGCGAATGAAGTCATTGACGGCATCGAACGTTCTGCCAGCCTTGATTTAGTTTTAGCAAAGGCTCGTTTAGCGTTCGATATGAAGGCCAATCCTGCCGAAAAAGGCGACGAGCACTCCATAAAAATTCAAGCTGGGCGTCATCCGCTTTTGAATCCAGAAGTCGCGATCCCATTGGAGCTATCCGTTGGAGGAAGGTATGGCAACATTCTTATTACGGGGCCAAACACGGGAGGGAAAACGGTTGCCATCAAGACTGTGGGTCTCTTTGTGGCCATGCTTCAGTCTGGAATGTTCGTACCCGCCGTGGATGTTCGATTCGGACCCTTCACTCAGATTTGGGCAGATATTGGAGATGAACAAAGTCTTCAACAATCTCTCTCTACCTTCAGTGGTCATATTAAGAACATTGCCGAATCGCTTAAAGTCATGCGAAAAGGGGCGCTAGTTTTGCTTGACGAAGTTGGAGCAGGAACCGATCCAGCGGAAGGAGCGGCCCTGGCGAGAGCCATCTTGCTGGAGATGCAAAACAAAGGGGCCACCATTCTGGCCAGCACTCACTATGGAGAGTTAAAGGCTTTTGCCTATAGTTCTGAGGGTTTCACAAACGCCGCGATGGAGTTTGACTCCAAGTCGCTGAAGCCTACCTATCGCCTCCTGATGGGGGCTCCAGGAGCTAGCCACGCGCTCAAGATCGCAGAGCGATATGGGATTCCACCATCGGTTGTCGAAAGAGCCAAAGAAGGATTGGGTGAACAGCATCTAGACCTTGCAGCCATGTTGGAACGCCTAGATCAGTCCCAGAAGCAAGCTCGAATTGCACAAGGTGAGGCTGACCGACGTATCGCGGATCTCAAAAAACGCGAGGAAACCGCGAGTAAGAAGCTTGCGGAAGCGGATGAGATTCGTAAAAATGCCAACCTGAAAGCACAAGGATTGATCGAAGAGGCCTTGCGCCAGATTCGTTTGGAAGCTTCCGAAATCTTTGAAGAACTGAAGAAAGCTGGTTCTGATCAACGAGCATTGGATCAGGCTCGAACACGGCTTAAAGAACTTCAGGACGTCGGACAAGACTTTGCAAATGAATTCAAAAAGCAGACACCAAAAGCTGCTCCGAAGCCAAGTGCAAACCAAGTCCTAAAAGCCGGAGTAAGCGTACGAATCGATGGCTATCATCAAACCGCGGTTCTCTTAGCCGACCCTAAAGATGGCAAAGTTCAGGTTCAAATCGGCGCGCTCAAGATGACGGCAAAGGTCAATCAACTCACGGTAGTCGAAGCAGAAAAGCCTGTCGGAAAGGCAAGACCTAATATTGGCCTCCAGCGAGCCCAAACCGCCACAACCGAAATTCACCTTCGTGCAATGCGGGCTGAAGATGCGATTGAAGAGCTAGATAAGTTCTTAGACGAAGCAGTCCTGGGTGGACTGCCGTCAGTTCGAATCGTGCACGGCAAAGGCGAAGGCATTCTCCGCCAAATCACCCGGCAAACCCTTCAGAGAAACAAGAGCGTGAAAGGATTCCGCGATGGAGAACCCGCTGAAGGCGGGGCCGGTGTGACGATAGCCACGTTTAAGTAGCTATCGTCTGTCAGGCAACTTTGATGTACGCAACTTTCGAGCTTGGCTGAACTGGATCTAGCCCCTCCGACTTGAGTTCTTCGAGGTAAATTTCAATGGCTTCGCGCATATTTATTTCACATTCTGCGGGACTTTCGCCAACCGCCACCACTCCTGGGATATCAGGTGCAAAGGCGCTCCAATTCTCACCAGCTCGTTCTATGACGATTCCGTATTCTATCATTCGATTTCAGCCTTCTTCTTAATAGAGTTCCATGTACCAATGGCCAGTTCTGCGCTGTCAGCCCCGGGAAGGACAATTATTTCATTCCTACCCTCTACTGTTTTCTTAAAGATTCGATGACTTCCCTTGGTTCTGACGTGTATCCAGCCGTTTTTCTCCAAGAGTTTAGTTGGCCTCTCGAACCTTCATGACATTAGTGTACGGAAGTCAATAGCCCTAATAGTATCAAGACTATGGTAAAGGGAGAGGGAGTCAAAACCTCCTTTACCCCTTACCACTCTTGCTGGCTGCAGGTTCCAGCGCCAACTTTAGAACCTGATCTGCACGCTTCACAAAGTGAGCCTTCAGCTTCTTGCGAATCTCTTCGGGTACGTCCTCCAGATAATCCTTCTCGTTCTGATCGGGCAAGATCACCGTTTCGACTCCTGCTCGATGCGCAGCTAGAACTTTCTCCTTGATTCCTCCGACCGGTAGAACTTGGCCACTTAGTGTGACTTCGCCGGTCATGGCTAGTCGATCTTTTACTTTCCGACCGGAAATGAGAGAAGTTAATGCGGTGAGCATTGTCACGCCTGCAGACGGGCCATCCTTCGGAACAGCGCCTGCCGGAACGTGCACATGGATTTCGGTTTTGTCATAGAAATCCTCAGGAATCTTAAGCTCTTTGGCGTGGCTCCGCACATAGCTGAGGGCGGCGGTAACGCTTTCCTTCATCACGTCGCCGAGTTGACCGGTGACGATCAAACCTTTGGTTCCCGCCATCTTCGTGGTTTCGATAAAGAGTACGTCTCCACCGACTGGGGTCCAAGCTAAGCCAATTGCCGTTCCCGGGGTCAACTCTCGTTCCAAAACTTCCTCAGTGAGGTAGCGAGGAGCCCCAAGGGCAGACTCTAGGAATTTCTGGTTGACCGTTACCTTGGCGGTTCGGCCTTCGGCAAAGAGTCGAGTCGCTTTGCGAACGACGCTACCGATCTCCCGTTCCAGGTTCCTCACGCCCGCCTCCCGAGTATAGAAACGGATCAGCCGTTGCACTGATTCCGGCTTGAAATCAATCTGCTTCGGCCTTAAGCCATGTTCTTCTATCTGCTTGGGAATCAGGTGAACGGTAGCAATATCCAGCTTTTCTTCTTCTGTGTAACCGCCGAGCTCAATGATCTCCATACGGTCTCGGAGCGGAGCCGGAATGGTATCTAGCCGGTTCGCCGTTGTTACAAAAAAGACATTGCTGAGATCAAAGGGGACGTCCACATAATGATCTCGGAAGGTGCCGTTCTGCTCAGGGTCCAACACTTCTAGCAAGGCAGAAGAGGGGTCGCCGCGGTAGTCGTTGGCAAGCTTATCGATCTCGTCCAGCATGAAGACGGGATTATTCGTTTCTGCTCGACGCACTCCCTGAATGATTTGGCCCGGCAATGCTCCAATATAAGTTCTGCGGTGGCCTCGAATCTCAGCTTCGTCGCGCATGCCGCCGAGTGAAATACGAATGAACTTTCTACCCATTGCATGGGCAATGGATCGACCGAGGGAGGTTTTACCAACACCTGGAGGGCCGGCAAAGCAGAGAATCGGCTGGCGAACTTTGCCATCTTTCTTCACTTTGCGAACGGCAAGAAACTCGATAATGCGCTCTTTGATCTTCTCCAGGCCACTGTGGTCACGATCCAGGGTGGCTTTGACCTCGGCAAGATCCAGGTTATCTTCGGTGGATTTCTCCCAAGGAAGAGCCACCATCCAATCCACATAGGTTCTAGCGACGGTGTATTCGGGCGCTCCGGGCGACATTCGGCGCAGACGCTCGTACTCGCGGTTCACCTCTTTTAAGGCATCCTGGGGAAGGTTGGCCTCGTCAATCTTGGTTCGAAGCTCTTCAAGCTCCTCGCCGCGCTCACCCTCTTCGCCCAATTCTCTCTGAATCGCCTTGAGCTGCTCTCGAAGGTAGTAGTCACGTTGAGATTTGCTAAGTTCGGTATTGACCTCGCTCTGAACCTTACTGCTGAGTTCCAGAACGCGGACTTCTTTGCCCAGCATCTCCAGAAGTAAACGAAGCCGAGCTTGAAGATCAACCGTCTCCAGAATCTTTTGCTTGTCTTCCGAGCTAAGCGTCATGTGCGCCGCGACTAGGTCGGCCATCACGTTGGTTTCTTGGATGGCCTGGGTAAGCGTTCTAAGCTCGTCAGGAAGCTGGGGTGACAGTCGAATCGCTTGTTCGAACAAAGCTGCGACCGACCGGCGAAGGGCCTCGAATTCCTCCGTTTTTTCCTCGGGAATCTCGGGCTCGTCAATCACTTCGATCTTTGCGCGAAGGTAAGGCTGCTCGTGAATCCGCTCCACAATTCGGAACCGCTGGACACCTTGCACGATCAACCGAACGGCATCGGGCATCTTGACCAACGTTCGGATGATGACGGCGCAGCCGTACTCATAAACGTCATCAAAACCAAGACTTTCGTCTCCCGGGCGTTTTTGCAGGACTGCCCCAATGATGCGATTATTTCCGCTTAAGCTTTCATCAATGAGCTGGACAGAGGATTCACGTGCAACGCTCAGGGGAGCGATCAGCATCGGGTAAATCACACTGTCGCGAAGCGGCAAGATGTTTAGCTCAGACGGGATGTCTGGCTTTTGCTCCTCTTCTGGGACATCTTGAACGAGTGGATCGCCGACTTCGGCTTCCACCCATTCTTCTTCTTCGATAGGCAATTTGATTTCCGACATTAAACTTTCTTTATCGTTACGGTACGTGTGATGGTGACTCGCTGTTCTTTAGGCAACAAGACCAATAAGAAGCCGTTGCGGTATTGAGCCTTCATCTCATCTATAAGGACGGGGACATCTGGCAAGCGTACTTCGCGCTGAAACTCGCCATAAAAAATCTCGAGCTGATGCACACTGCTGCGACCCTGTCCTGCCTCTCCGGCATCTTGCCGATAGCCACGAAGCAATAGGCTGTGGCGCTCTGGCAGATAAACCAATTGAATATCTTCTCCACGAACCCCCGCAATTTCGGCCTTTACGAGAATGCGGTTTGCGTCTTCCACCACATCCACTCGAGGCTCCCAGCCCTTACCAGTCGCCACTCTTGGGCGGCTTGCAACCATCTCTTCACTCAGGCGTTGAAGCTCATTGCCAACTTGCCAGAGCCACTCATCAATGTCCTGTCGAGACATGGAGTCAGTGTACCAACGGATAGGCCCGTCTACCTAACTCCTTCTAGGCCTTTACGAAAGACAAGGCCATAGATTCCAACCAGCAGCACCAATGCGGCTCCACACTGAAGCGCGGCCGGCAAACCTGCCCTTTGGGCAAGGTAGCCAGAAGCAAAAATGCCAATTGGCGCTGCACCGGAGAGTGCCCAGATGTGCATCGAGATCACCCGACCTCGTAGTCTTTCCGGTGATAAGGTTTGGAACAGGGTGTTGCAAGTATTGAATAGTGAAACCGACGCCAACCCAAGCAGGGCAAAGATGATGTAAGACAGCCAGGGGGTGCGCGATAAGGAAAGCAGAATCAACAGCAAACCCATCGAAATCACGCTGGTGCGAACGATGATCGCTTTGATCGGCTTGTCAATGAGCATGGTAATCGCAACGAGCGCCAACGCAGAACCTAGACCCGTCGCGAAATAGGCTTCGCCTAGCTGCTCGCCTCTCCCCAATAACTCTTGCGCAATTGCGGGAATCTGGACGATGTAGAACAATCCGAAAACAGAAACACTCGATTCCAAAATAAGAAGAGTGCGAAGTCGGATGTCGCGGAAGGTGTACAGTGCCCCTTCCGCAACCAGATCCCAGATGGGTTGGGGCTCGCGTGCGGTTGCGGCCAAGTCACTGCGAATCGCGAGAACTGCGAAGATAAGGGCGAAGAAGCTGATTCCGTTGACGAGATAACAAGCCTCCGGGCCAAAGGCGGTAAGTAAGAGTCCACCAATGGCAGAGCCTAGCGGACGGGCCATGTTGAACGTTAACCCATTGATCGGGATGGCAATGGGCAGATCTTCGGGGGGGACCACTCGACTGGTTATGGATTGGCGAGTTGGCATCTCAATGCAAGACACCATGCCCGTAACCACGGCAATGACCAGAATATGCCAATACTGGATAAACCCAAAATAGGTTGCCGAAGCCATGTACAGAGCATTGATGGCATAGACGGATTGGGCGATGATCAATAGCGTGCGCTTATTGAGCGTGTCTACCAAGCTTCCGGCAAAGATGCCAAAAAGCGTGACGGGTAACATGCCCAAGGTCCCCACTAATGCGAGTAGGAACTTGCTTCCGGTGAGTTGATACACCAAAAATCCCTGCGCCACGGTTTGTATCCAGGAACCGCAGAAAGAAAGGAAGGCGCCAGCCCACAATAACCTGAAGTCTCGATGACGAAAGACTCGCTTTAGCTTGTTTTTGGGTTGTGTCTCAGTCTGCGCATCAGGGGGGGTGATAGTCGCAGACGAATTCGACATAGCTTAGTATGTCCTACGAATAAAACTCCGACTTTACTTTGGCCCCCTGCACAAATAGGTCTGAATCGTCGGAAATGGGTAGGGTCTGGTAGAATTTTCCCAACGCAGGAAGCATGAGGTCTAGTGGATAATCCATCGCAGTTAAGGATTCTGCAAATCATTTCGAGCTCTGCCACATCAGGGGCAGAGAGACATGTTCTTCACCTTTCCCGCAAGCTGCAAGACAACGGCCACTTCGTGAAAGTAGTTTGCCCATCAAAGGGTTGGCTGCCGACTGTCTTGGAAGATTCGAGCATCCCTACCAAAATCTCCAACATGAAGGGTACAGGGTGGTACAGAACCATGCTGTATCTGGTTCATCAGGCTCGAAAACATAAGGTGGATGTGATTCATACCCACCTCACCCGGTCGGCCTATATTGGGCATGCTGCAAGTATGTTGTCCAGGACACCGGTGGTCACCAGCGTTCACATTGCAAACAACGACCAAATCTACAAACGACTAGCTCGCGGCAACAATCGCTTGGTGGCGGTGTCTAACTTTGTGCGCGGAATGTTGCACGGAAAGGGTGTTCCAGAAAAGTTTGTTGATACGGTTTACAACGGAACGGACTTTACTGACTTCGCGCTATCTGATCCGCTCGCAGTCAAAGACGAGTTCAAGATTCCCCGCGAACGCAAGCTGATAGGATTGGTCGGTCGAGTTTGCAAAGAGAAAGGTCACCTAGAAATGGTGGCGGCGATGAAAGATGTTCGGAAGGAGCATCCCGATGCTCATATGATGTTTGTGGGCAGAGTAGAAGAGCCGTTTGCCGAAGAGTTTGACGATGCGATTCGAAGTGCCGGCATTGAGGATCGAGTCACCCTCACGGGTATCCGCCACGACGTTCCTCGCCTTTTGGATTCTTTTACCATGAGCACCATGCCCTCCCATATTGAGACCTTTGGGATTGCGGCTCTGGAAGCTATGGCCCGTAGTAAGGCGGTTGTGGCAACAAGGGTCGGAGGACTCCCTGAAGTGGTGCGCCACGGCAAGACAGGGATTCTAGTGGACCTGAGGCCTGAGGAACTTGCTGAAGCGGTGAGCTACCTGCTGGCAAACGACGAAGTGCGAGAAGAGATGGGCGCGAATGGCCGCAAATTGGTCGAGCAGAAGTTTTCAATCACAGAAATGTCTCGCCAGTTTGAGCAGGTCTATAACAAGGCCGCAGGCAGAGCGTAGTGCGCTGGAGTTGAAGGGGTGGGAGCGGGATAGAAGAGGAGGTGAGGAGCAGAGGAGAAGTCTATTCTTCACCTGAAGACAATCTTCTCCTCCGCTCCCCGACTCCTCAGCTCTCACACTCGTCTACTTAAAATCCGGCGCCGTACCCAAGTGGCTAAGGGAAGGGACTGCAAATCCCTCATTCAGCAGTTCGAATCTGCTCGGCGCCTCCAGCTTTTGGTTATTCGGTTTGCGGTTTTAGGTTCCTCGGTTTATTAGTCTTAGTCCCTAAACTTTAAACCTAAAACCGAGATTTTTAGCAAAGGTACAATTTACGCCTACCCAAAGGTGCCGTGCCCAAGTTGGCCTAAGGGGTCGGTCTGCAAAACCGATATTCAGCGGTTCGAATCCGCTCGGCACCTCCAAATCTTTTGTGGTGGATGAACTGCGTGATGGAGGTGAATGGGTGAAAACACGTTTAAGAAGGCCTACCGATGGCTCTTTCTTGTTGATGCTCAATAGCCTTACAAGTGATGCTTCGACGAGCCCAAATTCCTAATTACGTTCACCTCCATCACCCTTTCATTTAACTTACCGATATGATCTGGTGCACCCCGGGTACCATATTCGGAATACACAAGGTGCCGTGCCCAAGTGGCCTAAGGGGTCGGTCTGCAAAACCGATATTCAGCGGTTCGAATCCGCTCGGCACCTCCATCTCTTTTAGTAGAGGAGACAATTTTCTCCAGTTTGTCTAGACTCTGACTCTGCATCCACTCTCTGACTGGCTTGCCAGCTCAGAAAACTCTGCCAAACTTGGCGATCATGCCTTCACCAGAAAACCTGATTCTTGCCGCCCAGGAGGCACGTAGACGTGCGTATACTCCTTACAGCGGCTACAAGGTGGGTGCCGCCCTACAAACTGACACAGGGGCCATTGTGGCGGGTTGTAACGTGGAAAACCTTAGCTACGGAGCTACGATCTGCGCTGAAAGAACGGCGGTGACCAAGATGATTGCCGATGGACTAGGGCAAAAAATATCCGCAATTGCGGTGGCCAGCAAGGATGGAGTCACTCCCTGTGGCATTTGTCTTCAGGTTCTCAGTGAATTTGTAGAAGGACCCGAAACGTTGGTTTACCGGGTGAATGAGAATGGGGAAGTGCAGTCGATGCCTTTTGGGAACCTCTTGCCTCACGCCTTCGTATCGGACGAAGTTAGGCGAACCGAAAGCTAGCCGCAAACAGTCTAGTAAATGCGAAACAGGTATAACCCTGTCCCTAAGAAAGGTGAAGATTTGAAGAACTACCTCGCCCTCATTCCCGTTGCCATTTTTGCGATCCTCCTCGGCTGCGGAGGCGGCGGGGGGGGAGGTGGCTCTACCGACGGTAGCACTGACGGCAGTACGACTGGTTTCACGGCCGGAAACACAACCGCACAACCTGGCGACACAATTCTTGGACAGGTTGTCAGGGGAGCCATACCGGTTCCTAATGTGACCGTGAGATTCTTCAACTCCTCTAATACTCTTCTCGCCACGGATACAACTAATGAAGATGGTTATTTCAGTGCACCGTTAGGTGTTGATGCAACTAAAGTGGATGTGGTTGCTTCTTCATTGCCAAGCACACTCCTTACCGGTTTTCTATATGGAACTGGCATCTATCAGGCCCACACCTCTGGCTTAGATTGCAAAGTAGCCTTACCCACTATTGTTCCAGGAACACTTCGGACAATGCCGAACGGACAGTTTCGATTCTTTTTAACGACTGAGCCACCTCTTCCACCGCCAACCGGATGCCTACCTTAACGCGGCATTCTGAGGAATTCAGCCATCGCCTTAAGCGTTTCTTCGCTGAGGTCAGGAAATCCCGGCATGGTACTGCCGGGATTTTTGCTTTTCGGGTCTTTGATAAAAGCGATGTACCACTCTGCATCTGAGTGCTGCTTATGGACTTGATCTAGCTTAGGTCCACCAGTAGCCTTGAGTCCATCGGTGCCGTGGCAATTGCTGCACCCTTCGGAGTTGAAAGCTAACCGACCTTTCTCGGCCAATGCTTTGTCTACTAGCGGAACTTCGTTATGCGCTTTAGGTTCTGGGGAAGCTGTCATTGGGTCGCGAGTTCCGGTCAACGGAGCAAACTTGCCGCCAAACGCCACCGCAGTTCCGAAGAAGTAGCTGAGGAACGCGACGAAGATAAATTGGATTCCGGCGTTGGCAATGCGGTTTGACAGGAAGGGGGCGGCAACCAGAAATCCGACGAACAGTGCAGGAATGACGGCGGTGCCAATCCAGCCCAAGCTGGGGCTTAGCTGGTTAAAGGCTTGTAGTGAACCATGAAGGGGCCAGGTGTACCAACTGACCATGGCTGAGTAGCGATTGTAGTCATCTGCCGTTGCCCCCGTTCCCAAGGGACGGGTGACCAAGATCGCGATCAGCAGGGGAATCAAGGCCATCAGGATCGATGGAATCCAGAAGGTGCGAACATCTCCTCGGCGAAGATGAGTGATCACCGCTCCGACGATGCCGAGAAGCAAGGCAATGGGAATCAACAGTTTATGGGCGAAGTACCAAGTGGGCAGGGTATTTGCATTGACCGTTGGCTCTCCGCCAAACAGAACTTTTGCGATTTCTTGCCCCCCAGGCATGGCCGCGGTGATCCCGCTTTCGATGGCGGCGGTTTGGACACCGTGCTGATCAAAGGGAAGTAGGTTCCCTGTAAGCTGAAAAAGCATGGCGCAGCCAAAGATGGCCAGCGCTCCGAACCAGCGCCATTGGTGAGGGGGCCGATACCAGCCTGTGAACATCATGAAGCTTAGGTGGAAGAAGCTATGGAGGATGAAGAAAGTGCTTCCCCAATAGTGGAACCCCGCGATAGTTGCGTGCGGCTGGGCACCCATAATAGCTTCCAGAGTCCCATGGGCAAACTTGGGGCTGGGGATGTAAGCCCGATTCAGATACCACCCCGCTGCCACTTGGAAAAGGAATTGCAACAGGAGAGCCGCAGCCGAAGTGGCAAGGATGTTTCCTGTAGTATCTCCAGACTTGCGCTTACCCTTCACGGCAACCTGAGTATCGCGTATTTATCTTTGGAAGGCAAGGTGTAATTGGTTAAGGAAGAAGAGGAGATGAGCCGGAATCTGGAGATGATGGGGTATTCATCATCAGCTAAACAGTAGACCCTTGGCACCCTTTGTCCCTAAGTTCTTTGACACAGAGTTTTCTGAATGTACAATCCGTCGGTAGGGGAAGCTTGGGGTTGGAGCAGGAGTACTTACTAGAATCGATTCGGAATGAAATGACGGATGACGGGGTTCAGCAAATGTTGGCCCTTGCCGAGCGACTCCGTGAAGCGAACGGAGGTGAATTGGATGAGTCGGCAATTCTCGCCGTGTCCGAGGCGACGGGCGCTCCCGTGGAGTATGTACGGCTTGCCGTCCGTCTGCGCCCAGAAGAAAAGAAGCGGCCTCTCCCTCACCGACTAAAGTCTGAATACTTGGGTCTTGAACCCGAAGTTCGTCGAAATGTGCTCGCAGGCAGCCTCGGTGTTGTGTTTTCTTTTATGAGCGTCGTCAGCGTGGTGGTTGCGCCTTCCGTTGTTGGCCTACTTGGTGTTGTTCAAATTCTCGCGGCGACGATGGTGGGCTACGTAGTTGCCTTATCCAAAGATCCTCGTTCGGCGGCAATCACAGGAGCCCTGACTACGGCGATTGGATTTATTGCGGCAACCATCTTTCAAGCGCTCATTCCCGAGACGGGATCGATGCCTGCCGCTTTGATGATCCCCTTCACGTTGGTGGGAGCGGTGTCTGCGATGCTGCTTAACATGTTGGTGGCGAAGAATCGAAAGAAGTTGGGTCTAAAAGATCCGGTAAAGGAGCGCCAAGACCTGCTCCGGCAGCTAGAGGACTTAAAGCAACGGCTTAGCAGTGGGGAGCAGTCGGTCACGTTCCTGAGCGTCGACATTGTGGGCTCTACTCGTATGAAGGAGAATGCCGATCCTCTCAGCATTGAGTACACCTTCAACGAGTACCACTTGTTTGTGGAGCGCATTGCCCGAAAACACGGTGGACGCGTTCACTCAACCGCAGGCGATGGCATGATCTGCGCCTTTGATAGTCCCAACCAAGCCTTTGTGGCGGCGAAAAATATTCAGATTGGGATTATTGAACTCAATACATTTGGCAACAAGACAGGGATCCCCTTATCCCTCCGAGCGGGCATTCATGCGGGGGTTGTGGTCGCCCCAGATCCTGACAACATTGCCTCTGTCAACTTTGCCCATGTGATTGATATCGCGGCTCACATGCAGAAGGTGTGTCCAATTGGTGGCATCGCAGTTAGCGAACCAGCAGTAAATGGAATTGCGGGCGGCGCGGGCGTAGTTGGATCAGAACGCGTTGAGACTCAGAATGTGGCGGGCGTTCTCTGGCAGCCTCGTCGAGTGATTGCCGCAAAGTCAACCGATGCACCTCCACCATTTCCGGTGTAGACTCGTTCTACGGAGCGAAACATGATAAACGTGGACGGAATCCCGCGTATTCTCCAAGCTAAGACGGATGCCGAGTGGCAGGCTGCATGGAACTTTGCCCCTAAGGTTTCAAAGATAGTTCGCCAGCTATCGCACTCTTCCAAGAGCAGTCACCGAGAACGCTTAGATCGAGCGGCATACTTTGCAGCGGGGAAGCTGTACGACGAAGATTTCCATCTATTTGGCAACGGGGGCCAGCCTCTCTTGAAGCGTCAGCGAGAAGAATGGCTAGATGAGGTTCTCTTTCATGCTCCGCCCCATCACATTGCCGGAGAATATAGCCCGGTCACAGTAGAAGTGATGGTGAGCTTTGAACCGCTAAGGCAGATTCGCGCAAAGGTTTCCCGGAGTTGTTCGATGGTGCCCCCCTTCTTGGCTAAGGCTAATCTTGGGCAGTTTGAACTTGAACCGGTGCGAAAGATTTGGAACCTAGAGCATGAGCAATCGATCGTTGAGATAGGAACCGCACTTTCTGGTCCGTGCCTTCGATGGATTGAAGAGTTGTGCGATCCGTTGTCCCTTGAAGATAGAGCAATCACGGGCACGTTGCCTCTAGTAGACGATGCCACTGCGCTTGAACTTGTCCTGGCTTCGGGCGGGAAGAATGCCGCTCGGCGGGTCATCAAAGAATGGCGTGCCGATCCGTTCCGGGGTCCAAAGCTGGATATAGCTCATAGGCGGTTATCTAGCAAGTTTGGACCGGTATACCGAGGCGATGATCCGTTGATGAATATCGCCGTTCTAGCAATCTGTTTTGACTTGTGGCAGAAGAATCCTTTTTCCTTTTCAATAACTAGGTGACAAGGATTAAGAACATGAGGCTTTTGTAAAACAGCATTTAGGCTCTGATTGCTTTCGCGACTAAATCCTCGAAAGTGGTGCGGAAATCCTTAGAAAGCTGAGCATATGGGAGGCCTACTCTCTCGGTTCCGAAATTTGAGATGTCTCCACATGTTCTACGAATTTCTACTTCTTGTCGAAGTAGACCTCTAAACAGGTATTGGGTTTGATGACCAACTATGTATCGATCGGTCATGACAGAAGCAACCGTCGAACCTTCCTGTGAATAGACTTGATTGGCGGTCTCACCAACGAGGTGATTAAGAGAGTATTCAAGAGAAGTGCCATCTTCAAAGATGCGCTGGATAGCGAGAGAGTTTTGACTTTGAACCTCAAAAAGAACTCCGGGCTGAACACCTTGCGTCATGGCTTCTGCGCCAATAAGCCATTGGTCGGGAACGGTAGTAGGGGCATTCTGAGAACGTCTTATAAGACCTATTCCTGCTTCTTCTAGGCGACCAAACCCGCCGTTGGTCCAAGCCATAAAGAGGTCCTTCAGTTCTTGGGGAAGAAATCCAACGTTTACTGCGTTGCCTTGCAAGACCCGATTCCAGGTCGCATCATCTAGGCCGCCCAAGAATCTGTAGAGGCTGATTGGTAGGCCAAAATTTGCTCCTTTAATTTTCATGCTGGCAAGAAGCTGATGGTGTGACCCCCATAGACTAGATAAAGGAGCTCTGTCACCCGCTTCATACCAAAACTTGGATGTACTACGAAGGTCGGCAGCACCCATTCTATTGACCTGATTAAGAAACCTTTCTGCCGCAGTGCGAGACAGTCGAACATCTTCCCATAGGAGCGAGTTTCGTGGGCGTAGCGAATACCATTTGTCAGAACGAGTGACTTCTGCATGACATTCTTCAGTGACGGCTTGGAGAAATGCTGTCACGTTCATTTGATCTTTCTGCGTCACTTGAGCTGCTAGGCGAACAGCTTCGTCGGGCAGGCGAGCAATGAGCATTTGCCCTTTTTCTCGTGCGGCCCAAACAGCCTCGGCAGGAGCAAAGCTAACGGGGTCGTTCACTGTGGGCTCAGAAAGGAGGCTCCAGGCTTTCTTGCTCGGGACCACCTTTGGGTTTCCCATGAGTCTTGAAATTTCCGCAGAATCTTGTGACAGCTGAATGTATTTCTCTGGCTCACTGGTTTTCAGGTTTTCGGCCGTTGGTGGAAAGTTAGGATTGCGGCTACTACTCGCACAAAGCTGTCCTTTATCGTTGAATTCGAACAAGACAGTAAAGAGATTGTTCTCTCCCGGAATACAAAGCAGGAGCACTTTTCCATGCTGACATAGCGCGGACGCCTGGGAGATGAGCGTCTTCCACCAATCTGTTTGGATGGAGTTTGAAGCTTTCCAGTCGATCTCCCCGAGCGAGGCGATCCATCGCTGAGAGTCCACGAACTCCTTTATTGCCTTTGAGGCGTGTCTAGGCAGCGGCCTTTGCATGGGATTGGGCTTGTCACTAAAAATGACAGGCTTGTGGAGAGGTAGTGCGGCTAACGCATCGGCACCGATATCTACCAGCAACTGGCGACAAAGAAGGTCTGCCGGTGTTCCGAGATCAACAGATCCACCGGTCAAAGTTGGTTTTTCACCCGCCGACATTTTTCGAAAGGCCTCTATCGCTTTTCTGGCTCGCTCGTATGCGTTGGACTCACCGGCTAAGAGCTTTTGCTCTTGGTCGAGCACCGGGGCAATAGACTTTGCTCGCCTGTGACGCAGGTCTTCAAGAAGCTGACGTTTGCGGTTTTCTGGACGGGCAATCCGCCATCCTGTAGATGTTTTTTCCCATTCGGCATCCATGACCCACGCGAGCCGTTCACGAAGCTCCGCGGGATCAGCTTGTTTGACATCCACAATGAGTGGTTCTTGAGCCAAGTCGGAACTACATTCATAACGCTCACCGCTTACGGCTCCTACCGTTTGCAGAACCCGTTGCAGCACCAAACCCTTTGTAGAAAGGTTAATAAAGGGAAGCGGTGAAGTCACCAGAGCCGCGACTATGCTTAACATTCCAGATTGGTCATTGCTGTATGAAGAAGGCTGTCGTTTGGGTAATGCACTGAATTTAGAAATATGTGCAATCTATTGTCAATGATTCTATATCGAAATGCAACCAAAATGAAGATGAATGGACTGGAGTGGCCTAGTCGGTTTCCAAAACCTGACCGTCGACAAGTTTCTGATCCTATTTGTGATTTGACCAACTAAGGCTCGCTGGAAGATTATTGAAGGTAGTACGAAGGTTTTTGTAGAACTGTTTGCAAATCTAATCCTCCCTTATGCTACAATGTCGCTTCACATCTCTAATGAGATGTAGACAAACCACGAAGAGGAGTTTTTACATGGTAATTACACACACACAAGCCGCCGCTGACGTCACCCTCTTCGCGTGGGCCCGCTAGCTTAGTTCTGCTGGCTGACCGCTCAAGCGAAGAGCGGTGATTCCTTTCTACCGACTCAGGCATTTTTGTGCCTGCCTGTCCCAAAGGATTCGAATACCAGCGTTGAACACAGATCAAAAAAAGGCCTTAAAGGACCGTCTGGGCCAGATGACGGACCGCCAACGAAAAGACATCTTGCGGCAAGCCGCTCAACTGCGTGAAACAGCGCAGAGGCAACCCGCCCAACGAAATTCTAAGAAGCCCATCGGCAATGTGGAGGACTTCATCTACCGGCTCGTGTTTTCCGAGCCTCAAGGGGATGTCGGGCTCGCCGTTCGGGTGGAATCGACTCTTTGCTATGTATTGATTAATTTGGAGGTGAAGCCGATGCAAATGTGCCTAGAAACCAGGCCGGTCGTCGGCGACGAGGTTGAGATCGACCTCGCGAAAAATAGAATAACGAAGGTTCTGCCGAGGAGGACGTCTTTGACGCGCCCGGATGACCGTAACCCGGGTAACGAGCGTCCTGTTGTGGCGAACATCGATACCGTGGTGGTGGTTGTGTCGGTAGGAACTCCGCCTTTACATCCGCGATTGATTGATCGCTACTTGTTTGCCATCAATAAGGGTGGTGCGAAGCCACTCATTGTCGTAAACAAGTTGGATCTGATCTCGGAGATGGATGTGGTGAAACAGTTGGACCGATTGGAGCCGTACCGAGCTATGGGGATTCCCTGCGTGAACGTGTCGGCAACTTTAGGAAGAGGGCTGGAGCCGCTTCGTGCGCATATCTCGGGGAAGCGAGTTGTCTTCGTGGGACACAGCGGAGTAGGTAAGAGCAGCCTGCTGAATGCGTTGGTCTCTAGAGCCGCTCCTTACGAAGAGGAAGTTGTGAGTGAGGCAGCCTCTACTGGTAACGTCTCTGGCAAGTCCGGTAAAGGTCGTCACACCACGACCTCAAGCCAACTGTTCCAGCTGCCAGACGGAACCGAGATTGTGGATACGCCCGGAGTGCGATCGTTTGCGGTAGATATCGAGAACGATGTTGCCGAGGGCTTCCCGGACATCTTCCGAATTGGCGCGAGCTGCAAGTTTGGAGATTGCCAACACCTTCAAGAAGAGGGTTGTGCGGTGAAGGATGCGGTTCGTGATGGACAGTTGCCAAGGGTGCGCTATGAAACCTACCGTCGAATGATGGATGGCGAAGTAGCGACCGGCATGGGCTTTGTCTGCGTTAAGTGTGGAGCCACCGCGGCTACCGCTGGCGCAGGTACCAAGCACAGAAACCACTGCCCACGCTGTCTCCACAGCGTTCACTTGGACAAAAAGCCAGGGG
This sequence comes from Fimbriimonadaceae bacterium, assembly GCA_037190145.1. Classification (GTDB taxonomy): domain Bacteria; phylum Armatimonadota; class Fimbriimonadia; order Fimbriimonadales; family Fimbriimonadaceae; genus 55-13. Next base: position 65,619 of record JBBCJU010000002.1, read on the forward strand.
ACCGGTTGGCGATGTGCGGTGGAACGATGGAACCAGTGAGTGTCTGGGTTCGCAAGGATGGCGAATGGGCGCTTATCCACCGTTGTACTGAATGCGGCGCGATGAGCTCGAATCGGATTGCGGCCGATGATAATGAGATGCTATTGCTCTCTATTGCGGCCAAGCCGATGTCCAAGCCTCCATTTTCTATGGAGCACTTAGAGTCTGGGGTTTAACCCCAGACTCGAAAAATCAATGGAAACTAACCTTAGAGGGGTTGCTATAGTGGTTTGCTTTCGGTAGTGTTTCTTTGGCTTTCTCAGAAGGGGAAAAGCAAAGGTTCTAATATGAAAGTCTTATCGTCCGTTGCCATTGCCACGTTCTTATTGGGAGGGGTTGTCTGCAGTCAAGCTCAGCTGTATTCCAAGCTAGTAACCCATTCTCCAAATAGAGGCTTAGAGAGTGTCCTTTCCGGAAGTCGCCTCAGTGAGATTGCCTCTCAACTAAAAGACCCTAAAGTTGACGGGGTACCTCTCTTGACCGAAGCCTTGCGACAGTGTGGATTTGCCATCTGGACCGATGACCGTAAGAAGTTGATGGATCCTTTGGATGGCATGAACCTCAATCTTGCCATCACAGATACAGAGATACAGGGATACCTTCAGATGTACCGTCGGGGAGATCGCATTTTGTTGAGCGATCTGGCGGCGATGTTCGAGCCGATTTACCGAGAACTTGGAGGGACAAAGAGTGTTCTAGAGCACCTGACATCTCTTTACCAAGGCAGCATGTTTTCCACAAAAGCTGAGCTTCGTAATCTGAGTCAGTTTCTGTTTGATATGGGGACCACACATGATGAGGCTAAGGATGCGCCCATCATCCTAGAGTCTAAGCTGGACCCGGTTCAGGCGCTGATCCTTACACGGATTGTGTCAGAAGAACTTCGTGTGCTTTTGAAAAAGACGCGCAAGTCGGCTGTACTGCAGGCAAGCATCAGACCGATACCGGCCCAAGATGGCCCTCCTGGTTGGGCTGGAGACGCTTTTGCTGGAGGCATTACGGGACTAGTCAGTGAGCTTATTGAGAAGGTTGCAGGGAAGGAAGTGAGCGAGGGGGTTGGCAAGGCAAACGCGCTGATGTCGATTGCCAAATTCATCATGACCTACAACTTTCTCAAAGGCGAAGTGAAGGTAGAGGAGCCTGGACAGCCGCTGATTCGGACTAAGGATAAAAGTGCAGGTGAAAAGCGAACCGTCGTGGCAAAGTTCTACATTGATGGAACGGCTGCTACAGATTGGATCAAGGCAAATCGTGCGTACTTCAACACCATTGGCTTTGACCCGGATGTTCCGAAGTCGGAGCCTATGAAGGGTGTGGAAGTTGAGTGGGATATCAAGCAAAGCACCAAGCATGCTTCTAAGCAACTGATCCAAGCGGTCACGGGAACCGGAGCACTCAATAAGCAGAAAACCAATGACAAAGGCGAGAGTAGGGTGACCTTTGAAGGCAAACCACAGACACAGACGATCAATCCTAGAACGGCCATGCCGGTTGAGAAAGAAGTGCCCATGGAGATTTCACCTCAAGTGAAGTCTGTGGAAATGCAGCAAGACCTGGTAGATGCCGTTATGGGAGCCATTGGTCTGAAGGATGGTCCGTCTGGATTGGTGGGCCCAATTATGGAGATGTTGTACCGCGCCAAGTGGACATGCCCAGCTCCGTTTACATTAAAAGTTCGTGACTGGATTGATGGTGAGGTGATAGGTCAGTTCACTGCGGATGTTAATGGTGAGGGACGCTATTACTCCCGAGATGCTAGCTATGTAGCCCGCATCAACCGCAAACTTGTGTTTACCGACTATGGAATGGCTTCCCTCGGAGGATTTGACATTCCTCAAATCGATCCCAACCTTCTAAAGAATTTGCCCGAAACTCAACGAAAGCAGATGGAAGAGGGCATGAAGCAAGCTATGGCGATGTCTAAGAAGAGAACGTTTATGGCGGAAAAGCCGGGATCGGTTTTGTATACGGTTAGTGATTCCCTTTTTCAAGACGTCGATACTTCTGATTGCGAACAGTCTCGAAACAAGTCTCAATCTTCTTGGACGGTGAGTTATTCTGGTGAGGCTGGATCACCAGGTGTGGATACCTTCCGGTTTACAGTTGATGCTGATCTTGAAAAGAAGATTGCCAAGGTAAGCGTGATTGCGGTTGGTAAAGGAAGGTATGTCCGTGTTGCACTAAGCAAAGACGTGAAGCCTGCAAACACGGAAACTAGCGTGACATTGCTAGATCGAATCACGGTTCAGAAATCTGGCAAATCGGATGAGTTCGAGATTCCCTTGAAGGAAACACCTCTACGAGATCAGCAGGGATCAAACTTTTATGGGGCGGCTACATTTCCATTTAAGTTTGGGCCAGAGAATAAGTTCTCCGGTTCCATCATCATGTCTTACTCTGTGACACGAAAGAATCCCCCAAAGAAGTAGGTAAAGCTGCGGGTTCCAGCAAATCTGGAACCCGCATTTGGCCCTATGCCATAGAAATCAACGACACGCTCCAGGTTCCTCAGACTTCATAATATGCATTGGAGTACATCACCGGCGCCGTACTCGCTCCTTGGAGGACTTGATCATTGCAAACCATTTCCGCGTTTTTACTCTTTATCTTTAACCTTGCCGTTGGACCTGCAGCTTCTGACGCCAAGCAGTATGAGCTGCTAAAGGGTGACTGGGTCATCGAAAAGGTTATCTCTGATGGCAAAGTGCTACCGGCAAAAGAATGGAAAGGAAAGAAAGTTTCGTTCTTTACCGATGAAACTGCGGTCGCCAAAGGATCAGCCACATTCGGCGGGCGTCTTCGAACTAAGGGCAACATGGCTTGGCTAGAGACGAAGACAATTACGATTCCTCCGACACAAGGAACTGGAACGGAACCTACCGTTTTAGAGGAAGAGTATTCCGGGGCCTATGAGATAGAAGGCAAAAAGATGACCCTCCTTTTGACCCGAGTTACTGACCCAAGTAAACGAGGCCCTCGTCCGGTCAAAGAGAGTAAGGGCGAGGATGGCGCTTTGCTCTTCTTCTTAAAGAAGATTAAGTAAAACAGAGAAAGACTAGAAATTGGGGAGCAAATTGCTCCCCAATTTTTGGTTAAGGTTGTAGCCTCTCCGACTTTACTCGCGTAACATCTCTCCGTGGAGCAGAATCGCGTGAAGCAGTTACTTGCGGAAGAACTGTCGACTGAAGAGACACGCGCTCTTTTGGAAAGATTGCACTTGGAGGCACCGGGTAGTTCAGAGCATGTGACTCTTGCAGCAGTTATAGAGGCAACGGGTGCAGATTTAGAGATTGCGGCAAGGCATTTGGCCGACATCCGTCAAGAAGATTTTGAAGCACGGTATGACCGAAGGCTCGACGATCAAGACTTTAGGCTTGATCGCTTGGAGTCTGTCACTTCGATAACACAAATTAGAGCGGATTCTGAAAACTCGGTGGGCAAAACTCAGGACGATTCACCCTCATTGTCCACAGAAAAATTCGACTACACTTTTCCTCGCTGGATGTATCTAGCTGAATCTAGGCGAAGCCTAGAGATTGTTAAGCAGCAGGAGGCAGATCGGAGAAACAAGAATCGATCATCGGTAGTGGGCATTTTTGTTTTGCTTGTAGGGGCAGTTTTTGCGTTTTATGTGGTCGCTGGAACACTAAACTGTATGAGATAGGCTCGGCGAGCAAAGGGCGAGTTAGCGTACGCTGGTAAAATGAAATTCTGATGCCAAAGAAAGCAGGATCCAAACTCGTCCGGAAGATCAAGATGAAGTCTTCCACTCGTACCGTCAAGGTAAAGATCAAAGCCAGAAAGCGCGGACAAGCCTGATCTTGACTCCGATTTGAAAGCAGCCCTCAGAGGCTGCTTTTTTGTGCCTGAACCTCCTAGCTTCCTAACCTCCGTCCCCGCGTTTCCTCTTGGGAATCACGAAGGGGAAGGGACTTTCGGGCTTCTAAAATCTCATGGAGTGAGGAACAAACGAGAGGTTGGAGGTTTGAAGTAGACGTGGCTTTCTTCGGCCAAACTCTTTCCGTTTTTATGTGTTAGGAAAGTGCATAGTGCAACCTGAATCTTAAAAACCAGGTATCAAAGCATCGATGGACTCTCAGCCCCAGTTAAGGACCGAGGATTTGCTCAGTGAGCAGATGTCGGATGCTGAAGTGAGGACACTTTTGGAACGCCTAGGTTCTAAAGAGTTTGGAGGGTCTGAGTCGGCGACTGTGGGAGCGGTGGTAGAAGCCACCGGAACTGATGTTGAGATCGTTGGGCGACTCCTTGCTGAGATTCGGAAAGAGAATTTTGAGAAGCGTTTTGGCCTTCAGTTAAAGGATCATGGTCGTAGGATTGACACGCTAGAGCAGATTGTCACAGATTCTCGAGCCCGAGTAGAAGCTAAGCCATTTGAGGGCACTTTGTACGAGCCATTTAACTATCCAAAAACTGATGTAGACCCGATGTCTCCCAGCGAAATGCTACGAGGAGGATTGCACCGCTCGTTAATCATCTTGGCAGCAGTGCTTGTTTTAGTTGCCACGATGTATTTCAGATGCTCTATCAGATGAATGGGGTCCCAGTAACTTTCAAAAAGGAATGAAAGTTGCTGGGGTACCATGCAAGGACGGACATGGCACTTTCTCCCGAACGGTTAGTTGGCGACCTTATCGATATCTATAAGAAGGTCGATGAAGGTACGCGATTGAGCTATGAGGACGGAATGCGCCTCTATACAACACCGAATCTCAACGCGGTTGGGCACATGGCCAATATCGTTCGAGAGCGGCGGCACGGGGCTAAGACCTACTTTGTCCGTAACCAGCATATTAACTACACAAACATCTGCAACAAGTTTTGCAAGTTCTGTTCGTTCTATGCCAAGAAGGGTGGCCCGGCACCTTATCAGATGTCCATCGACGTGGTGCGAGAGCGCCTAGAATGGCATCGCGAGGCCAACCTCACTGAGATTCATATGGTAGGTGGCATCAACCCTCGCCTTCCTTATCAGTACTACATGGATTTGGTCGGCGTGGTGAAAGAGGTGTTGCCCGGAGTTCACGTGAAGGCATTCACCGCAGTTGAGATTGTGGAGATTGCTCGTCAGGGCAAGGTAACCGTTGAGCAGGCTTTGGCTGATCTCATTGAAGCTGGGCTAGATTCCTTGCCGGGCGGTGGAATTGAAGTTTTAAGCGACCGTGTTCATACCGAGCTGTTTGGCAAGAAGCTGAATGGGGAAGAATGGAAAGAGGTTGCCCGGTCGGCCGCGAAGCTGGGCCTGAAGCAGTATGCGACGATGCTGTACGGGCATATCGAAACGGATGAGGAAAGAGTAGACCACTTGATCCAGCTAAGAGAATTGCAGGATGAGACCGGAAACTTCCTCACCATGACTCCATTAAGCTTCCACCCTGAAGCTACGGATTTGGCACATATTCCTAAACCCACCGCAGATACCGACCTGCGGAACATCGCGGTGAGCCGATTGTTGCTAGACAACTATGAGCACGTCAAGAGCTTCTGGATCATGAATACTGTTCCCGTAACTCAAATGGCGCTGTGGTATGGCGCAGATGATGCGGATGGCACTGTTCATGAATATGAGATCACCTATAAGGAAGGTGAATTCGGGAATAAGAGCCAGGTACTCAACCGCGAGAACATGATCAAGATGATTGAAGAGGTTCACCGAATCCCAGTTGAGCGGGACTCGCTGTACAACGAGATTATCCGAGAAAATGAGCCCGCTCCAAAACAAAGACAATTAACCGCTCTGCCAATCGCAAATTGATTTAGAATCTAGGTGTGGTTCTGCCTAGATTCGTTTTGCTCTTTGTCACGGTAAGTCTTCTTTTGTCCGGCTGCGGTGGTTCTATCAGCCGAGACAATGATGCGCGAAAGCGCATGCTTTATGCGACTGGACTCAATAACAACGTTTTGCAGGCCTATGATCTTGAAGTTGAGCCAGATGCTGATCCCGATGAAGAAGATGGAGGGACAACGAAGTGGCCAATGTACCGATACACCACCGAGGCTCTGATTCGCGAGCTAAGCTTGAGCCCAGACAGACGTTGGCTCTTTGCGCTGAATGAGCTAGGGCGCGTTGAGATCTTCCAATCCAAGGCCAGTGGGCGGCTTACACGCATGCCATCCATTGACTTGCCGGATGGGCGAGCTACATCCGTCGGCATTCATCCGGATGCGACTCAGATTTATATCACCTCGGATGAAGGTTTGGTATATCGGTATACCATCGAAAGTGATGGGGAGTCGATGCAATCTGGCGAACCGGTCGCAGGGCCCACGTCCCAGGTTCGCGCGATCTTGGGTGAAGGCGGGACCACGCTTTATCTCCTAGACTCTGAGGAATCGAAGATTTGGCAATATTCCATCGGGTCGAGCGGAGAGCTTTCCCCCCTCACGCCATCAACTGTAACAGTTGTGGGTGGCCCAGGTGAAGCCATTTGGAATTCAGCTCAAGCTCGACTCTATGTATCTTGCATTCAATCAAACCAGTTAGCGGTCTTTTCTACTTCTGGTTCTGGGCAATTGCAAGAGGTGACAAGAGTATCAGCTCCTGCCCGTCCTGGTCAGCCGGGAATAAGCGCGGATGGCCAGTATCTGTTCGTTGCTTCAAGAGAAGGCACGTCAGAGATTTTTCGATACCAAATTGGAGGAGGCACTACCCCTTTAACCCCTTCTTTCCCAACCGGCCACGTGAACCAAACGAGCGCAGTGGTAAACCCATTTGGGCACTTCTTTGTTGTCAATGCTGGGGATCGAAACTACTCCGAATACCGTATCTATCCGGATGGAGTTTTGACTCTACGGAGAACCAAAGGTTTGGACTTTAATGCGGGTTTAGCAGTATTTAGGGTGAACCCATAAATTGTCGCTATGCGGCACCGAATTTAGGGTTAGAATGGCGATATGCGAAAGCTATCATCCATCCTCACCGCCGTTGCTTTATTAACCGCTGTATCGGTTGCTCAGACCAAAAAGCCAGCTGATCCAACTGTCTACACGACTGAAGCAGGAAAGGCTTATCACAAGAAAAACTGCAAGCTGAAAACTGGCTCCACCGGTATCAAACTTTCAGAGGCCAAGAAGAAGGGTTTCAAACCTTGTAAAGTCTGTAAGCCTGCTGTTTAGCAGCGGGTACGGATTGTGGCTTGGAGAGAGCACTCGCCACAATCTTAAATGGAAAGCGACTGGAGTAGGATAGAGTCATGCGCCGTCGCGGGGTCAGTGTTGTTTCTCTAGGGCTGTTATGCTCTATCGCCTTTGCCCAAACTACGGGTAATTGGACCCATAGCGACTTTGCTTCGGGCCAGATTGAGGCTTACCGAACTCACCATAATGTGCCTGGCCTATCGATTGCTGTTGCCGTGAAAGGACAGATCGTTTTTGCCAAGGGATTTGGTTTTGCCGATGTTGAGCGTAACACGCCGGTAATGTCTTCCGACTTTTTCCGCCTTGCATCCGTTAGCAAACCGATTACGGCTGCTCTCATCTATGAACTGGTGGAGCAGGGCAAGTTGAACGTGGATTATCCCATCCGCCAAATTGTTCCGGAGCTGCCGGCCCATCACATTTATCGAATTCGAGATCTTCTGAGCCATCAGTCAGGTGTACGGCACTATGCCTTTGAGCCAGCGCTGGTCAACTATCCAACCTCTATGTCTGCGCTTGGTAGGTTTTCAAAAGATCCATTGCTGTTTGAGCCGGGCGAGAAGTTTAGCTATAGCACCCATGCTTTCACTGTCTTGGGTGCGGTCATAGAGAAGGTCACCAAGAAACCATTTCGGACCTATTTGAAGGAGAGAGTGGAGGCTTGGGGAGTGAGTGGGTTGGGGTGTGAAACCGGGACAAATCCATCTCGCACTAAAATCTACGCACGTTCGGCAAGTCAGAGTCGCTTGGCAAACCGAGATGATCTTTCCTGGAAATATCCCGGTGGAGGAATGGAAGCCACCGCGATTGGACTTTGTGAACTTGGGTTAAAGGTACGTCAGGGCAAGATCCTAAAAGCAGAAACCTTAAGAGACATGTGGACGGTCCAGAAGCCTAAGACGGGGGATACCAATATGGCTCAGGGATGGATCATGAGCCAAGTAGCGGGCGCCAGAACTGCCTCGCACGGTGGTTCGCAACTAGGCTCTAACTCCCATTGGCTGGTGCAATTGGATGAGGATACGGTTGTAGTGGTGCTGAGCAACCGAGACGGACATAAACCAGGAGACCTTGCGAACTATCTGTTTAGTTTGACTCGACTTGGACCGAATGACAAGCTGCCTGAGTTGAAGTTGAATTGAATTGAACTCAACTCGGATTTTGGTTTATGGAGTCACTGGATCTGGAAAGTCGACGCTTGCCTCTAGAATCTCTGAGAAAACCGGACTACCATATGTATCTGTAGATGATTTGACCTGGGAACCAGGATGGTTAGTGGTGCCGTTCGAGCACCAAAAAGTGATATTTACCGAAATTTGCGAACGAGAACAGTGGATTCTAGATAATGCTTATGGCCATTGGGTAGAAGTCCCGCTAAAGAACGTTGATCTGATCATTGCCTTGGATTATCCAAGATGGGTATCAATGGGCCGTTTATTTCGCAGGACGTTGGACAGACTGCTGGACCAAAAATTGATTTGCAACGGCAATCGGGAGTCTCTTCGAGGGATTCTTAGCCGTGATTCTATCTTGGTCTGGTATTTCCGTTCTTTTCGCCGTAAGCGAGCACGGATCAAGGCCTGGGAGCAAGAGGGTCGCAGGATGCTTGTGTTCCGCCAACCACAAGAGGCCGAGAAGTGGTTGGCAACGCTCACAAATTCCTCATAGCTCTTCCGTAGACTGGCTCCATAGAAGGAGAAGCGCTATGGTTCAAGCATTGGCAACTTTGTTCGTTTTGTCGACTGCCTCAGCCGGGGGTATTGAGAATGATTATCGGTCTCGAGAATGGACAGACTATATTCGTGGTGGACTTGTCCCCTATCACCAACTCACTTTTGAATCGTTTCGAGTTGCTGATCCACGGCATGAGCGATGCGATGCCTATACAATGGGCTTCATCCAGTTCCGTTATGAATCTGAGGTTACGGGCGAAGGTCCGTACATTGCAAACGTGAAGAAGCTTCGGGTGTGGTCTGGTTTGGATAGGAACCAGACTTGGCGTCGACCTTGGATCAATCGCAGCCATCCTTTTCTGTCCCATGAGCAGCACCATTTAGACTTGAATGAGCTCGCGGCGACACGCTTTGCTCAGATTCCGGCGGATCTGCTTCCTACGGGTAGAGGGCGAAACAAAGATGATGCGAAGCGTGATTTGGCGATGAACTTGAATCGATTATTCCGGATGACAATGGAAGGCGTCCAACGCGAGCATGATCAATATGATCGTGAGACCAGGGGTGGGGAAGACCCACGCGCTCAGGTGGACTGGTCCAATAAAGTCACAGCCGCACTAAGGAGTGCGGAGATTCGAGCGACTTGGTCGCCCAATAATCGATAGATTGGACTATCTAACGGGAAAGATATTGCCGGCCTCGGTACGTATCTTTCCCTCGTTCAGTAAGCTTTGAACAATCTCTGATACTCGACTGCGCGACTCAGTGGTTGCCCGCTTAAATCCAACAAGAGCTAAAGCCTGCTTAACGGCCTCCTCTTCAGAAATCCCAAATGCACCTTCCACAATCTGGATCAACGCCGCGGCGATCTCTAGGTGAGAAACCAGGTCGATCCTCCGTTCTGAGTTGGGTCGGTCTGACCAATCTCTTACCCGACGAAGCTGGGACTCACCCAGATAGTAAGAGCCCTCTTGCTCTTGAACACCTTGTGTTGCCAGCGCCTGAGTAATCAAAGAGTCGAACCAGGTTCGTAGGCTCAGGTTTGTCTTTGCATAACCCGCTGCATTCCTTAGGCGCAAAATGAGCAAGTCATGGCTGATGGGGCCTTCGTGCTGAATGATTTGAATTAAGTAGTTGGCAAGGTCATCTTCCGATGCTAGGGAAGCTGATGGAGTTTGGTCGTAGGCTTGGGCGATACGACCAATGGGTAAAGCCTCGATGGCCTCTTCCACTAGTGGCTCCAAATCGTTTTCGGTCTGAACAAAGGTTGGTTTGGGCGCTTCGTCCTTGGCTTTTTCTAGAGCTTGCAAGAGTCGATCTATTTCTTGGTCTTTGTTCTGCCACCAATCGGTGGACCAGATACGATGCAGGTGCCATCCACGACTTTCGAGAACAGAGGATCGAAGCTTGTCACGATCCCGAGCGCTACGAGACCGGTTGTAGCTGGAGCCGTCGCATTCAATCCCAAGCAGATACTCGCCAGGCTTATCTGGTTTCACTACTGCAAGGTCAATTCGACAACCTTCGGTCCCAACTTGCGTGTCCACAACATATCCGAGTTTGGTGAGCAAAGAAGAAATCTCTTGGTCAAACGGAGTGGTGGCCTCAGATTGGATTTCCAACGCCAGATTAGCTGAGCCGCGCTGGGCATAGGCAAGATAGTGTTTGAGCGCGGTGAGTCCACGCTGACCAGATTCGACCCTAAGGTCCTCGGCGGTGATGTTGCTAAACACCTCGCAACGTTGCCGGGCACGCGTGATCAAGACATTAAGCCGTCGCTCACCTCCGTCACGGAGAATTGGCCCAAACTGCTGACGGATGACCCCGTTTGCATCTCGACCATATGTAATGCTGATATAGACAACATCTCGCTCATCTCCTTGTACATTTTCTAAATTCTTAACATCAAGACGTTCATGGGGGAATCGAGCGGCGTAGGCCTGGAATGCGTCTGGATGAAGCCGCTCAAGTTTTTGGACTTCTACGTAAATCAGATCGGCTTGGGCGCGGTTCATCGCGGCGACCATCAGGCTTTGGTCAGGTTGCTCGGTGATGTGGCGAAGAACGGCCTGGGCTACTAACTCCGCTTCTCGGCGATTTATTCGTTTGCGATCTCCTCCTTCGTACACCGTTTCAGGGTGGTGATGGAATACAACGCCAATCCGTCGGCCTTTAGCTTCTACTCCTGGGCTGGGGAAGACCACTAAGCGATTCTCATAAAATAGCTCGTTGGAGGGTTGAATAAGGGAAGGGTGCAGGCTGCGGTAATGCCATTTCAAGTCGGGTCGACGAACCTCCCCTTCTGCCGCGACGCTCATCAGGCTTAAGATGCTTTCAAGCTTGGCTGCCTCGCGTCCAAGTTCGGTGGCATCATCTTCTTCCTCTTCCTCACTTTCGTCAGCGATGCGATCAAAAAAGCTGGTTGGAGGCATCTGCCGCGTATCTCCAACGACAATGGTCTGCTTGGCGCGAATGATGGCGCTGAGGGCATCTTCAGGCTTCACCTGAGAAGCTTCATCAAAGATAACCAGGTCAAAGGGGGGCATCTCGGGCGGCAGGTGAATAGCCACAGATAGCGGGCTCATCATGAACACTGGCTTTATGCGCTGAATCGCTTCCCCAGATCGAGCCATGATCCATCGAATGGGTTTGTGGCTCCGTTGAAGCTCGCATTGAAGTCTTAGCTGCAGTAGGTTGCCGACAGCCGTTTCAAAGCGAGGGATGTTCTGAAAATGCGCAAGTCTGACTTTCGCTCGGTTGTAGCGGAGCATGAACTCGTCTAGGGTGCGGAATTCTTGGATTGCCGATTCATGAGCCACACGCTCAAAAGTGCGCAGCTCTGGCCTTTCCTCCATTGCTTTCCGAGTGACACCGGTGTAGTAGCTACGCGTAAACGAGTCAGCAAGTTTGCTAAATGCTTTATCCCAAACATCGGCAACTTCGACCGCAACATCGAGCCCCTTTTCTAAGGCTTTCCGTCGCGCCTCCATGAGATTGATGTAGGGGTTCAGCGCAGGAAGAGAGGTGGACCATCTTTGAACCCGCTTCAGGAGGGTTTCCAGTTCTTCACTTACAGCAGTAGCGGACGAATAGCTTAGGGTTGATGCGGCTTTTTGATAGGCTTGTATTGCCTCCGACACGAATCTTTCCGTTTCCTCAACTTTGGCCAGAAGGTTAGGATCCGTTGTGGAACCGGCAAGAAAATCGAGCAAGCCCTCCGGTACTTCGCCTTGCTCAATGTCTTGATAAAGAAGGAAAACCCATTCCGAAATCTGGTTAAGGACTGCGGGTTGGCTTTCTAGCCCTTGCCATTGGACACCAAATAATCCGGCAAACATGGAGTCTTTGGCCTGGAAAAACGCCTCGATCTCACGAACAATCTTTAACTCCCTTAAGAGATCTAGCTGAGCTTCGACTCCAGTGGGGCCAGATGGAGTGAGCCAGGTTTGAAGAGATTTCCGGGCTGAGCGGTAATCGCCGACCAAGACCCGATACCACTTAGGCGCATGAGCTTCGAGCCTGGGCAAAAGATCACTGGGAAGTTGTTCCCATGCATCTGGTTTGATTTCGCCGGACCTTCTCTCGCGGATTTTCTGTCGTTCCTGGAGTTTGGATATGCCTTCTTTGATTAGAGATTCGTGCTGTTCCCAGGCATCGGTTTTGATGGCAATTCCATCTAAAGAAGGAGCTTCTAACGCGCGCTTGGCACAAGTTCTTAAAATCTCTACTTGCTGGGCAGTTGTCGGGGAAGGAATTCGAAGAAGCTTCGCCGTGCTCTTTACTTGCTCCATTCCTTTTCGCAGAGCCGCTTCAGCTTCTGATAGCTCTTGCTCCAGGTCTAACTTGGTTGCGGGGTCAGCAATGGTGATGCCTGCACCCCAGAACGCGTTCTCGCAGGGAATACCGGACTCTCGGATTCGCTCTTCAAGAACTTTCAGAGTTTGAACAAGGGACGGAATTTCAGGGTGGCGGAAGCGTGAAAGAGAATCAAAGGACATCCGTCCTTCACGGTCCTCTACCGACTCCTTGGGCAGACTCGCTAGGATTGACATCGCGGTAAAGGGCGCGACCTCAAAAGCTGCCTCTTGCTCATTGACCGCTTGGCAGTGCCGATTGAGTTGATCCCGTAACTCGGTTAGCCGCTTTACTCTTTCATCTTGTTCTGGGACATGAATTCTTAGCGCCGCAGTGCGTTTGATTTCGGAATAAAACTCTCGTCGATTAGTGAGTTTGTCGTGCAGGTCAAGGCACATATCACCCAAATCAACTTCGGCTAATCTCCGCTTTACGACATCGAGGGCCGCACGCTTTGCCGAGACGAAGAGAACGGTCTTCTTGGCCGCTACTGCTTCCGAGATGATATTGGTGATGGTCTGAGATTTACCGGTTCCTGGCGGACCCTCTATCACCATAGAGATTCCGCTTGCCGCCCGGATCATAGCGAGGGTTTGTGAACTGTCGGCGCTATACACTTCGTGGCACTCGCCCACTGGACGATAGTCATCTATGAAGCTTTCTGCCGTAATGTCTGACTTTGCTTCCGGGAAACGCTCCCCGAGCATCGAAACTAGATCCTCATGAATCCACGGCTTGCGATCTGAAGGCCATGTATCGCCACCCAGATCCATATACATTGCGTATTTTTCGTAGTTAAAAAAGCCAAGGCAAATCTCGTCTCGATGAACGATCCAATCGGATCGATTCCGGATAGTTGATTCAACCTCCTCAAAGTAGTCCAATATTGACTTGTCTTCATTGAGCTCGGGAAGCCGAATATTGAATTCGGTGAGCTTAGCAATCAATGGCAGGTTAATGCCCACATCGCTGCCATCGTGGAGAATCCGAATAGATCCATTTGCGGTTTCTCTGATCGTAACTGGAATGTATAGCAGGGGGGCGCGATGACTGCGTTCTGGTGATTCTCGCCATTCCAAAGTGCCTAAGGTAAGGAACAGGGTGTTGATGCCCAGTTCGTCATTGGCCAAGACCGCCTCTCGACGAGTAGCCCGTAGCTTAGCCTGGAGGATGGACTCAAACTCATCAGTGGAGAGTTTTGTATCGCTTTGGACAACTGGTACGGGAGCATATTCTAGAAATGCATTGAGCTCATCTTCTGCCGCGCGACGCATTTCAGCGATCGCAACCTCATCTCCAAAATCAGCAGGCTCCTTTTCACTGTGCTTGCTATGAACAGGATCAGGCTTACCCACAAAAGACATAGGTCTAGCCTCTTCAACAAGAAGCCGGTGAACTTGAAACGAATTCTCACCTACGACGGTAATGCCCAGGCGCTTTGAGGCCCGATAGTTGAGCATCCGATTGCGTAAGGAGAGGTCGAGCAGTTTCCGACGAATGGACTCGACTTGGCGATGCACTCCTTCGGTTGGGGTCACCTCGTTGTTCACTAATCCATTCTACATGGCCCTTTTTAGATTCGTTTCAAGGTGAAAATAGTAAACGAATTCAAAAATCTTTGGAATCTACCGAGAATCGTGCTAGGATATAAACGTGGAGACGAGCACGCCACCAGACAATTTCGGAGCGGTCCAAAGACCGTTACTCGGTCTTGGCTCCGCTCTTCTCGTAGTGCTTAGCATTCTTATTCTCGGGCTTACCTAGCCGGGATGGACTGCTGAGCAAGGCAAGCCCTCCCGGAAAGAAGTCCGGGAGGGCTTTTTACTTGGGTTTGCTCTTAAATAGGAAACTTAAAGGGCGCCGACAACGCAGTCGGAACCTGGCAGCTCCAACGCTGGGGCGTGGCAACAGGAGGAATGATCGACGTGCGTTCAGGCGCAAGAATAGTAATGGAAGCGCTCGTAAGAGAGGGCGTGGACACCATATTCGGCTATCCCGGCGGAGTGGTACTACCACTCTATGATGAGATGCTGAATTGGCCCCAGGTGAAACACATCCTGGTTCGTCATGAGCAGGGAGCCGCCCATATGGCCGATGGTTATGCAAGAGTAACCAATGGCGTTGGCGTCTGTCTGGCCACCAGTGGCCCCGGTGCAACCAACCTGGTGACCGGTATCGCCAATGCGATGATGGACTCCATTCCAATGGTTGCCATCACCGGTAATGTTAATTCATGGGCCATTGGCAAGGATGCGTTTCAAGAGACCGACATCCAAGGCATCACCATCCCGATCACCAAGCATAACTACTTGGTCACAAATGTGGATGACCTTCCCGGAGTTCTCGCCGAAGCTTTCCATCTGGCAAACACCGGACGCAAAGGACCGGTTTTGGTGGACATCCCGAAGGATGTTTTCACCGCATTAACCGATGTTCCGTTCCCAGACAAGGTCGAGCGGCGCGGTTATACAATTCCGGGTGCTCCAGAATCTTCACAGGTTGAGGAAGTTGTCAAGCTGATTGCCGAGTCTGAGCGACCGGTCATCATTGCTGGACAAGGCGTCTTGGCGTCAGGTTCCTCTGAGCTGTTGAAGGAGCTTGCTGAGAAAGCAAATATTCCGGTCATCAACTCTTTGCTCGGCCTGGGATGCTTCCCAAGAAACCACGAGCTTTCCCTCGGCATGATGGGGATGCACGGTGAAGCTGCAGCAACCATGGCCGTTCAAGAGGCTGACTTGGTGATGGGCGTAGGAATTCGTTTTGACGACCGCTTGACCGGTGACACCAAGACCTTTGCTCCCAAAGCCAAGATTGTTCACTTTGACCTAGATCCCAGCGAAGTTGGCAAGACTGTGAATCCAATTGCGTGGGTAGTGGGAGACTTGAAGCTGGCTCTGGAATCTCTGGTTCCCCAAGTTGAAGAGAAATCTCACGGTGCGTGGGTCTCTCAGGTGAAGGATTGGCAAGCACGCTATCCACTTCACGTTCCAGAGGGCAAGTTCCTTTCCCGCACCGTTCTTCGGGCATTGAATGAGCACACCGAAGGGAAGGCGATTGTGGCAACTGACGTTGGTCAACATCAGATGTGGACGGCACAGTTCTACAAGATCATGCAGCCCTACAACTGGATTTCCAGCGGTGGTCTTGGAACCATGGGTTTCGGATTCCCCGCAGCCTTGGGAGCCAAGTGTGCTCGCCCAGATGACGAAGTTTGGACGGTATGCGGAGATGGTGGATTCCAGATGACTCTGCAAGAACTGCAGACTGCCGTTGAGTATGGAATCAACGTCAAGATTTGTCTGTTGAATAACGGCTACTTGGGCATGGTTCGTCAGTGGCAAGAGCTGTTCTATGATCATCGCTACAGTCACGTTCAAATGGGTTCGCCAGACTACGGAAAATTGGCTGATGCCTATGGTGTTAAGTTCTTCCGATGCTCCCGTGCAGAGGACCTTGAACAGACTCTGAAGGAAGCACGTGAGCATAACGGCCCCGTGTTGTGTGAGTTTGTGGTGGAAATGGAAGAGAACGTCTATCCGATGGTTCCTGCCGGTACCAACAACTCCAACGTGATCATGGATCCCGATCTTCCGAAGGCGACGGCTGGAGTGTCGAAATGAGTCAGCTTCACACGGTAACTGCACTCGTGCAGAACGAAACCGGAACCATCAACCGATTGGTTTCTATGTTCCGCCGACGAGGTATTTCATTGGCCTCCTTCAATGCAGGTGACTGTGAGCAGGAAGGTTATTCACGCCTGACGTTTGTGGTTCAAGGTGATCAAGGAATTCTGCACCAAACGTTGAAACAGCTTGAAAAGTTGATAGACGTTGTAGAGGTAGAGGACCTGGAAGCGAACTACAGCCTCTCAAGAGAGTTGGCTCTGATCCGGGTTGATTGTTCAGATCGGGATAGGGAAGCGGTTTATAACCTGGTAAACGAGTTTTACGCGAAGACACCAAGATCCACCCATGTAAGTGTTTTTGTGGAGTACACGGGTGCTACCCCAGAGGTAGAGCGGTTGATAGCTGCTCTCGAACCTTTTGGAATCAAGGAGATTGTCCGCACCGGTGCGGTTGCAATTGGGGTCAATACCGAGAGTTAGAAGCTACGACTTTTATAGTTAATATGGGGATGCCATGTGTATCTGACTGAGGTTAGCTACACATGGCTTTGTTCCGCCCCATTTCGATCATCAATGGTGTATCAATAAGCTAAACATGGCAAAAATTTATTACGAAAAAGATGTCAATCCTGAACTGATCAAAGGATTGAAGGTTGTTATTATCGGCTACGGCTCACAAGGACATGCCCATGCCTTGAACTTGAAGGACAGCGGCGTAGAGGTCAAAGTCGCTCTTCATCCTGATAGTAAGAGCAAGGCTAAGGCCGAACAGGATGGTCTTGAAGTTCTAACTGTAGACGAAGCAACAAAGTGGGCCGACGTCATCATGTTCTGTACTCCTGATGTACCCATGGCAGACATCTATAAAGAGAGCGTTGGGCCCAATCTTAGGGCGGGCCAAACGCTGTTGTTCGCCCACGGATTAAACATTCATTACAAACTGATTGACCCTCCTGCCGACGTAAACATTGCGATGGTGGCGCCAAAGGGACCTGGTCATCGCTTGCGCGCTGAGTTTGTGGCCGGTGCCGGAATGCCTGCTCTTGTGGCAGTTCAACAAGACGCTACAGGAAATGCCAAAGATGTTGCTTTGTCTTATGCTTGGGGCATCGGCAGTGCAAAGGCTGGCATCTTGGAGACCACATTCAAAGAAGAGACTGAGACTGACCTCTTTGGAGAGCAAGTCGTTCTTTGTGGTGGATTGAGCGCTCTGATCAAAGCGGGCTTTGAAACTTTGGTTGAGGCAGGCTATCAGCCGGAAGCAGCTTACTTTGAGTGCTTGCATGAGACCAAACTGATCGTCGATCTGCTCTATGAAGGTGGCTTGAACTACATGCGCTATTCGATATCAGATACGGCTGAATGGGGCGACTATGTAACTGGACCGAAGATCATCACTGACGAAACAAAGAAGGCGATGCGACAAGTCCTCTCTGATATTCAAGACGGAACCTTTACAAAGGACTGGATTGCAGAGAACAAGGAGGGAGGTCGAAAGAGACTGGAAGCCTATCGGGCCGCAGACCAGGAAAGCCAACTTGAGACGGTTGGCAAAGAGCTTCGCGGCATGATGCCATTCATCAAGGCCAAGTAGCTTGATTCCACTGGTTGATCTGCAAGGAGTTAGTGTTGTTCGAGATGGCAAAGCCATCTTGGATAATGTCTCTTTACAGATCAACCCAGGACAGCACACCGCAATTCTCGGCCCCAATGGCAGTGGTAAGAGCACGTTGATTCGGCTGCTAGCTCATGAGATTTATCCGGTCGGAGGCAGGGGGCATGCCCTTATAGATGGGAAGGAACGTTGGTCCGTCCAAGAGCTTCGTCAAGTGCTGGGCATGGTTTCTCCCGATGTGGGTCTGAAATCGTTAGGTGATCCAACGGTCGAAGAAATGGCGGTTTCCGGCCTCTTAGGAACCTTAGGAGTAATCCACGGTTATTCGGTTTCCTATCAAATGTGGGAGCAGGCTTATGATGCTTTACGCCAGGTGGAAGTAGAGCATCTACAAGGGAGAACGTTCGGGAGCCTATCAACAGGTGAACAGCGTCGCACTTTGATCGCAAGGGCGCTGGCGGCAAAGCCGAAGGGGCTGATCCTTGATGAGCCCACTTCAGGGCTTGATATGAAAGCAACGGCTTTGTTTTTAGAATTATTAGAAAAGCTAATGAATGGTGGGGTGACCACAATTGTCGTGACCCATCACCTAGAAGAGGTAACGCCTAAGATTGAGCAAGTGGTGATGATAAAGGAGGGCCGCATCTTAGGAAGAGGATTACGTGATCAGATGCTTGATCCTAACAAAATAGCGGATATCTATGACGTGCCCAAAAACGTAGCCGCAGCGCGGTTGAACTATGCGCAAGAGGCGCTGGCCAGATGAAAAAAGGTGCCTTGCTTGCGTGGCTCAGTGTGAGCAACATCGCTTTTCTTGTCCTGGTTTATGCTATCGGAAAGTGGATTGCAGAGGATTACCCCTTTTCCACCTTCATCGCCTATGCGCCTCCTGCGATTTGGTTGATACCAACGCTAATCTTGCTGCCATTTGGTATCGGAAAAGGAAATCGCAACTGGTTAAAGACAAATGCGATCGTGGCAGTTCTTTTTGGATGGCTGTTGCTCGGAATAAAGGTGCCTT
This sequence comes from Fimbriimonadaceae bacterium, assembly GCA_037190145.1. GTDB lineage: Bacteria > Armatimonadota > Fimbriimonadia > Fimbriimonadales > Fimbriimonadaceae > 55-13. Next base: position 84,602 of record JBBCJU010000002.1, read on the forward strand.
TTCGAGCCGACAGATCGGGTGCGGAGGGCTCTTTCACAGTCATGACCTTTAACATGATGGGTGCAAAAGGGGGATTGTCCGAAGTTCTTAGGATCATCAATGAGGCCAAGCCCGACTTTATTTGTTTACAAGAAGGCACTGGATTAGATGTGCTTCGCAGTGGGCAAGATGAAATTCCTGGCTACCATATTTTTCGAAAAAGTGGCGTTGCCATTGCCTCTAAAGAGCCCCCGATTCGCACTGAAGTGGTGCCACTTTTTCCAGGGTCCCCGGGCGCAGTTGAGGCTGAATTCTCTAATGGTTTGAAGCTTGTTTCCGCCCATCTCTCCTTCCACAGACTTGACACAACCGGGCGCAAAGGTATTCCGGTTCATATGCAGAACATCGCACGGATGCATGAGGTAGAGGTTCGGATGTTGACGAATCGCTATGCTTCGCAACCGAATGTTATCATTGCCGGTGATTTCAATCTTCCACCGCGAGGGAAAATCTACGATAAGTTGACGCGCAGCTTTACCGATGCTTTTGCCTCCGCCGGTTGGCTTACTGGCTATACCTGGCCATCCCAGTTTCCAGTGCAACGAATTGACTATGCGTTTACAACAAACGTAAAAGTTAAATCTGCACGAACAATCTCGTCAACGGTTTCTAACCACTTACCCGTTCTATTCCGATTCAAAATTTAAATGTTCGATCCAAAACACAAGTCCAGAACTATCTCTGAAAGTCCCGATAAAACTGCCAACCGAGCGATGCTTCGCGCCATGGGTATGACCGATCAGGACATGCTTCAACCTTGGGTGGGGGTTGCGACGGTGTGGAGTGAAGCTACACCTTGCAATGTCAACCTAGACCAACAAGGGCTGGCGGTGGCGCAAGAGATTAAGCTGCATGGAGTCAGTCCTCGCCGGTTCAACACCATTTCAGTCAGTGACGGCATCGGGATGGGGCACGAAGGGATGAAGGCTTCGCTTGCCTCGCGGGAAGTCATTGCCGACTCGGTGGAGCTGATGATGCGTGCCCATTGTTACGACGGCTTGGTTGGCATCGCTGGTTGTGACAAGAGTCTGCCCGGGATGCTCATGGCGATGGCTCGACTCAATGTCCCCAGCATCTTCTTGTACGGAGGCACCATCATGCCCGGCAAATACAAGGGTAAAGATGTGACCATTCAGGATGCTTTTGAGGCGGCCGGTGCGTTTGCGGCTGGAAAGATAACCGCTGCCGAACTGCATGACATAGAATGTGCGGTTTGTCCCGGTGCGGGAGCTTGTGGAGGTCAGTACACGGCCAATACGATGGCTTGTGTTGCCGAGGCGCTGGGCCTTGCGCTACCTGGCTCCAGTGGGCCTCCAGCGGAAGCCCCAGAGCGGGGCGATGTTTTGAAGCAGACCGGGGAAGCGATTGCGAAGGCTTTGAAGAGTGGCATTTTGCCCAGCGACATCCTCACCCGAAAGGCGTTTGAGAACGCCATTGCGATCGGAGCGGCTACTGGGGGTTCTACCAACATCGCCCTGCACCTGCCCGCCATTGCTCACGAACTGGGAATGGTTCTCACTTTAGACGACATTGAGGAGGTTGCCAAGCGAACTCCAACTCTGGCGGATCTGCGGCCCGGCGGTCGATTTGTGATGCTGGACTTGTTCCAGGTGGGTGGCGTTCCTGCTGTGCTGAAAGCGATGCTGGATGCAGGTTGTCTGCATGGTGATTGTCTCACCATTAACGGCACGACGATGGCGGAAAACCTGAAGGATGTTGTGATTCCAAGCGGTCAAGAGGTTGTCCGAACAAAGGATAATCCGGTCGCTGAAACCGGTGGCTTGGCGATTGTCCGTGGAAACCTGGCCCCAGACGGTGGCGTGATCAAGACCGCAGGTGTGAAGAAGCTTGCCCATACCGGCCCGGCCCGAGTCTTTGACTGTGAGGATGATGCGATGGCGGCGGTTCAGCGGCGAGAAATCCTTGCTGGAGACATTGTGGTTATCCGATACGAAGGCCCGAAGGGTGGCCCGGGAATGCGAGAGATGTTGGGTGTAACGGCGGCGATAGTGGGGCAGGGACTTGGCTATGATGTCGCCCTTCTCACCGATGGCCGATTCTCGGGAGCGACCCGAGGCCTGATGGTGGGCCACGTATGCCCCGAGGCGATGGATGGCGGCCCGATTGCGCTAGTGAATAACGGCGATACGGTGACCGTGGATGCGGAGAACGGCGTTCTAAAGGTCCACATCTCAGATGAGGAGCTTGCCGCACGAAAGGCTGCCTGGAAGCCAATTGAGCCTCGATACACCAAGGGAGCCTTGGCGAAATACGCCAAGCTGGTCGGCCCGGCAAGTAAGGGAGCGGTCACCCACTAGCCATCTGCTCGCGCTAAGTTCTGCTATCCGCCGCATTCTCGATCGATGATGGTTGGGCATGGCCGTGAAGAGCTATGCCCCTCCTCTTCCCTGTACTTCCTCCGCTTGCTCAGCCTGTGGGCCAACGAAGTCCATGAGTCTGGCTTGAAAGACCTTTTATTGCCGTATTTCATAGAAGGGTTGACGGCCTATCCAACCTCTTTGAATATCATTTTTTGTGAAGATCAAGAATTCTCCGGATTCATGACTCCTCACTTCCTTGGTTTGAACTTGAATGCAAATTCGATCTTTAAGCAAACTCGCATAGATACTGACATTATGGGTTTTTCGGAAGTTTGACTCGTATGATGGATCATGTGGCCTGGCGAGGTCGCGAATCGGCAGTCTCCGAGCTACAAAAACTTAACCAGACACGCCTGTGTCTGTAAACATTCAACAACACAGCTATTGTTAATCAATATTTCCACTTTTTCTCATAATGTAAGGGATTGGCTAGATATAGTCCTCATATGCACATGGAACCGGACCCTGTAAAAGTTGCACAGACTGCTTTGCGACATGGGTACAAACTTTCTACGTTTTCAACACCGCCGAAGAATGGACTTGGCGTATCTATTGCCGTTGGACTCACAAGCAGCCTAAGTCTTGAACCGACGCTTCATTTAGTTAAAGCGGCATTGCTTTATGCTGACCATGTAACCCTATATAGCATTCCAGCATTTGTTTTTCAATCTATGAAGCAGCTTCGAGCCGCCTCTCCCGACCAACGATTGGATTTGCTAGCCGATTTCATGCCACTTATGGGCGCAGAAGAATATAGTGAGTCGCTATCTCAAATGAAAGACATATTGCGGTTGACCAAAGGTTTAAAAGGTCTTCCTAAGGATGTCCTTGTTATGCGTGAGAAATTTGAGCGACTGACAAAGGGTCTTGGAGCGAGAATGAATGATGCCATGAGCGATCAATTCGGGCAAATTCATTCGCAAGAATTGGAAAAAGCAATTAGGTCTGGTTTGATAACAGTCCAACCCATCGGCAACGGGAACATGGATAGCACAATGATTTACCATTTTCTCGAGGTCTTGGAAACTATCACTCAGCAAAGCGCAAATCTGCCTTTACTGGATGAGCAATCCAAAAAAGTCTTGAATAGCGGGATAGAGCTGGGATTAGTTGATCGGCCTACCGCGGCAGCGGGCAGTAAGCATCCGTCTGTTGCGGCAGACTTCATCGAGCGATTGCCCGTAGTATCTTCGGACATGGCAACAATTCTGGACATCAGGAAAGAGCTGACTCCGCATGTTAAGCCGTTTAGGGAGGCCATGATTGGCTTCAGTAGAGATATCTCTGCCCAACCTTGGGAAGATGACTTCGCAAAAGAAGCTGAGTTGATGTACCACGAAAAAGTCTCTCCAGAGATTCAAAGGATAGAAGACGCGCTTAAATCAAATACTGCGTTCACGCGTGCCATTGCAGCTCTTACAACTCCTACTACAATGGCGGGCTCAACAATTGGTTTTGGTATTGGTCAAGCATTATCCGTTAGCGCAGCCGCAATAGCTACGCCGGTTGTCGGTGGTATTGCAGCCGCTACTAAAGCTATTAAGGAGCATAGTGATGAAATGCGTAGGATAAAAGGTAATCAGCTTTACTTCTATTATCAGGCTTCGAAGAAATAATGTATGCACCTCTCAGTCCATGCTAAACCTAGAGGTATTGGCCTTCGTATGCTAAGGTTAGCTAAACGCCTAGAACTAAGGCACGTGCAACAGGCGGACGCCTTGGTCTACTAAGTACGGTTCCAGCCGCATGGCTAGTTTGTGCAGATTGTGGCTAGGAACCATTGGATACAGGTGGTGTTCAAGATGGTAGGCAAGGGGGCGGAAGAGTCTTGGGATGAGGTGGCCGCGGAGAGTCCAGGCTTGTGAAATCTTGGATTCCTCAAAGTGTCTATGGGGCAAGTGAACCGCAAACAGCGGATAGAACCAGCTGGCAATGCCAACGATAACGACGTAAGCCAAAGGGGCTACGGATAACGGATAAAGCAATAAGGCGATGGCCAAGCCAACCACGGGCAAGAAGGCTTCCACCAGAAGCCAACGGCGTTGCCTGGGATTCGATTTTGCCTTTTGCCAGGCCCAGAGCCAGAGCCGGGGAAGGAAAGTCGGACCCACGAGAATCACCTTCCAGATAGGCATGTGTGCTGCTTCCCCCTCTAGGTCTCGGTGGTCTGGGAATATCCGGTGGTGCTCCAGATGAGTCAGGCGATAAGCATGTCCGCTCTCAAGGATGGGTGCACCCAGTAAGAACAGAAGCCATTCAGTCCACCGACGATTCAGCCCTAGTGAGCCATGGACTACATCGTGAGTGGAAGTAGAGCAGGCAGAGAATACCAAGATAAGGCACACGATACTGACCCATCGATGCTCAAAGTGCCACGACACCAGAAAGCTCAATGCCCAGAAGTAAGGCATCAGGAGCGGCTGAAATCTCTCCCACTTGGAAGTACGGAGGAGGTCCGTGCTTAAGTCTGCTATCTTGGGCAGCTCGCTCGCATTCATCTTTCAATTATGATTGAAAGTTGTGAAATGAAATAGACCTGATTCTAATCAAGAAGATGTCTTAGAAAGGCTTTGGGGCTATTGAGGAAGGCTCGGGTGAGATCTACGTGCTCGATATCGTCCCAGTCTCTTTTCGAAATCCCATCTTGATCCAGCCAGTAGAGAGTGGAGTTGGGATACGCCATCAGAATCGGCGAATGGGTGGCGATAACGAACTGGCAGCCACTCTGAACTAACCAATGAATCTCCTTTAGCAGCACCAACTGTCGGGCGGGTGATAGAGCAGCCTCCGGCTCGTCCAAGAAGAAGAGGCTCTCGTCATGGAATCGATTTTGGACCAGGGCAATGAACGCTTCTCCGTGGGAAAGTTGGTGTAGCGACTTGCCTCCATAGTGACGATACGTATTGCCATCCACCTTTTGTAACTTGTCGATCTCGGTTGAGACGTTAAAGAAACTCTCCGCCCTCAGAAAAAAGCCATCTGTTTCGCGGCGATGCCCGGGCGTCCTGTCGAACCGCAGATAGTCGTGAAGCCCACCATCCACCTCTCGCTGTCCAAAGGTAAAGTTCCGGGTGCCGCCCTGCTCTCCAAACCCCAAGCGGATAGCCATCGCTTCAATAAGAGTGGATTTGCCCGATCCGTTCTCCCCCACCAGGAAGGTGATCGCCGGATGCAAGTCAAGCGTCCCCATATTCTTGATCGAGGGAACACTAAACGGAAATCGCCGCCAATTGATCGGCTCCATGTCTTCGTCTTCATAGACATAGACGTTATTCACAAAACCGCTCATGAGCCTATTGTGTCCAAGTCCGGATTGCCCGGTATTGAGCGCCCGACTGCTTTAAGATGCTTTCATATAGGGTTACCGACCTAAACTGCCAACGGTCAGTATCAAAAACCAGAAGGTTCCTGATCGCTTGGTTTAGGGCGTGAGCATCTTCTTCGCTCAAGTCTCGAAAGCGGGCAACCGTGACATGCAGGCGGAAGTTTCTGTCGGGCCGGATACCAAGAGCTTGGGACAAGTTCCAGTGAAGCCGCTTAATGCCCTCCTCCGGAAAGAGCCTGAGCGCCAATAGCCTTGGCTTGTTGCGATGTGGAAACCCTTGAATTCTGGAGGGCGCTCCAGAAAGGGGCTTTGTCGTTGCCAATTCCGCCTCAATTCCGTTGAGTGTTGTCTCAAGTTCCTCGGCGGTTTTGTCTCCTATAAAGGCAAGGGTTGCGTGCCAGTTTTCTTCAGGGAGCCAACGAATGAAGTCAAAGGACGCGGCTTGTCGTGCTTCGTCTACTCGGTTTCGAAGTTCGCTTCGTTGCTCATCCGACAAGTCGGCCGCAACGAAGAGCCTCATACCGGAGGCAGGCCGACAATCGCTCGAAGCTCGTTGACTTCTTCCTTACCGAGCAGTCGGCACTCTGCTGGGCGCATACCTCTGATCTTTAGGGGACCAATTCGGATGCGCTTGAGGGCCTTAACCGGGAAGCCAACCATTTCGCACATCACGCGAATCTGGCGTTTACGACCTTCATGAATCGTGATTCTCAGGCCGGTTGTGTTCTTGGCAGTATCCGTATGGATCACCTCAACCCTCGCCGGGGACGTCCGTTTGCCCTCAATAAAGATGCCGCGCTGAAGGTCTCTAATCGCCTTATCGGTAATGAGCCCTTCGACCACGGCCTGATACTCTTTCTCTACCCCAAAGCTGGGATGCGCCAAACGGTGGGCAAAGTCTCCGTCGTTGGTGCAGATAAGAAGACCTTCGGTATCCATGTCCAGTCTTCCAACGGGCTTTAACTGCACTCCGTAATCGGGCAGGTAACGGACAATGGTGGGCCTGCGCTGAGGGTCACTGAGCGTGGTGACAACGCCAGTTGGCTTATTCAGCAGAACCGTGTAATGCTTGGCTACGTGAATCGGGTTTCCGTCTACGCGAACTTCATCCTCAGGGCCGACTTTAATGCCCATCTCCAAAACTAGTTCATCGTTGACTTCTACACGGCCCTCTTCAATCAGCTTCTCTGCCGCACGTCGGCTACACAGTCCAGAATGTGCAATGTAAACATGAAGACGCATCGGGCCTTCTTCCTTGGACTCCGTTGCCTTTGGCTTAGAGGCAGGCTTGGGCTTTGGAGCAGGTTTTGCCGAGCTTCTTGCTGGACCTTTCGGAGCTTGAGGCGTCGATTTATCCTCAGGCCCTTTGGTACGCCCTCGCCCTCCCCGACTCTCATAAGCGGAGTAATAGCTTTGGCCTTTATCAGAACCGGACTTAGAAGAACGTCGAGCGGGAGGTTTTCGCATAAAATCTGGCCCGACGGCGCGAGCGGAGACTGGCAACTCCCCCGATCAGGGCAACACTCAGGATACCGAACCCAGCCTTACCCCCCATAGTGCTTAGGATAAAGGGATCAGGCTCTAGGCTGGTCGCCGCTACTACAGGCACGGTCTTGCGCCAACCAGTGCTATCAGAAAAGGTGGCTTCTCCTACCTGGGTTCCTGCCGAGAGAGGAGCCTTGACTTCAGAAGTTAAATTCACTTCTACTTTAGGCTCAACTCCGCTCCGCTTTAGGTAAGAAACGTCCTCATTCGTTACCACCGACAGCGCTTCTGGCGTGCTGTTGGGAACTGGAATCCGAGAAACCTCAGCCCCCGCAGGAGCAGCAATGGTTCGCTTATGGTTGGCATAGACCCATTCCACCATCGCTTTATGGTCCACCTGCCAGTCTTCGCTGTTCAGGATGACCGTGATAATTCGGTAGCCGTCTCTGGTGACGCTGCCAACATAGCATCGACCCGCATCCCGAGTGAAGCCAGTCTTGATTCCATCGGCGGTTTCATCCTTCTCTAACCAACGGTTGTGACTCTTCATCAAAAGATCCTCGTGGTTCATGCTTCTCACAATCGTCTTCTTCTGAGTCTTGACCACCTGCCGAAACTCTTCGTACTTCATGGCTTCACGGGCCATCAGTGAGAGGTCGTATGCAGTGGTGGTGTGCTTTTTATCGTTCAACCCATTGGGGTTGTTAAAGTTGGTGTGCAAGCAACCAATATCCTTGGCCCGCTTATTCATGAGCTTAGAGAACTCAGGCACAGAGCCACTGATATGGTGAGCAACGGCGACGCAACCATCATTTGCACTACGGAGCATCAGTGCATAGAGCATTCCTCGGGCGGAAACTTTCTCCCCAACCCTCAAGTTCATGCTCGACCGCTCAATCTTATCGACACCTTTAGGGGCAACAATCCAATCGGTTGGGAGGCAGTTCTCTATAAGAAGCATCCCCGTCATGATCTTTGTTGTGCTGGCAGGATAACGCGGAGTGTGGATGTCTTTCTTGTAAAGAATCTGTCCCGTTGCCTCATCGACGATGATCGCGCTTTTGGCCGAGACCTTAAGTTCGGATGAAGGTTTCTGGTCAGCGGCATAAGCGACGCCGAAACAGAAGAGGAGAGTAGGGATGATCCTAAGCGTTGCCATGCGCATCGGTCTGGTGATATTACCGGACGATATAGTGTGCTGTTTGTTCAGCTTGGAATCCAACAGGCTTGGCTTAACCGAAGGCAACCCCCGAACGCCAAGGTGAAAACCCCTTGATAGAATCCCACGGACGACACCCTACCAAGGGAAATCTGGCTATTTTGACTTTGTTAGGTCAACTCTAAAGCTAGGCTCTTTAACTAAGGGCAATCCCTTAACTGGCTTCATTTCAAAAACCAACTTCTCGGGCTTCCAGTCCGGCTCACCGGGGAATCGAACCTTGGCGACTGTACCGCCTCCAGGAGGAAGAGTCTTCAGGCCAATGGAGTCCTGAATCTCGTTTTTTGCACCATCCGATGGTTCTACGGTGTTGCCATCAGAAAAGGTGAGAAAGAATCCGTCGGAAGCATTGAAGGCCATCCCGTTATCCTTTGGCATGATGGATGACTTATAACCGTTTCGAATCTCTACTGAAGCCAACCATCCTCCAGCGTCTTCGCTATAGGCAACTCCAGTTACTCGGAATCGCCAAACGCCGTTAAACAGCCATTCGTTAAGTACACCGCTGGTTGCGCCAAGCTGATTTGCACCGCCTTGAGCGTTAAGTTGAGTTTTTAGTTGATCCAGAGAAACATAGGTTTTTCCCGATACAACCACAGAGTCGACGGTAACCGACTTGCCGGCAAGGCTCACGGTGACTTTAGAGGTAAGCATGGCCGCAGAGGCAATAGCTGCGGTTGCGGCAAGTCCAATCAGTGCGATTCGTTTCTTCATTGAATTTCCTTTCTGTACCAAATCGTTATCGGCTTAGGATATCTGAGACTCTATTGCTTCTGGTGCCTGGGTAACCATATGACCTCCAAATAGGTTCTCCTATGGCTTTCATTTGTGATTTGGCCGACCGAGATCGGGCGCAAATCAAATAGAGGGAGAGTTTTATTGAGATAACATAGAGGATGCGCTATGGATGGTGCGAGGTTTTGTAATGCTGGTTGAATCGATGATCATAGGAGCGATCGCGACAGCGGTCCAGGCCCCTTTACAGTTTTCGCCGGAGGAAAAGTCGGCGGTCATCAAGTATTGGTCGACTCCCGGACGGTATGTCACACTGCCGCCAAAGAACTACAAGGCAGCCGGTCTTTGGCATGTGCGTTTAAGTGTGGGAGGGTCTACCTGGCTGTGGCATCTCAATCGTGCCAGAGGCGTGGCCATGAAGCCAACCAGCGACATAGTGGGCCAGAGCGACCGTGATAAGGTCTGGGATGACTGGATCGGCAAGAAGTTTGATTACGACCGTTGGCAAGCCGGACAGGTAGCTTTGGCAGCCAATGCGATGGTCGTGGGTACCGTTCCCACCGTAGTGGATTCTTCAGTCCCCACAGAAGAACCGCCCTATCCTGGCCCTATGCCAATGGATTTGCAAGTCTTTATCCAGCAGCCCTATACGAGTACAGTTGCCGGAGCTCAAGTTCAGAATCCAGCTCCTGGGGATCCTCCCCCGTTTGCAGAAGCCGTGGTGCCGATGGAGCATAAGATTAAGTTCGATGACGGCACGGAGTTGATCTATCAAGACAACACGAAGATGCGTCCTCGATACCCTTACTACCGGTTTGAGCAAGGCATCATTTCCGCCGGACGAAGGGTGAGCAGTCTTCCCGCCAAAGAGCTTGATGGTTTGATCAAGTTAGCGGGCGTCAGTGAGAGCGAGTCCCGGGTGATGAAGGCGGTTTCGATCCTTGAAGGTGGTTTCGATTCTGTAAACACTTACGACACGGGATTCGTATCCGTAGGGTTCATTCAGTTTGCTTCTCTGCGAGACGGAGCCGGTTCCCTGGGGCAACTTATGCTGAACTACAAGGCATCAGATGCTGCCGGGTTCCAAAAGGACTTCAGGAGGTTTGGAGTGGATGTCACCCCAAATGGTTATCTGGTAGCTCTGAACTGGCAAACTGGGTTTGAAGCGGTTGGAGCCGAGGCCAATCGGAGGATCATAGAGGACAAGCGCTTGATCGGTGCATTTCAGCGAGCCGGACTAAAGAGCCAAGCTTTCTGTGCGGCGCAGATTCGAACGGCTAAGTCGCAATACTATCCAGCGGATGACACTGTGGATATTGGGATTGCGGGAATTAGCTTGACCGGTAAGGTGCGCGACTTTATCAAGAGTGAAGCCGGAATGGCGACGCTGATGGATCGGAAAGTAAACACTGGAAGCTACGGCCCCCTCATTACCACGCTTCAGAAATTGGCGATTGAAAAGAAGCTAAGCCGTTTCACCGACTTTGCCAAGCATGAGCGGAACATTGTTGAGATGCTGAAGTATCGGAAAGATTATCTGGAAGATAAGACTCTGAGCCAGCCACGGTAAGTTCGCATAGGTTCCGAGTATCCTTCTTGGGTGCAACGCCGGACTACCCGGAACCCCGAACGAGGACGCTTTGCGGTATTCGCCGTGATGATGGCGATGTTCCTCTATGGTTGCGTTGCCTTCCAATACCATCCAAGGACTCCGTCGGGCGTGCAATGCCCAACGGCAACCGTACAAGAAATTCTGGAACCAGTGACTTGCTGTGGAAAGGTAGTTCGCTATGAAAAGCGAGCGCCTGAGCCCGGCGATAAGGTGTTTGTTCAGTGCAACTGTGCGGAGAAAAAGTCGGCGGAACACTTAGCGTCCGTAGCGGTTCCGGTTCTACAGTGCTTCTATACTCCGGTCGTGCTGGTAACACCCCATGGGTTTCTTGAGCCTTATCAAGAACCTTGGACTTCCTTGCCGAGTGATAGCACGATCAGCTTTCCGCCTCCCGTACCTCCCCCGAATCAGGCTTAGCTGCTTGATGTTTGCATTGCCTTTTTGGCAATGCCGGACCAACGGTAAGGAGGACTTATCCGTGAAAATCAAGGGATTTACTCTCATTGAATTGCTCGTTGTGATCGCGATTATCGCCATCTTGGCCGCGATCTTGTTCCCGGTGTTTGCGCAGGCAAAGCTTGCTGCAAAGAAGACTGTGGACCTCTCAAACATGCGTCAGGTTGGGACAGGTTTCTTGTTGTATGCGGGCGATTACGATGATCGTTTTCCGCTAACCAGCTATCCCACTGCCACAAACTCGTGGGCCATACGAACTCAACCCTATGTAAAGAGTTGGGATCTATTCCGATCTCCTGGCGACTCAAGTTCGTTTTGGCCTCCAAAAGGTACAAAATGGCCTGACGAGACTGCACCGCTTAGCGATCCCCGTTGGAGTCAATATCGAACCACAAGCTATTTACTTAACGCTTTCATGAGCGGTAGCTACGGTGGCGGTGGAACCTACTCCAGCACCACAAGTATTGAGGCTCCGGCCAACGTGATTTATGTCGCTTTGGCTAGGGATGATGTCTCTCCCCGAGACCACTTCCACCCATTCTATTGGGGAACCCCCTCTGAAACTGCAAACGCATACATGCAAGGCATGACGTTTGACGCTACAAAAGATGAAACAAAGGAGATCAAACTCCCGGCATTTTCACAAGGAAGCAACTACACGTACGTGGATGGGCATGCGAAGTTTGGGAAGTGGAATCAGCTATGGTGGAGGGACCTTGCCAACGGAGTCTATGCGGGAACCTTTGATCCCAAGAATCTTGGAGGTCGACCATGAGAGCTTTGCTTCTATTGGCGATCCTAGCTTGTGGGTTTGCTCAAGCTTGCAAAAATGAAGTACCCAACTATCGTGTGACTTCAACGGACGGGAAGGTAAGAAGTCGAGCGGCCCTTGTAGGGAAGCCGACGATCTTCTTGTTTATGAAACTGGGTTGTCCTGCAAATCCAGAAGCGATCCCAAGGTTCAACCGTTTGGCGACATCCTTGAAAGGCAAGGTGGATGTTGTAGGCATCATTAACGCAGACTTGGCGACAGCCAAAAAGTTTGCGAGAGAGATGAAAATCACCTTTCCATTGCTTCCGGATGCGAAGAAGACCTTGATCAAGGGCTTCGGTGCAAAGCGGAGTTTAGAAATGACCTATAGCGCACCGAAGTCAGGGCTGGCGAAGTATCCCAAGGTTTGGGATGGCTACTCCCGATCCATGCTTCAAGAGGTGCTGGACGGTATTGGCCATCATGGATTTAAACTTCCAAAGATCGCAATCCCATACTTTCCAATAGAAAAGCGCGGAGGTTGCATGTACTAAATCTATCCTCTCCCTTCACCAAGACTGGGTGAAGGGAGAGACAAGTATCTTTCAGCCGCCGAAAACCTCTTTGAAGAAGTCTTGCATGGCAATCCAGCTTCGCCGGTCGGCATCAGCATTGTATTGCCCACCGCCAATCACGGTAAAGGCGTGGACATTTAGGTTATAGACCACCGTTTGGTGATCAATCTTTGCATCCCTCATTTCGTTCAGATAGCCAACAAACTGCTCGATGGGAACCGCAGGATCTTGCGCGGCATGGACGGTCATGACTTTGCCCTTAAACCCACCTTCCTTCGCAGGTAAGGGGGTGGTCAAGCTTCCGTGGAAGCTAACCACTCCCACGACATCTGCACCGCTCCGGGCCATTTCCAAGACTCCACCCCCGCCGAAGCAATAGCCAATCGCGGCGGTTTTTTTGGAATCAACGTTCGTTTGCTTCTTTAGCTCTTCCAAGCCCGCTTGGAGACGAGCCCGAAAGAGGGGAACATCAGCACGATACTTCCCAGCATGCTGGCCGTTCTCTTGGACTGTTTTAGGTCGGCTGTTTTTGCCATAAATATCAGCGGCAAAAGCGACATAACCCATCTCCGCAAGCATCTTGGCGCGTGTTTCTTCATAGCCAGTAATGCCATCCCAGTCATGAATGATAAGAACGCCTGGTCGAGGACCGGTCTTTGAGTCGTCGTAGGCAAGGAAGCCCTCTAGGACGGTATCGCCTTGTTTGTACTCAACTTTCTTGGTGACGATAGCCGCCGATCCAAGTGCAGCAAACAATCCGAGAGCCAAAGCAGATGTGATACATCGTTTAATCATGTAAATTCCCTCCAACATATCCAGTAGTAACGAATTCTACGCTGGGTTCCGTTGAGTTTTGTCTTTACGAGGGAGGGCGAAGTTTGTGTAGAGACTCATGATTAGGCCAAAAACGAATCCGACCGCCGTTCCTGTTTGAACGATGTTAGGATCCAAGTCGGCCCCAGTTAAGAGTTTGATCATGAGGTGAACATAGGTTGGGGAGTTGTCTTTGTATCCTAAAAGATCTCGGATCTGAAAATGCCAATCCGTACACAGGCAGTAACCGAGGCCATACCAAATTCCCATGATGAACCACGAGGCGGCAGTGGCAAGAATAGTGGCTAAATGCCAACGTCGGGTTTTAGGCCAGATCCATCCAACAAGGTTAAAGATCACCAGGCCGGTATGAAACACCCAGAAAGCGATATCTAAAACCTGTAACCCAAATCGACCCATGTTTTATATGTTGCGTCAATTTGGGGTGGTGCAGGGTCTTAGTTTGATCAGACTTTATCGAACCGTCTTCCAACTTTCCCAATAACCGGGATCTTCAATCTCTAGAGCTTCTTTGGTTAGGTTCAAAGGAGCGTAAGTATCAAGCATGACGGCTAATTCCTCGGTCTTGGTTGCGCCGATACTGGCCTCGGTTGCACCTGGCTGCGGTCCGTGGGGGATTCCCAGAGGGTGGATGGTGATGCTGCCTTCCTCAATGCCTTTACGAGACCCGAACTTGTCGTTGCAGTAGTACAAAACCTCATCAGAGTCCACATTGGAGTGGTTGTAGGGAACCACGATTGCTTCGGGATGGTAATCCAGCATTCTTGGGCAGAAAGAGCAAATTACGAATCCAGCGCCTTGGAAGGTTTGGTGGATGGGTGGTGGCATATGTAGCTTGCCGGTTATCGGCTGGAAATCATTAATGTTGAATGCGTAAGGGTAAACATATCCATCCCAACCAACGATATCAAACGGGTGATAAGGATAGACATACTTGGTCATTCTTCCGCGAGCTTTGACGTGAACCGCAAACTCTCCGGTTTCATCATGAGTAATGAGCTCGGTTGGAGGACGAAAATCGCGTTCCTTATACGGAGCATGTTCAAGAAATTGCCCGTAATCATTACGATATCGTTTGGGTGTCGTGATTTGACCATGGCTCTCAATGGCAATCATCGCAACCGGAAGTTGGTCGAAAACGAGCGTGTATATGGTGCCACGAGGAACGACTATGTAGTCTCCTGGCTTAAAGGGAACTACACCGTACATGGACTCCATCTGCCCTGATCCGTCGTGGATGAAAAGAAGTTCATCTCCTTCGGCATTCTTATAAAGGTAGTCCATCTGTTCAGCTACATTGGCTTGAAACCAGATCACATCTCGGTTGCCCATGAGAGGGATACGACCGGTTATGGCATCTCCCTTTGGCGACATCCGCCGCGTCTTTAAGTGGCGATGGTGAAGCGGTTCTGAATCTAAGAAAATAGGCTCAACTTTACCCATATCCTCCCAAGAACTCACCTCGGTAGGTTGGTTGATGTGGTAGGTCGTTGACATGGGTCCGCTAAACCCGTGGGTGCTAACCAGCTGCTCGGTATAGAGTTTGCCGTTTGGTTGGCGGAATTGGATATGGTGTTTGCGGGGAAGTTGGCCGAGGGCGTGGTATCGAGGCATCGTTGTCTCCTAGTGCAGTTGCTGGGAGTTTACTTAGTTGAATGGCGTGATCGTTAAAGATCATTCAATAGAGGCATCGCAACAGATGTGTCACAAGACGATTTGATTGGAGAGCTATGCAGATGTAGACTGACGCCATGCGATTCGGTGTTTGTTGTTCTCTGGACAAAGCAAGCAAGGTTATAGAAGCCGGTTTTGATTACGTGGAGCTCCCGGCTGGAACTTGGTTTGGTCAGGTGGAAGAACCGGATTGGGATGCGTTGGATGTGATTCCAGTGGAAACGACAAACCTGTTTATTCATGGGGACTTGAAAATTGTTGGACCGGATAAAGGGGATATCCGGGGTTATGCGGAGCGGATGATTCCTAGAGCGGCCAAGGCTGGGGTGCAGGTGATGGTCTTTGGAAGTGGGGGCGCACGTCGATCTCCTGCGGGCTATGACCTGGATACTGCAGAGGATGATTTTCTATCTGCGGTCCAAATCTGCTCAGATATTGGGGCGCGTTATGGTGTGACCATTGCTCCCGAAGCTCTACGTAGAGAGGAAACAAACGTAGGGAATTACCTTGGTGATCTGGCTAGGATAATGGGATACCGGAAACTAAGTTTCACTGCGGATTGCTACCATGCATTACACCAACCTGGGGCTCAGGCAGAGCAACCTGATTTCTGGGAAGGGGAGTTGCCATTTGCTCCCGCCCATGTGCATCTGGCAAGCAAGGATCGGACATGGAAACTTGCAGAAGCTCCAGAGATTTTGGGCTTTATGAATCGTCTGAAAACACTGGGCTACGATGAAAGAATGAGCTTTGAGTGCCATTGGGAAGACTTTGAAAGCGAGCTGCCCGAGGCAAGGGAACAAGTACAGCAACTTTGGAACTCAATCTCCTAAAAGAGCCGGTATTCTCATCAGCAAGCAAGTTTTGTGCCGGTTTTTTAGACTAAGGCACAAAGCTAAAGCAAATTGTCAGACTTTTTTTGAAAATGCCCTAAAGAGATTCGGGAGACAATCCGAAGATCATATCAGCGACAAAACGTCTGCGACAGAAAAAGGCACGGTAGAGGCGACTCTATACACGCAAAGCCACGGGTCTCACCCAGCTTGAGAGGAAACTCAAAGAGCAAAACGAGATAGCCGGGATACCTGTCTGAGATCAGTGCTAAGGATAAAACCATGCGGATATCAGACAACGAAGTAAAGAAGATTCTCTCGGGCTCTGCCCTCGTGACAGAAATCGAGAACCAAGGCCGAATTTTGGACCGTGATGCGGATGCAAAATTGGCTGAAGAAGTGACGCAAGACGTACTTGCAATGGGCGATCGAGAAGATCAGATCGCGGATTTGAAGGCTCGGATTGAATCGGGGACTTACAATCCAACGGGTGATGAAATCGCAGACGCGATGATTCGGCGTACTATTGCTGACCGGATTCGATAGGCTGGAGACCGCATGGTCTCTGGCTTTTGCCGGTTTTTAGCCTTGGTGCATTGTGGTTATATCTGCATCGATAGCACGGGCTAGATCTTCCATCACCACTCCCACATACCACGGCTTATGCTGGTCGGTCGGAGTTTCATGCCAATCATAGAGGTAACCCTGCACCAAACTGGTTCCGGGCAAAGCATGGCTTAGGTTATGGCGAGGAAGCCACACCTCCATGAGTACCGGATAATAGTCCGAAGGCATGGGAGGTTGCATGAGTTTGTAGTCATCCGTGACATCCACTATTACAACTTTGGCGAGATTGAATTCCCAGAGATTGCCGATGAGTTCTGCCATGTGCGTTATCCCTAACGTCTGATGGGACGGGGCAGAGGGCAGGAAGGGAGCAGAAAAATCGACTCAGCGACTTATCGACAAAATCTTTTACTGCTCACCTAAATAAATGATGGAATGACGGATCCCGAAATCTCGGAAAAACGAGATGTCGTCATGGTCTCCCATTGGGGTGTCGTCAATTCCCATCGCCTTGTAAGCCACGTGCAAATTGTTATCCGTTGGACCTTGTACGCCATCCACCCACCGATAGGCATACAGGATGTCACCCTTATACCAAGTTGCGGCGGGAGCAGATCGAGTTTGAGTCCACTCATCGTAGTAGCGCTTGACCAACCACCCGCCATTCACAGATTTATCCGCAATCTGTTCGGCTACATAAGCGCAAGCCCAAGGAGCTTGGGGAGTCGTGAATCCTTGTCCAAAGAATCGTAAGCGGCCCTCGGGACCAGAGTCACGAGTGCGTTCAAAAAGCAATGTGCATCGCGACTTGCCGCGATGTTGTCCCTTTTCACCACCGACCCAATCCATCCGTTTTTCGGCAAGGCCGGTCCTTGTTTCTTCGTACCAGCGAACTTGCCAACGAGAAAGAAGCTTTTCATCTTGATCTTGAGCCATGCCCACGACGACTTGTTTGCGAATCGTGTCGTAAGTCATGCCAACTGGAATGGTGCTTTTCTCCGCAAGCTGTCCATCGCCAATCCATTTACCTTTCACCATCATTCGAAATGCGACCGATAAGTCGGTTGGATTCCAAAGGAATACATACAGGCGGTCTCCGCTGGCTCCGACGCTCGGCACCAAGGCCGGGTTCGAAGCCACGACCTCCGGCTCTGAATTCACTCCTATCGTCTTTTTTAGAACACCTCTTGATGTGGGATAAAAGACAACCAGATATCCGTTGTGAGAGATCGCAACCGGATCACCGGTTAGTTCATCGCTCAACTGCATAGGTTCTTCCCAACGAAAAGGCTCAATGAGCTTTCGGTAGAGAAGTTTTCCAGGATTGTTCAGAGATAGGGTGGGGTCATTCTTTTTATCGCCGGGTGTATTGGGCTGTCCATAGAAGACATAAGCCTTGTCTTTATGCACGGCCAAATCCGGAGCCGTGTGGCTCTTTCCCACGTCATCACGACGTCCTCCTCCCGTTGCGTAAGAATAGTTGATATCTGCGCGAATCCCTTTTTCGCCAAAAATGCCGTTCCAGTTCCAGTCTATGAGCGTGGTTTTGCCATTTGGCTTTAGGCGGAATCGATAAGGGCCTTTCTCCAGAAACTTCACCTTCTCATAAGGCAAAGGAATCTCTTCACTGAGATCAGTTTCCTTGAGTGTGTATCCGACTAAATCTCCCTTCGAGTAAGCAATCTTGTTGGGGTCGTCCTCCAGGCTATAGGAGTACGCATAGTTCATCAAACTGCGGTAAATGGGGCAGTAAGCTGGTTCCCAAAAACCGTTGTGATCCATACCGATCTGGTGCCCAAACTCGTGGAGGAAGACAGCCCAAAGAGAGTTCGCGCCGCAGCCTCCCCCGTCGCCTAGCTGATCAGCTTGTCCTCCGCCTCCATTGCTCACCTGCATGAAGTGGGCAATCCCTCGATGCTTGTAAGGCAGAAACTTGTCTCGATTCGCCCACCAAGCGTTCTTCTTGTCATCGCCGGTGATTGGGTTGAGATAGATCAGTTGGAGCCCCCATCCTTTCGATCCATCGTGATTGACCACATCTAGCTTGGAATAGGTATCGACCACACGACCAAGCTCCTTTCGAAAATGGTCATCTTTCACATCATCGTAGCGAGCTACGTAACAAATGATGTCCATGCGCCTCGGGTTGCAGCCCAGAGCCTTGAAGTCTAGATCGCGAAATTTGCCTACCTCCCAACCGTCCAGAAGTCCGTCTCCGTCCGTATCGGGATTTAAAGGATCAGTGCCCAGCCGATCTTCCTCTTCATTGGTCAAGCCATCAAAATCTGGATCGAGTTCATTTGCTGAAACTTGGCGTGCAACCAGAACCTGATAGGCCGTGTGCTTTTCCTTGCCATAGCGATAGATGATCTGATCTTTATCGCCATCGTTATCAATATCTGCTTCGAACGTAATGTGGGGGCCGCGAGGAAGGCGAGGTTTTGGGCCATTCTCAATCTTTTTTGTTTTTAGGTCGATGCGGTAGGCCGTTCGATTCGTGGTGCTAAAGGCAAACAGAGTTTGTCCTTCCACAACCAAGGCGGGATTCTCTAGAACCCTAGGAAGTTTTAGCCATTCAGAGTCTTTCAGACGGCGATTCGCATAGGCTCCCGCTAACCGAATAGTTTGTCCGTCAAATAAGCCCAGAATGTCTGTTCCGGGAACGTTATCTATTTCAGCGGTTACGGCGGCTTGGCAATCTTTGCCCCAAGGATTCAAAGCCTGAAAAGGTCGTCCCGCTTTTTGCCCTTGGACATTCAGTGAGACATCGATTATGCTGGCGCCAGGCCCGTGAACAGATATGAGGTCGGTATATCCGTCAGCATTGATATCGCCCACAAGGGGTATCCGAGGAGGAGCCGCGAAGTTAAGAGCCCAAGGTTGGGCGGGGGCATATGTAGGGGCAGGGAAGGCAAGGACAAGTGCAGCCGCAAAGCTCGTCATGGGAATCTTTTAACAATCGTATCCTAACCGTGCGACAGAATTCACGCACTTTGTATCAGTTGCTTACGCCCGTTTGTCTTCAATTGATTACCCTGAAGCTTCTTTAAGCCGTTTTCAACGTGGATTTGGCGCAGCCTAAGGCTAATGAACTATCTCAAATGGAGATATAGATTTGGATTAGACTCGACGCTATTCAGTCTTGATGTCTACTGGCTCTGGTTGAGATACTTTTAACCGATTCTCGAACTCGTCCTTTGGTAGGTACTTGTTTGAATACGACGGTCTTGAATAGGGCAGCAAGAGACTGACCCGTCGATTAGAAATATCAAACGGCTTATCCGGTCGCTTTAGTTGGGTATCAGCCAAAGCTCGAATGCCATCGAACTGTTTCGCTAAAACTCCGGCCTTTTGAAGAGCCCGGCGCATTGAGTTTGCTCGATCCGCACTCAAATCCCAGTTGTTGTAGCTGTCTCCAGGATAAGGTTTGGCGTCTGTATGTCCCTCAATGACAATGGGGCGTCCAGTCTGCGAAAGGAGGGGTGCGATGCGTTTTACAAATTCCATTCCCTGGGGAAGAATCTGAGCGCTACCGCTTTGGAAAAACGTGGCAACGGTTGATTCGACTAATTCGATTCGTAATCCTTCCGTAGTTACATTGATCTCCACATACTTGAGGAGTTTCTGAAGGTCTGCTGACGAAGAGATCCTCTTCGTGATTCCATCTTTAATGGCTTTAAGCTCTTTCTCATCTCCCTCATTAGCTTCCCCAGAACCTGGTCCCTTTCCTGAATTGGGCGCACCAGGGGGAGAGATGTTCATCTTGAGCTTGGGTTGGTTCTTTACAAACCCCATTGGATCATTAAAGTAGCCTTGTATCTGAGCCTTTGTTTCGTCAGAAAGGCCCATGATCCACATCACCATGAAGAACGCCATCATCGCCGTAACGAAGTCAGCATAAGCCACCTTCCAAGAGCCGCCGTGGTGACCATGGCCACCGTGACTCTTCTTCTTTTTGATGATGATGGGGGTATCAGCCATGGGTGTGATCTTTCAAATGTGATTAGGTTGCTGAGCTGGAATTCAACATCAGCAATTCACTTTTAGGCCGCCTTGTCCTTAACTCCCTTCTCCATTTCGGCAAATCCTGGGCGCACACTGGGCTCAATGTTTCGTCGAGCAAACTCCACACAGGTGATTGGCGATTCGCCACGGGCAAAGCTGAAAAGTGCGAATCGTAAACAGTTTAGGTATTGACCTTCCGAGTTGAGTCGTAGCTGCATGGCGCGAGCCATGGGGGCGAAAATACCATAGGCTAAAAGGATTCCGAGGAACGTACCGACCAGCGCTGCGGCAACCGATTGACCAACGGCAGCGGCTTCGCCACCGATCTTGCCCATGGTGATGATGATTCCCAAAACCGCCGCAACAATTCCGAAACCCGGCATCGCATCGCCTACGGTCTGAACCGCGTCGGCGGGAATTGCGGCTTCGGCGTGAGCGACCTCAAGGTCCAACTCCATCATTTCACTGAGGTCGTGGGGGCCAACTGCACCGGTCAAAATGACTTTCAAAGTGTCGCAGAAGAAAGCGCTTGCATGATGGTTTGCCAAGAACGTTGGGTAGTTCTTCATGATGTCGCTTTTCTCTGGTTCTTCAATGTGCTTTTCTAACCCGAGCAAGCCTTCTTTTCGGGCGACATTGAAGAGCTGATACATCATCTTCAGGACATCCAGGTAGGCATCTTTCGTGTAGGGATCAGGTTTTAGCAGTCCCATCACGCCTTTGATGGAAGCCGAGACATTCTTCATTCCGTTCGCGGCAAGGAAGGAGCCAAATCCGCATCCTCCGAGAACGATGAATTCGTTGACCTGGATCAATACGGCAATCTGGCCACCATGCATGACGTAACCAATCATGGTGGCGGCAAGGACAACAACGATGCCGATAATGACGAACATGAGCGCATATGGCTGACGACCGAATGCCGAGCAACCTAGGAAGATTCTCGGTGCCCTTGCCTCAAAAACTCAGTGACTTTGTCAGGTTTTTTGGTGGTTCATAATGGAGGAGTCCACCGTCTTACCAATACACCCTTGACCACTTCTGAGCCCCGAATACGTCTTCTCGACCCTCACACTGTCAACCAGATTGCTGCTGGGGAAGTAGTAGAACGTCCGGCTGCGGCCCTTAAAGAGCTTGTTGAAAACGCTCTGGATGCGGGTGCCACCAAGATAGATATCGAGCTGATTGATAGTGGAAAAGGCCTGATTTGTATCCGAGACAACGGTCGAGGAATGTCTGAGCAAGATGCGCATATGGCTCTGCAACGCCATGCAACATCAAAGATCGATTCGGTAGACGACTTGATGGATGTTTCTTCCCTGGGATTCCGGGGGGAGGCATTGCCTTCCATTGCTTCAGTATCCCGAATGACCCTCTCCACCGCCGAAGAGGATGGCCTGAGAACGGTCATTAAGATTGTAGGCGGAGAGGTGCAGCCGGTTCAAAAGGCAGCGGGACCAAAGGGAACCGAGATATTGGTCGAAGAGCTTTTCTTCAATACGCCCGCTCGACTCAAGTTCCTTAAATCGGATACTACGGAACTGGGACAGTGCTTGGAAGTTATTTCCAAGTACGCGATCTCTTATCCGCACGTAGCCTTCTCGATGGTTCACAACGGACAAAAAGCGGTTCGTACCTCGGGGAGCGGCGATATGTTGGAAGCAATCGCTGATGTCTGGGGGCGAGAAATGGGAAGATCGCTCGCGGAAGTCGATACGGAGATTGGGGGAATGCGGATTCGCGGCTTTGTGAGCCCTCCTCATATCAACCGTCCTACCCGAGCTTATCAGTACCTGTTTGTTAATGGTCGTCCGGTGCGGACTCGTTCTCTAACGGCGGCAATGGACCAAGCTTATCGAGACCTAACTCCAGATCGACGCTACGCCGTGATTGCTCTGATGATTGAGATTGATCCCGCTCGGGTTGATGTAAACGTCTCGCCAACGAAATCGGAAGTCAAGTTTCAGCAGGAGGGCCAGGCATTCGACGCTATTCGATTGGCGATCAAGAGCGCTCTCATGCATCACGGCATGATGCCGAATGCAGAGGGGGTAGCCACTGCGAACGAAGCTTTGCGTGCGATTGAGCGAGCTGGTGCCGTTGAAGATTGGCGAACTCACACTACTGACGCTCTGCCAACAGTGGCGCCTACTACGTGGCCCCAAGATGGCGGTGGCTTCAGACCTTTAGTTCCAGACCTTGCTACCGCTCTTCTTGTCGAAGCTCCTTTGCCGGCATCTGGGATTGAGGCCCCGGCCCAGATGCAACCCGATCGCTATCCATTTGGAGAACTGCTGGAAGGCCTCAAGGTCTTGGGGCAGTCGATGAATACGTTCATCGTGGCGGAGACCAAACGCGGCATCGTGATTGTGGATCAGCATGTGGCTCACGAAAGGATTCTTTACGAATATCTCTGTGGATTGAAAGGAAGTTCGGCGATTGAACAGCAACCACTCCTAGTTCCCCAGACTCTGCATTTGGATAAACGGTCGGCGGTGCTCTTGGGGGAAAAGGTTCAGGAGATCATCGCGGTTGGGTTTGATATCGAGCCATTTGGGGGAGAGAGTTTTGTGGTGCGGGCGGTTCCTGCCGCCATTCGATCCAAAGATCCCCTCAAGATTCTTCGAGATATGGTCGATGAACTGGTCGATTCCAGCGTGGCGCGTAAACTAGTGCCGAGTCGGGAACATATTTGGATTACGTCGGCCTGTCATATGGCGGTGAAGTCCGGTGATCCGTTAAGTCATGCGGAAATGGAGAAGTTGATTGTGGACTTGGCGACGACGGAGAATCCTTACATGTGCCCACATGGTCGACCGATCACCATTACGTTGAGTACAGATGATCTGATGAGGAAGTTCAAGCGAACATAAGGGGTTTATGAAATGAAAACCGACCATGCTTTGCTTCCCAAGCCCAATTCACACCTTCTCGCGTCTCGAAAATCCCAATGATTATTCTCGGCATTGATCCTGGTCTGGAGCGAGTGGGCTACGGTGTGATTCGGCGGGAAGGATCGCGCATGACCATGCTGGACTACGGTTTGATCCAGACGCCAAGAATTGCCATTACGGAGCGGCTGGCTCAAATTCACCGGGAAGTCTTGGAACTTATAGAAAAGCATCGTCCCGATGCAATGGCGACGGAGCGGCAGATATTCGCCGCCAATAAAACAACAGCATTGGACGTCGCAAAGGCTTTGGGAGTCGTTCTCTTGGCGGGGAGTGAAAAGGGTTTGGATTGGGCGGAATACACCCCACCCGAAGTGAAGCAGGCGGTGGTGGGCGTCGGTTCCGCAGACAAGAAACAAGTGGAGTTCATGGTCACTAAACTTCTGAGTCTGGACAAGCCGCCAAAACCCGACGATGTTGCCGATGCCCTGGCGATAGCGATTTGCCACTCCTTGCGAAGCCGCATTCAAATCCGCTAGATTGTCACTCATGCATATCCCTGGTCCTCCACCGGTGCAGAAGAAGCCCACGCCTTGGGCGGCAATTGCCGTGATTCTGGCGATTGGCGTCCTAACGGTTGGAGGTTTGTGTGCTTATGGTGGGTACATCGCTTCCAAGTATGTGAAAGGCAAGCCTCAACCACGGGAGTTTTATGGCGAAGTTCGAGAAATCGAAAAGAAGCCAGAAGGGTGGGCGGTATACGATTTCCGTGAAGTGCCGATGACGGTTCAACTTCCGTCCAAACCCGAAAAGGGTCCGCTGGAATATGATGATGGTGACTTCATGTACACCACGGAGTGGACATTCTATTCCTGGCTGTCTGATGTCTCCCGAATTGAATTCATAGGGGAGTGGTATCGATATGATGTCGATTTGGCTGAGGAAGATGAATATATCAATGAGTTCGCTGCCTCAAGTGCAGAAATCGATGGGCTTTCTCTGAACTTCAAAGTTCATGAAATTGGCTCGCTGAAAGGAAGGTTGGGCACGGCTGAGTCGAAAGAAGAAGAAGCCATCGTCCACTGCTTTGTCTGGGCAGAGGGGAGGAAAAGATTTGCGTTCCTTTCTTATCACGATATTGGCTACAAACAAGAAGCCGCAGACGAGTTTAAGAAAATAATCAACTCAATTCAGGTTCGCTAATAACCGTAGGTTCCGTTGAACCTATTCCGATGTAATGTTCAGTTCCTTTTACATATTGGTGGGTTCCTTGATGCCTCTTCGGGAGTCTGAACGGCTCTTTTTCTAGATTCCCGAGAACCTAGGTGTCTCAGATTCCCGGGAACTTGATAGGTCCTTGTAATCGGGCTCACTCCATTGGCTTATAACAAGATTAAAGGTGCTTCGCGAGGGGTAACCTTCCCACTTAGAAAAGACCAAAGCTATGGCAGAAAAAGTGATCATTGTCGGCTCGGGGCCAGCCGGCTATACAGCGGCCCTCTACAACGCACGTGCAGACCTAAATCCATTGGTTTTCGCTGGCCTCCAACCGGGTGGACAGTTAATGATAACCACCGACGTGGAGAACTATCCTGGATATCCGGACGGCATTATGGGGCCGGAAATGATGGAGCTTTTTAAGAAGCAAGCGGAACGCTTCGGGGCTCGAGTTGAGCATAAAGAGGTCACGCGGCTAGATTTAACCTCTCGACCTTACAAGGTTTATGTGGGTGAAGAGGTTTATGAAACCCACTCGATTATCTTGGCAACTGGAGCCAGCGCGAAGTGGATAGGCTTAGAAAGCGAAGTCACGTTTGGCGGGTTTGGCGTGAGTGCCTGTGCTACCTGCGACGGCTTTTTCTTCCGCGGAAAAGAGGTGATTATCGTGGGCGGTGGAGACACGGCGATGGAGGAAGCGAACTACCTGACTCGCCATTGCAGTCGTGTCTATGTGGTGCATCGCCGAGACGAGTTCCGGGCAAGCAAGATCATGCAGGATCGCGTGCTAGAGAATCCGAAGATCCAGGTGATTTGGAATACCGTTATCGACGAGATTCTAGGCCAAACTGATCCGGTTAAAAAAGTGACTGGGGTTCGACTTCACAACTTGTCAACGGACGAGAAAACCGAAATGCCAATCAATGGCGTATTCGTTGCGATTGGCCATAAGCCGAACAGTGACTTGGTGAAAGGCATTATCGATATGGACGATGTTGGCTATATCCAAACCTTGCCAGGAAGCACCAAGACCAATGTTGAGGGCGTTTTTGCGGCGGGTGACGTTGCAGATAGCGTCTATCGACAGGCGGTCACTGCGGCTGGCTCAGGCTGTATGGCGGCGATTGATGCAGAAAGATACTTGGAGCATTTGGGACACTAAAAACGATGTTTAGCTTACTAGCCGCGACGGCGATCCTTACTTCTGGTCAGCAGGTTATTGGCCGAGAATTGCCTCTACCAGAACCAGGAGGTAAACCGCCGCGGTTGTACTACTACGTGAGGGATGTGCCCTTGGATCCGCCGAAGTTTTCTCCTAAAAAGTTCGGCGATCCCGCGGAGCCTTGGCAGTTCGACTGGCTGACAAGTGCATTCGGCCCAGATGATGATGCTCCGGCTGACCCAACCACGGGGCAGAAGCAGGCTCGAATTCGGTTTCGTGTCTATAGTCAGATCAAGAAGCGCGACTATGACTACACGGTATTGATTGCACGGCAGGGCATTCGAATGTGGGATGTCTTGTATAACAAGTACCGAGTTCGCCATCCGGACAAGCATAACAATGGAATCATTGATTACTACGTATGCTTTGGCGGTGAAGCGGGTGGTGAGCATCTGACTGGCTCCGAGATTGTGAATGGAAGGACGACCACGGTCAGTACCATTTACATTTACGACGCGCGAAGTTTTACTAAGCCAGTAGAGATGGCAAGGGAAGTTGCCCATGAGTATGGGCACGCGGTTTTGCCACAAGTGGGTGGCTACACGTCTCCCGAACACTGGGCAAGTGGCTACCTCGGTGAAAAATTCTTTATGCGCATTCTGCGCGACCAGATGAAGCGAGGAGCTATTGGCTCTGATGATGTCATGGGGGCCACGTTGCCGCAGATGGAAGCTTGGGTGAAAGAGAATGTGGATTCGATGGTCATCAAGGCTGCATCTGAAGCTCCAAGCGCAGCCCAACTTGCGGATAAGGGTAAACCCGGAATGGATGCCTACATTGGCTTATGCCTGTACGCGGACACGCTTTTCCCGGCATCAATATGGAGAAAGTCCATGCTAATTCTAGGATCACAGAATGGCGCAGACTATCCCGACTCTTTGTTGCGGGCAACTCAGGAGATGCCTAAAATCACTCTTGAGATTCCATCCTATCTGAAAGGCAAGCCCATTTGGATTCCGGTTGGTAAAGGGTCGGTTGCTCAGGCACAAGTCCTTAAGAAAAGCGGAGACTGGTGGCAAGTTTTGCCTCAAGTCGGAAGCGTAGTCATTACGACGGCAAAAGGATAAGCGATCACATCCATTGATGCCCAGGTTCCCAGGAACCTGGGCATTTTGGGTTTACAGGGTCCGGGACCAAGGGAACAGTTCTCTAAAACCACCCGTCTGAGGGTTCGAAGTTAACCGCTTAAGGAGTGAGGAAAAATGCTGAAAAGTGGAGTAATTGCCCTTGGTTTGGCATTGGCGGGCAGTTCATTTGCCCAGTCAATCAGCGTATTTGTGAATGGTGAACCTGTTCGGTTCACGGGTGTGTCGCCGCAACGTATTGATGGACGTGTATTAGTTCCCTTGCGAGGGGTCATGGAGAAACTTGGAGCTTATGTTAGCTACCAGGCTTCCACAAAAACCGTCACTGCGAACCGTGGAGATGTTGATCTTCAACTTACGCTCGGACAGAGAGTTGCGATCCTAAATGGTCGCGAAGTAACTCTGGACGTACCTGCAATGGAGTTCCGAGGAAGTACCTTGGTGCCACTGAGATTTGTGGGTGAAGCCCTTGGAGTCGATGTACGGTGGGATTCTGCCGCCTACGCTGTTCGAATCTCAACGGAAACGGGCGCCGAGACAGACCCAACGACTCCCCCAACGACTGGCGGCAGCGCAAACATTGATATTGAGAACTTTGACGTATCTGCCACAACCGCGATGCGTGCCGGATCAACCGTAGAGTTCACGCTCCGAGGAACCCCTGGAGGAGCGGCAAGTGTTCAGATTCCGGGTGTTGTTAAGGACGTACCCTTAAAGGAATCCACCCGTGGAGTCTATACCGGCTCTTTCGTGGTCCCCAATAACTCAAAGGGAAACATTACAGTCAGTAAGGCAACGGCTATCGCAAAGCTAAGCGTTGGGAAAGAGGAACGACTGATTCAGTCGGCCACGAATTTTCAGGTCGATAATCAGCCCCCTGCAATCTCTGCCGCGACGCCGGATAACAATGGGCGAGTCAACAGCTTACGTCCCAATATCACCGCCGTGTTTGATGACCAGAGTGGTACAGGTATTGACTCGAACGAGGTTCGAATCCAGATCAATGGAAAAGATGTGACAAGCGACGCGACGATCACTTCTAATCTATTGGCTTATCGCCCAGACAAGGAATTGACTCCCGGCAAGCATGATGTGCTTGTGGAGGTTCGAGACGTCGCGGGGAATCGCACCACTCGAAGCTGGAGCTTTACCGTGGTTGATAAAGCCAATGTGATTACTTCGTTCAAGCATGATGCGGCGAAGGAGATTCAGCCCGGAGATGAAATATTGTTCACTCTGACTGGTGAGCCAGGGGCAGATGTCACTCTCCAGCTTGGAGAACTCCGTACCCTGAAAATGGCAGAAGCAACTTCCGGTAAGTACACGGCAAGCTATGTGGTGCGTCGAACAGACCGTTTGGATGGAGTGATTGCCACGGCTAAGTTCAAAACGAAAGCCGGTGAGAACTTTACAACCGATGTCACCTTAGGTTCTAAGGTTGCAAGTGATCAGCCCTTGGCTGCGCCAACGATTACTTCCCATCAGAATGGAGCAACGGTTGGTCGTAATGTCACCTTCAAGGGTAAGAGCGATGCCAAAGCAAAGGTCTTGGTGCGCATTGAATTTACTCAGCGTTTATTGGGGGCCATCCCGATGAGCGGAGTGATTAGCGAAGTGGAGGTAGAGGCTGACGACAAAGGAAACTGGTCTACCAAGGAGCTTGATCTGGATACTGGTTTGGGTCGAAGCAACATTACCTACACTGTCACGGTGACTACTCTTGGCGGAGATGACAAAACATCTGACCCAACCAAGATCACTTTGAAGAGAGGCTAATCATGAAGGCGTTATTCTTGGGCATTCTGGGATTTGGGGCCATTGCGATAGCGGGTGGTCCCACCCCGGTTGTGAAAGTAAACGGTAAGGCTGTGGCGTTTAGTGGTACTCAGCCACAGACCGTAGTGGGCCGAATGATGGTCCCGGTACGGGGTGTGTTTGAGGCAATTGGCGCCCATGTGGAATACAACTCAGTTCATCATCGTGTAAACGCTCGTAGAGCCAACGAGACGATTGAGTTGCGCTTGGGCGATCGAATAGCAACTCGGAATGGAGCTGAGATCGAACTAGATGTAGCTCCCCTGACCCTTAACGGTCGAATGATGGTGCCTTTGCGCTTTATCGCGGAATCGCTTGGTGCAGATGTGAACTTCACAAAGGAAACCAATACTGTCGATATTACGACGGACGAGGATTTGCCGGGAGTGAAACCGCCGCAATAGTTACCACGACCCATCCGGCAAGGAAGCAAACGCCTCCGATAGGGGTGATGGCTCCTAGCCATCGAATGCCGGAGATAGAGAGGCCGTAAAGGCTTCCACTAAAGATAAAGATGCCCGCTGTGAACAGAATTCCGGCGGGCTTTAACTTTGTGAGCTCGGGTCGGACATACCATAATGCGCCGCAAATCAGCAGAGCCAAAGCATGTAAGGCTTGGTATTGAACCCCTGTCTGATAGATCGCAAGGCTGGATGGAGACAGACGGTCTCTCAATCCATGTGCTCCAAACGCGCCAAGAGCGACGCTGAGAAAAGCGAAGATAGAGCCAAGGATGAGAAAAACTCTTGCCATCCCCTCCATTTTGTCTGAGTGAGACAGGGGCGAATGGGAACGTCTAGGCTTCGACTTCTTCCTCAGGATGACCAATAGGGAGTCTAACCGTAAAGGTAGAACCCTGGTTAAGGGCCGAAACGACCGTTACTTTGCCACCGTGGGATTCCACGATGTGTTTTACAATACTTAGGCCAAGACCGGTGCCACCGGAAAAGCGTGAGCGGGCCTTATCGATTCTATAGAACCGTTCGAAGATGCGGTTGATGTGCTCGCTTGGGATGCCTAGACCGGTATCCGTCACATTGATTACGGCCTGATCATCCTCTTCTGCAACTGAGACCCAGATGGTGCCCTGGTTTGTGTAGTTGATCGCATTCTCAATCAGGTTCATTGCAACCTGTGTGAGCTGGGCACCGTTTGCTTCGATGATAAACTGCTTTGGACCTTGGAATGAGGTCTCTAAACCCTTCTCTTTGGCCTTTGATGTCAGTTGTTCAAGGATATTTCTGAACAGGTCGGCAATATCACACCGTTGCTTACGGACGGGATTAGATTCGGCGGCGCTCAGAATCAAGAGATCGTTGGAGATCATTGAAAGACGATCCACCTCGCTAATGATCTTTGGTAAGTATTTGGCGGAGAGGACGGGATCTGGTGTTGGATCGTCCAGCAAGGTTTCGGTCATCGACCGAATGATCGTCAGTGGAGTTCTTAACTCATGCGAAACGTTACTGACAAAGTCCTGACGCACGCGTTCTAACCTACGCAAGTCGGTGATCTCATAAATGCTGAGGAACACTCGCTCTGAGTTCACATCACTGGACCACGCTTTGGCTAGACCAATGTGCTCCTCCGGATAAGCAAAGGTCATCTCTGCATGCTGAGTCTGTTTTTGGCGACCGGCTTCTAGCACCAACTGTTCTAGGTCATAGCTCAGGGTAATGGCGAGGATTGACCGGCCGATGGGGTCTTCGAAACGAAAAATCTCGGTGGCCCGTCGGTTTGCGTACAGAACTCCCGCTCGGTTATCGCAGATGAAAATGGCTACGTCTAGGCCATCTGCTAGGGAATCGACGGTGCTGCGTTGACGATCGAGTTGGGCTCGGGCAAGTTCAGCTTCGTTCTGTGTTCGTTTGATTTCATCTTGACCGTTCCGTAAAGCGGTTTGGGCTTGCAACCCGGCGGCTCCTAGTAGAGCCCCGCCAGCGAGGAGTATCCAAGCGGGAGCAAAGCTTTGGTGAAGGCTGATGAAGGTGAAAACAGAGAAGACCGCCAAAAGGACGGCTCCCCCGAAGCAAAGCAGGGAAACAATTTGTATTGCCCGATTATTCACTTGGCCTTAAGACGGATGAAAGTAGCGGTTCGGAGGTAGGGTTGTGTTAATGATTCGCTCAACAACGGTTATTGGAGTCACGAAGAACGGAAAGACCGCCATTGCAGCTGATGGTCAAGTCACCATGGGTGAGGCTACAGTCCTAAAGCACAAAGCTAAAAAGGTCCGTCGGCTAGCGGGAGGCAAGGTGGTTTGTGGATTTGCTGGCTCTGTCGCCGATGCTCAAGCACTCCAAGATCGCTTTGAAGCTAAGCTAGAGTCTTACGGTGGCAACTTAAAACGAGCTGCCATCGAGTTTGCTAAAGATTGGCGAACAGACAAGATTCTTCGTCAACTAGATGCTCTGATGTTGGTAGCAGATAAGGATGCTCTACTCCTGGTAGCAGGGAATGGCAATGTGATTGAGCCGGATGATGGCGTTGCAGGAATAGGTTCAGGAGGTTCTTACGCCTTGGCTGCGGCGAGAGCCTTGGTAGAAAACACAGACTTGCCAGCGGATGAGGTGGCAAAACGAGCCTTGAAAATCGCGGGTGAGATTTGCGTCTATACAAATGACCAAGTTACGATTGAAGTTGTTTGAGCCGATTTCTAGGTTTTAACCGTCTTGCACTAAACTATGAAAAGGATTGAGGCCTATGTTCGTGTCAACAAGCTTGATGATATCAAGCAAGCCTTAGAGGATGCGGGAATCCATGGACTAAGTTGTGAGCAGGTGCGTGGGTACGGTCGACAATTGGGTAGGACAGATAAGTACCGCGGAAGCACCTATGCGGTGAACCTGTTGCCGAAGCTGAAAATTGAGGTTGTGGTGAAGGACGATGACCTGGAAACAGCGATCGAGACCATTGTGACTGCAACCCAGACAGGTGAAATTGGCGATGGCAAGATTTTCGTCAGCGAAGTCATTGAAGCCGTTAGGATTCGTACTGGCGAGCGCGGCGATGCTGCACTTTCGTGAGTAAGTGGGAGAACTTCTCCATTTGGCGTGGTCGTTTGCCGCATTGGCGAGCGGACAATGTCACCTATTGGGTGACCTTTAGCCATAAGCGCGACCTACAAGATTGGGAGCGAAACCTACTTTTCACCGGTCTCATGCGACCTGAAGGCAGGAAATGGAATTTGGTGATCTTGTGTGTTTTGCCCGGCGAGACGAACCTACTTTTTACCGTCAATGAGGCTCCGGGCGGTGAACCCTACGAACTCAGTGATGTCGTTGAGAAAGCCAAGACAAAAGCTGGGAAAGTGATTGTTAAGAAGACGGAAGAGCGTTGGCCCCCGTTCTATCAAGAGAGCTATGATCGCATCATTCGGGATGCAGAAGAGCTCGAATCCAAGTTTATTGAGATTCTAGAGTCACCAGTGAAGCATGAACTGGTTGAAGACCCAGAAGAGTGGGATTGCCTCTGGGTTGCAGGGCGAGACTAATTCTAGATTTTTTCATAACAAGCTTGCATTGTGTGTTTGTCTGTATTAATATACTAATACAGTAGTTCATGCAAATCTTCATCTCAGAACAAGACCAGACTCCGATCTATCAGCAGATCGTGAATCAGGTGCGCTTGCAGGTGTCCTCTGGGCGCCTGAGCCCAGAAGAAGAATTGCCATCTATTCGTGCTCTTGCTGAACGGCTCATGGTGAATCCAAACACGGTTGCGAGGGCATACCGAGAGCTAGAGCAGGCAGGGATCGTCACTAAGCGCAGAACTACTGGCAGCTATATCTCTGCGGGAGCTGCTCCTATGGATAGGGAAGCACGCCAGGAATTGCTTGCCGACAAGGTGGATGCCTTGTTGGCAGATGCTCGCCAACTGAACCTTGATTCAACTGATGTTATCGATCTGATCCAAAAGCGATCCAATCCCAACTGACATGAACGATCAACCCATCATTCGCATTCAGAACCTTTCTCGTCGTTTTGGTTCCAACCAAGCGCTTGACGATGTGTCGCTAGAGATTCCTAAGGGCGTGGTTATGGGCCTGATGGGAGAAAACGGGGCGGGGAAAACCACGCTTATAAAGCATATTTTGGGGCTACTGAAGGCTCAAGAAGGTTCGGTGGAGGTGTTTGGGAAGAACCCTGTTTCAGATCCGGTGGGGGTGCTTTCAAACATTGGATATCTATCTGAAGAGGGAGATTTGCCAAGCTGGATGCGGGTTTATGAGCTTTTCAGGTATGCCGCTGGATTCTATCCAACTTGGGATGATGGGTATGCCAAGCAGTTGACTGAGCAGTTTCAACTAGACGTGTCGGCTCCGCTTAATAAACTTTCTAAAGGACAGCGCTCACGGGCGGGGCTTGTTGTGGCAATGGCTTACCGCCCAGCGCTGTTGGTCCTTGATGAACCTTCCTCTGGGCTAGACCCCATTGTACGGCGAGATATCCTGGGAGCCATTATCCGCACAATCGCGGATGATGGTCGGACTGTTCTCTTTTCTTCTCACCTACTGGGTGAGGTGGAGAGAGTTGCGGACCGGATTGCGATCCTGAAGTCGGGAAGAGTCCTGTTTACGGGTGAATTGGATGAGGTCAAGGAGCAACACCTTGGGGTCACGCTTCACTTTTCCCAACCTAGGCTAACTCCTCCCAGCGCTCCCGGTTTCCTGGCTTGGGAAGGATCGGGAAAGGAGTGGAGCGCCGTCTATTTTGGCGATCCGTCGCACTTAACACAGGCTCTGGCCAGTCTGGGTGGAGAGGTTGTGCGGAAGACCCATCTATCCCTAGATGACATTTTTGTCGCTCATGTTGGACGGTCTCCTGAAGCTGAGGAAGCAGCATGAACGGCGGGATGGGGGTGTTGACAAGCTTGTTTGGTCGTCACCGGATTGGTTTGTTGATTACGCTTGCCTTTCTGCCGGTGGCTTCTGGGATTTTGTTAGTAGTTGGCAAAGAGCGAATGCCGGATTTTGGAGGATTGCTTGTTTTCCTTGGGTTTACCATCGCCCTCTTCTATCTGGTAGCAGTGTTTCTTCACTCTGACTCCGATGTAGCAACTCCCGGGTCAACTTATCCAACGTACTACTTTACGCTTCCCGTGAAAACTTCTGAATTGGCGCTTTGGCCGGTCTTGGGAGGCATCGTTTTTGTGGGACTTCTTACGTTCGGGGTTTCGTTCGCAATTGATAAAGCTCACTACTCTTTCAATTACATTGGTGCGACGTTTGTGGTGGTGTCCTTACTGACCACCATGCAAGCCGTTTTTTGGTACCCAATCGGCATTCCGTATTCAAAGCTGGTGCTGTCCATCGCGGTGATCGTTGGGTTGTTTCTATTGGGATTTTCCCGGTCCATCTGGGGGATTGGTGAGGGGGTTCAAACTGGGATTTACATAGCCGTGATCTCAATATCTGCCGGCATAGCTTGGCTGGGAGTAGTGAAAGCTCGCTCTGGTTTGAGTATCTTTAATTTTTCAAACTTGCACATGAGTGTTGGAGATCGGTTGAACTTGCCACCTTTCTCCAATCCCAACTCAGCACAGCTTTGGTATGAATGGCGACAGCAGGGAAGGTTGTTTCCCGGCCTCACTCTGGCTTTTGTTCTTATCTTCGTTGCGGTTAGCTACACAAACGATACGTTAAGCCCACTAGACGTTCTGGCTACGCCTACCGAGGTCATGCCAACGGCTTCCACATTTCTGAGTGTCTTCTACCGAATGATGATTGTCCTACTGCCTGTTTTCGCGTGGGTTGTGGGATTTGGCATGAAGCGAACCGAACTCAAGCGAGGAGACGGAAGTTTTCATCTTTACTTCGCCACTCGGCCCTTGGCCGATTCTTCAATGGTGTGGGCAAAGTTTAGAGTTGCTTTAAAAAGCACTTTGTGGGCTTGGACCTTCATGGTTTTGGCCACGATTCCGTTTCTCTTTACTCCGGCGGGACGGTATGTGAACGGTCACTCCAGCGGCCCAGAGGGCATGCTCTACCAAATTCTGCCGGAATTCCTAACTCCACAGATACTGGTTATGGTTCTGTGCGGCTTGCTCGGATTCATGTTCTTATCATGGAGAAATCTGGTAGTTGGGCTCTGGACTGAACTGAGCGGGAATATCAATCTGCGCTACCTTCAGCCATTTACATCAATCCTCATTTACATCGGGGCGGTTAGTCTGCCGAATTGGGTCTACAAAGACATGACCTGGTTTGCTTACCTGATGGTTGGCGTCCTAGTCCTGAAGTTTGCTTGTGCGATAAAAGTTGGTTTAAGCATGAGGACTCAAGGTTTGTTAACCAATCGCCAGTTAGTGCTTAACGCGTCCTATTACGTGATATGTGCTTTGGTCCTCTATGCATGCGCTTATGTGGTTTTCGGCCCGTCTATTACAGAGATGCACAACGGGACTAATCCCGACCCATTGTGGAATCACCTTAACTTGCTGTTGATCGTTCTTTGGTGCGTTCCAATCGTACGAATCCTTCTGGCAACCAAAATGCTGTCTCTGAACAGGCATCGTTAGGGTCCTATTTCCCGGGAACGCATCGTGTACAATTATCGTTAGAACTCATACATGAGTCTTAAGCACTCAAGTGAATTGAGCTAAAAGATAAAAAATGGGAAAAACAGTAGGAATTGACTTAGGAACGACCAACTCAGTGGTCGCGGTGATGGAAGGCGGAGAACCCGTCGTCATCGCCAATGCAGAAGGAGCTCGTACCACTCCAAGCGTTGTGGGCTTCAAGCAGAATGGGGAGCGTCTCGTAGGTGTTACCGCAAAGCGACAAGCAGTGGTTAATCCCGATAACACGATCGCTTCGATCAAACGATTTATGGGGCACACCTTGACTGAGGTTAAGGATGAAGCTGGTCGCATCAGCTACAAGATGAAGTCTGGCAAGAATGGTCAGGCCGTGGCTCATGTACCTGCACTGGATAAGGATTTGACTCCAGAAGAGGTAAGCGCAGCGATTCTACAAAAGCTTAAGGCAGACGCGGAGGCTTACCTTGGCGAGCCCGTTGACCAAGCCGTTATTACAGTTCCGGCTTACTTCAATGACAGCCAACGAAAGGCAACCAAAGACGCCGGTGAGATTGCTGGTCTGAAGGTTCTTAGAATTATCAACGAGCCAACGGCCGCTTCTTTGGCCTATGGTCTGGACAAGAAGGCTAACGAAACCATCCTCGTTTTCGACTTGGGTGGCGGTACGTTCGACGTTTCCATCCTTGACGTTGGCGAAGGCGTTTTTGAAGTGAAGTCAACGGCGGGTGACAGCCATCTAGGTGGCGACGACTATGACAACAAGATTGTAGAATGGCTCGTAGCTGAGTTCAAGAAGGACCAAGCCGTTGATCTTAGCAAGGATAAAGCCGCTCTTCAACGATTGCGAGAAGCAGCGGAGCGCGCCAAGATTGAGCTTTCCAGCCAAATGAGCACTCAGATCAACCTTCCGTACATTACGTCGGTTGATAATGTTCCTCAGCACCTGGATTATAATTTGACTCGAGCTAAGTTTGAGGACCTAACCGCCGATCTAATGAAGCGAGTAGAGGTTCCATTCAAGTCAGCCTTGGACGATGCCAAGATGAAGGCTGCGGACATTGATGAGGTCATCCTAGTAGGTGGTTCGTCCCGAATGCCGCAAGTTCAGGAGCTAGTAAAGAAGCTTACTGGAAAGGAGCCTAACCGGTCGGTTAATCCCGATGAAGTTGTTGCTATCGGAGCTGCGATTCAAGCTGGCGTTCTCGGTGGAGAAGTCAAGAATATCGTTCTTCTCGACGTCACCCCACTCAGCAT
This sequence comes from Fimbriimonadaceae bacterium, assembly GCA_037190145.1. Taxonomy (GTDB): domain Bacteria; phylum Armatimonadota; class Fimbriimonadia; order Fimbriimonadales; family Fimbriimonadaceae; genus 55-13. The sequence goes on from JBBCJU010000002.1 coordinate 121,118, forward strand.
GGGTGTGGAGACGCAAGGCGGCATCTTTGACAAGCTGATTGACCGCAATACGACGATCCCAACCAAGAAGAGTCGAGTCTATACCACGGCCGTTGATAACCAACCCGAGGTTGAAATCCACATTCTTCAGGGCGAGCGGCCAATGGCGCGCGATAACAAATCGCTCGGTCGATTCCATCTTGCTGGAATTCCACCAGCCCCGGCTCGTGTTCCTCAGATTGAGGTTACGTTCGATATCGATGCTAACGGCATCCTAAATGTAACCGCACAAGAGAAGGGAACGGGCGCGAAGCAGTCGATCACCATCACTGGATCGGGCAACTTGAACAAGGAAGAGATTGAGCGCATGGTGGAAGAGGCTGAAATGAACGCTGAGGCCGACCGACAAGCTCAAGAACTGATTGAGGTTAAGAACAAGTCCGAGCAGTTGATCTACTCTACTGAGAAGACCCTCCGAGAGGCAGGCGATAAGGTTGGAGAAGCTCAGCGAACATCGGCTCAAGAAAAGGTCGAAGAACTCCGAAAGGTTCTACAGGGCGACGATGCTGAGGCGATCCAAAGTGCGTTTGCGGTGCTAGAAGCCGAATCTCATGCAATTGCGGAGATTCTGTACAAGGCTGCCAGTGAGCAAGCCGATATCAGCGAAGGTGCACCTACTGAAGATGCCTCTGAAAGTAAGGATGGCGACGACGTGATCGACGCCGAGTTCAAAGAAGAGAAGTAGTTCATTCGATCTGCGTCTTCTGAAAGCGCCCCGCCTCGTTCGGCGGGGCGCTTTCTTTCTATAAATACTCGCTAGAATAAGAGAATGATGTTTGCTCGCACCTTTTCTGCCCTAACGTTTGGTTGTTTAGGGGCGATTGCTTCCGCGAATATCACATCAGATTTCCAGGATGTAGCTGATGGCTGGATGGGGGTTAACGTTTCTTTTCCCGGATTGGAAGTGTTGAACACAGTGTCGCCAACATGGACCGGCAACTCCATTACGGTCACAGAATCGGGCAGCGGATTGTTTGTTCTGGCGGCCCCAACCAAGTTTCTTGGCAATCAAAGTTCTTATCTAGGCGGGACGGTGAGTTTCCAGTTAGCATCGGCAACGTCAGACGGAGTTTCTTATCCAAACCTGCTCCTTCGCGGGAATGGAAGGATCCTTTATCATGAGACTCCTGCTCCTAATTCTTCGCTAACATTCTACGAATTTTCTTTGGCTCCCTCTGGTTGGAAAAACGAACTTGGGCAAGTTGCAACTCAGTCAGAAATGGCAAACGTATTGTCAAATCTGGATGTGTTTGCGATTAACGCAGATTGGACAACGGGCGGGACGGATGAGGTCGAATTGGATAATGTAGTGATGGCAGCCCCGGTACCTGAGCCAGCTACTTTGATCAGCTTAGGCGTTGGCGCTTTCATGCTCCGAAGAAGACGCCGTCAACGGTCGTAAATCTTCGAAAGTCGATCCATAGTGTTTTAGGCGGTTCTCAAGGAACTCATACTCATGGCCCCACCCTTTGTATTCATGGTTTCCAGAGATCATTTCTCGCCAGATTTCTCCGGCCAGTGGCGTTAGAACTTGTGACAATGCCGATTCACGATAATCTGTCGCTCTAGCTTTTTTGCAATCAATCAACAGGTATAGCTCGTCGGATAGTCCTTTCCCAACATTGATTGACCAAAGATAGACTATGCATTGGATTCTCCCATCCTGGCAGAAAAACCATTCACGTGAATACTGATCTGCCTGCCATTGACCTGATTTCCGGCCTGCCGTTTCCCAATCTGTCCACCGGAGTTCTCCAGAAGGACCAACCCGAACGGCGTTTACATAGACCGGGTCTTCAAAGATTAACTCGACTGGAGCAACCCAATCGTTTACTTCCAATGGGTGAGGCCATTTGTATTTCGTGTTTAAAAATGTTGGGATATGGATTTCCAGAACATCAGTAATTGTTTCTAAGTATTTCTGGGCAAGGTCGTTATTGATCCGAATTTTAAGCTCCATCGAATCTCGATGAATCCACTCAATCCAACTATCGTGCATTCGACAGCCAAAGGCAAACTGAGACTCCGGTGCCACCGGAATCTCACTACGCAGTTGGGCGAGCCACTTCTCAAGGTACTTTACGTCGCGGGCATCATCTTCAGGCTTTTTGAAACTCAGGTTATGGCAATGGGGTCCAAGGTCTTGGATTTTCCGAACATCTTTTAACCAACTTCGATAAGCCATAAATGCGAAAAGCCCCCCGAAACCTAGTTCCGGGAGGCTTCTGGATGGCAGGTTACCAGGTGTAAAGTTCGAATCTTTCCCGCTTTTCAGGTTGTGCCGGGCGTCCCGGAAGAACTGATCGTCCGTCTGGACTCACCTGAGCCTCAACTGCGGGTTGAGCAGGAGAGACGACCTTTTCGAGGGTCACTTTTCCACCTTCAATCGAAATCACAGTTGTGAATTCATCTAGCTTGTCGCCAGCTTTGAGCATGGATGGCCATTCGCCACCTTGATCAAAAACCGCTAGGGCTGGACCTTTCCCACAGACTGTTCCTTGAAGTCGATAGGCGGGCTTTTTCTCCTCGGGTTTAGGCGCTTCAGCTTCTCCGTTTTGCGGAGCCGGATTCCCATCTGGGGTGCCGGGTTCTGGTGACCCTTCTCCAGTCGTACCAGGCAATGAACCTGGCTGTCCAGGATTGGATGGGTAAGCCACTTGCTCATCGGCCTTCGACTTCTCACCGCTAGAGGCTACATTCTTCAACGTTTTAGCTTGATGCTTTGTAACGTAGGGAGTAGCCGCAGCTCCATCAATCTTTCGCTCAACCTTCTTCTGGTCCGAGCTTTTCGGCGCAAATGGATCCGATTGGTTCGCAAATGCTGGGAATACGCTAACGACCAGCGCAATGGCCGCGATTGATAGAGTCCAACGGTTTTTCATGAAGTGGTTACCTATCAAGGTCATTCCACATCAGGCCCTGATGTTAACCGCCTCTCACGAAACTAATGCAAAATTGCCGGGAAAAGCGTTGGACTAGCCTTTCAAAAGCATTGCAAGATTCTGCCGGGCTACCGGGTGATTAGGATTCTGTTTTAACAGTTTTTCATAGTTTCTGGCCGCCACATCTTTCCTTCCTAATTGATGTGCCACCAGGGCGAGGTTTTGCCAAAGCGCTTCCTGAAGCATGGAGGGATGGTTGAATCCACTTCGCTGATATCTCCCAGTCACAGACATCTCTTCAAGGTCCAAGAGGGCATCAAGCGCTGATCTTAAGTCTTTTCGGCGAATATAGGTTTTAGCCGCCGCGTAGGTTACAGCGGGGTCGTTGAAACACCAGCCTCGGGCCAGTCTAAGAATGTCAGTGGTTCGCTGGTCATTCAGGAAGCGATCCGGCATGCGATCTAGCGTAAGGGTGAGGGGGCCAGTGACCATTCCGCTTGGCGGCGTATCTTGATGACTCATCGCTAGCAAGTCATTGATTAGTTGATTATTGGCTTCTTCTGCACGTGGATCATTCAGAAGGAATAGGATGCGCACTCGCTCCGATTCGTAGTATTTGTTGCCGGGCCGTAGCTTCAGTTCCTCTTCTACCAAGGCTAGGTTTCTTCGATGCTTTGCCGGTAATGCCTCCTCGGTATAACCATCATGCCCAAGTCGAATCGGGGAATCCAGCATGGATCTGCCTTTTGATGCCGCCTCCAAAGATTCTTGCGGGAACTGCTCGTGCACTAGCCCTATCATCCGCATCTTGGGGTCGGTGCGCCAAAGCCGAAGTGCCTGAGTTTCGGTGAAACGTCCATCAGATACGTAGTCCTCCCGAATGATCGTGGCGGCAAAGATGTCAGGTCGTTTGATGATCTCCTTGAGGATGGGTTTGGAATTCAGCATGAGCCACTCGTCCGAGTCCAATCGGAAAGTCCATTCGTGCTCTACCTGATCATATGCCCAATTAAGTGCTTGAGAGAAGTCGTTGGGCCACTCACGTTCAATGACCGTTGCGCCTAGGTTTCGGGCAAGCTGCTGAGTTCCATCTGTAGAACCGGTATCCACCACAATCATCGCCTCAACCACGTCTCTTACCGAGACTAAGCATCGCTCGATCCGTTTGGCATCATTACGTACGATCATCGCCAAGGCAATTCCTGGCTTCACCTACATCTCCTCCCATTCCGCGGTATCGGTTCGTTTCGCAAAGCCTGTCCCCAATGCCTCATCGGGGTCTGCTTGTCGAAGCTCTCTGGGGGTTTTATTTAACTCTCGCTTGATCAGCTTATTGAATTGTTGAAGGTTGCCCACCCCGACTTCATTGGCAATGGCTTTGATCGGCATGGTTGTGTGCACCAATAAGTGCCGTGCTCGCATGGCTCTGTGATGGCGGACATAGGCCTGAATAGTGGTGTCATGCTCAGACTTAAACAGTCGGATCAAGTGGTTGTGAGAAATGCCTGCTTCTTCAGCCAGCTCAGCAACCGAAAACGGCTCCGAGAGTCGGATACGAATCAGGTTTTCCGCGCGCTCTAGGGCCGGGTGAGTACGACGGAATACCTCCAAAGGTTCAGATGGGCGGGCAATGCGCCACAGAACGTCGTAAACGCGTGCATTTAGGCGTTCTTGCTCATTTCCAAGCCAGTGTGTTGCCTCCAATAAGTCGATATAGGCTCTTTCAAACCTTTCTCCAAGGGATTGAATAATCGGAATTTTCTGTTTCAAGTAATCGCCGTGGGGAGCAAAGTGCACTGAGACATCAACCGCCGGGCGATGAGGCCAGATGTGCTCAAACAGCGTATTGGGCGGGACGAGGCTAACATGCCCTGGCTCAATCTTATGATGGCGACCACCGACCACTAGCTCACCGCGATACCGGTACAAGTGAATACACCAAAGGCCATTGAGGCGGTAAGAGTGGGATGCCTCGTTGTGGCGGCCAACACCAATCCCAAACACCATCGGTGGCAACCCGAGCGGGAGTGACCATGCAAAGCCCATGCGGTGAATATAGACCATTGCGCCACACGTTTGCTACCCCTTGTCGAAACGCGACTTATTGGGTTTCTTTCTTGAAGTAGCTGGTAAAGGAGCCGAACAAAGTTGGTTCGCCAGCATCGGCATATAGCATGCCATCAACTCCAACTCTTAATTTGCTCAGGCTTTCGGCTTGTTCAAGCGCCATGGATGCACTAAAGTCTTTGAGAAACTTGTCTCGCTCTGCCGAAGATAAATCGAAACCACTTTTCATATTTTCGAAATTGAAAGGTTGGATTTCACTTGGTTTCTGATCTCCAACTTTGTTTATCGCCAACCAGAGGGTCTCTTTTTCCAAGGTCCAAGTGCCGTGAACATTGACGCCCGAAGATCGCATTTGAAAGCTCTTATCAGGCTGACATTCCAAGGTAGTGTCTCCATCCTTGCCTGCCATGGCTTGCATGATCTCTTTGAACTGTTTGCTACCTTCTCCGGTCACTTCAATTTCCAGCTTATACTTGCCCACCAACTTATGCTCCGCGGCATTCAGACGGGACATCAGAGCCGGGTCATAGCCTTTTTTGCATCCGGCTAGGCTCACAAAGAGGGCAAGGATAAGCAGGAATCTCACAATGTTTCGGTTACCTTTTGGATATGCTCCGGCCTATCTGGGTTGAGTCCATGAGCCCGTGCTGCCGCCAAAGCTAGCCATTGCCCAAAGGTCACTTCCCAAATCGGTCGCAGTTGTTCAAATGTTACGGCTGAAGGGGCCTGAAGGATTCGGCATCCTTGATCAGCCAGTCCTTGTGCTGGTTCCCCATACACTAATGCCGCGCTTCCATGCCCAGCCAAAGCTTTGGGACCATGCTCAAAATCTGCGGTGGAATAAGCCTTGCAAGGAACCAAAGCGCATTCCATCAACTTGAGTGCAGACTCCAGAGCTGTACAGAAGGAGTAGCCTCTCGCCAGAGAAAAGGTTGGGTTAGAGCGTAGGAGTGGGCCGCTGTATTCATGAGCCAGCTCACGCGTGCTTTCCAGCCATGGCTCATCGGGCAGGGATGGATTGGGCACTGGCAGATCGGCCCCTAAGGCTCTAACGACTTGGTAGAGAGCCAATAGGGATGCGGTGTAGGTCTTGGTTGCGGCCACTGACTTTTCCGCACCTGCGTCCAGAAGAATGGTGTGTTCCGCTTCCTGAGTAAGGCGTGATCCGGGCGTATTTGTAATGGCCAGAGTCGCATGGCCTTCTTCGCGCATCATGTTCAGGATCTCAGAAACGTCTGGGGCAGATCCACTCTGGGAGATACCAATGGTAAGAGCATTGCGGTACCGCACTCGCGTGCCGTATCGGGTCAAAACCGACGGAGCTGCTAGGGTTACGGGAATCCCCAGATGAATCTCAATCAGATAACGTGCATATTGCGCAGCATGATCGCTGCTACCCCTAGCCGCAATTAAAACCATATCGAAGGCTTTGCCACCAAAGGCTTGATCTGCCTCTAAAAGGTATCGATTCACCGACCGCTGCAAGACCTCGGCCTGTTCCCGAATCTCTTTCTCCATCCACTCGCCTAACATCGCCGGGGATTTTACTTAGGCTCGCTTAACTTAGGGTAAACCCTGCCGATGTTTCGTTCTCTTGGTTTGGGTGTAATCGGCCTAATCTTCGTCTCGTCAGCATCAGCGGAGCTGGATCTTTCTAAAGCCACCATTTACACGCAGCCCGGAGCAACGACTTCTGATACATGGGCGGCGCAAAACCTCCGTACCCACCTTTCGAAGATGGCGGGAAAAGAGATTGCACTGCAAACCAATGTGCGTTCGACAACTGGCGTCTCCATCCTTGTGGGACAAGGTCCTCTCTCTGAACGGTTGTTTCCTGAGGTGAAATGGGCTGAATTGGGAAAGGAAGAAGTTCTTCTAAAGACCAAAGGCAATGTGCTTTTGGTTGCGGGAGGAAAGCCTCGAGGAACGGTCTATGCCTCTTCTCGGTTCTTGCATCGTCTAGGCGTTCGTTGGTGGACACCCTGGGCCGACACTGTCCCAAACAAAAAGCCGATTATTGGCGACTTGGATGTCCGAGAATCTCCTGCGTTGGAGTACCGCGACAATTATTGGTTTCATGCCTTCAACGCCGATTGGGCCGCTCGGAACTACAACAACGGTTTTAACACCAAGATCGACGAAGCTCGTGGAGGGAGGGTGGAGTACCAGGGTTTTGTCCACACTTTCTATGACTTTGCCCCTCCCGCCAAATACTTTGCAACCAAGCCAGAGTGGTACAGCGAACTTAACGGAGTCCGAACCTATCAACATGCCCAGCTATGCACTACCAATCCCGAGCTTCGCGAACATATTCTAACGCAGCTAAAAGCCCAGCTTCGGGCAAACCCAAGAGCGAAAATTGCCTCCATCTCGCAAAACGATTGGTACAACCCATGCACCTGCAAAGCTTGCAAAGAACAGGCTGACGCCGAAGGTTCCCAATCGGCTTTGGTTCTGGACCTTGCAAACTACGTTGCGGAGCGAATAGAGAAGGAGTTTCCCGACGTCGCCATTGATACTCTGGCTTATCAATGGTCTCGAAAACCACCGCTCAAGATGAAGCCACGGCCAAACGTGATTGTTCGGCTATGCAGCATCGAATGCAACTTTGCCTATCCACTGGATGCTCCCCAGAATGCCTCCTTTGGCAACGATATTCGAGGTTGGAGCAAGCTGACCAATCGGCTCTATATATGGAACTACACCACGGATTTTGCCCACTACATTCAGCCTCAGCCGGACTACTTTAACCTAGGACCAACCTTAAAGTTTTTCCTGAATCATGGAGCCAAGGGCGTTTTTGAGCAGGGTGCTTACCAATCGACGGGTGGCGAAATGGGAGAACTAAAGGCTTGGGTCATGGGACAACTGATGTGGGATCCCAGCCAGGATGATCAGGCTTTGATTGACGAGTTCCTCAAGGGCTACTACGGAGATGCGGCCCCTGCCGTAAAGGGTTATCTTGATTGGATGGCAAAGGAAGCGAAGGCTTGGAATCTAACCTTTGCTTCATCTACTTCGGCATCTTTCTTACGGTATGAATCGATGAAAGCCGCCACCCGATGGCTAGAAAGAGCCTTCTCCCTGGCCGGGCCTGATGAAGATTTGCAGTGGCGACTTCGACAAGCCTATCTTCCTGTACTTTACGTTTGGCTGAATCGATGGAGTGAGTTCAGAAGAGAGTCGAGGCTATCTGCGGATAATTGGGCCTTGCTGTCATCACGAAAAGAGGTTGCTGACAAATGGCTTCAGCTCGCTACACAGCCTGGTCCTGCCGGTTGGACACCAATCACCCATGTACATGAAGGCGGACTTACCCCTCAGGCTTTTGTTGCAAGATTCGAGAATGATCCTGAGGAGCCGGACCTACGGCCTTTGCCCGCGCGAAAGAAAAATCCAGCCGCGCCCAAAGGATTGCCAATTGGGATTGACGCCCAAGACGACCTAGCAAGCTTGTTCCAGGCTCCTGACCGATCTCAACTCAGGGCAGATGCGCTAGCTTCCGATGGAATCGCGTGTTGGATGCCCGGAGATCATCATGAGTGGGCTTTCCAGATACCCCTAGACCAGTTGCCAAGTCTGCATCAAGGGACTTGGCGAGTCTACGCTGTGGTGAGAGTGGACTCAAGCGTGGTGGATGTATCAACCGCTTTTTCTGCTGGCATCTATGACGCCTCTACAGGAAAGGAGTTGACAAAGAACATCTTCCGACTAGATCAAGCGGGTAAGGACTACCGAGCTTTTGATATTGGCGTTGTCAAAACCAATCCTTCAATGAAGATTTGGGTGGCCCCTCCGGCGAACTCGAAAGTGAGAAGCGTTTGGGTGGATCGAATCTACTTTGTAAAGGAGTGATCGGAACGGTCCGTTCATAATGACCCTATGCCCGCTTACCGAAACCTGCCCGAACTTCTTGCAATCGTGGCGATGGAACGGGATACGGGCAAGTCTCTTTCAGCGATTGCCCAGTCGGCGCTGGATTTAACCTATAGCCGTCACGCGATGATCGCATTGATGGACGAAGAGGCGGGCGTCCTCCAGGTTCGGTTTGGCGCGGGAGAAGAATTCCAAGCGATGGGCCAAAACCGCATCCTGAACGTTGCTCGGACCGAAGGTGAGGGCATCGTTGCCTATGTTGCAGCCACGGGTAGAGCCATTCGGACCGGCAACGTAGAGACGGAGCCTCACTATAAAAAACTGTTCTCCAATACGGTCAGCGAAATCGCACTACCGGTTCGAGATCTAAATGGAAGAGTGCGGGCAGTACTCAACGTGGAGTCTGACCGGATAGATGCTTATGGTGAGCGTGAAAAGAATATCTGCGACGCGTTGGGGAGTGTCGTGGCGATGGTTCTGGAACGGGCTGATTTGATTGAGCGTGAATCCGCCTTGATCGAAGTTGGGCAGGCTCTCGATAACTCCTTAACCGAAGAGGCTCTTGTTGACCGAGTCATTCATGTGGCGGGTGAAGTGCTTCGTTTTCAGGCTTGCTCCGTCTTTTTGCATGACCCAAAGACGGACTCGTTTGTTCTGCAAGGTTCCTCAGGAGTTCTGAAGAAGCAAGTTGGAGAACTCAGCTATGCGCGGGGCGAAGGTTTCACGGGATGGGTTTGCGATACGGGCCAAACCATCTTATTGAATGATCCTCAGAACGACCCTCGGTGGAGAGGGAAGTTTGTTGAGTTTCCGAGTGATCAGATTGCAAGTTTCCTAGCGGTGCCAATTGTTTTCCGCAACCACTCGATTGGTGCGATTCGGGTTTTACGACGAAAGAGCGACAACCCTTATTTGGATAATCGGTTTACCGAGTCTGACCAGACCATCATGATTGCGATTGCCGAGCAGGTTGCTAGCGGCTTGGAGAATCTGCGAAACATGGAGCGGATTGTTCGCTCGGAGAGGATGATTGCTTGGGGTGAGCTGAGTGCAAAGAGCAGCCACATGATCGGGAATCGAGTATTTGCACTGAAGGGCGATATCAACGAACTGCGACATATCTTAGGTTCCTCAGAACCTAGTGTGCTGGAGCTGAGAGACCTTCAAAAGAGCCTGGCGACGAACGTGACGAGGATAGAGGAAATCCTGCAGGACTTCCGCGACTTCCTCACCGCCACCCAAGTTGTCCGAGAACCTACCGATTTGAACCAGCTTATGCGTGAAACGATTGACGAGGTTTTCCCTCGTCGCTCGACCGTTAAGTTGAATGTTCAGCTTGATGAAAATCTGGCCCCTGTCTTGGTTGACGAGAAGAAACTGAGACGTGCGATCAGCGAACTGATTGAGAATTCATTCAATTACGTGGATGATGGGACGATGACGATCTCCACCCGAATGGTGGATAAGAACGAGCATTCGGTGACTCGCTTAAGCCACCTCTCGCAGTTTGCGGAAATCGTGATTGAAGATTCTGGCCCTGGTGTGGAAACGGATGTGAAAGCCACCATCTTCCAACCGTTCTTTAGCAAGCGCGTCAAAGGGATGGGACTGGGTTTGTCGATCGTGAAAGGAATTGTGGATGCTCACGGTGGGGAAGTCTTTGAGTCCGGACACCTTGGGCAAGGGGCGAGATTTGTGATCTTGCTTCCGGCATAGGATGCTGCTAACTGCCTAGGTCCCTGATACTGCTTGGCGACCTGGATCGTCCATAATTGAAACAGCGTCCGGCGAAGGTGCCGGCTCGAATGGAGCTATGAGGACTGCACACCTATTTTCATTTATTTCCCTGCTGATCGCGTCCGCGACCGTAAAGGCCCAAGACCAATCGGTTTTGGAAATGCCCGAGCTTGGCTTAGCTATTACACACCCAAAGACTTGGCAAGTGAGCCCGGTAAAGAAGACTCAAGATTTGAAGGTCTTGATCCCTGTAGAGGGTTCTTCACAGAACGCTAGTTTAGAGTTGTTCAACGTATCTTTCAATTCTGAGAAAGATGTTTGGCAGCTTGGGCAGAAGACAATCAACGAGCGCATGAAGAGAGAGATCATGCGTCAGTGGGAGGAAGAGTTCTTAGGCGTTCCCATGCTTCTAACCAAGGTGAGCTTTGTGAATAAGGCTGGCCCTCAAATCCTTCTCACTGGCCTGATCTACAGCCGAACAAATAAGAAACTGATGTTTCGACTTGCTGCATCCCCGGATGATTTTGATAAAGCAGAGTTTGTTTGGCGCGAGACCATGAACACGATTCGAACTGGACAGGCATTGAAGCCAGAAGATCCAACCCAAAAGCCGGATCCCAAAGCTCCAGTCCGTAACCAGCTTCCACCGCCTGTCATCCATAAACCGAATTCTCTAGACGCGGAAGTAAAAACTTCCCGCCCTCCGGTCGCTATTGAGGCAACTGTTTCCGGCAAGAAGGTAGAGATTCGGATTCCTGGTGAGTGGGCAGGGAAGGTAGATGAGGATGGTTTTATCAACCTCACCAATGCTGATCTTGGTGGTACCGTTCGCTTGGAATTGGCTTCGATTCTAGATTCGGAGCCGGCAAATAGAGCTCTCTTGAAGGCCTCCAGCAAGACTCTGGATGAGTTTCAGAAGGTTGCGAAGCGGGACGAAGCCATTCCTAGCCGGAATCGTGCTGGCGCAATGGCTGCCTCCGTGTGGAGAACAGGGACCAACGCGAAGGGCGATCTTTACACTTGTGATGCATCGGTAGCAAATGGTGACTTCTACTTCATCGTTCGATTCCTTTCCGCTAACACATCCAAGATTGGAGCCGAGCGCAAGTTGATCGAGACATTGATTGCCAACAGTACAATCGAAGTCCTTCCGTGATCATCGCACTTTCAACATCAAGCCCTCAGACGAGTATCGCCCTGATCTCGCCTGAGGGCTTGGTTATTTCTTCCCGAGAGGTGCATGCACCCATGCAGGCGAGTGGCGCGGCCATGCGCCTTCTTCAAGAGTCACTCGACGAATCCGGTCGAACCTTGGCCGAAGCCACGCTATTTGCCGCGGATCTTGGGCCAGGGAGCTTTACGGGCGTAAAGGTTGCCGTGACCTTGGCAAAGACTTTGGCATTCGCTCAGAAAGTGCTTTGTATAGGGTCAGATAGTTTTGATTTGATCGACGCTGACGGAACGGTGGTGATGCCGAGCAAGCGGGGAGAATGGTTCTTACGGCGTCCGGGACAGGCTCCAACTCGACAAACAGAATTGCCTGAAGAGGCTTTCACAGGGTTTGGGCCAGGTATTGCAGAACCTGTTTTTCCTCAAGCGGCAAAGTTTGCTGTACTCCTGAAAAAGCTAGATTCCATAGAACCTGAGAAACTCGTTCCCAATTATCTCATCGAACCGTCAATTTCGGTTCCGAAGAAGCCCTTATCTCCTTTGAGAGGCACAAGTGCTTGAGATTCAGTCTCAGGTTCCTTTGAGGCTGTACACCACCCTGAGAGCAGGGGGGAAGGCGGACCGGTTTACGCACGTTGCTGACGTTGCCGAACTTGCGGAAGCTATTCAGCTTGCTCACAAGGAAGATTGGCCACTCACGATTTTAGGATCGGGAAGCAATATGCTGCCCTCCGATGACGGGGTGCCAGGGTTGGTTGTATTGAACCAGGCAAGGCGAATCGCGGTGGCGAAAACGGGCGAAGTCCTTGCGGATACGGGCTGCTTGTTTCAAGAATTGTTCCTAAAGACTGCTCAAGCTGGCCTTCATGGCCTTGAGTTCGCCGTGGGAATCCCGGGAACCTTGGGTGGAGCGTTGGTGAGTAATGCGGGAGCCTACCGCTCAAACGTTAGCGAATTCATAACCAGATTGGAAGTGGTTCATGATGGAGAGCGCAAGTGGGTGGAACCATCCTTCATGGAGTTTTCCTACCGAGACTCTCTGCTTCGAAGTCCTAACCCGCCAAAGGTGGGCGTTTTGCGAGTGGAGATGAGATTACCGGTTGGGCAATCGAAAGCGATCTATGATGAGGCTAGAGAATATCAACGGCAGCGAATATCAAAACAGCCTCCACCTGCAAGTGCAGGAAGCTTTTTCAAGAACGTCCTTCACGAAGGTTTGGCTCAATCATTGCCCGGTCTCTCCGATGGGATGAGGAAGGCAGGGGTGGTGCCCGCGGGGTTTCTCATTGAGGCGGCAGGGTTAAAAGGCTACCGCTTAGGAGGAGCCATGCAAGGTGCACGTCATGCCAATTTCATCTTAAACGTTGGAAATGCGTCCGCATTTGAGATTCGTCGGTTGGCGACTTTTACCAAATCAGTTGTGAAAGAGAAGTTTGGCGTTGAGCTAGAGGAAGAGGTTCTCTACCTTGGAGACTGGAGCAAGTTCCTCCCATAACCGCTACAACCCATTCAGTAGGAGGGAGTTGGGATGGAGTTCAGATAGCCTTTGAGCTTGGCGCAAAGCCACGTGAACGATTAAAGACTGATGGTTGCCCTAAGAAGGGTTGGTTTTTGGGGGCTCAAGATAGCCGCTTTGGTATAAGTCCAGCACCAAAAAATATGCCGTAGTGATGATGATGCTGGCAATGAGAAGGTTTATCGAGAGAGTGATGAGCGCTAAGCCGAATCGGCGAGCCCATCGATTTTGGCGATTCATAGAGCGAATGGCTTTCCCTCTTTTATGCTCAGGAAAGAGGTTTGCCGACGCTCTTTGAAGACGTTTGATCCATGGGCGACGCATAAACCAGAGCATATGGCCCCATATGCGCCGGGCAATCCATCGAGCAATTGTATTCAACGATCTGTTCTACGCACTAAAAAGCTAAACTGGTGGAGTGGGAAGCTGGAACGAGTCCATTTTTCGTTGGATAAATCATTGGCCTCAAGAATGGAATCCGTTCATCAAGTTCTTTAGCGTTGCTTTGAGTCTCAAGCCGATCAAGATCGGATTTGGGATCATGTTGCTTGGCATGCTAGCACGTGGAGCGAAGACTCGTAAAGCCGTTTTGCTGGCTTTGATCTCGATTGGGATTGCAAATACGACTACAAACATCTTCAAAGAAGGTCTACCGATGAACCGACCGTTCCAAGATGCAGCCTATGAAAAAGTAGAGGCGACACTGCCTCCAAACGCCAAAGAAGTGATTCTTTTGAGGGTTGGTCATTCGGATAGCAAGGGAACCGCGAGCGCACACAGCGCGAATATGGCTGCGTTGGCGTTCGTGATGACCTACTTCCTGGGTTGGTGGGGCGCCCCGTGGATAACGGTAGCTTTCTTGACTGGACTTAGTCGAATCTATACTGCCGCCCATTACCCATACCAAGTTTTATTGGGTTGGTTTGTTGGAGCTTTCTGCGCATTTGTGGTGATAAAGACCTGGGAAGCTTTTGTCCGGTCCAGAAATGGCGTTCAATCAGAGGAGTATGAAACCCCAGAACTCGCTTAAGGCACATCAATCAGCTTTTGTGGTTGCTTGTGTAGTGTCGGTGGTTCTATGGTTTGTGCCCTTTTTGCGATGGGTGACGGTTCCTCTGCAATATCTGAACACTCATATCCATGAGGCTTGGCATGCGGTTGCGGCGGTTGCGACGGGAGGGCAAGTCGCTCACATAGAAGTGCATGCCAACGGCAATGGAGAAACCTACACCCTCGGAGGCATGAGCCTTCTCATCAGTTCTGCGGGATATATCGGAGCTTCGCTTGTAGGAGCCTTGATCATTGCTTTTGCTCGCACACCTAAAGCCGCTCGAACAGCATTGATCATTTTAAGCGTTGTAATGGCCTATACGCTGCTTGTATGGGTGCGGCGCGATATATTTGGCATGGTCAGCGCTTTAGGATGGATAGTGGCCCTCTGTGCAGTCGCATTCTATATGGATGATGAGAAGAAGCTTTTTGCGGCTCAGTTCCTGGGTGTGCAGCAATGCTTAAATGCAATTCAATCCGTTTTCTTCTTAGTTCAGATCAGTGGTTTTGGAGTTCAGCAGAGTGACGCAGGCAACATGGCTCAGATGACGGGCATTCCGGCGATAGTCTGGTCTGTCTTGTGGTGTGGCATCAGTTTGGCCCTGATGTTTGTGGCCTTGCGGCATAGTTGGAAGGAACCCACGCAGAGCCGTACTGTCTAGGGAGTTTTCATTCTAGCCATCTCAATCACTTGATGGGCCAAGGCGTCGGAAATACGAAAGGTGGTTTGTCTTAACCTTGATATTGATGACTCAATGTTTACAAGGTTTTGAGAATGGGCTTCAATCAAAACACCTAGCATGCCGGAATACACAAGCGATGTCCCTGCTACGAACTTTCGGGCGTCTAGATCATCAATCAAAAGACCAGCGTTCAGTTCTATCGCAAGAGATATGGCCTCAATCTCTCCCGCACCTAAATGGTCAGGAAGCACCATAAGCTTCTTCGGACTTCTAACAGATACCCATGTTGGTGCATTGCTAATCCATGACTTAACTGCACTGGGTGTTGAATCATGACTCAGTTCGGCTACTACGGCCGATGGAATGAGTAGTTCACCGTAAAGAGTTTCCAAGATATTAATGAGGTCTGTCAAAACGAGATAGTGAACGGGTCCACTATCTGAAACAACAATCATTGTTCTTCGGAATGAAAGTTAGCGGCCATTGCATCTCTAAGAATTTCGTCAGCACTGAAATCGTATTTGACTCCCTTAGATGCTAACAATTCTTCAGACTCATGGAAGGAAAGCTTCAGTACCTCTCGGAAATACCCTCTTGAGATTCTCCCTTCCCGAACAGCTTCAATAAGAATCGCCTCTAGAGCCCAGCGAGGAATGGATGCAACGGATTGGTGGGTTTCCAATATGAACCCCAATTCTGCTGGAAGAGATACATTTACCGTTGCATCGCCAAACATATATTTCTATATTACGTTCCAGCTTCTGTTCCTTCGCCGCGGATGGGCAAAGGTTCAGTCAAATCAACATTGCCAAATGTCTCAACAACCTTGCCTTCTACGAAGAATTGCACCTTGTCAATCTCCTTGAACTGAGCAAGGGTGGCGGCGATTCCCTTTAGCATTGTCTCTTCGTCGAACGTACCGTAGGTTTGATCAAACTGAGGGGTTACGTCAATGAGCGCTACTTTATCCTTCACCTGAATGCCGACAGCTTTGGCTTTTGGATCGGCAACTTTTGAAGCTTTTAGGAAATGGTTGAGGGCAAAGATTCGCGCATCTTCACCTTGAGGAACATCGGAATGATGCTTGCTAAATTTGAGCGTCTCCCCATCTCGATTGGGAGTGAAAAGGTCCACCGAAACCTTCTCGGTCGTAGTTTCAGTATCCTTCTTTTGATCTGCAGGTGGGTCTATCTTTTGAAGCGAACGTTCACGTCGAAGCTCCTGCGGAACCTTGTCTGCACCGCCGAACTTTACGTATGCCGCAAGGGCGCCCAACCCAAGTATTCCAACCGCCATAAGCCCAATCATGGGGTTGCCCGACTTCTTACTCTTCTTACTTGCCATCGCCGAGATACACCTTTAGGCCCTTCACAATTGCATCAGCCACGCCCGACTGGAAGTCCGCCGTGACCATCCGCTTTCGGTCGCCGCTATGATTGATAAATCCAAATTCTATGAGAACTGCTGGCATCTTCGAATGTCTTAGGACGGCGAAACCGCTTTGGTAGATTCGCTGATCGCTCCAAGTACCTAGCGACTTAATCTTTGAAACCTTGGCTATCTCTGTTTGGATGCAGTCGGCCAAGAGTTGTCCGATTGGGTCCTTCTTGTGATAGAAGGTCATTCCGCCTGATGTTCCGCCTTTGGCGCTGGAGTTAATGTGACAAGAGATGAAGAAGTGGGCTCCGTTTCGATTGGCGATTTCTGCTCGTTCTTTAAGCTCCACAAAAACGTCGGTCTTGCGCGTCATGATGACGGTAGCACCTTCTTTGGCTAACTTTTCGCTCAATAACTTAGATATTTTGAGGGTTAAGGTCTTCTCTTGAGCATCACGGGCAGGGCTTTGAGCACCGCCATCTTTGCCGCCATGACCTGCATCTACCACCACAATCTTTCCAGCTAAGTGGCCATCTCCTACATTAGGTTTGATGAGGACAATACTGAGCCCTCCCGCCTGCGGAGAGATTTCTGCTCCCATGGGTCGGGAGAGGGTTAGGCTAATGATTGCGCTGTAGTTCTCCTCTCGTATCGAAACGTCGGTAATGTTCGATGAACGGAAGCTTGCCGAATCAGGAGCAGTTGCTTGCGTGTTGTAAAGAACAATCTCAAGGATGTTTGGCTCTGGGCGCCGGAAGGTTGGAGGCTTTGCGAGAATTCCCGAAAGTTTCATCCCAAGGTTGATCCGGTTTGCACTTTCAACCTCAATCTTGAGTGGACTCGCTTGAACCTTCGGGCCAAGATTTAGAGGTGGAGTAACAACCGTCTTTGGTGGTTCCACGTTGGTTACCGGAGGTTTGATTTCCTCAGTTGTTATCGGTGGCGTAGGAGGTTCATCGGGGGTTCCGGGATCTGGGTCAGGATCAAGTTCCCACTTGAAACTTGTATTTATCTCTGCATCTAGCGGTAAAGAGGGACGGTATCCAGGTTCGTATGCGATTCGGACGGTGTTTTGTTCGACTTGATGGATACGTACACCTTTTGATAACACATCTTGAACTGTATCTTTGGTGAGACGTGTGCCCGGGATGTCAATGACAAATCGATGGGGCGATTTCATTCGATAGACACGTGGTCGAACGGGAAGGGAACTCTCAAGTAGAACCTGATTTCCTTTCACAACTATTTTTGTCAAGGGACTGCAGACCTGTAGCCGATCCTGATCTGCTTCCCAGTAAGTCTCCGCTCCCATCTGATCCAAAGCCATTCGAAGAGGAATCGCTTGTCCTAGATCAAACTCTCGTAAGGGAACACGGGCTCCTTTTTGACTGGTTTCGATGACGACCGAGGCATTGCGGACGGAATACTTCCAACCCACTTTGTCCATAAAGGAGAGGGGGACGTAGCATTCGTCGGCAACGCGGATTCCGCGGTCCGGCATCTTGCCGTGATGAGTGAAAACGACTTCAGCGGAGCGCGACTGAACTGCACTCGCCGAACTCGCCACTACCATCCATGGTATTAGGGCTGTAAGGCATCGCTTCATGCTTTGGTCCAGCCATTGTACACGCTTTTGCACAATAGTCATACGTCCTGGGATGGACGTTCGTGTTTCTCAATCGTTCAAAAAAGTCTTAGGAAGCTTGTATTTTCTAATCCAATCTTTGGTTATTTCTTCCATTCCGCCGCTCCCTACCTCAGCTTCCAATACCTTCCATTTTCCGTTCTGGAGCTTTAGCAGCGCGATCCCTTCTCCATCCCCAATATGTTTGGGATTTACGAAATCCAGGCGGTCATGCACATAGGCCCAAACTCCGAATCGCTTAACCGTTCCTCCCGGAGTTTTGATAGGGAATGCAGCACTCTTCTGAAACTCTTTTTTGGCAGACAGGGTGATCGCTTTGTAGTGGGAAGTTCCAGGTTTAACTTTGGTTAGCGATTGACCAAAGGCCGTAACGCTTAGAATGAGAACCAGGATGCAAAACCGAATGCGCATGGATTTACTTTATCCAGTTAGGGCAAAAATCTGTGCAGTATCCCATTTGAACAGGTGTTGGGTCCGCCCTCCAAAAGTTAGGGGATTACCATATGTCGCAAAGGCTAAACTATGCCTATGTCTTTTCTAAAGAAATTGTTTGGCGGTGGTGGGGAGCAGGATCAACCAAAACAAGCAGGTGTGGGTGATCTTATTCAGCAGGCTAAGGAGATGCAGCAGCAATTCCAATCACAAACTCAAACTGATTGGTCGCAAGCAACTACTAGCGAAATAATGGCGCAAGCTACGGCAAACATAGAGATGCTGACGGGGCAGAAGGCTGAACCCAAAACAGCCTTTGTGAAAAAGACGAATTGCCACAACTGTGGCGGAGCAAAAACACTTGCTCCTAAAACCGCTTACGTTTACTGTGACTTCTGCGGGTCGCTCACCGACTACGATTTTCAGAAGGCCTGTGAGAATCTACAATCGGCAATGCCCGGACCTGCATATGAGGAGCTAGTTCGTCAAACCAATGCGGACGCGGCGCTTGCACGCCAAACGAAGGATCGAGACAAGTTTTATGAGATTCAAGCCCGACTTTTCGACCGATGGGTAGAGCTTTGCCCAAATGCGGTATCTCCTCGCGCCAAGAAAGATCCTGAGTATCGCGCACAGTTGGTGAAATATATGGCGACCACGGCGACGGTAAACGAGTTTGATGAGACCTACCAGCAGTTTGCTGACCAAGTGAAGCAACAGGTGATGGGAATCAAATGGACTGGCATGTTCCCTAAAATGACCGCTGAGAGTTCTACTTTCTGGCCAATGTACGATACCGTCAAGGCTCAATTGGAACACAGTTTTTCGGTTCTGAAGCGAGAGGGCGTTCTAGAAATGCATCCCGACCAGGCCCCTGAATCTTTGCAACGAAGAATGACCTACTCCATGTTCTGCCAAGGGTGGCTCCCCACTCTAGCAGAGGAGGATTCGGAGAAGATGATTGCCGATGCAGGGTTGAGGGGCGAATACACCAAGCTAGAGCCTGTGGAGACAGACTTACGACATTGTGGAGGCTGCGGTGGCGATCTTCAAACAGTAAAGGGTGCGAAGGTGATGCTTTGTGAAGACTGCGGAACTAAAGTGGATGTTGGTAACCCAGAAGTGAACTGTAAAAACTGTGCGGGAATGATCAGCTTTCCGGTTGGGCAGAACCGATTGCAGTGTCCTTATTGCCAAGCAGAGGCGCAGCGTATGGCCTGGTAACAGCTAGTCGATGGTGACAAGAATGGAGCGACGAGATCGCGTTATTCTGTCCTTGTGGACTTCCAAGACTACAACGGTTGAGAATGGGAACCCCTCCCTTTTGTTTATTGTGATTTGGCCTGTAAATGGCCCGTCGGGGTCAACTGAGTGATTATTGTGGTTATTGATTCGCCAGTCGTTCTTGGTGCGGGCGAGCATTTCTGGGAGTCTCGATTTTTGAAGAATCTCAAAGTCTTGGTCTAGCAAAGAATCTTTATAAGGGGCTTGGTGATATGCAAGTTTTCCATCCAAGAAATGAAACTCGATTCGATCCCAGGCTGACCCCGGTCTGTTTAGTTCCAAGGAACCTGAAAAATGCGCGAGGCGAACCTGGTTTCGTCTCGCGAAAATGGCAATAGGTTCTCGGGAATCTGGAGACCAGATGAAGTATCGGCTATTGAGCGGGGTTATTCCCAATTGAGAGACAGATGCTCCTATTGGATACTCTGGTGCCGGTAAGGCAAACCAAGCAACAGGGAGTCCGCAGAGGATGCCTGCAATCGTTGCACAGCCTATTCCTAACCGAATCCGTTTGGTCATTTTTAGATTCTGGTGAAAGAAAGCGAAGCCAAAGGTCTTAGTTTTTTAGGCATTTGAGGTTCACAACAAAAAATGCAATGGTCCATTTCGAATAGTGCCCTGTAATACTTCGTAAGATAGGAGTAAGGAAGCGTGGTCCCGAGGCGGGAGTCGCTAGTTCTAAAGAGGGAAAATGGTTTACGAACAACCGAATAAAGAAAATTCAATTGTGTCTTTCAAGTCCCGATACGAGAATTTCATCGGTGGAGAATGGGTTCTACCGGTTAAGGGCAACTACTTTAAAAACATCACTCCGGTCACGGGCGAGACCTTTTGTGAGGTGCCGCGATCTACCGCTGAGGACATAGAGTTAGCACTGGATGCGGCTCATAAAGCGAAAGCAGCCTGGGGTAAGACCTCAGTTGCAGAGCGAGCAAACATTCTAAACAAAATTGCGGATCGGATTGAGGCCAATCTTCAGCTGATCGCAGTTGCTGAGACTTGGGATAACGGTAAGCCGGTACGTGAGACGTTGGCTGCGGATATTCCCCTCACTGTCGACCATTTCCGATACTTCGCCGGATGTATCCGAGCGCAGGAGGGTGGCCTTAGCGAGTTAGACGAGAACACAGTCGCTTATCACTTCCACGAGCCTCTTGGGGTCGTTGGGCAGATCATTCCGTGGAACTTCCCAATCTTGATGGCGGCCTGGAAACTAGCTCCCGCATTGGCTGCAGGCAACTGCGTAGTGTTAAAGCCAGCTGAACAGACTCCTTGGAGCATCCTCGTTGTTGCTGAGTTGATTCAAGATTTGCTCCCGCCCGGAGTGCTAAACATCGTGAACGGCTTTGGGGTTGAAGCGGGTAAGCCTCTTGCATCTAATAAGCGAATCGCAAAGATTGCGTTCACCGGTGAGACTACTACGGGACGGTTGATCATGCAATATGCATCGGAGAACATCATTCCCGTCACGTTGGAGCTGGGTGGTAAGTCGCCAAACATCTTCTTTGAGGATGTAGCAAGTGTGGATGATGCCTTCTTCGACAAAACTCTTGAAGGATTCTCGATGTTCGCTCTGAACCAGGGAGAAGTCTGTACTTGTCCGTCACGCGCACTTGTCCAGAGTTCTATTTACGATGACTTCATGAGCAAGGCTATTGACCGAGTGAAGAAGATCAAGCAAGGGAATCCTCTTGATACGGACACGATGATCGGCGCACAGGCCTCCAATGATCAGTTGGAAAAGATCCTTTCTTATATTGATATTGGTCAAAAGGAAGGAGCAAAAGTTCTCACGGGCGGATCCAGGGCTGAGCTTGAAGGTTCTCTAAAGGGCGGTTACTACGTAACTCCAACGATCTTTGAAGGTAAGAATTCTATGCGAATCTTCCAAGAAGAGATTTTTGGTCCGGTTGTTTCGGTCACATCATTTGCCGATGATGAAGAGGCGCTCTCTATTGCGAACGATTCCCTCTATGGCCTCGGTGCCGGTGTTTGGACACGCGATATCACCAAGGCTTACCGGTTTGGTCGAGGAATCCAAGCTGGTCGAGTATGGACAAACTGCTACCACCAGTACCCAGCTCATGCGGCATTTGGTGGTTACAAACTGTCCGGCATTGGACGAGAGAATCACCGCATGATGCTTGCGCACTATCAGCAGACTAAGAACTTGCTGGTGAGCTACGATCCAAAGGCATTAGGGTTCTTCTAAACATGGAGTCATCTGCTCCCCCAAGGGTATTGGTAACTCCTGAAGCGGAGGCGATGATTCGTAAGCTGGAGGGCCTTCATGGCCCTCTGCTTTTCCACCAATCGGGAGGCTGTTGTGATGGCAGCGCTCCAATGTGTTATCCCAGGGATGAGTTTAGGGTGGGCGGTCAAGACGTACTCCTTGGCGAGATTGCTGGGCAGCCATTCTATATGAGTGCCCCTCAGTTTGAATATTGGAAACACACCCAGCTGAACATTGATTTGGTGCCTGGACGAGGTTCCGGATTCTCCCTAGAAGCTCCGGAAGGGTTTCGCTTTTTAACGAGATCTCGAGTCTTTTCGATGGAAGAGATTGAGCAACTTGAATCTGTTAAGTAGTTGACTCAGGTTCAACCCAAGCATCTTGGCTGAGTTTCAGGGCGTAGATTTGAATATCCATCGGCCAGATGGAAATGAGTTCTCGGAATTTTGCTTGCTCGCCGGCATAAAGCGCTCTAGTTGCTTCCTCAAAGTTATCAAGGTTTCCGGCTAGCACTGCAATAAATCGGTAGCTAGCCTCTTGAGACGATTTGCGTTGGCTTTTTGAGTTTAGCTTACTCGCGGCTTCTACAAGTTTTCGAAGGGTTACAGACGCTCCACCCGGCTGAGCATTCAACCATTCCCAATGTCGGGGTAGCAATGTGATTTCTCGGGCAACGACTCCAAGTTTGGGTCTCCCAGGGCCAACTTTGCGATTGGGAGTCGAAGAGTAGCGGGCTGCTATCTCCTCGGCCGATCCTCGAAGATCAAGGTCGATTTGCTCGCCCGTCTCATCACTGAAAATGAGAATGGACGTTGTTGGATCGTCATGCATGGCCTGCTTGACAAGAGGAGCTACTGTTTCAATAGATGCTGCTACGAGGCGTTTTGACTCTTTGAAGGCAGTAACAAGGCGAGACATATGCCTATAATATCCGGGTAAAAATTGCTTGTCAAGATATTTTGACCAACGGCTACCATCGGAGGGTACAAATCACCCATGCGTAGAAAACTGGTTGCCGGGAACTGGAAAATGCACATGACGGCGGTAGAAGCTGCCGCAGTGGTGGAGTCTTTTGTGAGCGAAGTTGATCTTCGTGACGACGTCGATGTAGTGCTTTGTCCTTCGTATTTGAGTATTCCAAAAGTCACGGAGCTGACTTCGAATACAAATGTGAAGGTTGGCGCGCAAGATGTTTTCTGGATGCCAAAAGGCGCTTTTACAGGCCAAGTCAGTGCGGGGATGATTCAAGCCGCGGGATGTGAATACTGTGTAGTTGGGCACTCTGAGACTCGGGGCCGTTTTGGGAAGCTAGAGATACCAGCGGAAACCCTTTGCCACTTTGGTGATAACGATCACACCGTTAGCTTGAAGATTGGCGCATTGCTGGAGCAAGGTATTCGTCCTATTCTTTGTGTTGGGGAAACCCAAAGCGAGCGAGATGCTTCAATGACAGACGCGGTCATCACAACTCAACTGGAACGAGCGCTGAGTGGGCATGTAAAAGAGGAATTGGCGAATTTGGTAGTTGCTTATGAGCCAGTGTGGGCGATCGGGACAGGAAACGTATGTGACACTCCGGAGGCAGAGCGTGTTTGCGCGATGGTACGGGCGATTGTCGGCGAGATCGTTGGAGATGAGATAGCCAATGGCATTCGAGTCTTGTATGGTGGTTCTGTCAAGTCATCAAGCGCCAAGGAGTTGTTCTCACAACCAAACATTGACGGTGGATTGGTTGGCGGAGCGAGTCTGGACCCGAAAGAGTTTGCAGCGATCGTAGCGTCGGCATAGTATCTGGCGCTTCTCAATATCTGGACAAAGGTGTAACTTAATCTAATGAATCGTAAATGGCTTTTTATTCCGTTTTTTGCTTTTGCGGCGATCTCTTTTGCGATGGTCTTTGACGTTAACAATCCCGTTCTGAACGCTCACACCGAGAAGATGAAGACGGCGGGGAGTTTGAGCGCCGTTTTTACGGTAAACAAGATCGGCAGTGAAGTTGAAGAGCATAAGCTTGTTATCTCGAAGCCCAATCTTTTGAGATGGGAATCTCCTTCCACCGTTGTGGTTGCAAACGGAGCAAGCATTCTGACTCTCGATAAAAAGTCGAACCAATACACTGAGGAGCCAACTTCTGCGGAGGCTTTGAAGAAGCTACTTTCGAATAGTGTGGTGTGGGCTTGGTCTGCGGTGATAGATGACACGTTCCTGAAGCCAGTCACGGATGCCAAAGCGGGAGCTAATCGGCGAGTAAAGGGCATTGCGGTAAAAGAACTCAATGTTGCTAGAGCCGATAAGGTGACCACCTTATTCGTGGATGAAAAGCTCGGGTTTGCTCGCGGAGTCACTTTTGAAGAAACTCAAGGTGGCCAAAAGGTACAGACCGTGGTGGTTGCTTCAGAGATCAAAGTGGATCCAGCGCTTGCGGCCAGCGACAAGCTTTTCTTGATGCCTGCTTCGGCGCAAAAGATGGACAAGTCGGTTCTGGCATCGACGTTCAAAGATGTCACGCCGATCTTTGCCGCTCGCTGCGGTTGCCACATGACTCGTGCCACTGGCGGTGTCAGCTTGGCAACGTATAAAGCAACGATGCAAGGTGGTAGAAATGGAAGTTTTATCACCCCGGGAGATGCCGAGGGAAGCCTTTTGATGCAACTCATCCGAGGGACAAAGCAGCCTAAGATGCCTCCTCAAGGCAACTTGACCGAGGCTCAGATGGATACATTGATCAAGTGGATCAATAGCGGCGCAAAAGAGTAGGTTGAGTCACAAAAAAGTCGGTCCCGGTAACAATTACCGGGACCGACTTTTTTGTTAAACGGTCTCGAAAATGCCCATTGCGCGGAACTTGTCGTACCGTTGTGCTTTGAGCGCTTCACCGGATTGACCGTTGAGGTCACCGAGATTCTTTAGAATGGCTTCCTTCACTATCATCGCAGCTTCAATAGGGTCTCGATGAGCACCACCCCTAGGCTCGCCAACGATCTCATCGATAATCCCTAGTTTTAGGGCATTCTCAGCAGTTAGTTTAAGGGCTTGGGCTGCGTCTGCACCGCGTTCTGGCATGCGCCAAAGTATTGCAGCGCATCCCTCTGGGGGAATGACCGAGTAAACCGAGTGTTCTAACATCAAGACTCGGCTGGAAGCTGCAATACCGATTGCGCCACCGCTTCCTCCTTCGCCAATCACAATGGCAACCGAAGGAACGGTCAGTTGGAACATCTTGAACATCCCTGCGGCAATGGCTTCGCTGATACCGCGTGATTCGCTCTCTACTCCGGGGTCAGCGGCGGGGGTATCGACGAACGAGATCACTGGCATTTGGAATCGTTCGGCCATGTCGAAGAGACGAATGGCTTTGCGATAACCTTCGGGCTTAGCCATGCCAAAGTTTCGATGCTGACGCTCTTGAATATTTCGCCCTTTTTGATGTCCAACGATCATCACAGGTTTGCCGTCCAGCATCGCAGGGCCGCCGATAATAGCGTTATCCGTGAAACCACGCCGGTCGCCTTGCAACTCCACAAAGTCAGTGAAGATAGAGCTTATATAGTCCAGAGTGTAAGGCCGTTTGGGGGCCCTTGCGACCAGCACTTTTTCCCAAGGGCCAAGGCGTTGGAACATGACGTCGATATAGTCATCTCGTCGTCGTTCTAGTTCTTCGATCTTGGATTCAAGATCCGTCTTCTTAAGGGCATCAGGCTCTTTACGCGCGAACTCTTTTAGCTTATCAATCCCGTCTTCAAGCTCTTTGAGCGGACGATTCCATTCATCAAAATTCTTAGCCATTATCGTCCTCCTTGGGAGCTTGTGGGGTAACGAGTCGACCGCCCAATGACTTCACTAGGCTTGCCAGAGTGGATCTCATCTCCTTGCGGGGAACAATTCGATCAAGCATGCCGTGTTTGTAGACAAACTCAGCGGTTTGAAAGTCGTCTGGAACTTTACTCACTCCTGCTTGTTTGGCGACACGAGCTCCTGCAAATCCCACAAGGGCTCTTGGCTCGGCAATAATTACGTCTGCAATCGAGGCGTAGCTGGCAAGGACGCCGGCCATGGTGGGGTCTGTGAAAACGGCGATGTAAGGAACTCCCGCTTCGGAACACTTAACTGCAGCGGCTGTAGTTTTTGCCATTTGCATAAGCGAGGCTAGACCCTCTTGCATTCGCGCACCACCCGACGCGCAGAAAATGATAGCGGGCATTCCGTGCTCGGCTGCTCGCTCAAGGGTTCGTGCAATTTTCTCTCCGGCTACCGATCCCATGGATCCGCCCATGAAAGAGAAGTCAGCGATTGCTACACTAACGGGGTGATCTTCTAATTTCGCCGATCCTGAAACAATGGAGTCGTAAACGCCCGTCTTGGCTTCTGCCGACTTGCGTTTCTCCTCATACTCTGGAAACTCCAGAGGATCAAGGGAGCGCAGGTCGGTGTCTAGCTCCTGAAAAGTGCCTTCGTCAAAGGTCCAAGCTATCCTCGTTTGGGCATTGATTCGGTGATGATGACCACAATGGGTACATACCCGCAGGTTCTGTTCAAACTCCACCGAGAAGAGGATCTTCTTACAATTTGCACACTGCAAAAAGGCTTGCGACTTGTCCATCGTTCGCGTACTCAAGGGAAGGTAGGATACCATCCCTTCTAGAAAAGGACCAGTCCTTTTCTAGAACCTCCCGATGGTCCCATAGTGCGAAATGATGGAACTTTCTGAGGGATAATCACGTCTGAAACTATATGCCAACGTCGGCATCCTGGCCAAGGGTGCTATAGCGACGTTGGTGTTTTTTTGTTTTACAGGGAGAGTTTTTTCATGAGGGGAAAGCTAGTAATGGGTTTGGTGCTAGTGAGTGTTTGCTCATTGGCACCGGCCGAAACCTATTTCTTGGCAGGTGTGAATTCTGATATTGGTGGTGACAAGGCGAGCGATGCGGAACCTTGGGTAGAGCTATTGGCGTTAGCTCCCGATTTAGATTCTCCTGGTGAACCCAAATCTTCTTCCGTTGCGGATGACAGAAGTTTTGCCCGCCTTGAAGCTACATTCCCAAATCAATCCGTCGCGTCGTTTCCGGCTGGGGAGAGCCAGGAAACGGCAGCTGCGGCGGTGCCAGAGCCCGCGTCTTTAGCGATTGCAGGACTAGGTGTCTTGAGTTTCCTCAGAATTCGCCAGCGGCGAAGACTTTGAGGCAGGTAGGTTAAATTACGATGTTCTAGTGCCGAGGTGCCTAGAAACCGTGTTGTGCATGATGCTATCGTTGACTCATGAGACTTAGGCAGCCCAGAATGATTGGTAGTAGCGCTGTCCCACTATGAGTAACAACGATAAATCGGGGGCTTCACCATTTGATGTCAAATCCCACGAAGTAGGCACAGGTGTCCTTGCTGGCCTGAAACGAAAGGCATTCGCGCAAAGGCATAACTTTCACTTTTTACGCCGGATTCAGTGGGAGATCATTGAGCGTTATCTGCAACCTTCTAAAGGTGAGAAGATTCTGGATGTCGCTAGTGGTAATGGCTTCTATAGCCAGAAGATGGCATTGAAGGGTGCCGTAGTAATAGGTATTGATATGGACCCGGTTCGGGTGAGCCATGCCAAAGAGTTTCACTGGATAGAAGGACTCACTTATGATCACGGCAATGCGGAGAATTTGCCGTACGACGCCGAAACTTTTGATAAAGTTGTGAGTGTATGTGCCCTTGAGCATTTTAATGATCCACAGAAGGCAGTAAGTGAGATGGCCCGTGTTTTGAAGCCTGGTGGGCTGTTAGTTCTGCACGTTGATAGCTTTACGTATCATGAGATTGACGAGGCCACTAGAGATCGGCACCGTAAAAACTACTTTGTGAATAACTATTTCACTCATCAGACCCTAGGGAAGATTCACGAGAATGTAGGTTTGAAGGTGCTAGAACATTGTTACTCGTTCCGGTCAAAAGTAGCTCATAAGCTTTACTTATGGAGTGAAAAACGAGGTCATACGGGTTGGGCTTTCTTAATGATGTTTCCTCTTGGATACACCTTGTGTAAATTGGGTGACGGAATGAGCAAGAGGAAGGAAGAAGGTTACGACCTTTATACCAAGGCAATCAAACCCAAGTAAAGGTAGAATCGTATTGGAATCTAAGCATGCCGAAACGAGTTGAAACATTAGTTCTCCACGACAGCACGACACCGGTGTTCGGTGACGTGCAGAAAGGTGGAAATGTAGTCATCGCATCGTTGGACACCTTGCTCAACCAAGCTCGGGCCAACTCGCTTTGGCCATTGACCTTTGGCTTAGCCTGTTGCGCCATTGAAATGATGGGAATGGTATCCGCCCGTTTCGATGTTGCCAGATTTGGGATGGAGCGCTTCAGTGCCACCCCTAGGCAAGCGGATGTGATGATTATTGCGGGGCGCCTTTCTAAGAAGATGGCACCGGTTCTTCGGCAAATTTATGACCAAATGCCAGAGCCAAAGTGGGTGATTTCAATGGGGGCCTGCGCATCGTCAGGTGGTGTTTACAACAACTACGCGATTGTGCAAGGAGCCGATCAGGTGGTTCCGGTGGATGTTTATGTCCCTGGGTGCCCCCCATCTCCTGATGCTCTGATCTATGCGATTTTGAAGATTCAAGAGAAGATCAAGCGAGGGAACAAGCCACGCAGCCTCACTGACCTAAGATTGTTTGAAGCCGTTTCAAAGGATGGTGCGCGAGAGCTTGAGCGGGTGAAGGCATGAGCGTAGATGTTCTCAAAAGCGTTGTTAAGCCGGTCTTGGCGGGCTTTGGTATCACGGCTCGTCGACTGAAAAACAAGAAAGTTACGATCATGTATCCCGAAGAGATTCGGGAGCAGTATCCAAGAACTCGCTGGCGTCACTTCCTCACGCGATATGAGAGTGGGTTGGAGAGATGTATTGGTTGTTCACTATGTGCTGGTGCTTGTCCTGCGCGCTGCATATATGTTGAGGCAGCGGAGAATACGGATACAGAGCGTTATAGCCCGGGTGAGCGTTATGCGGTGCGTTATGAAATCAACATGATTCGCTGCATTTTCTGTGGATACTGCCAAGAGGCATGTCCAACAGGGGCGATTGTGCTTAGAAAGAATTTTGAGCTTGCAGATTACAAGCGCGAGGACTTTATCTACACCAAGGAGAGGCTCCTGGAGAAGTTTCCGGGCGAGGCAGAGTTGCCATTTAAGGGACAGTATGCCGATAAGCCTGCCCCAGTATTTACTGGAAAGTAAAACGTTCTTGGTGCTATCACATTGATGACCGCAGACTATAAGGTTCTGGCGGTCATCCCTACTTACAATGAAGTAGATCTTCTTCGTCGTTGTGTCAACTCCATTCTTTGCCAGGAAGTGCCTGGTCTGGGGGTCGTTGTGGTCAATGCGGGGGCTCCACTTCCATCTGATCTTGCTTCTCACGTAATCGAGCGCCAAGTTCCGGATAATTGTTTTTGGACGGCATGCATTTCAGAGGGAGTGAACGTCGCAAAAAGCTTGAAATCGGATTACTGCCTCTTTACGAATGCCGACACGGAATTCATCCCCGGTTCTATTACAAAGTTGACCGACTCGGTGGAGAATACGACTAAGACGATTGCTTGTTCACCGGCATACGCAAAGTTTGGTGATCGGACTACCGAGCTGTTGTACAGCGATCAGACAGATTTAGGGCTGTTGCTGTACGGGAAACTCGTTAAGCGTTGGGAGAGGCCCGCTGAGGCTCCAATTGAGCCCTTTCTCATTGAACTTACTGGAGGTCAAGGAGTCCTCATTCCGATGGACCTTTTTGCGCAGGCGGAGATGGATGTCGAGAACTTCCCACATTACGCCAGTGACCACGATCTTTGGCTTCAAGCGCGAAAACTCGGATACAAGTTACTCTTGGTTCCGCAGTCAGGAATCATAAACTACCGAGAGTTCAATGATAAGAAGCAGGGGAGTGGGTCGCTGCTCAAGTCTTTGTTTAAGCGAATGACCTCTGAATACGCGCCGGAGAGTTGGCGAATCATGTGGCGGCTGAGGCGAAAGCACCAGGGGCCGATTATTGGATTTGCAACAACATTTGTCAGCTTTGGTCTGCGATGGACTCTGGGGCTGCCCAAAATCATTCGGCGAAGCTAAAGTGGTCCTTAACTTGCACAGTGAAAAGAATCTGCTAAGGTTAGCCGTTCAGACAGAATTATGAAGAAAGCACTCATTACGGGAATTACCGGGCAAGATGGCGCCTATCTTGCCGAGTTTTTATTGGCGAAGGGATATGAAGTTCACGGAATAAAGCGACGATCCTCGTTGTTCAACACCGCAAGAATCGACCATCTGTTTCATGATACGCACGAGCAAGGGCTACCTCTTTACCTTCATTATGGGGATTTAACGGACAGTTCTTCCCTGGTACGCGTGATTCAAAAAGTTCAACCGGATGAGGTCTATAACTTGGGTGCCCAGTCGCACGTGAAAGTTAGCTTTGACTCTCCTGAATACACCGCTGAAGTAGATGGCGTTGGGGTCCTTCGATTACTAGAAGCCATTCGCATTCTTGGCATGGAGAAGCATGTCCGTTTTTATCAAGCGTCGACAAGCGAATTGTATGGTCTAGTGCAAGAGATTCCTCAAAAAGAAACCACCCCGTTTTATCCAAGAAGCCCATATGCGGTCGCCAAGATGTACGGGTATTGGATTGTGGTGAATTATCGAGAAGCCTATGGAATGCATGCTTCCAATGGCATTCTGTTTAACCACGAATCTCCCCTCCGAGGCGAAACTTTTGTGACTCGAAAGATCACTCGTGCCGCAGCACGTATCTCGGTTGGTTTGCAAAACAAACTTTACTTAGGAAATATGAGCGCTCTGCGAGACTGGGGGCATGCCCGGGACTATGTGGAGATGATGTGGATGATGTTGCAGAAAGATACGCCAGACGATTATGTGGTGGCAACTGGACGGCAGACATCAGTTAGGGATTTTGTTGATCGGTCCTTCCGAGAAGTGGGAATCGAACTGGAGTGGAACGGCTCTGAAGAGAATGAAGTTGGCGTAGAGAAAGGTACGGGTAGGGAGTTAGTCGCTGTGGACCCTCAGTACTACCGGCCAACGGAGGTAGAAACTCTGCTGGGTGATCCCACCAAGGCTCGTGAAAAGCTTGGTTGGACTCCTAAGATTGAGTTGCCTGATTTGGTAAAAGAGATGGTCGCCGCTGACCTCGAGACAGCTCAGAAGGAAGCGCTTGTAAAAGAAAGCGGATTCCAGGTGTATCAGAGTGCTGAAGAAGACCGATAAGATTTTTCTCGCAGGCCACAGGGGTCTGGTTGGTAGTGCAGTCCATAAGCGTTTGCTGGCGGGTGGATATGAGAATGTGATAGTTCGCACCCGAAGCGAACTTGATCTGCAAAACCAAAATGCTGTCTATTCCTTTTACCAAGAAGAGAAGCCGGACGCAGTTATCTTGGCGGCTGCAAAAGTGGGTGGGATTCATGCAAATCGTACTTACCCAGCAGACTTTATTGGAGAAAACCTTCAGATTCAAAACAATGTGATCTGGGGTGCGCATCTGGCTGATATTCAACAGCTACAGTTTCTCGGCTCTAGTTGTATCTATCCAAGGGTTACTGCTCAACCTATTCCTGAAGATGCGCTTTTGACCGGCAAGCCTGAACCCACAAATGCGTCGTATGCGATTGCGAAGATCGCCGGTCTGTACCTGTGTGATTCTATCCAGCAGCAGTTCGGTAAGAATTACTTCACGGTTATGCCTCCTAACGCCTATGGCGATAGAGACAACTACAACCTGCAAACTTCACACGTATTGCCCGCTTTGGTTCGTAAATTCCACGAAGCTCTGCCAAACAAGACGGTAACGTGCTGGGGAAGTGGCAATCCTCGACGGGAGTTCCTTCACTCAGACGATATCGCAGACGCGTGTGTTTTTCTGTTGGAACAAGAAAGCGTTACTGGACACGTAAATGTGGGCACAGGCTCGTCGGTGTCTATTCGAGAGCTAGCTGAGACAATTCAGAGTATTGTGGGACACCAGGGCGATATAGAGTGGGATACATCAATGCCAGATGGCTTTCCAGAGAAGACAATGGATGTGACAAGACTCTTTGAAATGGGTTGGCGGCCAAAGATCAGCCTACAACAAGGAATTCAGAGTGCTTACACTTGGTTCTTGAATAATCAAGCCGCTTTAGCTTAAATCCGACCGGTATAATTCGGTTCGTTTTGCAGAGTCCCCGTCCGTCAGAAAACCGGATACTTGCCTTGGACGGATTAAGGGGACTGGCGGCACTGGTTGTTGTCCTCTTTCACTACACAACCCAGTATCGGAAGCTGATTGACCCCGCTGCTCAGCCTTGGTTTGAGTTGAATTGGGGACACTACGGCGTTCAACTTTTCTTTATCATCAGTGGCTTTGTCATTTTTATGACGGTTAACAGAGCGAAGAGCGTTTGGCAGTTTGCAGCCTGGCGGTTTGCACGCCTCTATCCCGTTTTCTGGGTGTGTGTAGCTGTCACGTTTGTTGTGACGAAAATCACACCCCTTCCAGGCATCGACTTAACCTTGCGAGATTTCGTCTTGAACTTGACAATGGTGCCTCGAGCGTTCGGAGCTACGTTGGTAGATGGAGCGTATTGGACTCTATTCTATGAGATGGGATTCTATGTCTTGATTGGAGGCATGCTTGCCGTCGGACTGAAGCGCTATTCGCTGTGGTTGTTTGCGGCATTGACCGTACTAAGTGTTCTTAGCGCCCCTGGGCTACTTAACTTGTACCAAGGCAAGATAGCCAATGCTGTGGCGTGGACGCCTTTCTTTCTCATTGGAATGACGATATACGACATGAGAGATCGTGTACGTCGTTATCACGTCCTGTTGATCACTGTGAGTCTCCTAAGCGTTGCCTTGAATCTATGGGGATGGAGTTCCGAGGGGGAGGGGATAAATGCTCCGTCGTATATCATTCTCGTCACCGTATGTGCAGGACTGGTTTACCTAGCAAGTCGGGGGAAGCTTCCTATTCTGTCAAGCGCTCCGTTTGTGTTCCTGGGCACAATCTCTTATTCTTGGTATCTCATTCACCAATACGTGGGTTACACAATTATTCGTGAAACGACTACCATGGGTGGTCACCTGATGGTTGGTATTGTTTTGGCTTTTGCCACAACAATGGGCTTAGCTTGTTGCTTAACTAAGTTCATTGAGGTTCCAGCAAATCGCTGGTTTAGACAAAAGCTGGTTAACCGAAAAAGCGAGTAAGAGACTCGCTCAAGATACGCGCTGTATAGCCGACCAGCGGAATCCCGGCCTCATACGCCATTCGAGTGGGGCCAATAAGGGAGATAACACCCGCTTCATTTTCACCCACGAAAAAACTTTGGCGAACAACCGAAAGATGGTGAAGTTGTTCCTGGCGATTCTCACGACCTATCGTCACGGTTTGGGTTGTGGGCTGGGTGCTGATGGCTTCATACAAAACATCGCTGGAGTTCAGAAAGTCGATGAAGGATGCAAGTGAATTAAGGTCTCGCTGGAATTCAGGCTGGGCGAACATGAATTCCTCGCCCTCGGCCACCATCATTCCGCGGGTGGATTCTTTTGCCATAGACCTTAGTTGCGTCCAGATCAGCGCGAGTAGCTTGTCCGCAGCGGGAGAGTTTGTACTGGTCGGAGTCTTGGCTTTCACAAGGCTCCGGATCGTCTTGCCCGCAACGGCAGTCATCAACTGCTCATTGGCGATCCCAACATCTTGCAGGTTGAGTCCCACTGGACATTCGATCATTTTGTTCTCAATATGACCATTGCTGAGGGCAAGAACAAAAAGTGCTTGGTTGGGCCCCAGAGCACTGACGATAGCGCTTCGAACGGTGAGCCCCACATCCCGGACGGTAGTGGCCACACTCATAAGTTGAGTGATGCGAGACAGGGCTTGAGTCGTTTCCCTAAGGAGGTTCTGAAGAACCTCACCTTCACCGGAGACTTGGTTGAGCTTTTCTTTATCGGAAGTTTCTGGGTCCTTTTGCTTTAGCAAACGATCCACATAGAATCGATAGCCTAAGTCGCTTGGGATTCTTCCTGCGCTGGTGTGAGGCTGCTCCAGATAGCCTAACTCAGACATTTCCGCCAGTTCATTGCGAACCGTAGCCGACTTGACCCCGAGATCATACTTTTGCACCAGCATCTCGCTGCCGACGGGTTCTTTTCCCGTGACATATTCAAAGATAACAGCCCGAAGAATCGTCTGTTTGCGATTGTCCAGTTCACTCATGGGTGGGTTAGAGGGGCGAAGATGGCTCGTTTCTTTTGTGAATGAATTTCCACGGGAATGTCAAGTTTTCACCGTTTCATACGTCCAAACTAACAATATGACGTTGCTAACGGCCCTAGTGGTCCTACAGACGCCGTACATCACGCGGCCAGAGCAGTTCCTCACTTTTGCGCGATCAGCCGTGGGAAGTGGAGTGGAGTCCCGTGTTGGCGATCTCTTCCAAAACCGGAGCGATGCGGACTATCTGTTTACGATGGCTAGAGACCGGGGTGGACTCCGAACTATCAAGTTCAGCATGATTCCGGCTCCGCCAGGATGGGAAGATACTGCTCCGTATTGGGGAGTTTTTCATACTCGTCAGGATATTGAGCAGGATCATGATCCGGTGTATCCCATCTTAAGGACAAACAAAGGGTTTCAATTTGGCAAAGAGATGCCAGAGTGGGCCGGGATTGAGACGCGGATTAAACATATCCGCGCAGATGTAAGGCTTGCCCCGGCTCAAAACAAAGCCTCAATCAAGGCACTCGTGACCTTTGATGGCAAGAAGACCAGTCGAGCTCCTATTCTTCGACTTCAAGATCTATACAAGGTGACATCAGGCAAAGTGAAGGTAGCTGACGAATCGTTAGTACAGCCTCAGGCGGATGATATCGTTAGAGCTGGGAGCTTGATTATTCCTTGGACAAAGACGGCACCAAAGGATCTGGCACTGGAATATGAAGGGGTGGTCAATAGTCAGAATGAGGACAAGATTAATCCCAGGCAAGCGTATTTGACGGCTTGGTGGCTACCTAGTGTTGGAAGACTTCCACATACTACCGAGGTACGAATAACTGGGCCAAAGGATTGGGTTCTGAAGTCAGAAGGACCCGAAGTGAGCCCGGAGACCCAAGGGCCCTATGATCCGCTGGAAGCAGACCAGCAGATCAAAGCCTTCAAGTGTGATCTGCCAATCAGCTATCCAAAGGTGATTGGAGGAGCTTATCAATTAGCGGCCCAAGCTAAAGTCGGAGGCAAGGATTTCCGTGCTTACCACTTGGGTCAGGCGGAGAAGGATCGAGGAGATAGGGAAGTACAAGCGATAGCAAATGCGGTGGCTTTCTTTGAAAAGACTCTTGGCACTTTTCCATTTGATCACTACTATGGATTCGACGCGACCGGTTACTACGGGATCGAAAGCTATAGCCACACCCTTCTCGCGAAGGGGATAACTCTGCAGTTCATGTCTCATGAAATCGCCCATACGTACTTTGGAGGGATCGTTCCATGTGCATATGTCAAGGACACCTGGAACGAGAGCTTGACACAGTACATCGACAGCATCGTGTACCTGAACAATGCGGATCGTACGCTTGAAGCAGGATTGCGAACAATGAACGTGGACGTTCCATTGAGCAAGATGAACGTGGCGCATGCTCACGATAGCGCGACTTACTATCGCGGGGCATACGTTATCAAAATGCTTGAGGATGAAATCGGTAGAGATAAAGTCTTGGATGCTCTGAGAGCGATGGTAAAAGAGCGGGTCGGACAAGATACGACCTGGCCAGATTTGTTGCCCTACTTTGAAAAATCTGGCGGACAAAAATTGGACTGGTTTTGGAACCAGTGGATTTATAACGCTAAGTTTCCGACCCTAACGGTAGAAGATGCAGAGCCGGTGAGCATTGAAGGGAAATGGCGTACTCGCATCACCGTCGCCCAATCTGGGACGCCAGAGCTGTATCGGTTAAGGTTTAAGGTTGTGGCGCGTCGTGGTCCACAAAAGGCAGAGCAAGTAGTGACAATGAAAGCGCCAGGAGAAACATTTACTGTCAACACAGATTTTCAGCCGAGTTCGGTGGAGGTTGAGGCATTTCCATACACTCTGGCAAGGGTCGTGAAGAAGTAGATTGGTCTGGGCCTATTGCTTTCAAGGGATGCAGCCGAGTATTATCTCTCCTTGCGTCCCAGCACATTGGGATGGAGAAAGGCAATGGCGAAGATCTGTCAAGTAAGCGGAAAGAAGGGTAACACAACTGCGAAGCACATTCGCAACCAGCACTCCCAAGGTTGGAAGTATAAGGCACCCCATAAGAACAGAGTTCAAAGCCCTAACCTTCAAACCGTTCGACTTAAGACTCCAAACGGAACGATTACGTTGAAGGTTGCTACCTCCGTGATCAAGTCAGCTGAGTTCAATTCGGTTGCTTGTGGCATTCGCCCAGTACCCAAAGCTTGGTTGAAGAAGCCTAGCTACAACATCTAAGAGCGTTTTAGTAGGAAAAGCCCGAAGCTATCAGCTTCGGGCTTTTTCTATTTGGCTCTAAAAAAATGGGGACCTCTAGCTGGGCTAGGCGTCCCCGAATCATCCTCAC
Organism: Fimbriimonadaceae bacterium; assembly: GCA_037190145.1. Taxonomy (GTDB): domain Bacteria; phylum Armatimonadota; class Fimbriimonadia; order Fimbriimonadales; family Fimbriimonadaceae; genus 55-13. The sequence goes on from JBBCJU010000002.1 coordinate 157,719, forward strand.
TAGGAACTCATCCTCCTTTCCATGATAGAGTTCACTGCCAGACGTGCACAATGGGTTGAGTGCCGTCCCTGGCATATAGATTGAAGCTCGAAAAGCCGTTCTAGCGCGTCTCCCGTTGGATAGGCACATATCCTATCTTTGGTAAGGAGTAAACTTCGTGTGCGATGCTTCTTAGCATCAGTTGGTTCAATCACTGGATATCGTGGACTTATTCTCTTTTCGGCAAGCAAGCGAGTTGCTTGGATTGTCATTCACTCAGCCTCAGATAGAAAAGTTTGAGGCTTTTGAGGAAGCCCTCTACAAGGCAAATGCAGTGATGAATCTCACTCGGGTCCCTAAAGAGGAGTGCTGGTTAAGGCATTTTGTGGATAGCCTTTTGTTTCAGCATTTGATCCCTGAAAAGGCAAATGTCTTGGATATTGGAACTGGCCCGGGTTTTCCTTCGTGGCCGCTGGCGTGTGCAAGGCCTGACCTTCAGGTCACGGCGCTGGATTCGAGCGGAAAGATGCTTGGGTTTCTTCAGACTCAAGCTTTGCCCAATCTAACTGTGGTTCAGGCTAGAGCCGAAGAGTGGGGAGTTCGTGATGGGTTTGATGTGGTAACCGGACGTGCTGTGGCTCCATTGGCTCTGCAACTAGAGTTGAGTGCGCCTGCTGCCGCTGTGGGTGGCATTGTTCTACCAATGAGGACTCCAACGGAGCGGGAAGATATCGAGGCTTATCGGGCGAGTGTGCTTGGACTTGAGTTAGAGGGAATTGAGATGAAGGAGCTGCCGGGAACAGATATCGTCCGAGCCTTTGCGATGTTCCGAAAGGTTGAACCTACTGCTCCCAAGTATCCCCGTCCCTGGGCCGAAATGAAGCGTAAGCCTCTTACTTAAGGAGTTTCTTGAGGCCGTTTGCGCGTTTATGTTCGGGGTCGAGCTTGAGAGCTGCTTCGATGTCTTTCTTAGCTTCCTGAACCTTATCAATCTTAGCTAGACCAGATGCCCGAGCGATCAAATAGTTTGGGTTCTGCGGATTTCCCTCCAATGCGGTACTTGCTTCGGCAACAGCGTTTTCGTATTGACCAGCATCGTACAGGACGCGAGATAATTGGTAATGGGTTTCGGCAGAAGTTTCCAGAATCGCGGGGTTGTTTGTGGCAGGAATATTAGCCAAGCAAACTTGGAGGTTGCGCTCTGCCATCTCCAGATCACCTAGCGCCCGATAAATCATGCCTTTAGCTAGGTGAGGAGCAAACTGCTTTGGATCAAAGTCAGCAAGAGCTTGAAACTGCGCCGCTGCTTTAATCAGATCCTTCTTTTCTGTCTCTGTGAGTTCTTGGTCTTCAGCAACTTTGGCTAAGGGCTTTTCCGAAAGCTTCTGGGCCTTCTCTAAGGCTAGTTGGTAGTCTCCCGCGTTACCCAGGACAGGTACATCAACGACTTCGTCTCCGCCCTTACAGCCAACAAGAAGAAGCAAGCCAAAGGAGAGGAGGACAAGCCTCCACCCAAAGGGCCGATTCTTCTTGCAACGAGTAAGAGGCTTAGTTCGCAACGATATTCACCAATTTGCCAGGGATCACAATCACTTTGCGAATGGTTAAACCTTCCAAGAAGGTCTGAACCTTAGGCTGGGCCAAGGCTTGCTTCTCTAAATCTTCGTTAGGAGCCTTGGCTGCGGCTTGTATAGTGTCTCGCAGCTTTCCATTCACCTGAATAGCGATGGTTACCGAATCCTCTTCCGCCAGTGCTTCCTCAAACTTAGGCCAATTGGCTTGATAGGTGAAACCTTCTTTGCCGATGGAATCCCAAAGTTCATCCGCACTGTGCGGAGCTGCTGGGGCAAGGAGCAATATGATGGTTTCGATCGCTTCAGATAAAGCCAACGCGTAACTGCGATCTTCAGTGGCGTTTCCTTTCACATCTCCCAGTGCGTTCAAATACTTCATGAGCCACGAAATGTAGGTATTGAATCCAAACTCATCAATATCTTTGGTGACGTCACGAATGGCTTTGTGCGTTGCGCGACGAACAGCTTTCGCGTTATCACTCAACTCTTCAAAAGCAATGAGGTCTCTCCAATCATTGACATAATGTGCCTTGTTGTCTTCGGTAAATCGGAAGATTCTCGACAAGAACTTAGCTGCGGCACCAACTCCTGCCGTATCCCATTCGACATCAGCGGTGAAGGGCGCCACAAACAAGAGGTAGATGCGAAGTGCATCGGCTCCATGGGTTGCGACCATTTCATCAGGCGTGACGACGTTACCCTTGGATTTACTCATGCGAGCCCAACGCCAAGTCAGTTGATCTTCAGGGATATCTTTAGCTTCAGCATAAGACACCAAGATGCCGTCTTCACCTAGACCAAGGGTTTCTCCTTCGCGAGGTTGACGGTAGGGAGTGTTTCCCAGCACTTGACCTTGGTTTTGAAGCCGAGCAAAGGGTTCATTCACCTTGATCAATCCTTCGTCGAAGAGCACCTTTGTCCAGAATCGAGCGTAAAGCAGGTGCATGACGGCATGCTCCGCCCCACCTACATAACAGTCCACAGGCATCCAGTAGTTCGCCTTGTCGATGTCCCAAGCCTTAGTGGTATTAAGGGGGTCACAGAACCGCAGGAAGTACCAAGACGAGCAGGCAAAGCCGCCCATGGTATCAGTTTCCCGTTGTCCTAACCGTCCGTCTAGGTCGGTCGTGTTGACAAAGTCGGGAATGTGAGCCAGAGGGGAAGAACCATCTCCGGCCGGTTCGTAGTGTTCTACATCGGGCAGTTCTACAGGTAGGGCGCTTTCAGGCACTAACTGCTCTTCACCTTCTTTCGTGTGAATCACTGGAATGGGGCATCCCCAATAGCGTTGACGCGAGATCAGCCAGTCGCGCAGTTTGTATTGTGTTTTGCGTTCCCCAATGCTAAGGCCTTCCATCCAGCGTCCCAAGGAAGCCGTGCCTTCTTGATAAGTCAAGCCGTTGTACTCGCCTGAGTTGATCATTTCGGAGTCCTTCGAAACGAATGGGGGAGTGAAGTTCTTTACATTGCGCAGGTAGTCAGCGAGCGCAGCTTCATAAAGAAAATCTCCGTCCTTATGGAAACCCCTTAAGTAGGTCTCGTCGGGCTTGATGACTGGGATAATGTCCAGGTTAAACTTCAATGCAAAGGCAAAGTCACGTTCGTCATGCCCTGGCACAGCCATGATCGCTCCCGTTCCGTAGCCTGCCAGAACGTAGTCGGCGATCCAGATTGGCACTGGTTTTCCGTTAGCGGGGTTGATAGCATAGGCTCCAGTGAAGACGCCGGTTTTCTCTCGGTCATCAGCTGTGCGCTCCGTATCGGTCTTGGCTTTGGCTTCCTCGCGATACTGATCAATCGCTTTTTGGTGATCAGGATCGACTCCGGCCCGGATTTTGTCGACGATTTCGTGTTCTGGCGATAAGACGCAGAACGTCATGCCAAAAACAGTATCGACTCGCGTGGTGAAGACTTCGAAAGTCAGCTTCCGGTCTCGGGGAGCAAACTCTAGGCCGGCTTTTACAGATGCTGTTTCGAAGGCATGGGAGACGGATTCGCTTTCGATTGGTTTGCCAGCTTGGAATGCCGCATTCTCAAGGTTGCCAAGAATTTGATTTGCTTTACTGGTTACGTTTGCATCAGCCTCCGGTTTGAAACCCGAAGCTAAAACTTCGGCTTGAAGGGCATCAAGTTCAGGGTTCGAGGTTGCAGCGCTTGATGTCTCGGTTTTGACGCCTTTGTTCCACGCTTGCTGAAACTCCTCATCGCTGATGAACCGAACCTCCATCCGAAACTGGACACCTTCGGATTTTCCAATCCAGTTTCTTTGTTGAGCTTTGATACCTTCAGGCCAATCTAGGCCATCCAGATCATTCAGCAGGCGTTCGGCATAAGCGGTGATTTTGAAGAACCATTGGGGAATAAGCTTCTTCTCGACCAACGCTCCTGATCTTTCAGCTCGACCGCCAATAATCTCTTCGTCGGCCAAAACGGTTTTGTCCACAGGATCCCAGTTGACCGCTGCCATTTTTCGATAGGCCAGGCCCTTCTTATAGAGTAATTCGAAAATCCACTGCGTCCATCTATAGTATTCGGGATCGCTAGAAGAGAAGGATCGGGACCAATCGTAGCTAATGCCGACCAAATCCATCTGTCGTCGATAATTCTCGGCATAGCGCTTGATCATGGGCGCAGGATGGGATTTTTGCTTGATCGCCTCATTCTCGGCAGGAAGACCAAAAGCATCGAAGCCCATCGGATGCAGCACGTTGTAGCCCTGCATGTACTTAGCCCGACAGAGAACATCGGTGGGAACGTAGTTTCGGCAGTGGCCTACACTAAGGCCCGCCCCAGAAGGATAGGGGAAGAAGTCGGCCCCGTAAAACTTGGGTCTGTCCGGCTCCTCGCGGGTCTTAAAAAGGTCGGCGTCCTTCCAGCTTTGCTGCCATTTAGCTTCGAAAGTGGAGGGCTCGTATCGGTCTGCCATAAGCTTTATTTTAGCTTGGCGGGCAGTGTGAACTGGGGTTTGTGGCCCGTGGTGTATCAATCAGAGAGATAAACCACCGGCCACAGGCTAGAAAAGGGGGTGTTTAGACCTTTTTGCCTTTCAGCATCTTGTCTGCATTGGCAGTCCAAACCTTTGGTCCGCCTCGGTCATAGCCATACTCACCAAGCTTCTGACCTTTTGATCCCAAGAAGAGGATTGTTGGATATCCTCGGATCTCATACTTCTGCGCTAAGCCTGCATTCTGCTTCTTGATCTTATCGGTTTGGGGCTTGCTGCGTGGGTAATCCAATTCAAGCAAGATCACATTCTTCTTAGCCCATGCGGCAAATTCAGGCTTTTTGAAGACTTCATCCTTTAGCTTGATACACCAGCCGCACCAATCACTGCCCGTAAAGTCTGCCAGGATGGGCTTACCGGTCTTCTTGGAAAGAGCCAATGCCTTGTCATAGTCGGTTAGCCATTCGGCTGCCGAGGCGGAAACTGCCATTACAGCTAAAGCGAGCGGAACAAAGAGCGTGCGTAGCGACTTCATGGTTACAGTCTAAAGGAGATGAGCGGGATATGGTTCCCCTTTTGGCAGTTTTTAGGGCCTGAATAGGTCGCGTTGCCTCATACTTATAGAAAAAGTAAATGACACCAATTCGCAGGGAAGTTGAAGATTGGCTAGCGGAAAATTTTCCTGGGTCGACCATTGAGGACGGCTACTACTTTGTTCGGATTAAGGCTGAAGTTGAGTGCCAGGTTCCACTTCCCGAGAGTCAAGCCATGTCAGATTATTTGACCCGAGGCCGATGTTGGATTATTTCGGTTGGGGGTGATTTGACGCCTTTTACGAATCCTACTCGGGTAGAGCAGGATATGACGATTTACAATCCTGACTATAACATTTGGGAAGAAATCCCAAGATGGATTGCTGAAACTGAAAACGTAAGTTTGGATATTCAGGGGCTTGTACGGTCGATGATGTCTGAAGGCATCCTCGCGATAGTGGCTATTGATCTAGGATTAGTTTTCAACTTCAGCCTGTTACGTCTCTACGCTACTTCTAGAGATCAGCTAGATCGCTTGGGATTTCGCTATATTTCGCCTTAACGGCTTCTTGTCAGACCAGCTATACTTTTAACAATGGCTTGGGAAGCGGATGATCGCCTGAAAGAAGAGTGTGGAGTCTTAGGAGTCTTCACCCCAGATCAAGATGCCGCACCGGTCGCCTTCTTTGGACTGTTTGCGCTTCAACATCGGGGTCAAGAGTCTGCGGGAATCGCCGTGAGCGATGGATCCATGGTTCGAATGCACAAGAACATGGGTCTAGTGAACCAAGTTTTTACACCAGAAACATTGGCGGGTATGCCGGGTGAAATGGCCGTAGGCCATACCAGATACTCAACAACGGGCGCTTCTGTATTGAGAAATGCGCAACCTATCTACTGCCAAAGTTTGGTTGGGGATATTGCCGTTGCTCACAATGGGAATCTCATTAACGCTAAGGAACTGAGAGAAGAGATGGTCGCTGAAGGGGAGCTGTTTGACTCTACTTCGGATTCAGAGACTCTTGCCCGCATCATCGTACGTCACCTCCCTGAGGGTATTGAAAAGGCTGTAAGTGAGGTAATGCGCCGCTGTAAAGGAGCCTATAGCATTACGGTTCTTACTCCAAAGGTGCTGTTCGGTTTCAGAGATCCATGGGGTATTCGCCCACTGTCTGCGGGTCGGCGGGGCGATGGTTACATGATTGCCAGCGAGTCATGTGCATTTGAGCACGTCGGTGGCAAGGCCGACCGTGAATTGAATGCTGGGGAATGCGTCATTATTGATCGTGAGGGGATGCGGTACACCCAGATTGTTCCTGAGCCTCAACACACGATGTGTTTGTTTGAGTTCATCTACTTTGCTCGCCCTGACTCAAAAATGTACGACACTACGCTCTACACTGCTCGACAGCGCATGGGCGAAAACTTAGCGAAAGAGCATCCGGTAGAAGCGGACGTAGTGGTTCCGGTGCCGGACAGTGGTATTCCTGCTGCGCTTGGATACAGCAAAGAAAGTGGCATTCCCTTCCGCGAGGGAATGATGAAGAGCCGATATATTCATCGGACATTCATACAGCCCGATCAGTCGATGCGCGAAATGGGCGTTCGTATGAAGCTGAGTCCTCTTGAAGACCATATTCGTGGTCAGAGAATTGTCTTGGTGGATGATTCGATCGTCCGTGGAACTACGACTAAGCAGATCGTGAAGCTGATGTTTGAAGCGGGGGCGAAGGAAGTTCACGTTCGAATCACGGCTCCGCCCATCAAGTTTCCTTGCTTCTATGGGATTGACATGGCTAGCAAGGGTGAATTGGCAGCTGCGGTCATGAGCATTGAGGAACTGGAGAAGTACATTGGTGCAACTTCACTCGGCTATCTGAGCATTCAGGGCGCAGTGGATGCCGTAGGTAAGTCATCTGACCATTTTTGCCTTGCCTGCTTCAACGGTCACTATCCTATTCCCGTATCCATGGACCAGAAAAAGCACGCCTTTGACGATCCACCTGAGGTGGGAGAGTTGGCCGGTGTGTCGAGCGGCCAGTTAAGACTGATTGATTAATCCTCTTTTCCGTTATCCCCGATAATATGTGCTCATACTTGTTTTGTTGCAGCTGAGGCAAGAAAAACAGATCTGGCCGAACAGAGTAGGATGATAACTGTGTTTTAAGCCATCCACCACGTAGAATCTATATTAACTAGTGGCTTCTTTTCAAACCAATTTTCATAGTTCGTTAAGGAGCTTACTTGAGCAGTGGCAACGTGCTGTGCTGAGTGCTCTTGGAATCATGGTTGGCAGCACTGCGATTATCTTGCTGGTTAGCATTGCAACCGGTGTTCAGAAGGATATCTCCAAGCAAGTTTCAGACTTAGGGGTCAATCTATTGATTGTTTTGCCTGGTCGCGTGGATGAAACTTCCATGTTTAGCGCCAGCATGATTGGCATCAGCTATTTGGCAGATAAGGATGTAGATGCCATTAAAACTGTACCGGGAGTCCTTCGGGCTGTCCCAATATCATTTGTTGGGGGTGGTATCCGATTCGGATCTAACTCAAGTCCTTCAACTCTGGTGATGGCAACAAAACCTGACTGGTTCGAGATGCGGAATATGAAGCTTTCAGAGGGGAAACTCTTTGGTAATTCTGATCTGAATAATCCTGTCTGCATTATAGGAGGAGTTGCCAACAAAAAGCTCTTCCCAGACGGTGGTGGGCTGGGTAAGGAAATCGACTATAACGGTAATAAATATACGGTAGTTGGAATAACCGCAGATGCTAATGCTGAGAACAGCATCTTTAGCATGGGAAGTTTTGAGAATGTTGTCTACATTCCCCTTCCTTATATGAAATCAAAGTTGTCCAGCCTCCAGTACGACCGAATAATGGTGCAAACAAGGCCCAATTTGGAGCCACGTAGCCTTGTGAAGTCAGTGGAAACTAAGCTAGGCGAAAGGTTGGATCGCGAGACTTTTTCTGTTCTTACTCAGGAAGATCTTTTGAATCTCGTTTTTAAACTGATGGGCATCCTCACCTGGCTTCTTACCGGGCTTACTTCCATTGCCTTGTTTGTAGGCGGAGTTGGGATTATGACGGTAATGCTGATGTCCGTCAACGAGCGATTCAAGGAGATAGGCATCCGAAAGACTGTTGGTGCTACCAGAAGAGATATCTTTTGGCAGTTTCTAATAGAAGCTGTGGTCTTGGCCACGGTAGGGGGTGTTGTTGGGTTGGGGCTCAGCTATATTGTTTGCTTAGGTTTGTATTACTACACGCCGGTGAAACCAATGGTCACTGGCCAAATTGTGACGCTGGCTTTCTCGGTGTGCCTCATTGTGGGTGTGGTGTTCGGTCTCATTCCAGCGATACGCGCCTCAAAAAAATCTCCAGTCGATGCTATGCGTCATGAGTAAGCGGACGCAATGCCGCTGAAAAGAGTTCGCCGGTCGAACTCGCATGTTTTGGGTATAGCGATGGATTACTAGTCCCTAATCACTACAACTACGCAAACGTCGCCGATCTGCCACCAAATCCTTAAAAAACGCTGTACGGTCATTAGGAGCGGTCAATGACGGACCGCAAATGGTGACTCATGCAAAGATGTAGGGCTTTTACTCTAATTGAATTACTTGTCGTAATCGCGATCATTGCGATCCTCGCTGCGATCTTATTCCCAGTTTTTGCGCAAGCTAAGATGGCGGCGAAGAAAACACGACAACTGTCTCAGGTGAAGCAGATCAATACTTCAAACCAGATTTACATGGCAGATTATGACGATATGATCGTGCCAGCTTACAATGGTTCTGGAATGCCATTCCACCTCACTCTCTATCCGTACATGAAGAGCTACGACATTCTTATTTCGGGTGTCACGGCTCCAAATGGATCCGCTACTGGTCAGAATAACGGATGGGATTATATTTGGGCAGTAGGCACGTTGCCAATGGCAAGACTTTATGGTCTTCCTTACTGGACGGTGACCGATTTCCCTATCTCTCGTGCGTTGGGTGTTGTAGGGGCAAGATATGATGGTGTAATGGGTTGGGCTGTTCCGACAACTGATCCAAGGTGGGGTAACTATCCATACGCAGATGGAGTGGCAAGTTTTCCAAGTAAATCTAATAGTCAGATTGAATCACCATCGCAAGCAGCTATCCTATTCGACTCTCAAGATCCATTTGCAGGGCATGTGACTTGGGGAGCGGCTGCAAACAGAAGTATTGGAGCTTGTACAGCTATGCCGGCATACCATCCTGGAGGGGCGACAATTGTTGGCGCTGTACCACGATGGGGAGGTCCGCAATCTTGTGCTGGCTGGCCTGCAAGTGCTTCTATACCGGACGCAACGGCCAGAAGAGTTTTGGACGGAATGGCAGTGGTGAGTTTTGTGGATACAAGTACGCGAGCCATGGGGCTTTCTCGTATGTATAGAACAGAAACATGCCCAACCGATGCCAGTGCTCGCTGTATGGTTCATTTACCGGTAACAAACTAAATGAAATTGTCTGTACTTATTGGAATCCTTATCGCTATCGCTACTCTCTATGGGTGTGGCGATGGTGAAGCTAAAGCAACCGAACAAGACAAAGCTGTTCTTGATAGGGTTAGTAAGGAAGGGTTAGGTCCTCCCAAGGATAACAACGATCCTTACCAAAATACGAACAAGCAAGGTGGTTTGCCTGGTAACCCACCCCCTCCGGGATCATAGTTTGATTGCATGAAAAAGCCCTTGCTTAAAGCAAGGGCTTTTTCATTTTAATTAACACCTCGTCAACGAAATGGCTGTGTGATCTCACCGTTTCCGTGCTAACTACCGTCCTTGGCTTATGGTGCCATTGCGAGCTGTGGTTCTGAATCCACAATACTTCGACCGTGTTTGATAAAGTATTCAAACTCATGAGGGAAGACTCGTAGCGCGGCTGCTACTGGCCAAGCTGCGGCATCTCCCAAGCCACAGAAGGAGCGTCCGTCTATTTGTGAGCAGATATCTTTTAGAAGCTCGATATCACCCTCTTGTCCTTTTCCTAAGCGAATTCGATCCAAAACTTGTAGAAGCCATTTTGTGCCTTCTCTACAAGGTGTACATTTACCGCAGCTCTCATTCGCATAGAAGTAAGATGTGCGCCATATAAAAGTCACAATACAGGTGTGCTCATTAAGGAACATGCATCCGCCGGAGCCAACCATCGATTTGACTTCGGACATTTCCTCGTAGCCAATAATGGCTCTATCAACATCTTCTGCGGTGATTATGGGGACCGAAGAACCGCCTGGAACACAGGCTTTCAGTTTGCCGCCTTTAACGCCTCCTGCCATCTCTAAAAGATCCTTGAGAGGCGTGCCGAACTCAATCTCATAGTTGCCAGGTTTACTAACGTGTCCTGACACAGAGAACAGTTTCGTGCCGCGAGAATTTTTTGTAGAAGCGCCAAGTGATGCATACCACTCACCGCCATTATTGACAATGAACGGTGCACAGCAATAAGTCTCTACATTATTGATGAGCGTTGGTCGCTCCCAAAGGCCCGCAACAGTAGGGAGTGGAGCGTGGGGAAACTTTAGTCGAGGCATGCCTCGTTCGCCCATTAGAGACGACATAAGGGCGCTTTCTTCACCACATTCATACGCACCTGCCCCCAAATGGATATCGAGATCGAAATCGAAGCCAGAACCTTGAATATTCTTGCCAAGATAGCCTGCTTTATAAGCCTCATCAATAGCTCGGCGGAGAGATCGCGCGGCGTCAATGAATTCGCCTCGGATATAGATGTAACCTTGCTCTGATCGAGTGGCATAGCCAGCAATGGTCATTCCTTCAATAAGGAGGAAAGGACACTGTTCCATCAACTGCTTATCTTTAAAGGTTCCAGGTTCGCCTTCGTCTGCGTTGCAAACCACATAGTGAGGCTTTGTCTTTTCCTTAGGGAGACCGTTCCACTTAATCCAAGTAGGGAAGCCGGCTCCACCTCGACCGCGTAGGCCTGAAGTTTTCACTTCATCAATGATCGTTTGACGCTCGCTTCCTAGAGCTTTCGCTAAGGCTTTGTAGCCACCCTTGGCTGTGTATCCATTAAGGGTGCAGTACGCCGGATCATGGGCGTGTTCGAGAAGTAGCTTGCGCTCGGCCATGTGAGCCTAATTGTACTCAAACTCCGGGTGCGGCATAACCTGGCCCGGAAGGATTTTAGCGGCGACCGCGCATTATGGCGTCGGCTTCTGGAGGGCGTTGGCGCGGAGTTTCTGGAACCTGGGCTTCACGGGCACCAGGAGCAGCAGAGGAAAGATCTCTCTCCTCCGCGCTTTCTCCAGAACAACCGGATATAAAGGCACATGAAGCGACCAGTAGAGCGCACAGTAACTTCATTGTAGATCCCACATATATCGATCTCGATTGATGACGACTACATTCGCTGGGTTGGTTGTTTTGGTCCAATTAGTGCCATTGGCAAGCGCCCCGGGTTTGAACTTTTTAACATGCCCATCAACGAATGAGACGAGTGCACTTCCATTGGATCGAAGAGAAACGCCACCTGTAAAAGCACCCGTGGTTTCCGACATACCAGTGAAGAAAGAAGGTCCCCAATATTCTGAGGCACCCCAGCCATCCCAACAGATTGAGATGTTCCAGTCCCAGCAGTCCGGGGAATCAATCAGGCCATCCAAAACCCATTTGGTTCCGTCCCCAAACCACGCGCCATCGGTTGCTTCGGTGTATTGAATATAACTAGAGGCAAACATGACGGTCTCCGAAGGACTGCCTGCACTCGTTAATGATACGGGTCTGAAATCTTGTGCCGACAAGGGCCACGGAGATAAAGTTACAAAATTGTATCCCATGCCTGGTGCAATGGTTGCGTCCCAGTTTCGGTTTCCTGTTATGCTTGGAGTCGCAGGAGCAAGTGGATCCTTTAGCAAGTCATAATTTTTCTGATAGGGCTGAACAAGAATGCCCCATTCGTCGAGCCGTGGATGTACGGAACCTCCACTCGGCACTGTAGCCGTTGGATGCCACGCCTGAGCAATTAAAGCCGTATCATCATAGTCGGCGGAGTACATGATGGCCGCTGTAGTCACCTGTTTAACATTGCTAAGCATTGCTGTAGTCTTTGCTGCGACCTTTGCCTGGGCGAAAACAGGAAATAAAATCGCCGCTAGGATTGCAATAATTGCGATGACAACTAGAAGCTCGATAAGAGTAAAAGCACGACTTTTCATTTGAGATTTCCTACCTGTGTAGTTAAGTTTAGGTATCAAGCCCCAAAAGCAAACTATGGGCCAACTATAGGAGATGAGTGATTAACCGGTTGCGCCACGAAGATGAACCTTTACGATCTCATCTGCCATTTTAACAACTGTTGATTCATCTCGGCTTCGCAAGTCATCGATCAGTTTATCGAAATATTGGTCGTCAACGGGGCCGTGATACTCATCCCCAATCTGAAGGACAGGGGCTCGGTCACAGGCATCAAGACACTCCACTTCTTCGAGGGTGAATAACCCGTCGGCAGTTGTTTCACCATGCCCAATTCCAAGTTTTGTCTTTATATAGTCTCTTAGGCGGTAGGTTCCACATAAGTGACATGATAGGCAGGTGCAAATTTCTATCTTATGCTTACCTGGCTGGTGAGCCGTGTTGTACATGGAGTAGAAAGTGGCAACTCCCTCGACTTCCGCATAACTTCGCTGTAATCGATGTGCAACCTCAGCGATGGCATCTCCGCTCAGAAAGCCACCATACTCCCGCTGTGCTATCCAAAGAGTTGGCAGAATGCACGCCTTGAGTTCCGGATAATGCGACTTGATCTCCTCTAAATCTTGGACACCCTTTTCAGAGAACTTCAGAACGACCTCGTCTGCGGACGGGATCCGTGGTCGCTCATTAACGCTGCCAAGTTGGAGAAGTTCGCTCATTCCAATGAATTAAACCTTATGTAGGCCCCAAATCGCCTTACCGGTCAATCTCTCCCAAGACGATGTCAATAGAACCGATAATTGCGATTACGTCAGATAAGAGCCTGCCGATGGAAAGAACTTCGAGTGCCTTGAGATTCATGAAGGATGATGGACGCTCGTGCCAACGGTACGGACGATTAGACCCATCGCTTACGATGTAGAATCCCAGTTCGCCTTTTGAACCTTCAATGCCAGCATATGCTTCTCCCACTGGTGGGTGGAATCCTTCGGTAAATAGCTTGAAATGGTGAATAAGCGATTCCATTGAGGTATCCAGCTCTTCACGTGGCGGTGGCGCAATCTTTCGATCCGATGTTCGGTATCCACCTTCAGGAAGACCATCCATAGCTTGGCGAATGATCTTCGCGCTCTCCTTCATCTCCGCAATTCTAACGAGGAAGCGATCATAAACGTCTCCCCTAGAACCAACCGGGATCTGGAAATCGAAGTCTTCGTAACTACAGTATGGGTTTGATTTACGAAGATCGAACGGAACACCGCTGGCGCGAGCTATTGGACCACTACATCCCAGTTCAAGTGATTCCTTTCCGGTAAGTACGCCAACGTCAAAGGTCCGCTCCTTCCAGATTGGATTTTCGACGAGCATATTTTCAACAACTGCTAATTCTTTCTCGAAGCCTTCAAGGAATGGATAAATCTTCTTTTCAAACCCAAGAGGCATATCCCCTCGAAGTCCGCCAGGCACAATCCAAGATGGCATCATTCTTACCCCAGCAAACATTTCGAACATGTCTAGCACAAGTTCGCGCTGCTGGAAGATATAGAAGAAAGGGGTCATCGCACCCAAGTCAAGAGCGTGAGTACCAAGCCAAACGCAGTGGGACGCGATACGACTGAGCTCAGCCAAAATAACTCTAAGATATTGAGCTCGCTTTGGAATCTCGCAACCCAGGAGTTTTTCAACCGCTAATGCATGGGCGAGATTGTTTCCGTTTGCATTCAGATAATCCATGCGGTCGGTCATGACAACGCATTTGTGATACTGCTGATACTCGGCTTCTTTTTCCATGCCGGTATGCAAGTAGCCAATGACGCATTTGCACTTAACAATGACCTCACCCTCAAGTTCACAGATGACTCGGAGAACACCATGAGTGGAAGGGTGCTGTGGTCCCATGTTGACCACCATCGTGTTATCGCCAATCTTTTCAAAGATGGCTTCGGTGGATGGCATGAAGACGTTCTGGGACATTTGGAAAAGATTACCCTGTGGGACAGGGTAACTAGCACTCACTGGTTAGTTTGAAATGTTGCGAAAAAATCGGTGCTGGTTCGGGCCAATGACACTGGCTGGTGGATTTTGCCTGAGGAGGCAAATCCACCAGCGGGAATCTCCTATTCAGTGCTCGGAGCTTGGGTAGCTCCCCCCGAGGGAGCCGGTGCTGATCCACCTGCGTTTCCAACTTGTGAACTGGATATCCCCGGAGGAGCATATCCAGGATCAGTAGGTTTCATCACCTTTACATTATTAGTTTCTTCAGGTGAAGAACATCCAACGAATGCTAAGGCAAGAACAGAGATGGTTATTGAAGCAAAAACTTTCTTCATTTATTTCTGATTGTTTACCCTTAGACTGAACTATTCGGTCCTATCAGGGCGGAAATAGCACCATGCTGATCCAGCGCCTTGCCCATTGAATGTTGAGTCACATGGCCATAAGCTACCTGGCAACCCATTTGCTTGAATGTTGTTCCAGGGATCCTTAAGTTTACCACCCCAGCCTGTTCCATTAGGATCCACGGCTGTTCCATTAGGCATAACCTTTGTGGATGTATCGGCCCTTAAAAACACGCCCATTTTTCCATATTGAGGAACTGGGAAAGATGTAGTTGAGTAAACGTAATATCCACCGTTAGAAGAGCCTGACTCACCATTCGGGTTTCCTCCTGCGTTGAACCGGCAATCTGTATCTACACCTGCGCAAACCAGCGTCGGCGTAGAGAGGCCTCTGCCTATAAAGTTTACTGATTGTACATTCCAGAACATTGGTACAACTGATACATTGTCAATTGCTGTGCCGCTGTAGGTATGGAGATAACCGTTCATTGTTAATCCCATTTTGGCGGCTTTCGTTGCAGGGTTAAACGTTTCTCCTGCAATGTTATTGGCAGTGTTCTGCGCGGCGGGCATCTCGAAGATATCCCGATTCTTCATGTACGGCTGCAATGAATTGGCCCAGAAGTTTTCAGCCATACCGATTCGTTCTGGCGTATTCCAAGGTGCTGTTGAAATAGCATTCGCGGGGACTGGGTGCGCTCCACCGTAAAACCAAGTTCTCTCGATAGGTCTTCTAACGAAAGCTTGAGGGAACACATCATCGTAATCAGCTAGATAAATCTGTACAGAAGTACCTATCTGCTTGTAGTTGCTGACATGCACGGATTTCTTTGCTGCAGTTTTAGCTTGGGCAAAGACAGGGAAAAGTATTGCCGCAAGTATGGCGATAATGGCAATGACGACTAAAAGTTCAATAAGCGTAAATGCTTTTCGGCGATTCAAAGTATCCTCCAATGGAAGAATTCAAGGAAAGAAAACAACATCCTCTAGATAGCTAGGCTAACTAACAAGACATCCTTTTCAATCAGGATTAACACTGCTCACTTGTCTATAGAAGGCAATTGAGCATTAACTTAATATAACAAAGAATCACGCTTTTGGCAAACAAAAAAATAGCTATCGTCCAGAAACATCTTCGGAGCCGGTTTTGCCTTCAAAACTCTCGCCTGCGTGGGGCATGCTGACGTCTTCGACAGCGGGGCCTCGGTCTCCCTTGTCGAAGAGAACGTCTTCTCCACCCAACGGATACTCTTTGCGAAGTGGGTATCCAATCCAGTCGTCTGGCAGTAAGAACCGTTCGCCGGGCGTAAGCTCGTTGCCCTCGAAGCGAATGCCGTAGAGGTCTCCGATTTCTTTTTCTGGATACTCCGCTCCAGAAAACAAACCCATGAGAGTTGGTATTGATTGGCCATCATCAACTCCAACCTTTACAAAAAGTCTTGCTGATAATCTCGTTGAGAAAAGGTTGTAAACAACCTCAAATCTTTCTTCAAGGTCTCGCTCATGCTCCCACCGTGAATAGTCCACGCCTACACACTCGACAAAGTAGTCATAAGCTAATTCTGGGGAGTCTTTCAGGAACTGAACAACAGGTATAAGATCGCCGCGTCCTACGCAAATGTAAGTTTCGTCTCGGTATTCCTTAACCTTAAGGATTGCGTCAGGGAGAGCCTTCCGAATCTCTACCGTTTCCAAACGTTCGTTTTCAACCATTGGGTAAGGCATTAAGCTGGCACCCCGGTTGCAGGAAGGATTTCTGGTTCGGCTTCGTGATTTGTTGCGACATCAAGTCCAAGCTTGGCGGGGTCTAGGGATGTGGTTTCATCCCAATCAATCGCGCCAACCCGAATCGCGTAGACATAGCCGACCACAAATGTAAGCATATATAGGCAGAATGAAACGAAGCTGGTGACCATGAACGCGGTGTCGCTAGTTCGGAAGACAGTCATCCAAGGCCACAAGAAGACGACTTCAATATCGAAAAGGATGAAGATGATTGCTACCAGATAAAACTTGACTGGAAACCGCTCTTTTGCATCGCCAGTGGGAGCCACGCCGCACTCATAAGGAGACTCCTTATAGGGAGTGTTCTTCTTGGGGCCCAGAACCCAGCTAAGGGTGACCATTGCGCCGCATACAACTGCCGCCACGCCCACCAAAAGCAATATTCCGATATATCCGGATTGCATCTGAGAATTCTACCCAGCGACTATCTCACAAGTCCGTAGCTCTGCAAAACATCCCCAAAAGTCCAAGCCGAGGAGCGCATCAATCTAAAATGATCTTCATGCCCTTTTTGGACTTCATACAGCCTTTACTAGACAAGCAAGATCTCGGCGATTCGCAGGCACATGATCTAATGGCTTGGTTGTTGGACGGGCAAGCTACAGAGTCTCAAATAGGGGCTGCTATTACGGCCTTAAAGTTTAAGAGTGTAAAGCCGAATGAGCTTGCATCTTTCGCCACAGCGCTCAGAGACCGAGCAAAGAAGCTCGATCTAGGGAATGACATTGTGGATACCTGTGGTACGGGTGGAGGGCGAAACACATTTAATATTTCGACTTCTGCTGCATTTGTCGCCGCGGGGGCGGGTGTGAAGATTGCCAAACATGGTAACCGATCTGTGACAAGCAAGTGCGGAAGCGCAGATGTGCTGGAAGCTCTTGGCGCCAAACTTCAAGACGACCTCAATAAACTAACCAGGATTTTCCAAGAGTCGGGAATAGTTTTTATGTTCGCTCCAGTGCACCATCCTGGTATGCGCCACGTAGGTAAAGCCCGTAAAGAATTGGGTTTCAGGAGCGTTTTCAATCAGCTTGGTCCTCTTGCAAACCCCGCAGGAGCCAGTCGACAAATGATCGGAGTTTATGACCCCGGACTTGTCGAGCCTATGGCTTCGGCGCTTGCAAAACTTGGGGCGGAAAGGGCAGTGGTTGTTCACGGTGAAGACGGGCTAGATGAAATTTCACCATGCACTTCTACAAAAGCCGGTTTCGTTCTGAATGGAGAAGTGAGAATGACTTACATCTCGCCAAAAGATTTTGCTTTAGATGCGGTTGTAGAAGAAGCCCTAACTCCTGGAGAAGACATTGCGGAGAACGCAGCGATTCTTCTTGAGGCAATAACGGATATCAATTCCCAAAGAGCACAAGCCATTCTGCCGAGTGCAGCTATGACGATCTGGTTGGATGGCTACGTCAATGATCTTCCTGCCGCAAGAGATCTAGCGCAAGAGTCCATATCCTCTGGTAGAGCCGCTAAAAAACTGAATGACTTTATCGGAGCGTGTGCAAGAGCGTGAATATTCTTGACCGAATTTTTGAAACTAAACGTGAAGAGGTTGCCAAAGCCAAGGCGACTGTGAGTGTCCACACACTTAGAGAGTCAGCCGCTGAGTTGCCATTAATCCCATTTCGGAACACTCTTCAAAACTCTGATCATCCTGTGGCGCTCATTGCTGAGGTGAAAAAGGCTAGCCCCTCGAAGGGATTGATTCGACCAGATTTTGATGCCTTGCAGATCGCCCAGACATATAAATCTGCCGGCGCAGATTGCCTAAGTGTCCTTACTGATATCTCTTATTTCCAGGGTGCTCCAGAGTATCTCCAAGAAATCAAAAGGGAAGTGACTATCCCTTGTTTGCGAAAAGACTTTGTTTATGACTCCTATCAGGTGGACGAAGCCCGAGCTTGGGGTGCCGATGCGGTTTTGCTGATAGCGGCGTCCCTAAAGCCATCCCAGATATCAGACTTGAAATTTCATATTGAATCTCTAGGTATGGACGCCTTTCTTGAGGTTCATGACGAAGATGAAGTCGAACTTGCTGTCGATCAAGGGTTCTCATTTGTAGGAGTTAACAACCGAAACTTGAAAAACTTTAAAACAGACTTAAACATATCCGGTCGCTTGATCCCTTTGCTCAGAGAAGGGATTCCAGAGGCTACGATTGTCAGTGAAAGCGCTCTGGAAACTCACGACGATATTCTGGCTGTACAAAAATCTGGAGCAAGAGCTGTATTGATCGGTACAACTTTTTGTGCGTCACCTGACATTGATGCCAAGGTTAAAGAGGTCATGGCGTGGTAAGGGCGAAAATCTGTGGCCTAACTCGATATGAAGACGCCGAAGCTGCTTTGGAATATGGCGCACATGCTTTAGGTTTCGTGTATGAGCCTTCGAGCCCACGGTATGTGGGCGGGGATTCTTCCACGGCTGAACTTCCATTTCGTTTTTCGCCCTACGCTATTACAGTTGGCGTTTACGGGGAAGTGAAGGAATTTGTCGATCCTTGCCTGATCAGCCAATATGTCGAAAAGGCGAGTGCGAAAGGGTTTTTCAAAAGCTTAACAGAAATGCCCTTGTCCGATCTGCGACCAACAGTTCGGGCTTTTCGGCTCAAAGCTGATGACTCCATAGATGCTTTGGAGTTGAAGCTACGCCAGACCTTTGAATCAACGCCAAACATGCATGCAGCACTCATTGATGCGTTCGATGAAAGTCAGTTTGGAGGGACAGGGAAGCGAGTGGACTGGGATGTTGTGGCTGAATTGGTGTCGCGCGTTGAGTTCCCAATAGTATTAGCTGGAGGGCTAACTCCTGATAACGTAGCCGAAGCTATCGTAAAAGTGAAGCCTTATGCCGTAGATGTTAGCAGTGGGGTCGAACTTTCTCCGGGGGTTAAGGACGTCTACAAAATAAGAGATTTTCTGCAAGCTGCGAGATCAGCTTAAGACAAAAAAGTGCGGGAACGTTGAAAGGAGAGCAAAGCACGCTCCCGCCAGGCTTCCACCAATGTCGTGCTCTTCGTTAAGATGGCTCTAGGCCGGTGAGAGTACTGACTGGTTGGCTAGGCATAGTTATACGACCTTTTTTCAAGGATAGCTACCCTTGTTCTTGTTTTTCTCTTAACAATTTGTCCTTTATTTAACCGGTTTAGTCGATTCTTTCAGGTTCACAGGAACCATCGGCACAACTCCTGCTGTTCCCCTTGATGGTTCGCGCCTTCTCATATCCAGTGGATATACCAGGGTAGGTATAATGCGACCCGATCCATCCCAGGGAGGTGCGCTGCCCTTGGCCGCCGCCATTGAAACACGACAACTAACCAAGACGTATAAATCACGCGCTTTAGGCAAGATCAACGTTGTAGACCGTCTCGACCTCGAAGTCGAAGAAGGCGAAATTTTCGGCTTCCTCGGACCTAATGGTGCGGGCAAGACAACGACGATCAAAATGCTTTTGGGCATCATTTACCCGACCTCAGGCGAAGGCTATGTCCTTGGCAAAGAGATCGGAGACATGGATGTTCACAAGATCATCTCCTACCTTCCAGAGAGGCCGTACTACTACGAGCACATGACGGGTATGGAGATCTTGAAGTTCTACGGATCGCTCTTTGGTATCAACGACCGCGCTAAGTTCCAGGCTCTTCTAGAGAAAGTGAACCTCGCTGCCGATGCTTCCAAGACGATTTCGCAGTACTCCAAGGGTATGCAACAGCGTATCGGACTTGCCCAAAGTTTGCTGAACGATCCAAAACTCCTGTTCCTAGACGAGCCAACCGGCGGTCTAGACCCCATCGCTCATACCGAAATTAGAGACCTTATTCTTCAATTCCGCGATGAGGGAAGAACAGTTTTCATCTCTAGCCACGAGCTTAGCGAAGTTGAGCGCATCTGCGACCGCGTTGCCATCATCAACAAGGGAGTTATCGAACGACAAGGTCGTTTAGATGATCTTCTGCGTGGTGGTCGTATCGAAGTCATCGCCGAAGGCGTCAACCAAGCATTTTCTGACTCTGTCCGTGCAGCAGAAACGACTGTGTCCTTCCATGGAGGTCGACTTATTGTTGACATGCCAGAAGAAGGAGATGTAAACGCCCTGATTGACGGTGTTCGAACCGCGAAGGGAACGGTTGTTAGCATCATCCCTCGCCGACGCCGCCTAGAGGATCTGTTTATTGAAACAGTCAGCAGCGCGAAAGGCAGAAAGGGAGGAGAGGTCGCCTAATGGGAGCTATTCTTTCTATTGCCACCACTACCGTCGGCGAAGCAATTCGTCGTCGTGTTTTGCTGATCATTTTAATGATTGGCGTTCTTCTTCTATCGATCATTCCGTCGCTTGGCGTCTTGGCCGCTCGTGCCGAAACTTCGACGATGATCGGAACGATGTTTGCGGTTTTACGCGGTACATCCGCTCTGATCGCTATCGTTCTCACGGTCTACATGATTCCGAACGAGATTGAGCGCCGAACGATCTATACGATTCTGTCCAAGCCTGTACAGCGCTGGCAGTTTTTGATTGGCAAGTACATGGGGGCTGTTTTCGCGCTTGCCTTGATGATCTCGCTCATGTCTGTCGTTATGATCATTCTGTTCAAGATTTTCCAAAATCCTGATACTAGCAAGTTGCTTGAGTTAGGGCGACAGTCAATCCTGTACTTTATTGAGATGAGCCTGTTGGCGGCCGTGGCGATCTTCTTCTCCACATTTGTAACCCCACTGGTTAACTTCTTCCTCTCCATTGGCATGTGGTTGGTCGGAACGGTTCTAAACCCGCTCTACGACTCTATCCAAAGCAATCAGGGTGCAAGCCCAGTTATGCAGGGAGTGGCGAAGTTCGTTACCTCAATCTTGCCAAACTTCGCGAACTACGACGTGAAGAACCCAATCATCAACCCAGGTCAGTCGATTCAGAATGAAACGACCTATTACTTGGGAACTGCGGGTTACGGATTGATGTACATCACGATATTGATCATCGCCGGTATTCTCATTTTTGACCGGCGCGAGGTCTAGACCATGAAGTCGAATAAACCACTTTTAGGAGTTTTAGCCCTGGCTGTAGTTGGCCAGGGGCTCCTCCATGGCGGCTATCTTCAGAAGTTTTGGTCAAAGAACTACAGCCCTGGAAATAGCGAGATTCAGAAGGAGCTTTCGCCTGACCAAATCATTCTCCAACTCTTCGGTTTCCGAGAGTTCTTGGCGGGAATTCTTTGGGTTCGTGCCGATGGCTTCTTTGACCAAGGGAACTATGACGCGGTGCTTCCGATTATTCGGCTTTGTACTATCCTAGACCCCAAGGCTATCGACGTCTATGCGACAGGAATGTGGCACATCGGTTATAACTTCACCGATGAAGAGCAGCGGTCTGATCGACGTTACATCGAGTCAGCGCTTGCACTGGGCAAAGAAGGTTCTAGGCAAAATCCAAACACGTACGAGATGTTCTTTGAGACGGGTTGGATGTGGTACCACAAGGTAGATGATGACTATCATCAAGCTGTCCGTTGGTTCCAGGAAGCAGCCAAACGGGATGATATCCTTCCGGCTCGCCGCAACCTTTTGACCCAAGCCTACTTCCGAAATGGACAAGTTGAAGATGCCTTGAGCCTGTACTACGATCTATTTGATAAAGCTAAGACACGGGTTGAGGCTGAAGATTATCAGTACGGCGACACTCAGCAACTAGCCACTATCGAGAATAACTTGGATACCACCCTTGTTCGAATGGTTCAACGAGGCTGGATCGCGAAGTACTTCCCGCAGGGGCAGGAAAACAACTGGTATGCCTCTGGTACCTATGATACGAAGCCACCATTTGATGTTGGCTTCAGTGCCAAGGTGACGGTTCTCAGCGATCGTGTTATCCGTGTACAAGGAACTTGGAATGTTCTTCCTGTTGGTACTCGTGTGCGTGTGACCCTTCGCGATTCTGACTATCCAAACGCCAAGTTAGCGGAATTGGATTGGGATGGAACAGATGGTGTACGCCTCGATCCCCCTCGAGACAAGACCTTCATGCAGGATCAGTTGTTCGTGCGAAACCGCAAGTTCGACCGAAAGATTGATATGAGTAAGGACCCCACTATGTATCCGTTCCTAGCTAAGTCTAAGAAGTACCTGGTTGAGTTCTACTACAATCCGCGAAGTGCACCCCCGCACATTCAGGATAAGTTCGGTTACAGTGGCGAAGGTTTTACCGACGCAAACTTCCTCCGAACAGATGTTCGATCGAGTCAAAAGCTTGTTCCAAGCAAGAAGGATGAAGATGGAAATGTTGTCGGTTGGACATCTGAGCCTATTAAGGGCTTGACTCAACCGGTCATGTACACCTCCTTGGACCTAACTCAAGATCAAATCCGACGCCGAGGCGAATGGATGGATAAGGTTCCGGTCCTCAAGACTAAGAACTACAAGGAACCTGTGCAGGGTCGCGATAAGGATGACGTCATCATGGTGCCAACCTTACGTGCCGGTGCTGCTGGAACTCCTGGTCAGTAACTTACGATAAAACAAGAAAGCCCGACGAGTGACTCGTCGGGCTTTTTTGTTTATTGAGTATGTTGTCTCCCTCATAATAAACACGCCAGTGATGACTTAACATTTTTAAGTTCTGTTGGCAGGTTGATAGCAGCTCTGCGTAAAATAGGTCAGTGTGTACCCATCTCCACGGAACCTATGCCGGGTCACTTGACGGAGTAGAGCTAGTTGCTTGCGACGAGAAGATCCAACCCGAGTCTGCCTACCGGGTAATCCACCTAAGTCATGGCAAACGCGTCTTGACCCAAATGCTGTGGGGGTTTTCAGCGGGTGAAAAAGCTCCGGTCACCCACGCTTGGGCTGAAGGCATGCTAGAAGCCCAGATGTTAGCGCGGCATGCGTGTGAAAGACGTTGTATTATTCCCGTTCGCGGATTTTATGATGTGCCGCGTGGGCGACAGGCTCACCATTTTGAAAGAAGCGATGTGCCTATCTTTGGACTCGCCGGTATTTGGAGAGAGTTTGTGGGACAAAAGCAGTTTGTACTTATTACGGTGAGCCCATCAAATCAGCTTAGGGATGCATGTGATCGAATGCCATGCCTACTTGCCGAGGAAGATATGAAGATTTGGCTTGAAGGTAAATATGACGATGTCATTCCC
Organism: Fimbriimonadaceae bacterium; assembly: GCA_037190145.1. Classification (GTDB taxonomy): domain Bacteria; phylum Armatimonadota; class Fimbriimonadia; order Fimbriimonadales; family Fimbriimonadaceae; genus 55-13. The sequence continues at coordinate 181,197 of JBBCJU010000002.1, forward strand.
AAGCTTTGCGTGCCTTACGTGGGTTCCAATCTGTCAATAAACCCTGTCACTCGTGATTTGGAGCCTATTCTAGCGACTGCCCGTCAAGATTCTCTTTTCTAGAACTTCGGCCAAAGCGTTACGGCTTAGGTTTTGTTGTCATTTTAAGAATGACTCTTTTCGCGGCATAGGTTGCACTTCCTTTTGAATGCCTTAACCGGTGGCTGGTTTGCTGTATTGACCGGCTAATATTGCCCTTGAGTGTAGGTCCCTTGTCGGATTTCTGAGGTCTTGTTTCCTCTGCCCAATTGCTCAAGAATCGATGTAGCTCCGCGTGCCAGGTCACTCTATCTGATGATTAAGAACGCAAGATCTAGTGCGATCAAGAAGTGTGTCCGTTGTGAACTTACGTTCAAAAAAGTGAACGCTTATAATGTTTGAACGCGTTAAGTGGTTGGGGGCACCTATTTGCTATGAAGTTTCTTGCCGTTGCCATTGCAATACTTCTCGTTTTGGTTCTTTGGGCACAGGTGGGTGAAACCCAGCCCTCCGATTTCAAGCCATCTGGTAAATCCCCGGCTCCAGTGTCATATGAGTTGGATGCAAGAACTGAGCTAAAGGTAGGCATAAGACAGTATGCGGAGACAACCTACACGCTCTACCAAAGGACGGCATCGGGCAAGCGGGAAATATGGCGGGTTCTCAACCGAGACAAATATGCCCATCACTGGATTTCGCCAAATGGGATGGTTTGGGTAGTCACAGAGGGCATGGCTGGGCCCGGTGGAGGGGCGATCCTTTGGGCGCGAGATGCTCGCGGCAGTCTGAAGGGCCAATGGAGTGGGAATGAACTCAGCCGAGGGGAGCCTAGGGATAAGAATCTGGTGAATGTCGGCCTTGATGCTGATGTATCAGCAACACAAGCTCTCACTCTTCAAAATGGGAGTGAGCAGCTTCGATTTATTGACAAGAGAGGCAATGAGTTTAGAGCGACTCTAGCTGTAACAGAACGAGACGAGATTTGTGTCTCTCGAGTTTTCGCCGCGGGAGAATCCAAAAAGGATCTTCTCACTGACCTTCTCAGTAAACCGTATAGTGCCCCAAGCGTAGAGCTCTCCAATAGTGGCCATGTTTCTTACGGAGTCTGGACGTTCTATAGCGAGATGCCGAAGCGCCACCTCATTCAGATGTACAGGGCGGATGGGAATTTTAGTTCGACGCGAAACATGTCGCTCGTTGCAGAACATCAATCTGCTTCAAGGCCAAGCTATGTAGATCGTACGCCGACCGGAAAAGTGATCTGGTTTGAATTCAGTGAACCTGGACCTTCGAATAAAGCGACCCTAGATATCTATAACCTTAACTGGAAACTGATTAAGAGCGTTGACCTACTGGCTTTGGGCAAATATACGACTTCCATGGAGGCACAAAAGTCCATTATCTACCGGGATGTTCTTGTAAATGCCGGTGGCGGTTTTGAGCCCATCCAACCATTCAAATTCTATTCTTCACCCGTTGAATATTGGAGATTTAGTGATCGCAATGGCCGGAAGTATCAGGTTGAGATCAAGTCCAAAGATGAAGGACAGACATTCGAAGTGAAGACGATAACCTCCCTTAATCTGGATCAGGTAGCCACAAAAGAACCAACCTATCCTGGCTCTCAACTGAAGCAGGAGCAGACGGCTGTTTCGGCAGATGGAAAGTTCTCTGCTCGACTAAGAACATATAGTCAGCAAGGAAAACAACAAGGTCAATTGACGCTTCTGGCTACGGTCCAAGATCCGATTGAGGGTACTCGTACAGTTCAGCTATTCAGCGTGCCGATTACCTATCCTTTGACTTCTTTTCGAGTGACCAACAGTGGCCGCGTTTTTGCTCTCAGCTATCCCAAAATGCCAAACGCGCAAAGCGAAATGTGTTATCTACAGGCTTGGGACCCTTCCGGAAGAACTATGGGGCTCGATTTGACGAGAAATCCAAACTGGTTCTCAAGTACCCAGGAGGCAAAGTCCAAGCTGAATCTATCATCCGCAAAAATTGAGTTGGAAGGCCTCAAAGTTGAGCGCAATGTTGAAGGCGTTCCTATTCCAAACTACATAAGTGAAGCATTAGTCTTTGACTTGGGTGACCGCACAGAACGGCTTTACGTTGGATACATAAACGACCAAACTCCAACCATGTTCTACAGCCAAAAGCCAAAACGCTAGTATCCATCGGCTATCGAGGCTGGTCGAGCCTTTCCATTTACGATGGAGACAATCAACTCTGCCAAATCTTTTGAGCGATGTTCTTCCGAAGCATCGCTAGCCCCTCCCACATGGGGGGTCATCACAACATTGGAAAGCTCATGAAAAGGGAACCGTGAGGGGAAGCAAGCTTCTGAATTCTTCGGATAGTTCCACCAAACATCCAGCCCTGCCCCAAGTATCTTCTGACTTGCTAGGACTTGGTAAAGAGCTTCCTCACTAAAGATCGCGCCCCGACCAATATTGCTGATGATGCAATTGGATGGGAGCAAAGATAGCCTACGTTCGTCCAAAAGGCCTCTTGTTTCGGGAGTTAAGGGCAGGGCCACGAAGAGTGCTTCTGCATCAGGGAGCAGGTCATCCAGTTCCGATAGTGGACGGATTGTCTTATCGAACTGGCCAGAACGCCGTACACCTCTGACTTCCATGCGAAGAGCCTCGCACACTTGACCAATCCGCTGCCCAATCGCACCAAATCCCAATATAAGGGCCCGCTTGCCAGACGCCCGAATGGAACTATATTCCGCTTCACCAAAAGATGAAGAGGGAGACCAGTCTCCGATTCTTAATCCGCGATCTCGAACAACAATCTGTTTTGCTACAGATAGATAAAGCGAAATCGCCATTTCAGCGGTGTCGGCCGAGTTGTGGTGGAGATTGTAAAGTTGGATTCCTTCCCTGTTTAAGAGGAGATCTCGTGTACCGGTCGGAATACCTGCAAAGGGCACCACGATGGCTTGTAGGTTGGGAAGTGTGTCCAAATCCTCCTGGGTCGGACTCCCCTTAATGAGCACTTCTGTGTTTTCTGGAATCTGATCGCCGCCCGTGCAGGTGGCAACATCCTTGATTGCCTCACCGAAGCTAGGTAGCCAGTTGACATCATCCCAAACATGAACACGGATCATTTATTGACCATACCTACCGATGTGTCTGGGCCCCTCAGGTGAGAAGCGACCAAAAGCGAATCGTTATGAAACCTTGCTTCGTAACTATCTTACGATGAAGTCTGCAAACGGTGTGTTGATCCTAATTTTGGGCATCTTGTCTTTGGTTATGTTTGGATGTCTTACGGGTATCCCAGCATGGGTCATGGGGAACAACGCTCTCCGTGAAATTGATTCGGGAATGGCTGATCCCAACGAACGAGGAATGGTCGTTGCCGGACGGATTCTTGGAATGATCTCCACGATCTTGGCTATTCTTGGTGCAATCTTCTTTGCCCTCGCCTTCGCCGGAATCATTGGCTTGGGTATGGCTGGTCAAGCAGTCCGCTAGACATAAATAGTCAAGGGATTCGCTGCAAGAATCCCTTGACATAGAACTCTTCCGATCAATAGTCCTATCGCAAAGTCTCATCAAATGAGCGGCTGAGGATGTAGACCTCAATCCTTGATTTCTACATCCTCAGATAGTTTTCCTCGGAGATTAAACTCATCTAGTGCGGCATGACAGATGACTTTAAGATCTTTCCATTGCTTTAGAGGGTAGATGAATGACAAGTCTTGGCTCGTGATCATTGGGCGATGTTGGACTTCCACCCATAGACTATCGTAAGCGCGATTAACGGCTTTGAGGGAGTCTTGTTCCTTTTGGGTGAAGACAGGCGGATCGTAGTAAGGCACATCATCTTCATCCCACCAGTCGTTCCATTGCTCAATGAGTTCACCAAAGTCTTGATAGTCCGAGGATTCGAACTCGACACACCATTCGCACCACTCGATCAATCGATTCCGAATTCTCTGTTTAACTACCTGAGGTGATGCGTTATCCACCTGTTCATTTTGGACTCAGCTTATTGTTATTAAGACCATGGAAAATGAAGGACATTGCTAAACTACTTCCTATGTCAAAACTCGTCATTGCCATTGATGGTCCTGCGGGAGCGGGGAAGAGTACGGTTGCCAAAGCTCTGGCTCGAGAACTGAACCTGAAGTATTTGGATACGGGAGCCATGTACAGGGCAGTGGCATTGGCGGCTTCACGAACTGGTCTAACGGCACAACAAGGTGAACAAGCGGCCGCAGTTGCATCTAGTGTGGAAATCTCCTTTGGCGAGGGGGATCCTCCTCCCATTCTTCTCGATGGGGAAGATGTTAGCAGCCTTATCCGAACGCCCGAAATCGCAGAATTGGCTAGTGGCTTGAGTACACATTCGGATGTTCGAAAGGAACTGGTGAAGCGACAACAAGCCATGGTAGCCGAGGGTGGATACACCCTCGAAGGGAGAGACGTCACCACCGTAGTTGCTCCCGATGCTCAGGTAAAGGTGTATTTAACGGCTTCGTTGGAGGAGAGGGCAAAGCGCCGTCACGTGGAGATGGAGCAAAAGGGAATGTCCACTCCAGAATATGATGAACTCCGAAAGCAGATGCAGACGCGAGATCACCGAGACATTACGAGGGATGACTCTCCGCTGTCGGTGGCACCGGGCGCTACCATCATCGAGAGTGGAGGGATGTCGATCGAAGAAGTTGTTCAAAAGATTAAGTGGCTAATCCCGATCGAAGACTAAAGATCGGATTGTGTGTAGGCACGCGCGATCCTTACCGCTGTATCCCTAAGCTTTGAGGCTTGCCCGAGTAAAATGACCTTATGGGCGCATTTAATGGACCAAGAGAGTGGGGCAAGCTCCTCACCGCTATGCTCACTCCTTTCGACAAAGATGGAGGCGTGAATTATGAAGAGGCTGCAAAATTGGCGGCTTACTTGGTTGACGTCCAGAAAAACGATGGCATTGTCGTAAATGGCACCACCGGAGAGTCTCCAACGCTTTCCGAGTCTGAAAAGCTACAACTATTGAGCACCGTTTTGGAGGCGGTTGGTGATCGTGCAAGCGTCATCTTTGGGGCCGGCTCCTATAATACGGCAGAGTCAATTCAAATGACCCGGGAAGGGGAAAAGCGTGGGGCTCACGGCATCATGCTGGTGAATCCTTATTACAATCGACCTGGACAGGATGGGCTCTACGCTCACTTCTCCACGGTTGCCAAAGAGACTTCACTTCCGGTACTGCTTTACAACATTCAGCCGCGATCTGCAATCAACATGGAGACCCCAACGCTGCTGAAGTTGGCCGAGATTCCGAATATTGTGGGCGTGAAGGAAGCAAGCGGAATGATCGGTCAGATTGCCGATGTTGCCGCACAAGCCCCAGATGGCTTCCGAGTCTATTCTGGCGATGATGGGTTAACACTTCCCATTTTGAGCGTGGGAGGAATGGGCTTGGTCAGCGTTGTAGCTCATGTAGTGGGCGCCAAACTGAAGGAGTTGATTGAGGTCTTCCCAATCAATCCTGCTCGGGCTCGTGAGATTCATCAAAACCTCATCCCAGTCTTTAAGGGAATGTTTGCTTATCCATCTCCAACCCCTATCAAGTATGCAACCAGCCTAAATGGGTTCGACTGCGAAGCGGTTCGATTGCCATTGGTAGCGTTAAACGATGCGCAGAAAGAAACTGTGCGAGATTGCCTTAAGGGCGTTCACGCAAGCGTTGCCTAAAACTTTTGCCCCTAGTCGCAGTTGTGATTAGGGGCATTTCGTATTAGATTACTGGCCTACTTTCTCCATCAGCGGTTCCATTGCCGTCTCTCAATCGTCAAACCCTTAGCAAAGAGGAGACAAATAGAGCATGATTTGGAATATGGCATTAGGCGCAATGATTGCGAGTAGCGCCCCTACCGCAACCGAAGTGACGATCTACAACCAGGGTTTTGGCCTTATCAAAGAGAGCCGAGAGTTTGACCTGAAGAGCGGACGTCAAACCGTTACGGTTGAAGATGTTGCCGCAATGATTGAACCTTCAAGCGTGGGGATCAAGAGCTTGACAGATCCCAACTCAATTGAAGTTCTTGAGCAGAACTATCAGTACGATTTGATCAGCCCGATGGCTATTCTCAACAAGTCAGTTGGGAAAAGAGTTCGTCTGCTAAGGACGGTAGGGAACGCCCGAGAGACAGTGGAAGGCACGCTCATCAGCACGCCCACTGCCATTGTGGGCTCCCCCAATGGAGGTTCTCAACAAACCTATAACGGCATGGTGATTCGTACGGATGATGGGCGTATCCTGCTTGACCCTCAAGGAGAAGTAGAGGTCACATCAATCCCTGAAGGACTCATTTCAAAGCCCACCTTGCTTTGGGATATCAATGCCACAAAAGCAGGCTCCAATAAAGTTGAGCTGAGCTACCTTACTCAAGGAATCAACTGGAACGCAGACTATGTGTTTACCTTGGACGAAGGGTCTAAGGGAGACCTAAAAGGTTGGGTTACGGTGAACAATCAATCCGGAGCAACCTTTGTTGAGGCGAAGTTAAAGCTGCTTGCGGGTGATGTACAGCGAGCTGCAACGCCGCCGCGTGAGGCACCTGCGTTCGGTGGAGTCCGAATGGAGGCGATGAAAGCAGACCTTGGTTTCCAACAAGAGTCGCTTTTTGAGTATCACCTCTACACACTTCAGCGACCGGCAACGATCAGAAATCGAGAGACGAAGCAGTTATCGCTCTTGGAAGGAAAGGGAGTTAAATTCACTAAGAAACTAACCATTGATGCCCTCCGAGATTTTGGCGTTTATTATCCAAATGAAGGGGAGATCGGAACGGGCAACATCAAGCCTATGGTTCGTGTGGAGTTTACAAACTCAAAAGAAAACAACCTGGGAATGCCTCTGCCAAAAGGCACGGTTAAAGTCTATCAAAGAGACAAGTCTGGCTCTGTCCAGATGTTAGGTGAAGACCGCATCGATCACACTCCTAAGGATGAAAAGCTGTCTCTATTCATTGGCAGATCATTCGATGTCGTCGCGAGCCGCAAGCGGACGAATTTCCGAAGAATCAATGATCGATCTTTTGAGCAAACCTTTGAGGTCGAGGTTCGGAACCGAAAAGAGGTTGCGGAGACGGTTCATGTTCTAGAGCGCCATTACGGTGATTGGCGAGTAACCAATGAATCAATGAAGTTTGAGAAGCTGGATGCTATGACCATGCAGTTTGTCTTAAACCTTAAGGCGGGTGAGGTCCAAAAAGTGACTTATACCGTCAGAACTCAATGGTAGGTTAGGCGACATCCTTCCGCTTCCGGCTGCGCGACATAGAGCGCAGCCGACTTTCGGCCTTACTTTCGTGAAGCCGTGTGTCTGCAACCGCCATTAGGGCCGCCATGTCATCTCCTTCGCTTGGGTAGATTGCCGTTCCGGCATTTGCCCATAGCTGAAGTTTGCCAAGGGAGAAGTGCAGAAGATCGGCATCGTGGTCGGCGATTGCAGCTTGTAATTGGCTGGTGGCTTCCTGTATGAAGCGTGAATCCACATTGTCCAAGAGGATGATGAATTGATCGATTCCGTACCTCGCCAGCACATCTTTCTCGCCGATGCCTTGTCGTAGAACACCTGCGATGTCCTTCAAAACTTGATCTCCCTTCTGTTGACCAAAGTTCTCGTTAATCGCTTTGAAGTTTTCTATATCAAGGCACAGAATCGCAAAGTTGCGCAGGGTTCGGCAACGTTCTTCGATAGCCAACGTGAGGTGAGCCATATTAAAAACACCGGTGAGCGGGTCCAGTCGATCTTGGCTCTTTGTTAGGTCAAATTGGATTCCATTGTAGAGTGCCATAGCCGCTCGTTCGGCAATCGTTTCTACCGTTTGCCGATCATGGTCGGTAAACGCATTGGGCGTCGCATGATACATATTGATGGTCCCAAGCACGCGGCCTAGATATGAGATGGGAACGATGAGTGACGACTGTAATTCTGTCCAGTGGCTAGTTGCTTGGCTCGAGAACATAAGGTCATCCGGATCATATTCACCAACAAACGTCTGCTCGCTCGCCGCGACTTTCAGTGACCGACTTTGAATTCCAATCGTCTTGCCGTGCCTAAAGAACTCATGGTTGGGTCCAACAGCGGTCCTCACCTCCAACCTTTCCTGGTTCTCATCAAGAAGCAGAAACAAACAGGAAACACCGGTGAAAACGGTCTCAAGTTTGCGCGCCAATATGTCCAATGTGTCATCTAGACCAAGACTGGTGGACAACGTTTGGGCCACCTCATAAAGTGCCCATAGCTCAGATGAGGTTCGTGAGATGACTTTGGCGGCTTCAGAACTGGGATCCGTTGTTGGCTTGGAAACAAGAGTACGGTCGGCGAGAGGGCCATTTCCCTCCGACAACATCTCTTCAATGACTTGAACGATGACTTCGTTAAAGGCCTGAACAACCATGGGATCAAAATGAGATCCGGCATCCTTATTGATCACCTCTGCCGCTTTCTCATGAGGCCAAGCGGTTCGGTAGGATCGCGTCGATGTGAGGGCATCGTAAACATCCGCTACTGCCATGATTCTGGCCGTAAGCGGAATATCTTCACCCTTCAGGCCCTCAGGGTAGCCAGTTCCATCCCACTTCTCATGGTGATATTTCACAACCGGCAATACGGGCCAGGGAAACTCAACCGGGTCCAAAATGGCAGCCCCAATCTCTGGGTGTTGCTTGATCTTGGCGAACTCATCATCTGTAAGTCTTCCCGGCTTAAGCAGAACATATTCCGGCACTCCCAGCTTTCCAATATCGTGAAGAAGCGCTCCGGTATTCACGGCCTCCAAGTCTCCGCCCGTGAGTCCCATCTGTTTTGCGATGGCGACCGCATATCTTTGGACTCGCAAAATATGTTGGTGGGTGTATTGATCCTTTGCATCAATGGCCAGAGCCAAGCTCTTAATAGTGGCAAGGTAAAGATCTGCCAGTTGCTCTTGCCTAGAAGACATCTCCTCAACATGTCGAATCTTCTCTTCAGTCCTAGATGTGTACACCGAGTAGCTTTGATAAGTCAGGTAAGCAACGGGCGCAATAAAGAGGAAAATGTAGGCCGTGTTATTGTCAAACTGCATCATGGACAGGCCACTGACACAAGCTCCGGCAAGGTAACTTGGGGCGGTCCAAAGAAAAGTTTCTTTCCAAACCTTAGCCGGGTTTTGGTCTGAGCAGAGCCCAATGATGAAGGAAACGCCTCCCGTGTTTACGGCGAAGTAAACCAACGTCGCAAGCACCACCGCAATAAAGGTTTCTACCGGGCGCATTTCCAGCGTCCACCCGTTGATAAGCAAGTAGACAATGCTGCCCATGAACGCTTCCAAGGCACTAAGCGATACGTTAAATAGTAGTTGGTAAGTGGGTTGACGCTTGGGATACAAGCAACCCGAGAGGCAGCTCAAGGCTCCCAACGAGAAGGCCCCTACTGGCCCAAACCGAAGCATCCCCGCGAACGTGATAACAAATCCCAGCGACATGGAGACCGCATCATCATTGCCGATGTGTCGGAAGAGCGTGATCTTCTTTCCACCAAGGACAACGGCTATTAGCAGGAAGGCGAGTATCTCTAGATTCGATGCTTTCGAACCTGGCCAAGAGATAAAAGTTACGGCCCATGCCGCCGCCAATCCTGACAGGATAATGCCGACTAGATAGACCTGTGCTTTACGTGGCAGACCGGAGAACCCCATACTTCCTCTTGGGACTTATTCCACATTTAAGTACGAACAACCAGATAGGTGGTCGGGTTTCTCTACGACTCTTCTACTTTCAGCTTCCGAGAAGAGCGATCTTATTAGCAGAGATCGCTATGAATGAAGAATGGATAGCTCAGATAGATTCGCGGTTGGCTTCAATCGAAAGATCAATTGGAATACTTGTGGATCGCGCTGGGGCCACCGAGGTGAAAACCTCGCAAACTACCAAATGGGAGCCACAAACTTCCAGACCCGAACCGGTGGCTCGTCCGATGGCGCCTCCGATTCAAACGGTTCCCCAAATTCCGACCGCACCTGCTTTTGAGTATCCGAAATCGGCATCAACTCCGGAGTTAAGCGAGTATCAGCTTGGGGCTCAATGGCTCCCTCGAATCGGCGCAGGTCTCGTGGTTCTCGGCATTGCTTTCCTGATCGGCCTCGGAGTGTCAAAAGGTTGGATCACACCGCCTATGTTATTTGCGGGTGCCTTGGTCTTGTGCTTCTCTTTCATCGGCCTCGGTTTTCGTCTCAAAGACGCTCATGAAGACTTTGGCCAAATCTTATCGGGAATTGGCTCATGCGGAATATTCATGACCTTCGCCGGAGGCCATGTGTATCAGGACCTATATTCAGGGGAAACCATGGTCGCCGGATTCATGGTGTGGAGCTTCGTGAACTTAGCCTACGCAATGTGGCAGAGTTCAAAGTCGTTCTTAACAATTGGTGTCATGGGCGGGTTTATGGCGGCGGTTATGCCACTTTCCAAGGATGGGTATGCCCTCTCGTTGGCATTGCACAGCGCTATCCTCGTGACCTCTGCTCTTATCATGGTCCGACATCGCATTGACCGGGCTCCGATCTATCTATGGTTAGCGTCAACCGCAGGGCTTCTTCCGCTCATGATCCAACAGGACTTCTCGTGGATCGCCAGGACAGGGGCAATCTACGGATCCAGCATGATCTGCATCGTCGCTTATCTAGCCAGTCGCAAAGAACATCGACAAGCAGATGATCAATCATTTATGGTTGTGGCGATGACTATGGCAACGACCATTGCCATCAGTGTCCAGTGGAATTCCTTCGGAACATGGCATACGCTACTCGCCGCGCTGGCCTGTTCTCTGCTCGCCTATGGTTACCGTCGAGAAGAGTCGATTCAGAAAACGTTTTCTGGAATCGCCATTGTTCTCGCGACGATAGTGGCTCCCTTTGGATTTCAACCCCACATCGCCTTATTCGTACAAGTTGGCCTAACCATCGCGAGTGTTGCCATCTCGGTTTCGATAAAGAGAATCGAGATTCAATCTCTGGCCTTCATTCTTGGTGCGTGCGCATCGATTTCATACTTACTGCACTGGGGCCCCGGGAACAGTCCTGCAGGGTTGGAGCCGGCTATGATGTGGTCGTTGCTTGCCTGTTCTGTTTCACTCGCGTTAGGACTTGGCAAGCGGGAAGATGATCCTCGCTTGGCTGTCGTGTGGTTAGGAGCATGGCTTCTAACCTCAAAGCTAGCATCGATGTACATCGCCATGCCTGAAGATTTTAAGATGGTTAGCTTTGGACTAACGATCTCTTGGGTTCTTTACGGAATTGCGCTGTTGATTGTTGGGTTTGCATTTAATCTCAAAAACTATCGTTATGCTGCTCTTACCGTGCTGTTGTTCTCGGTCGGGAAGGTGTTGGTAATTGATATGTCGACATCGACGCCAGAAATCAGAGTCGCGGTCTTAATGGCAGTAGGTTTATCGCTTCTGGCGGGTGGCTACGCGTACATCCGCCGTCGTCATATCCTAAAACTCAAGTGAAGTTTTAACCATTTATTATCAGAAATTGTGTAGCCTCTTTCTGGAGACCAACCCATGTCTGAAGAAAGATTGTTGACACGAAGAAACCTTTTAGCAGGCACAGCCGCATTAGCGGCTGGAGCCGCTTTACCTGCCATTGGGAGTGCGGCGCCAGCCAAAAAGCGTGTGCTGAGAATCGCTCACATGACCGATATGCACGTGCAGCCAGAGCGGCAAGCGGCATTGGGTTTTCAGCGCTGCATCGAGCATGCACAAGGGCAAAAAGATAAGCCAAATATGATCTTCACCGGTGGAGATCTGATCATGGACTCTCTCAATGCCGACAAAGATCGAGTCCAGAAGCAATGGGATATCTATCTCAACGTTATTCGAGAGAATGCGGATGTGCCGGTCGAACACTGCATAGGCAACCACGATGTTTGGGGTTGGAGTAACCGAAGCAAATATTCGTCCGAATCAAAGTTTGGCAAGATTTGGGCTATGGAGCTACTCAAAATGCAGAAGCCTTACCGCAGCTTTGACAAGGCGGGTTGGCATTTCATTATTCTGGATAGCGTTCACCCCACAAAAGACAACGGCAATGGTTACATCGCTCGACTAGATGACGAGCAGTACGAGTGGCTAAAGGATGATCTCGCCAAGACTCCGGCAAAGACTCCCATTTTTGTCATGAGCCACATTCCCATCATCAGCGTGTGCAGCATGTTTGATGGCGAAAACGAGAAAACGGGTAACTGGGTTATTCCTGGCTCCTGGCTCCATATCGACGCTCGTCGAATTAAAGATGCCTTTAAAAAGCATCCGAACGTAAAAATCTGCGTAAGTGGTCACGAGCACTTGTTGGACCAAGTGGTTTACAACAATGTCAATTATTTCTGCAACGGTGCCGTATGTGGCGGCTGGTGGGGTGGCGACTACTATGAATGCACGTATGGATACTCCATGATCGATCTATACGATGATGGAACCTTTACTAATAAGTACATCAACTACGGATGGACGACAAAGCCTTGACCTAACCATTGGCTCTATTGATAAAGGCGTTGAGATCAGAAATTGTCAAATAGTTTTTGACGATTTCTGATTTTTACTTTTGAACTCGAAAAAAAAGGGCTGGCTCTATGGCCAGCCATGGATAGGAGGTTGTGATATGAGCTCAACTCTAGACTTAGTTTTTTGCTTGTCTAAATACTAGGCTCTTCTTCAAATTTGGAACATGGTTCTTTTTGCTGTGTTATTGATATGGCTTACTTTGCCGACAACTTTTTTCCGGCTGATCGGTGAGACAATCTTAATAAAAATTGGCAGACCTCTCGGGCCACCATACATTGTTTGGGACCGAGGGAAGAACCTAGGTTCAATCTAACCTGCACTGGTATCATGAGATCGGAATGGCCGCCGAGCAGGAACAGTCTTCTACAAGTCCCGATACCGGGGAACTAACGGTCACTTATGATCCCCTAATCGAGCTCATGGCTCGCTTTGAGAACGTCAAAGCGACAAATACATCTGCCGACCCATTTGAAGGATTGGGGCCTGAAGATCGTCTAAAGAAGCACATTGTTGACGGCATCAAGAAGAATCTGGAGCGTGACCTCGAAGACACGCTTCAAGATCACGAGCCGCTCGCCATCATCAACGATATTTTGTTGGATGGAATGAAGACTGTCGGCGAGTTGTTTGGCGCAGGCAAAATGCAACTCCCGTTCGTTCTCCAAAGCGCTGAGGTCATGAAGGCATCAGTCCGATTTCTGGAGCCCCTTATGGAGAAAACAGAGGGTTCAGAAAAGGGATCTATCCTCTTGGCAACTGTTGCTGGTGATGTCCATGACATCGGCAAAAACCTGGTTGACATCATCCTGAGCAATAACGGCTACCGGGTAGTCAACATCGGTATCAAACAACCGATCAACAACATCTTAGATGCGGCCCGAGAACATCAGTGTCAGGTGATTGGACTCAGCGGTCTTCTTGTGAAGAGCACCCTCATCATGCGCGACAATCTCATGGAGATGAACGAGCGTGGTTTGCACAGCTACCCGGTGATTCTAGGGGGAGCTGCGCTTACCCGGGGGTATGTCGAGGAAGATCTAAGGGCAATCTATAACGGAAACGTCTTCTACGCAAAAGATGCATTTGAGGGCCTGAAGTTGATGGGAGAGATCGGAGACGGAATTGAGCCGAAAAGTGCTCCCGCAGATAAGGAATCTCCAATCGAGCAACCCGCCTACGCCGATACTGAAGAGTCCCCAACCCCTCCCCGAGTGTCTTCGCACCGGGTTGGTATGACTGACCCTGAGCTATTCATTTTCGATGGCACAAAGTCGGACTTCGAACCCGTTGCAAATCTTCCCAAGCTTCCTTTCTACGGTGCCAAGAAGTTTGAGAAATTCGACATCTTTGAGATTTATAAGTACATCAACCCCATCGCGCTTTTCCGGGGACAGTGGCAATACAAACGCCCTGATGGTCTAACTAATCCTGAGTTCGATGCGTGGCTCCAAGATCAAGCCGGACCCATTTTTGAACGCATGAAGCGAGAACTCGCGAATGTTCTCAAGCCGCGTGTGAAGTGGGGATATTTCCCATGTGCCTCCGAAGGCAACGATCTCATCATCTACCAAGAAGATGGAGTTACGGAGCGCATGCGCTTCACATTCCCCAGGCAAAGGGATGGTCGGCGTCAATGTCTAGCGGACTTCTTTCGTGCTAAAGCAGACGGTGGCACGGGCGTCCCGCCCGTGATTTCCTCGACTGTCTCGGTCGAGTCTCCGGGCCGTGCTACCGATGTAGTAGCCTTTCACATCGTCACCGTTGGTGAAGAAGTCTCGAAGAAAGAGAAGCAGCTTTTCGCGGATGGCAAGTTTGAAGACTATCTCTACACTCACGGTATGGGAGTGGAGACCGCAGAAGCACTTGCCGAATACTGGCATCGCCAGATTCGAATGGAGATGGGTATTGCCGACCAAGAGCCCGATGAAATGAGGCTCCTCTTCAGTGCCAAGTACCACGGAGCTCGATATTCATTTGGCTATCCCGCCTGTCCCAATCTTGAGGACCAAGAGAAGCTGTTTGAGTTGCTCCAACCCGAAGATATTGGCATTGAACTAAGCGAAGAATTCATGCTAGTTCCCGAGCAATCCACGAGTGCAATCATCGTTCACCATCCTGAAGCCAAATACTTCAATATCCGATAGCACACGCGTAGACTATTTGACTGGCTTTAAGAAGGCGTCGTAACTCATGCCTTCGTTATCGGATAGTAAAACCCAGATCGATCCATCTGGGTACACGCGTTTCACATCTCTGAAAGTAAATCCAGGCTGTAGTTTGGCAAACCGGCTTATAGGTAAATATTTGCCATCCTCTACCAAGAAGAACTCATCTGATGCTTCCCGGCGATGCACAATCAGCCGATTTGCGGACCACATGGCCAACGGGACAAATCCGGGCTTTAACGGAAACGGCTTCGTCCCAGCTTTCGAGGTTAACATCAAATTTTCCGCTAAGTGCTGAATGCGGTTCTTAGCCAAGGGTTCTGTGTTGGCTATGTAGGACAATATCTCCCCCGATTCTCCCAACAAGATATGAGTTGCTCGGGCAAGGATTTGATTCTTGCCTCCAATGCGTTTGAACGCAACAAACCTCTGAGCTTCTCCCTCCGAAACCCGAGTTATGCCGGCAATGTCGCCCTTGTTGTTGATCTTAAGGTCATCCGCCTGACCCACTGGTTCCCACTTGCCGTCTCCAAATACCCAAGCGGAGGGGATATTCTTCAAGTTGCCTGAGTTGCTGGCCACGGTGATCGCTATCCTTCCCTTGGTGTTCACGTCCTGGAGCCTTACAATATCTCCCGTTGGCATTCCTTGCGGAACGGTATAACCTTGCTTTCCAGGAACCAGGGGTATTGCCCCATGATTGGCAGAACTCCTCGCCACCGCAAACACTGAAAGGAAGGGTTGCCGTCCAACCCCGAAGCCAGCGATCTCAACTCCACCCACTTTTGGCGCAAACAGTTTGGTGCTCTTATCATCGAACATGATCTCGGCACCACCGGGTTGAGATTGGGGAAGGTGGTTTAGAATCGCCGAAGGTTTGCTCGCCAATCGATTTTGATCAATGTAGACCTGCGGAGTCAGTTCGACCGTGTACCGAGGAGCATTCAGCGAAGCACTGACCGACGCAATTGCCAAGAGCATAACCACAGCTCTCTGACGTGGACGAAGAACATGAGTTACCGCTAATCCCAGGACTTTAACAAGAACATCACGCTTCAGGTCCAAGTGCCAACGGGTAAGGTTTTGAACAATGTCGTTCCCGCTTTCCGCTTTCGCTGATGAAATCTCACCCAATTTGGACGTCCAGGTTGCCACTCTGAAACGACTTAACGTTCCGGGGCTTGATCTCCGTAGCGTAGAGGGAGTGAATGTCCTAGATCTCACGGATGCTCAACTGGAAGAAGTCGCTCAAAAGTGCGCCGACAACGGTCTTCATGTTCAGGCTATTGGTTCACCGGTCAACAAAGTCACATTCTCTGGCACCCATCAGGAACAGGAGTTTGCCAAACTTGAAAAAGCCATTCACGCCGCCCACAAGACAGGCACAAAGCTGATTCGTGTGTTTAGCCCGGAAGTTCCTGAAGCAGATTTGGATAGTGCGTGGCTTGGGGTAGAGGCCTGGATGGCAGAGCAAATTAACCTTGCTGAGGAATCTGGAATCACATTGCTCCACGAAAATGATGCCCGGTTCTACGGAGCCTATCCCAAAGGCGCCGAGCGTCTATTCGAGCGTTTCGGCAGTCCTACTTTCCGGGCCGCATTTGATTTTGCAAACACCGTTCTCATCGGTCGGAGAGCCATGGATGATTGGTTCCCTTGGCTATTACCGCACCTTCATACCCTTCACATAAAGGATGCGATTGAGTCCGAGTCTCGCGTGGTGCCGGCGGGAGAAGGAGACGGACAGATGGTGTCAACCATTAAGTGGCTCATAGAGCAAAACTGGAGCGGCCCGATGACGATTGAGCCTCATCTTGCGAATGCGGGCAAGTTTGGCGGATTCTCGGGTGAGCAACTATTTGAAGAAGCCGTCAACGCATTGCATCGAGTTCTAGAGGAAGCCAAGAAGTGATCCCAGTTCGGTTTGGGATTGTTGGTTGCGGAGCAATCTTCAAAACCCATGCCGAGGCTCTTAAAAAGATTCCCCAGGCAAAGCTAGCGGCCGTATACGACCGGGTGTCTGATAAATCGTACGCAGTGGCTGAACGCCACGGAGCCCATCAAGCCGACTCATTGTCCGACCTATTCGATCATTCCGATGCGGTGATTGTGTGTACTCCAAGTGGTGTTCATGCCGAAATAGGTATTCAAGCGGCCCAAGCTGGGAAACATGTCGTGGTGGAGAAACCCATCGACACGACGCTTGCTAAGGCTCAAGCTTTGGTGGAAGCCTGTGAGCGAGCAGGCGTAAAGCTCGCAACCATAAGTCAACATCGATTCTCAACCGCGATTCAAAAAACTCGGACCGCTGCCCAAAGCGGAGAGCTCGGCCATCTGCTTGCCGGAGATGCCTACATTAAGTGGTATCGAACCCAGGCTTACTATGACTCCGGTGAGTGGCGAGGAACTTGGGAAATGGATGGTGGAGGCTGTCTCATAAACCAAGGGGTCCATATGATCGATATGATCCAATGGATCATGGGTGGAGTCAAATCTGTTCAGGCTCAGGTTCGCACATCGGCGCACCAAATCGAAGTCGAAGATATTGCTCAAGCTCTCGTTGAGTATCGCAATGGAGCCATTGGCATTATTTACGGCTCAACCTCCTTCTATCCAGGCTTAGCCGAACGTTTGGAAGTTCACGGCAAGCACGGGTCGGTGATTCTGGAGGGTGATCGCATCAAGATGTGGAAAGCGGATCCAGTCGCTGCTGCCGAGGGTCTCTACGGTGGTGGAGTCATGATGCAACCGACTCCAAACCAGCACACCGCTGATCAAAACGAGTCGGAACTCATCCAAGCCAGCAACGAAGACGCGAGTGGGAAATGGGGCGAACAGCACCGCCTCCAACTTGAAGACTTCACTCAAGCAATCCTGGAAGACCGTGAGCCATTCTTGACTGGGAAAGCTTCCCTAGAACCGCTAAAGATTATCATGGCTATCTACGAAAGCGCCCGTGAGGGTGGTCGTCGGGTTGAGATCTAGGTTCGTATTATTGGGGAGCGATCGATTACAAGACCCTTAGCGCAAGTAGGAACGCTTTTCGTTGAGGCGAGGGCAAAGCATACTGCGGTATCGCTTCGCGAGGAACCCAGGTTAGTTCAGGATCGAAGGCGGACAGGCGCACAAGCGACACATGCACCTGAATACGATGATTTGTCACGGAGTGCCTAAATGATCCTGCACTCTCGGGCCAGGTTCCGGGGAACTTGGCTTCCAATACAGATATTTCTGGCTCCCGAGGAAACTCCCACATACCACCCCACCACTGGTTCTGGGAAATCTGGCGTAGCCCAAACTCTCCGTGGCATACAGGAACCCAAACATGGTGAGTGAGCGATATCGTTTTGACCTTCTGTATCGGGGTTGGCCTCAGGTTCTGGTTGCCTCTTTCATAAGCTAAGCAGAAGCTGGATGCGGGGCATTCTCCGCAGCGCGGGTCAATGGGTTTGCAGATTGTTGCTCCAAGCTCCATCAAAGCTTGATTCCAATCTCCGGGCCGTTGGGGGTGGACATTCGCTTCGGCCCAGGTCCAAGCTCGCTTCTTCAACTCCGTTCGCTCGGAATCGTCATCAGTTAGCCTGGAGTAAACGCGCTCCACATTCCCATCTACCAGGGGAACTGATTCATTGAAGGCAATGGAAGCAATCGCCCCCGCGGTGTAAGGTCCAATGCCTGGAACCGCCAGGAGAGATTCGATTGCGGATTGATGTGGCTGAGGTGCTAGAAATGAGGTTCTTCCTGTCTCAACGATCGAGCGGGCTCCGGCCAAAAGTTGTCTGGCCCTTCGGTAGTATCCCAGCCCCTGCCATAAAGCGAGTATCTCAGGCTCCTCAGCCTGGGCAAGCGCTTCAATTGACGGAAAGCGGCGCATCCAGCGTTCGAAGTACGGAATAACCGTTGCAACCTGGGTTTGCTGGAGCATGATTTCGCTTACCCAGATTGCATAAGGATCCTTGGTCCGTCGCCAAGGAAGGTCTCGCTGATTGGCGTCAAACCAATTCAAAAGGGAATGATGAAGCGCAGACACCAATCAGCATTATGATGTTAATGAGCTACGCTTTGTCCTTCTGCGGCCTTGCGAAGTGCTTCCTGGTTCTCATCAATCCAAGCTTGGAAACTCTGCGGATCTCTTCCGGTTAAGTTCTTAAAGTCATTTGTGATTTCCCCAAGATCTCCCTTCTGCGTCGCGACATCAAAGGAGGCTAACACCTGAGCCACCGGTTCTGGCAAACCGGCTGAGATCATTCCCTGGGTCAGTGTATCGACAGGAACGTCCACTACTTGGATATCTTTCTTGATTGTTTCGGATATTGCTTTGACGACAACCGGCAGAGTGACTGCTTCACTTCCCGTGAGGGTATAAGCTCGATTCTCTGTCTCATCTGAGGCGAGTGCCGCCGCAGCCGCACGAGCGGCATCTTCACGTGAGATGTAAGAGATGGCGCCTTCTCCGGCAGCGCTGTACCATTGCCCAGAGGCTAAGGCACTCGGAAGACCAAAGTAGACATTCTCGGTGTACCAGTTGTTTCGAAGCAGAGTCCATGACAGGGAAGTTGCCGCTATGGCTTGCTCCGTCCCAAAATGTTCAGGGGCAAAGAGGATTGCGGAAGTATCGGGCTTTGGTAGGGATGTGTACAGAATGTGCTTGACGCCAGCTTTTTCTGCCGCGGCGATCGCGGTTTTATGTTGAGAGAGACGCTTGCCCGGGGTGTCAAGAGCATCGGTACTGATGAGTAGAAGACGATCTGCACCCGCGAAGGCTTGTTCTAGGGAGGCTGAATCATCGAAATCAGCTTGGCGAATATTCACGCCAAGATCAGCGAATTCTTGTAGAGATTGAGGGTTTCGAGTGGTCGCAATGATTTGGTTTGCAGGAACCTGTTCGGTCTCAAGAAGATGCCTCAAAACAAGACGGCCTAAATGGCCAGAAGCGCCGGTGACGAGAAGAGTAGCTGGATTATTTGTTGCCATTTGTTTGCCTCGATAGTAGCTTCACAGAATGGATTTAGTTCCTGTTGGCTACTTAGTATATAAAAGGTATCATTGTGGGTAGAGGTTTATCAAGAATGGAGAAAACAATTACTTGGTTACCTCGGAGTAACCATGGTTAGCGAAAAACACTCAATCCCTTATCCATGCCCTGTGCGAGATGTTTTGGATCGGCTTACGGACCGATGGACCATTCTTGTTATGCGAGAGTTAATGGATGGGACGTTGCGTTTTAGCGAACTCAAACGAGGGGTAGAGGGAATCTCTCCGAGGATGCTGTCTCAGACTCTGAGGAACCTAGAACAAGATGGTCTGATTCTGAGGGAAGTGCTGCCTGCGGTTCCGCCAAAGGTTCAGTACAGCCTACGACCTTTGGGTGAATCCTACTTCGAGATCATCCAGCACATGGTGGGCTGGGCCAAAAAGCACCAAGATGAAGTCTTGGCGGCACGAGCATCGTACCGCCCGCCGGAAGGCTATGATGCGAAGTAAGAATTAGGCTGCGCCAGCGTTGGCAAAACCAAGCTTGGCAAGCGTGGCTTCCGGATCTTCGCAGTAAGATAGCGCTCGTCCGATTACCAGATAGTCTGCTCCATCAGCCAGAACCTGATTTGCGGTTCCAAATCGCTTCTGATCATGGGTCTCGCCATCGGCTAAACGAATCCCCGGAGTGACGATACATCGATCATGAGGAATCGCAGAACGAATCGCCTTCACTTCGTGGGGAGAACAGACAACGCCATCCAAGTCCATGTCTACTGCGAGCTTAGACATGTAGACCATGTGGTCTTCAATACTGCGCTGAATTCCGAGGTGATCGGTAAGAACGTGTTGATCCAGGGATGTGAGAACGGAGACGCCAACCAAAAGAGGACCTGATCCTTCCGACCATTCACGAGCCTCGGCAACCGATGCTGCCAACATTGCGGGACCTCCCGAAATATGAAGAGTGATCATCCAGACTCCACGTCGAGCCGCTTCTCCTACGGCAATGGCAACGGAATTCGGAATGTCGTGGAATTTTAGGTCGAGAAAGATTCGGCTGGCACCCGCGTCGCGAAGACGATCCAAGACATCCAACCCATGAGATAGCGTTAAGCCATGCCCAACCTTAAAGGCACCCACATAAGGAGACAGTCGCTTAACCATGCGAATGGCCTCGTCAAGGTCGTGAGTGTCGAGCGCGCTGATGATCTTTTTAACCACTTTGTTTTCCCCGTATGTGATACGTTTATTGTCCACCACCAGGGTTCATAAATGTTGGGATTTTTCGCGATCTGGTAATTCGAGAGAACTTTTAATGTTCAAAACTCCGTCTCGCCATGCTTTCCTCCTCTCCTCTCGCTCGTACCTCGCTCCAAGAGGAGGGGAACTATGGCTTGCGATTGGGGGAAATATGCCAGTCGCTCGGACAGGGTGCTTGCCTAGACTCCGGTTACGACGGATGCTTGCTTCTGGAGAGCGCGGCTGATTGCGGACGCTCTTTTAGGTTCCAGGGAACCTAAGACTTCTGCTACTTTTGAGGCGTCCATCTTGATAAAAATCTTGGCCACTTCCTCATCTTTCCAATCTTTGACCATAGCGATAAGGGCGGGAGCTTCGATTTCATTCCAGAGTTTGGCTAGTTTCTTTTCGCCAACTTCCGGCTTGGTTTCCGTTACAACTTTCGCCGTCAAAGTAGGAGGTGTTGGCTTGCTAGGAATAGCCTTGGGCTCCGTCGATTTCTTCTTTTCGGCAACTTTCGGGTCGTTCGTTTCTGAATACAACTGAGTGGCTTTCTTCTTCGCTTTGGGGGTGATGCCAGGAATATTGACTATCCCCGTGAATGCCAAACCCGCAACCGTTCCCAAGATAAGGATGGGAAGAAGAATGATGATTACCTTCTTCATCTACCGATCCTAGATGTGTAGTTCCTCATGATCTTTTCGACATAGTTTCGAGTTTCAGAGAAAGGAGGTATGCCGCCATGCTTACGGACAGCTCCCGGTCCTGCGTTGTATGCGGCTAGAGCGGTTGGTATGTCGCCTTGAAATTGATTCAACATTCTCGCGAGGTACTTTGCGCCACCATTCAGGTTCTGAACCGGGTCAAAGGGATCGGTAACGCCCAGCTCTTTGGCTGTATCTGGCATCAATTGCGTTAGACCCACCGCTCGTCTTTTGGAAACCGCACTTGGATCGAAATTGCTTTCGGCCTGAACCAGTGCTTCCAGCAGATTCTCGTCAATTCCGTTTCGAGATGCAGCTCGTTGAATCAACGGGCGAATCATTTCTTGGGGCAGGGAAGTGCCGATATGGACATTGCCACCAAACGGATCAAAAGGTTTAGTGCCATCCGAAGTTATCTCTCCCGCCAGGGGTGAGGGTTGAGATGGCATCTGGAATTTTTCAACGGACTTGGTTTGAGGTGGCTCAAACTGTGCCCGCAACTCCTGGAGCTTCGCCATCATAGCGGCTGGACCCAAGGGACGCATTGTCATTAGGCGGCCCTCTTGGTGGTTGCCCACTCATCAAGTTGCTTCTGTTCTTCCAAGTCCATCTCCTTCAAGTAGGCTTCGTGAGCTTTATCTCTAAGCTTTACAAGAGCTTCAAACTCTTGTTTTGCGCGTGTCCATTCGCTGAGTAAATGTTCTTCTTCATCCCGCAGGACGCTGATCACAGTTTGCTGGCTTCGAATCTCGTCATCTAGTCGAAGCATCAGGGCATCTATGGCTTGTAAAGCTTCAACGGTATAGCAGGGCTCGCCTAAGATTTCTTGGCGGCGGGCTTCGATGTGGGTGATCATCGCTTCGGCTTCGTACCGTTTGGATCGCGCGTCCAAGTAGGAGTCTTTGGCTAACGATTCCATGGCTTCGCGAAAGTCCATCACTTTCTGTAGGCGGAAACTAAATTTCTTCATCTAGGGATTGCTCCATTAGCTTCAAGGTCTGATCCATAGTCGTTCCATCTTCCTTGTCTTGGCGAAGGAACTTATTGATGGGATCCCAACGACGCAGAGCTCGATCGGCAGTAGGTTTGGTGCCTTCTTTATAGGCGCCGATACTTACCAAGTCTTCGATATCGGAATAGGCGGCGAGGAGCTCTCGGATTTCTCGCGCTTCCAACATCTGCTTTTGACTGCAAGTGAAAGGCATCGTTCGGCTTAGGCTCTGCAGAATGTCGATGGGCGGATAGTGGCCTCGACTGGTAAGGCGTCGGTTCAAAACAACGTGGCCATCGAGGATAGATCGGGCAGCGTCGGCGATGGGCTCGTTAGTGTCATCTCCATCTACCAAAACGGTGTAAAGCGCGGTGATCGCTCCTTTATCGCTATTACCCGCACGCTCCATCAGTTTAGGAAGTAGAGCAAACACGCTTGGGGTGTAGCCTTTGGTGCTCGGTGGTTCCCCGACGGCCAGGCCAACTTCTCTTTGAGCCATGGCAAAACGGGTGACGGAGTCCATCATGAGCAAAACGCTCATTCCCCGATCACGGAAATATTCGGATATCGCGGTTGCGGTAAGGGCGGCTTTGATTCGGACCATTGCCGGTTGTTCGGATGTGGCGCAAACGATTACGCTTTTCCGGAGACCTTCCTCGCCAAGATCATGTTTGATGAACTCGCTGACTTCACGACCACGCTCACCCACCAACGCAATTACGTTTACATCCGCTTCGCAATTGCGGGCAATCATGCCGAGCAGTGTGCTCTTTCCTACACCCGAACCGGCAAAGATGCCCATGCGTTGGCCTTGACCGAGAGTGAGCATGCCATCAATGGCCCGCACACCGGTTGCCAAGGGCTTTTCGATCATCTGGCGTTGCAAGGGATTAGGAGGCAGAGCCCAGATAGGATAACGAGCGTCGCAGTTAAGAGGACCGAGTCCATCCATGGGATCGCCAAGACCATCCAAGGTTCTTCCTAGAAGTTCTGGGCCAACGGGAACTCGAAGGCAGTGTCCAGTGGCTTCCACCAAATTGCCAGCGCGGACTCCGGCTAACTCGCCGAGGGGCATCAAGAGAACTCGATCGCCTCGGAAGCCAACCACCTCGGCGCGAACAACTCCGTCTCGCTCGGTATGGATAAGACAGAGGTCGCCAACTCGTGCATTGGGGCCGTTAGACTCGATGACAAGGCCGACGACTTCGGCAACTCGTCCCGTTACCTTGATCCAGTTTGTACGCGCAACTGCAGTCTCGAGTCGCTTGAACTTAGGTTCGATGATCACGCTGCATCCTCCAATTCATCGTCAAGCTGTTTGAGTTTTCCGTTGATCGTGGCATCGACGATTCCACCTTCCGTCTCGATGACGCAGCCTCCGGTGATGCTGGGATCTTCAACAAACTCCAGCGCTCGAATAGATTTGGCCGCGGCGATAATGCTGTCCTTATGGTTCTTGAGAGTCTGAGAGTCCGCGGGGTTGATGCGGATTCGGGCGGTTTCAGAGTGAGTGACCTCCGCAATTGCATCACGGACGATGTTCAGAATCGCGTCAGGAGTTTGGGAGAGTTCAGATGCGATGACATGTCTTGTGATATCCGTCACAATGGCAGTGATCTTGTGCTCGGTTAAGACAGTCCAGTTTTCTAGAGCCGCAAGAACTGAAGCTACCGTCATGTCCAGGTCGCGAGAGAACTCCGCAATCATCGTGTTATTCTTAGCTGTGTACTCGGCATAGGCTTTTTGATAGGCGTCGGCATAGGCTCGCTCGTTGCCTTCCACCAAACCAAGCTCAAGACCTCTTGAGTAACCCTCATCGTAACCCTCGTTCATAGAGGTTTGCTTGAGTTGCTCAATCTCGTTTGCAGTCCTTCCGCCTCGACCTTCTCGCCTTACCGCAATCTGTAATGCGGAGGGAACTACCGTGGGGAGCATCGCGGCAAATGACTGTGCCGGAACGTCCCCGCGAATGACGCGTGCGCTAGACAAGGACATCCTCCTCGCCGGATCGACCGATGACGACTTCGCCCGTTTCTTCGAGCTTGCGGATGATGGCCACAACCTTTTGCTGGGACTCTTCCACAACCCGGAGTCGAACAGGGCCCATGAATTCCATATCTTCCTTGAGCATCGCAACTGCACGCTCGGACATGTTCTTGAAGATCTTCTCTTGGACTTCGACCGGCGTTCCCTTGAGGGCGGTTGCGAGTTCCTTGACGTCGACTTCCTTCATGATGGCCTGGATGGCTCTGTCGTCGAGTTGAGTGATATCCTCGAAAACAAACATCATGTTCTTCACGGTATCAGCGAGCTCAGGATTGTTCTCGGTGAGTGAGTCCATGATCAAACGCTCAGTGGAGCGATCTACACGGTTAAGGAGATCGACAAGCGCTTTTGGTCCACCGGCTTGAGTCATCTCTTGGCTGATCAAGCTGGAGACCTTCTTCTCTAGAACTTGCTCGACTCTGCGGATAACCTCCGGTGGTGTTTGCTCCATCATCGCGATTCTGCCCGCCACATCAGCTCGAAGGTCGCCTGGGAGCTTAGAGAGAATAAGAGCGGCATTGTTGATTGGCATGTAGGCCAAGATCAGGGCGATGGTCTGCGGGTGCTCGTCTTGGATAAAGCTGAGGACCTGGGCGGGGTCAGCCTTCTTAAGGAACTCAAAGGGAACTACCTGCATTGCGGCGACGATGCGCTTGATGACTTCTTCTGCGCGATCGTTACCAAATGCTTCTTCTAGAACCCGTCGAGCATGTTCAACGCCGCCTTCCGCGATGTAGTCCTGGGCGATGGCTACTTCATAGAACTCTCGGATGACAGCTTCTCGCTGCTCTGGCGTGACTTTGTCGAGTCGGGCTAATTCCAGCGAAAGAGCTTCGATATGCTCTTCATCCAGGTGGCGAACCACGTTGCCGGATGCCTGGGGGCCGAGAACCATGAGCATGACGGCGGCTTTTTGCCGCATACCTAACTCTTCTTGACGCTTTCTCATCGGCGAATTCCTTCCTCAAGGAGCCAGCTTCGGATAAGCATGGCGACGACTTCGGGCTTTTCTGCGCTCATTTTCTTAATCTGTTCTAAGGGCACGTTGATCTTGTTGCTGATAGAGGGGACTTCAATGTCCTCGACTCCGCTGTTTCTTTGGGCTTCGGCAAGGGCGCTGGCGAGTTCTTCGTCCACAACACCTGATTCAAGCGCCTTCTGAACAGCAGACTCGGGGATAGCCAAGCTGTGGGCCGCCATTGCGGCTACTGCTGGCATGCCATTCGGACCTACCGGAAGCATTGGGCCACCGGCACCGGCTAGAGCCATTTGCTGACCGGGAGATGCCAAGTTTTTGCCCATCTTGCCGAGGGTTCGCATTACGAAGAATGCGACAACGATCAAAGCAAAAATGGGAGCCATCGAGAGAATCTGCTGCATTCGGGCCGAGCTAGTTGCAGCGGCGTTTTGCTTGGCAGCTTCGACTTGGGCAGAGTTGTCAAATTTGTAGCCAATCACCTTTGATACGTAGTTCTCAGTGTCGATGGCTTTGGGGCCAAGCTTTGCTTTGGCGAGTTCATCAATCTTGGCGAGATCAGCGGCCTCTACCACTTTCTCAGAGTTGACAAGAATCGTGATTCCCATCGACTTGACTTCGCCAGGCGCTTTCTCCACAGTCTTTTGGGTGATGCTCACTCCGCGCTCGATTCGCTCTTGCTGGACTTTGTAGTCTCCGCCAGGGACGGTTGCACCGGTGCTTGGAGCGCCTTGCTGAGTTTCATTGGCTGTCTGACCGACTACACCGCCGCCTGAAGTTGATGGGCCACCGGCCATCGTCTCTTTCATGCTCTCTTTGGTGATGGGGTCTTCGGTGGGAGTGGTGATGTTTTCGGTTTGGTTGATCTTATCGAGATCAAGGGTGACTTCTACCGAAGCTAACGCATTGCCTACTCCGACAATTCGGTTTAACTGGTCTTGGAGATCATCTCGAACTTGGCGAGCATATTGCTTCTCCATCTCAAGTTTTGTGACGGCGCGACCATTGGTGCCGCTGGTTTCTTGTCCGTCCCAAATTGCTCGACCTTCTCGGCTAAAAATGGTGACCTTTCCGGCTTCCAGTCCAGGGACGGAGCTGGCTACCAACATTGCCATGGCGCGACCTTGATCGGGAGTAATGCTTGAGCCTACGGTTTCGGCGATGGTCACATTTGCCGATGCGGTCCGGGCTCGGTCCATCAGTGGGGAGTCGTTGCCCTTTGCAATGTGAACCTGGGCTTGCTCTACACCGGTGAACATCTCAATAGACTCGGCGAGCTGACCTTCTGTGATGGCGAGCAGTCGCTCTTCTTCCACACGAGGTGGAGCCATCACGGGCATGTTGTTCAGGTCCCGTTTGGTGAGATGATTAGAAGGGCGAGGAAGCTTGCCGTTCATGGCAAGGTTAGCCTTTACTTGGGCGATCTTGTCTTGAGGAATGCTGACGTTTCCGGCCTGATCATATTCGACCGGAATTCCCATGCCTTGGATTTCCGCAGCGACCATTCCCGTATCGGCAGGCGATAGGTTTGCAAAGGCAATGGCCATCTTTGGTTTGCTGGCGAACATGAAGACGCCGGCCAACAAAAGGACCATAAATGCCGCGCCACCGATTGTAATCAATCGCTGGTTTCGGTCGGCGGTTTCCCACCATAACTTAAACTTCTGTAGTAATCCACCCATGGCGGTTGCTTAATCCGTTACATGGGGTCGAATTGTGGCTTGTGGTCCGTGAATTGTGGCTTGTAAAACATCGTCTTACAAGCCACAATTCTCAGGCCAAGCTCCACACTAAATCTGCAGCCTGCTTATCTCCTGGTACGCTTCGAGTAACTTGTTTCTTACTTGAACAGTAAGGTTCATGGCGATACTTGCGCGTTCCATGGCGATCTTCAAGTCGTGAATATCGACCCCTTGTTGACCCGTCATAAAGTCGTTACCGGCTTGCCGAGCTTTATGCTGGCTATCGTTAACTTCCCCTAGGACGTCCATCAACGTCTGCGCAAAGTCATCCCCTCCGGCGTTTTGACCAACACCGTTACCCGCCTGTCTTTGGAACTGCTCCAAAGCCGGATTTTGAATGTTGGTTATATTGCCGAAGCTCATGGTGTTTATCTATAAATCGTAGATTGTTGAATTAAACGCGTCCGATCTCCATCGCGCTCTTTATCATCTTTTTGGCGGAATTAAAGGCTTCGATATTGGCTTCATAGGCGCGGCTGGCGGACATCATATTGACCATCTCTTTAAGTGGATCAACATTGGAGTAGAACACATTCCCATCTGCATCTGCATAAGGATTATTGGGCTCATGTTTTACAAGGTAGTCATTGGATGAGACAACGCCTACTACCTTTACCCCTTGTTCATTTCCGGTGAAAATAACATCTTGTCGATGCCAAGCATCTGCCGCATTTGTCTTCACGGTATTGGCGTTCGCGATGTTTGCCGAAATGGTGTCCATTCGAAAACGCTCAGCGGACAAACCAGAGGAGCTGATTCTTAGAGCGGAGTTAAGGTTCATGGTCTTATTGCTTAAGGCGTCTATCTACCTTCTCGAATCACGTTTTTAAGGCCGGAGAAGTATTGGCCAGTCATATCGGTCAAGGCCTGGTATCGAATCTCTGTTTCCGCGATCGACATCACTTCTCGCTCCAAGTCCACATTGCTGCCATCAAGCCGAATGGAGGTGCGATCTGAAAGCATCTGTTGGCGATGTTCGCGCATCTCTTTCATGCGAGTCTCTGCCTGATTGTTTTCGGCATTCAGGATGATATTGAAGTCCGAATCTTTACGCTTGTAACCAGGAGTATTGGCGTTAGCCAAGTTGCCGGTGAGCTGAGCATGGCGACGCGAAGTGCGGTCCAATGCCTGGGTCAGGTTATTCAGATGCGGCGTAAACAGTTCGTTTAGTATTTGCACGGTCGTTTCCTCGGCCGGGCGTCCATTCACTTCTCTAAATCCAATCCTTGGATTCGCAAGACCTAATGAGGCCCATCAGTCTTATCGGTTGGACACAAGCATTCTTAAGGGGTTTTTGAAGATTTTCGTGATTTCGCATTGTCCGTCCCCTGCCAACGGGGAGCGGAGGACCTAATGTCGTTGGGCCACGAAATGCCAAGTGATCTGCATAACGTACTGGGGAAGATTGCTTTTTCGGTTCCTGTGGAAGTGCCCAGGAACCTTATTTTTGCCATCGCGTGAACAAAGGATGGTTTGAGAATTTGACTGCAAATACACTACTCATAAAGATAAGCCTGAGCGTCCTCGCCTTGGGCGGGCTTTGTGCCTTGCCAGGAAAGGTTAATGCTCAGGTAAGCCAGCTTGCCTTAACGGTTTCTTCGACTCAGAGTCTTTCCGAAAAGTCGGAGAGATTGACGACCATTGCCCAGTCTCTCCACGACAAAAAACAGGATGGAGTTTCGCTGTTAACGGAGGCTATTCGACTTTGTGGCTTTTCGGTTTGGAATGAGGATCGCCAGAGACTGCATGATCCGTTGACGAGTCCATCACTCAACTTGGCTGTGACAGATAAGGAGATTTCCGGATTCCTTGAACTCTATCGAAGGAAGGATCGAGTAGCTGCATCTGATGTTGCCAATTCGCTCGACCCTATTTACCGATCCATCAAGGGTGCGAAAGGTCTTCAGGGGTATGTCCAGCAACTAATGCAAGGCAATCTGTACGGCAAAAAAGAGGCTCCGCAGCTTCTATCGCTGTTCATTCAAGAGTTAGGAAGGACTCATGACAATCCGGAGTTAGGAAGGACTCATGACAATCCGGCTGATAATCCAGTTGCTTTGACTTCGCAGTTAGACGCTATTCAAGCCTTACTGGTCTTGCGAGTCCTGACGGAAGAAATGAGAGTGCCATTAGTTCGGCATGAGCTGAGGAACCAGGATCTGATGGCTTCGCTCGACGAGGCCGCTTTTGAGGATGCACCGGGCTGGGCAGAAGATGCCTTTGCGGGAGGAATCACGGGCCTTTGGGATGAAGTTGTCGGCAAGCTTGGAGAAACGGGCGGAAAGGTCACCGGGGCCGTTGGTAAAGCGAACGCTCTTGCGGCCGTTTCCAAGTTCCTTTTAACCTACAAATTCTTGCGAGGAGAGATTACGCTTGAAGGAAAGGGCCAACCCTTGATTCGGACGAAAGACTTTGATGCGGGGGATGAACGCACGACGGCGGCTCGCTTCTATATTGACGGAACGGCGGCTACGGACTGGATCAAAGACAATCGAAAGTATTTCCACGCCTTAGGAATTGATCCAGACATGCCGAAAACGGGACCCCTTAAGGGGGTTCAGACGTTTTGGGAAGTAGATCAAAGTGCAAAGTACGCGACTAAGCAATTGATCCAAGCGGTGCGCGGCACCACGGATCTTTCCAAGCTAAAGACGGATGACACCGGAAAAGCTGCCGTTACTTGGGAAGGGAAGCCTCAACCCAAAAAGATTGATCCAAAGAAAGCCATGCCGGTAATGAAGTCGGTGTGGATTCACGTGGCTCCACAGGTGAAGACCGTTGAGATGCAACAGGACTTAGTGGATGCGGTAATGACGGCGATTGGGTTGCGGGGAGGTGGAACGGCGGTTCTGACCCCCATCATGGAAATCCTTTATCGAATGAAATGGCATGCTCCTGCACACTTTGAACTTCAGATTCGAGACTGGGTAGAGGGTGAAACTTATGGTCAACTCACAGTTGAAGCTCGCGGGAGCGGAAGCAGCTTCGGTAAAGAGCGGTCTTACCGAATGACGATTGACCACAGTCTGGCGATTAGCGACTACACCATGCAGATCCATGGCATTGAGCAGCCGATTACGTTCTCTGAGGCAGACCTCAAGCGATTCCCACCGGACGTGCGCAAGCAGGTTGAGGCAGGAATGAAGGAACAAAGAGAGGCCGCTAAGAAAAGAACCTTCGCCGGTATTGGTCCAGGATTGGCCACGATGAAAATCAACGATACCAACAGCTGGCATTCGGTGTTTTATGACTGTGGAGGATCGCAAACCAGCACTGGGCAGCAAGCTTGGACGGGTGAGCGAACGGAAGCCTTGAAGGAGTATATCGGTGACTTCAACTTTACGGTTGAGGCCAATCTTGAAACCAAGATAGCTACCTTACGCTATCAAGGTTTTCTGGAGGGTGTGCATACCCTTGTTTCTGGACGAGAGAATCAGCGCAATCAGAAGCGGTTTGGGATGGATGTGAACATTAAGTTTGAGCCTGATCTGGTAGATGCCAGAGGTCAAATTACTTTGCCTCTCAAAGAAACGCCCCTACCAAATCAGCAGGCTTCTAACTACTATGGTTCGGTATCGATACCCTTCAAATTTGGCCCAAAGTATGAGTTCAAGGGGACTATGATCGTGAGTTATTCTGTCACCCGAAAGCTCCCACCAAAGGAGCCCGCAAAGCCGACGAAGAAGAAAGGTTAAGGAACGTCTCCGATCTCTAGATGGAGATCGGAGTATGAGAAAGAGACTTAGGCGAAGCCGGGGAGAAACTCGGCTTCCGCTTCAAAAAGTCGGTCCAGCATATCGGTTATCTCGGCGGGCGAACATACGGCTGCAGTGAGAGGGTCCAGCATCAAGGCATACCGAGCCATCTCCTTTGACCGGTGGATGGCGGCCTCTGCGGCAAGGTCAAACATCCTCATGTTGGAGTCACAGAGAGCGGCCATTTGCTTTGGTAGCTTGCCAAACTTTGTGGGTTGGACTCCGTTCTGATCGACGAGGCAGGCCACCTCTACACACCCATCAGATGGGAGGTTTTCAATAAGTCCGCCAGAATTCATGACATTGCCATAGATCACAAGTGGAGCATTTTTCTCCATCGATTCAATGATCCAAGCTCCATATTCCCAAGACCGGACTTGCTCAATTGGCATCTCACCAGAAATCATCTGCTGCCGTTCGTTATCTTGCCGAATTCTCCAATCTGGCCAGTTGTCGGCGTAGAAGCTTTCTTGCCCACGATAGCCGGTGTCTGTGTACTTCTCTAAAAGATCTTTGCGCTTTCGGTAGTAGGGAAGGTATTCGCTAAGGTGTCCGCTTGACTCAGTGATGAATGCGCCGAAGTGGCGCATCATATCGGACCTTACGGGTTCTTCCTTGGAAAACTCTGAGTCTCTATCTGCCGCAAGCTCTTTCAGCTTTGGATAGAGGGATCCACTGGGGCCGTTGAACTCAGTGAACCAAGCTAAGTGGTTGATTCCAGCACATTTCCACTGGATCTGATCGTAAGGTGTGCCCGCAAACTTGGCGAGTAAATGCGAGGTGCCTTGCACAGAGTGACAGAGACCCACTGAACGCATGGACGATGCTCGACCGGTAGCCAACATCATCATGTTCATTGGATTTGTATAGTTGAGAACGGTTGCGCTTGGACAAAGTTGCTCGCAGTCCTTTAGAATCTCTAACCAGACCGGAATGGTCCGAAGGCCCTTCATTAAGCCACCTGGTCCGATGGTATCACCAATATTTTGACTGACCCCGTATTCAAGGGGGATATCGTTGTCGAACCTCACGCAGGATAGGCCAGACACTTCTATCGAGGAGATGACATAGTCTGCGCCTTTCAGCAGTTCGCGTCGATGAGGGCTTGCAATGACTCTCCATTTACCGGTGCTTTCTATCTCATCAACCACTTTCTGAATGAGTTTTAGGGAAAGCGCCAGTCGTGCTTCATCTATATCGCACAGACGAATCTCGCCTCCGCGATTTTCTGGAATAAGGAGCACGTCTTTCACCACAGAAGTGGTGAAGAAAGATCCTGCTCCCAGCATCACCACATTGATGGGCCGAGGCATCTTGCCCGGGAGGCCCTTGCGGTCATCTGCTTTGCTGTGCTGGGCATGACCTTCTACTTCCTCTAGGGTTTGGGTGTTAATCGGTGGCTCGGAAACAGTCATGAGAAGGTTAGTTTACGCGGTTTTCGAATCGGATCGACAAAATTGTTGAAAACCTGGAAATTCAGTGTAGAATATCTATCGAATCGATTCGACAAAGACGATGGCAAGCTCAATTAAGGAAGTCGCAGAAAGGGCAGGAGTAGCACGTAGCACCGTAAGTTACGTGTTGAACAACGGCCCTAAGAAAGTCACTGAAGACGTTCGAAAGCGTGTGCTGAAGGCGATGGAGGATTTGAACTATCGCCCCAACGGTATGGCGCAGCGAATGCGCAGCAGTGCGACCAAAACGATTGGTTTGCCTCCGGGAGTAGTCCACCCCGGTCGTGAGATGACGATTTTCATGGAGAAGATGGTCGCAGGGGTTGTAGAAGGCGCAACCGAAGCTGGTCTAGACATGATCATCTTCTCTCGAACTCGCGATTTGGTTGGAAGAGCATTGGCGACAAGCGTTCTAGATCAGAGAGCCGATTCACTTATTTTTCTCGATATTGAGCTTCAAGGCGAAGCTATTGAGATGGCTTGGAAGGAGAGGATTCCGCATGCTGTGGTGATGGGTGTACCCGCTACTCCATCACCCTATGTGCTGCTAGACAACGCTCAGGGCACAGAACTGGCGTTGCAGCATCTGTATGACTTGGGGCATCGGCGGATTGCCCACATTCATGGGCAACGAGGAGATCGAGACGCCGAAAACCGGTTGGCGAGTTTCCATGAATTCATGTGGAAGAACAACCTTCCCATTATCGAGCGCTGGGTTGACGGAGGAGATTTCAGACCGAGTCAAGCTGAGGCAACGGGTTACTCCATCGCGGAAAAGATTTTTTCCCAAGCTCCCTATCCCACTGCGATATTTGCGGCTAACGATGCGATGGTCCCCGGTATTTATCGTCTCTTAGAGGAGAAAAACCTTCGAGTTCCTGAAGATGTCAGCGTGGTCGGTTATGACGACACTTGGCAAAGCATGGCCGTGACCCCTCGACTCACAACCATTCGGCAGGACTTTGCGGGAGTAGGACGCCTCGCGGTTCAAGCCATTCTTAATTTTGATCCTGAAGCAAAGGCTTCATCTCGTTATTTTTACCCCGTCGATTTGATCGTCCGGGATTCCACCGCATCTCCAACGAAGGAATGAATTTATGCACCGAAGAGCATTTACATTAATAGAACTTCTTGTCGTCATCGCGATCATTGCGATCCTAGCGGCTATTCTTTTCCCAGTCTTTGCCCAAGCAAAAGCTGCCGCAAAGAAATCTGCGGACCTGTCCAATGTTAAGCAAATTAGCCTTGGTGTGATCATGTACTCGGGTGATTACGATGATCAATATCCAAGAGCGTTTTACTTCCCAACGGTCTTGAACGACTATGGCAATGCTTTTTCTTGGCGCGAGGCAACCCAGCCTTACATTAAAAACGGTTCCAAAGAAATCAGCTTCTACGGCAGTACGGCGGTAGGTGGAATTTGGCGGAGCCCAAGCGAGCCGGCGGGTTCCCGCTGGGGCTATGGGGCAAACGCAAGCATCATTCCTCTGCCGGTAGAAGTCACCGGTACTGCGCTCCCATCCCTGTCTCAGACTAGCCTCCAAAATGTTGCGAGCACATTGTTGCTTACAACTCAGGGCATTCGAACAGATAAATCGGGCGGCGAGATTCTACGCGCCGACCCATCTTCTTGGGGCAATCCTGCCAGTAATGGTGGACAGTATGTATTTACAGGTCCAACATCGGGTGCCGCATGGGATGCAGACTCAGATGTTTGGCCTGCTTACCAAATGCCTCGATACCGATACACGGAATCAGCAAACGTTGGGTTTGCGGATGGGCACGCGAAGAGCATGAAGAAGGGAAGTATTAACTGGTGCGTTAATCTCTATGTTTCTGGTGCAGCTCAGTGGCCCGGTGAAGCAAGCTGGTATTCATCATTTTTCCAAGCGGGGCAGCCATGCGCGGCTTATCAGCAGTAATTCTCTTGTGTGGGATCCTTCTTGCCGGATGTGGAAAGGAGGATTCCGGTGAGGCTAATCTTCCGAAGCCCATGTCGGAAGCTGATATCCAGAAACTTGGACCTCAGGAACAAGAAAACGTTCGTCGATTCCAAGAGATGCAGAAGCAGAATTCTGGAGGAAGTATTCGGTGATTTTGGCGGCTCTTCTGGTCGTGCCTTTTGATCTCCAAGGGGCCATAGACACGGCGTTAAGAGCCGGTCGCACAAGTTTAGTGTTGCCCAAAGGAGAGATTCGTTTATCGGCAACTGGCGCATTCGCTTTGGATGTAAAGGGCATAAACGGCTTTGAGATTTCGGGGCCGGGAACGACGCTTATCTTAACGAGGCCCAATCTTGGCTTAGCTGCGTTTAGATACAGTCGGCGCATTACCTTAAAAGGGTTTACCGTTCGGCACGAGCCAGTGACGCAGACTCAAGGTTGGGTTCGTAGCGTCAATAACGACAAGAGTATTTATGAAGTTGAAATGATGCCTGGATACGAGGCGGATCCAGCTCATTTGCCAGATAATCCCGTGGCCTATATTTTTGATCCCCAAACATTAAATTGGCGGAAGGGTTCCATTGACCTGGATTTTAAGCGTGTTGTTAGTCTTGGAAATAGAAGGCTAAAGCTAGAAGTTGGGCGACCCATGAACCATGACGTTCGGGTTGGAGACTACATGGCTTTTCGGGGACGAGGGCAAACGGATGTTCTCCTTGATAATTGTGCGGACTCACGAATCGAAGATGTTACGTTCCAATCGGCTTCTGGATTTGTAGTCCATGAGTCGGGAGGCGATGGAGGAAACTACTTCCGCTACAACGTTTTGCGAGGCCCAAAGCCGACAGGGGCAACGATTGCTCCTCTGCTATCTGCGAACGCAGATGCTTTTCACTCAAGTGGAGTTCGTAAAGGTCCAATTGTGGAGAACTCTCGGTTTGAGTACATGCCGGACGATGGCGTGCCGATTCACGGGAACTATGTGGGAGTTTCAGAAGCATCGGGTAAGCGATTGGTGATTACCGCTCAGTGGGCCGAAGAATGGTTCCGCAAGGGTGATCGAATTCGCGTGTATACCAAAGATGGAGTGGAGCTGCGAACTAAGGGCGAGCTTCCAAAAGTAGTTGAGTTTAAGCCCTTAGCAGGTTACAAAGGACCAAGCTTGGCCTATGATTCTCTCAAGGATAAGCCACACAACTATGAAGTCTGGCTGGATAAGGAAGTTCCCGGAGCTCAACTAAATGATCTCGCCTCAAACGCCGAACGACAAGGTGACGGATTTGTGGTCAGAGGCAATAGTATCCTGAATAATCGAGCTCGTGGAATGCTCCTCACGGCCAGCAATGGACTCGTTGAGAATAACCGAATCGATGGAAGTACCATTGGCGGGATCGTGCTTGCCCCAGAACTCTACTGGATGCAATCTGACTTCTCATCCAATGTGGTGATTAGGAATAACACGGTTCGGAATATAGGATACGCAACGGTGGGGCCGTGGACCAATCAGGTGGGAGGCATAGTTGTTACGGCTGATAAGGCCAAAGCAAACTTGCACCAGAACATTCGGATTCAAGATAACTTACTGGAAACAATTTACGGACCGGCTATCGTTGTGCGATTCACGTCACAGGCCATCATTCAAAACAATCAGTTCAGGAATCTACAGTCGGTTATCAATGGTGCTGGAAGTAACCATGGAATTCCAGCCAAAGGCGAAATTTTTCGAGACGAGATCGGAAGATAGTGCATTTCTTGATCCGCTGCTGAACAGTCATTTGGCAAGGCAGGAGATGTTAAAAAGGCAACAAGTGATAAAGGCCCATCCAGGTTCCCTGTAACCTGAGATACTCTTCCCATGCCCGCATCCTCCATTCTCGACTATCAAGTGGGGAAGCTTGAGCAAATAGCCACGCGAGTGGCTTTCTTTATTGCAGGTTTTGCGGTTGGGGCATGGGCGCCACTCATTCCTTTAGCGAAAGAGAAACTTCACCTGGATGAAGGGCAACTGGGGCTTCTCTTGCTCTGCTTGGGGTTTGGATCTATTCTGGCCATGCCTCTTACCGGAGGGTGGGCGGCAAAGTTTGGGTGCCGACGTGTGATTTGTACCGCGGCGATTGCCGTCTTTCTTGCCTTACCCGTCATGGCTCTTGCTCCCGGCGTTGTCCCGTTAGCTTTGGCTCTGTTTGTCTTTGGCGGAGGCGTGGGCATTATCGACGTGACCATGAATATTCAGGCGGTTATCGTAGAGAAATCAAGCGGCAAAGCCATGATGTCAGGTTTTCACGGACTGTATAGCGTGGGCGGATTTGTTGGGGCGGGGGGTGTTACTGGGCTTTTGACGATGAACCTGTCTGCCTTCCTTTCCACCATCGTCGTTGTGGTGGTGAGTTTGATCCTCCTCATTGCTTTCGCGAAGGGGTTGCTGCAGTTTGGAAGTCATGAGGATACTCCTGCCTTTGCAATGCCCAAAGGAAAGGTTCTCCTTATTGGAGTGCTTTGCTTTATTGTTTTCTTAGCTGAAGGTTCTATTTTGGACTGGAGTGGTGTTTTCCTTACCTCGGTTCGAGGTGTTGCGGAATCTATATCGGGGCTGGGATATGCCGCTTTTGCGATCACCATGACCATTGGACGTCTCACTGGGGATGCGATTGTACGAACATTGGGTTCAGTGAAGATTCTTCTCCTAGGTGGCCTGATTGCCGCGGGAGGATTTTTCCTCGCTATTCTGGTCCCCATTTGGTGGGTCGGAGTCATTGGTTTTGCTCTGGTAGGAGTCGGAGCGGCAAATGTGGTTCCGGTCTTGTTTACGGCCGCAGGTAACCAAACCAAGATTCCGGCAAACTTGGCCATTGCTGGGGTAACGACGTTAGGTTATGTAGGAATCTTGACGGGACCAGCTGTAATTGGGTTTGTGGCGAGAGGCAGCAGCTTGGCGTTAGCGCTATCAATGGTGGCAGTCCTGCTCTTGGCGGTTACGCTAACGGCCAAGATTGCGACTCAGGTTGAGTAGGAGAAGGCATTACTGTGTTAAGCGGTAAATCCATTCGTCGCAGATGCGATCTCCCTTTACAAATCCTCCGGTGATGACCTGCACTCGCTGGAAACCAAGCTTATCAAGCACTTTTTGACTGGCTATATTCCAGTCGGCGGTTCCGGCAACAATAGCTCGGGCACCCATTGTATGAAATCCTAGCCGGAGAATAGCGGCACCAGCTTCAGTCATGTAGCCCTTGCCGAAATGATGAGGATGAGTCCAATAGCCAATATCGAGTACATCTGGTTCGTCGCTAGGGCGTAAAGCAATTCGACCTACAAACTCTTCGCTTGCGTCGATTGAAAACTGATAGGAGGAACTACTCGCCCAGTCTGCGACGCTTCTCTCATAGGGACCTTGTAGCTCCTTCAAATCTTTTGGCGGGCTCCACAACATTCCATCTGTAAATCCAGGATGTTTTGATGCCGTAAGAACGTGAGGAATGTCCGATTCATTCGGAATGCGCAAGAGAAGCCGTTCTGTTTGAATGATGAAATCAAGCGGCAGTCCGATCATTGGCGAAAACCTACCAGATAAGTGAGTTCTCAAAATCAAATTCAATGCTTATACTGAAGTATGTTTGCTTCTCTTGGTCTACTGTGTGCCGCGGCTCCCGGACTCTTTGTGGAGCCTGAAGGTGTGTCGGTTGATCTGTATCTAATTGGAAACAATGGCAGCCTGATGACAAATCTGGAATGGACTAAAGATCCAGAAAGGGGTAATCCCATTCACCAGTTGCTTAAGCCTGAACTCGACCGGCTCGTACAAGAGAAGCGGAACTTTGCCGTGGTAGATGGAGGAGAAGTTTCGGCTTTCTCAAAGGAAAGGTCCGGGCGGTTCATCCTTCGGCAATATGAGAGTTACGACTCAGGCTGGGAGACTACTACCGTCAACGGCAAAAAGCAAACGAAAGTTGTTTCTCGAACAGAGTCAGAAGAGACATCAAGCGGTACCTATTCTTCAAAGGCTGCAATGGATAAAGGTGGGTACATTTCGGCAACGTTTTGGCATCTTCGCCGCCCAACAGATAGGCAGAGCATAGGGCCATTTAGTCTTGCAATCCAAGACTATAACTCCTATATAACCACTCGGAACACGAAGATTGAGCAGGATAGGCAGTATGCCGGGCGAACGTTGATGATGTCTAACAACTCTATCCAGCAAACAAAGAAATTGCTTGAGAGGGAGGCTCCAGATTTTAATGGAGTCGCACTCTGTGCATATGGTCTTCCTGATCCGTCAACTCCAAACCTTGTCCCCATTCCGCCCGCTGGAATGGTCGCTCACTATGTTTTAACGGGTGAAGACGGCAAATGGGTTATTCGGTTCGTGGAGTATCTCAGGAGATAAAGCTGAAGAGTATAGGCTGAAAATGCTTCCTGCTTCCTTCTATATAGCGAACATCTTCTACTCAGGGCGTTCGTTCTCTATGACTGAACCGGCATAGTTCAATTTTGGGATGGGGCCTTCCATGTCTAAGCCTCTAACGATCGTTGATTTCTCTATATCGAGCTTCGGGAGTTCAATGGGTTGGGGGCCATTGTTGAAGAAGAATGTTAGTTTTCGGTTTCCTTTGGATAAAGAATATGATAACAAGCCAGGTTTTTCATCGGCTCTAACAACCGCTAATTTTCCCGTAACCATATAGGGTTCTTGTACTCGGTAATACATCATAGGTCCCAAGTAGTCGCGCATTGCCAAATACCAGCTTTGAAGTCTTCCTGGTTCGGGAAGGTAGCGTAACTCACCGGTATCGTTTGAGGTTAAGCAAAGCCGACCAGGGAGGGAGGTCAGAAGCATCTCAGCGAAAACAGCTCTTCGAGATTCTTGTCCTGTCGCTTCACGCAGTGTCTTCGTTTTCGGGCTTGAAAGGAACCGGACTGTCACCT
This sequence comes from Fimbriimonadaceae bacterium, assembly GCA_037190145.1. GTDB lineage: Bacteria > Armatimonadota > Fimbriimonadia > Fimbriimonadales > Fimbriimonadaceae > 55-13. Next base: position 220,694 of record JBBCJU010000002.1, read on the forward strand.
TGAGCTTGCTGGTCTCGGCTAGCCATTTCTTAGGAGCAAGCCGCCCATTAACTAGGTCAATCGTTAGGTTGCGCCATCTCAGGTTATCGGGTGTGTCAATTTGTTTGGCGCTAAAGGTTTTTAGCTTGTGTTGTTTTATAAGTGCCGCCGCTTGAGGGCCGGGCTTGGGCTCTATGCAATAGGCGTCATAGTAGTCCTCCTCAATCATCATGGGAAACCACTTGCTTTCGCCTTCAGAAGTTGTGCATCGGAAGATAGAGGGAGTACGTTCGACAGGCGCTTGAGAGCTGATAACGAGAGCGCAAAGAACGAAGCCGATCACGCCTGAATCGTACCTAGGCAATCAGCATCATTGAGTCTAGTTTTCAGACTTTTGACTCGTACGATGAGAGCGCCTTTAGTTTTTGGGGAGGTTCAATTCCTGCTTTTTCAAGGTAATACTGCACCATTGCCGCGATGGTGCGATCCATGGCGAAGTTGCGGTACACAAGGTCCACCTTTGAAAAATGGAGGTGAGGGAACTGGTTGGCTTCCCAGATGATGATATCGCCGTCAGAATCTATGCCGTAGTCAATTCCCAAGAACTCTAGTCCCAAGGCTTGAGATACTTTCAGCATGATCTCTTCAAACGGATCAGGGTTCAGGATATAGGCAATCTCTTCCTCACGGGTTTGAGCATCTTTGATGCGTTGATTGCCACGAGTTTCCCATGTCTCTGATGTTTGTAGGTGATGGCTAATCACGCGGTTGCCTATCACAATGCATCGATACTTTCGATAGCGTCGATCGGCGCTTTGTACATCCACATATTCACTAAGAATGGGCCGATGAAAGGTGTGAAAAGGGGCTTCTCTAAGCTGGTCCTCGTTTTGGCAGAGCACAAAACTCCCCGCATGACAGATGTCATCTCGCAAAATGAGCGGGTAGGGAAGAGTCGGTAGCGCCCGCATAAACTCTTGGGGTGACTTGAAATGGAAGATGCGTGGGGTATAGATCCCGGCTTTTGAGAGTCGAGAATATGCTCTGATTTTCCCGGTGTTTTGGTGGTTGCTCATTGCGTTGACCACCTGAATCTGCTGGGATCGGCAAGTTTGTTCCAACTCTAGGGCTTGCAGGAATGTGAAAGGATTAACGACATCCAGTGGGTCTTGAAACCAGTTCACCAATAGCCGATATGGAGATGATTCCGGGGGCAAAAAAGGGAGGCTTGCGAGGTGGAAGCGATGTGCAATATCTGGGCACTTTTCCTGAATCCAACTGGTGACTACATCATAAGGATGTGTGGGTAGAGATCGTTCGCGGGCAATAAGAATTCGTTCTTGATTCATCACTGCTCCTCCAGGCTTTGGTCTTCCTGACGTGAGTGGAAATAGTTGCGAACATAGTTGTGTAGCTCAGGCTTTGGCGTCGCCCATTCCCATATCTGGTTATGGTTAAGGCAGATGTCAACATATGGATCAAAACCGATCTCGTTGAGCTTTGCGTGACGCTCGGCTCCACGTCGATTTCCTATGGTTCCATGCCAAAGATGGTCAATCTCGTGATCTACATATCCGACTCCATCGGTGATGCCAGTGTAAAGCTCTTGAGCCCAGTTTAGGTAACGATGCTTCTGGCGATCTCCCATGCCGTGGAGATGTATGACACGATCAAAATCACCTAAGGCCGCACAAATAAAGGCGGAGTCTCCACCCCCGATGATGCATCCATCATAGAATCCACGGGTAGAGAGAACTTCGCGTCGGGCGGCCCAAACATGTCCTGAGCAGGGAGCGCCTGTTGAACGATCTAGAGTGGCTTGATACACGGCATTAGGATCGGATGAACGCCGCAGAGAAGCCATTGTGGAAGGATTCTTAAGCATCGTGTTGCCTTTTGAATCTCGCATTTTCACGGCTGAGAAGGCTTGGACAACAGAATAGTGCTCTAGGCCAGATTCAATCCCGTCTATCCACAATTGAGGATCAGGTACCACGATATCAGCATCCACCCAGATGACCCGAGAGCAGTTTTTGGGCAGCGATTGGAGAGCCAAGTTCAGGAGTCGCTCTTTTTGCCACATCCGGTCGCCACCTTCGATCTGTACGATAACATCTGCGTCGGAAGGATTTAGGACAAAGTTTCCATCAAAGGCGAGTTCAATGGTGAGGAGTGGGAGCGGAAAAGCTTTGCGGAAAATATGGTAGTTGGTCGTGCGAACTCGAAAACCTGCAGGATTAAAAAGGCACGTAATGGCCCAAAGAGTTCCTCGGGCATTCATGGCGCAACTTTGATGAGGGTCAGACCATCGCCTTCGGGAAAAGTGATAACTTCGTAGCGAGAATCATTCCGCAACTCAGCCATGTAGCGATATACAGTGTGTCTATAAGCAGCGTCATCGCCATAGATGCGAGTTAGCCGTTCGCGAACACTATCGTGGAAGAGCGTCACCCCCGTTGGCGCCATTTTGGGCAGAAATGCCTCGTGATCAAACTTAGCATGTTCGGCGGTGTGGTACCCATCCACATACAAAAGGCCGACTTGGTCCATTGTTTGATATGTGGCAGTTTGGACAAACTGCTCGGTGGTAGCCAAGTGATGATCTACATTGGTTACCCCGTAACTGGCAAAGTGCTCGGTAACGCGTTGGGGATATGTCCAGAAATCATCCACGAGTGATGGGTCAATAAAAATCACTTTCCCTCCGCCATTGTCGTGCATCGCTTTTCCAAGGACAAGCGGTACGAAGCCTCGGTAGGAGCCGATGACTACCGCAATCTTTGGACGGAGAGCGCGAACCAATCCATAGTAAATCCATCCTAAGCCAAGATTATTTTCTTCCGGTGCTTGGTTGTGTCCCATCCCCGCCAAATCCACGTCACTTAAGAGTTTTTGAATCCAATCTTGCATGGCACACACACGTACAGTCAAACGGGCAGATTTTGACATGGAATAACAATAATGTATATGCGAGGGATCGAAATACCGAATCTCTTTTACGATAGACTTGGCTGAAACATATGCCTAGCCGACGCCGACTCATGCAAGTATTCAGAGAAGTAGAACGGCTTATCCAGTTGCCCCAAAACGATTTCTCTTGGGCAGGGTGGGAAAATAGTGCCGATGCTTTAGCGGAAATTAGGCAGACCTCTGATCGGGTTCGGCAAAATGAAATGCCTTTTGGAGGGGATGTATTGTTTGCCCCGACGGGTCCGCTGCAAGAAGTCAGTCTGAGCAGCGGGTGGGGACATGAGTTCTGCGCCATAGCTGACGAATTTGACTTAGCAATGTCTGCTCCAGATGACTGTTTATGTCATCTGGACCCATTTTCGTACCTTGAACAACAAACCCGTATTGGGATGGATGCATTCTATGCAGATGTTTTCGAGGCCGCTTGCCGGAGATGTGGACAGGTTTGGCTACGATACCAGTTTGAGATGGAGAGCGAGTCGCGGTCAGGCCGCTGGTTCCTTGGCGCAGTGGAAGGCGAAGTAACCGTGAGCGGGGCAAAGGCGCAGCTGGAAGATCTTGCAGAGTATTGGTGCGGAGGGAGTTATTTTGACGGTCAGGTTGCCTTGACTTCCGGTCCCATAAACTTAAGCTAATTAGAGGCATTCCTGCTGGATGCCATATAATCCTGACATGCCCCTCACATCCACTCTCTTGCTCACCATTGCTTTCCAACAGGCCGTGACGGCAGATGTGACAGCGGCCAGGAATCTATCGAAGGCCGCACAAGCCTACGCCGAGAAAAACCAAGCCCGAAAGAAGATGTACATGCTTAAAGGCGGGAAGACATGGGTCTTAATGAAGAAAGATTCAGACCATCTGAAAGATGAGATGTGGCGCGAAGACATCAGCATGGTAGCGTTCACTTGGGCTCAAAATGGAAAGCTCCAGACGCTTTCAATCACCGGCGGCTCCCCAAGTGGGGATTGGTCCTCTCACAAACTATCAACCTATCGTCCAGATGGAACCTTGGTGCGATCTGTCTTTCACTACTCTGCCTTTATGCTGGGAGGACGTGTGTTGGAGGAAGAATCAGTCTTCAATCGTCAAGGAAAGAAGACTTTTAGCCGGATGGAGCTCATGGATTTAGATGGAAAGAAGCTGAAAAATGCATCCGAACAGAAACAGGTTTTGGGTTTTCGTCCGACGGTGAAAGATTATCTGAAGGTCAGTCAGCTTCCATTTCCGAAGTAGCCGTCGGCGGTAACGCTCGTCCAAAGAGTGTGCGTACAGACTATATGCGGACTCTTGGCCTCCTGATTTTGGCATTTACCTGTGTAGCCACTGCACAGCAGCCGCCGGAAATGGTTGGAGTATGGGGTGGACGGATGATCGTGGATCAAGCTGGTCTGTCTAAGCAACCCAAAGATTTCCAAAAACTGATGCAGACTCAGATCGAAAGGTTTAAGAAACGACCTTGGCGGGTCACGCTTCGAAAGGATGGAACCTATATATTGCCGCTGGACCATGGGCAAAGTGAAGAAGGCATCTGGGCCAGTCAAAACGGAAAACTCCATTTGAGAACAAAAAAGGAATCAGGAAAGGCGGTCTCTCAAGAGCGAGTGGACAAGTTTGATGTTGCACCAGATAAGAAGAGCTTTCGAATGCGATTAACGCCTTACATTACGCTTGAATACTCCAAAGAAAAGTAGGCAGACCGGACTCTTTCGCAATCTATGTGGTGCGGCTAACTGCTGGGCAGGGCTTTTGCGGGACCAGCAACTATTCCTTATCATTAATCCTGCTACTATGTTGAGCAATTGGCTCTATTTGTAAGCCGGACCCTACTATGAATATCAAATCAATTCTGTTTGTCTTTCTTTTGATTGTTGCCGTTGGATGCAAAGGCGGTCGATCTGTTGACGGAAAGTGGACCGTCTCCGCTCCTGCTGAGATGCCTGCGGGTGCAACTATGATTGCGGAATTCTCAGGTGGCAGCAAGCTGACAATCGCAATGGATATGGAGCAGCCAATGCCTGACGGAAGTAAGGCGAAAATTCGCGCTGACATCGTGGGAACCTATACGACGAGCGGTGAGACCATGAGTTTGAAGGCGGACGATGTTAAGTTCAGCGTGACAGGTCTTCCTGATAATCTTAAAAGCTTAGTAGATGGACAACTAAAGGTTCAAAACGAGCAGGTAAAGAAACAGATCAATGAGCAGCAACAGCAGGCCAAGCTGACTTGGGTAGATGACAACAGCTTTACACTTACCGGTAAAGATGGTAAGCCTCAAACTTTTACACGAGCCAAGTAGAATCTGCAAATGGTTGAAGCCTCGGCATTAAAGCACAGCTATCTAGTAGTGGGTCTGGAAGAATCCGCAATCGCACAGATTGCGGAGATTTCCAAGATCCAAAGTTATTCGTCAGGGCGATGCCTGATCGGGATTGGTGATGCTGCCGATGAGTTGTTTGTTATCTTGTCGGGTCGAGTTCAAATTACCACCGCTGATGGAGATGAACTAGGGACGGTGGGCGAGTCGAGCGTTGTTGGAGAGATGGGCCTGGTAGACGCCCAGCGTGCCACCGCTAATGTGGTCTGCATGGGACCTGTTTCTGCCGTTGTCATTCCTATCCCAGAGTTGCGAAAGATGATGAATCAGAATCGGCAATGGGGCTTTGTGGTGTTGGCCAATATCAGCCGTGTGATGAGTGATCGGCTCCGAAAAACCAATGCCCGCGTTGATCTCCTGTCGGATCAGATCACGCATCCATGGGAAAACGCAATTTAGGGTCTCACTAGCGTGCGACCCTAAATCCTTGATTGCTAAAGGAAGCGCGGCTATCCACTTTTCCGATATCTACCGAGTTAAAGAAACTGCAGGAGTTTTTGCTGCACCACCAAGACCCACCTCGAGAGTGGATGGTGAATTTTCCGTCGCCCTTTAGATTGCCGGAGCACATCTCAAAAACATTTCCGTAAATGTCGTAGAGTCCCCATTCATTAGGCTTGAATTTTCCGACCGGAGAGGTGGTCATGTACCCATCACTGTGGTCTGCCTTCAGGTGGTTCGGCCCATGCCAAATATTGGCGTACTCTCTAACCTTCTTTTGTTCTCCGAAAAACCAATCCCCTTTGGCGCCTGCTCTAGAGGCAACTTCCCATTCGTCTAGATTTGGCAACCGAACGCTTGCCCATTTGCAGTAGGCAACAGCGTCTCGATAGCTGATCGTCGTCACTGGATGGTCCATCCGATCTTTGATGCCGCCGCGAGTTTTTCCATTCGGAAATCGCCAGTTGGCGGTAGGGTCTTGAAGCCATCGAAAATCGCGTAGCCCCGGCTCAAAGACCATCGCATTCTTGTTTCGCTCGGCGTCAGTGATGTATCCGGTTGCGTCTACAAACTTAGCGAACTCGGCGTTCGTGGTCTCAAACTTCGCGATCTGAAAACCCTGGAGGATAACGGTCCGTCGTGGATTGGCAATCGCTGTATCCTTGCCAACCAGATAGCTCCCTGCTTTGACTTCAACAAAAGCAGAAGGAGCAACCAGGGAAGTCGCGAGGATCAAGATCAACGTAGTTTCTTACTCTTGTAAAAGCTGTTGGCTAAACGGACAACCTCGCCTGATAACTCGGGGCTATACATCACCCTAGATCGCCAATTCTCTTCCGTTCCATACAGCTTTTTGTAAATAGAAGATTTGACGAAGGAAGGGTATTTGGCATCCTTCATCATTAACATCATTAGCGTCAGGATGTCGTGATCTTTCTTATCCTTGTTGTAGACCGAAACCAGGGTCGGAATCAGTTCCACGCCGTTCAAGTTCCAAATTGCATTCTTGATGTTATTGCCCACGATCTTTTTGGATATGATGGTTTGCTTAATAAGGTCCAACACCTGTGAGCGGTTGTTTTCCATAAACTTCATCTGGCGTTGGCTCCATGCCGATTCATCCCCAAAGACGCCCGGGAAATAGGAAAAGACCTTCTTGTGCTCATCCAGAATCAATGGCATCATGTCGCAGTTTTGGCTAAAGTCCTCACCGTGGATCATGGTGTAGGTGAACTTCTCCCTAAGGGACCAGGAGTTAAACACTTTGTCCGCTACCCGACGGTTCATCTCCTCGTCTTCCTTCAGGTTCTTGACGATCCCTTTGATCTTTGCCAGGCTCCAAGTGGGCTCCACGCTCTGACTTCGGAACTCCGAATATTTCAGGCTTTCCTTACTTGGCCGTGGGCCATCCATTTCGTCTTGGGCAAACAGGGAAGCGGCGGCCGCGACAGCGAGGCAGAGGGACAGTAATTTCTTCATTTCAAATCCTACCAATGAACAATCGGTTCGATTACCTCAGAAGTATAAGTCCATTTGACGTTTCACACATCTGCCGCAAGTCCCAGATGTTGGTCTTGGGCGAAGCAAGTGTTCAGTTCCTTTGTACTTATAGATTTACCTGGAAAGGCTAGCGAAGAGTCTAGCTAGTTTCATAAAATATGTGAGCCATGACTGACACTGTCAATAGAGCAAAAGGCATTCTTCTAATTGCGTGGGGAATTAGTTTTCTGCTTGGTAGCTTGGCTCCGGCAATGAGGATTCTAACTGGGGTTCAGGGCGGAGGAAGGTGGCCGATCTACGCTGCGGTGGTCGTTATGTTGCTTGCCTGGTATTTCATTCGCAATGCCGAGTCAAGTTTGTATCTTTCGCTTATGATGAGCGCATCCGCCATCGTGATTGGTGGTGCTGTCGGCTTTTTAGGGGTGGGAGTTGCAACGGGTAAGGCTACGGCTCTACTCTTCGCGGGTAAGTGGGCTGTTTTGGGGTTGATGATATCGTTCGCGTTTCATCGCCAGTTTAAAAAAATAGGTGACGAGCCCCCGAGCTTTGAGATCGGTGAGTTTCCAAGCCAGGAAGAGCTTGAGATGATGACACGCGAAGAGCGAGATCGTTTTCTGGAAAAGCGGATATCTGAGATGGAGCAAATGTCCGAAAGGCTCAAAGTGAACACCCGAAAAACTTGGATACAGTTCGGGGTACTTTTGCTACTCGGCCTCGTTGCGGTTGGCTCTTCGCAAATCATCAAAGCCAGCATGAACAAAAACAAAAAGGAGATCGGTATAGTTAGGTCTGCAAACTAAATGCCTCAAGAAAGCCGACGAGCGATTTCCTTGAGGCCCAAGTCCCCTTTACTTTGGTGCAGGACCGCTTCGGGTCATAGTGAGTTTTTGGCTTCCATTGTCCAGCAACACCATATCCTTGCTTTTCCAATCCATACTCATCTTCATGGTGCCTCCACCTAGGGTGGTGGAGTTACCCATGGCTGAAATGGTAGGGGCGTCCATGTGAAGGGCTTTGCCTTCAATCTTGTAGGTGCCCGACATATCGGCAGGTATTCCGGCGCCCATGTACTTGCCACCATAAGTACCGTCAGGCTTGAATTCAACTTGCATCAACCCCAAAGGGCCATTGAGACTCCAATGACCGACAACACTGTTGCCCTTGCTACATCCAAAAGCGGCTACGAAAACGACGAACAAAATTAACCAACGCACGCGCCATTTTAGTTTGTGCTTCATGAAATTGCAATACTTGCTTCTTAGCCTAATCGCACGTGTACGGTTGTCCCTATTCCTGGCTCAGATTGGATGCTGATAGTTCCATGGTGGGCATCAATAATTGTCTTGCAGATGGCAAGACCAAGGCCGCTGCCCCCCGTGCCTGAATGGCGGGAAGAGTCTGCTCTATAAAACCTTTCGGTGAGGTGCCCAACATGCTCGGATGCGATTCCTTCGCCTTCATCCGAAACACTGAACTGAGGTGGGACGTCATCTTGGATTGTCAATGCAACGCGACCCACCTGGGTGTGGCGATAAGCATTTTCCAGTAAGTTGATAAAGACTCGACGAATCGCCTCCGCGTCAATCTTGGCATAGACCGCTTTTTCAGGGAAGGTCACAGCCAAATCAATGCCTTCCGGCTTTTCTACTTGATCCAAAGCTTCACTGGCCACAATTCTTAGGTCTGTCTTCTCACGTTGCATGCCAAGCTGCCCCGCATCCCCTTTGGCTAAGATCAATAGTTGACTAACCAGCTTCTTCATGGATTCTGCCGACTCGTCGGCGATTCGCAGTGCGTTCAAGCGCTCTTCCTCACTTGCACCCGGCTCAAGGGCGGCGCTGGTGGAGAGTTTTATTCGAGTAAGGGGCGTTCGCAATTCGTGGGAGGCGTCCGCAGTAAAGCGACGCTGCTGTTCATAGGCTTCGGTGAGCTCAGCAAAAGCACTTTCCAGTCGCCCAACCATTCCATTAAAAGATTCGCCCAGCTCTGCAAACTCATCTTGTCCCTGTACAGGAATTCTTTCCGAGAGGTTGGTTTCGGATATGGATGTCGTGGCATCTCTCATGGCGCCAATGGGACGCATGGCTCGATTGGTAAGGAACATGGCCCCCATTCCCGCGGCTAAAAGAGCGAGCGGTAAAAAGATGAGCAGTGTGGTGACTTGACTTCGCCATAGTCGGTCCAAATCTTCGGTCTCACGAGCAACCTGAATGACGTTCTGGACCTTGCCATCTTCAACAAAAGGCAGAGTATAGATTCGAACCTTTTCATCCTCATACTTTCCTACACTAAAGCGTGGCAACTGGGTTTTAAAAGCATCCTCAATTGCCTTCCGATCAATAGGTTGGTCGTTAGTTGGCCCCAGAGTCTGAAGATTGGCATCAAAATGCCTTGGTCGACGAATATTCGCGATGCGAAAACTCTCTGCGTCAAAGCCAGCCGGAGGTTCCATTGGCCCCATACCTGGTCTTCGTCCCTCGTTTGTTCGAGGTCCAGGACCTCCCGGCCCTTCTGGTCCCCTGATTCCCCCGAAAGGAGGACGTCTAGATCTCCTGGCCTGATCCAAGAGTTCTCGATCAATAGAGGTGGAGAGTTGTCTTTGGTTGAGCAGCAAAATGCCAGAACCAAAGGCAATAAGCGTCGCTCCTAAAATGGCGACGTTCCAAAGGGTGAGACGTACACGTAGAGACTGAAAACTAAGCCTCAGTCGTTGCCTCCCGATCGTCTAAGCGTGTATCCAAACCCGTGTACCGTATGAATGAGTTTACGACCTTCCACTGTATCCACCTTTCGCCGTAGGGAGGTGATATGGAAATTAACGGTATTGTCCAAGCTCTCTTCGTTATCCCATACATCTTCCAGAATGACCTCTCGGGTAAGGATTCGGCCTTCATTTCGGGCTAGCGCGACGAGCAAACTATATTCACGAGGGGTGAGGCGGATAGATTTGCCGTCGCGCTCGACCGTCTTGGCGTTGGTATCAATGATCAGATCATCAATCTCGATCTTTCCCGTTCGGTGAACAGCATCTCGACGGAGCAAGGCACGAACTCGGGCGGTAAGTTCACGCACATCAAAGGGCTTTGGCAAATAATCATCCGCCCCACCTTCAAGGCCTTTCACACGGTCATCCACCGAATCTCTTGCGGTGAGCATTAGGATCGGCGTATTGATTCCGGCTTGCCGAATTTCATCACAAACCTCCCATCCATCCATTTTAGGGAGCATGACGTCCAAAACAACTAATCCGTAGTTGCGACTCAGTGCTTCGTCCAAACCGTCCTCACCATTGTCGGCCACATAGACATCCAGCCGCTCCTTTTTCAGAGCTGCAGAAATCTGGCTAGCAATCTCCCGATCGTCTTCTACAAGTAATGCACGCATGGTGGCCTCTATGAATGATACGCAGGGTTTATGAGGAATCTGTGAGGGCTAACTCTTGCTATAGGCCATCTCGATCATTCCACGGATACAATGGGATTGATGCGACGTGCTCTTCTTTCTGCTCTCTTGCTGGTCGCATCTGTGTTTGGCCTTGCCCAAGAGGTACAGATTCGTATGATGGCGGGCGGAGGATATGGTATTCCTCCCAAAGAAGCCACCGCGACGACGACCCAGGTGCGTCGTGCGGTTTTTGAAGAGTTTCACCGCCAGAACCCAGGAGTCAGGGTTGTTAATGCGGGCGGCCTTTCTCTGGCTGATGGCAGCCAGGCAGACAATATGTTCCTCATGTCGATGGCGGGGGACAAAGCGCCAGACCTCTTTTATGTCAACTTTCGACAGTACTACACCTTCTTAGAGCAAGGATTTGCGAGACCACTCGATGATCTGATTGCGAAAGATCAGCAAGTGATGGAGCGGGTGAATCCTGTCGTGAAGAAGGTTCTCACCAGCTATGACGGGAAGATATACGCCGTTCCGTTCTTTCAAGTAGCTGTGGCTCTCTACTATCGAAAAGATCACTTTCTAGAGGCTGGCTTGGATCCGACAAAGCCTCCTAAAACTTGGGAAGAGTTTTACGCTTACGCCCAGAAGCTCAGTCAAGTTCAGAAAGGGCGCTTTGGATTTGCGTTTTCTACGCCTCCTGGATACCACTGGCAGAACTTCTTGTATCAGGCCGGTGGAGAGGTGGTTGCTCCAACGGATACCGGCATTTGGCAATCCAAGATTAACTCGCCCGAGGCAGTTACTGCGATCAACTTTTTTAAGAAGCTGGTTGTGGATAAATGGAAGAACAGTAAGGGTGAACTGGTCGGTCCCGCCGCTACCATCAGCGCAAAGTTTGGGGATGATGTCCGCATGGGCAACACCTCTATGTGGTTTGCCTATACCAACGACGTTGTTCTGCAGAACAATGGTGACCTCTCCCCCTCACTGATCGGCGTAAGTGCCTTGCCTGCCGGACCAGCAGGCACAAGCAACGAAATCAATGCTGGAATGTGGGCGATCAACTCCCAGGTGAAAGATCCTAAGAAGCTTGCAGCTTGTTGGGAGTTCATCAAATTCTTCTCTGGCGACGAGGCCGCCCGAATCAATACCGAGAAGATGGTTGAACTGGGAATGGGCAACTTGGTGAACCCAATGTGGCTCAAGAAGTTTGGCTATGAGGAGTTCTTAGCTGATGTAGACCCCAGCTACGTAAAAGCCAACGAAGAACTCTTTAAGACAGGGCATCCCGAACCTTACGGAAAGAATTGTCAACAGATTTACTCGGTCTTGGACCAAGCATTGGATACCGCTCGTTTAGAGCCAAGCAAGAACGTTCAAGAAATTCTGGTTGCTACAGAGAAAGATATGAACCAGAAGCTTTTGGGCTACATACCGCCTGAGGTTTTGGCCAAGCAGCGGGTGTGGGCGGCTGGGATTCTCACTTGCCTTATCATCCTAAGCACAGCGTGGGCCGCTTTCGCAATTCGTAAAGCCATGCGAAATCGACAGGTGGTGGATGAAAGGATCATTGCGGGTACCAAACGATCCCGGATCTATACATTTATGGGGATTTGCCTTGCTCCGGCTGCCGTCAGTATTTTGCTCTGGGCCTACTATCCACTTGCTCGTGGGCTCACGATTGCTTTCCAAGACTACAAGATCACGCAAGGGGCTAAATGGGTTGGGTTGGATAACTTTATTGGTGTCTTTAGCCAGCCTGTTTTCTACCAGTCGCTTTACAACAGCTTTCTTTATGTCTTCCTTCTCATCATTATTGGGTTCTTCTTGCCCATTTTCTTGGCGCTCGCTCTGAATGAAATACCGCGCGGAAAAGTATTTTTCCGCACGGTTTTCTACCTTCCAGCCATGACTTCATCCATCGTAATCGCTTTCCTTTGGAAGCAGTTTTACGACAAAACAGATCAAGGGCTTTTGAACGTAATCTTTGGGCCCGTTATCGAGCATCTGATCAACCCGGCTCGAAAGCTGATGGGTTGGGAAGCTTGGCCCATTGTTAACGATTGGTTAGGCAATCCTGCTCTTGCAATCTTCGCCGTCGTCATTCCTGGCGTTTGGGCCGGAGCGGGTCCAGGTTCAATTCTTTATCTGGCGGCACTTAAAAATATTAGTGAAGACCGGTACGAAGCCGCTGACCTGGATGGGGCGAACTGGATTCAAAAGATTGTGCATATCACTCTCCCTGGTCTAAAGCCCTTGATCTTGATCAACCTTTTGGGTGTATTCATTGCGGGCTTCAAAGCGATGGAGAACATCTTTGTTCTAACCCAAGGTGGCCCCCTAAACTCCACCCGAACCATTGGACTAGAGGTTTGGCAGAATGCCTTCATGTATCTTAAGTTCGGCTACGCAACTGCCGCAGCTTGGGTTATGGGAGCCATCCTAATCGGGTTCACGCTGATCCAAATCAAGTCGCTGCTAAAGATGCGTTTTACGACAGCGAAAAACTAGCATGCATATCTAGAAACAAGATACAGCAGGTAAACACGATGGATGCTGACCGCATTGGCTTTTCTCACCGTCGCGACGCCATCTATCAGCGGCTGGGTGGTTTCTTACAATCCTGATAGTCCAGCCTCTTTGGCTAAGAACCACGATAAAGTGGACGAGGTGATGCTGGAGTGGATCAAGTGTACGGTGGACGGTAAAGCCGTTCGTCGAGATGAGTTTCCGAAAGAACGCTATGCAAGCATGTTGGCAGTTGCTCGGAAAACAAAGGTTCGCGTGCTTGGAATGGCCAGTAACTATCTCAATGAGCTTGGTGGTTTTACGGCTAAGCCTGTCCAAGCTTTTCTGAATGATCCTGCTAAGATGCGTGCCCATGTCGACCAACTGGTAGAGATTGTGGAGGCTGACAAACTGGATGGTCTGGACATTGATTACGAATCTTTGGAGGCGGCAGATCGAGACAAGTTCACTCAGTTTATCGAGATACTAGGCGAGAAGTTGCGCATGAAGCGAAAGATTTTGAGCGTAACAGTACATCCCAAGGAATCTGAACCCGGTACATGGGACGGACCCAAAGCGCAGGATTACGCCAAGCTTGGCAAGGCTTCGGATGTCTTCCGAATCATGTGTTACGACATGCACTGGGCTACGAGCGATGCTGGCAGTATTGCCGGTACAGCTTGGGCAGAGCGAGTGATGAAGTTTGCGATAAACGTAGTCCCTGCTAAAAAGCTTGAACTAGGAGTTCCTACATATGGATACGATTGGAGCACAAAGCCAGCTCGAAGCTTGACGCACAAAGACACCCTAAACCTACGGGCTTTTTCCCTTGATCCTGGGAGCGGTGAGCGTGTGTGGAATGAAAAGATTTACTTTAGCGGTCCAGAAGCCGTCGCCCAGAAATATACGTTAGCTAAGCGACTAGGCTTACGCGGAATAAGTATGTGGTACATCGGCTCGGAGGACCCAGCAATCTGGGCTCAGTTCCCCTAAACTGACTCTCCATCTTCATAGTGAAAATGCTCAGCGGATGCGCATGAAAATTTGGTGATAAATTCTGGACTACGTTGATCGTCACGTTTAGGTGTAAACCAGCCTTGAGCAATACTGTAATCATACAAAGAGGTGTTTACGGGATATTTGGTTAGGCAACCAGTAGCTCGCGTTTCGCGAATCCATTTTTCAGCTATACCAAGCTCGGTGAAGATTCCTGCAGGGAAAATGCCTCCCGCAGTGAATACCCAGGCATGATCAAATAGGGTGTCTAGCAAAGGGACTTTATCCTCCATACTTGTAAGTATGTCCTTCATTATTCGCCCCTTTGAAGAGCGAGACTCAGATGGATTTTGGCAAGTCCGTGACTTGACCTATAACAATGGGCAAACCACCCCACCAGAAAACCGCAAGGATCGTATCACCAAAGACTTTCTGGCCGAATCTGAGGGGAAGATTATGGGTGCCTTTAGCTTGCTAGATTTGACCAGTACGCGCGAGGACAGGGCAACCCTAAAATGTGCAGGGATTGCGGGAGTCGCGGTGGCCCCAATGTACCGCCATTTAGGGGTGGGAAGCGCCATGATGAGCTGGGCGGTTCAGCATCTTCACCAGGAAGGCTACCAAGTGGCGTCTCTCTATGGTTTCCGAGAGTCCTTCTATCGAAAATTTGGATACGAAGTTTGTGGCAAACGCCTAGAGATTGAAGTTCCATCTCACCGTCTCCCTAGAATAAAGCCAGAACTGCCTGTGCGTATGTTGGGCTGGCAAGATTATCCGTTGCTGCAAGCCTGCCATGAAGGTTTTGCGAGGAAATTCACGGCCATGAATATCCGAAACGAGATGCACTGGAAGCGGGTTCTAAACGAGAAGAAGACAGTTTATGCGGTAGGTGATCCTATTGAGGCTTACGCCATTCTGGATCATAGTTGGGAGTTTTGGACACCTCAAATGGTGAATGAGATTGCTTATACCAGCGTCCGCGGCTTCAAGTCTCTCATTGCTATGCTAAGCCAGATTTGTATTAACAAAAGCTCGCTCAAATGGTATGACTCGCTGGATACGCCTTACCTTCAAATATTCACTGACCAAGGTGTGATCGCGAAGGACGATCGTAGGATCATGTATCGGTTGCTAGACGTGTCGGGGGCAATGCAAGCACTTGTTCCGACCAGTGCAGGAGCCTTCTCGATGGAGGTGAAAGATGATCTCATTCCTGAGAACGCAGGTTGTTGGAGGGTTGAAGACGATGGTGACCAGGTTCGATGTGACAGAGTAGATTCGGCGGATCTATATGGAGATATCCAAGCTTGGACGGTTGCCTACTTTGGAGACCCGGGTGTTCAAAGGGGAGTCATTGAGGAGCGCGAAGCCGGTGCTCTGGCTGCGGCTGCAAAAGTTCTGACTCCATCGGTGGCTTACTGCCAAGAGTTTTTCTAGTCTTGGGATCGCAGGCATCTTGCTTTCTCTTAAGCTTGGAGCATCCGACAGGCGGACCTCTGTAGGCGTCATAATCGGCTTCAGTAACATGACCAAGCCCATCTATGTAGCTGTGCTTTCTGCCGCCGCTTGCTTAGCCTCTGCCGATCCCAAACTCCCAACCATCTTTGGTGACAATATGGTCCTCCAAGCTGGAGCCAAGGTGCCGATCTGGGGAACGGCGGAACCATACGAGCGAATAGACATTCAGTTTGGAGATCATCACCGTACGGTCTATGCCGCTAAAGATGGGCATTGGATGGTAGAGCTGCGGAACCTATCCCCCGGAGAGCCTGAGACTCTGACGGTAAAGGGCAAAACTCTTACGCACGAGTTTAAGAATGTTCTTGTAGGCGAAGTTTGGCTGGCGAGTGGGCAAAGCAATATGGAGTGGCAGTGGAACTACTTTCCGGCCAACAAAAAGCCAGCGATCGGAGAATCTGAGTTTCCGGAAATCCGTTTCTTTCAAGTGACTAAGAAGGCGAGCAGTGATCCTGTGCTCGATGTACAGGGGCGTTGGGTTGTTTGTAACCTAGAAAGTTTGAAGGGCTTCTCTTTGGTAGGTTTTCACTTCGCTCGAGCGCTCCACCAAACCCTAAAGTCTCCAGTTGGAATCATCGGAAGTTACTGGGGAGGAACTCCGGCGGAGGCTTGGACTCGTCTTAGTGCTCTTGACTCCATGCCCGAAACCAAGTCCATGGCCGATCACTATCGCGCTGTCTCTGCCAACTATGGCGAAGCTCAAGCCGAGTATGAGCGCAAACTCGCCGAATGGAATAAGACCGCTCGCTTTTCGGATCCAGGGAACAAGGGGTTTGAGAACGGCTATGCAAATCTGAACTACAACGATATCACCTGGCCAACGCTAAAACTGCCCCAAGCCTGGGAAGGTTCAGGCAAGAGAGATTTAGATATAGATGGCGCAGTGTGGTTCCGAAAAAAAATTCAGATTCCTGCCGAGTGGGCTGGGAAAGAACTGATCCTTGAGATGGGACAGATTGATGACACCGATCACACTTATTTCAACGGCACGCTCGTTGGTGAGATTGGCCCGAACATTGAGAACTCCTGGCAGACGCCCCGAGTTTATCGGGTTCCCGCCAATCAAGTGAAAGCGGGCGAGGCGTTGATCGCAGTGCGTGTCCTTGACTCAGGTGGAGGTGGCGGAGTGCACCAAGGCCCTCTTCGTATTTCGCCTGCTGTAGGTTCCTGGGAGCCTATCCGGCTGGACGTTGAGTGGAAGTATCTCATCGAAGCCAGCCGCCCTACTCCCGCCAATAGCGGCAACCCTCCCCAACAACCCTATGGCCCGAACAGCGCCATCGCTCCAGCAAACCTGTGGAACGGAATGATCCATCCCATTGTTCCGTTCGCAATCAAGGGTGTTATCTGGTACCAGGGCGAGTCCAATGCAAATCGGGCTTACCAGTATCGGGCGCTTTTCCCGGGCATGATCAAAGATTGGAGAATGGCATGGGGAAGGGGAGATTTTCCTTTCCATTTTGTCCAGTTGGCAAACTTCATGGCGCGTAAAGATGAGGCCGGCGAGAGCGAGTGGGCGGAGCTACGAGAGGCCCAAACCATGACACTGCGCCTGAAGAACACCGGAATGGCGGTCGCGATTGATATCGGCGAAGCGGGAGACATTCACCCCGTCAATAAAATCGCCGTTGGAGAAAGGCTTGCGCGTTGGGCGTTGTATAAAGACTACGGAAAAACCGACATAGTCCCTAGCGGCCCACTTTATAAGTCGATGGAAATTCAGGGTGACCGCATCGCGCTGACTTTTGACTACACCGAAACCGGCTTCGCCACTCTTTCTGGACAAGCTATCAAGGGCTTTTCCATTGCGGGCGAGGACCGAAAGTTTGTGTGGGCGCAGGCTAAAGTGGTGGGCAATCAGATCGTGGTCTGGGCACCTTCGGTAAAGAGTCCGGTGGCCGTTCGATATGGATGGGCGGATAACCCCGAGGTAAATCTGATCAATAAAGCCGGTCTCCCCGCCGTGCCTTTCCGAACGGATAGCTGGCCCGGCCTCACCATAGACCGCCGCTAGATTCTGCGACCCCTTCCGGGGTCGTTTTGTTTATGCCGTCCGTTCCAGGGGTCTTCGACCTCCTGGCTAAGTTCTGACATCCCTGCGGGATGAGGCGGACGTGGGGCGACGGGATTCGAGGGCGGTTTGGGATGAGACGGACATGGGTGGACCATTGGCGGAGGATGAAGTTTCGCGGGCAAAACTTCAGGCGGGGAGACCCCGGCGGGGGTCAAAGAACAGAGCAGGGCGTCGCAGACCTCTAAGTGCGGCTGATCACCTTACTGACCCCGGCGGGGTCAAAGAGAATAGCCAGGGCGTCGCAGACCCCTGGATGCCGCCCATCACCTTGCCGACCCCGGTAGGGGTCGCAGCGCGCCTCCTCTTTTTGAGGCGAAGAAGACCGTTTGAAGACTATTCACAATCTCCCGAAAGCTGTTTTCAAGCTCCCGAGAACCATTCACGATCTCCCGAAAACCATCTGCAAGTTTCCGAATTTCTTTCTCGGAGGCTTGAAAACACTTCTCGAATGCTTGCAAATGGCCTACCGCGCACTTTCTTTGAACCCCAACCTTCCTGGGCGGCACTCACCGGACTGAGACACAATCATGCAGGCCGTTACCGACATGGGGACACCGCGCGAAGCTAACGATATCGCATCCATCGCCCGAGAGCACTACGATACGGTGTATCGATTTTGCGCTCGGCGAGTGGGAGTCGATGCCGCCGCCGATACCGCGCAGGAGACCTTTCTTACCGCCCAACGCGCGCTCGCCAAGTTCCGGGGAGCGTCGTCGCTCAGTACCTGGCTCTTGGGAATCGCGCATAACGAATGCCGCCGGATGGCGCGGAAACGCCGCTGCGAGCCGCCGACGATCGAGCTGACCGAAACTGGCTCAGCGGAGCATCACGAAGAGACGATTATCAATCGCCAAGCCCTGCAGCAGGCTCTGGCGAAGCTGAGCACCGAACATCGGGAGGTGGTGCTGCTGCATGAGGTGGAGGGTCTGAGCTATGAGGAAGCTGCCCTTGTACTGGGCGTCCCCGTCGGCACTGTCAAATCCCGCCTCCACCACGCCTTTGCGAACCTGCGCAAGTCCCTTACCGAGTACCAGGAGGTTGCGCGATGAACATGAAAGAAGAATTGAAAGCTTTTGTAGACAACGAACTCTCTGAACAGGATCGCACGCGGATTTTGCGTGAGATCGAGAACAGCCCGGAGCTTCAGGCCGAGGTGATTGAGCTGCGGCAGATGTCGCGAATGATCCAGGAAGAAGCCTGGCAGCCGGAGCCGGTTGGTCTGGAGAGAACTTTGGGTGCGCTTGCCTCTGGAGGGAAGCGAACGCCGTGGTGGATGGGGCGTCCTATGCAGTTGGTGGGAGCCTTGGGCTGCCTGGTGATCTTTGCGGCGATCATGTTCCCAGTCTTTGCACAGCCGAAGGCCGCATCAAGAAAAACATGGGAGATGAATCAGAGCAAAAGGGAGGCGACAAGTGTCCCGGGTGGTCATCCGAATGTTTCTTCGGACTATCCGGCATTCTCGGCTCCTGCAGAGGAAAAGGGTAAGTTTTCCCCTCAAGTTGAGGCTGGATGGTCTGGAAGTGGGTTTAAGGACAATGTAGTGGATGCCCAATTCCGAGAAAGAGATAGCAACGCCGGTTTATCGAAGGGTGCAAATGCTCGCAGTAAACCGGTGGCTGGAGAGGCCACCTCCTCCCAAGCTCCTGCTGTCGATTTGGGCTCTCTGCCTGCCCCTCGCCTAGAGATAAAGACCGCGAATCTTTCGGTAGAAGTCATCGATGTGCCCAAAGCTCAGCAAGAGGCAGAGGCGATCACCAAGGGAGTTAATGGTCGGGTGCAGAGCAGCCAGAAGTCGGATGATGAGGGACGACTGGCGTCAGCGGAACTCACGTTGCGTGTGCCGGTTCGAGCATTCGAAACGACCGTGAATCGACTGCGCAAGCTTGGGCGTGTCCTCAACGACTCGATCTCGGGTGAGGATGTCACGGCTCAGGTCGCAGACACAGAAGCTCGATTAAAGGTGATGCGTGCCGAAGAGGATCAGTACATTGAGCTTTTGCGCTCCACGAAGAAAGTCGGCGAAGTTCTTTCGGTGAAGGAGCGATTGAGCCAAGTTCGGCAGGAGATCGAAAGTCTGGAGGCGAACCGCAAGGTCTTGCGCAGCCAAGCCGCAGAGTCAACCATTTACTTGTCGTTGACGCAAAAGCCAAGCGAGATCCACCCTCGCCAAGATCCAGAATGGAGCGAAGACGCTTGGTCGAGAGCGGTGTCAAGCCTCGGCGCGGTCGGTAGATTCTTGGGGAAAGTCGTCGTCTATCTCTTCGTCTTCAGTCCCATCTGGCTTCCGATAGTGGGCTTAGCTTGGTGGATGAATCGTCGGAATCGAAGATAGAGTCTATTCTCCCAACACAGACATGTTGGGAGACTCTTTTAGAGCTAACCTTGGTCGTATGTCAACGTTGTCGTTACACAGAGATGTTTCAGCTCAGTAAAAGCGATTATCGGACGAGGTACGGGAACGATTTTGAAGTGAGTTAAGATTTTGATCCCTATCAAATGGGAGGTTGCCTATCAACGCAAAAAGAGATATGGTGAATCTATGCGTTCGTGGATGTTTCTGTTGCTACTTTGCCTATTAGCGGTCTCGATGGCGGTTGCGCCGAGACAGAAGCAAAAATTCGACATCGTTTCCTATCAAGCCCCTACAGGCTGGAGGGAAGAGAAGGGATCGGCATATGAGGGCTATACAAAGGTCGAAGGGCAAGGCTTTGGGCAGATCGCTCTCTATCGACAAAGTAAAAGCAAAGGGGATATCCAGTCCGATTTTGATGCTCAATGGAACGAGCTTGTAGCGAAGGGAAAGACAATCTCGGAGCCCGAAAAAACCAAACCTGAAATCATCAAAGGCTGGACAATGATAGGCGGTTCTGGGACTTGGAAACTCAATGGCTCAGGTGTCGCCACAATCCTTACGGTTTTCTCAAATCAGAAAGTCTGTATATCCGTCTTGTTCAATTTCAACGCAGAAAGCTTTGCGAAAGAGTATGTAGCTTTTGTGGATTCTTTGGCTTTTGATACAAGTAAGCCAGAAAACACGAGTGGCTCTAAGCAGGTGTCTCTGATTGGTCTGTGGGCCGACTATGTCAATGAAAATCGCGGGTACCAGAACGGGTTTCCTATCTTAACTTCAGGATATTTTCGCCGTGAGTATCTGCTCAACGCCGATGGAACCTACACCTATCGAAGAAAAGATTGGAGCATCTTTGCCAAAGATATTCTGTTTGTTTATGAGGCGGGAACTTGGAAAGCCAGTGGCAATAAAATAACCTTCAGCCCAAGTCGAGGAAGTGGCGGCTGGTGGGCCAAGGCCGCTAGTAGCCGCACCACCGAATGGGGCAAGTTTAAGAAGGCCTCAACTCATAAGCTTGAACCTGTGACTTACACTTTCCGAATGCTCTATAGCGATGTGATGAAGGAATCTAGCCTCATCCTAGAGAACAGCAAAGGCACGGAACGAGATCGAGGCACTAACGGTAAGAATCTTATGAATCAATGGAATTACTCTCCACGCGAAAAATCAAAGTCGCTTATCGATAGCCCTCCCGGCTGGACACCGCCCAAAAGTCGATCCTAGTCTTGTAATCCTAGGTGATCTGGAGGCTTGGTCCGATATCACTGAGTTTGGGAATAACTGTCAATAGATAGTTGCCTGGAAGAGCGGAAAAGCGATATCGTGAATAAATGCGCTCTGTGCTCTGCTTGTTTTTCCTGAGCTTGTTGGCTGCCCTTTCTAATGGGGCTAGCCAAGCCCAGAAGTTTGGTATCGCTTCTTACCAAGCCCCCTCGGGTTGGAAAGAAGAGAAGGGCACCGGGTTTATTAGCTATTCCAAAATTGAGGGCCAGACCTTTGGGCAGATTGCTCTTTACGAATACACCAAAAGCAAGGGAGATATTCAATCCGACTTTGATGCACAGTGGAAAGAGCTAGTAACTAACGGAAGAGAAGTCTCATCGCCCGAGAAGACCAAACCGGAAACGGCAAACGGGTGGACCGCCATGAGCGGTTCGGGCACATGGAAACTGGATGGCTCCAATGTGGCGACGATCCTAACCGTCTACTCAAACAAGAAGGTTTGCGTATCCGTCATGATCAACTTCTCCGACGTCAACTTTGCCAAAGAATATGTTTCTCTTCTAGAATCTCTAACCCTAGACGCAAGCAAAGCGACCACTGTTGCTTCGACTAAGACAAACAGCACGGGCCTTGTTGGTTTGTGGGTGGACTATGACACAGAGAATAGGGGCTACCAAAACGGTTTTCCGATTTTGACTGCGGGATATTTTCGCCGAGAATATCTGCTCAATGCCGATGGGACCTACACCTATCGCTGTAAAGACTGGAGTGTATTTGTTACCGACATTCTCTTCATCTATGAATCTGGAACGTGGAAAGCCAACGGCAATCAGATCACCTTTTCACCCAGTAAAAGCAGTGGTGGTTGGTGGGGTAAATCAGCTGACGGTAGAACGACGGGCTGGGGCAAGTTCAAAAAAGGCACGACCTATAAGTCAAAAGCCGTTACCTACAGTTTTAGGTTGCACTTTTTTGAGGGCTCGAAAGACAATGTTCTGATCCTCGGTAACAACCAACCCACGGAGCGAGAGCGCAGCAGCAATGGCAATGCCAAAAATCATGAATGGCGTTATACGGAGCGTGAGAAGGCCAAGTCTCTCATCGATAATCCCACCGGATTTGTGATTCCTACCGCACCAAAAGCTGCCAAGAAAACAGAGAACTAGTGGAGGTACTTGGTGTGTCTTGCTATGGACTTTTGTGGCGAGATTCAGAAACGCAGATGTTTGATTGGTAAAACTATTTCTCAATCATTCTGCAATCTCCGGATTTGCGGAATGATGCAGGGCGCATCTGCGGATAAAACATGACAACTATAGGTTCGCAAACTCTAAACCTTATTGATTTCGAAGTTTGTTTCCCAAGCAGTCAAACAAGGTGTTCTTCTTTCAAACAGAACGACCCTTTTATAGAACAATATTGGACAAGTTTTTCTGATAATGTAATATGCATCAATGTAAATCACCTGAATCCTCAATTTACTGCGGATTTCTATTTGGATATCAGTGTCCAACTTGAAATGCATATTAACGTTGCGGGGTACATTGAACTAGATTCAAAGGACCCCAGATATGTGATTTTGTCTCGCGTCCTTAGCGGTCCCGATGTGAGATTTTGGGTTGGGGCAGAGGGTGAAAGAATTGTCTATCTTGGCATAACTGCTGAAGGCCCAAATTCAGCTGTTGTTGTAAATATTGCGTTTTGCAATATGACTAATACCTTGAGTGAATTTAAGTGCGATTTGGACAAGATTCTTCGTATCACAAGGAAACAAAATTAGGTTGGTGTGCCGAAGAACGTAATGCTTGATGGTTCCTACCGAACATTACTAGGAGACATTTGCGCTACCCGTAGTCGAAGCAAACCCCTTGGTTGATCACTTAACTTCTTGCTGGGCGATCAACCAAGGGGTTTATATTGAAGCTATTCTTTAAAAGCTCGTACCTCTACAATCCGACTGATTGTATTCGGGAACAGCTTGCCCCCTAATGCTGTAATGCGTAGGTGGCGTACAGAAACCGGCTCTTTCAGTGTGTCCGTATATCCCTCAGGAGTGGACTTCTCGTCGTTGGCGCTACGGTTTACCAAGTCTGTCCAGGTCTTTCCATCCACTGAACCAGCTACTCGGTAAGAAGTTGGAGCACCGTTTTGCCATTGAGTAACCACTTGAATGCGGCGTATCGGTTGCAAAGAACCTAGATCAATGGTGGCGGTTTGGGGTGATGGATAGGTTAGCCAGTAGCCCGTTGGATCATCGCTGATGCCATCAACAAGGTTTTCGATACCGAACTGGTGGTCACGCTCCCCAGAACTTGTGATCTTGGCGCCTGTGGTTAGGCTTCTCTGAAAAGTGACCCGCTTGAAGGGGCGGAACCAAGTTTCACTTACCGGCTTATTGCCATCAAAAGCGAGAACGGCGAGGGTGCAGGACTGATCGACCAAGACTTGATTGCCTTCGATAAGGTCCTCAAGTGTGGGAGTTTGACCATCTCGACGAACCGCAAAGCGAACGCTCTTTGATACACCAGAGAAATTGAGTTTAACCTGCTCCGTAAACTGGGAATTGTTTTTGGGCAAGGTCCCTTTGATGGTAGCTTTGAGCCCAAGACGGGGGGATTCAATCGCCTGGTCTAGTTGCTGATATCGCTTGATGAAGGCCTCATAAGTGGGGCGGTCCTTACGGTTCCACAGAACCTGGCCAAATGCCAATATACGAGCTGGCAAGATGCGTTGGGCATTCCATTCTGGTCCTTCCCACCAACACATCAGGCTTCCTTCGATGGGTGATTTGAATTGAAACGTGGCATCTGCCGGATTGCTCCAATGAACAATGCCAAACGTTTGAGGATTAGAGTTAAGGATTCGCTCTAGGGGCACCAGAGTATTCACATCGTAAGGCAGGTGATTCACCACGTAGTGAGGGTCCCAACCTGCGTTGATAACGCGAAAGCCGTCCGGCTGCAGTTGCTTTGCCGGGTAGTACGGACCTTCCCAAGCAACGACGATAGTGGATTTTGGAATGCGCTGTTTGGCGTACTCGCTGGCATGAAAGCCCTCCCACACAATGGGGGTCTTTTTAAGATCCAATACGTGCTCGGCCATTTCGCCAAGGAAATCAACAAAGACCTCTTGTGGCCCTTTCCCTTTACCAAGCGCTTTCATAGATGCCTGCATCAAAGGATCTTTCTCTGCGTTTGGATACCAAGCTTCATCTCCACCAAGGTGAATGTAAGGAGCGTTGGGGAATAGCTTGGCGGTTTCGGTTAGCAATGCTTTTAGCTTCCCACGAACCTGTGGTGAGCCAAAGTTGACACAACCTTTTGATTCAGATCCCTGAATCTGGAAAACAGCAGGATCATGCTTTACCATGAGCGAGCTGTGGCCCGGCATATCAATCTCGGGAATGATAGAAACACCTCGCGCTTCTGCATACTTTTGAAGATCAATTAGTTCTTGCTTGGTATAAGTGGGTCTGCCGTGCTCGTTATGACGATCAATTCCCTTGAGTACATCGGTAGGCAGCATCCAGTTCTGGTCATCCGTTAAATGGAGCTGGATTGCGGAAAGTTTGGCTGTGCTGCACCAACGAATAAGCATTCGAAGCGTGGAGGGGCTGTGATAGCGTCGAGCAACGTCAATGTTGATCGCTCGAAACTTGACGTCAGGTTTTTGACGTGTACTTTTAGGTTCCCTGGAACCTGTTGTGAGCGATTCGCCAAGATGAGATAGTCCCCATGCGGCTCCTCGGGCGGTAGAAGCTGAGACAACTATCTCATCACCCACTGATATATCGAATTCTTCTTCGCCCAATTCAAGGTTCTGGGCAACCTGAATCTGTCGACTAGCTTTGGGGTCAATGGAAATGTCCCAATCTTGGGAGAAGGAATCAGCAACGGCAGAAAATTCGGCAGGTGCGTTCAAACGGAAAGAGACTGGATTAAGGGCGGCGGTGGCCAGAATCATACAAAGATACACTTCTCCAGTATGTCCAGACTGGTCTTAACATAAGTTGATTTTTTAGTGAATTCTGGGGGAACGAATACGCTTTTGGGCTTCTTGTTGTCCCGATCGCTTGTCTATCCAATTCCGACTCGTGCTGCGGTAAGCATTGCTTTTGCAAATCGATCCACTTCTTCTACTGTGGAATACACGTTAGGGGTTACTCGGATTCCCTGGAACCTGGGAAGGTCGATAGTGGTTACATACACTCCGTGTTCTTTCAGCAACCAAGATTGAAGGGCCTGAGATGTAATGTTGCGAATTTGTACCGTCGTGATGGCGCAGGAGTTTTCGGGTTCAAGATTAGTGTGGAATACAACGTTCCTTTCATCCATTAACTTGCTTGTCCACCGCTCGCGTAGATAGCGAAAACGTGCAGCTTTTCGTTCAATTCCAATGAGTTCATGGAAGGTAATCGCCTCTCCAATGGCATTGTGGGTTGCGGCGGAGTGGGTTCCGATTTCTTCGAACTTGCGAATGGTACGCGACACCTCCTCATCGGCTGCAAAAAGGGGCCATAAACCTTGAATTTTGGGTTGAGAGACATATAAGAACCCGGTTCCCATAGGCGCCATCAACCATTTATGCAGTGAGGTTCCGTAGTACTCACAACCAAGTTCCTGATGAGTGTAAGGGAACTGAGCAAAAGCGTGAGCGCCGTCTACAACCACAGGAATGCTGTTACGCCGGCCAAGTTCTACAATCTCACGCACCGGGAAGATCTGTCCATTCGTGAATGTGACATGGCTCACAAGGATCAATCGGGTCTTAGAGGTTATCCCTTTTTCGAACGCTTGTACAAGTTCCTGGGAATCTGAGGGTTTGTAAGGTGCATCTACTTGGACTAGGCGCACGCCCTCTCTGCGTTCCCGCTGCTTCAGGCCCGTAATCATTCGCGGATAGTCCAAGGTGGTGGTTAGGATCTCATCGCCTGCCTTTGCGGGAAGTCCGTGTAAGCAGGTTAGAAGTCCTTCACTAGCGTTACGAGTGATGGCCATTTCTTCCGCTTGGCAGCCGAATATCTTTGCTAGGCGCTTTCGCACAGACTCTATTTCTGATTCTTGATGCTGCCACATGTAGTAGCTAGGAGCCTGGTTGGCGTAGTCCATCTGACGCTTGATGGCATCCTGGACGACTCGAGGCGCGGGACTACAACCCCCATTGTTGAAGTTCGCGATATTGGGATTTAGGGCAAAGGCTTGGCGTATCTGATGCCAGAAATCTTCATTGTCTGGCTCAGGAGAATCGTAACTGAGGAGCTTCTCAACTAGGTCGAGGGTGTCATTACGGAAACCGGCCAGTGACACGGTAGCGCCAAGAAAACCTCGCCGAGTGAGCATGTTGAAGTTTGGCATGTTCGATGATTTGGCGATAGGATATTTTGGTGACGAAAGGGAAGTGGAAGGCGCCCGTTATCTTTTATGGATTATTTTTTCTTATGGTGGGTGCGGTGATGTATGGATTAGCTCCTCGAACGAGCGATGTCACACATCAATGGCGTCAATCTTTTCGGGAGAAAACAGCGAATCATTTTTGGATTCCTCCTGAATCTGAACTTATATATGCAGAGGAAAGAACTGAGCCAATTATGGGTGGAGGTTTTCTTGTCCGGTTTGTTCTTCCGAATACGAAAATGCCAAAAGAGTGGCTGACAGAGATTGCAGAAAAGTCAGAGCTAACGGCTCATAAAAAGAGTGAGTGGATGTTTGATGCAGGTGATGATGTTAGGCGAGCGGAGTATATGCCTGAGAAAAGAGTTTTTGAGGTCGAGTGGATGTGGGATTAAGTAGTAAAGCCGGTCGCAAGGTGTTGATCTTGGGAATCACCATCGTTGCATTACTTTCTGTGTGAGCTTGTTTAGTGGCTTTGGTTGGTCCGACTAAATCGCGCTTTTTGCCACAGGTTGCATACCTATCGAGTCTTAAACCTGTTAGGCAGAGGGTGGTACTGGACAACCGCTATATGATTCCGGGAGTAACGGACGTCAAGGTTCTGCAAACAGACTTTGAGATTGCTCAGCCCTACGCCAAAGTTCACGAGGACTTAAAGAAGGCTCTTAAGTCAAAGGCGACTCATGCTTTCTCAAATGATCAGAGGAAGCCAACAACATCTGGCTACATGTTGGGAAGTTTCTCAAAAAAGGGCTTCGTTTTAGTAGAAGGTTATCGTCAGTCGGATAGCGTTTCATGCATATATGTTCGCGAATATGTATCGCTCAACATCCTTGATCGAATGCAGATTTGGCTTGGTAGATATGGAAATCAAACTGAAGAATAATGGACTCAAAGTGGAATGTGTCTGCATTCAACGGATACACGGCCAATGAGGAATGCCTTGTTGGTGCGGCGGCGATCTTTTCGCATCGTTGCTGTGGTTTGTCTTGTCCTGTCTGCTATCGCGGGCATGATGCTCACGAACACCAATGAATTGGAGGAGCTGACTAAAAGGTTTCCCTATCTTCATGAAAAACAACCTTCAAGGCATACACCCGTTATTGTGTACAATTGGAGTGTTGTTGCAGGTAAGAGGATTGCGGTCAAACATAGGGAGACGCAGTATCGCCTGTCGGATACACCCTCCGACCTTGAACGACATCTCATAAGCGAGTTAGTAAGACGAAAGTGCGACGTTATGCATGCTCGAGTCTCTGGCTTGTCCGCGTCCTCCTTGGTTTTTGTTCGTTTTCCAACTGAAGATGTGAAGTCGTTCGAATTGAGGATTGGTTCAGCTGCTCCCTCAGGTAGTACCCTCCTCGTTCGAGAGGAACTGACGATGAACTTCTTCGACCATGTTCGCTTGTGGTTGCGGAGCGACTCTACAAGAGTCGTCAGAAGACTGTGAAGCCAACAAGAGTATTGGCAGGAGCGTTTTTTGGGGTGACTTTACTGGTCGCAGGGGTTGCCCGGTGGGAGACGGTGAAGGCCCGCAATAGAGATGGACAAGTTTTGCCTTACCTGTCTTTGATGACTCCTGTTTCTCAATCAGATGTCTTTGTGAATGGGAGACACCTTGGTTTAGCGGACCGCAAGATACGGACAACGACTTACCTCATCGAGGAGCCTTTCCTAAAGGTAAGAAACACATTGGTGCAAAACCGAAGAGGGGTATCTCATGAAGGCTTGTTTATGTCTTCAGAAGATCCTTCACATGCAGCCTTTGACGTAGACGTTTACTTTTATGGCCAGAGATACGACATAGCTCAAGTGGAGAATGCACCAGCATCCACAATCGTCACAGTTACCGAGGATCGCGATCTTAATGTTTTGGATCGAATACAGCTATGGTGGGAAACGACCTTTGGTAGGCACCGAACGTGACGGCTCGGTTAGTTATAACGGAATAGCGTCGGTTCAATAAAATTTCGCCGAGTGAGCATTTGGATGTTTGGCATCAATCCAACGAGGTTGGTTCTACAATATAAATGTCGATGACAAAGCGTTACAAGATGATTCTTGGAGTGGTAATTTCAGGATTGGCATTCTTTGGGCTTTTCAGTTGGCTGATTTTAGGAAAACCAGATAAAGGTAGCTTGGTATCAGCGATTCCCCTTTTAACAGCTTTGAGCCCAAACGAAGAGCTAGAAACCCTTAGCCGCTTTTATCCAGGGGCGGGATCAAATGTAGATACCAAGTCGTTGATCTCCGAGTACAAGCTTAACAGGGGTTTTAAAGAGGTCAATGATGAGATGAGAGTTCAGCTGAAATCTTGGGCAAGTAGTGGAGTTGTGTTTCCAACCCAAAACCCAAGCATGATTCAATACTCCATTGCTACCCCTCAACAAAAAAACAACAGCACAGTGATCGTTCAAGAGCTCGGGCCGAGCCACACGCTTGTTCGAGTAACAGAGAGTCTGCCAGTTACGTCCCTTGATCGCCTAAGGCTATTCTGGAAAAATCTATCTTCAGCTCGCAGGACCTCAGTTGTTACTTTGGAAAAACAAATCGTTTCCCGCTAGGTTAAAATTGTGAAGTGGAGAAGCCCAAAGTAAAGCGAAAACTGCTTAGGTTGATTGGGCTCATTTTATTGGCAGGGGTCGGCTTTATCTGGACCACCAATCGCTCTGTTCTGAACAGTGCGGATGGGCGAGTTTATACTCAGCCAGAGCAAATGCCTTCACAGACCGTTGCGCTGGTTCTTGGGACTTCACCGAAAGTGAAGAGTGGCAACAAGAATCTCTTTTTTGAGCGGCGTATGAATGCAGCCGCAAAGCTATACCTAGCCCGGAAGGTGAAGAAAATTCTGGTGAGCGGTGACAATGGAACCGCCTACTATGATGAGCCGACCGCGATGAAGAAGGCTCTTATGGAACGAGGCATTCCCAAAGAGGATATCGCCTTGGATTACGCGGGGTTCCGGACGCTTGATTCGGTAATCCGTGCCCACAAAGTTTTTGGGGTGGAGAAATGCGTCATCGTGACGGACGATTTCCATCTCCCGCGTGCCCTCTTTGTGGCGGAGGAAGAAGGAATCGAAGCGGTAGGTTTTCAGACGGAACCGCTTCCCAGGAAAATTGCTCCTCAAACCTATCTGCGTGAAATTGCGGCCAGAAGTTTGGTTTGGGTTGATGTGCAGGTCTTGAACCGCCAGCCAAAGTTTCTTGGGAAGAAAGAGTCGATTTAACTTAGAGCTAGATCACCGCAGTCAAGTTATGGCCAAATTAACGGAACTGGCCATCAGAGTTTATGTGTTAAAAGGCTAAGCGTAGCCCAACTTCTGATGTAGTGCACAAGACTAGCCACTTCCTAAAACCTATGACCGTAAACGCTATCCTACTTACATATTTTCTAGCCACTCTTCCTTCGTGCAGTCAGCCGAATTCCACGCTGACTGATGGGCCTTATACTGCGCTTGCCAAAGGCGAGGTTGTCTCAGAGATGAGCAAGGACATTTGGGTCGTATTTCAGGCTAAGAATGGCGACTACTGGTTTGGAAGTAATGGGCAGGGAGTTTATCGTTATGATGGAAAAATGATCGTCAAGTTTTCGACTAGGGATGGATTAGCAGATAATCAGGTTAGAGAAATCCTGGAGGACAATGTTGGGAACATCTATTTCGGAACCTTGAACGGATTCAGTAAATTCGATGGGGAGCAGTTTGCTTCTTTGATCCCCCGCAGTGGTGGTGCATGGAAGCTAGAACCTGATGACCTGTGGTTCAAGGGGAATTCAACGGATGGCGGGACTTATCGCTATGATGGGAAATCGCTATATCACTTGAAGTTTCCAAAACACTATCTTGAAGATAAGCTCCAAGCAGAGAATCCAAGTCCTCCTGCTAGTATGTACGGAGTCTACACCATCTATAGAGACGCCAAGGGAAGTATTTGGTTTGGAACAGTTGCGGTTGGCGCATATCGTTTCGATGGAAAGTCCATGAGCACTTTGTATGAAGACCATCTGACTTACCCTCCTGGTGGAGGTTCTTTTGGGGTTCGATCCATAATTGAAGACAAGAGTGGTAAGTTCTGGATATGCAATACACAGTATCGGTTTAGCATGCAACATGACAGTAAACCGAAAGGTGATAAGTCGTTAATCAATTACAAGAGAGAGAAAGGCATCGATATTCCTAAATCTCAGAATGGTGGTAGGGCCGTTTACTACAATGGCATTGCCAAGGACAAAAATCACAACCTTTTGATGTCGACCTATGGTGAAGGCGTTTGGAAGTATGACGGTAAAAAGTTAGTGCAATATACTGTTAAAGACGGTGCCAAGGATGTCCTCTTCGTTTCTGTTTACAAAGACAATCTTGGCAATATCTGGCTGGGTACCCAAGGTTCCGGCCCGTACCGGTTCAATGGCAAGTCGTTTGAAAAGTTCAAGCACTAATTTTAGCGCGACTCCTTGGGAGGACATCTTGGCTAAAGGTCATTCTTTGCCGAGAGTCGGCCAGACGTTAGATGAAGCTCATGCGGCTGCAAAAAAGTACGGGCCGGTCGGCAATGTCATCCTCCGTTGATACTTCTGCCCGCTCTGTTCCCAACGACTCTATTCAGCATCAGAGAGCGTCACAGCGCGTTGAATGCCGGTTTGTGGTTCAGGACTGGGTCGATAGCGTCTTTATGCATTTCACATCTTGGCGTGCGGATATCGAAGTCAATCATGAAACAGCAAAGGGTCAGTAAATGAAATACCTTATTCAATGTTGAGGTGGTGATATCTCCAAATAATGAGTGAGCGGAAGGTGAATTACAAAGTATGTGTAGTTCACTGATGTGAAATTGTCTTTTTCGGGTGATTTGAAGCCCATACCTGGCAATCATCGTCATAATAAATCATGCGGCAATTACACCGACACATTCTGATTGCGGCCGGATTGGCTTTGGGCGTAACTGCCGCCAATGCTGCCGGGATTGGCCCGGGTTCTCCGGCGCCAAAACTCGACGTTAAGACCTGGTACAAGGGCACTCCAGTTAAGGGATTTGAGAAGGGCAAGACCTACGTGGTTGAGTTCTGGGCAACTTGGTGTGGTCCTTGTATCACCAGCATTCCCCACGTCACTGAACTCGCGAAAAAGAATAAGGATGTCACTTTCATTGGCGTCAGTATTTGGGAAGAGGATGAAGGTACCAAGATCAAGGACTTCGTTGCCAAGATGGGCGACAAGATGGACTACAACGTTGGCTACTCGGGCAATAAAACCGGTATGTCTGCAACGTGGATGGAGCCATCTGGTCAGAACGGCATTCCAAGCGCATTCATCGTAAAAGATCAAAAGATCATGTGGATTGGCCATCCAATGTCGATGGACAAGCCGCTTGAAGAGATCAAGGCTGGCACTTTTAATCTAGAAGGTTTTAAGGCCGAATTTGAGAAGCAAGCTGAGGCTACCCGACAGCAAATGGCTGCGCGCAAGGAAGTAGCGGCAGCTCAAAAGTTGATCTCCGAGGGCAAGACTGCCGAAGCTAAAGCAAAGCTTGATGAGATTGAGGCTAAGCACCCAGCCATGAAGTCTCAGCTGGAAAGTATTCGTTTTGCGCTCCTAGCAAAGCAAAGTCCGACAGAGTGGGAGGCTAAGGCCAAGAGCTTGGCTGCTTCAAAGAATCCTCAATCAATCGGGACCCTATGGATGTACGCCATGGATCAAACCCAAAAGGATGGAGATTTGGAGAGCGGTACCAAGGCCATGAATTTTGCCCTTGAAGCGGCTGAAGATAAGGATTTTGTGGTTCTGTACTACGGAACAACTTTCTTCAACACTACCAAGGACTACAAGAAAGCTCTTGTGTTGGTCGATAAAGCATTGAATTTGCTTCCATCCACGCAATACAAAGACAATAAAGAACTCAAGGCTTCTCTCGATAAGATGAAGACTGAGATCTCTGCAAAAGCACAGCAAGGCTAAAGCCAAGCTGCTTTGTAGGCCCTGAGCATATGCTCAGGGCTTTTTTGTTTTGAACTAGGTTGACCCAATAGCGTATAACTTCATCGTGAAGCGAATAGCGGCGTCTGTTTATGTCTCAGTTGTGGCCCTTGGTACCACTGCGTTTATCGCAGAAGCGCGTCCAATCTATACACGAAAAGAGAACAAGCCTTGTGGTTACTGTCACACGCGAACTTCGGGTGGTGGAGAGAGAGGTTTTCGCGGCATGTACTACGGAGCCAATGGCTTAAGCTTTGACGACTTTGAGGAGAAGCGAGAAGCTCTAATTGCGGGATTGATCCCGAATACCGAAGGGAAAGATTCCGTACCAAAAGTCTCTTATAACGGAAATGTTTCCGGACCCGCAGCTCAACAGATTCAGGTCGCGGCTTTGCGCGGCCCAGTGGTGCTCCTGTTTGTGGAGAAAGCAGATGATGATACGAAAGCTGCGGTGAAGTCTATTGCCGAGGTGGCCAAAGCATATGGCACCCAGGTGACAGTGCTTGGCGTTGCAAAATCAGAAACCGCACTGGCGTTAAGCGATGAACTCGGTGGCTTGATTCGAGTCTATTCTGATCCTGAATTAGTTGTTGCGAAGAAGTTTAAGGCGAGCCAAGCTCTGGATGTGGCGTTAGTAGCCAAGCTGGGCGAACCAGTCAAATCCTTTGAGGGTTATTCGCGGGCGAATGTTGATGCGGTCACAAAGCTATTGGCTGCGGGTGAGAAGATTCAAACTCCAGTCATTGATATGGCAAAGCAGCCAGAAAAGACGTTGCGTGGGGCAAAGCTCTAACCAACATTGAGCCGCAAAGTCGTTCTGATTCTCCCAAACTGGCTAGCCAAGGCGGGAGAGGATTCTGTTCTACGTCAATCACTTCCAGCTTTGGAAAAGTTGACGGAGATGGGTGAGCTTTTAAAGCTTTCGCCCGCGCCGATCTCCGCTACCCCCGAATCCCAAGTTTTGGGGATGATGCCAAATGAGGCTGAACTTGCCCAAGGTCCCTTGACCATTGCCGCCCTTGGAGCAGACCCGCCAGACCGTTCTACCCATTTTCACTTGAGTCTCATGTCTCTTGCCGATGGGGTTTTGAGTCAGCACCAGCTTGAGTTGCCGCCAGAGGAAGTAGATGTTGTTTTGGCCAGAGCTAAACTGCTAAATACGAAGTCTCTTACCGTTGTTCCTGGTGAAGGGCAGGACCATGGCTTGGTATGGGAGGGCTTGGGTGATATAGGCACGCAGCCCCCAATCTCAATAGATGGAAAGGAGTATCTGCAAAATCTCCCGCAGGGAGATAATGAGGCGGCTTTTAGGCGATTTATTGATGATTCGGTAAACATCCTTCAGGGTCTAGAGTTAAACGAGCGACGCGTTGATGAGGGATTGCCACCCATTAATATCTTATGGCCTTGGGGGCAAGGCGTTCGCTTTCGTGTGCCTAATCTGGCATTGCGCCGAGCTGAGCCAGTAAAGGTGTACAGTCCTTCGCTAAGACTTGCTGGGCTTAGTCGTTTGGTGGGCTACAGGCATAGCCCTCGAACCTTGCTAGCTAAAGGATTGAATACAGATTGGCGCGCGATAGCAGATATTGCGCTGACGAACAACGCTTCTTTAATATGGTCGCCCGTGTTTGGCGAACTTCGACAGAAGAATCTGATCGAAGAGGCAGGTTGGCTGACCAAACAAATAGAAGAAAGCTTTTTGAACCCAATTTTCAGCAGTGCCGCCGAGAACCCTGTGCGGCTCTCTTTGTTATCGCCTACTGATAATGGTACAGGCTTGGCGGTGACATACGAGACCAAGATGCAGAATGCAACCATGGTGCCGTTTGATGAGAGAGCGCTTGAAGAGAGAAAGCTGCCGATCACGCAGATGTACGAAATGATCGACCATGAATTGGGTTATTAGGCAATAACTTCGGCTCCAATATCCAGGAACCTACGATAGCCGATGGAGCGATCCGAAACTTTGACCGTTCGTCCGGCTCGGAGAGCCATGCGGGCTATTCTCTCCATATTGCCACCTTCCGCGATCTGGACAAAAGATAGGCTCATGGCAAGTGAGCCTACAAGACGATCTCGAATCTTGTTGTTGATCCCGATGAAATCGGACTCGGGACGAAAAGGTGATACGACAAGATCCGTTCTCGGGTCGAACTCGTAACGCCACAGGCGAGCCATTCGGAAAGCTTCATCACGCAAGTTTTCTCCGAGGACTTTAAACAAACCTCTATCCAGACATAGGATGCGCGGAGATCCCCAGCGGAGAGGGACGACAGCTGATCGTTGGTACTCGGGAGTATCGTGTCCAGTGACCAGAATGCCGCCATCGAGAACGGCATCTTCGGTTAGCTTTTCCACAAGATTGAGATGGGCAGGGAAAGATTTTCGGGATGACAGAACAGTGAAAGTCTTTGCTTCCAAAAGGTTTACGTTTCCATATAGGAAAAGAACGCCGGGAGGGTCCGGGTCCATTTGCTCTACACGCGTTGGGTAGTGGGCATCAGCGGCAGTCACCAATGTGACTCCAAGAGCGGAAAGGCGATTCTCAAGTTCCTGGGTTTCCGTAAGGCTTCGACTGTTTAATGCGGACGCGGCTTTGGCAGAGAGTTTGTATTCTTCACGAAAGGCTTCGATAGAGAGCTTTAGAAACTCTTCAGGAGTGCGACCGAGAAGGTTGTTTCTGGTGAGAACTCGTATAACAGACTTTCCACCCATCCCTGGAGTCATGGCTAAGTGCAAGGCAAAGGTTCGAGAGTGCATTAGGCTGGTAATGCACCTACGGCTCGCTTGAGAATGGCTACAGCCTTTGGCCCGAGTTCTTGCATGGCATTGCTTACCAGGTCATGCTCCACTTCGCCTCCGAGTCCTTCTCCCATATTGGTGGCGACGGCTAAGAGAGCATATTGGATGCCTGCTTCCTTCATCGCGATTGCTTCACTGGAGGCGGTCATCCCTACAACATCCCCAATTTTGGAGAGGAGTTGGATCTCGTGCGGAGTCTCAAACCGAGGGCCGTTTAGACCGATGTAAACTCCCCCATCTAGAACTGGGATTCCGACTAACTTGGCTCCGGCCAGAACTGCACTTCTTGCTTTGTGGCCGAAGGCTTGTCCGAACGGGGTATGGACTACGTTCTGGTCATGGATTGTCAGGTTGCGATAGGTTAGGTCCAGGAAATCGGAACAGACCATCAAGGTGCCAACGGGCCTTTCCAGAGACAGTGATCCGACAGCTGCCGTCGCAAAACAATATTGAGCCCCAACTTGTGAAAGGGCTGTAGCCATGGCAAGGTAGTTCACTCGATGGGGAGGAACGGAATGTCCGGCTGAATGTCGACTCAGAAGTAGCGCCGTTCGACCTTCGACCCGAATGACTTTTCCACGTGCAACACCGTAGGGCGTTGGGATGTGCATGGCTCGTCCTTCTTCACGAGCGAGCAAAGAACCGACGCCGGTTCCGCCTATAAGTCCTACATCAACCTTCATTCATCTTCGATTATATTAGGACGCCAAGTAAACTGACCACTCATGACGCTTCGCGAAGTTCTACATGCACATATCCCAACTCTTCATTTGGAGAGCACCGTTCGGGATGCAGTAGACAAGATGGATATCTACCAGTTTCCTGGACTTGTAGTGGTCGATGAAAATATTAAGCCAGTCGGGGTGTTGACGGAGGGCGATCTATGCCGGGTTGTTACCACTCGTGAAAGCTTGACTAGTCTCGCGAATGAGCCAGCTTATGTTCACGCATCGAAAGAACCTACAGTGTCTCATCCAGATACGGAGATTGGAGAGGCGTTTCACTTGATGCTGAATTCAGGACTCACTGTTCTACCAGTGGTTGAAGAACAGAGGCTCCTTGGTGTGGTGCTGAGAGTGGATTTGATGCAGGCAATGATGATGGACTGCATCGTAGCGGTAGGGAAGGAAGATTAAATGATTGAAGTAGGCAGTGTTTTCCCCGATTTCTCCTTGACTGATCAAGAAGGAGAGACTCATTCACGAAAGGACTTTGGTGGCGCAAAGACGGTTTTTTACTTTTATCCAAAAGATGACACCAGTGGATGTACTGCGGAAGCTTGCGAGTTTCGGGACCTAATGCCAGACATCAAGGGTGCAAGGATTGTGGGAGTAAGTCCAGATGGTCAGAAGTCCCACAAGAAGTTTGTTGATAAGCACAGCTTAAATTTCACCTTGCTATCCGACACAGATCACAAATTGGTTGAACCGCTTGGTATTTGGGTTGAGAAGTCGCTTTACGGCAGAAAGTACATGGGCGTTGAAAGAACGACTTACCTCGTTGATACGGATGGGAAAATCCTGCATATTTGGCGAAAGGTAAAGCCGCAAGGGCATGCTGCTGAAGTGCAAGCCCTGCTTAACAGTTAGCGACGGTAAACTTTCTTTTCTATGGCTGATAAAGTAACTGCTCCCAAGGTGCGTGCGATGAAGGGTTCCGGGGAGAAGGTCGTTTGTATTACTGCGTACGACGCTTACTTTGGCCGCCTTGCCGATGAAGCTGGCGTTGATGTAATTCTCGTTGGAGATTCGGTGGGCAATGTTAGCTTGGGTTATCCCAATACGATCTTCGTATCTTTGGACGAGATGCTTCACCATGTTCGAGCGGTTCGAAGAGGTGTAAAGCGAGCCTTGCTTGTTGGTGACCTTCCGTTTGGCTCTTATAACTCGTCTGTTGATCAAGCGGTTGATTCTGCGGTGGCTTTGATGAAGGCGGGAGCTGAAGCCGTAAAGTTAGAAGGGGACTATCCGGAAGCTATTCAAGCGATGGTAAAGGCAGGAATTCCAGTGATGGGGCACCTTGGAATGACGCCCCAATCAGTGAATGTTTTCGGTGGCTTTAAAGTTCAAGGTAAAGGCGACGCGGGGGATCGCGTCGTGTCTGAGGCTCAATCTGTCGAGTCCGCCGGGGCTTTTTCTGTTGTCTTAGAACTGATTCCCGCGAGCCTTTCGAGCCGAGTGACAGAGCAAGTAGGTATCCCGACTATAGGAATTGGTGGGGGACCAAACTGTGATGGGCAAATTCAAGTTATCTATGATGTCCTAGGCTTGGCGACTGAAACTTTTAAGCATGCGAAGAAGTATGTGGATGGGGAAGCTTTGTTTTCTAAGGGTATAGGACAATATACAAGTGAAGTTAAGCAAAAGAGTTTCCCGGGAATGGAGAACAGTTTTTGAGAGTTGTTCGCAAAATCTCTGAACTTCAGATTCACTCCAATAGCAGCATTGGGTTTGTTCCGACGATGGGGGCTTTGCATGATGGGCACCTTCAACTAATGCGTCGTTCTAAGGAGGAAACAGAACTATCGGTTATTTCGATTTTTGTGAATCCATTGCAGTTTGCCCCTAACGAAGACTACAGTCGGTACCCAAGGCCCTTAGAAAACGATTTGCAATTGGCGGAAAGTGTCGGAGTGGATGTTGTATTTGTACCGGAAGTGTCTGAGATTTATCCCAACTCAGAGCCTTCAACAAAAATATGCGTTCCAGATGTAACTGATCGATGGGAAGGCGTTCATCGTCCAGGTCACTTTGATGGAGTTGCGACGGTCGTGGCCAAGTTATTCCATATTGTTTCCCCCAACATTGCTTTCTTTGGTCGAAAAGATTTTCAACAATGTATGGTTATTGAACGTATGGTCCGAGACCTTAATATTCCCGTACAGATATCTATTGAACCTACAGTAAGGGAGGCTGATGGACTTGCAATGTCATCCCGAAACCGCTATTTATCTCCAGAGGAAAGGAACGTTGCGCCTCGAATCTATCAGAACCTTCTAAAAATTCGCGAAAATATATGTGGCGGTGGGAATGTTGAAAATTCGTTACTCGATTCACGAAAAGCTTTGAGTGAATCCGGGATCATTCTTGACTATTTGGAGCTTGTTGATAATTTTTCTCTTGCGCCCCTTAAACAAAATAGTGAAGGTACTTCGTTGATTTTTGCAGGAAAACTAGGAAGTACGAGGCTAATTGACAATATTGCGGTTTCTTAGTTTGTTTTTGGGCTTGCAATACAGAAATCATTTGTGTATAGTATCGACTTAGTCGGAGAAGATAATGCGAACAGTACAGAGCGTAAAGAATTCCTTAAAGTTCAAAGCAGCGCCAAAGACAGGCATCCTGTCTATTAAAATTGGTGTCAAGAAATACAACGTGCCCGTAGAAGCAAGAATGCTTAGTAACGGTGATTACGTGTTTCTGTCTTTTCCTGCATCATCCGAACTATATAAGATCGAGAATAAGGAACTTGGAGCTTTGGAAGCGAACGCCGATGCAACTGATGCATTATCTGCGTTAACTCCCAAGCGACGCAGAGGTCGACGAAAGCGAGAATCTGTAGAGATGCCGGAGGAGCTGGCAAGCGCCCTGAAGAATCTCCCTGCAGGCTTTAAGCTTGGCTACGGACTGGATGGAACTCCTAAGCTAGTAAAGACTAGAACCCGAAAATCAAAGAAGTAGTCCCACCGGACACCTTATCTCCGTCTTGGTGAGTCACAATATTCACCATTAACGCCGGTGTAGCTCAGTGGTAGAGCGGCTGTTTTGTAAACAGCGGGTCGCGGGTTCGAATCCTGTCGCCGGCTCCAGAACTCTAAGTTGAAAACCCCGCCTAGAAAGGCGGGGTTTTCTGTTTTATCTTTAACGTGGTGATGTTTGTGGTGATATTTTGCATTTCACTGCTCTCCAAACGCATTGATAAGTGGGCGTCGCTGTTCTGAGATGCCGTTAGTTGTCGAGCACGAAGCGCTAGTATTCACGCCGAACGATGCTAACACTTTTGCCTAAGAAGCGTCGCCCTTCAGGTCATCATGCGGGCAGATGGTTCGGTTATCCATGAATGTGCAACGTTAGGTCCCAATTATTTCAGGATTATTTAATTTGTTGATGTCATCGTAATGAAACATTAGGTCCACGGAAAAATTCTCGTGAACCTAATGTTTCATGGAGCGGCAATGACATCGCGTACAAGGAGCTTGAGGCAGAATATTCATAGTTTGCGCAACATCGAATCAAAACCAGAGAACCGTGAAGTACTAGATATTGCGGATGACCTGCTTGATATGATCGAGAATATGCAGACTCAGATAAACCAAGTGAAGCAGGGGCAGCAGGCCGATTCTCCGTTTACTAGAAATAAGCTATGAAGGCTTGAAATTAGGCACTGGATGCCCGTTTCACGGGTAAGTAAATGTTAAATACACTATCGTAGTAAGAGCATGGAGTGATCTTAGAGAAGAGCAGATACTATGTTTTCTTACTGTAAGTGTATTTATGCGGCCATTTGTTTGTGTTGTTCCTCGGCCCAGAATACAGAATCTAGATAAAGGTGCGTGGAAACTCCGGGAATGTTTGTCTCGGCTGCTCCCCAATCTCCTCTTTCAACAGATAGGGCGTGCCGCAACGTTTTTGAACAAGGTGTATCGAGGGCTGTTCCACAGAGGGCTTCTGATACTTCCGTGCAGAGTGGTAGCTCCTGAATCAAGTCGTCCATCGGCAAGTCAGTTAAGGCGTCTAAGACCGATAACAGACCAACTGTGAAGTGCTGCTCTGGGGAGCTATAAGCAACTTCTTTAGCCAGCTCTTCACAATAGCGGGCACGAACCATGGCTAATTCATAGAGCTCAGGAGGTTTACCCGGTATCGCGGTCATCACGGCTAGGGATGCCAGAGTCCGAATGCGGGCAGTTCCTAGGAACATTAAGGCTTGGCGGATGGAGTCCACCTTGCGCGAAAGCCCCATCGCCGCGCTGTTCACAAGTCTCAGAACCTTGTGGCATAAGGCTACATTTGCGATCAGTAAAAGCTCAAGTTCGGCCAGGCTGATATCAGGATCTTGGAGTTTTGATAGAAGGGAAAGAGAAAGCCCTTGGTTTGCGGGCACGCCAGACCCGCCTACGGTGGCGGGCTTGGAGAAAAAGTAGCCTTGGAAATAGTCAAAGCCCATTTGTTGGCAGGCTTTGAACTCTTCGGGGGTTTCGACTTTCTCGGCTAAATACTTCTGACCTCTTCGGGTTAGTTTTGCTTTTCCGGCACGTAGCTGATCAGTAGGAATTCCCATGAT
The DNA here is from genome assembly GCA_037190145.1 of Fimbriimonadaceae bacterium. Taxonomy (GTDB): domain Bacteria; phylum Armatimonadota; class Fimbriimonadia; order Fimbriimonadales; family Fimbriimonadaceae; genus 55-13. Next base: position 261,464 of record JBBCJU010000002.1, read on the forward strand.
ATCCACTTTTATAAGCTCTACAAGTTCTAAGAATGGATCATGGCGCTCTTCAAAAATATAGTCGTCAAGAGCCAAATGGTAGCCCTCGGATTTCAGTTCGCGAAGGTTGCGCTCTACTTCTTCGTTCCAGGGTGTGTCCTCAAGAACTTCCAGAACAACCTTGTCTGCTGGCAGCAGACGAAGAGCATCGCTTGCAAGGAGCTGAGAAGGCACGTTTATATATGCCAAATGTGACCCAGCGAGTCGATCTAAGCCAACTTCTACAAGAACATTCGCAAGCGCATGGAGTTCTTCCTCCGGTCCTAATTGTCCAGCGCCTCCAGTTTGTCCGCTACGATAGAGAAGCTCATAGGCATGTAGCTGTAAGCGTGCGTCATAAATCGGTTGACGAGCCATGTAAAACGTGGCGTTCGTATTTCCTATCCCGTCTGTCATTCCCATTCCACCAAAGAGATCAACACGCAACTGTATTGGCACCTGGACGCGAATCTGGATGCTAGGTTCTTCTAACAGAGCAAAGACTTAACGATTTCCTGATCTTTAGCCAATGATTTGAAGGTATGCCCCCAAAGGTTGGAAGGAAGGAGACGAGGTTTATTGCGAGCTTGTTTGAGGTTCCTCGCCAAGCTGGTCAAGTTTCTTTGACCGAATTCCTTGAGCAAATCGTTACTCGAAGTGCCGCCTGGTTTGGAGCAAGCTCCGTTTCGTTGTTCTTAAAGGAAAGTAAAGATTCCGTGATGAGCCTTGCTGCTACTGGGGGCGATTCAGTTGCCGTCCCAAAAACGGCAATCATTAGAATTGGGCACGGCATTGCTGGGATAGCAGCTCAAGACGGAGCCCCTGTTCTAATCAATGACAACGGGACACAATCGAGATTCCGATCCCTTGTCGGCAAAGCTTCTGCACCCCTTGTTAGTTCGATGGTGGTACCCCTTTCTTCTTCTCAAGGTTGTATAGGAGTATTGAACCTCTCACGAAATCAGGGGAGTGATCGTTTCTCTGAAGCTGATCTTAGGCTTGCAAGAAGTGTGGCGAGCCATTTGGCCTTAGCGATAGAGAATGCACGGCTCGTCGCTTCTCTTCAGACGGCGATAAGAGATGCAGAAAGTGAACGGGCAAAGTTTCGAGGAATATTCGAGGGCTTGGGTTTGCCTGCCTATTTCCTAAACCAAGATTGGCATGTGCTTGAGCAGAACTTCGCAACAAGGGATATTCCTGTAAGTTTGGACTTAATACTTTCTGAGCTGCGAGCGGAGGCTGGGCTATCCAAGGAAAAGGAAGTTGTTGATCATGCTTCAGGTAGAAGCTGGTTAGCAGTCTTAAATGTTCTTCCAATTGGAGCAACATTGATCCTCGAAGAAACAACGGAAAGGGAGGCTCACCGGCGAGAGCTGGATCGGCTGAACCGAATGGCCGAGATAGGCTACATGACTGCCGCTATTGCGCACGAGATCCGTAATCCGTTGACAGGAATCCGTAGCGCAGCTCAGATGATTCGTGAAGTGCCGGAAGCAGCCGATGAGTTCACAAAGATTATAGAACATGAAGCGATGAAGCTCAATGAGCTATGTAGTCAATTTCTTGGTTTTGCAAAACCCATTGAACTCGATAAGAGAGCTGTGGACTTCCGAAAAGTCATCGAAAGCGTAGTGGCGCTAATGTCTCATGAATTCGAAGACAAAGATGTAGTTCTTGACGTTGAGATCGCGCCGAGGTTGCCGATGATAGAAGGAGACCCGCTTCGTTGGGAGCAGGTGTTACAGAACCTTATGTTGAACGCGTTGCAAGCTTCTATGCCAGGAAGCAGAGTCGTAGTTGGAGCGTCCGTGGCTGGAATATGGGTGGAAGATCAGGGTGCAGGAATGACAAGTGAGCAGCAAGAAAGGCTTTTTACTCCGTTCTTTACCACCAAACCTCAAGGGACTGGGCTGGGGCTGAGCACGGTTAAGAAGATTGTGGATGCGCATGAGGCCAAGATTACGGTCCAAAGTTTTTGCGGATCTGGAACGCGTTTTGACATAGAGTTTCCAATGAAGAGGGCAGCGTAGTGGCAAAGCGACACTTACTCCTTGTCGACGATGAGCCGAATATCCGCCGTATCTTACAGGTGGCCTTTGAGAAGGAAGGATATTTCGTTTCTGTTGCTGCGGATGGCCGCGAGGCATTGGAGACTTTTGCTAAGCAAGAGCCTAGCTGTGTTTTGACAGATGTCACGATGCCGGGAATGACTGGCTACGAACTGCTGAGAGAAGTAAAGTCGAAGTCTGATGTTCCTGTAGTCATCATGACGGCGTTTGGTACGATCCCACAGGCTGTCCAAGCGATTCGAGATGGAGCCTTCGAGTATGTGACAAAGCCATTTGACCTGGATCACCTCAAAAAAGTTGTTGGAGCTGCCATTCCTAGCACGAAAAACAAAGCTACGAAGGCATCTGTTTCTGAACGACCTGCATTCATAGCTGAATCGCCGGCAATGAAAGAGGTGCTGGAAACAGTGAAGCAAGTTGCAGACTCAAGAGCGACGGTCCTGATCACTGGCGAAAGCGGGGTTGGTAAGGAAGTGATCTCTAAAGCTCTGCATACTTTGAGCAGTCGATCAAAACAGCCCTTTGTAGCAGTTTCCTGCGCAGCCTTACCCGAAACGCTATTAGAAAGTGAGCTCTTTGGTTATGAAAAAGGTGCTTTTACAGGTGCTAATGGAGCAAAAGTTGGACGTTTCGAATTGGCCCACAATGGCACCCTAATGTTGGACGAAATTGGTGAAATACCCATGTCTGTACAGGTTAAGTTGCTTAGGGTTCTACAAGAGAGAGAGTTCGAAAAACTAGGTTCAAATGCGCCAACAAAGGTTGATGTACGTTTGGTTACGGCCACCAATCGTGACCTGAAACAAGCGGTAGACGAGGGAATTTTTAGGCTTGATCTCTTGTATCGACTCCAAGTTGTTGAACTGCATATCCCGGCTTTACGATATCGGCTTGAAGATATTGCACCGTTGTCCCAGCTTTTCCTAGACAAATACAGTCAAGAGAACGGCAGGGATCCACTCCTGATATCCAGTGAAGCACTTGAGCTACTTCATGAATACTCCTGGCCGGGTAACGTGCGCGAGCTTGAGAACGTGATGGAGAGAGCGGTTGTTCTATCGAGTCCTAAAGATAGTGAGCTTACGGCTCGTCTGCTACCGCCGGTATTGCGGCGGGCAGCTTAAGGCTTTCGGTATTCTCCAAGTGCGATCCTTAGGGTAACAAGCGTAAGAAATAGGCCGATGGATAAAGAAGAGAGGCCAGGCAGCCATAGCAATCCAGAAGACAATTTCAGGTTCAATTCTTCAAGCACAATAAACTGCGCTTGTCTATAAACCCGAACTCCGCCCCAGAGACCAAAGGCCGCGGAAGCGATGCCGAGTATTGATAAATACAGTTTAGACATCCGAACCTTAACGACAGCTTAATGCGGATCAGCTTCTTTAGTCCCATATGTCCTAAGAAACTGCAATCAGGTGTTACATAATTATTGTTGGCTCAACGTTGACCTTCACGAGACATCGCTAAATGTCCGCCCAACTCGCGGGATGCGAGTAAGACGTACAGGAGGTCGATCTAAATGATCAACACAGTCCGACTTTGGACACGAAAGCCATCGCGATCATATGTGATCTCGATCGAAAAGAATGAGAACTCGGTTCCTCGCAAGGAGTCCGCGAGGAAAGTAGGGTTCTTGGAAGGTTTCTTCAAGATGTGGGAGAATCAGGCTGATCTGATGATCCGCAATATGAACGACTGACCTGCCAACGGAGGCATCGAGAAGCTGTCAAGGAGTGAACGCCCTTGACGGCTTTTGGCTTTTTGTTTGTGCGGTTTTACTCCCATACGTCCCATTCTAATTATTGTTCGAAATTATTCGAACTTTTTTTGGGCAGCGTGCGTTAACGTTTACATGAACCCACCGAAGCATACAGCCAGCGGGTGAGCAGTAACGAGTGAAGGGCTCTGAAATGCAACCCATCTCTTGCCATTGTGCAAGTACATAGTCCCCCTTCCAGGAACTGGGAATCGGTTCCTACCGGTCGAATAAACAGCGGGATTCGTCTCGCTACAGAACCCGCGCCTAAGGGCGCAGAGAATAATGGCTGAGAACACTTTTAGATTAGAACCGCAAGACGAAGTACGATTCAACCAACTGTTGGAGGAGACCTACAAGAAGGTCTACAACATGGCGTATCGGCTAGCCGGTACCAGAGCGGATGCTGAAGACCTAACGCAGGAAGCCTACTACAGAGCCTATCGATCCTTCAAAGACTATGAAGGTGACCGCCCATTTGAGAACTGGATTTTCCGAATCGTTACTAGGCTGTTTCTCGATCTGCTAAGAAGTAGACGGCGTAGAGTGAAGGCCGTCAGCTATGATGCTCCTTTGCAACGTGAAGGTGGAGATGACAACCTTTACTTTGATATGGCAGATGATGCACCTAATGCCGAACAGACAATGATGAATTCGTCTCTGAGCGAAGAGATGCAGGCTGCTCTAGACTCCCTGTCACCTGAGCAACGTACGCTTGTAATCTTGGCTGATGTGGAGAATGTACCTTATAAGGATATAGCAGATATGCTCGGCAAACCAGTCGGAACCATTCGATCCAGGTTACACCGAACCCATAAGCTCATCCGACACCGCCTAGAGCAAGCCCGCCGGAAGTCCGATCGGACAGTTGGGAAACTTGTGACGGGTTTGATGCCTTTGTGATTTTTCAGGAACTATTTGCATATCAAGCAAATCTAGTGTAATGTATATCAATTCATTGCGTCATCATATAGATGGCATGTATTTTGTCATAGCCTTTGTTTCTCAGTTTGTTCGTGGAGGATAAATGAACAGATCTTATAGCCGATCAGCATTCACGTTGATTGAATTACTCGTCGTCATTGCAATCATTGCCATTCTCGCAGCTATTCTTTTCCCGGTATTTGCTCAAGCTAAGGAAGCCGCTAAAAAAACGGCTACTCTTAGTAATGCAAAACAGCTTGGTACGTCGGTACAAATCTATTTAGCTGACTATGATGATGTTTTCCCGCTAGCTACCTTGTATTTTGGTACGACCCCACAAAATTCTCTGGCGTGGCCTTACCCTGCAAATCATATGCCATCTTGGAGTGGTGGGAATGCAACCATCATAGATCTTGAGCATACTTATTGGGTGAACGCGGTTCAACCGTATGCTAAGAATACTAAAATTACCAAGGCTGAAGGTATTGCTCAATATGTTTTACCTTCTGATGCAACTACAGCCAAGACTGCTGCTCCTGGTGAGCTGAGTTTGGCATACAATACTTTGTTGCAGCAAAATAGTTCTAGTTCTGTAGAGAACCCTTCAATGGTGCCAGCACTGACCACAGCGATTGGTAACATTAACCGCGTGGGTAGAGGAGGTCATCAACCGATGATGCAATGTCTTGGAGGTGCACCAAGTCTTTGCAGATTTTCGCCTGGTGGCACATCATATGGTTACACATCTTGGACTTGGGGCTTTGCTGGTCAGCCGGTAGCTAAGGCCGCTCTTTATGGAAACACGATCATTTCCTCTAGGTCAGATAGCTCTGCAAAAGTATATAAGCTAGGTAGCAATACTACGGCTGTAAATACTAATATCTTAGATCCTTGGTCTCAATACGGGGCTGCCGGAGACCCGGTTGGAATGCGACTTTGCAACAGTACGGCAAGTTTGCCAGATTCAGATTGGCACCCATGTTTCTTCCGGCCTGACCAAGACGGCACAAGAACCAAGTGGGCAGGTATTCTAGAGTAATGGCTAAGTTCCTGATATCAGGTTTAATCGTTTGTTTTGCCCTGGTTGGTTGTTCGGGAGGTGGAGATGAAGCTCCTGTTAATTCCGAGCAAACACAAGGTGGAAACGTTGTGAATGATCCTGCTTTGAAGGAGCGGTTAACGGGGCCTGCTGGTGGTGCTAATGCAGCATCTTCTAGCGCTCCCTCTATGAATTAGGTTGTTCATCAGTTGTTTGATGTATGCAAGTCTCCATGCCTCTGGTTGTGGGGACTTGTTTTTTAGGTTTTGGTGACAGAAGATGAAACCTTTATACACAGCAGCCCAACAATGCTTTTTGTAAAAGGCTAGGTCAATATGCTGAAAGAGAAGAGTTGCTGCTTTACTTTCCTGTGATTCTGTATTATTATTTAATTGAACACTAAATGACTTCTGAAGTTCAAGCTGGTGTGAATTTGGAGCATATATAGATGGTGTATCTATATGAACGGACTGGAATTATGTAGGTAGAGTTTTTTACTTAATGTGAATTCGCTGTCAATTTTGGTCTTGCTACTTGCATTATGCCGATTGATTGTCTATTATGGAACGATCAACGCATTGCTGAAATAATTCTTGTATTCAGTTGATTTCGCCATATTCTATGCGTTGGTTTATTATTGGAGGCATTTTCTACATGAATCAAGTGCGACGCGGTTTTACGTTGATCGAACTTCTTGTCGTTATCGCAATTATTGCAATTCTTGCTGCGATTCTATTTCCAGTTTTTGCTCAGGCTAAGGAAGCAGCTAAGAAGACTGCAGCGCTTACTAATATTAAGCAAACGGCAACTGCAGCACATATCTATTTGGCAGATTATGATGACCGATTTCCATTTGGTCAGATACGTAGTAGTGGAGGGGTGTGGTCACCGGGACTATTGGCTGAAGTGCCAGTAGATTGGAGATTAACTTCTACTGCTACTCACGAGAGGCACAGTGTCTACTGGGCCAACTCCATCATGCCCTACATGAAGAGTAAAGATATTCTGAAGATTAGTGATGGAGTCCTTCGTAACACTACAGATACCCCGCAACCAGGTAAGACTCCCTCAGAAGTTGGATTAATCTACAACGGGTTTATGCATACGTACCCAGCCACATCAGTGGATCAACCATCATCTGCCATTTTAATGTGGTACGGAATTGGAAGGGTTAACTATCGCGGTCAGGTAATTTCGACCCCTGGTCTTCGTTGTGCGGGGGCTGGTGAATGTATGTTTAATCCATCTGGTCACCCAGACGATACTAATAGTGGTGGAGGAACAACAGCATCTGTTTGGTATGCTGCCCCAACAGAGACGCGAACTCACCGCGTCTATGGGAACGGCACGATATTCGTGCGCGCAGATTCTTCGGCAAAGTTTAGAAGGATAGGAGTTGATGGTGGTGGCTCTGTATCTAACTTCTTAAGCGATCCATTTAGCTCATATGATGCAAATGTTAGAGGTACTGGTTACATACCTTGCCGACCGGGTGGCTCAGCTTCAACAGTTCCTTATTATTGGTGCTTCTTCCGACCGGACGTGCAACTGTGAAATACTTAAGCATCCTTTTTGTAGCGGTAGTGAGCCTTGGGTGTGGCTCTGGCTCAGATGAAGAGTCAGTTTCCGATGGAGCCATACAATCTGGGCAATCTAAATTTGAAACAGGTAACCAAGCTGGATCAGATTCTTCAGCACCAAAAGGTGGTACGGAGACTAGTCAAGCCCAGGCAGATAACTAGTATATATTTTCGACTATAATCGTATTGCTGAGGGGCGCTGCAACTCTGGATTTTCCGGAACCAGGCTCAGTGAAATCTAACGGCGCTCGTTCCAAGGCAACTTGGGACGGGCGTTTTTTTAGTTTGTACGTCCTCCTAAGTTCAAAGGAGAGTCACGATGCAAACAGAAATGAACCCAACCTTTATTGACTACAACGTCGCAGATATATCACTGGCTAACTGGGGCCGTAAAGAGATTGCCATTGCTGAAACTGAGATGCCGGGTCTCATGGCAATCCGCGATGAGTTTGCTTCCAGTCAACCCTTAAAAGGCGCTAAGATCGCCGGATCGCTTCATATGACGATCCAGACTGCCGTCCTAATTGAAACTTTAAAGGCTCTCGGGGCGGATGTTCGTTGGGCAAGTTGTAACATCTACAGCACTCAAGACCATGCGGCGGCGGCTATTGCCGATGGGCAAACCCCTGTGTTTGCGTTCAAAGGTGAGTCGCTGGACGAATACTGGGACTTCACGCATCGAATTTTCGAATGGGCTGATGGATCCACTCCAAATATGATTCTGGATGACGGTGGGGACGCTACCCTGCTCATCCTTCTCGGTTCTCAAGCGGAGCAAGATCAGAGTGTTTTGGCAAATCCGACCAGTGAGGAAGAGGTCTGCCTTTTCAACTCTATCAAGAAGAAGCTAGCTCAAGACCCAACATTCTATAGCCGTATCAAAGCTGAAATCAAGGGCGTTAGCGAAGAGACCACCACGGGTGTTCATAGACTTTATAAGCTCCATAGCGAAGGGAAACTGCCGTTCCCAGCTTTTAATGTAAACGATAGCGTCACGAAGTCGAAGTTCGATAACCTTTATGGCTGCCGAGAGTCGCTAGTAGATGGAATCAAGCGAGCGACCGATGTAATGGTCGCAGGCAAGATCGCCGTTGTTTGCGGCTACGGTGACGTAGGCAAGGGAAGCGCTCAAGCTCTCAGAGCGCTCAGTGCTCAAGTTTGGGTGACTGAGATTGACCCAATCTGCGCTTTGCAGGCTGCTATGGAAGGATACAAGGTTGTCACCATGGACTTTGCAAAGGACAAGGGCGATATCTTTGTGACTTGTACGGGTAACTACCATGTCATCACCCATGATCATATGGCCGCGATGAAGAACAATGCCATTGTTTGCAATATCGGCCACTTTGACAACGAGATCGACGTAGCTTCATTGGAAAGCTATCAATGGGATGAGATCAAGCCTCAGGTAGATCATGTGATATTCCCAGACGGTAAGCGGATCATCCTTCTGGCGAAGGGACGCCTGGTGAATCTTGGGTGCGGAACCGGCCACCCATCCTATGTGATGAGTTCTTCCTTTGCCAACCAGGTAATGGCTCAGATTGAACTCTGGGTTGAACAAGGGAAGTATCAGCCTGGCGTTTATGTTCTGCCGAAGCACTTGGATGAGAAAGTTGCTCGACTCCAGTTGCAAAAGTTGGATGCTCAGTTGACCGAGCTCACTGCGGAACAAGCGAGCTACATCGGAGTCGAGGTTGCTGGTCCTTACAAGACGGATAGCTATCGCTACTAAACAAAGCTAAAAATAAGAAGAGGGGACATCTTCGTCCCCTCTCTGCCTTGTGACAAGAATTCATGTTGGCAAAGTCTGCTACTGCAGAGAAGGCTGATGATTTGTGGAGTCTGCTACAAACGGGGTGATTGGATACGAGGCATTGTCTGCTGCCAAAAGTCAGCAATTTATTGAAGCAACAAGTTTCATAATTGATGTGATGTTGACTCTCGTTGCAACGGTACTCCTTGGTTGGCCGAAGAATCTGACCACCAACATGGCTGGTGTTTCTGTCAATAGTTTTCAAAATGCCAATAAATGTTGGCGAGATCCAGGGAGTGGATATTTTGCTTATGTGACTATGGAGTGCGATGGGGCCCATCGTAGCATTACCCTCACAAGAGATCGGCGCGTTGTAGGCGAAGCTGGTTACGACACAGGAAGATTTGGTCGGAACCCAGAGAATGAACCTTTTAGTCAGATCAAAGACAAAAAACTTGTTCTTGTGGCTGGAAATGGAATCAAGATCGGTATGACTCGGCGCCAAGTGCAGACTAAGTTAGGTAATCCAAACAAAACCGCTGTTAGGGGCAATAATAACGAATTTTGGTGTGCACTATACAAGCGCTCTGATCTGAAAAAGGGTGAAGGGCATATCTTGCGCAATACCTACATTTTTAAGAACTCAAAGCTTGTTGAGATTTCAATCAGTTTAGATAGTGTGCCTGGCTGCGGTGATGATTCTTTGTCCGACAAAGGGTGGCCTTGGACTAAATTCTAGAAAAGGTATCTTCAAGAATAATGCAGGCACAGAGTAAAGGGAAGGTTGGCAAGAAACTTGGGTGTGGACTTTGTGGATGTTTTCTGACAATTCCGGCCTTTATTGGGACCATTCTCTATTTCACTTTGTTCTCTAATCATTGCGCTCGCATGATGGGAGAGGAAACTTATCCTGTTACCGGAGATCCTTCGCGTTTTGATCCAGTGGCTGCAATTCCTGAGATTCGAGCCAAGGTCGGAGAGAGTGCCATTCTCCAAAGTGTTCGCGCCAGTTCAGTTCGACCAGACGGCACGATGAATCTGAATGCGATCTATAAACCGGCTCCATCAGCAGACTATACGTTTTTACTCCCACTCGATAAAGCCCCCGAAGGACAAACGGCTCCACCGGTTGGTGCAGGCAGAGGACCGGATGATGTCTGGACTCAAAGAGTGAGTGTTCGCGTATATAGACCCGGTCAAAGGTTGCACGTGGAGCGGACGAGCGGCAACACAAAATCATCTTACTCATACGTTAATGAGGGGATGGATATTGATCGCTCAACTCCTAGGATGACAAAGCTTGAGAAAGGGGTGGATGATCTTAAGGTCAGTACAAAGCAGATGTGGGATATAGCTCAAAAGCTTGGTGCCAGTCCAGAATCCGTTGCGACCATTGAGTACAGCGCCAAGTCCTCCAGCTTTTACATCATGGGTACAGATGTTCGCTTGAGCTGGGATAAAGATGGGAAGCTGGAAAATTCTTGGTTGCGAGATGGGCAATTAGAGAAGTTGGGCTTACGTAAGAAGGATTGACCTACTACCCCACGCCCCTAGCTTGTTTGGGTTTGCTAGGAGCCGTGGAGTGATAGCGCCCTAAAGTTTGCCCTTGAAAGAGTGTTTCCCAGAGCCTACTTTAACTGTCCTGCCCCCAGATTCAGTATCGGGAATTTGTACGGTTGCGGTCGTATTTGCAGGAATCTCAATGTCCAGTTGGAGTGTCTTGCCATTTCTTTTCCAAGACGAGCTTATCTTGCCATAGGGTGAGTCAATGGATGCCTTGGCCCATGTCAAGTCTCCAACAATTTGGGGGCGAATGAGAATGTGCTTGAAAGCAGGCTTTTCAGGGTCTAGTCCGATTCCGGCAATCCACTGCATAAACCAGTTGCTTACGTCTCCAAACATGATGTGGTTGAGAGAAGAGTCGCCTTTCCAATCCTCCCAAAGGGTAGTTGCGCCTTGCTCTATCCACCAACCCCAGCCAGGTTGTTCCTTTCGCGCTACGATCTTGTAGGCAATATCTGTGCGTCCATTTTCTGATAACGCTCGCAAAATGTATTTGGCGCCAATGATTCCAGTATCAATATGGCCTTGCTTCTCAACGTTTGCGACTAAGGCATCTAGAGCCTTTTGATGGAGTTCAGTCGGCAATAGTTTGAAGTACAGCGCTAAAGAAAGTGCAGTCTGTGTCGAAGATGCGATCTTATCGGGAGCATAAAACTCTCGGTTGATCGCTGCTTTTGTAGTTTCGACAAGGCTCTCATACTTCGCAGCATCGGCGTTACCGAGCATTTTTGCCGCCCGCGCAACAATCTTTGCGTCGATGTAGAGCATCACGCTGGATGTCAGTCTGCTATCTGTTTTTGTAGACCAAGGCAACCAGTCTCCAAGGCTATCAAAGGGAACAATGCCATTTTCAGTTCTGGTCACCAGATGGTCCACATACTTGCGAAGGCTGTCATAGTGGCGCATCAAGAGACGTTTGTCGCCCCGATAGTTGTAGAAGTCGTTGGCAATGATGTGGAATGCGCTATCCCAAGAGGGATGGATAGCCGTTGAGCCCCAACCACCGGTTGGAATGATCAGGCTGAATCGTCCATCAGCTTTCTGATCATCAGCATAATCATCTAGCCACTTAGTGTAAAAGCTTTCTGATCTAAAGTTCATCAAACCTGCTTCTACTGCTAGATGAGCATCCCCTGTCCAGCCATTTTTTTCACGTTGAGGACAATCGGTTGGAATGTTATGGGCGTTGCTCAGATATGCGTACTGAGTTGCATGCTGAATCTTGTTGAAGAGTGTGCTTGAACTTGAAAACTGTCCCGTTGTTTCTAAATCCGTATGGGAGAATCGAGCCACCAAGCTGTCCACGGAAGGCTTTTCGCTCAGGCCAGTAACTTCCAAGTATTGAAAACCTTGGTAGGCAAATCTTTGCTCCCAAGTCTCAACCCCTTCTCCTTTGAAAATGTAAACATCTGTTTGGAAGGGTTGGGCTGGGGTCTCTTTGTTCATGTAAACATCGATTTCTTTGCGTTGGATCATGCCGTCTTTATCGATCCGCTCGCTATAGCGCAATGTCACTTTTTCGCCAGGCTTACCCCGAAGCTTCAGCCGTACGTGTCCAGACAAGTTTTGACCATAGTCCAAAACAAAGATGCCGGGTTTAGGTTCAGTGATGCTGACTGGTTTAATGTCCTTAGACACTATTACAGGAGGGCACTTGAGGGCGACCAGGATTCCTTTTGGTGCATCTGCCTTCCGTGCAGATTTCCACGCTGTTGTATCGAAACCGGCTTTGTTCCAACCCGGAATCTCTAGCCGAGCATCATAGACTTCTCCGGTATAGATGCCATCCACCAAGATTGGGCCGGTTGACGTTTGCCAGGTTTCATCGGTTCCTAGAGTCTCAGTTCTTCCATCGGCATAGTCCACAACCAACATCAATCGCAGTTTGGGTCGGCTTCTCCAGGGAGCGCGGTGAAAGTTCCAAGTTGCCCGATCATGGGTGTCAAACCAGCCTGTACCCAGAATGCCACCGATGCAGTTATCTCCCTGTCGAATCTCTTTAGTAATGTCATGAGTGACGTACAGCAGACGCTTGTCATAGTTGGTATAGCCTGGGTCACGTTGGGAGGGACCACCAAGCTTTTTCCCATTTAGGCTGAGTTCCACATAGCCCAAGCCACTGGCATACACTCTAGCTCTGGCAATTTTGCCTTTAACCGCAAACTCCTTCCTGAGGTGGGGGGTTGGGGACGGGCTTTTGTCGTCGGTGCCCCCAATCCAAATGCTTCCGTTCCAATCTGTAGGCTTGAGTAAGCCCATTTCCCACGTTGAAGGCTTACTCCAGGCAGTCTCTTTGCCGGTGTTATCCCAGACCTTGACTTTCCAAAACGCGGTTTGTCGGGAGGTTAAAGGCTTACCCGCATATTCAATCTGCAGGCTTGCATCGGTTGACACTCTTCCTGAGTCCCAAAGGTCACCTTTGTTCTTTGCCAGTTCTCCAGAGGTGGATGACACCAAAATCTGATACCCAGACTGCATCCAATCTTTTCGATCGGTCTTGGTGATCCAGCTTAGACGAGGAACAGTCTCTTCAATCCCCAGTGGATTGGTTGTGTATTCACACTGGAGGTCGGTGACAGTCACCGATGGGTCTTGTGGAGCGGTCGTAGACATAGCGACTGCTGAAACAAAGAGTACAAGCATTGCTTGTAATGTACCTATGAGTGCATACCGAATCCGTGTGATTTTTTGATCTGGCGTCGGCCCCAGATCCAAGCCATCAAGCTAGTCGGCAGCCCTTTTTATCAATTGAAAAATGAGAAGGAATCAGGTCTTGCTGGCTCGAATCATGCGTTTATGTCCCAAGCCCCTGCCGCCGCTGATCGAAGCATTTGGAAGGTTATCTTCGCGTCATCTGCGGGAACCCTCATAGAGTGGTACGACTTTTACATTTTCGGAAGCCTTGCCACGATCATATCTACTCAGTTCTTTCCTCAGGACAACAAGACTGCGGCACTTCTTCTAACTCTCGCCTTGTTTGCGACTGGATTTGTGGTGCGACCTTTTGGAGCGATCGTTTTCGGTCGCATGGGTGATTTGGTAGGACGCAAACACACCTTCTTGCTGACCCTGATGATGATGGGGTTATCCACGGTGGCCATTGGGTTGGTTCCGACTTATGCATCCATAGGAGTGCTAGCCCCACTCTTGGTATTGGTGCTTCGGTTAGTGCAGGGCTTGGCAATGGGGGGAGAGTATGGAGGCGCAGCTACTTATGTTGCCGAGCATGCACCTCCCGGTCGGCGTGGCTTCTTCACCAGTTTTATCCAAACCACTGCCACTCTTGGTTTGTTCACATCGCTATTGGTGATCTTGGCCACTCGCACCGCCTTAGGAGAGGCGGCTTTTGTTGACTGGGGTTGGCGTATTCCATTTCTTGTCTCCGCGGTGTTGGTTTTCTTCAGTTATGTGATCCGCAAACAGATGGACGAGTCGCCTTTGTTCAAGAAAATGAAGTCGGAAGGGAAGACAAGTACCAATCCGATTCGAGATAGCTTTGTAAAGCCAGCAAATCGTCGCCTTGTACTCATCGCACTTTTTGGGGCTGCGGCTGGACAGGGTGTTGTTTGGTACACCGGGCAATACTACGCACTTTACTTTTTGCAGACGGTTATTGGCATCCAAGGGGGTATTGCCAACAAGATTATTGCTTGGGCACTGATCTTTGGCACACCTTTCTTTATTGTGTTTGGCGCTCTTAGCGACAAAATTGGGCGAAAGAAACTCATGATGTCTGCTTGCTTGTTAGGGGCCCTTTGCTATATCCCCATCTATACGGCAATGCAAAAGTCAGTTCCGGCGATAGATACGTTGGGGCAGCCCGTGGTCAAGATCGAGTCGTCCATTAACCCGCTCACAAAGAAAGAGACAGATACCTTAGTGGAAAGCTGGGAACAGGGCGAGATGAAGATTCTGCGAAAGACCGTAGTGGAGTCCAAAGAGAATCCAATTCCTAAGTTGATCAAGGACAGCACCGAGAGAGAAAAGCCAAAGACGGAAATCGTTCCCACTTCGCAAACCTATTGGACTTTGGTGGGCTTAGTTTTTATTCAAGTGCTGTTTGTGACTATGGTCTACGGTCCGATTGCAGCATTTCTGGTCGAGCTATTCCCGACGAGTATTCGATACACCTCGATGTCTTTGCCCTATCACATTGGCAATGGCGTTTTCGGCGGCTTGGTACCCCTCATTGGTACAGCAATGGTCAATGCGACGGGAAACAAACTAGCTGGGCTTTGGTATCCCATTACCATCGCATTAATCACTTTTGTGGTGGGAATGATCACCATCAAGGAGCAGAGATCAGAAGATGGATTTGAAGAGATGACCGGGTAGAGGTTTCCAGATCGCGCTGCCAAATGAAGTAAAGCGCCGCGTTCTATGCTCACTTTTTTGGTGCGCGATCTGGACCTTCTATTTCACGGCAAAGGGCATATTCGCCGTAGCCGTATTCCCCTTACCATCTCGTACATATACGTACACTCGATAGGCACCAGGAATACGAGGAGCTTCAAAAGTTACGGTAGCCAACTTGGCCCCTTCGAGCATGCCATTCACAACACCCGGCCGAACCTCACCCTCGCCCGCGTACCGTTTGTCTGATGCTTCCTTGCGGACTTCCCATTTGTAGATAAGCGTATCGCCATCCGGGTCAGTCGCCTTAACAGTAGCGGTGCCTTTGGCTCCGGGGCTGACCTCCTTTTGACCAAGGTCGAATGTAAAGCTATTGAGGGTGGGAGCACGGTTCGCCGATTGCCTCCCGCTCCACATTTGAGTGAGCACATCAATGGCTTCTGTGCGATCTCCATTGGGCGTGAACATTCCAAACCAAGTGGGGGTTTCTTCCTGCTTATCTCCCCATAAAAATGCGAAGCTACCCAGGCACCAGCCCTTTTGAGCCTTGATAGAGTTCTCGTAGTTGGACTTGTAGAGCGCCGCCTTTTCTGAACTGGTTGGCTCCAGAGCTGCTCCCCAAGGAGTCTTGGGTCTTTCCCAAGGGCCTAGCGGGCCGAATTCGGTCACTACGTAAGGCTTGTCCCAACCGTAATCTTTAAGACGCTTAGGGAGAGTCGCGAGGCCACCGTAGGAGTTCACGCCAAGAATATCAATAGAGGGAGCCCACTTTTTGATGTTGTCAATCTTCTGTTGGCTGACTTCAGCTACAACGGTCATGGTGGGATGGTTGGGGTCAATCTGCTTGCAGAGTTTGGCGAGATCTTCTATTGCCCGCCAAGTTGCTTCACGGTCGTTGTTGTCAACTTCCATCTCGTTGCCAAGGCCCCACATGAGCACTGCCGGGTGGTCTTTGTACCGGAGGACATCGGCTTTGACACGCTCGTACTGCTCCTTAACTTTGGCAGGATCATCGTAATTGAAGTAGCTTCGATGGCCAAGCCAAATACCCACCGTTAGGGTGATTCCGCGTTTATGGCATTCATCTAATTCATTACCCACATTCTCGGTGCCCCAAGTGCGCATGGAGTTTCCACCAGAACGGATAAGTTCTTCCATATTGCTGGTGCCACCCACGCCCTTGATTTCAAATGGTTTTCCGTCGCGAACAAGTTGCCAACCAGCTGATCCCTTGACTACAGAGACTTTGCTTGCCATGTTGGAGGATGTGGTTGTTATTGCTAGTACCGTACAGAGAATAGTTAACATAGCGTTTGGTATGTGGCCGAAAAAAGCGGCCACATATTGTTTTCTTGGCTAAATCTATTTGCCAGACTCTAAAGCCTTTAGCTGTTCCGGAGTCATGGATTGTTTTACATGATCTGGAATAGGTGGAGCTTTACTTGCATCGGGTGTTGGCAGGTTTCCTGGACCCGATGTGAACTTAAAGAGAATAAAGGCGGCCAAGGCAACAATCGCAATGATTGCGATTGTTGCAAAAGGTCCTTTGACTTCAGACTTCATCTTTACTGGCCCGGTATCTTGCAGTCATTCGCAACTTGTGCTTGTGTTTCGGCTGCATCTAGACAGACACCTTGAAGTGTATTGTCAACCGGATTATTGATGTTTAGCCGTCTTTGATAACCTTGGAAGTTAAAGCCTTTAGGTCGTGTTCGTACACTTCCATCCATGAAAGCAAAAACTGCTTTATTAGCTGCTGAGTAATCAATGCCCTCATAGTAGTTGCTTGGAGTATTTCCCAGTGTATTGTATGAACCCGTAAACAGACCCCAATACTCGAACCAAGCACCAAATGGTTGCCAAGGCCAAGTCGCTGATTGAAGATCGTTCCGTTGTTCAGTTAGTAGGATTGTTGAAGCGGGTTCTGGAATCTGGCTAAAGGTGTTTGCACCTCTACCTACACCGCCAGGCTGTCCAGGTAGTCCTCCCATCTGCGGCAATGCATTGTTCGCCACTCGGAAAGAGCGTTTAACATTTGCCATCTTATCGTTCTTAGTCATAGGAGCTCGATCTAACGGTACGCTGAGTAACTCGAAATTCTTGGTGTAAGGAGTCATCACCTTGTCCCAAGATGGACAGCCTAATTGGTCTCCCGAACACCACCCTTGGGCCCAAGAGTTTCCATCACCGTTCCAAACACCACGAACGGGTAGTGTATCGTCATAGTCTCCAGCATATAACTGAAGACCAAGGTTCACTTGCTTGGCATTTGAGATCGCAACACTGACCTTTGCTGCGGTCTTTGCTTGAGCGAAAACAGGGAATAGGATTGCCGCTAAGATAGCGATAATCGCGATAACGACTAAGAGTTCAATTAATGTAAAGCCTGATCTTTTGCGGATCATTTTATGTGTCCTCCTTCGGACTAGTGGTTGAATCTCGAACGATGAGTTCTGTGGGTAAAACGGGTAGGTTTTGTACTGATTCGCCGTTGATTAGCTTTAATAGGACTTGAGTTGCTTGGGCTGCTAATTCCTCTACGGGTTGACGAATAGTAGTGATTGCAGGAATGAAAACGGATGAGAGTGGGACATTATCAAATCCGACTACACTTATGTCAGTTGGAACTTTTAGCCCCTGTTGGTCGGCAGCCCTAATCGCTCCCATTGCGATTTCATCATTCGCTGCGAAGATAGCCGTTGGGGGATTATCAGAAGCGAGGATTGTCCGCATTCCGCGATAGCCTTCTTCCATCGTGAAGTCTCCAGCTTCTATCCAACTCTCCGGAACGGCTTGTCCCTTTTCTTGCATGAAGTCCCGATAGAGTCGTAATCGGTCGGAGCCATCCTGCATGTGCAATCGACCATAGAGATGACCAATTTTGCGATGCCCTAAGTCCCACAGATGATTAAGTGCAGCCCGGACTCCATTCTCATTGTCAACGCGGAACTGAGGGGAATTCAACGTACTTTCGCCCGCAATAACGACATGAGGCATCTCATTTTCAGCAATGATGTCGAGAGCAGGTGCATGCTTAGGAGGCGACAAGAAGATGAGGCCATCGACGCGTCCGTCTAGAAGGACGTTTGCCATGACCTTGGCTTCCTGCTGGTCGTAGCGAGTGAAAAAGAGGACGTCGTAGTGATTTGCTTCGGCGGTATTTACAATGCCGTTGAGCGAGTTCTGCAAATAAGGACTCAAAACGATATTGCTCGTCGCCTCACTGGGCACAATTCCGATGGTATGGCTTCTGCGGGTGACCAAATTTCGAGCTACTCGATTCGGACGGTATCGCAGTTCTTGCGCTGCCTCTAAAACGCGACGCTTTACATCTTCTGGCACCGAGCGAGGGCCGTCATTTAGCGCATAGCTAACGGTGCTTACCGAGATGTTCAGCTTCTTTGCTATGTCCTTAATCGTGGCCGCCATTGGTCTCCGAAACGTTTCGCGAAACGTTTCTCAAACTATATAGCAATCAAAGGGCCTTTCGCAAGAGTTTTCGAAAGGCCCGATATTTTTGTCAGGATCTAGGGAGTGATTTGGAGAATGGCAACTCCGAATGGCTGCAACTCTAGTGAACTTGAGATGGGAGCTTTTGTAAGGAGATCAACCGCCTTATAGCCGTTAATGTCCACAAGTTGAGCTACCTTTCCGTGGTTTAGAAGGAAGAGAAGATTTCCACGTTTTACGGCCTCTACTCCTTCGATAGACTGACCAATCGTGCTAGATACGCCTGCCTCAGTCAGGAAGGATTCCAAAGCTGCTTGCAAACCTTCTGCTTCCATCCATGTCCCGTGATAAAAAGCTCGCCCCTTACGTGTTAGGGCGGGTTCACCGGCATAGAAATCCTCACCGTAGGTTGCAATGGCCTCCGCGCCCTCTAACTGAATCCGGTCACAAAGTTTTCCGCATGGATAGGAGGTTCCACCAAGTTGAACTGTGTTTTGTTCTTCCGGGGACAGCGCGTCAGTCTCTTCAACCCAGATTCCTAGCAGATCGGCAAGGGGCCCTGGGTAACCGTTTTCGAACGCTCGGTCTGTTTCGTCTACAATTCCGCTAAAAGTGGTGGTCAAGAAATAGCCCCCTGCTTCCACAAAGCGCGTTATGTTTGCCGCAAAGCCTGGCTTTACCATTTTGAGCATTGGCGCAATGACCGCAGAATAGCCCGATAAGTCAGCTTCTGGAGACACGACATCTACGGTTATGCCAAGACTGAAGAGTGCCCGGAAGTAGTCTAGGAAGATGTCGCAATACTTGGCCATGATAGACGGCCCGCTGGAATATTCAACTGCCCACCAGTTCTCCCAGTCGAACAGTAATGCAACTTTTGACTCTACTTTCGTGCCTACTGTTTGAGTGCCCAGCGAAGCAAGTTCTTTCCCAAGCGTAGCAACCTCTTGAAACACACGCGCATCTTCGCGCGCAGCATGCTCTACAACGGCACCATGAAACATTTCCTGGGCTCCTGGTGACCGTCGCCACTGGAAATACATAATGGCATCGGCTCCATGAGCCATGGCTTGGTAAGACCAAAGCCGCATGATCCCTGGGCGCTTCAGTGAATTGAAAGCCTGCCAGTTTTGCTGAGATGGAGTTTGTTCCATCAACATCCAGGGTTCTCCCTCTTTGAGCCCTCTCATCAGCGAGTGACGGAAAGCTATGTCTGCTGGCTCGGCATTTCGCGCAGGATAGCTGTCCCAAGAAATGATGTCCATCTCTTTGGCCCACTTATGGTAGTCCAATGCTTTGAACGTTCCCATCATGTTTGTGGTGATGGGTATGTCGGGGGTGATCTCACGCAGCACTTCAATCTCTGCCTTGCAGCAGTTTAAGATCGCATCGGACTGGAATCGATCGTAGTCGATCAATAGTCCTTGAAAGTTCCTTTGGGCTTTATCTTGAGGAGCTTCTATCTGGCTCCAGTCCGTATAAGTCTGGCCCCAGAAAGCCATGTTCCAGCGGTGGTTTACTTCATCCAAGCTTCCGTATCTGTGTTGTAACCATGTTCTGAACTCCGCCGAACAAGCATCGCAATAACATGGATTCCCGTACTCATTGGAAACATGCCACAGTAGAACCGCAGGGTGGTGCCCATAACGGTCTGCCATTGCGCGGGTTAAGTTGGTAGAAAGCCTGCGGAAGTTCTCTGAGCAAGGGCAAAAAGTATGTCGACTGCCATGACGTCGTTTGATGCCATCTTGATCGGTACGTAGAATATCCGGATATTTTTGGTCAACCCATGGGGGAGTGGCAGCAGTGGCCGTGGCAAGGCAAACTCGGATACTGTTTGCGTGCAGTTTCTCAATGACCTTATCTAGCCAAGAAAAGTCCCAAGTCTCTTCATCTTTTTGAATGTTTCCCCAGCCGAAAACGGGGAGCGTTGCGATATTGACGCCCGCCTTTTTCATCAATTCCATATCTTGATCCCATACGGATTCGGGCCATTGTTCTGGGTTGTAGTCTCCGCCGTGGAGGACGTAAGGGAAATCTAGTCTAGGCATCACCCGCTAAGTTATTCGCACGGTAAACCGGATTGCAAGGTCTTGGGCCACCAACCGTAGAATTAGGTTCGATTGGTTTTGACTTTGCGTAAGGGGGGGGCCCGGAGCAGCGTGATTTTCCCGAGCTATGGCGGTCAAAAGGGCAGTTGGAAAGATTCTAGACAAACAAGCCTTCAAATAAGCTAAGGTTGTTTGACGGTAAAGCGAGACTATCATGGCCGATACATCATCCTCAAATCCTTCTAGACGCGACGTTTTGCGTGGAGCTGTGGCAACTGCTGCGGTTGGCGCTCTGGCTCCCTTAGCAAGCGCTGTGGAATCCCCCTCATGGAAGCGCATGAGTCAATCTCCTAATGATAAATTAGTTATTGGATTGATTGCATGTGGAGGGATGGGGGCCTCCAATATGCGCAACCTCATGAAGTTTAACGATGTGGAAGTTGCGGCCCTTTGTGATGTGGATTCCAGGCGCATCGGAGGCGACTTCAAGGCGGTTAAGGATAAGTATGGAAAGGATCCTGCCGTTTATTCTGACTATCGGAAAATCCTTGACCGGAAGGACATTGACGCCGTCATTGTAGGAAGTCCAGATCACTGGCATGCCCTGCACTTTATTCATGCTTGCGAAGCGGGGAAGGACAGTTATTGCGAAAAGCCACTTTCCCATAATCTGGTTGAGGCGGTGAGCATGGCCGGCGCGCAACAGAGATTCAAACGCGTTGTTCAAGTCGGTACTTGGCAAAGAAGCTCGAAGGAGTTCACGGATGCCATTAACTATGTGCGTTCTGGCAAGTTAGGCAAAGTTGTGAAATGCCATTGTTGGATTACAGACAGTTTTCGAGCTGGTAAGCAGCAGACCAAAGCGGTTCCCAGCGAACTTGATTACCAAACTTGGGTAGGTCCTGCTAGGTTTGAGCCGTACCAAGAGAATCGATGCCATTGGAACTGGAGATGGTTCTGGAACTATGGCGGAGGGATGACAACTGACTGGGGTGTTCATATGATGGACATTGCCTTGTTGGGGATGAGCAAAGACCAAGATTTGGTTATGCCTACTCACGTAAGTGCGTACGGCGGCAAATGGTCGCTGTTGGACGATGACCGCACTGCGCCAGACGTTACCGAGGCCATTTATCACTTTAATGATCCCCATCCCTGGGTTATGACTTGGACGGTTTGCCGAGCTATGCCGGGGTTGCCGGGACACGGCACAGAGTTCCACAGTGAAGATGGGCGGGTGGTAAGAGTGTGGCGAGGTGGATGGTCGATTATCGGGGCAGATGGCAAGGAGCTACCGAAAGAGGAGTCGCCAGCCGTTGGAGACCACTGGCGGGATTTTGTGGACTGTGTCAAGACTCGGTCGACACCAAGGGCTGATCTGAGGTCGGTAGCACAATCAACGATTGTTTGCCATCTAGCCAATATTGCACTTGTCTCCGAAAAGCAAGTTCGCTGGGACAATGCCAAATGGGATGTCGTCAACCGTGAGGCAAAGTCTGTTGAGCCTTATCGAAGAGAGTATCGAAAACCGTATAGGCTGCCAATGTACAAACCGAATTAGGGATTAACTCAACTGCGATGTTTAGCAGTCGAGTTGTTTTTCGCGAGTGTGCGCAAATGCTCTAAATGTGGGCAATAATAGTCTTTATGATTATTTGTGCATTGATTGTATTAGCCGGTGTTTTGCCTAGCGCATCAGTAAGCATCGAGATTCCTCCCTCCAACTTGCGCAGTGCGTTACAGGAGATTGCGGCAAAGGGAGGTCCAAAGTGGGCCGTTGATGAGTCGCTTGCAAGCGAAATCGTGTACCTAAACATCAAAAAGATGCCTACGAGCGAACTGCAAGAGAACTTAGCAAGTGCGGTGGGTGGCACTTGGGTAAACCGTAGCGGTACAGATACGTTGATTCTTCCTGCGTGGTTAGCTCGGCGCCATGCGGAAGAGGCACTAAGCGAGCACTCAAAACAGATTCAAGAAGCTCTGGGACGAGTACCAGCTATGAAGCCGCTTTCTCGATCCTTTTTTGAGAGCTGGACTGCGCAGTTGGATGCAACTGTGGAAGAAATGAATGCTCACTATATGCGCAACTACGATGCTTTCCATAAAGCGCGGATGCATCAGATAGCTCTGCTAGATCAAGGACCTGTAGGCAGACTCGTCCAAAAAATGATGGCTCAGTTTGACCCAAAGGAGCTTGCTCGTATCGAAATTGGGGGACAAGTATGTTACTCAGACAAGCCCAATGCGGTGGAAAGAAAGTTACCCTTTGATGTTCGGCCTCTACTATCTGGTTTTGAACAAGAACAGAGATTGCTGCTAGAAGTTTTGCCCAGCGCATACACACCTAATCTTAAGAACTACGAGGACAGGAGATTTTGGACTTTTGGTGCAAATCCCAAAGTGGATCGGGTTCTACTTGTCGTCAAGGTGTCTCGAGATTCACGCCTTCCAAGTTTCTTTCTGCGTTTGCTGGATGAAAATGGGGATGTAAAAGCTAGCACAAGAGCTAATTTGCCTGAGGTGCCTAGCTCGACCAATTCGTCTAGTTTAGAGTACACCACCAAGATCATTATCGGTGATGGCATTAAACGGTGGTGGCACATGCGATCACTGCTCGGGTCTATATCCCTTTTCGATACTCAAACCACGACCCCACGTCTTGAAGCTCTAAAGCCTTATCTACCTGAGCTCCTAAATCCTCAAAGAATTGACCCATCAAGCATTGCTTTGGCTCCTATTCTGACCGCTTACTCCAGCGTCACAACCAAGAATCTTGTAGTGCTTGTTCCTGATCGGGCAATTATGTGGAACTCGGTTGGAAAGAATGAAACAACAGTTCTCGAGTGGGAAACCTATCTTACAAATCGTTGCCGCCTTCTGAAAAACGAATCAGAGAGGACGATTGTTTGGCGACCTAGTAGGTATTCAGAGCAACGTTCAGAGAGAATGAACAGAAAATCGCTGGGCGAGTTGATTCGAAGTGTGCATGCCAACGGTGCGATTACCGTCGATGATGCTGCCAAGTACCTGGCTTCTGCCGGGTCAAGTTTGGCATTTGAAGTTACAAGCTATGACTATCTAGCTTCGGGTTTTGGAGAAAACATTCAAGGCGACTACGAATCTAAGGCCTTGACGAGTTGGTACTGCCGGGGTGTCTTACGCTTTTTAGGAGCCCTTTCTTCTACTCAAAGGAAATCTTTACTAGAAGGTGGTGAACTGTCGTTAAGTCAGCTGGGGCCTCGGGCAAGGGCAGATCTGAATCGTTTAGTTTTTGACGAAGACACTATTGAAAGCTTATTCAAACCTTGGATAATTGACCAAACTGTCGATGAGGTGTTAGGCAAAGCCAATCAGATTGCTTGGGAAAGGTTGCCGAACGGAATAAGAGATGGAAAACTCCAGTGCATTCGATCGATTGAACCACTCATCCTTACGGCTGAAGGACCAGAGCCATTCTTGACATCTTTTACCACCGAGTGGTTTGGCAGGCAAATGGTTGAGTGGCAAAGCGAGCGTCCGGGGACACGTGATCTCACTCACCATTTGGCTAGGGCAAATGTGTATCACCTGAAATTTATCTTTGGTGACCAAGTAGAAGGGAACATAAAGTTGGGCGAGATTATTCCTGAGTCGCGTGCCGTTATTCGAGATGTAGATGACCTTCCTCAGGATGTTAGGCAAAAGGTCAGAGCGGCCATGGCAAAGGAGCAGGAAAGGCTTAGAGGGATCCAAGATAAGTCTAGTGCTGGACAAAGGACACCGCCGCGCTAACGACTGATGCTAGGGGCTTGTGTCGACTCTAGGATTGCAGCAATTTCGTCAGGCAACTTATCGACCCAAAGAAGTTGCACTTCTTTAGGTAAGCGGCCTTCTTCTTTTTCGTCTCGAAAATAGTTAAACATAGCTCTATCAGTGAAGACTGCAGTCTTGTTTTGAGCCTTCGCTAGCAGCAAGAAATAGAGATCGGAGCGTACTTTGTAGATTTTAGAGGGGGCATTCTTTCCATGCGCAGACCCCGTGTGAATCGTTGCCACTGAGCTTTGCTCTGCAGATACGGCAGGGAACGTATAAGACCCTCCTGAAGTGAGCTTTACCCGTAGGCGGGTGTGGGGCACTCCAAGCTTTCCCGACAACCAAGTTTCTGAAATCCAAACCTGCACCAGGTTTTGAGGGTTTTGATCTGCCACAGAACAAATTGTAGTCCGTGACAGATCAATCTGCAAGTGTAAATCAGTTGTTCGAAGGCGTCTGCATTGGTTGAGTACTTGGAGTTGAGGACCCACCGGTTGCAGGTGCTGGGCTAGATGGAGCTGAGACTCCTGCCGGAGCTGGCTTATTAGCATCACCGTAATCAGGTTCGCTGGAGCAACCTGTAAACATGTAGATGCCAAAACATAACACTGCTACTTTTGATATTGTCTTCATAATTATTGCCCGTTTGGCCAAAATCTCTTAAATGCCCAAGTACCGTCAGATAGCTGCATTCTTTCCATAACCTTCCCTCGAAAGTCTTGTGCTTTTGCAGAGCCGTCAGCCGCAACATATGTCGTCATACCATTTGGATATGCACAACTACCATGAACGCCGGTGGCTGAACCGATCGTTCGAGTTGTTGCAGTCGGCCCAGAGATTACACCTCCTCCCCAAACATTAGCTGCACCACCCCAAGCACCGCAGAAAACGAATGGAGTTGTAGATCCATATACACCTACCCACATATCGAATTGGCCTGATTCTGAAATCAGAACAGTGTTCGAAATGTCGGCAACAGCTGTTTGTGATAGGCTTGTGGATGGCAAAAAGTTATAGCCAGTCCCTGCTCCCATTATGCCGTCTGACTTAGTGTCACCTAATCCTCTCCAATTGGATACATAGGAAGTAGCAGTGGAACTTACCGCTTGGATACGAGGAAGCGTTCCCATATACAGAAGCCGATGCCAGTAAGCATTATCACCTGTAGGAGGCGAATATTTAGGATTTAAGAAGATGCCCCAATTCTTAGTATAGGGTTGGCTAGCACCTTGCCATGACCACTCAGCATTGGACGCATCATCTCTCCAAGTCAGAGGGAATACATCATCATAATCTGCACTATACATAATAGTGCCAAGACCAGTTTGCTTTAAATTGCTTAGAAGTGCTGAGTTTTTAGCCGCTGCCTTAGCTTGGGCAAAAACGGGAAAAAGGATAGCAGCTAGGATGGCAATAATTGCAATTACTACAAGTAGTTCAATTAATGTAAAAGCTGAGTAGCGACTTTTATTGTAATGCATAGAACCTCACATTTTTAATGATTAGCATTCTGTAGACTCTTAGTAAAAAGGATTTGTTCCTATACTATGAATTATTATCAAAATCAATTCTAAAATCAAATAAGGCAAAAAGTTTTCAATGTACTTTAAATTAATAAACGTCTAGGATAACTAATGACTCTTTATTTAAATGAACAAGTGTGGCTGTATGTGGTTGTTGGCAACGTGGTTTGCCCCAAATGTGAAGATGGCATAAGGTGAGTCCTCAGGTTCTAGGAAGAACCATGAAGAAATCTAGATTGTGCGAGGAGCAGGTCATTCGGATCTTGCAAGAAGCCCAGTCCCGCCATTGTTCGCAGGTTGAGGTTTGCCACAAGCACGGAGTGAGCCAGACACTTTTAACTTGTGGAAGAGCAAGTACTCGGGCATGGAGATGCGTGACGTCCGCCATCTCCGGGATCTGCGTTCCGACAATGCGCAGCTCAAACGCCTGTTGGCCGAACTTGATCTTGAGATTGATGCGATGAGTCTTTGTTCAGAAAAAACGGCTGGGCGTTCCCGAAGTCCGGCCCTCGGGGGCGCGACATCTGAAGGCCTTTGGCGTTACTGTCCGGCGCTCCTGTAGGATTGTAAATCTGTCCACCTTTCGTACGAGCCAGCACTAACCAGGATGCGGCTTTCAAAGAGTGTCTGAGGTCCGTCTGGAAACCCAATATGGGTTACCGGGTGGTCGATGCTTTGGTCTGGTACGAGCTTTCACCTTTTAACGTCAAGCGAGTCCATCGGGTAGGAAGCAGGAGAAGTTGGGGCTGGTGAAGCGTTATCATAAGAAGAGGACCGGTGATCCGGTTCCTCTGGGGGCAAGCGCTTCGAACGAGATCCGGTGCGTGGACTCTTTCTTAGAAGCGTGTATGAACGGAACCAAGCTCAAGATCCTGGCAGTGAAAGACGAATTCACCAAAAGATCTCTTGGTGCTGGAAGTGGCCGCGAGCTTTTAGTCACTGAGGGGCAGCCAGAGGAGCCCCACAGCACCTTCGCTCAGACAATGTCTCTGAGTTTGTCTCCGGTGTCTGTCAGGTTTCGTGTCATACCCGGGTACTCAGGGAAGTTTCATCAAGCCGCGGACTCCCTGGCAGAATGGTTATGCCAAATCTTTCGTCTTGTGTCTTTGGGTCGAGTGCTTGTGCGGAGAGAGCTTTCACAATCTGGCCGACGCTAACGTAAATCTGGCCATGATCGTCGGCTTTACAACAAGGCATGGACCTTACTACCGGATCCGGTCCGTGCATTTTTGCTGATCCCACTTGGGGTTGGCCTTCTCTGCATCTTCAAAAATGTCATGTTAACACAAAGGAAGAACTATTCTTAGAAGCCCCCCAAATAAAAGGCAAGTCTAGTTCAGCTGGGACGTAATCCGCAGTTTATAAAGAAAGGACGTTGCGGCTTTTGGTCTGGTTACTCTAAGTCGAAGTGTCGGTCAGCGGGAGTCTGATTGTAATAGAACTTGTTGGGGTTCCAACGAGTCACGTGAGTATCTAGCCAAGCGATGTTTGCCATCTTTGCGTGAACTGCATAGGGACGTCCCCAGCAATCCGTATCAGGTCCACTTGGTGCAAGTAAGAACTTTCCCTCGTCGCCGCAGTAGCTATTCAACACACTTGATTTGGCAACGGTAAAAAGAACTGTCTCTACTGGATAGGCAACGGCACTTTCGTTAACTGCAGAATGACCATCGAAGTTGGAAAAATCAAAAGAGATATCAGTTAAATAGTCAGCGTTGTATCCAAAGTGACTTGTTCGCATTCCATTAGAATCGGACTCCTTTAGGTCACAGCCTGGACACAGCCATATATCTTTGTTTTTGACATATGGATCATTGAGATCATGCCAAATCTTGAAGTCGGTGTCTGTTGCATAGGCAGCAAGGATGTAGTTACCATCATAGTCGCCTCTGTACATTTCTAGGGCGGTGGCCAGATTCTTAATATTACTGCTGCAGGCCGTTGCTTTAGCTGCAGCTTTAGCACTTGCAAAAACAGGAAAAAGGATCGCGGCTAAGATTGCGATGATGGCAATAACCACCAATAGCTCTATGAGGGTGAAGGCTCGCTGCAAGATAATATTACTTTACCGTGGTCTTCCATCAGAACGTAAAACGGGAGTTGAGATATCTCAACTCCCGTTTATTTACGAGGCAGTTTTCTCTTAATAGATGCTGTCTGGGAAGTAGAAGTCCTTGGCGTTGTCTGGGGTGATCAAATCAACATCCAGTACCAGGTGGCGAGGCATATACTTCTTGGCGTTATCCTTACCAGCTCGTAACATACCGGCGGCTGTTTGCATACCGACTGCGATCATGCTGGGTGGGTAAGTAATGTCGGCAGGGAAGAGGGGATCGCCGTCCATCACTCGCTTGACGATATCCTTCATACCGGCTCCACCAAGAATCCATACATTCTTGTTTCGACCAGCTGACTTCAGAGCGTTTTCAACTCCAAGCGCCATGTCGTCGTCGCTCGCCCAGATAGCGTCAATTTGTGGGGTCGAGACGAGGATGTTTTGCATAACCTTCTCTGCCTTTTCTCGATTCCACTCGCCTTTGTCTTGAGCTACGATCTGGATTCCCGGACTCCTCGCAAACACGGCCTTTGCTGCCTCAACACGGTCTGTGTTTACGGTGCTAGGAATTCCTTCCAAGATGACTACTTTGCCTGTGCCGTTTAGCTTTTGAACCATGTACTCGGCAGCTTTCCGACCGAAGGCCTTGTTATCACCCTCAATGAAGACGTCTGCAACTGGCTCGGTAAAGCCTCTGTCAACGTTGATGATCAACGTACCTGCGTCATGAATCTTCTTGGCAATTGGGGTGATGGGTGCACTTTCAGTGGCCAGGATGACCAAAGCGTCAACACCTTGAGATTGTAGGTTTTCTAGGTCCTTGATCTGCTCGTCTGGACTCTTTGCATCATCAATAATCCAGTCGATATCTGGGTGGTGCTTTTGAGCCTCTTTTGCCCAATAACCTATTCCTGCTGTCCAACCATGGCTAGCCGCTGGAATGGAAACACCAATCTTAAACTTCTTACCTCCGGATGCCATAGTGCCCGTAGCACTACCTCCGGCTTCTCCGCCACCTGCGGCGGGTGGATTGCATCCTGCCATCGCTAGTCCCAGCGCGGCAAAAATCCAAAGCTTCTTCACTCTTGCTCCTCCTAATCGTTGCGTTACGTGCTAGTTTTACTTCCTCGTTGAAGCAGAACGGCGACCAAAATTACTAATCCACTGACAAATCCTTGCCAGTTAGTATCTACACGGTGTGCCGTCATCATATTCGAAATCAGAGTCATCAGAATAACTCCGATCACAGTTCCCCAAATTCTTCCTCTGCCGCCGCTTAGGCTGGTCCCGCCAATGACGACAGCAGCTATTGCGTCCAACTCGTAAAATGTTCCTACGGTTCCTGTTCCAACGCTATTCATGCGAGCTACGTTCAGGAATGCTGCTAATCCACAGAGTCCACCAATAATCGTATAGACCACCAGCTTGATGCTTTCCGTATTGATTGCAGAATACTTAGCTGCTTTCTCATTTGCACCGACCGAGATAACATAGCGGCCAAATCGAGTGCGATTCAGGATGAAGCCAAAGATTCCTGCAACAAGCAAGAAAACAATGGCACTCCAGTAGAAAGTTACAGGGCCACCATTTGCGAGGTATGCACCCGGAATATTAATACCGCCGAATCCAATTCCGTCTATTGAACTGACCTCAGACCGGATCTCGCCTCCCTTACCCAACACGAGCGCTAGAGAGCGATAGCCCGCCAATCCCGCAAGGGTGACTACGAACGGAGCCACACGTCCGTAGGCAATCATGGTGCCGTTTAGAAATCCGCAGAATATGCCTGCCAAGATAGCCGCACCGAGGGCAGATAGAATGGCAACCATGTCCCCAGAAGGCGCCATCTTATTGAGGGTTAGAACGCAGATAGCGCCGCAAAAGGCGACCAAACTGCCTACACTCAAATCGATGCCTGCTGAGATAATCACCAACGTCATGCCAACGGCGATAATGCCAATGTAAGCGCTTTGACTAAACAGATTTCGCAGATTCTCAAACTGTAGGAACGATTGTCCGCGTGTTCCAATGTTGATGATAAACAGCAATGCGAACGCGATGAGTACGCCATATTCCTGAAGGAAATTGGTTTTCTTCATGCTGCCACCCCAGCGGCAAGCTGCATGATGGCCTCTTCACTGAGTTTGTCTCCCGGAACCTCGCCGACAGTGATGCCTTCTCGCATAACAATCGTTCGATGACAGAGTCCAATAATCTCGGGAAGCTCTGAGGAAATAACAATGCAGGCTAATCCTTCGCCTGCTAATTTCTGAATCAAGTTGTAGATCTCCCTCTTGGCACCTACGTCAACGCCCCTAGTTGGTTCGTCCAGAATAAGCACCCTTGGTTTGGTTTCTAGCCACTTTGCCAGAGAAACTTTTTGTTGATTGCCGCCACTTAAGAATAGGATTGGGGCTTCCACGTCGCCCACTCGAATATCCAAGTCTTGCTTCCACTTTGCTGTGGTGTCGCGTTCGGCTTTTTTATTGATCACGGCCCCATAATCGCTTAAGCTAGCCAGGGTTGTGTTGTTGACCGTGCTTTGGCTCAAGATAAGGCCCAGATGTTTACGGTCTTCGCTTACATAGGCAATACCATGCTTTTTTGCTTCACGGGGATTGCGAATCTTGACCGGCTTGCCATCAATGAGGATTTCGCCGGAGAAATCCTTAACGCCGATAATGGCCTCGGCAAGTTCAGTTCTCCCTGCTCCCACCAAGCCGCTAAGGCCAAGGATCTCGCCTGGCGAAACACTGAAGCTCGCGCTTTTAACGTAGTTTGAGACCTTTCCGTTTCGGATCTCTAGTACGGACGGAGTGGTTGGTGCCGGAAGTTTGGCGGGATAGAAATCCGATAACTCGCGTCCAACCATTAGGTTGGCAAGGTCAGATGGCTTGGCGGTTTTTCCGGGAATGGTAGTGACCCATTGTCCATCTCGTAGAACGCTGATGCGATCACAAATTGCGCATACCTCAGGTAAGCGGTGAGAGATGTAAAGGACCGTGACGCCTTGCTCTTTCAGGCGGGCAATCAAAGCAAAAAGTGCGTCCGCCTCCGGGTCACTGAGAACCGCGGTGGGTTCGTCCATGATCAGAATCTTTGCGTCTGAGCCTAGGGCTTTGGCAATCTCAACGAGTTGCTTACCGGCTATGGAAAGATCTCCGACCTTGGTAGTGGGGCTAAACGGTGCGTGGACCTGTTCTAAATAGCCTTTTGTTTTCGCAATCATCAGGTTGCGATCTAGAAGACCACCCTTGGTGATCTCTCGACCAAGAAACACATTCTCACTTACCGAAAGTTCATCCACCAGGTTTAGCTCCTGGTGAATCATTGCAATTCCTCGGTTCAACGCATCGCGTACTCCGTGAAGAACAACTTCCGTATTTTCAAGGTGCAAAGTTCCGGTAGTGGGTTGTTGCAATCCACTGAGGATTTTCATCAAGGTGCTCTTTCCGGCACCATTCTCACCGATGATTCCGTGAACCTCTCCGGATTCGAACAAAAGAGAAACGCCATCCAGTGCCCGCACGGCGGGGAACTGCATGGCAATATCGCGGACCTCCAACTGGGGCATTGGGTGAGACAATACCCCGATGGGGGGCCATATGGGAACATTGACTTGTCAGGAATCACCAGTTGTCAGACCAGTTTTTGCCCTACAGAACAAGAAAGTCTCCTTAGTTGAATTCTAAGATGATTTTTTGCGTCGGCGGCGAAGAAGAGCAACGCTTCCAAAACCTAACGCTGCTAAGGTGGCGGGTTCTGGAACAGGCGTAATAAAACTTGTACCATCCCCAATCAATTGACCTTCCGAAAAAGCCATTACACTGAAGCTATCTCCCATGTTGAACCATATAGAGCCGTCCGTTCCATTGGGGCCAACTTGTGCGCTTTTTGCTGACTGCAAAAAGTTGCCGACAAAATCCAGATCATCTTCAATATCTTCCCACGGTCCACCGGAGGTGGCGACCTTGAGAGATGCGATCAGTTGAGCTTCGTTGGTATTGAGGAATAGCGTTCCCCATGCAATATTGAGTGCATTGGAAGCGGCCTGATTGTTCATGAAGAGCACAATGTGCTCTTGACCTTCAGGATCACCCTGCAGGTCTGTCACAAGGCCTATAAGGACCGACCGTGTAATCAAGTGATCTTGAGGGAAGGGGTTGGTGAGTAAGGTTGTACCATTGCCATTCGCCTCAAAAGCCCACGTCATTCCTCCGCCCGACTCGTGTTCTTCCGCCAACATGATGTTGGTGACGGGCTGGCCAATGTGGATGTTTGTTTGGTAGTGGGTCAAATATTGTTGGGCGTTGGCCAGAGCGCTGGCTACAGCTAGGCATCCTAGAACGGACAAACGAAGTGCTTTCATATCAAGAATCTCCTCTCATTAGGTGGCGAATAAACGCACTTACACATCGTCCTGTGCAGGCATTAAATAGGCGTTATCAATTAGATTTTGAGGTGAATAACCACATCCTGAACACCTTGCTCCCAGGAGCTATGAACCACTTCACCGCATGCTTGAAAGAGGTGAAGGGCACGGTCGTTATCCATTAGGATCTGAGCGGTCCACTGTCGTACTCCAATGGAAATGCAAGTTTCTGCAAGGGTGTGCAGTAAAGCATGTCCCACTCCAAGTTGCTGCCACTCATCAATCACGACGATCGCTACTTCTGCCGATTCGGGCTGTTCTGAGTTTCGATAGGCTCGAGCAACGCCTATACCTTCACTCTCATTGCCATCATCGTCCAGTCCGATAGCGACCATGGCAAGACGGCTAACTCCGTCGCATTCCACTAGATAAGTGAGTTCTTCAGCAGAGAACTCCGTGCGGTCGGTATGAAAGCGCAACCACCTAGATTGAGGACTCAGCTTCCGTATTCCAGCATCAAGATGTGCCCGATCCGAATCCTGAATGGGCCTGACCAAAATCTGCTTGCCATTTGCAAGCCTCAATCGAGGCTCATTTGTCACGGTATGAATCGTACCTAGCCAAGTGACGATGTTAATTGTTTTGTTCTGGGGCACTTTCCCCTGATTCCACTTTCACTTGAAAGAGAAGATTTCTCCGCGACAGAACCTTTTGATCCAGCAAGGCGCAAGTTGGGGGATCAAAGGCGGCTATAGCCTCAGGGTTCGGGTTGGTTGCAGGCAACATTTCTTGCTATAGCACCCTGAGGCAGACACACCGCGTGTTTTCGCTTGCGAATCACTGATATTCAGCCACCAAAGGCCCAAGATGATATGCCAACGAACATCATCGAACAGCTAACGCCGTCTCGCAGGGTGCCCCAGAACCCTTGGATCGTTGACGGAATGGTTTTCAATGCTCTGTAACCCATAAACCACAAGTGCGAAATCGTTATAGCCTCAATCCCGGCAAAGCTTTGCTGGCACTCATTTTCCTAAAAGTAAATCTGGTTTCAAGATGCTTTAACTGAGTTGGTAGGCGACTTCGGATACTCGCGGCAAATTTATCGTAAACCTCAATTCTCCTTTCCGGGTATGGAAAGAGCCACTGCCAAATGATCTCATTTACATGTGCATCACCAAATGAGTATCCAATTACAACGAGTCTGTCCGCGTTCGAGAGATCCCTTCGAAACTCCTCAAAGAGCAAAAGCATTGGTCCTTGGGCAGAAAGCTTGTTTCGTTCACCAAAGATAATAGCGGGTGTAGCAACCTCTGCACTAAGTAGACTTACATCAGGTGCAGCATCCCCCCAAGTATTAACGGGACTCGGAGGCGTTGTGTCCAAGCTCTGAGCCCATTGCACAGAACCATGAAGCTTTAACAGCTTCAGAGCTCCACCTTCAAAGTCTAGCTTGAAGGTATCTTTCCACTCTCTCACCCCTAAATCAATTGGGATATCGTATTGAATGCAGACTCGTTCGATGGCATTGTCATAGTTTAGAGTTGCTATTGTCGTGCTTGAGCGATGAGCCTCTTTTGCAAATGGCGCAAAGTACCAGGTCTTCGCATCTGACTCTAAATAAGCGATGCTAAACAGCTTCTTCAAGAGCCAATCAATGGTATGTGCAAAGCCACATCCCCGCGACATGTTAACTGCCTGAACTAGGAAGTAGATTAGGTCTGCCTGGGTCTCAGGGGGAGCGGGATTCTCAGCAGAGTATTCGTTGTTGTCAGCAAGTGTTTGAAGTACATTCGCAAAGTTTTGCCTGGCGCCGGCGTCAAGAATGTATTTGTCAAGCACCTCAATCCTAGTGTCCCAAGCGGAGATAAAGGGCGCCAACTCATTTTGGTGGCGGTTAGCCAGGATGTTGACTGTCCTCAGAACATCCTCAACATTGACTGCTAATCTGCCTATTTTTTGACCATTTTGAAATGACTTCCCTAGGAGTTCTCCAACCACAAACCGCAATACTGAT
This sequence comes from Fimbriimonadaceae bacterium, assembly GCA_037190145.1. GTDB lineage: Bacteria > Armatimonadota > Fimbriimonadia > Fimbriimonadales > Fimbriimonadaceae > 55-13. The sequence goes on from JBBCJU010000002.1 coordinate 295,783, forward strand.
GAGGCGGTGTGATCAGCTTCTTTCTCCGCTAAGTCTATGAAGCGAGTAGTCATCTCAGCAGCAGTAGGAACACCAGCCTCTACCGATGCTCCGGCGCCCAAAAGTGCAACGGTATACATTCATTCGTAAGTGACGGTAAGCCTTCTCACAAAGCGTCATCAATTGAATGGGCAAGTGCCCTTGCAGACCCTCCGGGTAAACTTTGCCGCAATTCCAGGACCCGCTCGCCAGCGTCGTCGTGCGCATCCGATACCTGTCAGGAGAAAGAATCTTAATATGAGTAACAAGCGCGTCTACCTCTTTAGGGAGGGTAATGCAACCATGCGTGACCTCCTCGGCGGCAAGGGAGCTAACCTCGCCGAAATGAGCAACATCGGTCTGCCCGTCCCTCCAGGCTTCACCATTACTACCGAAGTCTGCAACGAATACTACGAGCAGGGCAAGCGCCTTCCTGTAGGACTTGAGGATGAGATGAAGGCCGCGATTGCTGACCTTGAGAAGTCCATGGAGCGCACTTTCGGCGGCTCCACTAAGCCTCTTCTTGTTTCCGTCCGATCCGGCTCTAAGTTCTCTATGCCCGGCATGATGGATACGGTTCTGAACCTCGGTTTGAACCCCACCACCGTTGAGGCGATGATCGCAGAGACTGGCGACGCTCGGTTTGTTTACGACAGCTACCGCCGCTTCATCATGATGTTCAGCGACGTGGCTTTCGGCCTCAGCAAGCACGCATTCGACCAAGAGATTTTCCAGAAGTACAAGGAAAAGGTCGGCGCGAAGAACGACCTCGACTTGAATGCCGAGAACCTGAAAGAAGTTTGCGACTTGTTCCTTGCTCACGTTCGTGAGAATGGCGGCCGCGAGTTCCCAACCGACGTTTGGGAGCAACTAAACTTATCTGTGGAAGCTGTTTTCCGCAGCTGGAACAACGATCGAGCGATTGTTTACCGACGAACCGAGAAGATTCCTGACGAGATCGGAACGGCGGTCAACATTCAATCGATGGTTTACGGAAACGCAGGCGACGACTGCGGAACTGGCGTTGCCTTCACCCGCGACCCATCCACCGGCGAGAAGTTGCTTTACGGCGAGTACCTGATGAATGCTCAGGGCGAGGACGTGGTTGCCGGTGTGCGAACTCCGGTGCCCATCAGCGAGCTTGAGAAGCAGAATCCAGCGGTTTACAACGAGTTTGTCAAGACTTGCGACATCCTTGAGGGCCACTATAAAGATCTTCAAGACCTTGAGTTCACCATTGAGCATGGCAAGCTATTCATGCTCCAGTGCCGATCTGGTAAGCGCACCGGTCCTGCTGCTGTTCGCGCGGCAGTCGAGATGGTTAAGGAAGGTCTGATTGATAAGGAGACCGCAATTCAGCGAGTCACCGGTTCTCACCTAGACCAGCTTCTCCACCCACGAATCGATCCTTCTTCTCTCGAAGGAGCAACCCTCTTGGCAACCGGCCTCGCGGCATCTCCTGGTGCTGCCGTTGGTATTGCCATTTTCGACGCCAACACGGCGGCTGAGCGAGGCGTTCATGGTGGAGCTGGCGAGAAGGTTATCTTGGTTCGAGACGAAACCAACCCCGACGACGTTCACGGAATGCTCGCCGCTCAGGGAGTTTTGACCGCTCGCGGTGGAAAGACTTCCCACGCAGCGGTTGTAGCTCGTGGTTTTGGTATCCCCTGCGTTGCGGGTGCCGAGGCTTTGGAGGTGGATGACCACACCAAGCACTTTAAGGTTGGCGGACATATCGTTAAAGAAGGCGATACCATCACCATGGACGGTTCCAGCGGAAACGTTTACCTGGGCGCGCTCAAGCTGATCGCTCCAGAGGTAAGTGGTTCCTTTGGTGAGCTAATGGAATGGGCAGATGAGTTCCGAACTCTTGGAATTCGGGCCAATGCCGACAATCCTCGCGACGCAAAGCAAGCTCTGGAGTTTGGTGCAGAGGGAATTGGTCTCTGCCGAACCGAGCATATGTTCTTTGAGGCAGATCGACTTCCACTCGTTCAGGAAATGATCCTAACCAAGGATGAGTCGGTTCGACAGGAGATGCTCGATAAGCTTCAAGTCATCCAACAAGGTGACTTCGAAGGAATCTTCCAGGCAATGGACGGCAAGCCCGTTACCGTTCGCCTCATCGATCCTCCACTTCACGAGTTCTTGCCTTCCTATGACACGTTGATTCGTGAAACCACCGAGCTAAAGACTCGATTGGGCATGCTTTCTCCGACCGACGATGCCGGCGCATCTCTTCGATCTCAACTCGAAGTGAAAAGCAAGCTGTTGGTAGAGGTAGAAGCCATGAGAGAGCAGAACCCAATGCTCGGTTTGCGTGGTGTGCGCTTGTCCATCATCCTTCCTGGCTTGGTTATCATGCAAACTCGTGCGATTCTTCAGGCGGCCGCTAAGCTCACCAAGGCGGGCGTTAAGGTTCTCCCTGAGATCATGATTCCGTTGGTTTCCACCGTCAACGAGTTGAAGGTAGTTCAGGGCCAACTAGAGTCAGAGGCGAAGAAGATTGTGGCCGAGCAGGGTGTAGAGATTCCTTACACCTTCGGAACGATGATCGAAATCCCACGAGCAGCTCTAACTGCCGGTGAGATTGCTGAGTACGCTCAGTTCTTCAGCTTCGGCACCAACGACCTCACGCAAACCACGTTTGGTTATAGCCGAGACGATGCGGAAGGTAAGTTCCTGCAGCGATACGTTGAGCAGAAGATCCTTCCTCGAAACCCATTCGAGACGATCGATACCGTTGGCGTTGGCCGACTCATGCGATTGGCGGTCGAAGAGGGACGTAAGTCTCGCGAAGGCCTCAAGTGCGGTATCTGCGGCGAGCATGGCGGCGACCCAGAGTCCATTGATTTTTGCCAAGAAGTTGGCTTGGACTACGTAAGCTGCTCTCCTTTTCGAGTACCCATCGCTCGTTTGGCCGCTGCACAGGCTGCAATCCGCGCCAACACCAAGGTCAAAGTCGCTCTCGACAAGTAAACGCTGGAATAGGGCGAGCTAACTCGCCCTCTCCTACTTCCCGAACGACGAGATTGCCCTGGCGATCTCGTCGTTCTTGTATTTATTCGCAAGGCTAAGCGCGGTTTTGCCGTCTGGGCTTCTGTAATCCGCTTTCGCCCCTGCCCAAAGCAGGGCATCTACCACCTCAGTGCCGCCGTGATCACACATCGCGGCGACCATCAGGGTGGAAAGGCCGTCCATCGTCACATGATTCGGGTTCGCTCCTTTGTCTAGCAGCAGCTTAGTGAAGTCTTTCAGCCCATCCATCACGGCAAAGCTCAACAGAGTCTCTTTCTTGTCCAACAAAAGCGTGTTTGGGTCAATGCCAGTCTCCAAGAGCATCTTCAGCATGGGAAGATCGATCCCAAACAGCGAAGTCGCCACGCCAATCATCAATTGAGTTGGTTCTGGTTTCAATGCCAGAAGTTTTTTCACCCGATCCTGATCTCCGGTACTCACGGCGAGGGAGAAAACATTCTCATAGAGGTCACGCGCCTGGTGGAGACTGGCTCCCGCTTTGAGGAGAAGATCCATCGACTCTGATTGCCCGACATATTCAGCCGCCAACATGAGAGGAGTCGTCTTAGTCGGCGTCACAAAGTTTGGATTTGCGCCGTGCTTCAGCAAGAGACGCACTTTCGCAGGCTCTCGAACAGCATAAACAAGGGGAGTGGCTCCGCCCAAAGACAGGCCATTCACATTCGCGCCCCGCCGAAGCGCGGTCTCCATGCCTTGAACCGTTCCCCGCAGCGTCTCTGCGAAGAGCCGCTCGTCTTTGGCAATCTTCGCCAGCTTTCCGTATGGCTCCTTGCGCTTGGGAACCTGGGTTGCAGCCAATGCTTGCATCGATCCCGAGGTGGTACTCAGCGTCAAAGCCATGGTTGCCCAAGCCGTGCCCGCATAAGAGATGAACTGATGCTTCCCATGCGGAAAACCAGACTCAAAATAGGGAAGGCCCGGATACCGGCGGCGTGTTTCTACCAACCACGAGCCGTCTGCAAGTTGAGTTTTCCGCAGATACTCCGCCGCCTTCATCAAAGAAGGGTGAGTGCGGGGCGTCCCCGATAGATGAAGCGCCACATAAGCTTGCCCGGTCGCATAGGCATCCGTGTCTCCTATGGAAATCTGCGCCCAACCGCCATTCGGACGCTGTTGAGCCAGTAGGGAAGCCCTCAAGCGGGGAAGAAGAGAGCGATCCAGGCCGCTCCAATAAATCCCCACCATCTGCATAGTGGATTCCTCGGTCGATTTCGGCCTCACCTGAGTCAACCACTGATGCCCACGACGAATCGCCTTCTCAGAATCCTGGCGCAGATAGTCTGGCGTGTAAAGTTTCAACCCTCGAAGCGCCATGGCGGTCAAGGTCACCGGGGTGTCTTCAAGGGGAGGGCGGCGGCTATAGCTGGGCCAGCGGCCATCCTTAGCCTGCTTGCCCAAAAGATAGAAAGTCGTGAAATCTGTATTGTCGGATTGAGGAACCTGAGCCGCGGCATAGCCCAACAGGAGATAAGAAAAGCCCGAAGAACCATTGATTGCGCCCGTGCTTTCTAGCCGCTCAAAGCGATCCTCTTCCCGAGACTTCACCATCCGCTGATTCAGCTCTCTGGACTTCAGCTCATCCACGCGTAAGCCTCTCTCTCGACCAAGGGCAACCGTAACTTGGGCTAAAGATTGGTGGTGGCAGCTGCTGCACCGCGTCTTTTCATACCAATACTTGGCACTATGCTGGAGCAAAGGCATGGATTTCTGGATGGATGCCTTGGCGGTGCGCTTCGGCTCTGGCTTTGCCGTCAAGGGAGCCGTTGAGGCGATGAGAATCCCTATGAGAGCGAGGGTGAGAGCTAACCAACGGAAACGCACAGATACCGAGTAACAGAATGTCTGGTGAAGATCAAAACATTGCTATTGTTGTTTCCATCAAGAATTCCGCTCCCCTCGAATGGTAATCCTGGACGTGTAGAAAGGAGCCTGCTTTTGGAAGATAACAGGCAAAGGAGAGGCAATTGTCTCGCTAGAATCGTTAATCATCTCGAACAGAAAGGGAATCTGTTTGAGAAGAATGAAAATCAGCTCAATCCGATTCGCAATCTGTTTCAGCTAATCAGAAATCCCTTCGAAAAGAGTGCCAATCAGTTTCAGTTAAATGCGAATCAGTTTCAGTAGATTGACAATTTATTGGAAGTGATTGGGGATTGTCGAGACAAGTTCGCGAGCCCGGTGGAGGAAAAGCGAAGAACCCTGGCAAAGGAGCGGGGTCTGGGGGCTGAACCTGGCGAAGGCCTATTTGTTTTCGCTTATTTTAGGGGTTGCCGGTATCCTTTAAGGGTCACAAACCGCAGCGTCGCGGCTATGGATTTCATAAGTCAATGCTTCACCCAACCGACGATCTGCGTATACGGCAAATTCGCCCCCTCATTCCTCCGGCAATCCTGCAAGAAGAGATCCCCATTACGGAAGAGATCATCGACTTGGTATCCAAAACCCGGCGAGAGACAGCCGACATCCTTCATGGTCGAGATAACCGGATTGTCGCGGTGGTGGGTCCGTGTTCGATTCACGATCCGGCGGCGGCGATTGACTACGCGGGGCAGTTGAAGGCGCTTGCCGATACCGTTTCCGATCAAGTTTTGGTGATCATGCGGGCTTATTTTGAGAAGCCTCGAACCAGTGTGGGCTGGAAGGGCTTGATCAATGACCCTGATCTCAATGAGAGCTTTCACATTAACAAGGGCCTGCGAATGGCTCGCCGAGTCTTGGTGGATGTGAACTCTCTCGGGCTACCAACTGGCTCAGAGTATCTGGACACCCAGATTCCTCAGCACATTTCTGACGTGACCTCTTGGGTGGCGATTGGCGCCCGAACCACGGAGAGCCAAGTTCACCGAGAATTGGCCAGTGGTCTTTCGATGCCGGTGGGTTTTAAGAACAATACGGAAGGAAATGTTCAGGTGGCGGTAGATGCTGTGGTGGCAGCTAGAAATCGACACTGGTTCCCTGGAGTCACCAAGCAGGCAATTGCCGCGATTTTGGAGACCAATGGCAACGAAGACTGCCACATTATCTTGCGTGGCGGGTCAAGAACCGGTCCCAACTTTGACGCTGATCACGTTGAGAAAGCGGTTGAACGCCTGAGCAAAGACAAGCTTCCCACGAAGATCATGATTGACTGTAGCCACGGGAATAGTAAAAAGGATTACCGGCTGCAACCCAACGTTTTGGATGATATTGTCTCCCAGATAAAGTCTGGTTCCCAAGCCATCCTTGGAGTGATGATTGAGAGCAACATCGTAGAAGGCCGCCAAGATATTGGTCCCGATAATGTCTATGGACAGAGCGTAACCGACGGATGTGTTTCCTTAGGCCAGACAAAAGAGATGCTAGAGAAGCTGGCAGACGCCGTTCGATAGCGTCTGCCCGTCTTTGTTTAGGTGTTTTGTTTAGTCTCTAAAAGTAGTCATCGCGCAAAGAGCCGTCAAACCGCCCAGAACGCAGGCAACAACCTTTAAAAACGCCTCCCGGACCCGCAAGGGCAGGGATCATTGCGACCCAGTTTTTCGGATAGGACCTTTTCTCCGTGAACGACTCTAAGTCCCCGCCCAACATTGGTTTCGGAAGGGAAGCCTCGTCGTCGTTTTCGAGTCACTTCAAAAGCAAAAGGACTCGAGGTCAGCCAGAATTTCGAATTCGTTGAATTTATCCATGATAAAGACCTCCGGGAGCATTCTATCCATGCCGCAACCGGGTGGCTGGGTATAAGGGTGAAGAAAAATAAGGCTTGCCACCAGATAGAAATGATCTGGTGGCAAGCAAAAGCTGACTCTAGCTTGATTTTGTAGAGTTATCGGCTGTCGCTGCTTCTCTTTTCTGAGTCCGTTAGCCCAGGTGGGTGATCAGAGTTGGCTGGAGGTCCTCCCGCCGGAGGCGGAGTGGTTGTTTCCCCCTCAATTCGACTAGAGCAACCACCAGCAATTGCCAAGGCAATCAAGAGAATCCAAAAGAATCTCATCGTGAGGCATCTCCATAGCCGCCCCAGAACTTGTCTAGATTACGGTTTGTAAAGATAGTGCAATAATCCGCACGGCCAGGGGCTTCTGCCCAAGTAATAAATTTCTCCTTTCCGACTTTTCCAGCATGAGAGTCAAGGTACGAGGTAGGAATCTTCTTGCCAGAGTGAGCCAAACGGGTCTGCCATACCTGGTTGTAGTATGAGAATGTGTTGTACTCCGTGGCATCATTGATCCAACTGGCTTCATAGTTTCGGAAGTAATACCAGCCTACACTTGTACCTGCCCACATATTGGTCATGAAAGCGGATCTTTCAGCAACGTTTTCCTGGGAAGAGATGTTTCTTCCGTAAATATAGGTTCCTCGTGATGCACAGGTTCCATTCCAATATCCTGCAACCCCGCCGTCATTGATTCCCATTGTTACCACGACATCCCATTGGTATCCTTGCACAGTCTCTCCTGGCGGAATCTGTCGGGCTGGATCCCAGTTGATTGCGCGGTTTTTTGTATAGGGCAATAGGAAATATGCCCATGTAGGATGATTAAATGATGTTGGAGCGTGATCGGTAAGAACCATGCCGTCATCATAATCAGCTGCGTAAATGTTAAACGCCGTACCTATCTGTTTAAGATTTGAGAGTGTGGTGGTTGATTTAGCTGCTAGTTTCGCCTGTGCAAAGACCGGGAAAAGAATAGCAGCTAGAATTGCAATAATTGCGATAACGACAAGCAGCTCTATAAGGGTAAAAGCTCTCTTACTATATTTCATCTTGTCTAACTCCAAAGCAGTGCTTGTAAAGGACCATGGCAATATGCACTGCAAGTGTTAAGAATATGATAAGACGACTAAAGCAAAACCTAAACGACGGAATCGTCTAAACTTAACATTTGATGGATGATGGGGTTAACCGCCTCCGGTTTGAACCCGAGTTAGAGCGCGAGTTTGTGTTGGATCATGCCCGGCGGTCCCGCACGGTGGTCAGAGTGTTCTACGGAGTGACGGCGCTCATTGTCCTGGTGGGCGGCCTCACGCATATCACATGGCAGAATCGCCAACCAGATGCTTTTTTCGCGATCACGCTTGGGTTGGTTTTCCCGATTTGCCTTACGCTGATTGCATCGACCTTCGCAAAGACATTTGCCAAATTTTATCAGCCTCTTATCCTGATGGGTCTGGTGGCAATCGGTGGCGGACTCCTTTACATTTGGTACAACTTCCCAAATCAAGGATTCCTTTACTACGGGTCTCTCTCTATAACGCTCCTGACTCCGCTTATCTATACGATTAGTCGCCTGAGGTTTTATTGGGCCCTCATCGCCGGCTGGACTATTTTGGCTGCTTACTATGTGTGCGCCAAGCAATCGGGAATCCAAAATGGAATCACCGAGTTCCAACCAACCTACGTGCTAATGTCGAATCTGTTCAGTATGTTGGCTGGATACTACATGGAGCGTGCAACCCGAAGAGACTTCCAACTCTCTCGCCTGCTAGAGGCTGAAAAGCAGAAGTCAGAGCTACTTCTGTCGAACGTCCTTCCCGAGCATGTCTCCTCCAAACTCAAGGAAGGGGAGGGAGTTATCGCCGACTATCACGAAGATGTCAGTGTCTTGTTTGCCGATATCGTCGACTTCACGCGATATGCTTCTAACCATAGCCCAGAAAACTTAGTTCTTTCCCTAGATCGAATGTTCTCCGAGTTTGACGCCTTAGCCGAAGCTCTTGGGATAGAGAAGATTAAGACAATTGGGGATGCTTATATGGCAGTCTCTGGGCTCCCAGAACCCAAAACAGATGACGCTGAACGTATTGTTCAATTTGCCCTACAACTCAATGATATTGTTCGAAGCCACAGTGATTTTCCATTCCAAATGCGGATTGGCATCCACTGTGGTCCCGTGGTCGCTGGAGTAATTGGACGAAAGAAACTGATCTACGACCTTTGGGGTGATACGGTGAACACCGCCAGCCGGATTGAAACGGCGGGCGAGCCGGGAATGATCTATATGAGCGAAGAGTTTGCCGACCGTGTGAACACCGTCTTCAATCTCACCGATCAAGGGTTAGTCCCGGTTAAAGGAAAGGGCAACCTAAGGATTTACTCTTTAGCGCTTGGAGGCTCTACTTCTTGTCCCTCTCCATCACAATCGTGATGGAGGTAATGGGCGGCAATCCTTGCATCTCTTTCGGGTCCACATCCGTCACTTTCGCTTCTAGTCTGTTGAGCTTAGAAGACTTTGTGTCGAAGTAAGTTACCGAGGCGATCTTTGTTGGTTTCTGATTGCTACCTTCGGCTACTTCCAGGTTTGAAACAACCTTGGCCGTGCCATCACCCAGACTTTCAAGCTTTGCTGAGCCCTTGATCTGGGTCTTAGCGGCGTCCGCCAATGTTTCTTCAATCTTGATCGTTTCACCAACCTTTAGGGATTGGCTTGTTCGATAGGTAAGAAAACGCATAAAGATTGGCTGCTTTTGTCCTTTCGGAGCGTCCACCCGAACGGGTGCCCCAAACTTGTTGTAGCGTGAAATGCGGATTTCACCAGCGGGCTGTTTAACTTCGTTTCCAAGCGCATTAAGGATCATCTCGCCCGCATAAGACTGGATATCGGCATCCCCGTTATCGTGTAGTTTCTTCACTTCGTAGAAGAGCTGCCCCGTCATGGACATCATGTATTGTCCAGCATCAAATCTCATGCTGAGCCCATAAACGTCCTTTTCCCCTAATTGATAGTTCCTCGCGGGTGAAAAGCTATCCTGAGAAGCTCCGAGTAGGAGTAGAGCTGCAATCTTAAGCGCGGACATATCGATATTCTGACGCCTATTAAGGGCGAAGATATTCTATTGGTGGTTTATGCAGCTCGATGGCAAGCACCAAAGGCATGCAAGCAATACTGATCTGCCGCCTCCTTAAGCGCTTCTTGCTCACTTTCTGAGAGCCCAACAAGCGGGTGAGCTTCTATCCATGGCTCAAAGGCATAGCCAAACGAAGGAGCAAAATCTTCCGCCATCTGCACCACGGAGTCCACTTGTTGCAGATCCGAAGGTTCTCCCTGATGGGTTCGCGTATGAAGAAACTCTACAAAGATGTCGGGCAAATTCCATGCAGATGCTCCTGCCCAGCCAAGTGTGGCCAGTGGCTCACTATAGATCGCCTCGAATGTGGCTTCAAAAGTGGATTGCGTCCTCTCCGCTCGCCTCCAGCATTCATCAAATAGATCAGGCGCTACGGTAGCAAAAAGACACACTCCCAAGTCGTGCAGTAGACCAAAGGTAAAGACCTCCTCTAGGTCATGCTCCCGGTTACCGTACTCACGGTCAAAAAGATATTGAGTAGCAATGGCCGTAAAGACGCTATGTCTAGCCAACCGCTTTGCATCATAGCAATCACTATCGTGACGTTGCCCAATCAACATCCGAAAGGCGTATGTCATAGCCAGAGCTTTCAGAGCGCGTAGACCCAACCTCATCACGGCTGAGCTAACGGTCGTAGGTGGCCCCCCCGCGCTCAGGTAGCGCACCGACGAAGCAGAACGGATAACCATGGCGGTGAGCCCAGGATCCGAGACCACCACAACCTCGGCTTCTTGTAAAGTCGCCTCTTCGTTATCGCAAACTTGAACGAGCCGGATGGCAGAATCAGGCAGTTGAGGCAAAGCCTCGGTGGTTTGAAAGGTGCGAACTAGCTCGTGAAACTCGATACCTTGCATGGGACGATACTCATTCTCGGTATATCTAGGACCATATCTTGCGAGAATGCCACGACTTATGCCACAATTTTTGTTCGGTTCACAGGTTTAGAAATGAAGCAAGGCATCCATCCCAACACCTACCCCGTAGTTTTCGTTGACGGCGAGCACGAGTGGACAGGTATCTCCACCACCAAGACAAACAACACCAAGGTTGTAAATGGGGTTGAGCACTACGTCGTGAACTGCGAAATCAGCGCTTTCAGCCACCCATTCTATACGGGTCAAAAGCGACTGGTTGACACTGCTGGTCGAGTCGAGAAGTTCATGCGACGATACGGCAACCAGATGGCCAACCAAGGCAAGAAGTAGCTGGAGCGCAGGCATCCTGCTTGCTTCCAATAAGCCCCACATCTATTCAGACGTGGGGCTTTTTTATTTGTAAGTTTCTTCCACATATCACTCCTCTAATTAAGAAGGTTGTCGGAAGAAGAATATGTCAACCAAAACTCTTCAAAATAGGGCAACGTGTTTGTTTCTTCTCCCCGCGACCCTAATGCTTGTGCTACCTGTGGAAGCCTCCAATTTGAAGAAATAGATCGCGTGGGCCGCCTTGAAAAGACAGCCTCCTGCATTTTATGGCTACTTAGTGGTTGCTTAATCCTGCTCTATCCGATCCAGGTTTGGCTGATTGATCCAATCCTGAAGCGTTACTACGTACGCTGCAGTGTCTGCAAGAGGTTTAAAAGACGTTGAACCAAACCAGAGCCGTGCCGAGCTCTCATCTCTAAAAGCAAAAGGGAAGTGCCACAATAGGACATGTCTTCCGCCGCAGTGAATGCTCACCGACAACCTCTCATCTCTGCTGACCCTACCGTCGCTGAATTGATTCAAAAGGAGGAAGTCCGGCAAGGGCACAACCTGGAGCTCATTGCCAGTGAGAACATTGCGAGTTCAGCTGTTCGCGAGGCGATGATGAGCGTACTTACGGACAAGTACGCGGAGGGCTACCCTGGCAACCGCTACTACGGAGGTTGTGAAGTCGTTGATGAAGTCGAGAACCTTGCCCGTGATCGTGCCAAAGAGCTTTTCGGTGCAGAGTACGCAAATGTCCAACCTCACTCCGGCAGCCAGGCCAATATGGCTGTTTATTTCACCTTCCTCAAGCCCGGAGACACAGTCATGGGCATGGACCTCAGTCATGGCGGACACCTCACACACGGCTCTCCCGTGAACTTCAGCGGTCAGCTTTACAACTTCACGCCCTATGGAATTGATCCCGCATCTCAACGCTTGGACTACAACCGAATCGCCGACCAAGTAAAAGAAGTGAAGCCAAAGATGATTACCGTTGGCGCTTCCGCCTACTCTCGCGAGATTGACTTCAAAACTTTTAGGGAGATCGCAGACTCAGTGGGGGCTTTCCTATTCGCTGACATCGCCCATCCTGCCGGCCTTATTGCTAAGGGACATCTTCAAAGCCCAATCCCTCACTGTCACGTTGTCACCTCGACCACTCACAAAACCCTGAGAGGTCCACGAGGCGGAATCATCATGTTGGGCAAAGACTTCGAAAATACATTTGGCATTGTCGCACCCAAGAGTGGCCGAACGAAGATGATGTCCGAGCTTTTGGATAGCATGGTCATTCCCGGTGTGCAGGGTGGCCCGCTGATGCACGTCATCGCGGCTAAAGCCGTTGGCTTCGGCGAAAACCTTCAGGCATCTTTCACTGAATATACGGCCCAAATCATCAAAAACGCCCAGGCTCTGGCAAACGCCCTCATTGCAAAAGGGTTTGAAATCGTGAGCGGAGGAACCGACAACCACTTGATGCTTATTGACCTTCGCAACAAGGACGTCACCGGAAAAGCCGCCCAAATTGCTCTCGATAAGGCAAGCATAACCTGCAACAAGAACGCCGTCCCATTCGATGATAAGTCGCCCCTCATCACCTCAGGCATTCGCCTCGGTACCCCTGCGCTAACCACAAGAGGAATGAAGGAAGCTGAAATGGTCGAGGTCGCCGCCCTCATTTCCCGAGTCATCTCTGACATCAACAATGAGTCCGTCATCAACGATGTCAAAGAGGATGTACACGCCCTCTGCTCCCGGTTCCCAATCCACTAAAGTGAATTGCTGTTCCCCTTTCTATAAAAGGGGAACAGCAAGAAGTTGTTAAAAATTCAGGCTAGATATGTTGTAACTGGCTTCTAGAGCCGTCATAACAGTTAATGGTTTCCAAACTCGTTCGAGTTCTTACGATTGCTATCGCAATGATTCCGATCTGTTTCGCTTACGCCCAAACAGAAGAAGAGGACATGAACTTTGCGGTTGCTCATATGGGCCTGCAGTTGTCGCGCTTGGTTCAAGGTGACACCACGGATAGATCGGAAACCTTTCCCAGAGGATCCTTCGGTGAAGTTACGAAAAATGTGTATCGTTTCGTAAGGACTGAAAGAATGAGGGTTTCCCAACTGGATGAGCGCCGAGACCCTGAGAAGATAGAGATCATTGCTTCTCTAGGGTGGACAAGTAGCCCCAAAGCCGCTATCCGAAACATTCAGCGAGCGAGTTTGGTCTATGGTCGAGCGAAAATCGCCCAAAAGAAGGCTTTCGAAGAGTTTTCAAAGCGAATGGAGCGTCAGTCAAGCGATAGCCTAATGGTCGCTGAGTTCAAGAGAGGCGTCCTGATTTCGTTTCAAGAACGAATGATTGGTGGAGAACTGGATACTTACACGCCTTATTTGATCTTTCTCGCAAAGCTAGAAGAGGTTTACCACTTGATAGACCAGAACCGAGGTGATATCGAACTAACGGTCGGTCCATACGTGGTTTTCAAGTCTGAGCCGCTGAATATCGCCTACCAGCAAAAGGTGGACTCCATGTCAAAGGTCGCCCAAGGCATTTCCGAAATGAGCGATACCCGGCAGCAGGAGTTGCAAGAGAGTCTCAAGAAAATGAAAAACGCCGGACGCGTAAATGGATAGTTGTGCGAGATTCGTTAAGTGCCTTCTTTGAACGAATCTCTACCTGGCAAACGGACGCTGGTCTTTGGTGTGAACATAATGCTGTCTTTCGTCAATAGAGAGATGGCCGGTTAGGTTAGGTATTGGCTCCTATCTGGATAAGGATATCCTTGGCACTATGAGGATCAAAGGGGAAGTTTGGTATTGGCGAGGGCCAGCGCCGTTTTACTTTTTGACCGTCCCAGAGGCTGAATCGCGAGAGATTAAGCAGATGGAGCGTTTGGTGACGTACGGGTGGGGGATGATCCCGGTCTTGGTGCGAGTCGGCGATACAGAGTGGAAGACATCCTTGTGGCCAAAAGACGGGAAGTATGTTTTGCCGCTAAAAGATGTAGTGAGAAAGGCCGAGGATATTGCGGAAGGCAGTGTGATAGAAGCCGTCTTGGAGATTGGCTAACTCGAAAAGATTGATTCCTCTCCTGAACCCGTCATACTAAACAGACCCCATGCTTTCCCTCGCGATTTCTGTTGTCTTGCTAACCCAACAAGAGCCTCCCAGGTTACGCACGCTTTGCAAGAACGGGGCTGCGATTTTGGTGGAGCGGATGGCAGATGAGCCTGTCATATCGGTTCAACTGTGGGCTTCAGCCAGGAACGTCAAAGAGACTCCAGATACCCACGGGTGGCGTCACCTACTAGAACATTTGGTAGCAAAGGGGCCCAAGCGAGACATTGACAAGCGGTTAGAGAGTTTAGGGTGTTACTTGCGAGCGAACACCTATCGTGATGCGATGCAGTTTGAAGTGGTCGTCGGCCCAAATCAGCTGAAGCTGGCGTTGTCCACTCTACAAGAGCTAATGCAACCTCTCAAGGTAGAGCAAGGCGATATTGATAAAGAGGTTGGCATCCTAAGACAAGAAAAGGCGACCTATGATGATTCGTCTCGATTAGCCGCCGGGGCATGGATGCAGGCCTATGGAGAAGCTGGCTTGGACGCTTTTGGGAACCTGGATGTTATGACAAAGGCGACTCCTGAAACCCTACGAGAATTGCACCGAAAGCACTTCTATCCTGAGAACTTAACGCTTACGATTGTTGGCCCTGTCGATATTCGGCAAGCCACTGAAGCAGGGCTTGAGTTAGTGGGGATGCGCCAGGGAGCGGTTAAGGTGGCTGATCCTGTTTTGCAGCCTGGCAAACCAGGACGGATTGAAGTGGAGGGCTTTGGAGAAGGAAGGGCTGCGATGGTGGAAGGTTACGATCATCCTTCAACAATCGGTAGCTTGGCATTTGCTTTGTCGGTAGCAAGCGGAGTCGAAGGCGCTTTTGTGACCTACACGCCAAGCCAAAAGCGCGGTTTGGTGATCGCCGGACAAACCGAGAAGCAGTCCGGTATTGGGTTAAAGATTGATGGCTTAGCCGAATCGGATATGCCGCAGTTATTTGCCATCGGAAAGATTCTCGCGCAAGCGTGGGTGACTCGATACCTTGGCACGGTCTCAGGAGTGGCTTATATCAGAGGGCTTCTCTTGTGCCAAAACACAGCAAGCAGGCCCGAAGCAATGTTAAAGGCCATTGACCAACTCACTTATGAGCAGTTTAAGGAAGCCGCAAAACGGTTTTCCAAAGAGAGTGGGGTTACGGTGGTAGGTCTGTGATAGCTCTTATTGCCGCTGCCGCCGCGATTCAATCCACTTCGGTTGTAGAGTGGTTTGAACCTACTGCGGATGTCGTCAGCATTCAAGCGGTGGTAAAGGTCCCCAAGTTGGACCCTCGAAATCAGAACTTGCTAAGGCTAATCGCGACGTGTGTAGGGAGCGACACCTCAACGTATTCGGCTATCCAGATCGCCGATATCGCCGCCAGAACCGGGTCTCGAGTAAGAGTCACGATGATGGAAGATCATATTCGTGTGGGCATGTCCGTGGTGCCTGCAGATCAGAGCACCGGCGTTGGGATGATGGGGGCCATGCTTCGAGACGTAACGCCCAAAGAAGGACAACTGGAAGCGGCTGCGAGCGATCTACAGTTTCGACAATACTCGTACTGGCGTCAAGCACTAGAAACAACCCCGTTTGAGTTACCCAAATACACTCAAAAAGATGTTGCCGATCTGATCTCTTATGTCTTCCGACCGGAAAACATAACCTTAGGCGTTGGAGGGAAGGTGCAACCTGGGGAGGCGACGCGCCGATGGAACGATGTCGTTAGCGGATGGCCCAGTAGTCGCTTGCCGCAATTATATGTGGCAAAACCTGAGGAACAGCCGGTTCCCAAGGTTACTCCGCGAATGTCCGTGATTGATTTTCAAGGTTCGGCATTCACGGCTACCGATGCGGCCATGACCACGCGGCTCTTAGCTTTAACTGCGCTTGGCACCGGAAAAGCCGCATCTCTTTGGCGTGTTGCGCGGGATATCCAAGGTTTGAGTTATCGGCAAGAAGCAGTATTGTCGCCAACACAAGAAGGTTTTGTACCAAGATTGTTGATCGCCAGCCAAGTCGAGGAGCCTGATAAGAAAGCTGAGACCCTGAAAGAATCTTTATTGGCGGATATCAAAAACTGGACGGACGAAGACCGACAGAGGGCGATTGGCATGGCTTCCTCGTTTCTTGTTCGAGGCGGTGATATGAGTCCACTCTATCTCCTTCCAGACCGACCCATTAGCCGCGACCTCAGTGATCAGGTCTTTGTCCAGGCATATTGGCAAATGAAGACCGGGACTCGCTGGAATCCTCACAATCTTGTGGGGAGACTTGGGTTTGTAGAATTGGATGACCTAAAGCAAGCAGCAACCGAACTGGTGACCAGTTCTAGAATAAAGATCCATTCGATTCGCTAGCCAGACTGAATTCAGGGTGTTGACGGCAAAGCGGGAGAAAGTCGCACTGCGGACATAACGCCTTACGAACCGGCATGGCTTCTTCCCAGTTTTTGCTGAGAATATGCTTTCCAAGCTCATGCACATCTTGTTCAAGGGTTTCGCGTTCATCGTCAGGAAGGGACCAAGAAGCGGAGTCTCCGGTTCTTAGCGCGATGATGGTAGCTTTCACTTTTCTACCTGGGAATCGATGGTGAACCATGAGTTGATACAGGTTCATCGCAAGGTCGGTCTGAACATCTTCGGTTGAAACGCTATGCCTGCCAGACTTGTAGTCGATAATCTCAAGCGTCCCATCGGGATATTCGTCCAATCGATCAATTCGTCCGACGAGATCAAAGTCGTTTGCAAAGGGCATGCGAACCTGCTTTTCCACCATCAAGACTTTCGCTTCTGAGGGCTGGGAGCGAACCTTTTCTACGTGTCTCTCTAGGATTTCTTTGCCTTCTCCAAATGCTTCTTGCATCTCTTCTTGGCTCGTGAACCCTGCGTCGATCCAACTTTCCTCGTACGCAGCCATGATTTGGTCAGTGGTGATAACGCCTTGGTCGCCTTCATCATAGAAGCGTTGCAGCACTCGGTGGAGGGTGGTGCCAAAGGAGAAATAGCTTTTGGACCGCAGATACCAGCGCCCCTTATCGTCCACATAGGTCCAGAGATACTTGAACGGGCAAGCCAGGAAAGTGCTGATTTTGGTGGGGCTAAGAGTTGGCTTCCTGGGCACACTCTATTATGGGCTCAACGTGTCTGAGAGGTTCGCTCGTACTCTGATCCCGAATGCAGAAAACCGTTTGACAAATGCTTGTTTTTGTGACTATAAAGTTAGAAGCTCATTTCGAGAATGGGATGTAAAGACAAATTGTTGCAATGTGTTGCAATGATTGTGATGATGAGTAGCAGAATCTATTCGTTAGGTAGCAGAAAAGGCGCTCTGCTAATGTAGTGAATCGGTAGGGGTGAACGTAAAAGGCAAACCGTTCTTGTCCTGTTAACCGAACAAGTCCAGGTTGTGTGCTAAATTGCCAATATGCTTAAGCGCCTGATACTGGTCATTGCTGTTTTGTGTACTGCGATTGCATCTGCCCAGGAGCGGATTCAAGATCTGATTTATCACAAGCAGGGCGGAACCGCCTTCACGCTTGATGTATTCAAGCCTGCTAAGCCCACTGGAGCCGCGGTTGTTTGGCTGGTAAGTGGCGGGTGGGTTTCGGCGCATGACCAGATCAATCCAGCATTAGGACAGGCCTTCAATGAGCATGGCATTACGCTTATTCAAGCGGTTCATGGCGCTCAGCCAAAGTACACCGTCCCAGAGATTCTGGTCCAATTGAAGCAGGCTATTCGATACACAAGAGCAAACGCTGAGAAGTTTGGAATTGATCCAACTCGAATTGGAGTTGCCGGAGCCAGCGCAGGTGGTCACCTGTCTCTAATGTTGGCCGGCAATCCGGCGGTAGCAGAACCGACTTCTACGAACCCGATCAACAAGGTCGGCAGCGAAGTACAGGCGGTGGTGGCCTATTTTCCGCCTACTGACTTCTTAAACTGGGGCAAAGACGGTTCGCCAGCATATAGCAATCCTCTCCTGGCGGTTTTTATGCCCGCCCTTGGGGTCACTCCAACAACTCCGAAGGAGAAAATGGAACAGATTGGTCGGGATTTATCTCCGATTAACCTAGTCAAGGCTGGGTTCCCACCGACCTTTTTGATCCATGGTGACAAAGATGCTCTCGTTCCTGTACAGCAGTCTCAACGGCTAGATGCAGCGTTTGCCAAAGCGGGAATCATTCATGAACTCATGGTTGTTCCTGGGGCAGGACACGACGGATCTGTGATGGCTCCATCTGCGGCAAAAGTGTTTGAGTGGTTTACCAAGTATTTGGCGAAGAAGGACTAGGTCTGGTGTAGTTTGTGAGGTCCCGCAAAGAACTTCACAAATCCGTAAACTATAGGGGTGAGCACGACCACCCCTCTAAAAATTCGCTTGGGTCATAGCCCAGACTCCGACGATGCCTTTATGTTCTGGGGACTTGCCAATGGCCAAGTCAGTTCGGTGTATGAGTTTGAGCACATTCTGCGCGACATTCAAACCCTAAACGAATGGGCGATGGAAGGCAGACTCGAATCAACCGCGATCTCGGTTCACGCTTTTGCGTATGTCGCGGACAAGTATGCCTTGCTGCGGCATGGTGGTTCTTTTGGTTGGGATTACGGCCCCATGATTGTTGCCGCAAAGGATTTTGATCCTAACGAGCTTAAAGAGACGGTGATTGCGATCCCGGGCAAACTGACTTCTGCGTTCCTAGAACTCAACATCTGGTGGAAAGAGCAGTTTGGCGACGCCGAACTGAAGTATGAGGTGGTTCCTTTTGACGAGATCATTCCTTCAATTCAAGAAGGGAAGTATAAAGCCGGACTCATTATTCATGAGGGCCAGCTCACCTACGAACGAGATGGAATGCAGTTGCTTGCCGATATGGGTGTTTGGTGGAAAGCTAAAACCGGCCTCCCCTTGCCTCTCGGTGTGAATGTCGTGCGAAAAGATCTTGGTCCTGAGGTGGTTGCTGATGTATCTCGCTGCATGCGAGAGTCGATCACCGCAGGTTTAACCAATCGGAAATCAGCTTTGGACTACGCCCTCCAGTTTGCTAGAGGAATGGACGAGGGAACAAGCGATGAGTTCGTGGGAATGTATGTAAACGAGCGGACCCTAGACATGGGAGATGAAGGTGTGGAAGCCATCAAGCTACTCCTGAAGATGGGTGCAGAAGCCGGACTCGTGCCCGCCGTTGACGTGGTGGTTGTCGACTAAATTGACAAGTTAGTAGAGAAGGGCAGGCTGCAAAGCCTGCCTTTTCTATTTCAACTTGGGCCGAATCTGGGGTGTTATCGTGGGGCCATTTGATTTAGGGCCTTCTTTGGTCCATTCCAACTTATCAATTCTTAGGCTACGCCCCACCGGATGCTTTCCATATCTTGGCTCGCCTTCTGCGCTCCAACCATGGTAGGCCATCCACCATTCTCCGCTCTTTAGCTCGATCAAGCATTGGTGCCCTGGTGATAGTGTTTCACCCGCCTTTCCTTTGATGACAGGTTCATTAGGCTTTGTGTAGTTACCCCAAAGCTCTTTTGAAGATGCAGCCCAAACACGGTACGCGGCATCATCACGATTGGATTGAAACCAACCTGTGGAGTAAAACAGCCAATAGGTTCCATCCTTCTTGATGAGTGTTGGGGCATCAAGGATGCCTTGTTCTATTTCGCGATCAATACCGATAAGGCGCTTGGCCTCGCCCACGGTCTTGGACATATCATCGCTTAAACGCACCATCTTCACTTGGCGAGGAGGAGCTTCGCGGATGTAAAGAAGGTACGGTTTTCCGTTCTCTACATAGATATTGGGATCGATGGCGCCATTGTCATCCGGGCCTTGATTCTCCGATGTGCCCAGAACTAGTTTTGATATGAACTTAAATGGACCGGTTGGCTTGTCTCCAACCGAAACGGCAAGATCACGTTTGCCAGACTTTGGGTCTTTGGCAGAGTAGAAGAAATACCACTTACCCTTCCACTCATAAATCTCCGGAGCCCACAGTTGATCCTTGGACCAATCCAGATGGCCGACCCCTCCCAGATGTGTCCAGTTCACCAGATCGGGTGAACTCATTATTTGGAATCCACCATTGCTAATGCGGTCTTGGGTTGCGTACGCATAGAACATGTCACCCTGCCGAACAATGAACGGGTCAGGGAAGTTCTTGTTGTAAACCGGGTTCTGATATGTCTGAGATTGAGACATGCTGGTAAGTGCGATCAAAGAGAGAATCATTTTAAGTCGAAGGGTTTAACCCCTTTTTTGAACGTATTGAAACCGAAGCTTGTGGGTTCATATTTACCTACGAAGTCCACATTGGCTTGAGTGGGTACGGGTAGCTGGGTTGTCCAGTACGCCGCATTAACGATCATTCTTCGTAAGTCGGCGTCTAACAGATCGGTTGCGGCCCCAATTGTCGACGTCACGATCTTATTGGTTTTGCCGTTAGAATTCTTGTAGTCTCGGACCCAAACTAAGGGCATCATAGGGTCGTTTAGTTCTTGCTCTTGACCTTTTACGGTCTTCTTTCGGCCCTGCGCCGGTCCGTCAGTTTTTCGCATTCCTGACAAGACCTGCCCTCTAACTAGAACATCTGCGTCAGCAGGAGGGAAGACTTCATAAACATCCGAGTCTCCGAATAACTCTTTGACACCGCTCAAAATAGGGTGCTTGCCAACTACGATCCCGCGAGTAGCTTGTGATCCGTGATTGCCCCAATGGGTAACCCAGTTTTCTCCAAGCACCTGCTTGCCAAAACCACCGGGCCAATCCCGACTTTGCCACCCAAAATGGCGGTAAGGAGATGGAGAATCGGCTGGATAGTTGAAAGCGTGAGTGCTGGTGCGAAGCCCGATAATGGGTTTCCCGGCATTCAGATAATCTGCAAAATGCTTCATCTGTCCATCGGGCCAATTGCGGAATCGCAAAAGCATGATGCAAAGATCAGCGGTTGCCAAGTTCTCTAACCCTGGTTGATGATCTTGACGGGTTGGATCAATCTCTCCCTTGTCATTTAAGGAGAATAAAACAGTGCACTTAAATCCGTGGCGCTTAGAGAGGATTTTGGCGAGTTGAGGAAGTGCTTCCTCAGATCTGTACTCTTCGTCTCCCGCCAACAAGACAATGTGCTTGCCTTTGCCAGCACCAGATTCCCCTTCAAATGTGAGATAAGGAGAATCTGGAGCAAGGATACAGGCGGCAAGCAGGCCTAGCATTGCCTATCCTAGGGCTCACACACCAGTCGGAAACCGCAGAAAGGACCATCGGAGTACCACCAGCGGCTCTTGGGCATCTGTGGGTCATTCTGTTGCCATTCTGGAGCCCACTTCTGTCGAGCGGTTGGCAAGAGTTGCTCAGCGGAATCCAGGAAGGTTCCACCGCAAATGACTGGCTCACCGTCCAGGCCGATTGCCCACTCGCCTACATTGCCTACGATATCGTGTAGACCAAACTTATTCGCGGCCTTCTTACCAACGGGTTGAGTTTGATCTTTGGCGTTGTCCTTAAACCAAGCGATCTTTTCTGCTTCAGCTTTAGTGAGCTTTACATCCTTAGTTTCGCCACCACGAGCAGCAATCTCCCACTCTGCTTCGGTTGGGAGGCGATACTTCTTGCCGGTTGATTTAGAAAGCCATCGACAGAACATCTCCGCTGTCTCATTGCTGATATTGATTACGGGATATCCGTTGTGACCCCATGATAGGTCGGGCAAGATGTAGCCTTTGCTGGGTCGAGCAATGGCATCAGGTCCGAAAACGGTCTGATCGTAAGGCTTGGATGGAGGGCCACTCGCCAAGAATTGGTCTAGGGCTTCCCAAGGCACTTCGGTCTTACCCATGTAAAAAGGCTTTACGTTGACCGTCTTGTCGCCAGATTTATAGACACCACCAGGGACTACAACCATCTGAATCTTAACCGCCGAATTAGGTAGGGTTTCAGTGAATGGTTCTAGCTTTGCCTGCGGAGCCGTTGCGTGGCTGGCCAAAGAGAAGATAAATCCCATGGAAATGAGACCGGTTGTTAAAGGGCGTCGGATGCTATCGATTCTAATCATTTGTTGCTTTGTTGGTGGGGTTTCTTATTCTGACGCCTCAGCGAGTCAGGAGGAACTCAAACGTTTTACTTTTATTGAGTACCACATGGGAATGGATGCTCGCTTGACTGTGTATGCCAGTTCTCAAGAAAAAGCAGTAAATGCATGTCGAGCCGCATTTGATCGCATTGCTGTACTTGATACTATGATGAGCGATTATCGAAAAGATAGTGAGCTCAACCGCCTGAGTGATCAAGCTGGAGGCCCGCCCGTCAAAGTCTCTCCTGAGCTGTTTAAGGTCTTGAAAAAGTCTTTGGAGGTATCCCAAAGATCTCAAGGTGCATTTGATGTTTCCGTAGGTCCCCTCATTTCGTTGTGGCGAACCGCTCGTCGAACTACCACTTTGCCAAAATCAGAAGAGATCGAGAAGGCGCGTAGTTTAGTGAACTGGCAAAAGATCAAGCTCAATGATCGAGACAAAACGGTTCAGCTTTTAACGCCCGGAATGAGACTTGATCTTGGCGGAATAGCCAAAGGTTATGGGGGAGACGAAGCTCAGAAAGTCCTAAAGAAGCACGGTATTCAGCGAGCCCTCGTGGAAATGGGAGGCGACATAGTGGTTTCGGGCCCACCTCCTGGAAAGAAGGGTTGGACCATCCGAGTTCCCAATGCGGGGGATGATAACGGTCCCAAAGATTTAGAGTTTGCTAATTGTGCGGTCTCCACTTCGGGAGATACCGAACAGTTCACGGTCATTGGTGGAGTTCAATACTCGCACGTTGTGGACCCTCGAACGGGTTGGGCACTCACTAATCGCGTTCAAGCGACAATCATCGCGAAAGAAGGGCTGACTACTGATCCCGTCTCGACCGCGCTGACGGTAATGCAGGAAGAGAAGCGCTCAGATTTGCTAAAGAGGTACCGAGGCGTGACCAGCTACTTCAGAGTTCTCAAGGGAACAGAGTCCGGAAGTTAGACCGGACTCGTTTTGTTTCTTCCAAACAACAAAAAGCGCTGCATTGGGAAAGATATTCCCAATGCAGCGCCCCGAGTTCTCTTAATACTCTTTGGTTGTCTTGATTCCGGGTTGTGGAACCGGGTAACGACCATTCTCTGTAGCGAGAAGAGGGGCCGGAGTATTGTAGTCGAGCTTATCCACTGTAGGTGCAAACTCGTGATCCGAGTTGATTGCCTGCTCCCACGTGATTTCTTGACCCGTGTGAGCTGCCATTCGACCCAGATTACAGGTCATGCTGGCTTCTACACCTTGCTGAACTTCGTTGAACTTCTTGTTGTTGCGAATTGCATCCATCAAGGCGTCCCACTCATTCTGATAAGGGTTGCTTCGGTCAGTCGACTGCCACAACAGGTTCTCTTGGGTCATATTATGACCCTTGTAGATTGCGGAAGGTCCGCCGCAGTCATTGGCACGGGATGCAATAGCTACACCCTTTGTTCCGTGAAGATAGCTTGAGAATCGACCGTAGGTTCCATCGATACATCGACCATCAAAGAACATCTTGGTTCCATCTGGGTAGGTGTATTCCACACCATACGTATCCAGGTTTTGGTCTACAAAGATTTGGCCTTCTCGGTTTTGCTTATAGTGGCGTCCACCAATGGCCTGAGCGCTGACAGGAAGTGCATTCTTCATCCAGTTGCCCTGGTCAATGATGTGGATGTAGAAGTCGTTGAAACAACCTCCACTGCACCACAGGAAGCTGTGGAACCGGCGGATCTGGTACTCAAGATCGGAAATATTAGCTGGCTTTGGAGTGGACTCAAAGGTCGCTGCAGGGCCATGCATTCGGTATCCGCGTACAAGTAGGATTTCGCCCAACTCGTTGTTGTTAACTCGCTGATGAAGCTCCTGGAGCCAGCGAGCATGTCGAGACATCAAGCCTACACCTACTTTCAAGTTGGCGGCTTTGGCCTGCTCATTCAACGCCAGCATCTTCTTGCTGCTTGGACCGTCTACGGTGACCGGCTTCTCCATGAAGACGTTGAGCTTCTTAGAAATGGCGTATTGGAAGTGCACCCATCGGAAAGCTGGAGGCGTGGTCAGGATGACAACATCGCCTGGCTTCAATACATCCATAGCCTTCTTGTAGGCATCAAAGCCAACAAATTGTCGTTCTTTAGGAACGGTTGCGTTTTCCTTGAACGACTTAGAAAGGTTTCCGTAGGTGCTATCTAGGCGGTCTTGAAAAACGTCCGCGATGGCAACGAGCTTCACTGGGCCGTTCTTGGTAGAAAGCGCGTTCGCTGCGGCACCGCCTCCGCGGCCTCCTGCACCAACCAGGGCAACCTGGATGGTCTCATCGCTGCCCATATGGACATTCGGAAGGGCAAGGCTAGGAAGAGCTGCGGTGGCCGCTAGGCCTCCTGCAACCTTTAGCACGTCGCGTCGAGATGGATTGGAAATAGGATTCTGGCTCATGGTTTCGGAAGAGACTGCTCAACAGCAATAACTATTATGGACCTTGACGTTTGAACAAGGTCCTGTATTTCTAACTTTAGCGCGAGAAGCACATGATTCTGCAACCCTTAGGCCGCAGATGCACTCTGTAAGCTGGTGACAACACGGATAAATCGCCGATCCAAGTGGGTTTGACCAAACATATCAGTTGTACGCACTTCTACTGCATGACCACCTATTCTTAGGTTCGCCGGAAGTTTGCCCTTCCAAAGATGAGTTGTGTTTGAGGCACCGGGAAGGTTGCGCCCAGTCGGAGGCTTGGCGCTTGTCTCAATCTTCTTCATCTCAAGATAGTAAGGATCTTGACCGGTGAAGTTCTCTAGCGCTTGCCAGTCTCCGTTATCAACTCTCATTTCCACCTTTGATTTGGAAGAGCCTGCAAAGATGTTAACAATTGCCTCGGTTTCACCAGAAGTTGCAGGGGTAATGGCTTCGGGTAACCAAATTGCCATCTGCTCTTCCGCCGGTCGGTTCGCGGGGCGGAACATCACTTTATATTTGCTGCCGTCGAATTCAATGATGGAGTAGCCGTTCGGAACACCATCGCTCATGGTTGCGTGGGGAATTCCTCTTTCATCGAGCGCTCCGGCCCACCAAGAACCGCACACGGTTGCATGGTTCAAGTGGTGGTGAGGAGTTTTCCCTTTCCATCCCTCTTTCTCTCCCAAGAACAAGTGCGTTTGAACGTGAGTATGGGCAGAGACGGAGAAGGTATGGGGTCGATCCTCGATGAGGCGATAAAGCTCTTCGCGGTTCCGAACGCCAGTGATCGGAATATGCATCGCCAACACAATGAGTCGATCTTTAGGAACGGTAGCCAGGTCGTTCTTCACAAACTCTAACTGCTGAGGCGTAATCATGCCGTAGTAGGAACGTTTTACGGAGCCTTCCCAGATCACATCATCCAGAACGATGAAGTGGACTTTTCCGTAGTTGAAGGCATAGTAGGTTGGTCCGAATACCCTCTGAAAAGTTTCTGTAGAGGTTGTATCATCGGGCGCATCATAGTTCATGTCATGGTTGCCGACGGTGTTGTACCAAGGAAGACCAATGGTTCCAATTGCATTATTGAGCGGCTCATAAAGCGAGAGGACATCAAACATCTCGTCGCCCAGACTTAAGCCAAACTTCGCGTCAACCGCGGCTGCATCCCTTGCCACTTGTTCGACGACGTCATGCGCGATGTAATCCACTTCGGTTTGGTTCCTTGGCTGTGGATCTCCGAACAGAACCATTCGAAACTTGTTGGACTCCTTTTGAGGCTCAAGAGGGAAGTCAATTGAAGTTGGAAGAGGCCCAGTAGGTGCTACGCCGGCATACCGATAGGCAGGGGAGCCTTTTGGCTTGTGGATGTAGTGATACTGAGGAAGGTTTGCTTGGTTGACGGGAACCTTCCAACCTGTAGGTTTGATAACAAAAAGAATCGTGTCTTCGCTAACGGGTAAGCGCCACTTACCGTTTTTGTCGGTGAGAACAACTTCACGCCCATTCGATACAGCAACCCCGGCGATGCCTTGCTCGCCAGCTTCGCGCTTTCCGCTGCCGTTCCTATCGTGAAAAACGTAACCTTCAGCATAGGCATTGCCCTGAGAATCCCTTGGCAAAGAGTACAGCGAATGGCTTTCGGCTCTTACTAGAGAACCTAAGCCTAAGCTAGCAAGGAGAGCACTAGAGCCGCGAAGAAAATCACGTCGATTCATGGCTCGGTAGGTTACCATTGAGAGCTATTAAGGACTTGTTAAGTAGGCGATGAGATCTTCAGGCAAAAAGTGAGCTTCTACTTACAATGGCATTCTCATGTCACGGATATCTTTGCCAATCCGTTTGCTTTGGGCGGGGAATAATTTTGGACTTTGCCGGAAGTAGGTTCTGAGCGTTTCTCCTGGTTTGCCGCCAAAGTTGTAGACCAGGCTTCCATACTTTCTCCCAGCCGTAAGGTGGGTTTTCCCGCGGTTCATCAGTGCTAACCATCTTCCAAGTCCACTTTCCGCTTCGCAACTCTATCCTAGTGTAGTGAGAGTCGGGGATGCATGCTCCCCAATTTTTGATCACGTTCTTGGACATCTTCTTCAACTGAGCAATGGCTGATTCAACTTTCTTGGGTTCGATAAAGCCCCTTCGGTAAATAGCAGGTTGCAGACTCCACTCTCCATTTCGCCGTGCCCAAACGGGTGCAGGGTCACGCCAAATCACCTCCCCAGTGGACCAAATGGCGGTATCTAAAGTGGTGTCGTCTAGCTCAGTGGGGGCACTGTATCTCATTCCTGGTTGCCAGTAGATCAAGATCACTGGCTCCTGTTTTGACAAGAAACAGGTTAGTGCAAGCAAAGCGATCATGGTGTTTCAGTGTCCAACATTTTCTACCCGGTTCATCAAGTCGAGGGAGCCATAACAAGACCAGTCGGAATGCGTACTGACAGAACCTGGAATCTTGTGCCGTCAAGAATGAATAGGCGAGTATGTGGTGCTAAGAGCTTGACGTAGAATGCAGATTGAAAATGTTTTCTAGATTTCTTTGCTTGAGTAACAGTATATACAAGGGTGGATGAGTAAAAGGTTTATTGTTTTAGGTGCGTTACTCATGTTCTCTGCAGCAATTTTCTATGTTTGCTGGCCTCTTTATGCCTCCAAGTCTCAAGCCGAACGCATACGGGCGCGTCAGAAATCTGCGCAATGGATAGGAGATCGTCTGCAAATTCACTTATCGAAAAGCGGTGGTCGAATGCCTGAGGAGTCAGATTGGTATCAGATTTCTAAAGAGCTTAACCAAGTGAAGTCAGGTTCAACCAATGCGAAGGGGTTAGTCGTTGTTCTCGAAAGCATGGGTAAAGACCACGGGAAACTTGATCCGTCTGCCACTGTCGTGATCATAACCAATACGAATAGTGTTGCCGTGGTACCTGCTTCAGACCTGAAGTCGATTATGTTGCCGCGTCCAACTTTCGCCGTTCGAGCTGATTTTGAAGTTAGTTTCTTTTCACTTCGCTGACCTGCTCTCCAAAAACCGTTGCTTCACAATGCCTGCGATTTTTTGCCTTGTATTGTTTGACTGTCTCTTTGAAAGCTGTTTAGCTGTTTTTTCTCAGGGTGCGCCAGCTACAAACCCCCGCCGACCACAGAACTGCAACCCTGAGGCAGGAACTACCCAGTCCAAAAGCAGCAAAAAGCCTCAAGGTTGTGACGTGCGGCAAATCAACTCGACATCAAAGCTCAGCTTGAGGCAGATTAAAGAAGCCATCGAAGCTACTCTGCGAACCATCGCCAAGAACGCCGGTGCTGAAGGATCGGTCGTGGTAGATCAGGTCAAGCGAGAGGGCAAGGGCTTCAACGCCGAGACTCTTACGTTCGAGGACTTGGCGGCAAACGGCGTCGTAGACCCTACGAAGGTCGTCCGACAGTGCATCCAAAACGCATCCTCCATCGCCGGTCTCCTATTGACAACCGAGGCGATCATGGCTGAGCTTCCTGAAGAGGAAGTAGATACGGGCCACGGCCATAGCCACCACTAAGCTTCATAAGAAAGATTCCCTCAGTACAAGGCATGTCGGGGGGAGTTCAATAAATTCGATAATCCACTTATATAAGCGGCTAAAAGTCAGCCTAGCACGACAATTGGCTGGTATTCGCCAAACTAATCAGTCAAGCGGCTGCAAAGTTCTGCAATTTTTCTGTAATATTAAGGAAATGCGAATGTTATCTATTCTCCTCTCCCTAGTTATATATACAATCACTATCTGTCAGCCATCTCCACCTTTACCTCCAGGTGGTGGATCGAACTCTGGCGAAAAAGTGGTTAACCAATACCTAACCTTAAAGTCCAGTGTGGGTGGAGTCGAAGAAGGAGACTACGTTTCTGGTACCAATGTATTTGCAAGTGCATTCGGAGGAACAGTTGGAACCCCGGTTGAAGACCCAAACAGTATTCCACCAACAGCAATAACCTTTGCAAGTGTTCGAACAGTAAGACTTACCATTGATGGCGTTCAGGTGAATTTTTGGGATAGATCAATACCCAGTAACGCTCCACCGCAGCAAACGTCAGTTTTTTGCTAGTACATGGCTCCCTCACAATTATGATTGCGAAATCACCGCAACATGTGTGTTTGACCTCCAACAAAAACAACATCAAGGCACAAGTATCTATAGTGGGTCGGAGACAGTGACAAGAACAGTAAAGGTCAAAATATATAATGTTGCTCAAATTTATGAGGCTTCTGCATTCACTAGCTTTCGCAACACTCCTAGCGGAGGTGCCATGAACGCCAAACCTAGTTATGAAGCAATGAATCACAACACTGTGAACTATGCTCGAGGAGGACCTTGGACAAAACAAAGCTACCTTGCTGCACTTGAGGTGGCAACGTCCTTATACTCATCAACTCATGGGTCTGGTTCGCCACCATATCTCCTTGGCGACAATGTCGAGGAAACTATCACTCAGGCTGAAATCAGTGCTCGGCGTGCCAGTGCGTGGCTAGCCCGGAAGCCGCCAATAAACTTTGCGTTTCTGGATGCCTGTCATGCGGGAGGAGTTGCCTCGTTCTGCAACGAAGTGCTGTTCCCGGTCTCTGATGGTCTCATCGACCGATGCACTTTTGGTTTTTCGCAATCAATCTCTCCAGACAACAACGTGGATACTTTTGAAGTATATCCAAAAGCTTTTTATGATCGGCTTGTTGCCTTTGGAACTGTAAGCCAGGCTAGGCAAGATGCATATGCTGCATATGTTGATACGTTTCCCTTAGGAGATCCACTCGTGATTCCTCTCACAAGCTTTAAGATTCATGGTGATGAATTCACTCGGCTATGGGGAGTCTATACTTCAAGTAACTCGGTATCAGGTGATGTATGGTTTCGAAGAAATTAACTGCACTTCTAACAGTATCTTTAGTCGGGCTTACGGCCTCTATCATCATGGCATCCCCGCCACAGAACCGTGGAATTGCTTTGGCTGGTGATAAAGCTGCTAGCCTCTCACATAGTGAACTGATATATAACGCAAAGCGAATTGTTGCTGCTTTGGGACGACTGCCACAGTCAGAACCCGATGTGTCGCCAAAAAAGTTTAGTGGCAATAATAATGTTACTGCATTGGAGTGGTTGGATGGTCCGACAATATCACTTCTCGACGATGGCACTTTGATCCTATATTCAAACCCAGAGTTTGAGGGGGGGCGTGCTCAAGTTGAAGATGTGGGACAGATTAATTATGAACTCAATTTAGAGAAACTTAAGAGCCAAGGCATGAAGTTGGCAAAGATGCTTTTTGGCCAGTCAGCGAGGATTCGTTCCGCCACTTGGAGCCAACCTGCAATCATCCCTAATCCTACAAAGGTTTATGTGGAGCACTTGACTCTCATGATTGACGAGTTGCCCGAAGGGCTTAAATTCCCAACTCAAGGGGCATCTGCAGCAATTACTTTAAACTCAAATGGTCAGGTTGTTTCGATTGGCGCTAGTTGGATTAATCGCAAGATAAATGCAAAGCAAAATCTCTCGCTTGATGCAGCTATTCAAGAATCGAAACGATTCCTAAAATCGAAAGATATTTCTGATATTTCCATCGATCCAAAAACCTGTGGTCTTGGCTATGTAGCGCCCGGAAAATATCTTGATGCGGAAAATCATAAACAGACAAATAGGCGCAATGTCCGTCTTGCATGGCGTATACCATTTGGAGGTCAGCGTGAGATTTGGATTGATGCAGAGTCGGGACTCATTGTTGGTGGCAAAAAGTAAGCGGTTTGTCTGCCTTGTATTGTTCTGAAAGCTGTTTAGCTGTAGGGGAGTTGGGGTGGATGGTCTTTCTGCCTTTTTGCCAGGGTTTTTTCTGGACAGACTCCCTGAGCGTATCCCCACCCACCTTCTATAAGCCTCGATAAGGAATCTTGCTGCGCGGTTTTTTGCTCAGGGTGCGCTGACCCCAAAACCACAACCCCTGGACCCAGCTAATGCGCCAAATCTAAGATTGACAAAAAGCCGAACATTCGCCTTTCTCTATAGAGAGCAAATCTAGTCGCAAAACCTTAAAGCGCTGCCGCCAGGTAGTCCAAATTTTCAACCCAACTCTCCAAAATCTAAAAGTCTGTGCGACTTGCAGGTAAATGCACACCAAAAATCAGAGTCAATTTGAACTTAAGCTAGGCACAGATTTTTGAACCTGACGACGGTTGCGTTTTCGGAGTATTCGAACCTACGATTTCGTAGCTACCATTTAAGAATGAGCGCATCCCACTGGTCCAAGATCAATGGATCAAGAGTCCGGAGTTGACTTATCGCCTGCCAGAGCAGAAGAATCTGGGAACAGGGAAGGACTTCACAAGTTACTTTAACTTTTCTCCTCCGAAACCCTGAAGAAACTCGACCAAACCCCGATACATCTACTGATAGCCCGGAATGCGACAAAAACAAACGCTCCCGGTAACGCTATCAGGAAGGCTTTAAGACCGTGTCGGAAATTCTATCGCAAGCAGAAATCGAAGCTTTGTTGAACTCGCTAGGAGGCGAGGGAGACGCAGGAACAGGCGCTAGTTCGTCCGCACCGGTCGCACCCCGCCAAGTGCCTTCCAATTCCATGGGGCTCGGATCATTCCAACCGGCGACTCGTCCTGGAAGTAGAGCCGCAGTGGCATACGAGGTCTATGACTTCCGCCGCCCAGACAAGTTTAGCAAGGATCAACTTCGAACCCTGCAGATGCTGCACGAGACCTTCGCAAGGCTTGCAGGTTCTGGATTAAGCGCCTATCTTCGCTCTCCAGTCAATATCGATTTAATCTCCCTTGAGCAGGTGCCTTACGAAGAATATCTTCGAAGCATCAATCAATCGGTCTTCACGATCATGTCTTTGCCTCCTCTTACGGGGCAGGCCGTTCTAGAGATTGAGTTTGGCCTTGTCTTCACAATGATCGACCGAATGTTGGGCGGTCCTGGCAAAGGCATCAATCGAAACGTTCTGACTGATATCGAGCGACCTCTGGTGAAGCAGATGATTGAGCGAATGTTCCAAGCACTGAAGAGCGCTTGGGAAGGCGTGGTCATCGTGAATCCCGGCATTGAAGGTATGGAGACCAGTTCACAGTTCGTTCAAATTGCACCTCCGAACGATATCGTCGTCACCATCCTCTTCGAGGTCAAAGTGGGCCAGCAACGAAGCGCAATGAGCCTCTGTATTCCGTATTTGGTGCTAAAGCCGATCACTACAAAGCTGAGCGCTCAAAAGTGGTTTGCAGGCTCCAATCGCCGACATAGTGCTGCTAGCCGCCGAATGCTGTCCTACCAGGTCAATAACTCCAAGGTTGACTGCACGGTCCGCTTAGGCGGCTCACGACTAAGCGTTCATGATTTCCTCGCTCTCAAGCCGGGCGACATTCTCAAGCTTGATCAAAAGACAGAGAATGACCTCAGCTTAATGATTGGCAACGTCCCCAAGTTCGAAGGCAAGCCTGCTTTGCAAGGCAAGAAACTCGTTTTTTCCGTCACCGATAGCATCTCTGAGTAACCATCCATGTCGCACATCCCTCTAGAAGTCGTAAACAAGTTAGGCGCGGTTCAAAGCCAAATTTGGCAGACCACCTCCATGACCGTAAGCGAGGCTTGCGGAACCGCGGTGAACTTTGCCAGCCCTTTGACTGTGGCCACCAAGACCGCAGATTTATATGCAGAACTCGGCTCGCCCATGATGGTGATTCAGTTCTCGTTTGCCGGTCTGCCAGAAAACTCACAGGTTGTCTTGCTTCCTCAAGAAACCATTGGTGATCTCGCGAATGCTGTTCTGCCGGAGCCGGTGCAGGAAGTCGATGAGAATATCGTTGCCGACCTCCGATCTGTCATGGAAGGAGTTGTTCAGGGCATCTGTCTTGCCGTAGGCAATATCAAGAACGAAACCGTAGTTGCCAGCGGATTAAGCATTCGATTCCAAATTTTTAGCTTCCCACCAAACCTCCAGAAGTCAGAAGAGATTGTCCGGACTCAGATTGCCGTAACCGGAGAAGATATCAACGGTAACGTCACTTGGCTCATGGATTCCGAAACCGCCCACAACATCTTGGGTATGGCGATGGAAGAAGATGCCATGCCATTCCAGCAGGTGATGGGCGGCGTCGCAGAGCAAAGCCATAGAGCTTCTGGTCACCTAGAAGACGCTAACGGCCTAGAACTCCTGATGGATATTCCCTTGGAGATCAGCGTGGAGCTAGGGCGAGTCAAGATGCTGGTCAAAGATGTGGTGGAGCTTGGAACGGGTTCTATCATTGAGATCGACAAAGCCGCTGGCGAACCAGTGGATGTTATGGTCAATGGACGCTTGGTCGCCAGAGGGGAAGTTGTCGTTATCGAGGATAACTTCGGTGTCCGTCTTACGGAGATCCTCAATCCACAGGAAAGACTGCAGAGACTAGGCGAGGTCGCCTAACGTGCGCGCGCCCGCGTCTTTGATCGGATTGTGCCTCACGGTCGGCGCTTTTGCCCAAGGCAGTGGTGTTTTGGGTACCAAAGCCAGCGCTAGCCCCGTCGTTTCTGGCAACGCTGGAATGGGGGTAATGCCGCTAGTCCAGATGGGAATCGCCCTTGCTGTTGTCTTAGGACTCCTGAAGTTTGTGGTGCCAAAGATGATGGGCAAGATGAACAAGAAGCTGGTTACATCCGCAACCAGCGCGCTCCATATCGAAGAGTCAGCGAACTTTGCGGGCGGCACACTGTATATCGTAAGGGCAAAGACAAAGACCTTGCTCTTGAGTGTTTCCACTCAGGGAGTGACTTGCTTAACCGACCTTACGGAGTCTGCAAAGGAACCAGAGAAGACGGCTTTCGAGGCGATTATTGATGAAGTTCCTGGCGATAAGTTGCCAGACCATGCTGTAGTTGAGCAAGCTTTGGCTCGACTTGAGAGGTTGGCAAGTTGAAATTTATCCTGCCTAAAATCTCGACTCGTGCTCTGCTTGTCTTGACGTTCTGTTTATTAGGGACCTTCGCGTTTGCCCAGCAAACAGGAACCGCTGGACTTCCGATCCCTAATATTTCCATAAACCTCGGACAAGGTGGACAGCCGAAGGCAGGGCAAGAAGTCAGCACATCGCTGCAAATCCTCGCTCTATTAACCGTACTCAGCCTTGCACCGGCGATCATGATTTTGACGACCGCGTTTACGCGGATCATCATCATCTTCAGCTTCGTGAGACAAGCGATCGGTACGCCGACTATTCCACCCAATCAGGTCATCGTTGGGTTAAGTCTGTTCCTCACCTTTTTTATCATGGGGCCGACTTACCAAAAGATCAACGATACAGCTTTGCAGCCCCTCTTGACCAAAAAGATCTCGCAGGATGAGGCGATTAAGCGAGCACAAGCTCCAATTCGAGAGTTTATGCTGAAGAACACCTATGAGAAGGACTTGACCCTTTTCATGAACATCCGTAATCAAACGGCACAATCGGCTCAGGATGTTCCGCTAGAAACGCTGATTCCCGCATTCATCATTAGTGAACTCAAAACCGCGTTCATCATTGGCTTCTACATCTTCATCCCGTTCATCATCATCGATCTGGTGGTGGCGAGCGCCCTCATGAGTATGGGCATGATGATGATGCCACCAACGGTTGTGGCGCTACCCGCCAAACTCCTTGTCTTCGTGCTTGCGGATGGTTGGAGCACCCTTGTTACCGCGATTGTCTCGGGGTACCGATAGCATGGAACAAGCTTACGTTCTAGATATTGGCCGTCAGGGCATTGAGATCGCCATCATGGTCTCGCTTCCGATCTTGGCTGTCACTCTCTTCCTCGGACTCTTGGTTTCTGTCTTCCAGGCGGTCACTCAAGTTCAGGAAATGACCCTCACCTTTGTGCCCAAACTACTTGGCGTCGCCGTAGTGGTGGCTTTTATGGGCAACTGGATGCTCACCACTTTGGTGACCTTTATGCATACCTGCTTTGAGCGGGTGGCAACTCTAGGGGGCTAAGAGAATTGCTCAATTGCTTGACTGCTAGATTAGTTGATTTTGGAGTCTGGACATCTCGTCAGAGTCGCCAAGCCGTCAAGCACTCCAACAAACCGGCGGTGTTGCATGCCATTTGATGCCGCTCTGGTCTTTTCATTCTTTTGTGTGTTTGTACGTTGTTCGGCGATGTTTCTGAGTTCGCCAATTTTTGGGTCTCAGAGCACTCCGGTTACTATCCGAGTGATGACTTGTATGGTCATCTCTGGTGCCCTGACGGTTACCTTAGGTCCGAAGATTGGTCCTCCTCCCCCAGATATGTACGGCTTCGTGATGGCGATCGCCCATGAGGTTGTTGCAGGACTGCTTATCGGAACGTTTATGAGCTTGGTTTTGCAGTCTGCGCAAATGGCAGGAGCCTTTGCCGATACGCAAATGGGCTTAGGCATGAGCCAGATCATGAACCCGGTAAACGGTGTGACAAGTACCGTTATATCTCAGTTCAAATACATGCTGGCCGTGGTTATCTTCCTATCGATGGACGGACATCACATGATGCTTCAGGCCTTTGTGAAGAGCTATGCCGAGATGCCCGCAATCTCTATGGAAAGTCTGCCCGCATTAAAGGATGGAATCGTTGGCTTGGTAACTCAGGTCGGGTTGCTGGGGATCCAAATGGCAGCACCGGTGCTGGGAGTCAGCCTTGTGGTTGATGCGGCTCTTGGCATCATGAATAAGGCTGTTCCACAGATGCAGATCATTCAGGTTGGTATGCCAGCAAAGATCGTCATTGGTATGGTTGCGCTTGGAGTAGGACTGCCGGCGCTTGTCGCCGGAGTAAACACGGGAGTGGAGTCAGGATTGACGGGTCTCCTTAGAATTTTCGGGAGTGGTTTTTAGTCGTTTAGGAGTGATCTATGGCAGAAGGTGGTCAGGAAAAAACCGAAGACGCAACTCCCAGGCGTCGTAAAGACGCTCGAAAGAAAGGGACCGTAGCCAAATCAGTTGACCTAAACGGGTCACTGGCTCTTATTGCTTCTCTGCTTGTCCTTCCATCGGCCATTGGCATGATGGGGAGTGGATTCGTGACCGGTCTTCGGGCCAGTTTCCAAAAC
Organism: Fimbriimonadaceae bacterium; assembly: GCA_037190145.1. Lineage (GTDB taxonomy): Bacteria > Armatimonadota > Fimbriimonadia > Fimbriimonadales > Fimbriimonadaceae > 55-13. The sequence goes on from JBBCJU010000002.1 coordinate 331,492, forward strand.
CTTCCGTCTACGACTGATATGAGCACCATTGCCAGTTACTCATGGCGTGTGCTCCAACCATCTTTGTTGGGCTTGGCTGTTCTGATGTTTACAATCATGGGGGTTGGAGTTGCGGCCAACTTTGCACAGGTTGGTTTTGTGGTCAGTGGTGAGGCTCTCAAACCCACTTTTTCAAAGATCAATCCACTCGAAGGTTTCAAGCGGCTGTTCAGTCAGCGTGCCGTGTTTGATGCGGCAAAGTCAGCCATTAAAACCGGTTTGTTTGGGTACTTGGTTTGGATGGAGATTTCTGGAAGCTGGAGCACCTTAATGGGACTATCCTGGCTGACCCCTCAGGCTTCTATGGCGGTGGTGGGAGGAATGCTGAAAACCATTACAATCAAGGTGGGAATATCTTGGCTTATCCTTGCCGCGATTGATTATTTCTTCCAGCGTAAGCAAGTAGATAAGCAACTTAAGATGACGAAAGAGGAGTTGAAGCAAGAGATGAAAGATGGAGAAACTTCTCCTGAACTCAAAATGGCTCAGCATCGACGTCGTCGCCAGCTAAGTAAAGGAAGCATGATGAAGGCCGTCGCAAAGGCAGACGTCATCGTTACAAACCCAACTCACTATGCTGTAGCCATCCAATATGATCGAGAAAAGCATGCCGCACCGGTTGTTGTGGCAAAAGGTATGGACTTCCTGGCGGCAAAGATTAGGGAAGTCGCGGCCGAAAACAGGGTTCCTATCGTCCCGAATCCCCCTCTGGCCCGAGCGCTTCATAAAGAGTGCGAGATTGGCGACGCTGTGCCTAAAGAACTATTCCAACCCGTCGCTGAAGTTCTAGCCTACGTTTACAAGACTCTCCGCGGTATTCGATAAACTGTTCGGATGACCTCTAATGCCGCCGGCTGGGATGCAAGCGCCCAGGCTTGGATCGATACAGTTCATAACGATACCAATCGCACGCTGGTGTTGGATGCTCCGATGCTGGTGGAGTGTGGTGAGGTAGTCGGCAAGCAGGTTTTAGATGTGGGGTGTGGGGAAGGACGCTTTTGCCGAATGTTGTCCGAACGAGGTGCCCAAGTTACTGGAATTGATCCAACCTCTTCCTTGATCGAAGAGGCCAGGAGGAAAGACAGTCGCAGCGAGTATCGGATTGCAAGTGGAGAGTCATTACCATTTACGGATGCCTCGTTTGATCTGGTTGTGAACTATCTAGTCCTTATTGACATCCTCGATTTTCGATCAGCGATTGCGGAGATGGCAAGGGTGACTAAGCCCGGAGGGAAGTTAGTGGTGGCCAATCTGCAATCCTTTGCGACAACTCGCGAACTCCCTTGGGTTCGAGATGCAAACCGCAATAAATTGCACTTTGCGGTGGATAACTACAACCGCGAAGTAGGTATGGATGTAGCTTGGAACGGAATATCAATCGTTAACTACCATCGTCCCTTGGCTGCTTATCTGAATTGCTTTATCGCTAACGGGCTGATTCTGGCTAAGTTTCAAGAACCTGTTCCAACAGATGAAGCTATTGCGAGTGCCCCCAACTTAGCCGATTACAAACGAGTCCCGATCATGAACGTCATGACTTGGCTGAAGCCTGAGTGAAATGGACAATCTTGAATTGACGCCTTGGCTCATTCGCTACGCCTATGAAGAAGGGGCGTTTCCGATGACCATGGATGATGGAGAAGTTCAATGGTTCCAGCCACGACAACGTGCGCTCTTTCCGATTGATGGAATCCATGTTTCTCGGTCACTAAGGAAAGTGATTGCCAGGGGCGAGTTCGATATTCGCTTTGACACGTCATTTGAGCAAGTGATGCGATCTTGCTTGCGTCCTGATGGCAACTGGATTAGCGAGGATTTTATTCGCGTTTACACAGTGATCCACCATGAAGGCTGGGGACACTGTTGCGAATGTTGGTACGAAGGAGAACTGGTGGGAGGGGTTTATGGCATCGCCATCGGAGGATGCTTCTGTGCGGAATCCATGTTTCATCGGCGCACCAATGCTTCAAAAGTTGCGCTTTGGGCGATGGTGGAGCAATGTCGGGAACTTGGCTTTAAAATCTTCGACGCACAGATCATGAATCCACATCTCCAGTCGTTGGGCGCGTATGAAGTCCCTCATCATCAGTACATCAAGATGCTGAGTCAAGCATTGCCTACTCAGACTCCATGGAGCTAGACCCAAGTATTTCCACTGGCTTTTTAAGTAAATGCACTAAGGTACGTCTTTTGTTTTCTTTCATTGCGTATAGTTGAACCTTCGAGGGCAGGTCAGCGTGGACGGCATCTTGGGTTGGATTTGAGGATTTATGAAAGTTAAGCTGATTTCTATTGCGTCGCTAGCGGCGGCAGTTGTGAGTGCACAGGCCGGTTCATTCTTTGGCTTGAATGACTTGACCCGTGGTGGCGGTATTTACTCAATTGACGCTGCAACTGGTGGTTCAACACTCGTTGCATATACAGGCGGACACAATATCCAGGGCAACGCACTCGCTTACAACAATGCCGGGACATTCTATTATGCTGCCGGAGGAGCGTTATATCAGAGTACGCTCGGTGACTTGTCCAACACTAGTTTTGTACGCAACTTAGTTGGTTACAATGGTAGCAGTTACGGCAGCCTTACAGATGTAACAAACGCTGCCTTTTACAATGGCAGCTATTACTATGTTTCTGGTAACTATGTTAACATCCTTAACCTATCATCGGGTGTTACAAGCTTCATTGATCCTTCCGGAGTGAGCAATCTTGGGGGGTTTGGTGACATTGCAATCCAAGGGGGCATTCTTTATGGATCAACCACTAACGGTAATTTTTTCAAGGTTGACCTAGCCACCCCATTTCAATACACCCTGCTAGGGAATCAGGGGTCGCCTAGTTTGCAATTGGGTTTTAACCAAGGTTCACTCTATGGTATTGCCACCGATTCAGATGCAATCTTTTCCGTAGATTCAGCAACCGGTGCTCGCACAACTATGGCGTCCTTGCTGAATGGCAATTTGCGAATCGTAGATGCTGCAAGCTCCCCAGTTCCAGAGCCCTTCACAATGGCTCTTGGTGTGATGGGTTTGGCGGCATACGCTCGAAAGCGCCGTGCATCTAAGAAGTCTGCCTAAGACTTCCTGAACTCAAACCCAAATGCCTTGTTCTTTCTGAGAACAAGGCATTTTCATTTGTACACGTTTGGACTTAACCCTTTGAGTTGCCTACTTGATGCTCTTACCGGTTCAAATTCTGGATGGGCCGTAGAATATGCTCGGACCGCATACTCTAGACTGATGGCTGTTGCGGTCGCCACATTAAGGGATTGAACTAAGCCGTAAATTGGAATCGCTACTGAAAAGTCGCATTCAGCTTCTAGCTCGCTAGGAACACCGGCATTCTCTTCGCCCACCAATATTGCCAGAGGAAATACCCAGGGCGCAACGGCTACATCAACTGCTTGTTCGGAGAGAGTTAGGGCACAGATGGTGTAGCCATCTTGCCGAGCTTCTGTAAGAGCTTGTGAAGCTGAGACCCAACGCCAAGGCTGCCATCCTTTAGTCCCTCGATTTGCGGCAAAGTCGATCGCTCTATCGGTTTCCTGGGATAAGTCAACCCTCTCTATTCGATAGGCATCGGCAACTCGAGTAATCCCTCCTTGATTGACTGCCTTACCCAGGGGAAGAACGATGAGGCGAATCGGTGCTCGCTGCACATCGGAGTAAACCTCCCGAAGGCCAGGATCCTTCGGTTCCTTGCCTCCTTCTTGCCAAGACTCATCATTGGCGGCCAGCATTCGTCGGTGCCTTTCTTTCCATCGCATCATGGGCATACAAGTATTTTATGCAACCTAGCAATTTTGACGACTCGTTTCGGGCGTTAAGAACCAACGATTCCTGTACTGAACCCAACATGGTTCAAGTGAAGTGCAGTAATGTCCCGTAAGCAGTTAAAGATCGTCCGCCTCCTTGAACCCGAGCTATGTCTCGACTGCCGGTTTGCTCAAACCGCTGATGTTGAGGCTGAGAGTGGGGGCCACCAACGGATGATTTATTGCCGGCGCTTGGATTGTGACAATTGGGATATCGTCAATGCCGAGCCGGCAAAAAGTATGGAAGTCGACGACTATGGCCTCGATAGTGCAGCCTAGGTAGGCTGAATACCAAAGACTTCAACATCAACTCCTGGCGAAAAACATATATGTTCCCAGGGACGCTCCGGAAGTCCATTTGCTTTGATCATGGATTCGCTAACGTCAAGCAATGAAGCGGAGTGAAGAGGGTAAGGCACATGATGAACCTGCCCTGTAGAGATCTTTCCTTGATGATGAGAGTAGAGAAGGTATCTCTCTACCAAGAAAAACTCTAGGGAGCCAGGCTGAGGATCAGGTAAGGGGGAGCCTACTTGAATCTCAATGCGATGAGAGGCCTCTTGGAGCCTACGCACCGACCTGTACAGAATCTTTTTATCCTTTGTGATCTGCATCTCTGCCCGATGATAGGGCAGACCGTAAAACTTGCGCGCTCCCCAAACGGCGAGTGAATTGGCCGCGTCTAGGCTAAAAAACCAAACTCCTGGCTTTTCCCCATCCTGGTGAACATAGGTTCGAACATTGGTTTCAGGAAAGGTGTGGGTACCAGGTATGCAAGGAAGCTTGTGGTGTCGGATTCCTGTCATCAGAAAAGGAACCAATCCTACCCATGCTTTCCCTTCAAAGGTGTCAACCGTTAAGCCGCTGGGTAGTGTAGATTGGATAACCTCTGGCTCAACTGAAAAATGGAGAAACGCCAAGTCGCGCCATTTGTGTAGCATTAACGGAGACCCATTGGGTCTATTTCTAAGTCTCAATTGGTGATCGGGAACAAGTTGTGTGATTTTTATATCATATCCCCGTAGACCTCGTTTTCATTCGGAAATAAGTAGTCCAATGTATTTGTGCGCAAGATATTCTTAATTGCGCCTAACTTCCCAATAAGGAAAGCAACAAATTGAAGTATGTTCTTGCGTATTCTTGCGATTTACCCAATAAGTTCACCAGTTACTATTGGAGGCATCTATGATTCATTTGGCGGGGAGTGTGACTGGTGAGTCGGCTACTGCTGATGCTTTGATCGCAACAGATAGCCTAGGCCAAATAGTGTCCTGGAACTCCCGCGCCGTAACTGTCTTCGGATGGAAAGAGGATGAAGTGGTTGGAAATCTCTTGGTCAACCAGATAATCCCAGAACTGAATCGTGACATTTTCCTCAAAAAACTTTCTTTGAATCTTGAGTCTTCGAATAACCATGCACAGGATCAACGTATTCACGAGGCATGCCTAACAAACCACGGAAAATCTATTCCGGTCGAGATGAGAGCTTCTCGGCTTGAGATTAAGCAAGAAACCTATATCACGCTCTTTGTCAGAGATATGAGTGAAGGAATTCTCTCAGAGAAGGAGTTTCTGCAACTTGCTGAACAAAATTTAGCCTTAGAAAATGAAAATCTTAAAGCCCAAATGCATGGCGAAGATTTACAAAGATATATCGATAGCATGACCACTCTGAGTGCTAAGTTTTCGCTAGATGGCCACCCTATAATGATTAACAAGCCAGGCCAAATCGCAGCAGGAATAGATGCTGAGACTATGAAAACAGTTCCCATTTGGGATCAGCCATTTTGTGCATTCGATAAAGAAGTTCGTAGTCAGGTAATCGAAGCTTTTCGTATAGCGGCAAAAGGAAAGGGTAATCGTTATGGAGGTTGCCTGCTCCTGAATGGCGTAGAAACTCCCGTTGAAATTTCATTTGTACCGGTTAATGACCTGAGCGGGGAAATTGAATACGTACTTGGCGAGGCTAAGGATATATCTGCACAAAAAGAGGTGGAAAACCAACTTCGCGAACGCACTTTACAGCTCGAAGCTTCTAATCGTGAACTAGAGGCATTTTGCTATTCAGTATCACATGATTTGCGTGCTCCATTACGTGCAATAGATGGTTATAGTTCTGCATTAAAAGAAGACTATGCAGACTGTATTGGGGAAGAAGGCAACGGCTACATTGAGCGGATTCGAAATTCTGTCCATTGGATGTCTCACCTAATAGACGATTTGCTGAATCTCTCTCGTCTTTCTCTTGCTACGATTCAAGTGAAAGAACTGAATATCTCCAAGATTGTAGGGGAGATTATTGAGGACTTGAGCGCTCGAGAGCCAGATCGTCAAGTAAAAGTAGAGATCGAGCCGGACCTTTTCGTGAAAGCGGATAGAACTCTATTAGAATCGCTATTGCTCAACTTAGTAGGTAACGCTTGGAAGTTTTCAAGTAAGAGAACCGAATCTCACATTTCCATAGGGCAATTTGTACAAAAAGGTACAAGAGTCTTTTTTGTGAAGGACAACGGTGTTGGGTTCGACATGGCCTTTAGCAATAAGCTATTTGGTGTGTTCGAGCGTCTCCATTCTCCCAAAGAGTTTAGTGGGTCTGGAATCGGTCTCGCCATAGCCGCTCGGATTGTGGAGCGGCATGGTGGCCGGATATGGGCAGAGAGCGAGCAAGACAAGGGTGCTACTTTCTTCTTTACGTTAGGTTCACAGCAGCCCTAGGGAGGTTAAGCTGGTGGTCCATTCAGCAAATCCAGCCGCTGCTGCTTCCAGTTTTCGTGCTCGTTTGACACCTTTATCTCGTGTGGGTTCTTCAGGGTCAGGAAAGAGTCCCCAATTAACATTCATAGGGGCAAACTCTCTTTCTGTCTCATCTTGTAAGTGGGCAATGAGAGCGCCATAAGCACATGGGCGTGGTGGAACGGGAAGTGATTGCCCTCGCACACTTGCAAGGGCGGATAAGCCGGTGTATAGACCCATTGCCGCTGATTCCACATAGCCCTCGACTCCGGTTAATTGTCCGGTGATGAAAAGCCTTGGCCGTTCCTTCATTTCTAGGTTCACATGAAGGGCCTGGGGTGCCTCAATGTAAGTGTTTCGATGGATAACGCCGAATCGAACAAACTCAGCATTTGCTAATCCAGGCACCATTTGAAAAACTCGCTTTTGTTCCCCCCATTTCAAGCGGGTTTGGCAAGCGACAAGTGAATAAAGCGTCTTTTCTTTGTTCTCGGGGCGCAGTTGAAGCGCGGCCCATGGTCTACGGCCGGTTCTAGGGTCAGTTAAACCGACCGGCTTGAAGTTGCCAAATGCCAGTGATCGGGCACCTTTTTCGGCGATGGCTTCGATGGGAGTGCATCCTGCAAAATACTTGATCTTCTCAAGGAAACGTTCTTCCAGGGTGCCTTCTCCTGAGGTCCCAAGTTGATAGCCCGCATCTACAACGGCTTCACCTCGGACACCACCCGCTTCAAACGCGTGGATAGGAGCACGTTCTGCAGATACAAGAGCCGCAACAAATGCTTCATAGGACTCTTTATCGAAAGGGCAGTTAAGGTAATCATCGCCCTCACCCTTGTCATATCGGCTCTGAGCAAAAATGATTGAGCGATCTAGCGAGGCTGCATCCACTGTTGGGCTGACTGCATCATAGAAGTAAAGATGCCTTCTACCCGTCAATTTTGCCAACCAATCACTCATTTCGGGAGAGGTAAGCGGACCTGATGCGAGTATAAGCAAGTTAGGTTCCCCAGAACTTAGAATCTCTTCCGCATCTTCAGGAGTGAACTCCTCTCGAACAACCTCAATCAAAGGGTGTTGTTCAAGCTTTAGGGTTATGGCCTCGCCGAATTTGTCTCGGTCTACTCCAAGGGCTTCTCCCGCTGGAACCTCATGTTCTCGGGCCGTCGATAGAACAATCGAGCCTAAAGCATCCATCTCCGTTTTTAATTGTCCGGCAGGAGAAGTTGGAAGCTTGGATTTTAGGGAATTAGAGCAGACTAGTTCGGCAAAAAAGGGGGTTGTATGGGCCGGGGTCATGCGAACGGGGCGCATTTCATACAGACGGACTTTCTCGCCGCGACTGGCAAGCGCCCAAGCGGCTTCTACGCCGGCAAAGCCCGCGCCGACGATGGTGATCATATTCCTATGATTATGGTCGCTAAGCGGACAGAGTTGGGGACTGACATCTCACAACCGCTCGGGAGTGATGGATCGACCAGTTGATGCACTCTCAATGGCTGCCAAGGCAATGCTGACGGCCATTGCACCTTCAGCACCGCTGACCGCTACTTCTGAGCCCGTCTGAACTGCATCGATGAATCCTCGGAGCTGTTTGTAGTAAGGGTCGTCTGTTGCAGAAATGGCTCCATCGGCAAAACTCTTGCCACCTTCTACTGTTGTGCGCAACGCCACGTTTTGGCGCGAGTCGTGCTGAATAAGTCCTTCGCTACCAGCAATCTCAAAAGTTGTTCGGAACCCTCCTGGGTCCATCCAAGTTGCTTCAACATGGGCGATGGCTCCGTTTTCAAACGTTAGGGTGGTTAACGCGTAATCTGGCCCACTTCCCGAGGAGATGCCTACCGACCGAGAATAAACCTGCGTAACTTCACCAAGCGTCCATCGCAACCAATCAAAGTCGTGGACGGCCAAATCAAGCAGAACTCCACCAGATCGACGATAGTCCTGAAACCATCCTTTGGAGCCCATGGGAGCGAGACCTCCGCGTCTAGTTCGTGCCGCTGCCGGGGTGCCAATTTTTCCTTGTTTAACCAGGCGATGTCCGGTAGCGAAGTCTGCAAAAAACCGTGCAACATGACCTACCGTAAAAGGAACTTTGGCATCTTCGGAAGCACCAATCAGCATTCGACAGTCTTCCATTGTTCCGGCCATTGGTTTCTCAATAAACACCGCTCGACCGGCGGCCATGGCACGCAAACCAAACTCTTTGTGAAGGTCCGTCGGCAAGCAAACGTCAATGACGTCGCACTTAGCGATCACGGCTTCGGCAGACTCCAGGGGAATGGCTGACCATTGCTTGGCGTATGTTTCGCTCTTTTCGGGCAGTGGATCGTGGAAGTAAAGCTCCACATCAGACATTTTTCGATACTGCCTTGCGTGGACATTTCCCATGCCACCTGCGCCAAGGATGCCGACTCTAGTCATTAAAGGAAATTATAGCCAGACACTGAGCCCGGTTGCTTCCGCTATCACCTTTATCTCAAATCCATCGGGGTCGCTTTTGCGTCCCGGAGAGATCGCAGCATGGGTGGTTACAAACCGAATGTTGGGGAATCTCGCCTTTAACTTGGTAATAATCAGCGCGGCGGTTTCCATTTGGGCCTTAGTGAAAGGGTCAATGCCGTTGTTCAGATTGACCAAGCTTATTCCAATGGAATATTCATTGACGCCCTCTCCCTGCGGTCCTACTGAGTTCCCCGCGTGAAAAGCAACATTGGTCGGCGCCACGCACTGGATTCCTTTGCCATCTTTATCAACTAAGTAGTGATAGCTGAACCCTCGCTCACGAAGGATTGAGAGCGAACTCTTGAGAGTCGGTTCGACAGTGGCGTGAAACACAATTGTGTCAACCACCGTGGTTGGTTTTCTCAGGCGAAATTCTAGTGATGGACTTAGATATTCGATGCGGAAACTTTTACCCGGCCTTGGGCAACTGAGTCTTGGGTCCTCCCCCAAAATCTAGCGTTGTTTGAATCACGGCTGTGCCAAGAGATACTTTTTTCTTGCCACCTCTCGACAAGGTTTCGATGACGCCACAGTCTTCACACTGAATATGGAAACGTTCTTCGAGAACATTTCCACCACAAATGCTGCATCTAGTTTCATTAACTCTGATCATATTAAAAATAAGCCCGTTCAGATAATCCGAACGGATGACACGGACCAAGTAAATCAAAGATTACTGACCTGGTTTAATTAGCAGGTTTTTGACTTGGAATATTTAGGTTTGTTCCTAAAAGGATTCTAAAACGGGTTTTAGTCAAGCTCAAAACGAGCCTCGGAAAGTAGATCGCGAATCCAAGTAAAATCCTCTTTCGCATGAAGTTCCCATTCTCGATGCTCCAAGACTATGTTCAAACCTCGCTTTCTGCTGAACAGATCGGCGATCTGCTGACGATGGCGGGTTTTGAGTTAGAAGGCATTGAAGAGGTGGACGGCGACGATGTCCTAGATATCAAAGTCGTCAGCAACCGTGGAGATGGCCTTAGTGTCTTTGGTTTGGCCAGAGAAGTTCTGGCAAAAGATGGTGCAAGTAAACCCACTGATCTTTATGAGAAATCTAAGAACGGGTTTGCTTCTCTTAGGGAAGCTGAGTTTGAGATTTCAGAGTCTACAGCCCAGATTCATTCCGCTGACTGTTACCGATTTGCTTGCCGAGCCTTTGAGAATGTAGATGCCTCAGGCCAGAGTCCAGAATGGATGCAGAAGCGCTTGGCTCAAGCAGGGATGCGTCCCATTTCTATCTTGGTGGATATCACGAATTATGTGATGTTGGAGCTAGGGCAGCCCTTGCATGCTTTTGATAGAGACAAGCTATCTGAAGAGCGGATTCAGGTTCGTCATGCGACTGCGGGAGAGAAGATCACCACTCTTAATGGCATTGAGCATGAACTGAGCGGACAGATGATGATCTGCGATGGCTCAAAGCCAGTTGGGGTTCCGGGAGTCATGGGTGGACTAGAGACCGAGGTGTCCGACACCACTCGCCGATTATTGTTGGAGTCCGCTAACTTTAAGAACACAACCGTCCGCAAGACGCGTAAGCAGTTGACCTTGAATACAGAAGCCAGCTATCGATTTGAGAGAAGCGTAGACCCCGAAGGGGTGGTCCGAGCGATTGAGCGGTTTACCGATTTATTGAGTCAATCCTTGCCGCAGATTCAGGTCTCAAACATTGTGGACCACTACCCAGGCAAACAGAATCGTAGCTCTGTACGGTTAAGACTTGACAGAGCCAATCGGCTTTTGGGAATGGAGATTGCCCCAGATGATGCACGTCGCTACTTGTCAAATCTTGGTTTTGAACTGACTGACGACAGCGTGGACTCGTACCTGCACATCACACCTCCTTCTTGGCGACCTGATATTGTTCGAGAAGAAGATTTGGTTGAGGAATTGGGCCGTGTTCACGGCTATGAGAAGATTCCTGAAGAACTCCCGATTGGGCACACGCCCGTAGGCGGTACTCACGGGGCGCTCTTCCGAGTGGATCTTATTCGAGAAGCTCTCGTGCGGTCCGGGTTTGTCCAAATTATCAGTCATTCCTTGCGGGATAAGCATCCTTTGGACAATGCGGGTGGACATATAGGGCCTAAGAATCCAGCCTCGCCCGAGATGTCTGTCCTGAGAAACTCATTGTTGCCTTGTCTCGCAGATGCAGCGGTTAGAAATGGCGGAAAGGATTTACATCTGTTTGAGATTGGCGCGGCGTTTTTCCCCAAGGATGGGGGGCATGACGAAAGAAAGCTTTTGTCTGTTCTTAGCGTAGGTGCTCTCCAACCGTTTTCTTGGCAAAAGGGAGAAGCTGGGCAAGCTAGCTTCTTTAGTCTCAAAGGAGCTTTGGAAAACGCCTTGGCCCAAGCGAACATTGCATTTGAGATTGAGCCCTCGTCACAGGCTGATGATCGTTTCCACTCCACCCGGGATGCCGCGATCAAAGTGAACGGTACTCAGGTTGGATTTATCGCTCAGATTCACCCGAACGTAGCCACTCAGCTTGGATTGTCTCATGACACGTTACTGGCTGAACTAGATATTGCCAAGCTGGATCATGTTTCTGAGATCACATATAAACCTATCAGTCGCAATCCAGCCGTCCGGAGAGACATTAGCTTTGAACTAGCGAAATCAACTCCCTATTCTTCGGTAGAGGCCGCCATTCGTGAGGCATGTGGAGACATTTTGGAGCGGCAGTGGCTCTTCGACGTTTACGAAGGCAAAGGTATTGGTGAAGGGAATCACTCGCTAAGCGTTGCGCTTCAATTGCGAAAGCTAGGCGAAAACTTTACCGATGAGGAAGCGAACCGGGTGCGGGAGAAGGCCGTTGAGGCGCTTGCCGAACTTGGGGCGAGCCCGCGATAACACAAAGTTCCCAAGTTCCCCAGGCCAGGACCACTACATACAGTGAGCGCAAAGCCATGGGCCAGTAGTGATAGTGGTCAAACTGGTTCAGCCATGCCATGGGTAGATAAGACAGGAAGGAAAGGGCTAATCCCGTTAGCGCCAAAATCCAATGACGAGATGCCGCTACGAGGCCCGCTAGATTGGTAACAGTACTCCAGAGAGTTCCGTAGAGTTGCCCCGTTAGCAATAGGCTAAAGCCAAGGTCAATGGTTTTGAACTGGATGTACAAAGACTGCAAACAGGGAAGGACATAGGCTGTGATAGAGAAGAAGACCCCTGGACCGTTTCGGAATTGCTGCAATTGGTAACCAGAGTTGCCTTCTGGCAGAAAAGCTTTACGGGCAAGATAGTAAGCGATAAGCAGTGCCCAAAAGGCAAACTGCCAAGACCATCGAACTTTGTATCTCTGCAATCGCAATGACACCGCCACACCCAGCAATGCTGCGGGCAGCATCACTGCCTGTTCGTAGCTTCCCAAGGCCAGCGCACTGGCGATCAAAGTAAGGCCGACCCATAGCCATGGAGCATGGCTTTTCCTTGAGGCTAGGACAGTGCTGCGCGTTCCGGCCGGCTCATCCATTGAGGTTGGTCTAGGATCCTCTCTCTTAGCAGAGGTGCGTTCATACCGAGCGTATGAAGCCATAGCCAGCAAGCAGAAGATGGTCATTGTGGAAGCCGTTCTTCCAGGGATCCAAGCAATCATGCGCGAGTGTAGGCCCACGATGCCACCCGCTTCTATGCATAGATATGCGAATGCCGCCACGGCAGGCAGCCAATACTTGACCTTGAAGCCATGTCGAAAAAGACCGACAAAAGCGATGACCCAGATAAGGTGCCCTAGCCACGGAAGAATCCATTGAACAGCGTTCCAGTGCCAAAGACCAAACAAAACCGTGGTTCCTACCGTGAGTGGAATACTGTCTGTAAGCTCTCTCATTAGCCAAGCTAAGAGGAGGATGCAAAGACAGCATATGAGGGCATTTGTTAGCCCGTATCCCCAAGCTTGATTTCCATAGAGGGCGTTGTCTATCTCGAACGGAAGGGTGGAAATCGGGCGGTAAAAATGGTTCATCAACGGCCAATCGTGAGTGAACCAATAAAGTGGGTCCTGCTGTTCTCGGATGATCTTCAGGAGAAAAGCGGTATCCGTGTCCTGAAGCATTGCGGGGTTTGTTCCACGAAGCCAAAGAAGAGGAATGCAAGAAAGGATTGCTACGATCCACACAATCCCCCAACGTTTCATCAAGGCAATTATGGCTTGTGAGGTAGCAAATTTGGCGTTGAGGCAATCTCAGTCTGCAACCGCCTCGGAACGATGCCGGTCATTTGGGAGTAACCTTTAGGAAAGAACCATGAAGAAACTTGCGCTTATTCCGCTCTTTGCATTGTTCTGTGGCGCGGTTGCCCAGACATACCCCGTCCAAGATTTCAACAACAAGCCTGTGCCCAAGTTCACATTGGTTACAACGGGTGGCAAGACCCTTACCCCCGCTTCTCTGAAAGGAAAGGTTTATCTCATTGACTTTTGGGCCACTTGGTGTAGTCCCTGCAAAGCGGCCATGCCTACCATGCAGAAACTTCACGATAAGTACAAGTCAAAAGGATTCCAAGTGATTGGGGCCAACATCCTTGAGAGCCGAGACAAGGCCAACCAAGCTGCAAAGTTTCTACAAACTAACAAGTACACCTACCCGTTCACGAAGAATACGGATGCGGCAGAAAAATTCGCGGAAACCCTTAAGGTTCAAGGCATTCCCACAATGCTTTTGGTGGATAAGCAAGGTGTGATCCGTCACGTAAAGGTCGGATTCAAACCGGCTGAAGTCGCCGAGATTGATAAGAAGATTGCATCGCTATTGAAGTGAAGATTCGATAGCTGTAGTGATTCTTGCTTAGCGGGAATCACTACAACGATGCTGTGTTGCCGAGGTGACTAGCAACAGCTTTCTAAGCAAACTGGATGCATATAGTCCATGGCTAACCAGCTATGGAACATCACAGCAGCCATTGCTCCCAGGCATGGGCCAACAATGTAGATCCACAAATAGGGTAGGGCTGTTGGAGCAAACAAAGCTGGGCCTAAACTACGGGCTGGGTTTAGACTATTGCCAGTAAGGGGTCCCGCGAAAAGGCCGCTCATCAAAACCACTCCTCCAATGACAGGTCCAGATAAATGGGATGGTGCCCTTCGGTCTTTTGAAACGCTGCAAATCACGAACATCAAGAGGAATGTGAGAAGTGCCTCAATGAGGATGGCGGTTACTGGTTGCACGCTTGGAACCGTGGCCCCATTCGCCGCTGTGGATATCTGAGAGATCATCAGGGCAGCTGCTATCGCTCCAGCTCCTTGGGCAAGCCAATAGCCTATAGCGCAACGCAGCGGAAACTGCCGGGATACACAGAATGCAAGTGTGACTGCGGGATTAAAGTGAGCTTTCGAAACGTGTCCCAGGGCACAAATCATGACTGTAACAGCTAAACCAAAGGCCAAGTTTACAGCCACCGACTTCGTAGGACCTTCTGGGGTCGTAGCGAATGCGCCACAGCCTATGAGAACGATGGTGAAGGTGCCTATGAATTCTGCGGAATAGCATTTGCTTTCTGAGGGGCTAAACAGCATGAAGTCGATTATATTTCTAAATGTGTCGAAATGTATGATATTATTTCGTTTATGATCGAAATGTCTGATGCCGCTCAAATGTTTCGTGCACTTGGCGAACCAACTCGTTTGCAATTGATCTGGTGCCTATCCTGTTGTCCCGAGTCAGTAAACAACCCTTCCGCCGGGGAGCTGTGTTGCCAGACGACTGGGGCAAGCAAGATAACTTCTACTGTCTCGCACCACCTAAAGGAGTTAAGAGAGGCTAGTCTGATTCAAACCGATAAACAAGGTAAACGCGTATGCTGTAGTCTAAATCGGGACACTATCTCGGAGCTTATTGTGTTTCTTCAAGCGATCCAAAAAGGAGAGGGCGATGAATGTAAGTGAGCGTCCGAGTTCTGAACAATTTTGCTACTTGTTTGTCTGTGTTCACAATGCTGGTCGATCTCAGATCGCACAAGCATTTGTGAATTACTACGCGACTCATCATGACCTGCCCGTGATAGCTAACTCTGCCGGTACCAGTGCAGGAGGTGTCCTAAACCCATTGGCAGTGCTAGTAATGGCTGAACTAGGAATCTCGATGGAAAGTCAACATCCCAAAATGCTAACAAAGGAGATGGTTGACAAAGCGGATAAGGTTATCACGATGGGGTGCGGAGTGGAAACAGCTTGTCCTGCAGGGCTCTTCATCTGTGAGGATTGGGGACTTGATGATCCAGCAAAACTAGCTATTGATGATGTTCGGAAAGTCCGAGACGAAATCAACCAAAGAGTAAAGGGACTTCTTGGTTTAAATTCATAGAGTGCGTGATGCTTGCAAGTTCATTCTGAAAGTTGAGTCTGTATTTCTTTCTTAGCCAAAGATTCAGTCCAAAAGGCTAGACTCACCGATCATATCCCAGCTCTCTTTGTCCGTAGTCAACAGGAGAGATTGTTTGCTTATGCAAAGGCGGTTTTCAGCGTTCAGTTCCTAAACTTTGAACGGTGACTAAGACTATCAATAACTTCATTTCTTGCGACGGGGGTAGGCGTGGTACAAAAAAAGACATAGATTCTAAGCCCCGGACTAAGTGAGATGAAGTGATCTCCTATTTTTGCGAAACTGGGCTTAATGTATAAATTTATATTTTAATATAAAGTGCGTATTGATTGTTGTGTTAGCGTAACCCAATCTCTCGCTAGTGCGCAGGTTTGAGTCGAGAAATGATTAAAGCTAGTCAGATAGGCGTAGCTCAGATGCCTTGTAACGACGAGTGATCTCAAAACCGTGCTCACCGTAGAACTTATCTAAGGTTGTCCAGTCGATCAGGCACTGCTGGACGTTTCGACTCTTGAGTTCCAATAAAGCTGCAGAGAGAAGGGAATGGCCAAGACCGAGGCCACGCTTTTGAGCTGAAACGCCAATGGGGCCTAGCGATCCCCAGTTTTCGCCGAGTGCGTTTCTCCAGACGGCACCGCCAATCGGGAGTTGGCAGGTCTTATCTTGAATCAGAGCAAAGCCTACGATGTTAGAGCCCTCAAACGCACCGAAAACGCAACTTGGATTGCCTTCATGGCGAATTTTGTCCATTACATCGTGACGCCACCTTCCCGGGAACTCGTCTTCTAGAAAGATCCTCAGGGCAACCACATCGTCATCACTGGCTAATGTGCGATATTCGAACCCAGAGGTAAGGGGACGGGGAGGAGAGTATGTTTCAAGGTTCCTTTCTACATCGAAGTACTCTGCCTGATCTTCAAAGCCTTCTACCATCAGGAATCCGCAGATTCCGCCGCATTCCTGAGGGCAACCGGGCCAGAAGTGTCGAGAATCGGCGCCAAAAAGAATGCGGTTCACACCTCGGTTACGGAGAGTGCGTTTTGCATCTGCGACTAAGTCAACCGCGATTTTTGGATCGCGATAGGCGATGGCGGAAAGATGCGCTTGATCGATGGATGGACCCTTAAAGAGTCCGGCGGCTGATCGCTTAAAAGCAACAAAACCAAGAACTTGGCCTGCCGCATCGACTTCAATCTGAGAAACACCCCAATCAAAAACCGGGGACTTGGTGGTGTTTAGCTCTATCAGTTGGGCATCCACCCGGAACGGCTCCGAGTAGAACTCGTTCCAGATATCGGCAAGGGCTTCAAAATTTGCGTGATGAAAGGTCTGGCGCATACTCTATGCGGCGGCAGCAAGCTGGCGGAGATGATCTCCGTAGAGATTCAACGCCTCCCGCGTGCGCATTATTCGCGAAATCATGTTACCGTCATCTGTCTCTAAAAACGTAGTGAGATCAGGGGCAGTGAAAAGAGCTTCGAAGGCATCTCCTCGATCATCAATTTCAAAACGCAAGTAGGCCAGGATGTACTTGCCGACGCTTGGGTAGTTAGCCACCATCCATTCGCGAACGGAGCTGTACGATTTCTCTAGGAACGGCGTTGGCCCATACTGAGCTGCGTCGCAGAGAGTTTCTACCAAAGTTTCGTACTCTTGGTAAAAATGGATCAACGCAAGCTGGCGATCTTGTACGGAAGGCCCGGCAACTCTGTCACGTTCCCGTTGTGCCGCTTCTTTCCGATCCAGAACTGCCATCTTGATCCGATTGACCACCGATGACGAACCGATGACTCTTCCTTGCGTTCTTTCCATGCTCATTCCTTAGATTTTTCGACGTAGTTCATACGAAGGTCTCGTACCAAACCATGAATACGTCGCTTGTCGGTTTCATCAAGCTGAGGCTCAATGAAGCTGGCGAGGTGTGTTGTCAGGTCAATAGCAACTTTGGCCTGATCCAAATCCTTCTCTATCCTTCCTGTTCCCAGGTCGGGCTGCAGCCCTAGCTTGGACCACGCGATGGTCGCCATGGTATCCACCATGGTCATGATCACTGCGTAGACATCTACTGGAGCTGGAGCAGAACTTTCTGACATATCGCTTTAGCGATACAGACGTACGAGAGAAAAGAAATGATGCGAATTTTGAATCAGCGTCCCATTTCGAACAGGACAGGCTTTTCTCGACTCTTTACATTGAGCAACAGCCCAACACTCGCCATACACAACCACATGGCGGTACCGCCATAACTCATAAAGGGGAGCCACAGACCCACCACAGGGAGAAGCTGAAGCACCATGCCCAGATTGACAATGGTGTGGAATGCCAACATTCCCAACAACCCAACCGCAATCATTCGATAATAAGGCTCCGTGGCACTTAAAAATACAAGCCAGATTCTGTAGAAAAAGAACCCGAATGCAAGCAACACAAGGGTTGAGCCGACTAAACCACCTTCTTCACCGATTATTGTGAAGACAAAGTCTGTCTGCTGTTCCGGAATCATGTTGAGCTTTTTCTGCTCTCCTTTAAGGAATCCAGTTCCTAGAAGGCCACCTGAGCCAAGAGCAATTGCGGCGCGATCCGTCTGAAAGTTCTTTCCCTTCTCATCCCGCACGACCATCGCTTTGACTCGTTCAAGGTGATAGTCTTTCACGAAGAGCTTTCCAATGGAGGGAATGGTGAACGCGATCGCAAGGAGCGTCGTCACGGAGATAGCGGCCCCAAGTACAAACTTCCAGGGAACCTGAGCTGCGAGGCATATGCAGAACCAAGTGGCAACAATTGCCAGGGCGGCTCCCATGTGCGGTTGTTTCAAAACCAGGACAACCGGAAGGGCGATATGGAGCAGAGACAATGCAAAGGTCGAAAAGCGATTAATTTGATCGTGGCGCTTGGCAAAGAACGTGGCGAGGGTGAGAACAATCAGAATCTTTGCAGCTTCGCTTGGTTGAAACTCCGTGAATCCCAGGTTGATCCATCGTTCCGCGCCATTCTTACTGACCCCAATGGCCAAAACCATGGCAAGTAAGCCTAAATTGATGAGATACAGCACATTGGCGGCTCTCATCCAAAGCTTGGGTTTCACTAGCCAAAAGATAGTGAAGGGAACAAGACCAAGGGCAACGTTAATGACTTGCTTATAAAAGTCCTTACTGGTTGTATCATAGGCCTTGCTGAACTGGCACATCAGTCCGAAGGTCAAGAGGATCAAGGCAGAAAGCAGCAAGAACCAATCAAAGTTGCGAGGCGCTCTTTTGCCACGTTCACTAGCCTGACCGAAACTTCGAGCGGCGGTTGCCATGGTTACTCAGCGGGTTCTCGACTGGAACCTGTTCCAAACTGACGTTTAATCAATCCCTTATCTTTGGCAAACCAAAAGCGAAGCTTGCGGGTTGCAGGAGTAGGACCTCCGCTATCGATAGACAAGTCCACAACCACTAAAACGGTATCGACGGTGCCTGAGCCTGGAAGTAGGACGGAATCACTAGTGCTGGTCACCACGGCTGTCGCATTGTGGGGCTCCTGTCCTGATGTCATGGTGCCTTTCCACTCCCATTTGTCGCCTATGCGCATGGGAAACTTCAGAAGAGGCAGGTTAGGCTCATAGTGCTCATCCGCAACATCAATGAGTTCGAAAGCGTTGTTGTTGACTGAGTAGTTTTCAGTCTCAAATGTCTGGCCATGGGCTTCCAGTTCCAGCGTCATATTGTCGCCACTGGTTTTCTGGTTGATGGCAACTTCCATATTGATCTCACCGATCTTGAGATTAGCTTTCGATGGAATCTTAGCTGAAGGGTTCAGTTCACCTATGGCACTGTATGCTTGTCCGGCACCCTGGCTGCCACCGGTGCATCCTCCGAGAATCAGAGCGGCAAGGAGCGTGAGGGGTACAGCGATTCTCATTGACCGTCCGCCTGCGGCAGTTCGAACTTTGATATAACGATCTTGCGCTGCGTGGACGTTTTGCCTATCTTTGCAGTTTCCTGCATCTCCACCATGCCTATGCCTTTTGCATAGATCGTTGTGGTGTTAAAGGTGGTAGCAGTGGTGCCAGTCAAGCCGATTTTAGCTTCCGTCTTAACCTCAATGCACTCCCGCTTTGTACCCAAATATGTCTTCGTACCGATAAACTTGGAACGTCCTTTCAAGTTTATCCCTGCACTGGGGTCGTCATCATAGGGAGAAGGGGCGTTGTGGGTCCATTCAGCGCCTTTCTGAGAAAGGATGAAGACGGGTTGGGGTTTCTCAAAAAGCTTCTTTGCATCGTGTCCGAGGATGTAAACACCATTCTCAGATGCTTCATAGAAAGTCGTTTGAGTTGTCTTCCCCCGTTCCTTGATGTGCACAAGGGTTACTTGCTTTCCATCAATATCAGTTGAAGCCCCAATCTCTTGGTTATAGCTTCCTACTACACTGCCAGAGCATTCATATGTCCAGCGCATCCCAGGCTGCAACGGAAAGTAGTCCGTAGCCGGATTCTGTGTGGTTAGGGCGGAAGCAGCGATTAGGGCTAAAACCATGTTTACTTAGTGAGTGACCTCCACGGTAATGGTGTTCGTGGGTTGACCAGGCTCTGTGAACGTGATTTCGGTCTTTGCTAGGCCAAGTCCCTTGATATACCAACTCTTTGTGGTGCTCTTCATCTTTTTCACGTCACCAGCATTGGTTACGGTTGCAGTGCCACTAGATGTGACCACTAGGGCTTTTTGAGAACCACTTTTCGTTTTGAAGTCTTGTAAGCCTTCAATCTTGTAAACACTGTCTTCCTCGACCTGCTGACCATTTTCTCGCTCAATCTTGTTTTTCACATTCCAAGTTTTGCCTGGAGTTAGGTCGGCAGGAAGAGCCACGTAGCTTCCGGGCGATAGCTTGCCCATTGAGTTCCCAACGGCATTGACGCCTTTTGCATCGACTGTCACAAAATCGGACCCGAGACTATCCCCTACAGCTCCGCTTCTAACGACCTTGAACGTTGCAGTTTGCCCTTCAACCTTATCCAGCTCTACCGATACTTCACCCGTTTGAGAAATCCCGGTTCCGGTCAACTGAACGCTCATTTTCTTGGAATTCCCAAGCCCGTAATATTCGAATGCATCGTGCTTCAGATTCGCGGGAACCTGATCTAGGGAAGGTGTTGGGGTTTTGGTTGTGGAGCCGGTAGTGGCGGTTCCACTGGTTTCCTGCCCAGAACCCGTTGCCGTGCTTTCGCTTGACGTCGGTTTACTGTCGCAGCCAACGATAAGGATGGCGGCGCAGATGCTGATCCAAAAGGTCTTCTTCATTTTACGCTGTAGCTCTTAAGGCTGATTAGCAAATCCATCGCGGCATCTTTGCCAACGGTGGTTTCACGTATTCGTACGATACCGACTCCTGGGGCAAACCAGACGGTTCGGTCAACTTTTTCGGTGTTTTTCCCGATCAGGGTTGTGCCTTTGGAATCGACAGCGATGGCAGATAATCTCTTAAGTTCAGTGTCGATCTCTTCTGAGCCGATGATCTCGGACTCGTAGGTCATGTTGGCATTCCCAGCGGAACCCTTCCAGGAGAACTTCTTGCCTTTTTCCACAGGAAACATGACAGATGGGATCGGAGTGCTGAACGTACGGGGATTTGCTCCACCAACGCTAGCCTGGTAGATCCCTTTTGAATTCAAGAGCCAAATCTGCTTTTCTGTAACTTTTCCTTCAACAACCAGATCAATCGTGGCGCGCTTGCCATTGGGCGTATCGTCCACTTTTGAAACGCGGAAAGTTACGTCTCTGGCTCCTTGGCGTGTGCCTGCCTTCGCCCGAACAGAGGTGCTAGCGGTATAGGTCCAGCTATTGCCAACGGTCATTGGAAACAGACTGGCCTCTTGGCCACTACTGACAGCGGCTGGCTCAATCTTGGGTGGGGGAGTGGGGACATAGGCACTCTCTCCAGAGCCTCCTTTACAACCCACAGCAACTAACGCGATAGCGAGGACACTAATTGGAAGCTTCATTCAGCTCTTTACTCCGGTTTTGGAATTGATGGCATCTACTGCATCTTGAACTAGCACTTTGTCCGGCATCTGAGTGATTTGGAGTTCACCTTGAGCCAGTTCGTGCCGAATACGAGGAGCAGCGATTGCGACACCGTCGACAATGAGAAGCAACTGCGTGCCCACACGTCGGCGGCTATATTGCCAAAGGCGTTTACGGCCTTCGTCATTAAGTTCGATGGTCAGGTCGTTCAAATCTTCACCACGGGCTTCGTAGTTTTTGAACGATGCTTTATCAATGAGAGCGTCCGTGATAACGACAGTTGCGCTCTTCAATACTTGTTGGGCAGGGCGAGCCAGCTCTGCGTTGGTTTGAGGGTCGATAATGCGAGCCAAGTTAGCTCGAACATCTTCTTTCTTTGCGGTACCGTCGGAAATCTTCTGAGCCTCAACGGCATAGTAAGCGCCGACTGTCTGCGCATCATATGCCTTTTCTTTTAGCTGTCGCTCAATGGACTTGGCAATAAGAGATCGGTAGGGCACCAAAAGAGGTCCCTTCATATCTCGGACTTCTGAGCCCACTTGGACCTTGACGGGGACCTGGACTTCAATCATGATGCCGTTCTCATGAGCAGTAAGGCTAATCTGCTTCTGAGGTGATCCATCCAGCCCGACGTTGATGTCTTTTACCAATTTTTCGGATAACACTGGATCACCGTCCAGCGCTTTCTGGATGTCGGTTTCTTTCCAGATGATTCTTTCGGTTGGCCAGTCTGCAGTTTCTTGCATCTCGTTCATGACCGCTACAACCTGACCAAGTGCTACCTCATCGCCCTGAAGAGCCAATAGCATTTCGCGAACCGGCACCCGTTTTTTCTCGGTAGCATCGCCTGAAGACTCGTCGCCAGAGGATGAAGGGCCAAAGTTCCCGGGGCCCCCGCGAATGAGTTGTGCGGCATGGTTTGCCACCAAAATCCGATAACCACTATCGGCAGAAATGCCGATAATGTTGACCTTTGATGGCTTAACGGGATCAAACTTTATCCCATCTACGGAGTAGCCTGCATAAAGTTGCCACCCGAAGTATCCACCCGTGACCAGGGCTGCGAATCCAAGAAATATTTTTGTAGAACTGCGAATCTTCATGGCGTATTCGAATTTCCCAACAACCGCATGGCGCGATTAGTTCGCTCTGGGCAACCAGATTGCAAATCCATGACGATGCTCTTACTACAAGGATTGTACCGTTCTATTCAGAAGGGTTAAATTGTGCGTACTGATTGCCAGAAATAGAAGCCACGAATGCCGCGATTCCCAAGTTCAGTCCTGCGGTTACCACTGCTGCCAATATCGGAGTGATTCCAATTGTTGCTAATCCGCCAAACACGAGAACACCGGGAAAACAGGCGACGACCACGCCGACAAAGTTCATCATGCCTCGGAATCCTCTCTGGGACGGGTCTTCAAAGTCGGGAAAAAGCAGGGTTGTCAGGCAGGTTACAGAACAGATGACCACCGCTAGGAATGGCAAGGCGATAATTCCAGCCAAGACTGATTCCCAGACAGATGGGCGGATAAACAACGCTATAAGGCTGCATAGCCAAGCGACAAGAGTTGGCGGAATTGACTTCGCGAGGACTTCAAACAGGATAGTCGTGGAAAAGTTGAAGGGAAGAGGCTTTTGAACATCCACTCTTCTTAACATCTCGATGAACCCAGCTTGGGCCAGTGCTGAAGATGTCATGAAGACGCCAAGTCCCTGCATGATGAGATAAACGGACCCTACTATCTTGGTGTTTTGGTCTCCACCTGTGACCAATGCCACGAGGGTGAGAAAGATGCTGATGATAGCAAAGAGAATCACCAAAACGAATGTGCTTCGTAACGTGATAATGGTTTCTTTCCAAAGAATGGCTCGCGGACCGGGGAGGGTCCAACGCGAAACCCATTTCGCTCTACCTGACTTCACCCGCCCTTGGCGAGCTTGAGCCGCCATGAGACCGATGGTGTCTCCTGACTGTTGGAGTTTTCGTGCATCGGCCGAGTCAAAGCCTTTGACCGCAGCTTGGTCATACATCCATCCCGCTTGGGTCATGGAGAGTTTGATGCAAACGATGATCACGGTTAGCAAACTTCCGACACCGAGGGCCAAGGACAAAGCATCTGCATTGACCACTCCGTGCACCATCCAAGTCGCAAAAGTGGCTGTGAAGAAGAAGATTCGTAGCCCTGGGTTTTCCGTCAACTCTGCCCAATCTTTCCAGTTTTGGAAGCCTGAAGCTTGCCAAACAATGTATCCGCAGACCGAGATCATGATGATCCCTAAACCCCAGCCAAGGAGACGTCTATTTCGGGAACTGGCCAGATCGCTACGGTTGATAAAGAGGGACGCTGCATAGTTGATGCACACCCAGGAAAACGCCACAAGCAACCATGCCAACACCCCAACCTGCATCGTTTGGCGAACCGAGTCTGGATTCTCAGCTGCA
The DNA here is from genome assembly GCA_037190145.1 of Fimbriimonadaceae bacterium. Classification (GTDB taxonomy): domain Bacteria; phylum Armatimonadota; class Fimbriimonadia; order Fimbriimonadales; family Fimbriimonadaceae; genus 55-13. Next base: position 355,357 of record JBBCJU010000002.1, read on the forward strand.
CTTTGCAGGCTCTTTACCCCCATGGCAGCCGGCCTGAAGCCGACGATGATAAAGAAGATGGGTGCGAGAAGTGTTAACAGGTAGTCGCGAACAATCCGAAAAATGAGGACGAGTTTAGGTTCAACTGGAGTCGGAAACAGAACGTCAACATCTGAAGGGCGGAAGCTATTGCGAGTGCTGAAGGAACCTAAAGCCAAGAAGAAAGTGATGAAAAGAAAGGCACTGAAAACGACCGCATCAAGCACGCGAACTAGGTCAATACTGCCCAGCATAGTTGTAGCTCGATTAAACTGGCTCGGATCAAATGCGCGGCGTTCACCCTGAGAAGGAAACAGCACGAATCGCCCCAGCCAGAACGCCGCAAAAAGGAACGCAATCAGACGCCTAGGATTGGTAAGGGCTCTTTTGACTCCGTTAACGAATGTTCTAGCGGTGAGGAAGATGAGTGGCTTCAGCCTGTTCCTCCGTAAGTTTTAGGAATACTTCTTCCAAACTGCTAGATTCCATACCGCTGAATTGACGAAGCTCCTGAACCGTTCCTTCGACTCGTTTAGTGCCTCGATTCAATATAATCACGCGGTCGCATAACTTTTCCGCGGTATCCAATAGGTGGGTGGAAATGAGGACTGCGGCACCACTGTTCTTTGCGCGCAGGATCTCTTGTTTTAGTTCGTGTGCGCCGGCGGGATCGACACCAATGAGAGGTTCATCAAAGAGCAGAACATTTGCGTTGTGTACCAGTGCACAAGCGACCGAAAGCTTTTGCTTCATGCCCTTCGATAGGGTCGCAACCAATTCGTTTCGCTTTTCGGCTAGGTTGTAGCGGGTAAGAAGTTCTTCTTTCTTCTCCTCGTATTGATCCATGGTGTTAAAACACATGGCAACAAATTTGAGATGTTCCTCTACGGTCAGGAGCTCGTATAGCGAAGGAACCTCGGGCACAAAAGCGAGCCCTGCTTTGGCTTTGCCTTGCTCCTTCACAATGTCCCAGCCATTGATCAGAATTTCTCCTCCCGTGGGTCTCAAGATGCCTGCCACACATCGGAGGGCCGTGGTTTTGCCTGCTCCGTTGGGACCTAATAATCCAACAATTTCTCCCCCCTGAATGGTGATCGAAAGATCGTTCACCGCAAGGTGGGATTTGTACTGCTTGACGAGGTGCTTGATCTCGAGCATGGGTGGAGGGATAAGAGGTTACCAGGCGAATTCATTTCAGAGTACGTCGCCGTTTGTTGTCTCGTCTCGGTATCCTTGCGTTCGATGAGCGTCGAAGCGTTGGCGGGTCGCATCCGCACTGAAGTTGGAAAAGCGATTGCTGGACAAGAGAAGGTGATTGAGCAGGTCTTGGTTGCTGTTCTCGCGAATGGACATGTTCTGTTGGAAGGTGTTCCGGGCGTTGCCAAGACGCTGTTGGTTCGCTGTTTGGCTAAAACTCTGAATCTGGACTATGGTCGAGTTCAGTTCACGCCAGACTTGATGCCTTCCGACGTGATCGGTACCGTTATCTATGATCCCAAAACGACGGACTTCAAGGTTCGAAAAGGTCCGATCTTTGTCAATATTCTGCTGGCTGACGAAATCAACCGAACTCCTCCCAAAACACAGGCTTCACTTTTGGAGGCTATGGAGGAACGCAGGGCGACCATTGACGGAGAGCCTTACCCATTGCCGCCACCCTTTATCGTTTTTGCGACTCAAAACCCAATCGATTTCGAAGGGACTTATCCGCTACCCGAGGCTCAGCAAGACCGATTTTTGCTGAAGGTGATTGTGGAGTACCCAAGCGCAGAGGCTGAGGTAGATGTTTTGAAACGACATCACGCCGGTTTCCGTCCGCAAAGCCTGGACGAGTTTGGCATCCAACCCGTTGTGTCGTTGGAAGAACTGACACGTATGCAGGCCCAGGTGGCGCAGATTAAAGTAGAAGACAAGGTCTTTAGCTATATCTACGAGATGGTGAAGGCAACTCGAAACTCCAATGACGTGATGGTCGGTGGTTCTCCCCGAGCTGGTATTGCGTTGTTGAACTGCTCCAAGGCCATTGCCGCACTGCGCGGTCGAGACTACGTGATTCCGGACGATGTGAAGGAGTTAGCGCTACCGGTCTTGCGGCATCGTGTGTTGCTAAGGCCAGAGGCAGAGGTAGAAGGCTTGAGCTCGGATCGCGTCCTGAAAACGATTATTGATGCGCAGATTGTGCCTCGCTAGTCTTTAGGGAGTGCGTGAACTTGCTCACGCACTCCCAAAGTAGAATGCAACCATGCAGCTCCGCATGTGGATGCTCGATATTGCCCGCGAGCAGTCCCCGACCCTTGATCATCTTCGGCGTTACCTAGCCCTCACGCGAGATACTGGTTACAACGCTATCGGTCTCTACCTGGAGCATCGATTCGCTTACCCTTCAACGCCTTGGGCGCATGGTGTAGGTTGCGTCACACCTGAGATGATTCACACCTTACAAGAGGAATACTCCGATATTCAGATCATTCCTTTTATCAATCTGCTTGGGCACTTTGAGGGGATGTTGTACACCGAGTACGGCAAGCAGTTTCGGGAAGAAACTTTCAAAGGCTTACAGGCGTGTCCTTGCAATCCTCAGTTCGTCGAGTTGTGCAATCAGATTATTGAAGACACTATCTCCATTTTTCGGTCTGACATCATTCACATCGGCGGTGACGAGACTCAACAATTGGGCCTGTGTCCCAACTGTAAAGCCAAAATCGAGGCATTAGGCGAATCAGGATCGCGTGCGCTTCCGGAAGCGCGTGAGGGCACGCGCGGTCCGGTAGATGGCAAGGCAGTGCTTTATGGTGACCACTTTGGTCCCCTTGCTCGGAAAGTGCAAGCCCTTGGGCGACGTCCAGCTGTTTGGGGCGACATGTTCCTAGAACATCCAGATGCGCTAGGGGCAATGCCGGCAGAGACCCTCATATTTGATTGGCAATACTTCAAATCTCCATTGGAGACTTCGCGGCGGTTTATTGACAAGGGTTTTCAGGTTGTCACTAGCCCTGCAATTCTCACCTATAACGCACTCTGGTGCCACCTCGCTCAGAGTGAGCAAAACGTACTCGATCATGTGAAGGCGGTGGAAGATTTGGGGGCGTACGGCGTCTGTGTTACCACTTGGGAATGCGCGCTGATGGGTAACTACGAAACGCTTTTTCCCGTGATCCAAGCTTGTGGTGCTCCCCTTAACGGTAAAGACTCTTCATTTCTAGAATCCTTCAGAAAGGAATCAGAGGACCATGTTGAATGGGCGAGGCTGATGAGCGAGGAGCTACAAGCCGTGGGGGGAGTCTTCGCATTTAGTCAGATTCGATCCGGCTTAAAGTGTCGACTTTTGCTCTACTCCAATCCATTCCTAGCCTGGATGCACCACGGAGAGGAGCTTTCCGGAGAGATTGGTGATCGGGCTTTAGAAGTCTTGAATCGGGCGATTGCGATTGCTCCGACCACGTCAATGCGAGGGGTTGCGGAGTTTGGCAAATTAGCGGTTGATTTTGTTCGATTTGCCGAGGCGTCGCGTCGCCATTATGCGAACAACCAACCGGGTGAAGCTGTTAACAAACTGATTCCAACGCGTCAAATCTTTGAGCAGCTAGAGCGGATAGCGGTTGCCACCAACTTAAACATTGGCGGGTCAAAAGCCGACATTGAGCGGTGCCGAGTCGCAAAGGCCCATGTGGAAAGAGTCATCCTTCGCATCAAGCAGTATGGAGATGGAAACCTGGGCTATCTACCCGCCTTTGAGATTATCACCCACCCGAAGTTTATGCCTCACGATCAGGCTTCTTGGTGGGTGATCAATAAATGGGCGAACGAGTAACTGGCTTACCTAAGGGGTGACTCGGCAGGGAGCCTTTGAAGCAGTTCTTTAACGCGTTGGGCATCCGATTTTGGACAAATCATTACTGCCCCATTGGTTACGACAACAATAAGGTCTTCCACTCCAATGGTGGAGACCAAGATGTTGGGCTCGTCGTTAAAGATGATCGTGCCTTTACTATCTACCACCATGGCCTGACCTTGCACTACATTGGCCTCGGTATCGCAGGGTAATGAACGCTCAAGAGCGTCCCAAGCTCCTACATCGTCCCATGGAAAGTTGCCCGCTACGGTATAAACCTGGCTGGCTTTTTCGAGGAGAGCGTAGTCGATTGATTCGCTGGGCAGGGTGTCAAACAGTTTTGCGGCGGCCGACATATCTTTAGCTGCGATCTGCTTGGACATTTCAAGGATCGTCGCATAGACTTCGGGGGCGGCATGACTCATTTCGGTCAAGAAGCCACGGAGAGTCCAGAAGAACATTCCCGAGTTCCAAAGAAAGTTTCCAGATTGGACATAGTGCTGAGCGGTCTCGTAGTCGGGTTTTTCTCTAAACTTTTCCGCACGGTATGCCTTTGGCTCGTCGCCGCTTAGGGCAGAGCCTACTTCTACATACCCGTAGCCCGTCTCGGGGCGGGTCGGCTTTATTCCGATAGTTACCAATCCACCTGTGCTGGAGGCGGTGTTCAAGGCCGCTGCTACTGTGTCACGGAAAAGCTGAGGTTCGCCAATTTTATGGTCTGCCGTTAAAACCGCCATCGAGACATTGGCATCATCGGACGGATGCTTGGCAAGAAGATAAGCCGCTACCCAGGCCAAGCACCCTAGGGTGTTTCGTTTTGCCGGTTCAGCAATAACGCCTTCACTAGGAATGAGGTTTGCATTCTGAATGGGTTCGAGCAGATGGTTGCCCGTGGCGATAAGCACCTGTTCTTTTGGAATAAGCGGAGCAATTCGATTGACCGCCTCTTCCAATAAGGTCTCATCAGGATGAGTCAGCTTCAAAAGCTGCTTGGGTCTATGTTTTCGAGAGACGGGCCAAAACCTCTCTCCCGAACCTCCGGCCATGATTACTGCGTATGACGTCATACTTCAATTAGTGATTATAGGTTTTTCGATTGAATTAACCACCAGGATAGACGACTGTGGTTAAGAAATGAGGGACCTGCGCAAGAAGACGATAAGGATGCTGGGTAGTTGGGTGTGAATACAGGGTTTGCTGATCAGGAATCGGCATCACGATCGCTTGAGCACTTGGCTGTGGTTCTGGGAGAGCCGTTATCTGACCAATTCGTGGATCTGTTCCGCGATAATTCTGATCCTGATCTGGCCTTGGCTAATCTTGGACGTTGGTTAGCCGCGACCACCAATCCTAATGTCCATTTACAGCAACTGACCAGCGTTCCGCAATTGGCCAAGCTGTTGATTGATCTCTTTGGAGCCAGTCAGCCGATTTCGGATTCCTTGATCCAAAACCCTGAGTTGGCATCTTTGGTCTTAGAGCCTGGTGAGTTGGCGAGAAAGCTGACTCGTGAAACCGTTATGAAGGAGGGAAGAGCCATGCTTGCGGCGGCAACTTCTCCTTCTCATTCTCTAGATCGAATCCGCTTTTTGAAGCAAAGATGGACGTTGCCCATCGTGATCAATGATCTTGCTGGGAACTGGACCGAAGAGGAGGTCTGGTTTGGCCTGAGTGATTTAGCCGAGGCTCTGATTGAACTTACCGTAGAGTCGGTTTGGCGAGACTTTTCGAGTCAGCGACAGATCGATGGTGATTGTCCCGTGATGGTCATCGGTTTTGGAAAACTTGGGGGCAGAGAACTGAATTTTAGCTCAGACATTGATCTGGCGTATGTGGTTCCGGATGGTCAGAATGAAGAGTTTGATCGGGAGATTATCCGTTTTTGCCAGCAACTTGGGCGTGCCTTAAGTGATCGGATGGGGCGGGGTTCCGTTTATCGAGTAGACCTAAGATTACGTCCATACGGCAATGCCGGAGCATTGGCTCCATCTATGAGAAGCTATGAGGCCTACTACAAGCTCTACGCGGAGCAATGGGAAATTCAGGCGCTTATACGGTCAAAACCAATTTCTGGGCCGGACAGCCTTAAAGAACGCTGGATGGCGATGCGCCAAGAGCGATGTTTCCGTCCTCAACTAAGTGAGCCAGAGCTAGAGGCGATGCTTGCGATGAAGACGAGAATCGAAGAACGATCAGATTTAGATGATCTGAAGCGGGGTGCCGGAGGTATTCGCGATGTTGAATTTCTTGTTCAGGCGCTTCAACTTATTCACGGCTATCAGATTCCTAGGTTGCAGGCCGCCAATACTCTGTTCGTCCTCCAAGAATTAGAGTTTCAGGGGTTGGTTGATCACCCGGTTGCTCAAAGTTTGGAGCGGGGATACACCTTCCTGCGGCAGTTAGAGCATCGGTGCCAATTAGTGGGCGATCAGCAGACCCATAGCATCCCGGTCACGCCCGAAGCGAGAAACAGACTTGCAAAACTAATGGGGCGGCAAAAGTGGTCTCAGCTTGAGAGCGAACTCACTCGTCATCGGCGTACAATCCAAACCTTGTACAAGTCCATCTTACGTCCGGAGCCTTCAGCGGGAAGTCCGCGAGATCAGGTTGCGGAGCGTTTGGGAATACTGGCTCCAAGTGTTCTTCAATGGTTCGATTCTTTGCCTGCCGCTGAAGCATTCTATACAAGTCTGGCGGAGAATCGAGACAGCCTCCAGAGGGTGGAGCGAATTGCTTTTTCGGCTCCCGCATTGGTCAACGAGTTTAAGCAATCTCTGTCTTTGACTGAGATGCTGGTCAGTGGAGAAATCGAAGAAGATATTGAGGATGAGGCTGTTTTGAATAGCCTCCCGCTTGATATATCGATTAAGCAAGTTGCCGATGTGTATGTTCGTTCACGATGTCACCTGTTGGCAAGGTGGACCCTTAGCGGTGGATTTAGCCCTGGTCTTGCTTTGTCGACCTTAACGGATGCCTTGATTGTTCATTGTGCTAAGCGGCTCATGGTGCGATTTGATATCGTGGGGCTAGGTAGCTACGGCGGATACGAGATGGGCGCTGATTCCGATGCTGACTTGGTGCTCTTAGTTGGCAAGCCCGAATGGCAATCTGAGGCCGAGTCTCAGGCTCAACAGTTCCTTGCATTGCTTGGCCAGATTAAACGAGTTGGAGCTTCGATTGGTGTTGATCTACGGCTTCGTCCCGATGGTGGAAAGGGATTTCTGGTTCGCTCCCTTGAGGCACTAGGGGCGTACGAGTTGTCAGGGATGGAGATGTGGGAACGATTTGCGCTTGGCCAAGCGCGGCTTATCCATGGTTCTTCCCAGGCTATTGAAATGATCTTGAAAGCGGCCTACGCTCAGCCATTGACCCCAGAACGGCTACAAGAGTTACTGGCTATGAAAAAGAGGGTGGAAACAGAGCGCGTCCGCCCGCAACATGTGCGACGTGAGGTGAAGCTGGGCTACGGCGGCTTGAACGATTTGGAGTGGTTGGTCCATTTGCAGGAAATGCGTTATCCAACGGCGACGCTTGCGGACAAGGCAGAACTTCGTTGCATTTCCATGCCCGATAGAATTCGTAACCTTGGACGTTCGGGAATGCTCAATGCGGTTGAGGTGGAACAGATGACACAAGCACATGCTCATTTGTCAGAAGTTCGTTTAAGACTTGGTCTTTTGGGGTTGGAGAAAGACATACTTCCTGAGAATCCAGACAAGTTAGATCGATTAGCCCAGACGATGAGTTACTCCACCGGAAACGAGTTCTTAGCCCGACATGAACAAGCTATTGAAGCAGTTCGTGAAACCTACCTCCAAAGCCTTAAAAGGCTAAAGGCATAAACATTGGAACTTCCTTTACTTCTCGTTGGCGCGTACCTGCTTGGGGCTATCCCGGTAGGAGTACTGGTAGCTAGAGCCTATGGCGTAGACATTATGAAGGTAGGAAGCGGCAATATTGGCGCGACCAATGTTGGCCGAGTGCTGGGCAAGAAAGCCTCAATTCCGGTCTTCCTTCTCGACATGTTGAAAGGTCTGGTGCCTGTTTTGGTTGCGCGCAACCTATTGCCGGAGCGTCAGGAACTCTGGTTTTTGGTAGGAGCCATGGCCATTATTGGCCACAGTTTTTCCCCGTTCCTTAAGTTCAAAGGAGGCAAGGGAATCTCGACGGCCCTCGGGATGACAATCGGGACATCGCCACTGGTTGCCCTATGTGCGTTTGGACTATTCTCGGTCTTGTTAGGCACCACTCGATTTATGAGCTTGGCCAGCATGGTGGCGGCTCTTTCCACGATCCCGCTCGGTATCGCCTTCAAAGATTCCCCATGGGTATTGGGCGGATACGTCCTCATGTCCGTCTTCATTGTCTACCGGCATCGGGCCAATATAAAGAGACTACAAGACAAGACCGAGCCTAGGTTCTCCTTCCAGAAGTCGATTGAAGTACCAACTCAAGACAGTCAGATAAAAGATCCAAAGGAGGAAGAATCGCCGGGTGCTGCGTGACCACCTTTTTGAGAATACAGGTTCTTTTATTGCTGGATGCGCCGTATGGGTTCCCATCGGCATCTGGGTGTTGGGCCTGATTCAATGGGCCATTCAGGGCGATATAGACTTCCTAAGTGCGCTTACCGGAATCTGTGTTGGGATTGGGTTGGGTGCGACCGCGCTACTTTCGAAAGAGCCATACATGGCTCCTCTTATCCTGGTGGCAGTCGTCATCACTATGCTTGCCTTTCCGGCGGTGAGGTCTTCACTTAACAAGCGAGCCTTGGCGCAGATTGATGTTGAAGCCATTGACCGCGCCTATGAAGCCTTGAGTATGCGACCGGGAAATGCGGCGGCTAAGTTCAAGCTTGCAAAGGCGGTTTATGGCAAAGGCATGCCCGCCCATGCCATCGCCTTGGCCGAAGATGCCATTCAGCAAATGCCGGAAGCGATCTTTCCAGAAGAACATCGGATTCTTAAGAACTGGAGGCACTATCGGATACCGGCAGGGCAAGGCGACTTGTCTTGTCTTGAGTGCAACTACATGTGCACGACGGGCCAAACTCATTGTCAGCGGTGTGGTGCTCCCTTTTTACTAGAGCACGCTAAAGGAGCGTGGGTAGGAAAGGGCCTCGCGAGAAAATTCATTGCAGCTTGGGTATCAATTGTTGTTGCAATCGTCGGCATTCCCTATGTCGCCGGTGCATTTCCTCCTGTGGCGTCTATTCCTGTGATCCTCGGACTGTGCACAATGGCAATCGTGGTGCTCATTGTGACGTTCCGAACGTCTAGAGTTCAATCCTGATGAAGAAGCTGGACCAATACATGTTGAAGGAGCTAACGGTGCCGTTTTTGATCGGCACGTTTTCCGTCCTGATGATGTTTCAGGCCAACCAGCTTATTTTTTTGTTCAAGAATGTTTCGGTTCAGAATGTTCCTTTTTCTGCTTTTGCCCAACTGATCTTATACAAAACTCCGTTCTGGGCCAATATGACCCTTCCCGTTGGAATGTCGTTGGCCGCATCCTTAGCGGTATCTAGGCTTACGCGAGAATCCGAGCTAACAGCCATGCGCGCAGTGGGTGCTCGTATCTTGCGGATTATCGCTCCAATTGCGTTTTTCGGTTTCCTCGTTGCGATAGGAAATTTCTATTTGGTAGAGAAGGTGATGCCGCCTGCTGAAAAGAGGTTCAACAAGCTTTCGAAGGAAGTTGGAGTTTTGGGGGGCATTCCCAACTTTGTTCAGAACCAAGGATTGAAGCTCAAAAACTGGCACGTGAATTTTGGAGGAATCCAGCGAGGCAGCCAAGGAAACCTTATCCTGACCGACATTGTCCTTTTTGAGCGCCCAGAGAAGAACCGGGTGGTAATCACGACAGCTAGCAAAGGCTTTTACAGTGGGGGGAACTGGTCTATGCAAAACACCTATGTTTGGGTTGTGCAGGACCAAGACTTACTGAGTGCAAAGCCGGGTGATCCGATTTTAATCAATGAGCCGATTGATGTGGATTCTCTATTCGGAGGAGCTTCGCCGGAGGAGAAAACCCTTGAGGAACTGAAGGCCACCATCGAAGCCAACAAGAAGAATGGCCTGAACACTCGTAACGAAGAAGTTCAATATCATAACCGCTTTGCGGTACCGGCCTCGTGTTTAGTCTTCTCTATTGTTGGACCTGTCTTCGCCGTTTGGTTTGCCAGAAGCGGTGCCTTTATGGGTGTTTTCCTGAGCATGATTGTTGTGTTGCTCTATTACAACGCTTGGGTTATCTCCACCGAGATTCTAGGCAAGAACGGATGGACATCACCTTGGCTTGCAGCCTGGCTGCCTAATATCATCTTTATCGTATTCGGCATCTTAGCTGTACGGAGGCTTGAGTGAAGCTCGGGGTGGTTCTGGGTGGACTTGCTTTGGCCTCCTTGGGGTTTGGTCAAGATATGTCGGGTGCCTTTCGAACGGTGATCGACACGTTGAAAGATAAGGAATTATTGCCGAAACCTATTCAAATGCCGCCAACCCAACCCGTGGTGAATGATCCAACAATCAGAACCGGACAACTCCCCGAACCGAGCGTTGATCCTAGTCGCCAAGAGTTAAAGGTCGAAAGAGGCGATCTCAAGCAGGATGGAGAAATGATCACCTTAAAAAACGGTGCTCATTTGATCTATCGAGGATACGAAATCTTCGGCGATGAGATAGAAGGCAATCTCTCTACGAACATCTTTAAAGCTAAGGGAAATGTTAAAGTTTTTGGAGAGAAAGCTTATGTGAAGGGTGATGAAGTCACGGTCAATATGAGGAATGAGACCTTTTTAGCCCGTGATTCCTATGTCGAAGCAAGGCCGTCTCTTTTGGGTGGAAATATACAACGAAACTTGTATATAAATGGCGGATTGGCATACGGATCTCAAAATGAGATTTTTGGGGAGAAGTGCGATGTTACTTCTTGCGATAGGACCTCACCCCACTATCACCTTCATTCAGCCAAGGTGACGATACGACCAGGGGTAAGAGCAATCTTTCGAAAGGTTGGAATCAACATCTTTGGGAAGACGATCTTCAAGCTTCCTTACCTATCTATCCCACTCGACGAACGAACTTACCGGTACTTGCCCGAAGTGGGACAGACCTTTGACGAGGGCTACTATGTCAAGTTTAAGTTCGGTATTCCATTAAAGGATGACTACTCATTCTTGGACACAAGGGTTGATTATTACTCCAAAAAAGGACCTGGGCTCGGGCTTGATTACACCTATTCAAACCCCAATATGCGGGGCATTGTGAATGCTTACAGCATCTTGGGTGATGACAGGACTTTAACGATCAACAATCGGCATCGCCAGGATTTTTCTTTCGGAACTTTGACGGTAGACAATAACTACCAGCAGCGGAACTATCTATCCGCACCAGAATCTACTCTTTTCAATACACGAATTGGGTTGTTGATGCCTCAGGGGAGGGGTACTCAAACGCGCCTGGATGTTTTGAGGAGTGAGAACAAGACAGGAGCTAATACGTCCACCTCTGAAAGCTTTAAGGTGGGAGATGTTCGCCGTTGGACTCCAAACTTCCGAACTAACTTTGATCTGGGTTATACGCAGAGTAAAGCGCAGAATGCATCGTTCACAAATGAACGGGAGCAGATGGATGTCAAACTGCGAGCCGACTATGATCTGAAGCGGGCAACTGCGCAGTTTGATTACCAGCGAGCTATTCCCGTTGGTGAAACCAACAACTTCTTTAGTGGAGGGGATCGGACTCCGGTTTTGTCCCTGGGTACAGATTCCCGAAGACTCCTGGGCGGCAGAGACGGCGGCTGGCCTTTTACCGCTGACCTCAGCATCGGTGAGTTTGCGAATTCGCTTGATAAGACAAGGTTAACAAGAACAAACTTGGATTTTAACCTTAACCGACCCGATCGTAGTAACCGCCGATTTCGATTTGATATGAATGGTCGGTTTAAGCAAGGGGTTTACAGCGATGATACAGCCCAATACAACCTTGGATTAGGGTTGGGTGCCACCTATATGCTAGGGGCCGATACAAGCCTGAATCTGCGCTACAGCTATTTGCGTCCCTATGGCTATTCGCCACTGCAGATAGACCGAATTGGGCGGACAAACCAGATTACGGGGGACCTCACAATCCGTCCCTATCGCACCATTCTGATTGGGGCGCAGACTGGCTATGACATCCTGCAACTTGAACAGACTAACTCCTTTGGAACTACGCCTTGGCAGTCAGTGGGAGCCAGGATGGAGTATCGACCGGTAGAGTACATCTCCTTTCGCGCGCTTAGCACTTACGATACGTTTCAGAAAGCCTGGAGCAATATCAACTTGGACATGGCCTATAAGCCCGGGGCTACATTTGTAGGTTTAGGCGCGAAATATGATGGGATCCGAAAGACTTGGAGTACTGCGAGCGGATTTGTGGATGGGTTTAAGTGGGGTCGTCTCCGCACTAGTATGTTGTTTAGCTACAACGGCTATCTCAAACGCTTTGAGAGCCGTCATTTTCAGTTCACTTACGACCTTCACTGTGCAGAAGCGGTTTTGACGGTATTGGATAATCCTGTGGGATTCCGTGCGGGAACTAGCGTTAACTTCTATTTCCGGTTGAAGGCGTTTCCGTTTAACACTGGATTCGGCACTGGCACAAGCGGCCAACCAGTGACCATCAGCGGCGGGGGAGTGAACTAGCCTTAGCTACTGGCACTGGTGTAATGGCTCATCGCGAATCGCCAGAACCATCTAGATAGAGCAAAAAAGGCGAAAGCCCAAACTAATCCCAGTCCAACCATTTGCCACTCTGCACCCTTCACAAGTTGAGAAGCTGGGATCGTAGCGATGAAGGCCATCGGTAGAACGAATGTCAGTACTTGTTTGATTCCCGCGCCATAGATATCGACCGGGAATCGGGAGACATCAGTCATCGTCTCGGTAAGAACCCAGAGATTGTCTACACGCACTAACCAAATCCCGGTGGTCATAAGGATCAGCGAAACGGAATAGTAAATGGCCAGGGAGGCACCCGCTAGAATGATGTACGCCATCACATCGGGCAGGGTGGGAGTGGCCTTAGTGGACGCGAGCCCAATGAAAAGCATGGCCAAGCCTGCTAAGAATGTCCCAATCTTATCGAAGTTGAATTTGCGAGCCGAAACCCAAAACTGAGAATCAATTGGCTTGGTGACAATGAAGTCCAAAGTTCCTTGCCGAACATGTTGGGGAATCTCCATGATGGACATAAAGACCATGTTTCCAATGGAGGTCATCATGAAGATAGTTGCTGCGAGCACAAAGGAATCGCCACGACTCCAACCTGCGACGGAATCGGTGTTTCGATAAACCACCAGCAAGATAAGCAAGAAGAAGAATATCCAGATGGCGTTTTGGAAAATTTTTGCAAAGAAATTGGCCCGAAACTCTAGTTCGCGAGCGAACGAAGATGTGATAAAGGTTCGGTATATCTGCCAGTAACGCCGCATCTGCTTGGTTCATTGATTTTAGCCAACCTGAGACTTCATCTTTCAGGCGTACAATAGGAATGTGAGTCAAATTGTATTTGAGGTCCGAGATTCTCTAGATGGAGGGTATGAAGCACAAGCTTTGGGACATCGTATTTTTACTCAAGGGGATGATTGGGCGGACCTAAAACTCATGGTCGCCGATTCTGTGCGCGCATATTTTGAGGGTGGAGAAATGCCTTCGGCGATCAGACTTATCTTCGTTAGAGAAGAGGTCTTGTCTGCTTGAAACTACCTCGGGACATAAATGGAGCTGAGTTAGCTTCAAGGTTATCTCGGTTGGATTTCGTGGTGGTAAGACAAAAGGGAAGCCATATTATCATTCAGCACCTCGTTACCTCCGAGACTCTGGCGATACCCGCTCATAGGCCGTTGAAGGTTGGTACTTTGGGTGGAATCCTGCATTCGGTACAAGAGCTTACTGGGCTTTCCAGGGAAGAAGTGTTACGCAAGATTCAGAGCTAGTCATCAGTAACCTTTTGGTCTTTTGGTTAGCCTCAACCTGTATACTTTCACATCAATGCTTGGTGTTCTCATCGCTGTCGCCATCACAGGCATCTGTTGGGTGGGAGCCCTCTTTGCATTCTCTAGGCTGCTAAGCCAGCTGGATTCGGCTGCTCGCTTTGGAATCAGCGGACTCTTGGGTTTGGGAGTTGCGGGTACGTTAACTTTCTTTATTGGACTCTTCAATTCTGCGCCTGAGATTAGTCTGATTGCGATCCTCCTTTTAGCGGCGATTGCTACTCGTCTATGGCGTCCTGAGCCCGGCATCATTCGAGGAGTTTTTAAGCTCCAGATGCCTAAAGGACCAGATCTTCTTTTTCCAGTTGCGATTGGCGTCGGGCTTTTGATGGCTCTTGCTGGAGTTTTGGCTCCAAGCACAATGGCCGACTGGGATTCTATTGCCTACCATTTGGCTGTACCCAAGATGTGGCTTGCCGCAGGCAAGATAGATGTCATTCCGTTTATCCACCAGGCGAACTTTCCTTTTGCTGTGGACAGCCTGTTTCTACTGGGTCTCAAGTGGGGAGGACAATCAGGAGCAAAGGCGTTTGTTTGGCTCTACACCTTGCTGGGAGCTATTGCCATCTTTGGTCTGGCTAGACAACGATATGGCCAGCGTGCCGGTTGGTGGGCAAGTCTTGCTTTCTCAACCGTTCCGATTGTCCTTTGGCAATCCGGGACTGCCTACATTGATGTCGCCCATGGACTCTATGCAGGCTTGGGGCTGATCTTTGCCTGCTGGTGGTTGGACAGTAACGACACTAAATATGCGTGGCTGAGTGCCATTCTCTTAAGCTTTGCTGCAGGAACCAAATACACAGGTCTGCAAACCATTGCTGTCGCAGGACTGGTTGCGCTCGTTGGCGCGATCTTGCTTAAACGGAATCTGAAGCCGGTCTTCATTATTGGACTGGCTTCCTTGGCTTTGGCGAGCCCCTGGTACATCAAGAATGTTGTTTGGAAGGATAGTCCAGTCTTTCCATTCTTCTATAGCAAGCTTGGGGGCAAAGATTGGGACGAGCGTCGAGCCGAGATCTACACTCGTGAGCAAAATACATTCGGAGTTGGTAGGGAAGCCCCACCGGAGGGTGGAATCCAACCACAGCGACTTGGACACAGCATTGTGGGCTTGGCCTATCAGCCAGGAAGGTATGTAAATCCACAGCAAACCATCGGCGGCGGTGACCCGATGGGTGCCATTAGCATTGCGATTATCGGTGCGTTGGTGCTCGGCCTTTTTGCTGGACAGAAAGAGAGGTTTGAGCGCAGCTTGGTTGGTGGGGTTTTGATAAGCCTTTTGATTTGGTTTGTACTGACTCAACAAAGCCGCTACATCGTCACGCTCGCGGTTCCATTAGCATTGATTGCTGGGCAACTCACAACCCGAAAAGGCTTCTCTTACCTAATGGGCGGCATGACTAC
Source organism: Fimbriimonadaceae bacterium (assembly GCA_037190145.1). GTDB lineage: Bacteria > Armatimonadota > Fimbriimonadia > Fimbriimonadales > Fimbriimonadaceae > 55-13. Next base: position 370,646 of record JBBCJU010000002.1, read on the forward strand.
AGTTCAAGTTTTGATAAGTCTTTATCTCTTGAACACTTATCGTTTTACAAATCAAATGCAGGTGGTATCGGGCAAGGTTTCTCCAGAGGAATATCAGGCGATGAATATTCCACTTTATGAACCTGCACAAGAGATTAACAAACTTGGGAAGGACGTCAAAATCGCCATGTATGACGAAGTCTTTGGCTATGTATTGGATGTGCCCTATTACTGGGCAAATCCGGGACATGGAACCATGATTCCTTACGATGGAATGACTTCGGGTGAAGAGTTCGCCACCACTATGAAGCAAATGGGCTTCACCCATGTGCTTGTAAACATGATTGAGAACAATCGGGCAATGCTTAATCCTGCTGAGGAGGGAAGTCCTACGCTTGGTGCCTTGATGTTATCTACTATGTCTGGCCAGCCCTTCCCTGAACCCTATCGCCAACAGATATGGGACAACTGGGAGGTCAAGTTTAAAGTCTTGATTTCTGAAGCTGCGGGTGCAGGAAAACTTAAAGTTGCTCAAACTTTTGGGCGACCAGATCGCCCACCTCGCTTCATACTTTTTGAACTCAGTCCGTAGAGTTATGAAAAAAACTTTGATTATGTTCAAACAAATTCACAAATGGTGAAATCCTTTTTGGGGGATACTTCGTCTGAGGATTTTAGGTACTGACTATGGACGAGAATAAACCACCTGAGCAACCCACTACTCCGCCGACTGCGCCAACACCGCCTTCCACTACATTTGCGAATGTAGCCTCGGCAGCAACCTCGGGTACCCCGAAGGGTGGCCCGGTTCCGTTTGCTGGTCCATCCGATCCTTCGATCCCTCAGGATCAGAAGACCCAAGCCCTACTGGTTTGGATTCTTAGCCTTTTCATCGGCTTTATCTCGCCTTTGATTTTCTTCTTCATCGCGAAGGATAAGCCATTTGTTTATCATCATGCTTGCCAAGCTTTGACCTTCAGCATCGTGATGTTTGTGCTTTACATCATCAGCATCGTTTTGATGTTTGTGGTGATCGGTATCATTCTGATGCCATTGATTGGCTTAGCCGCGCTGGCCGTTATTATCATGGGAGCCATTGCAGCAAATGCGGGTTCTCGCTTCGAGCCACCCGTAACCGGCAACCTCTCCAAGTCCTGGTTCAAGGCCTGATTTGAACCTGCCAGGGGGTATTCTTCCCCCTGGCATGAACTACCGAAAATTGGGGCGCTTCGGCGTCAAAGTCAGCGAAGTTTCACTTGGCGGCTGGCTTACCCACGGTCGAACCCTGGAAGATTCGACCACTTCCCAAATCGTCCACCGCGCATTTGATTTAGGGATCAATTTTTTCGATACCGCGGACGTTTACAATGCAGGCGAAGCTGAGAAATCGCTTGCCATCGCGATAAAACCTCTTAAACGGGAAGACCTGTTCATCGCCACGAAATGCTTCTTCCCCATGAGTGATCGTCCAAATGATCGTGGGCTTAGCCGAAAGCACATTTTTGAGTCGGTTCACAATTCGCTCAAGCGGTTGGAGGTGGATTACATCGACCTCATGCAGTTCCATCGTTTTGATCCTGAGACTCCTGTCGAAGAGAGTATTCGAGCCATTGATGATTTGGTGCGTCAAGGGAAAGTTTTGTATTGGGGAGTCAGTGAATGGCCTGCGCAGAGACTAACTGAGGCAAGCCTTTTAGCCAAGGAACTCAACGCAAATCCACCGTCCAGTAATCAACCCAACTACAGCATGCTGCATCGCAATATAGAGGATGCTGTTTTGCCTGTGTGTGAACAGTTTGGGATTGGAAATGTTGTGTTCTCACCGCTCGCACAGGGCGTTCTGACGGGTAAGTATCTACCTGGTCAGCCTGCTCCAGCAGGAAGTCGTGGCTCGGACACTAACAGCAATATGTTTATGGGTGGAGTTCTGAAGGACGAGGTTCTTCAACGAGTACAAAACCTGAAGTCGTTTGCGGAGGGACTAGGCTACTCTCTACCGCAGTTTGCACTAGCATGGTGTCTTCGACAGAAGATGGTTAGTTCTGTCATCGTAGGCGCAACATCCATTGCGCAACTGGAAGCGAACGTCACCGCGACCGGAATCCAGTTGGATGCAGATGTATGGACTCAGGCCGAGAACATTCTGAGTGGTCAGGCGCAGGAAGGGAACCAATGAGCCGGAAAACGGACCCTCGAAATGAAACCATTGATTGTGCACCCAGTAAGCCTGCTGCTCCAGTAAAGGAGATTGCATTTGAGAAGCAACGAGGGATCAGTCAGGTAGAGGTGCGAACGGGATTTGCCCAAGTTCATGTTTCAAAGCTAAGCGGAGATATTCATTCTCAACGTCTGAATGTTCTTAAAGCAGTGCGAGAAGCCGCCGTTAGCGTGGACTTTTTAAAATTGACCCCTTCTGGGCTGTCATTTGTGATCTCCGAGAATAATTCGAGCGATATTGAAAAAGCATTGGGTCCCTTGAATTACCATTGCACTATTCGTAAAGATCGATGTGTAGTCCTTATCCATGCCGTCAACATGCGTGATGAAGAAGGCTTAACCGCTCAAGTTGTGCAAAAGGCGATTGCTAGCGGAGCGATTGTGGATCATATAAGCGACATGCACGACCGGATGTTGATTGTTGCGGATAAGAAGTTTACGAGCACGCTTCAAGAGCTTTTCCAGGAGGAGACCCATGGCCGTTAAGCCGCGCATCAAGGTGATGAAGTTTGGTGGTACCAGTGTTGCCACCCATGAGGCGAGAGTGCAGTCGGCACTAAAAGTAATCAGCGCTAAAGAGCAAGGTTTTGCTCCTGTCGTTGTGGTTAGCGCGATTGGTCGAAAAGGGGCACCCTATGCAACGGATACGTTGATTAATATGCTCCGAGATATTGATCCGACGGTAGAGCCAGACCTGAGAGAATTGGATTTGTTGGTGGCATGTGGAGAGATACTGAGTTCAGTTATCTTTGCTCATACTCTCAAAACCCTTGGACATCCGGCGATGGCGTTTCGCGGGGGGCAAGCTGGAATTCGGACGGATGGTGTCTACGGGAACGCTCGCGTGGTTGGGATCAATCCGGTTAGTCTGTTCAAGGCGTGTGAAAAGGGTGCGATTCCTGTAGTCTGTGGATTCCAAGGAGTCTATGTCGCGGGAGATGGAGCACCGGGTGGTGAACTCACCACCTTGGGGCGTGGAGGATCTGATACTACGGCCTCTGCGGTTGGGGCAGCGATGCAAGCCGATGCAGTGGAGATCTTCACCGATGTGGATGGAGTGAAGACGGCCGATCCAGACTCGGTACCGAATGCGCCCACTCTACGTAAAGTCACTTACGACGAAGTTGCCGAAATTGCTCACTTGGGCGCGAAGGTGGTCCATCCTCGAGCGGCCGAAATCGCCATGAATTTCGATATTCCGCTGTGGGTTAAGAGCACATTTACGGATGATGAAGGAACCGAGATCGTTCGTCGAGATCGATTCCCTGGGCGTCGTGTCACCGGTGTCACCCACACTGGCAAACTCGTTTATCTTCAATTCGACCTGAAGGAAGCAAGTGAAGAGCACCGCCGGGTTTTGGAAACCCGAATATTTGAGACCATGGCGCATTATGGATTCAACCTCTTCATGATGAATCTCAGTCCGAGCGGAACCGGCTTTGCGGTACCAAGAACTCAATTTGCTGCTTTGGCTGGCATTCTGGACAGTCTCGTGGTTCCGGTCGATGGGCAAATGTTCTTGTTGCAGATCGGCTCCAATCCTTCGAAAGACGTTGAAAATCAGCTCCGGTTGCTAGCGCCGACTGGGAACGTGAAGTCAATCGTAGCCGAACTCACGGAGGGCTGTACGATGGTGTCTCTAGTGGGACACGAGTATATGCAGCAACCTGGAGTATTCTTCGAAGTCCTAACGACTTTGCACGATGCGCAGATTCCAGTCTTGCAGACAACGGACTCTGATTTCAGCCTTAGCGTGCTTGTTCCAGAGTCAGAATCGAACCGAACCGTTAGGTTGCTTCACGAGCAATTCAGACTTGCAGATATTGTTTAGTATTCCTAATGATAGGCCCGCATTGATGGGCATTCTAAATATCACCCCCGATTCGTTTAGCGACGGGGGACTCCACTTTCATACGGATGCAGCCTTGAGTAAAGGTTTGCAGATGATGGAAGAGGGAGCCGACCTAATTGATGTAGGTGGGGAGTCCACACGCCCCGGTGCTTCCCCAGTACCGATTGAGGAAGAAATCCGCCGCACAATCCCTGTGGTCGAACAGTTGTCAAAACGGGGAATCCCAGTTTCCATAGACACAATGAAACCTGATGTGGCCTCCGCTGCCCTGGAATCAGGGGCGAAAGTAGTTAATGATGTTTCGGGACTTAGAAACCCGCGAATGATTGAATTGATAGAGGAAAAGCGCCCGACGGTTTGCGTCATGCATATGCAGGGAGAGCCTCGGACCATGCAGGAAAATCCCTCTTATGTGGATGTCGTCGCAGAAGTTAAGGAGTATCTGCTTGGAATAGCTAGCAGATTGACTTTACCGAAAGAGCAGATTTGGCTTGATCCTGGAATAGGTTTTGGAAAAACGGTTCAACAAAACTTGGCTTTATTGCAGAGTCTTGATTCTTTGGTAGAGACTGGATATCCAGTGCTTATTGGGGTTAGCCGTAAAGGATTTATTGGGAAGACTCTTGGGGATGAATCCCCGGATGATCGTTTAGAGGGGACCCTTGCTACGCAAGCATGGGCGCAAATCAAAGGGGCCAAAATATTGCGTGCGCACGATGTGAAAGCGGCCGCTCGGGCAATCAAGATGATTGCCGCGATCCAAAGCTCCACGTAACGTCCTGTAGGCGGCAATGGATAGCCTTTCGGTTGACCGAGACGCCCTACACTTTCTTGTTTTTCCAGCCGCCCTGCTTAAAGATCACAAGGCATAGGATGCCTTGAATACCTTGGGTAACCGCCATCGATATCCACGCACCGGTTGATCCCATGTGCATCGGGATGGCCAAAACATAAGCTAAAGGAACTCGCAATCCCCACAGCGATATGACCGATATCCACAAGGGGCGAACGGTATCACCGGCACCCTGCATCGCGCCGACGATGACCATCGCATAGGCGAATAGCACTTCGGTGACGCATAGCATTCGCAAGAATGTCGTGACTTCAGCGACCAGCTCTGGTTTGTTATCTAAAAGGATTCCACCAATCTGGGGAGCAAAAATAAAGATCGGGATGGAGAGTCCGAGGGTGACGAGCGCACCATGATGAGCGGCTAGCCAACCCAACCGTTCTGCCCTGTCAGGATCTTTCATGCCTAAGCTTTGTCCGACTAACGTTGATGCCGCAATGGCTAGGCCAAACGAGGGCATAAACATAATCGACTCAATTCCAAACGCAACCGGTAGCGTCGCAATCGCGACACTGCTGTTCGGAACAAACTTCAGCATGAAGGAGAAAACGGCCAAAGACATCACACGCAGGACCGCCATGGTTGCGGCTGGTACCGCGATCCTCATGATGCGTTTGGTCCAATCTTTTAGTGGTATGTGAAAAGATGCGGCAGGCCCAAGAGGGGTCTTCTTGCAGTAAGAGGCATAAATGATTGCCGACATCCAAGCGCTAACAGAAAGGGCTGTTGCGGCTCCAACCACTCCCATCCCCAAACCTGGCAATGTGAGGAATCCAAATTTGCGAGTTGGAAAAATGAAGAAAACGTTGAGGACAATGTGCAACAGGATTTGAAGTCCCGAAATCACCATCGGGCTCTTAGTGTCGCCAATTCCTCTCAATGATCCGGCAAGGGTTTGGATAATAAAGATGGCTGGGAGGCCACATCCAAAAGCAACCAGATAAGCTGACATTAACCGGATTGCTTGTTGGTCAACGGCAGGAAGCATTGTGCGGGATATGGTCGGGGCCGAAGCAACCGTAAGCGCTCCAAACACAAGTCCCGCGATCCAGGCTAACCCAAAGGCTTGTTTGCTTGCCTGTCGATACTCCTCCTGATTACCTGCCCCAAATGCTCGCGCAACAATGGCGGTTGCACCGGTTGAGAGAGCCATTGCAATAGAGAAGGTAAGAAATGTGGCGCTGATCGCTCCACCCACCGCCGTGAAAGCTGATTGGGGAAGGTGCCCCAAGAAAAAGCGATCTAGCAGGGTGTTGATGACTTGTAGAGAATTTAGCGCGACTGCTGGCCATGCCAAGCTCCAGACAATTCGCGTGGTGTTCTCCGGAGACAATTTAGTCATGGGTGGTGGAGAATCGGCCAAGTGGGCCATAAGGGTGTAGGGTACCCCTTGATCTGTAAGACACCCTGGGCAAGGTGACCCAAGTTGAACTTTGTGGGAACTATGTAAAAAAGTGATGTGATACTACATCCAAGTTAACCGATCATTTCGTATATCTTATAGGGTAGAACACACAGAGACCCAGGTTCATTACTGGGTGCTCGCGAGGAAGTTTAATTTGAGAGGCGCCGTACCACAAGGAATTACTAGTCAATTGTTCGCGATAGGTAATGGGGACCTAGTTACCCGCGAAACCTACGAGTTTGATCAGCTTATTGTTAGTGCTAGTGGGCGGACTCGACCTTGGACACTTTGTATCACTGCTGCTGCAGATGATAGTCCAGAAGCCTGCAATGCTTTTGGCAACATCTACGGAGACGGCTTGCGATGTCGTACCGACTACCTTCGAATCCTAAAAGGAGAGCCAGGTGGTGATGAGTTCCAACGTAAGATTGCGCGAAATGAAGTCTTCTACTTTTCTGATGGCAACCTAGATCTCCTTGTACAAGCTATTGATCAGTATGGGATTGCCGATCACCTTCGAGAGGCTTATACAAGAGGAGCCATTTTTGGAGGAGTAGGCGCAGGTGCCGCAATTTTAGGATTGTTGGGATTCAGCGGTAGTACCACCTCTGCTTCTGGTATCGGAGTCGCCGATGTCAATATTGGTTGTATTGTAGAAGACACTAATTTTTCCGCAACTTCTGCGACCGCAGCCTTTAAGGATAAATCAAGCGTCCCTGGTTTCGTTCTGGGGCACATGACCGCCCTTAATGTGAAGGGTGATGAGTTTAGAGTGCTTTCAGGACAAGCTGGCGGAGAGGCGCATGTCATTGTAAAGGGACAAGATAGCGTCGTTGCCAGTTCTGTAGAATACGCTCCTCTTTCTTCATTAGCTTCTACGAAAGCTAAGCAAAGAGTCTAGTTCATGCTTTGGCGGCCAGGATATCGATCCCTGGTCGCCTATGAACTGCAGCTTCCGGATTCTCCGGCTTTCGATCAGACTCAAATTCTGATTGGTGGATTTGAGTTTGCGGCTCTTCGTGAAATGTCCATCTGGCGACGACTCGCCGAGCGAGACGCTTCTCACGTTCCTTGGAGCCTAACGTTTTTCCTCAACAGGATAGGACCTCAAGATGAGGAGTTGCTGGACTCCTTAGTTCCTGGGAGCCTGAGGGACCGAACCTCCGCGATCATCGATCAGGGGGCTAGCTGGAGGAACCTTGTTCAACCTTCCCACCAAGATCAGTCGTTTGCAGCTGTTATTGAGGCGCAAACCGCCAAGGTCATGATGAAAGGGCTTCCGACTGAGGAAGGCTGGGATGCGTTCCTCAGTCAGCTAGCTTAACCGCCGCTGTTCGGGCGCGGACCGGCTACTGCTCTCGCTCCGGCGGGTGGCGTGTAAGTAAAGGTTCCTGCAGTGGGAAGGGGAGTGGTGTATACGTCTGTTCTCCAATCTGTTAACTTGGTTGTTGCCCCAAATCGGGCTAAATCGGAATAGTAGATTGCTCCAAGTCTCCAGTTTCCCGAAATCTCATTGAGTTCAAAGGCGATGGAACGGACGGGAGTTCCGGCTTTGGTGGTCCAATAAACGTGGAATTTTTTGGTATCGCTCGATACATATTGGCGGGTTGTTACCACAGGGTCCGAGAAAGTAGATCCCGCTCCCTGAACAGATGTCTCCGAACGATTGCTAGAGGCCGGAATCCAGGATCGGTACAGGGCGTCAAAGCCACCCCAGACCTCTCTTGCCAGTCTAGCTACCAAGCTGCTTTGACCTGTTGCATAGACGTTCAAGGATTGGAGACCATTCTGCTCATAGTCGGCTGGCTTGGTCGCTGTGTATGCTCCGTATCTTGCCGTGGAGTAGGTGTTCTTAGAAAGGTCGATGCCCCAAACATGTCGTCCATCACCAACCACGCGATGTGTCCAGAGGCCATTTCGACCCTCAAGGAGCTCCATCTTCATGTCTTGAGCGATAGAAAGGGCAGGGCGACTCCAGAAAAAGTCAGAAGCAAACGCCGTCGTCGTAGATCCCACATACTCGTTTCCGGCTAATCGGAGAAGAACATCACTTTCCCCTCTTAGGAGCTTAAAAGCCTGATCCACTTCTGATTCCGCAGCTGTCAGCGCTTGGCTGAAGCCAATGGACACCAGTGATCCTAGGGCAATGATTGCGAGGCCTTTTCCAATCATGAGGAGTTTGACTGTGCCAATGTCGAAAAGGTTCGCGCAAAGAGGTACGCTTTCGCCTTGGAATGATAGAGCGCAAAACATATCGCCGGATACTTCTAAAACTTAGCGGCGAGGCTCTTGCAGGGGGCGAGGGATTTGGCTTAAGTCCGCAAATCCTTAATTACATTGCCAACGAAATCGCCGAAGTTCATCGACTTGGCGTCCAAGTAGCCATTGTGGTTGGGGGAGGCAACTTTGTTCGGGGCGAAACCTTCTCTGCTGAAGGTGGAATCGATCGATCTGTGGCCGATCAAATGGGGATGTTGGGAACTCTCATGAACTCACTTGGTCTTCTGTCTGCCATAGAAAAGACCGGCGTGCAGACCCGAGTGCAGAGCGCCATCGCTATTTCACAGGTTGCAGAGAGCTTTATAAGGCGCAGAGCCGTGCGACACCTGGAGAAGGAAAGAGTGGTCGTTCTAGCCGCGGGTACGGGAAATCCTTATTTCACAACGGATACTGCCGCTGTCCTCAGAGCTTTGGAAATAGAGGCTGAAGTTTTGATTAAGGCGACAAAAGTAGATGGTATCTACGATAAGGATCCTAAGAAGCACGCGGATGCCGTTCGTTACGAAACCCTTGAATATTCAGAGGCGATTGCCAAACGGCTTGGCGTGATGGATCAAACCGCATTCACCATGTGCCGGGAACATCGTTTGCCGGTGATCGTGTTAGACTTCAACAAACCGGGCGCTTTAGTGGCGGCTATTCAAGGCCAAAACGAAGGCACTCTCGTCGGAGGAGAGTAAATGTCAGTAAACCAAATTTTGCAGGAAGCAGAGCAGAAGATGAAGAGTGCCATTGAGGCAATGTCTCATGACTTCAATTCGTATCGCACAGGCCGAGCTACGACCGCAGTCCTAGACCGTGTGCATGTCGACTACTATGGCACCGAAACTCCTATTAACCAGGTGGCAAACGTAAGTGTCCCAGAACCAAGACAACTACTGATCCAGCCTTACGAAAAGTCAATGGTTCCCACCATTGAGCGTGCCATTCTCAAGAGCGATCTTGGCATCAGTCCTGTCAATGACGGAACCGGTATTCGCCTGAATTTCCCCCAGATGACCGAAGAGCGAAGAAAAGACATGGTCAAACAGGTTCATGCCCGAACCGAGCAATGTCGTGTTTCCATTCGAAACATCCGACGGGACGCGATTGATCAGTTCAAAGCTCTGGAAAAGAAGAAGGAAATCACTGAGGACGAAGTAAAAGGCAACGAAAACAAAGTCCAAAAGTTAACTGACAGCTATGTGCAACAAGCAGAAGAGGTCGGGAAAAAGAAAGAAGCCGAATTGATGACGGTTTAGGACGGTATTGGGCTTTACGATGTAAGGCCCAATACAAGAAGAAGTTTCTGATTGATGGAGTAACTGGAGCATATTGATTGACGCAATCTGAACCCGTAGCGCCGTCTAACGACGTCCAAACTCGTGCTCAAGCGTTGGGCATTGATCTGTCCAGTCTCCCAACCCACGTTGCCGTCATTATGGACGGCAATGGTCGCTGGGCAAAAAAGCGTGGTTTACAGAGACTTCTTGGGCACCGAGAAGGTTATCGAACGTTGCGTGGAGTACTGCTTAACGCAAGTGAGCTAGGCATTCGATATCTCACGGTTTACGCCTTTTCGGCAGAGAATTGGCGACGGCCCGAAGACGAAGTTGCGGGGTTAATGAAGCTGATTGAGACGGCAGCCAAGGATGAGCTGCGAGCTATGCATCGTAACAACGTGCGAGTTCAAGTTGCCGGTCGGTTGGATGAGGTTCCCACGTCGCTCAGAAAGGCTTTACTTGATGGAGTAGAGACGACAAAGGACAACACGGGCATTACCTTTACGCTCGCGGTGAACTACGGTGGTCGAGCGGAAATCGTTGATGCGGTAAAGGAGATAGTGAAGTCTGGAGTTAAACCCGAAGACATCACTGAAGAAACGATTAACCAACACCTTTACAATCCAGCTTCCCCAGAACCTGACCTAATGGTACGGACTGCGGGTGAAATGCGTTGGAGCAATTTTCTTATCTGGCAATCTGCATACACCGAGCTTTACGTAACAGAAAAGCCTTGGCCAGAGTTTGATGAAGGCGAGTTGCTTCAGGCCGTCGCGACTTTCCAAAAGCGGGTTCGCAAGTTTGGGGCGGTTGTAGAGTAAGGCGTCTCTAAAGAGTCACGATCCTTGGTGAAGTCTGTACTTTTTCAGACTTACCTTAACCAAAAAATCCCATATCATTTATGTATGAGGTTGATTCGTCGGAAATCTGATGGTTGGGTGATCTTCGCCATCTATGGCGGCGGAGCTTTAGGTGCTTATCTTCTTACTGATATCCCCTGGTTACCGGTTGGGGTAGGGAGCATCATTTCGATTGTGGGACTCCTCATCGGCATCTTTTTCGTCGGTGTGCTTCTTTTTGTGCCTACCCGAGTCTTCTGGGATTGGTTAGTCATGGGTAGAAATAACGTAGAATAGAACTGAGAACCGCCCGCAGGGGGAGCCGAAATGGCTGAGAGGTCATCTGCAATGATGACGACCCCTAGAACCTGATCCGGTTAGTACCGGTGTAGGGATTGTGGAAGACGGCCTCCGATGTTGGAGCCACCTTCGCAATCGCGATGGTGGCTCTTACTTTTAACATTCGGAGGAACCCTTGAAAAACCAACAACGCGCGAGCACGTTTTCGCACTTCCATAGAGCCTTTACCCTGATTGAACTCTTGGTTGTTATCGCCATCATTGCCATCTTGGCTGCGATTCTTTTCCCAGTTTTTGCTCAGGCTAAAAACGCAGCCAAGCAAACTGCATGTTTGAGCAATGCTAAGCAGATTGGAACGACTCAAAAGCTTTACATGACGGACTATGACGATGCCGCGCCCATCTTCTACGCCTACAATACTCAGGATACCAATGGCAATCCAGCTTATTTTGGGCTGCCAAATCATAAAGGAACGGAAGGTCTCCTTCTACCTTATTCAAAGAGCAAAGATATTTTCAGAAGCCCCCTCGATTCTGGTGGTCCCTATCTCGCTAGTGATCCTGGGTTAACGGGTGGATCGTTTGATACATATTGGAAGGCGTACGGCACGAGTTACCGCTTCAGCAAGTGTATGTTCAGCGTGGTAGAAGGCGAATCAACTGGAAACAATAGCCCGTATGATTGGACCAGGATTGTTACCGATACCATGGCGGAAGATCCGGCAGGAACCAGGATCATTCGATTGGAAATGATGAAATTCTTTGAGCGAAAGAATGATCCAGATTGCTCTCGATATGGCTATGACTGTGGCTATTGGAAGCAATGGGATAGCCAGGGAGGATCAATCATCTATTCGGATTCTCACGCCAAGCGTGTTGTTTCACCCGGACAGTTTGATCAGATTAAGGTTGACCCCGAAGGTCACCGGTCAGGCGAGGCCACCGGTGGGGGAGCTTGGGACGATACTTGGTATTGGCGCTGTGATTAAACTAGCCTAAGCAGTTGTCGAATGGCTCCCAAATGAAAAGCCATGTGTGGAAGCTGAGCCAGGAACCCGATTGCATGATCGGGTTCCTCTATATGTGGGTTTTGCTCAAAGTAATTCAGGAAGAATTCGTATTGGTATCGCACGTCTTTCTTTAACTCGTTCCACTCTTCTTCAGACACACTTTGTTTTGCCCAGCTAGATTCCCAGTCTCCTTCTTGCTCAGGGCCACCAAGGTAGGCGTTTGCTCCTCGAAGAGCGTAGCGTATGTGAAAAGTATGTGCGGCTATACTTGCACACTCAGGTTTCAATTTGATGCTGGCGGACTCTGCGCCACAAGACTCTAAGGCATCAAAAATGCCTTCTTTTCCTTCCACAAACCAGGTGTATTTCTGACCTTCCGGGCGCCCCTCAAAACACTCTCGAAAGAGAAAGAGAACATGGGGGATTAGGTCGATACTCATGCATATCTAGACCTTTCACCGGCTTAATCAGTTTCGTTTTCAGGAAGATTGCTCAGCTCTTCTCCTGTAAGCTCTCGATAGTGTCTTTGACTGACTTGCAAGACCGGGGAAAAGTAGGTGGAAATATGGATGACTTCACCGGCCTCATCTTCCATCTGATCAAACTCTTTAAGTAGCTCTTTAAAGCGTTTGCTTAGGAGCTTAGCCTTGTCCGGTGTTAGCTTGATAAAAGCGTGTACGAAGTGGTTGATGTCGTGATAGGGAAGATCTATGTTCCCGACAATATTGGATGCCGCTCGTTCACGGTCCATTGCTCGGCAAATGGCTGCAAAACCTCGATTGATCTCCTCAACGTATTCCGGTTCATAGGGAGGACGACTGGTATATCCCCAGTGGAATTTTTGGACGTAAAGCTCCTCCGTGCGAGACCTTCGCTTACGAGTGCCTGCAACCACAAGCATGTTCGCTTTGATCAGCTCATTTACATGGTAACGGACAGTGGGAGCGGTGCGCCGAATTGTGGCCGCGATGTCTGTGGTTGATTTAGGTTCAGTGGCTGAGAAAGCCCAAAACACCTCGGATCGTGCGATCGAGGAAAGCGACTTCAACTGAGCAAGATCAAAAGTAACAACTTCTTCTTGCCCAGGCCAGAGCTTGACTCGGGACATTGCGGCTAATTATGAACAGTAAATCGCATGCCTGGGGAATGTACAACGTCGATTCTTCAACTATGCACTATTTCACACCAGGCTAACGTCGATCTTTCTCCTTTCCAAAGACTCCGACCCTCATCGGTGTCAAACAATAATGAGTTTATTATAAACGACAAACTGTATGTAGTTTGTCTATGCGGGACCTTTTCCGAAACTCATTCATCATTGCCAGTTTGGATACTAATACTCGGGCCGGTTAAGCTGTTTCGTAAACTCCTTCTTGTACTTTGCCGCAGGTTTTGCCAAGCTGTCCTCGGGATAGTCCTTCACAAGGCGATCCAAACGGTTGATGGACACTTTGATCAATTCTTCACCCTTCTTTCGCCAAGTTGTATTTAGGTTGCTGAGTCGCTCGGCAGATAGTGCTGCCATATATAGCGCCTTTGGCATAACCTTTGACTTGGGATACTTCTGGATCAGTTCCTCGGTCAAGCGTAAACTTTGGGCAAGACATTCGTGCTCATTAAGATGCTGATTCAGCGCGGCTTTATCTGCTGCGTTGTTCACCTCAGGACTCCAAAAGTGGTCAAAAAGAATTGCGCGTCCACCCTGCCAGATACCAGGGCTATAGAACAAGAGGTTTCGTTCCTTGTAAATGTAGGCTGCCTTATCGTATAGAGCTTGAGCACGCTCATTCTCCGTTTTTGCTTGTTTGGAAATGCGAGTCAGGTTTTCTAACTTTTGAACAATGATCAGCGGATCTTGAACACGCGGAGCTTTATCATAACCTATGTTCTTGTCGGGCTCCACAAGCGCTTTCCGCTCTTTTGAGGTCAAACCCCAGCCACTCCGAGTGGCTTTATCCAGCCTTTGGAATGCTTGGCGAGCTTCTGCATAGCGCTCTTTACGCAAGAAACGCATGCCTAGGGTGTATTGCAGGGTCTCTTTGCGATAGATTCCTGCATAGTAAGAACCCTCTCTTTCGGCTAAGGACCCCATCGCATATTTGGGTTTTCGAACCAGGTAACGCTTTAACTCATCCGGAGTAAGACGAGCGTCTACCAGGTAAGCCGCATCTTGTGAATAACCGAGTCCGAGGTATAGATCAAGAGCCGTGAGGGGATCGCCATGTCGCTCATTTTGCAGTGCCAAAAACTCGGCGGCTCCCTGTCTCAGATAACCCGGAGTATCTGTGCCAAGCAACTTTTCACCTTCTCGAATAGCTTGCTTATGATTTCCCGTCCTCGCAAGTGAGCCCGCCAAGACGAAACGCGATCTCGCGGATGTTTCTTTATCGGCGGTTAACGTAAGGGCCCTTTGAGCCAGCTGCTGTGCCGAAGCATATCGTCCGGCATTGTAGTTAATCTGAGCAACACGCGATGTCAGAGATGCCGGAGGATTCTTCATCTCGTTTAGTGCCGAGGTGGCAAAGGTCATCAAATTTGTTTCTTGGGTCAGAGATAGCGGAGTGTGCTCAATTCGAAACCCAATATAAGCTTGCAGAAGGTCAGAATTCTTGCGTATGGCATTTTGGACTTTCTTTGCTTGATTGGAATCCAACTTCTCGAAAACTTCCTTAAGTAGTTTCCCACCTTGAAGGTGTTCTCTTGATGGGCTGTTTAAGTTCCATTGTTTGAGCAAAGCGATAACTGCTTCATCTTGCCGCCCTTGGATTCGATACACATCGGCCAGGGAGTTGTACGCCATCCATGCAATTGCCGGATCTTTTGATGCCGTTTGCTTACGATATTGGTTGATGGCTTGGGGGTACTGGCTTTCTAAAAATGCAACGCGTCCTTGCCAGCCGATTGCGTTTTCCGCGAAACGAGTTTTAGGAAACTCCTTAAGAAGCTGGTCGAGAAGTTTTCCGCCACGAGAGACTTGATCAGGAGTAGGTGATTGGTTGGGTCGATGTTGTAGCAGGGTTCTTGCGGCCATAACGAGAGCCGATTCTGCGCGAGGCGATTTTTGATCGGCTCGATACGCCGCCATATAGGCATTGGATAGTTCGTTGCGGCTTGCCGATTTCTCATCTGCCAACGCGTAAAGAATATGAGGCTTTAGATAGGCGGGCGGATTCTGAATTTGGTGAAGTCTTTCTAGTCCCCTCTTTCGCTCGCCGAACTCGACTAGATAGCGGCCTTGCAGATACTTCTGAAGAGCTGGAGCATTTTTCCCTTTGGACTGCTGGAATATCTCCTCACGATCCTTTATGAAGCCAGGAAGGGTCTCGTTTGGAGTGAGCATCTTGTATTTGGACAAAGCTTGGTCAAACTTTCCGGCAATCTCCAAGTTTCTTGCGATCTTGCGAATGCGATTCTGATTCCACACCCAGCCGCTATCCCATGGCTGTGGCACGTCGATATCCCAGTCGTAGGTGCTTAATGTTCCCCCGCGATGTGGCTCACTTGTCCAATTTGTCATCCGAATATGGATAGGAGCGCGACCGAAATCGATGGGTATCTCATCGTTGAGGTCACTGTAGAAGTGAACTGAATCAACAAGGCCATCAAAGCTTCCAATGGCATATAAACCGGCGAGGCCCAGGAGGGCAATTCCTGGATAGCGAAGAGATTTTGATTTCATTTGAGCGGCTTCCGTGACGACTCTGATGGTGGCGCTTCTGAGCCTTGATGTTTATCAAAGCCGTTTGCGTTCCTTAAGGTCCACTTGATGTTGATGACTTCTGCGCCGGGTTCGAAAAGTCGAATCGGTCCAGCGCTAGCCCGTTGTTTCGACCCTAAATAGCTCTTACGCAATCTTACGGCATTCGCCTTAGACCGCGCAGTTGGCTGAAAAGCTCCTTGTCGATCAAGAACACCGAACTCAGTGTCCTCAAAGTCTCGGAGGCGAACATCTTCAATCCCTGTTTTGCTGAATTCGAGCACCACTTCCACTGCATCTGGCGATACAAAGGTTGCTGCAGCGCTGGGATTGTTCACCGTGACAAAAAAGTCAGTTGGTGCGTTGGCAGTCTTGGCGCCCCCTTCAATAAGGTCAAAAGTATCTTGGATTGAATTCGTGGTGACACTCAATTGCGGAATGATCCGTTCCCCTTTCACGGTCGCTAGGAACCCTTCTGTTGATAGGGTGAGTGTTGAACGAGGTTCTGGGTAGCGGTAAATAATGGCTCCCAGGCACTTAGGGCCAGAATGTTCTCGAACAATACGAAGTGATTCTTGCAGAACCTCTGGAGCAGGAATGGAATAACCCAATGTGTAGTTTAGGCCTCGTCCTGTTGGAGATGGGCGAATAGCCTTCAGCTTAATAATCTGCTCCCCAACGCTATCTGCGCTTGTCTTAGCCGGTTGCCCTTTACGATCTGCTGCAAATGCTTCTTGAAACTTAAACGAAGGATGAACCATGGACTCTGCAGGTCCCGTTCGCTGGTAGATATCCACCAACTTGCCCTTTTCATCAAACAGAAATCCATGACCATAGGCAGGCACGCCGATGTAGTAGGGACATTTCAGCCTCTCGGCTCGCGGGAGGACAGCTTTGAGATAGTCGTGATCGGCAACAGGACGCATGGTGTCAACTGTCTTGCCGGTCACTCCCTCATAGGCTTGGGGAACTATGAAATCGAGTTCTGCAGAAAGAGTTTCGACGCCGGGGGTACCTAGCCAACTCATAAGGCCAGTTGTTGACCATTTTAGGTTCCCTGGAACCTGCTTCCGTATCTCCTTGATCAGTTCAGCATATCTCGGCAAAAGTCGAGTAGGGCAATCAAGGTCTAGCTGGATTCCCTTGACCTCCAATCCAAGCTTCTGAGTTCGCTCTGTTTGGTTTTGAATCCGTGAGGCTATTTGTCCTGCAATGGTGGCAAGATCAAATTCTTCAAAGTGGCGAATAAACCCACCATCGAAGTTAAACACCATGTGGGTTTCAAGGTCTGGTACTTGCCGATAGCTTTGAGGAATCACCAAAACGGCGTTCTTTCCGTCTGTGCTGAATGTTCCAGCGCGCACAAAGAGTTTATTGAGTCCGTGCTCTTTCAGAGCCTTTGTTTCTTCAGTAGATAAACTTAAGGGTGAGTGCCAATACCAAACTCCCAACTCAAGAGTTTTTAGAGCATTCCCGGAAGACTGCTTTTGGGTCGCAAACCAACCGAGAAGGGTAGCCGCAACCACCAAACCGCCGACCGGTATCAAGAATTTTCGAAACTTCTCCCTCATTTGTGCAACGTCGCATGTTCATTCTATCGAACTGAACACGAGCCAGACGCATAACCCGATAACGAAGTTTCGAATAGTTTCACAAATGCGTGAATTGGGCCTATTTTAAAGGGGCTCAGAGGCGGTTTCGTGGGATTTCTTGTCCATTGCGTTTTTGCGCATTTTTTATCTATGCCTGCCCAGGAGGAATTCAAAACGCGGACCGATACTTCGCATTGTGCTAGACGACTATAACATTCGCCAAATGACGAGAGTTGCCGAGATGCTCAGGAAAGGCTACGTATTGAGAATGTTTGATAGTCATGTGGCATATATGACGAATTCGGCGGAAGATGAGGCCAAACAAATCTCCGAGTTTGTGGCAAACCAATTCATAGAGTCAGGCAAAGTGACCCTAGTTGCCGAAGGTTGGAACTACCGAGAATACAGCCTCGTCCCTCATCCTGCAACCGCTTAAACAGGGACCTTTGTAAAGCCCATAAACCTTCTTAATGAGACTTGCTCAAGATTCCGTTCTAGTTTTGGCACTCTAGGGCGACGGGGGTAAACCCATCTAGACCTCTACAAGCCCAGTCCGAGCGCCAACAAAGGAGAACACCACCACTTTCAGGTCGTCCCAATCGGTATAGACAAAGTCGTGGTGGGTATCAATGTCTGCGCCGCTTTTCTTCGCGAACATCTTCATAAGCATTCGCTTCATCCAGTCGCATTGTGTGTATTTGAGGGCACCGGCTACCAGATGAACCGATTTTGGAATCCATCCTGTGTCGATGGTAAATCGGTCCACACACACCATCGCCTCTGCAACATGTTTGTCATCTTTAACCACTGCGGTTAGGCTAACCGACAACATGAGCGAGGGAACCTTTGCAAGTTCGTCGCGGTGACGCTTCACAAACTTCACCAGCGAAGTTTGGTGCTTCTCTTGATGAAGCGAGCCCGCCAAGATCGCACACTCCACCTTACTGAGGTCAAGGTCTACTTCCTTAACCCCAGTGTCAAACAGCGACACGGAATGTCCAGACTCCTGAAGCCAGTCCCGCACTTCTTCGCAAATAGTGCGGGTGTGTCCCTCGGTGGTGCCGTAGGCAATAAGGATGTTTGCCATCTTCTATATCATCGCTTACGTATGAGAGACCAAAGAAGTCGCTCTTTAGCGTACAGGTTTTCTCGTTGTGGCTATTTGGACCGCTTATAGAACCTTTTGCTAACGATCGTGCCCGGCTCCATCTTTCCTCGAATTTCCACTTCGCAAGGTGTATTTAACTTAACATCGCTGTTGATGAAAGCAAAAGCGATACCGCAATCCAAAACCACTGAGAACACACCGCTGGTGACTTCTCCAACTTCATGACCCTCCACAAAAACCTTCATGCCCGGAGTAATCAACCGCTTGGAGCTCAACTGAATTCCCTGAAGCTTGCGAGGAGTTCCGTTAGTTCGGGCGTCATTGATGATTTCGGAACCGATGAACGACTTCGTCTTGGATACGACCCACCCTAAGCCAGCGGCAATCGGGTTCAAATCTTCTTCGAGTTCATGGCCATAAAGGGGAAGTCCAGCCTCCACGCGCAAAGTGTCGCGAGATGCCAATCCACATGGAGCGACCCCTAACTCAAGCAGTTCCTTCCACAAGGCTTCTGCTTCGCTGGAGTGACAGATCAACTCATATCCGTCTTCGCCTGTGTAACCGGATCGGCAGCACATACAGTCAATTGCACCAATTTGAGCCTGAACTACTCCAAATGCGGGTGCGTTGGTCAGAGCTTCAAATGCATCCGAGTGCTCGGCGAGCAAGCCAACAGCCCGAGGACCTTGTACAGCGATCATGGCCGTTTCATCTGTTTCGTCTTTGATTTCAACGCCAAACGTGTTTTGCTTCTGCATCCAGGCAACATCCTTTGCATGGTTGGCGGCATTGATGACCATCGCGTATTTTCCTTCGGTCAAACGGTAAACGATGATGTCGTCGACACATCCTCCCTGATCGTTGGGGAGAAGGGAATATTGGCCAGTGTTCTCTTCCAACTTGCTCACATCATTGGCTGTGATGTGTTCCAGGTACTCAAGGGTTCGCTCACCCTTCAATACCAGTCGAGCCATATGGCTGACATCAAACATTCCTGCATGTTCTCGGACCACCTTTGCCTCTTGAATGACGCTCGCATATTGAACTGGCATATCGTATCCAGCAAAGGGAACCATGCGGCCACCGGCAGCTACATGAGCATCATAGAGAGGGGTGCGAAGAACAGTCTCAGACATGAATCAATTGTACCGGTGAGGGCAGAGAGGACACCATGGGACGACTATCCAGAGGCCACGTCCCCTGCACGTTTGAAGGTTCTGAATAGCGTATACCCTGCCTCCTGAACTCAAATCTCAACCATTCATCTTCGGCTTTTGACGTGATGATTGAGGTGCTTTCTTGTTTGAGTTTATGAATGGTTTGAACTCGATGGGATAAAGCATCGAGTTCAAACTGAACTTATTGGTTTAGCGCAATGCGTAATCAACAATTAGGCTGAGGTTTTGTCCTGAATCAAAAGTGCGGGGAGTTTTTGTCCTGCTGACATCAAACAGTTGAACATCCATTGCGTTCACACGCTGCACTGTGTTGTCAGCCTGCCGATTGTCGATGGCCTGAAAGACATAGCTTGAAGAGAACCCAGGAAGTAGAGAACCGCTCGTGCGCATTTCGAAGAAGGGGGAGGGGTAGGTCAAGGTGGGCGCACCAATGGCGAGGAGAAGTCCCTGGCCTGGCGGTGTTTCCGCCCACGTTACATTGGTAGGCCGAGCAGATTCCGGCATCCAAGCGTAGTCTCGGTGTGAGAGCGTGTACCCTGACAATGTGTAGTAGGGGGAAGTTGCCGTTGTAAACCAACCGTGGTCCACCGGGTAACCAATCAGGCTTGGAGAACTCACATAGCTTATTTTCGAACCTGCATGGCCGGAAAGGTTGTGGCTAAGCACTGCGGTAGCAAGCGGTCCGAAGCGGTTTTGCGTCACGGAGAGCGAAATCTCTTGTCGCCATTGCCTGCCCGTAGGTGGGATTCGGTAGGTCAGTGTGTAAGCGACTCGCCCCTCAACACCTGGGCGAAGGTCCATATCGTATCCAGAGTCAATGCCACTTGGAAGGGTCGCGCCCGGTGAGTTGGCTAACTGTCCAGAAAATTGAACAAAAATCCCACCTTCACTGCTGTAAAGGCCGGTATCCACGGTACTGATTAGGACGCCTGTATTGGGCATGATTGCAGCATTGGTTTCGTGCTCAATCGCCCACGTGATCCCGTTATCAATGTTCTCTTCGCCGAAGTTGCCAAGAAGCTGGGCACCCGATCCTTGCTGACCCGGGGCAGCTCCGGCAGCAAACAGATTTGGTGCGTAGTTATGGGTGTTTATGATTCGGGCAAAGTTTAGATTTCCGCTTCCATCGGTCATTAGTTGCCACACCCCTCGCAACATTCCACCGCCACCGTTTGTAGTAGGCGATGTACCTCCGCTCCGATCAAACCACAGCATCTGATCTGGAGTGACTACTACAACATCGCCAGGGCGAAACAGTCCATCTGCATTTGAGCCGAGTGGATCGGTAGAAACAGTGCTTCGGTCAGCCCAGGTGATAAGGCTCTGTATCCGAGATTGCTTGGTTGATAAAGTGTGAGGCACAATCGTTCGAATCGTGCTGCCTTTGAAAGAGAGATTCCAGTTTGTCCAGGCTTGGCCATACGTAATCGCCGTACCGGATAAGAGGGCAAGTAACGGAAGGGTGCGTTTGAATAGAGGCTTCATGGTCGTCACTGACGGTATGTGCGAGCCGATAGAAATCGGCTCGCGCTTTTTGGTAGGTGGTGAAACTCCTACTTAGGTGGCGGAGTTTGTCCAATGGCACCCGCGCTCGGAGCGCCATTCATCTTCGCGATATCAGATTCAATGTTTGCCTTTGAATCTGGTCTAGATGGACTGCAACCCAAGGCTACAACTGACAAGATACAAAGCAGGGCGAAAATTTTAGTCAAGGTCAGGCTCTCCATTGAGGGCGTTGTTCCAGCCGTCTACTGTCGTGCCAAGCCGAGGCCAGTTGTAGTCCCACCCCGGCTCTCCTCCCGATCTCATAAATGCTTTAGATACGGGAAGGCGTTTTGCGTGGGTGTCTCCCATAACACAGGCCATCTTTGCCGTAGGAGACCAGCCTAGTGCGCCACCTAGCTGAGGTAGTGCTTCACGTCGGAAGTCGGACCAAGGGAATACATCGTGAAAGATGATGGTGCTAGCCGGTCGTTGGAACCTATCTGTCGTAAAAGTGGCTCCTTTGCGGCTATCGACATAACCTCCTGCGAGACCGTTCGTAAATGGGATCCAAGCTGTGATTAGGTAATAACGGAAGCTATACGAACTGACACGCTTGAAGAGGGTTACCGGACTTGGCGCAGCGTCAGCATCGTTAGGGTCCTTCCACATCTGAAAAGACTTCATGTATGGATTTAGTTGTGCTTGTATCGACTTTTCTTTGACATAGTCGATTCGTGGGTTGTTATCTGGCGGGATACGGCCGAGATAGAGATGCCCATAGAAATCCGGACCGGGCACATTGGCTGCATCTTCAACATAAGGAACCGGATAAACATCATCGCTATCCCCTAAATAAATCTGAAGAGCGGTGCCAATCTGCTTCGCATTGGAAAGGCTGACCGTTGCTTTGGCTGCCGCCTTTGCTTGCGCAAAAACGGGGAAGAGAATAGCGGCGAGAATCGCGATAATTGCAATAACGACAAGGAGCTCGATAAGTGTAAAGGCTCTATTTTTCATGATCTTTCCTTCTTTGGATTCGAATGTCCCCAGCTTTGGGGCGATGTGAGGCGGGAACAATGGTGGATGGCAAACGTTCGATTTTCGGGGATTCAGTGAGCCCTGCATTTCTGGCGATCAAGCGCAAACCTGCTTGTCTTCCAGCCTCAAACGTGGGTGGGATAGCCCGATGAACAGCGTCAAGTCTTCGGATGGGGAGATTGGGCCAATCGTTGTAGCTCGCAATCTCCAAATCTCCCGGAGTGGACAGACCCATATCCTCACAAGCTGCAAGGACTGCTGCGAGATATTGGTCATGGGCGCAAAAAACGGCGGTGATAGGTTCTGGACCACTAAGAAGAACCGCCAATGCATCGTGAATGGTCTGGACAAGTCTTGGAAAATTCCATCCTCTGGCCGGAACAAGACGAACCCAACGTTGATCACTTGCGGCTTCCTCATCAATCATTGACAGGTACGCATTGAGTCGCTCACGGACCGTGGATACTTCCGGCTCATCGTCTGAAAAATGGGCGATTCGTTTGTGTCCGGATTCAATCAGGAGGCGCATAAGCGCGGACGAAGTTTCAATCTCCTCAGTGACGAAAGCATCTAGAGGATGTGTATCGAGGTATCGGTCAATACATACAACCGGAACGCCGCTGGCATCGAGTGAAGCAAGAGCGGCGGTTCCTCTTGGATCACCGGTTGCATAAACGACGACGCCGTCTGCACTTCGTTTTAAGCGCTCTGCCCATGCAATCTCATTAGCAACGCTCCCTTCTGTATCGCAGATGAACACTTTGCAATCTTCAGATAAGGCATCTACGATTCCTTTTAAGTAGGCGGATTGCGGGTAACCAGCGGCATCGCTCATGATGACGCCGACTTGCTTGAGGCTTCGAGCGGGGCCAGCCACGAACGTGCCCGCACGAGTTCGTCGGACAACGATGTCACGGTCCTGCAGAGAAGCTAAGGCTCTATGGATAACCATTCTGCCGACGCCGTATTCTTCGGCGAGAGCTTGCTCGGTGGGGAGCTTCTCACCAGCTTTCCATCGACCGCGTTCAATCTCGGCTTCGAAAAGTTCCTCTACCGCCTTTTGATTCATGTGTACAATTTAGCACAAATTATCTTATTTGTTCATAAATTATGTATTTGTTCATATTGTGATGGCTAGAAATTGTCGAATGGGCAGGAGTAGCGGAACCCAGGAAAAACAGATATCTGAGTTCTGTGCACGAAGGAAAGGGAACTGAAAATTCGAGATTGGCGATCTCAGAAGAACTATGCCGCGCGGAGATAAGAGTAAGTACACAGACAAACAAAAGCGACAGGCGAAGGCTATTGAGGAGGGCTACAAAGAGAAAGGCCTTTCAGAGGATCGTGCAGAAGCTATCGCTTGGGCTACGGTCAATAGGATTCACGGTGGCGGAAAGCATCCTGGTGGATCAGGCAGAGGAAACGAACCTGACTACCACCGAACGGAAGCAGACAAGCGTCGAACTGCTGCCCTGAAGGGTTGGGAAACCCGACGAAAGCGAGCCGCCGGTTAAACTAGTTTCATGGCTAGATCCTTCTTCATTCCACCTTCCTTGAGTGAGTACATCGACGCATCTTGGCTCAGGGAATCTGAGGTGCTTCAGGAACTAAGGAGCGAAACTGCGAAGATGCCTGGAGGGGGGATGCAGATTGATGCTGTTCAAGGGCAATTGATGGCTTTTTTGGTTCAATTGATGGGTGCCAAAAAGGTCTTGGAAGTGGGTGTCTTTACTGGCTATTCATCTACGGTAGTTGCCATGGCATTACCCAGTGATGGGGAAGTAGTGGCATGTGATGTGAGTGAGGAAATCACATCCATCGCCCGCCGTTATTGGAAGAAAGCAGGCGTGGAGTCGAAGATAACCCTGAAGCTTTCCCCCGCAATAGAAACCTTAGATGCACTGATTGAGGAAGGACATGCAGGTTCCTTTGACTTTGCATTTATAGATGCTGACAAGGCCAACTATCTGGCCTACTATGAGCGGACTTTACCGTTGCTGAAAAAGGGTGGAGTCGTTGCCATTGACAACGTCTTTTGGGATGGTCGTGTTATGGATATGTCGAATTTTGAACCCGAGACCGTAGCCATCCGGCAGATAAACGAGCATCTGCATAAAGACGAACGTGTAGAGCTTTGCATTGTGCCCATCGGAGATGGCTTAACGTTGGCACGAAAACGTTAGTAGTCCCGTTTTTCTTCGGCCACCGCGAGGGTTGATCTCTGGCGGATGCGGTGATATGTTTCGGCAAGGTTTTGATCTTGCGTAACAAGCCAAGCGCGATAATTAGCCTCTAACCTCATCCAGAAGGAAGCTGAACCCCCCAAAGCTGCAGCGATTCGGTTTGCTGTGTCTGGAGTTAGTTCTCTTTTCCCGCGAATCAATTCACTTACAAACTGTGGCGGACGCTCAATGAGTTGTGCAAAATCTTTCTGAGAAAGATTATTCTCTGCGAGTTCACTCTTTAGAGTCCGTCCTGGAGGAAAGACCTTTGCTGCTCTAGACGCTGATGAGGGCATCAATGGTAATCCCTGATATCTATTACTTCGACCGCCTTTTCACTTGAGTCAGAGCGGAGAGTGAAAATCAATCGATACTGCCGATTGAGTCTGATCGAGTAACACCCATCACATTCGCGCGGCACTTGCTCTAGCCTTCTTGATTTTAGCATCCTAATATCTCTCTCATCTGAAGCAGCTACCAGCTCGGAGCAAGCAGTAAAGAATTCCTCTATCACTTGACTCGGAAAACGCCTCTTTATAGGACCATCATCTTCGGTGTAGAGCCGCAAATAGTTCCGGTCTCTAAAAATGAGATCCATTATTAATATTATGGCGTAAACTTCATGGAATCCATGAAGTTTGTTGTATTGAGTTTGTTGTTAGCTATCGGCTTAACGGCGGAGATGGATGTGCCAAAGCCGCCATCTATGGCGAAGCGAGAGATTGTTCGACCAAGCATTGCCCCTCCGGGAAAACAGATTGATCTTTATGAAAACGGGAAGTTCACGCTTTACATTCCCGCCAATTGGAAAGCTACAAGCAGGGTGAGCTTGACGGTTCACTTTCATGGTGCAGCGTGGTTTGCCATTGATGAACACTTGCGACGTGGGCTTGAGGAGCCTCTTCTAACCGTCTCTCCCGGCGAAGGTTCATCGATATATCAACGATCATTTCAAGATTCCGAAGCTTGGCCCATGATGCTTTCTCATGTATTGGCAGAATTGGAAGTCCCGCAAGATGCGGTTATTGACCGGGTTGATGTCACAAGCTTCAGTGCAGGCTACGGTGCGGTGCGAGAACTGCTCAAACAGGAACTTCCCCAGAAGCAGATTCGCCGAATCATCCTTGCCGATTCGATGTATGCAAGTTTTACTACTGCCGAAGACAAGACTCCTTTGAAATCTCAGATCGAACCCTATATGGAATTTGCTAAAGCCGCGATGAGAGGGGAAAAGGGATTTGTAGTCACTTACTCTCAAGTTCCTACCGAAACATATGCCAACTCGGCTGCCTGTGGTCGAGAACTGGTTAAGCAGCTTGGCAGGAACCTAAAGGAACCTGCGCTCTCCAAAGCTGTCCTAGAGCGTGATTACCCTGACTACCCTTTGCTGGAGACCTTTGATGAACAGGGCTTGCACATTTGGGGCTATGGAGGCACCGATGCGCAAGCTCATATGACTCATCCTCGACACATCGCCGATATTTGGCGTGCGGTTTGGCGAGATTAGTTGCTATAGATGCTGTAAGGGTCCCATCCTGCATCCTTGGCAATCCGGATCATGGCTAACTGCCCGACGTGATAGTAGTCATGGGCGGGACCAAACGCACTGGCGTGGCTTTCCCATCCTTCCTTTTCAACCGCTGCGTCAACGGCCTGCGCACGAAGATCTTGTACTTCATTCCATAGGGCGGGCCATTCGGTTGTTGAAGGTTGGAAGGAACCCCAACTATACTTATCTCCCTTTGCTTCCGTAATGATTGCTGTGTAGCACTCGCCCAAATGAGCGACAGTTTCTCGTGGGGTCATGCTGCTGTCGGTCAGTTTGAAGTCTAAAGAAGAGTCAATGCCTTCAAAAACCTTTGAGAGTTGTTGACCAGCATCATCGAATTGGTGCTTTAGAAGTTCTTTTGACGTCATAGAGAAATTATCGCACAATCTGAAACAAATGTCTACATCTTGATGAGAGGGAGTACCATTCACTGTCCATGTTCCAAAATCTGAATCCCGAGGCGAAAGACTGGATTTCTGGCCTGCTTATCTTAGCGGCGTTCTGGGTTCCTGCCATCCTCCTGCGGATTCTGTGGGGCAGTATTGTGTCGCCTTGGATCAAGCGGTCCAATAACCCTGATTCGGTATATCTGATTCGCCCGGTGAGATCGTTGGTGATCTGGGCGCTTGTTCTAGGTGGTGTTAACTTTGCTCTCCAACAGCTTGAATACGTCAGCAACCGAGACGTTCTCAGTATTTGGTTGACTAGAGGTCTATCCATTGCCTGGGTGGTTTTGGCGATGGTTACTGCTAACCGGATGGTTTCCGGGTTGTTTAAGTATCAGGCAAGAAAATCGGCCTCTACAGAAGAGGAGGTTAGGGACCGCGTCTCAACTTCCCAAAAGCTGGCAACCGGTGTCATTGTGGTGTTAGGCTTCCTCTTCATCATGCGAATTGCGGGCGTGGATATTAGCCCGCTCTTGGCTGGAGGTGCAGTGGGTGGAATCATCATTGGTCTTGCCCTCCAAGACAGCTTGAGCAACGTCTTTGCCGGGTTGTTCTTGAACATGGATCGACCAATCCGCGTGGGAGAGCTTCTCCGCCTGGATCAGGATCGGGAAGGGTTTGTTGAGGAAGTGGGATGGCGATACACCAAAGTGCGACTTTGGAACGATAGCCTGTTGGTGATTCCCAATAACAAATTTGGGCAAAGTTCTTTCATTAACTTCAACCGTCCCGTCACATCTCTCACTGTCCCCATAGACTGTTCTGTTTCCTATGATTCTGATTTAGATGTCGTTGAAAAAGTGGCGATTGAGGCTGCAAAGGCCGCCCAAGATCGACTTGCAGATCGAGACTTACATTTCGAACCCTTTGTCCGATGGCGTTCTTTCGGAGACTTTGCGATTCTGTTCCGAGTTTCGTTGCGTGTAGACCATCCTACCAAACAGTATCGAGCTGTGTCGGAATGTATCAAAGAGATTCATTGGCG
This sequence comes from Fimbriimonadaceae bacterium, assembly GCA_037190145.1. Classification (GTDB taxonomy): domain Bacteria; phylum Armatimonadota; class Fimbriimonadia; order Fimbriimonadales; family Fimbriimonadaceae; genus 55-13. Next base: position 397,939 of record JBBCJU010000002.1, read on the forward strand.
GTTTCGAGAGGCCGGTTTGGTCATTCCGATCCCAGAACGTAATGTTCACATCGTTCAGGAATCAGATCAGAAACCCAGCTGAGAATGGCCCGTTACACACCTTGGACAAAAGGAAGATACGAGGTTGCGCCCGGACTAAAACCCCTTGGTGCGGACTTCGGAAACGGAGAAGAGGACAGGCATCTTTTCCAACGTGGCCCCGATTTCGAGCGCCATCTCGAGAATAAAGCGATGTGCTTGACAGAGCGTCCATCAAAGTACATGGCGCGTCATGAATTGTCGAAGGAAGTGGAAGATACCGCTCTTGATGCTATCGGTTATTACCTTGGATATCAGGTTCCGAGGAACATAGATGAAGCAGCCCTGCAGGTAGCAGAAGATATCGCTATCGTAACGACGGATGGAACTAGGGATTGGTTAGCGTATGGACATTTATGCGCGCCTTCTCACTGGTCGCTAGAAGAAAAGATTGGAAAGTCTTTTGCTGCGGTTCACGCCCCTATTCCTGGATTCGAAAGGGTAACCGCCGTTGCAGCGAAAATGATGGACGCGATGGTGAATAAGGGCCCGTGGGTTCGGTTTGTCTGGAGCCTAGAGTCCGATGATCGCCCCAACCACCATCCAATAGCTCCTCCGGGCTGGGATCAGGAAGCGTGGTGGGGACGTCAGTTTTCGCTCCAACAAAGGTTTTGGGTACGAGTAGAGCGTCAGTGTTTAGTGCCATTGCCCGAAGTTCAGTCGGCTCTTTTCACCATCCGCTTGTCTTGGTGGACTATGGAAGAGATTCTTGAGAACGAAGATCTGAGGAAACCTCTTGTCGCGGCCTTAGAAGGAATGACTCCTGCTGAACGCGACTACAAAGGCATTCGACAGGAGTTTGATGCGCTATTAGGCTTGATGAATGCAAGGTAAGCCCTGAATGATCGGGCCGGGGCTTATTCCAAATAACTAAGGGTTCGGGATGAACCATAGCGAATTGTCGGCAGGGTTCACTATGAATTTGCCGTCGGGAAATAGCGGGGAAACACCGCTTCCACCCGTTCCAGGGGTTCCTCCGGTATTGCCTTGGCCTGTTCCTCCGCCCTGACCTCCGTTGGGGCCACCCTGTTGACCGCCTGCTTGTCCACCTTGTCCTCCTCGACCACCCATGAGAGCTAAGATTGTGGATAGCTCGGGATGCCTGAACTCACCGCCCTCTAAAAGGGTTTTGACTGCCCAAGGGTCGGCGTGGCGGATTTTGATTTGGACAGGTTGCCGCTTGATTCGCAATTGTGGGACCGCTTGACCAAAAGCAGTGACTGCGACTAAACCTAACAAAGCGATTGCGGCGAGTTTCATGCAATTACTGACGATCTGCCTAAAGTCTAGTTACGCAATAATGAGTCGCCCCATGCAATTTGAGAAGAAGTTCTACAGCAACGTCAAGTGGCTCTTAGTGATCAATGGGATCGTGAGCATCGGAGTCATGCTCATTGGCCTTCTTTTAGATACGCGACCGATCTTTGCAATCTTGTTTGGTTCTGCAACGCTGGTACTGGGATCTGTCACCTTTGTTTTGGCGCGCAAGTTTTGGCCGGTTTATGCAGGGCCAGATGGTCTTCGCACTTATGACGGAATGGGGATCAACTCTGATTTGCCTTGGAACGAGATACTGAGCGCAAATCCAGCACTGGGTTACTACTGGATTAGATCGGCCTCTGGCAAAACGCTTTGTGTTCCCACCTATCTAGAGGATATGGAGGGGTTTAAGAACTACGTCCGCCATCATGCTCCGGTCGATAACCCTCTTCGGGAATCACTGTAGCCTAACGCACCCAGTGGACATCTACAATTCTTCCGCCAACAAACAAGAACATACACATCAGTCGAGGCTTGGAAACCGTAATTTCTCTTGCCTCGTCAAATGTCTTCTTGGCGATTTCACCACTTAGGCCAGCTAATAACCCCATGTAGGTGGTCGCTTCATCTGCGTCAGGAAAGGTCGCTAAGCCGTCAACCGTTTGACCATCGGGCAAGGTTGCATTATTGGCCGCATATCTTCCGCCTCCACAATCAATAACATGGAGCGCATTAGGGAATCCTCCAAAGCCCTCCAGCATGGACTCATCCAGCTGGGTTATGAGTGGATTATCGAGTAGGTCAGGCATTGGTTATTGTAACTGAGCGACTACGGCATCTCCCATTTCTCTGGTTGAAACGAGCTTTGTCCCTTTCTCGAAAATATCGGCAGTGCGTAATCCTGCTTCTAACGCCTTCTCGACGGCCTTCTCTATGCGGCCTGAATTTGTTAGGTCTTCGAACGTGTATTGGAGCATCATCGCTACGCTGAGAATAGCGGCAAGGGGATTCGCTCGTTGCTGTCCTGCAATGTCTGGCGCTGACCCATGAATGGGTTCATAAAGCCCGAAGAGTTTGCCGTCCTTAGGATCACTCAAGGACGCACTTGGTAGGAGTCCTAATGATCCAGTGACCATGGAAGCCTCATCGCTGACGATGTCGCCAAACATGTTTTCAGTTAGGATAACGTCAAATTGTTTAGGGTTCCGAATTAGTTGCATCGCGCAGTTATCGATGAGCATGTGGGTGACTTTGACGTCAGGGTTTACTGCGGCAAGCTCGGTAACCACTTCTCGCCAGAGTCGGCTGGTTTCCAACACATTGGCTTTGTCAACACTCACGATCTCGCGCCGTCTTTGGCGCGCGATGGTAAATGCCTGCTTCGCAATTCGCTCTACTTCGTATTTTGAATAGACGCAGGTGTCGATGGCGGTATCACCTTGTCGCTCTCGGGGCTTTCCGAAATAGATTCCGCCCGTCAACTCACGCATGACCACCAGGTCAATCATTCCTTCTGTACCTCTGAGAGGACTGGCTTTCAGGAGAGGCTTCAAAGTTTTTGCGGGCCGAACATTGGCATATAGATTCAGCTCACTTCGTAGTGGAAGTAAAGCACCGACTTCGGGGCGCATCGTTGCAGGCTGAACGTTATCCCACTTTGGCCCACCCACTGCTCCGAGCAAGACTGCATCTGCGGCTTTGCAGAGGTCTAGGGTTTCGGGAGGTAGAGGGTGACCCTTCTCGTCGTAGGCTATCCCGCCAATCAAACCTTCTTCAAACTCAAAGTCTGATCGAACAGCTTTTAGGACTTTAACTGCTTCTGCAGTCACTTCAGGGCCGATTCCATCTCCGGCGACGACGGCTATTTTGTGGGACATCGAGGAAATTATGGCATCCCATCGGTAAGCTTTCCTCAGATTTGGCTATGCGTGACCTTATTCAGACCTTTACTGCGGATGAGAAGATCCTTCTCCAGTATTACAACCAACCCCTTTCGCCGACACGAATCGCACGATTACATCGGTTTTATACGGAGACTCGGGGAGCGATGGATGATATCCATTTTGAGTCTTTGGGGCGTTCTGAGAAGGTTGATTATTTGCTCCTAAGCAATCTCTTGGCGGGTCGGACGCGTCAGTTGGATTCGGATGAGAAAGAAGCTGCCAGGCTATATGATCTGCTACCGTTTCTTCAGGTTGCTTGGAACCTGGTGGAAGCTAGACAAAGAGTGGATGCTATGGAACCTGAATCATGTGCCTCTAGCCTAGAAGCTATTCGGCAACAGATTCCCCAGAACCCAAAAGGTGAGCGAACTGTGGCTTACTTGGCGGCCCAAAGAGCAGAGGAGATTCGTGAGTCTTTACGCGAATGGTTTGGTTTCTATGATGCCTATGATCCGCTGTTCACTTGGTGGTGCGCCGAGCCGTTTAAGGCTCTTGATAAAGCGCTTGATGATTACACGAAGCTTCTTCGCGAAACTCTAGTTGGGATCGCATCGGATGATGACTTGGCGATTATCGGGAAGCCCATTGGTCGCGAGGGATTGTTGTCGGACTTGACCGCTGAGTTGATTCCTTATTCGCCTGAGGAGTTGATAGATCTTGGTAAGCGAGAATACGCCTGGTGCGAGGCAGAGATGATCAAGGCTTCTCAAGAGATGGGGCTTGGTGATGACTGGCGTTCGGCCCTTGAGAAGGTAAAGCTGGATCATCTGAGGCCGGGGGAGCAACCTCGATTTATTCGTGAATTGACCGAAGAGGCAATCCGGTTTGTAAAGGATCACAACCTCATGACGATTCCTCCGCTAACCGAAGAGGTGTGGCGTATGCAAATGATGGCTCCTGACCGTCAGCGGGTGAATCCTTTCTTTCTCGGGGGAGATACGATCATCGTTTCGTTTCCAACAGACGGAATGTCTCATGAGCGGAAACAGAAAAGCATGCGGGCTAACAATCGACACTTTGCCCGAGCAACCGTATTCCATGAACTGATTCCGGGGCACCATCTTCAAGCCTATATCGAGGAGCGAAACTATCCTTATCGATCCATCTTTTACACGCCCTTCTGGACCGAAGGTTGGGCGCTTTGGATGGAGTTTCTGTTTTGGAACTTAGGATTTCCTCAAACACCGGAGAATCGCATCGGAATGCTGTTTTGGCGAATGCATCGTTGTGTGAGGATCGAGTTTTCACTCGGTTTTCATCTCGGATGGTTCTCGCCGGAAGAATGCATTCAGATGTTGGTGGAGAAGGTTGGTCATGAACCCGAAACTGCGGAAGGAGAAGTGCGGAGATCGCTAAAGGGCGACTATCCTCCACTCTATCAGGCCGCCTATATGTTGGGCGCTATGCAGATGAGGGCTTTGGCCAAAGAGTGTATAGAGGGCAAAGGCATGAGCCATCGGGAGTTTCACGACGCGATCCTGGCGGAGAATAACATTCCGATTCCTATCTTGCGGGCCATCCTATTGGACCATCCATTGACAAAGGACTTCAATCCAAATTGGCGGTTTGAGGGCTAAGACGGTTTAATGTTTAGGATTCCAGTTCTTTTCCGCTAGCCATTGGTGCACCTTCTCGAGGAACCTGATATGCGCCAACGCCGCCAATTAGCGAGGGCAGAGCATTGCCGGTCATGCCGACGAAGGTGATGATCGTTGCGGCAAAAAAGAAAACCGCAAGCACGCTTGAAAGCGAGATGCTGTTACGCCCTGACTTTCTTAGGTGCGAGATAGCTAGCATTGAAACGAAAAAAACAAAGAGACAAGCTGCTATGGATAGAACTATTTCGGTTACCCAGGAAGATCTAGGGATGGAGATTATGTAGCAACGGTAGAGGGTGGCTAAAGTGACAAGGGTTAACCCGAAGGCAAGAGGAAGGGCGATGTTGTAAGTGGGTTTATCGCTCATCTGTTGCATTCTACTTTGGAAAGAGTTATTCAACCTTGATCGTACTTTGAACGTGGATCGGGAGGAGGAGCCGAGCGTCAAAACAGACCCCCAAGACTATCAAGTTGAAATCAAACGCAGGCTATTTGGGTTCACTTCTCGCTCAAAGGCTAATCCAATTCTCCGCGACTATCGTCTACTCAATCTATGACTTGGAAAATCGCATTAGTAACCGGAGTTGCAACTTTTACCGCGCTGGCTTCTGCTCAAGATATTCTTCCTGATAGACCCCGTATTGGAGTTCGAGCCTCAGTTGGCACTTGGAATCGCACAATGGTGGGTTTGGGAGCAGATGTCACTTGGAAAATTCCTTTCACGCCCATCCCAACCTTGAGACTGGATGGCGAAGTGTGGGGCAATCCCAGTGATTTTGGGAAAGGGAAGCGGGGCAATGCGATCTCACTATTGGGAGTAAAGAATCTGCCTCTGCTCTATATGGGAGCCGGGCCTACTTATTGGTTTACCAGCGACCACGGCGATCATGACAACGGGCTGGGAGCAAAGCTGCTTGTTGGGGCAAACATTCCGGGAAGCAATAGCTATTTAGAAGGGAGCGTAATCCTGGGATCACGTCCTGCGGCCTTTTTTGTTTCCTACGGCATTAGGTTCTAGAACCATTTAGTCCATGTGGCCATGCAGGAATGACATTCCCGCCCTCGCCACAGGAAGAATGCTGTAAAAGGCAAGGTGAGCAAAAGCGGAATTGAAAAAGGATTGCATCCATTGGTCATGTTAAGGTCAGGCACCTTTGCGCTGTGGCGTCGATATTGTCGGCGAAACACGTTTGGAGCCTGACAATGGGGGCATCTTTCCGATGTCTTGAGAATTTGGCAGTCCATAGAGAAGGCGCAGGCAAAAAGTCAAACGTTTGCTCACTGCCTAAGGTTGCGGAGGCTTTATCGCACATCCGTGAGTCCTTGCCGACAAACTCTTGAACCTTGTCGAAGTTCCGCAAAAATTTGTCGCAAGAGAGCCAGAAAGCGCCGACAGTTCTTGGTAGTTTGGCGAACATTTTTTAGTGTTTGTCGCCAATTTCTTTTTGATTGTCGCGTTTCGAGGATTTGAAATCCCGTTGTCGGCCTCTGTTTTGTGCGGCCCTATTGGAAGACAAGTTTGATTGGTAGACTGGCAATATCGCTGGAAAGACCGTCTCGCAAGATAGAAGAATGAGCGCATGAGTGCTCAATTACTGACCCTCATCATCTTCACCGCATCTCTATTCGCGGGTTTTTTGGGTTCTATGACTGGACTAGGAGGCGGCGTTGTCATTACTCCTGTCTTGACCCTCCTTTTAGGTGTGGATATACGGTACGCAATCGGTGCGAGTTTGATCTCAGTCATCGCAACTTCCTCTGGGGCGGCGGCAGCTTATGTCCGGGACGGGCTGTCAAACATTCGAGTTGGGATGTTTCTGGAGATTGCCACCACCATCGGGGCGCTATTTGGGGCCTTCCTGGCGTTGTTCATCAATGCGAAGGCGCTGACAATTGTGTTTGGGGTGATCATGCTGCAGGCCGCATGGCAGACGGTTAGGCCCCGAAAGGCAACCGAGGTTGTCGGTGAACCCGATCCGCTCTCAAAGTCTCTGAAACTTGAGGGTGAGTATTCCACTGCGGAAGGCAAGCAGCGATACGAGGTCTATGGAGTGAAACCTGCGTTTGGGGTGATGTTTGGCGCGGGCACCATCTCCGGGCTTCTGGGAATTGGGTCTGGCGCATTCAAGGTGATTGCGATGGATCAACTGATGAAGCTGCCGTTTCGCGTTTCCACGGCGACCAGCAACTTTATGATCGGCGTGACAGCGGCGGCGAGTGCGGGTGTTTACTTTAGTCGAGGATATATCCAGCCGGCATTAGCCACTCCTGTGATGTTGGGAGTGTTGGTCGGCTCTATGATCGGGGCAAAAACGATTCATAGAGTCCCTGTGAAGCAGCTTAGGATGGCTTTTGCGATCGTGGTGGGAATTGCCGCACTTCAAATGATGATGACGGGCATCGGAGGGAAGGGATGAAGCACGACACCGAAGGGAGCCTTCAACATTGGGTAAGCGGCGTCCTCCGATTAGGAGTTATGGTCGCGGGAAGTCTCGGCGCGATTGGGTTGATTTACTATTTGGCTATGCAGAAGGGACCTGCCCCTAGCTATGGGCAGTTTTTGGGAGAGGGAAGTTACCGAGAGTCCATCGGCAGTGTGTTTCGGAAAGCTTTGTCTTTGGATAGCCAGTCCGTCATGCAAGTTGGCATTCTGGCTTTGATTTCAACCCCGATTGCTCGTGTATTGGTTTCGCTACTCGGATTTATCAAAGAGAAGGACCGGACCTATGTGGTCATCACTTTGGCGGTTTTGTTGACTCTATTGGGAAGTCTAGTTGGGGGAGCTATTAGAGGTTGACGCATCAGTTAAGAATCGCAACGATTCAAGAAATTGATGAGATTGAGAAGTTGATGAAGCGGTCGATGGCGACTATTGGTCCGGAATTCTATTCAGCAGTGCAAGCTCAAGGAGCAGCAAAGTATCTAACAGTCCCAGATCCCGATATCATCGGTGATGGAACCTACTTTGTGGTGGAAGCCGATCGCAGATTGATTGGATGTGGTGGGTGGAGTCGACGTCGAAAGCTCTTCACTGGGAACACAGATCAGGAAACCCTGAGCTCGGATTGGCTGGATGTTGACAAAGACCCTGCCAAGGTTAGAGCGATGTTTGTCGATCCTCAACATGTGAGAAAAGGAATTGGGGAAACGATCTTTCGAGCGTGTGAAGAAGCTGCTTTTAGAGCCGGGTTTAGGTCAATTGAGCTGATGGCTACATTGCCTGGAGTTCCTCTCTACCTCCGAATGGGATGCGTTGAGGTTGCTACGGAAGACGTTTTACTGCCGAATGGAAGCTATCTACCCTGTATAAAGATGGCAAAAGTCTTCGGACCCTGTGACTAAGCGGCCTTGTTTTGCTTGCATGATTTACTAGGTTGCTAGGTCTATAGGTTGAGGCTGTAAAATGGGTGTGACTCAATATATTGTGGTCAAGAGCCTATTGAATGAAATGCCCTTTCTGCGGAAATGAAGATCAAAAAGTCCTCGATTCGAGGCCAGCCCGAGAAGGAGAAGCCATTCGTCGTCGCCGAGAATGTGTGGGCTGTAACCGTAGGTTCACGACTTTTGAGGAGCCTGAGCGGCCAAGACTTTTTGTAGTGAAGAGAGATGGTACGCGAGAAGAGTTCAGCCGTGACAAGTGCATGAGTTCGATGCTGATTGCTTGTCGTAAACGCGGCGTAAGCGTAGATATTTTGCGAGCAAGTGTAGAAAGAATCGAGCGTGATCTGTTTCAGGAATTTGAAGATGAAGCTCCTACTCAGAACATTGGCGATAAGGTTTTAGCTGAGCTCTTTGAGATCGATTCGGTGGCTTATGTCCGCTTTGCTTCGGTTTACAAGGAGTTTGAGACCGTGGGAGACTTCCAGAACGTGATTGAGTCCATGAGAGGAGTTGGACGTGAGGCCTAAGAAAGGACCAGCTGTCGTCGTGTCTATTGGTTTCAGCGCCTAACTTACTAAGGGGGCCAGAATGCTTTGGCGAAGCGACTTGGCTAAGTGGATTTTTAATAACATAGGCATTGTTATTGTCTTGTCCGTTGCATTGCCCTTTATGTTTGGCTCCACGCAGATTCCCAACTTAGCGACAGTTGGGGTCTATCTCGTGACTTACACTCTCTTGGTTTGTGTGCTTTTGGCAATTCTACGTCTAGCTGAGAAGTTAAATGAAGCAAACCGCATTTTCAGAAGTTACGTTTGTAGTCTTGGAGGTGCGGTTTTCGCATTGTGTTTTGCCCTTGGAATAGAAATACTCACCGGTATAAAAGGTCTTCCGCTTCTTGCGATTATCGCTTTTGTGCAGACGCCGTCTCTACTCACAGCCAGGACTGGTGATAGAGCAAAAGAGCTGTTGACCAGACATCAATAAAGCTCGGAGGATTAACCTTAGGCTAGGCCATACCCGCTTTAGAATCTCCCCTTAAAGAGAAAGGATATATGAGACTATTGAGTTTAAAGAAGCTATTCGGTAAGGGTAAAGAACCTCCTGTACCTCCTGAACAAGAATGGTTTCCGCCGACTGCGGACACGGTGCGGCGTCGGCTAGTGATCTTATGGTGCAATGCAGGGCGATCCCACTTTGAAAATGAGCACTTGAATAAAAGAGATGTTGATCTCGAAATTTTCGAAAAAATAAAGAACTGGCTCAGTGGCCCTTTGAGCAGTGATGCAACATCAAGAGAGATTGATCGTCATAAAGCTGAGATTGGCGCATACACATCGCAAGAACGAGTGAATGACTGGTGGGACCAAGAAGCAGCGGTTGTCCTTCAATGGGCGCTTGGGATGTCTGAAAACTTACCCGCATGGGACACCTATGGAGAATGGGATGAGCGCACGGACGAGTTATTCGATTTAGCTGATCCTTTGAACTGGCAACTTGGGAGAACTCTTCGGTCTCCAGATGAGATTGAAAGCATCGCGCAATCCTATGAGGCTCGTTATTGGCGAATTCGTGACATGAATAGGGGTGACCCAGCTTATGCAAGAAAGCTAATGGGACGAGCGCACCAACTAGGTCAAGTGGAACTGGCTTCCGATGGTGAGTTAGCGTTTTCAGATGGATCTAGCGTGATCGATGGAGATGATGACAAGCTATCGATTGTTACCAGCATCGTCATTGAGCGTTTACACGCCCTGAACTGGCTTTGTGGTCAAGATTCAGATTGGGATTCGATAACATGCGACACTATTGTGTCTTGGCTGTGGGATGAAAACTGGCCATGAATCCTCGAGCAGCCTCCTCCTCAATTTGAGTGACTAGATCATACGGTGTCCAAAGTGTTGCCTGTTAAAGGGCTGGACAAAGCTTCTTTCTATTGTTTGTGATCTTGGTCTTGCTGCTTTCTGGACAGATAGTTCTCTTGCCTTGGCGTAAGCCTGTGAGTGTTATGTTTCTATTCCTAGAGTCTGCGTTTTCTGCAAACCATCGGTGATTGCTTAATGAAACTAAGTTTTGATGTGCTCCTGTTGTTCTGATGTACAAGCCACTATTCGTTTGACTAAAATGTTGGTTATTTGCTCGTCATGGTCAATCTTGACTGTTTCGTCAAGATTGGCAACAAGCCATTAAATGGTTGAGGAGTAATAGGGCGTGGCGATGGAAATCTCTTAGTGCTGAAATATGCACAGGAGAGGTTATGAAATTTCAATTATATGTCCCTTTGTTGACATTGGGGCTCGCGGCAACAACATTTGCAGTTCCTACAACGCGTGAGATGGACCTTTTAGGCAACAGACAGTTTGATGGCTGGGCAACGAGCGCTATTATTGGGTCTGCAAACTCTGGCTTTAGTGGTTTCCCCGGAAGTGGTGTTTGGCCACGTGCCATCACATCCCAAACGGTGCATGGTATCCATGGTGATGGGGATGCGGGCCTCTACAAGGCAAAGAATGGCACGGGCGGTGGCCCTTACCCTGCCGGTGGAAGTATTTACTTTGGTGGCTTCAGTGGAGATATTAATAATGATGGCGGTACTCTAGCGGTCTATGATTCCACACCTATTGTAAATGTAAAGACGGTTACGTTTCAGTTTGTTATTGGTGAAGCATGGACTTACGATCTGTGGAATAGAGCGGATCCAATTCTAAAAGTCAATGGTGTGGCTACGAATGGCGGCGCTGGCGGGGCATTACCTACTGGTACTCCGGTAGCTTTGACTTATAGCGAAGTCTTGGAGAGGGAATTTAACGGCACTGTTGAAATGCCAAGTGGTACGGAGAATCTGTATAACAATCTCCGAGCCTATCAGTGGGATTTAAGCAGCATTGTTGACCCCATCACGAGCTTTAGTATCGAGTTCACAGGTGTTCAGCATGCCCAGTTGTATGCCTTGCAGCTAGATCAATCTGACGCTTTCATGAATTATGCCGCTTGGCAACAGCCTGTTCCAGAGCCAGCTACGATCGTAGCCCTCTCTGCAGGTGCTTTGGCCCTAATGCGACGACGAAAGAAGAATAGCGCCTAAGAGAAAGAAACTTACAAAAAATCACTGGTAAATTGACGGAATCTGTACGGTTCCGTCAAGATTGCAAAGTCGACGTTAAATTCGGCAGGGTTTTCCCTTGTCTTTTGAGGTTTACCTATTCTTACATGGGCGCTTGCGCTCAAGGAGAGGTAATTGAAGTTTTCTAGAGTTTTGGCGTTTGCCGGTTTTGCAGGAATGGCGATGTCGTCAGTGCTTGCGCTCGATATCAAGGGTGTGTTTCTTGATGGGACAACATCTTTTGATGGTTGGGACTCAGACGCCTTCGTAAGTAATGGAGTTCGTTACCCAGGATATGATGCTTGGCCAACTGGGATTGGTTCAAACGTTAGCGGCTCTGGCGATGCTACTCTAGAGAAAGCGGGTAATGGTACGGGCGGAGGTCCATACCCGACGGGCGGCTCAATCTACCACGGCGGTTCAAGTGCTACACCGAACACTTTAGGCGGTTCTTTGTACGTAAGTGAGTTGACTGCTCTAGAGAATGTAAAAACGATTGCATTCCAGATCATCATTTCTGACGCATATGGATATGACTTCTTTGATCGAGTGGGGCCTAAGCTCATTGTGAATGGAGCAGAACTTAGCGCGACCTACTTCCATGACCTAGGGTCTGAACCTGCATCAGGAACTCCAACAGGGGATCCAATGTTCAACAATCTTTATGCTTATCAGTGGGATGTAAGTAGTTTGGGTCCAATTAGTCAGTTTGAGATCTCTTGGTCTTCAGTTCAGCATGCGAGAATTTTAGGACTACAGCTAGACCAGTCAGATGCCATTCACGGCGACTACTTTGCGGCTGTTCCCGAGCCCGGCACAATTGTAGCCCTATCTGCGGGAGCGCTTGCACTCCTGCGGCGACGTAAAAAGAAAGCATCTTAATGTTCCCCATAGACATTCGCAAATTCTCCTAGATGAGAACTTGCGAAGGTCTACTTATTCTTCTTCAGATGCTCTTGCATCATTTGAAACTCGGGGTTGGGTTCGTCTGATGCAAAGGCTCCTCTCTCAACCTTGGTTGAGGCGTCTACTTCATCCGGATTGCCACCAAGGAAAAACCATAAGGCTATGCAAATGCCAATCCCTATAATTCCAACGACAATGCCTTGACCTACGCTAACGGACTTTCGCTGACCTCCCATGATTAGCGAATATCCCAGAGTTCTTCATCGGCTAAGGTATTTTTACCGATGATGGGCAAACCCTTTACGTGACTGTCTGGGAAAACAGTGGTAGCACGGTTGTTATGCCGTGGCCAAACGTAACCATAAGATTCCCATGTTAGAGGAGGTGCCCCTAGCCAACGACTTGGGGGCGTAACGTAGAAGAAGCCCAACGTAGGTGTTATGCCATCGTCGGAGAATGTGCTTTCAACTAACATGACAGTATTCGCAGGTTGTTCTATTTCTGTCATAACACGACCAATAAAAGGTTGCCCTGGAGGCGGCTCAGGATTAATTGACAGATAGTAAAAGTTAAGCCCATAGCCTGGTGTTAGACCGTAGATATAATTTTGCATTCCTGCCGGGTATGACTTTCTTTCGTCTGAAGTTGATGGGCAGAAAACGACCTCACGATTTTTTGCATATGCTGGCATTACATATAGTGGCCAACGAGTTGTGAAGTCATCATAGTATTTTGCCGGCAACCGATCATCAAAATCGTTTACATAGAGGTTATATGTCAGGCCGATCTGTTTTGCATTGCTGATGCAAGCCGTCTTTTTGGCGGCAGCCTTTGCCTGAGCAAAAACAGGGAAGAGAATGGCCGCTAGGATGGCTATGATAGCGATGACGACCAAAAGCTCGATTAGGGTGAACGCCTTTCGTCTGACACACATACTCATAAACATATTGTGGACAGATACCGAGAACAGGGAATTTTCAATTCTAACGGGGACTTACCAAACTTGACGGAAAAGTCGTGATTATTCATTTTTGATGATTGATCGCACAATCCGTCTATCCTATGGTTCACATGCGTGGTTCTATTCTCAATAAGATCGTTGCACTAAGCTTTGGTCTCACTGCATTGGCGGTGGGAGCCGTCTTTCCCGAGCAAAGGAAGGTCGAAAAAGATCCTGTTGATACTTTGATCAGAGAGATAAAATCTGGGAAGGTTCAGCTTGAATTTGAACCCAACCATGGCTACTTGAGAGACCTTCTGAAGCGCCTCGATATTCCTTGGTCTTCTCAGATCTTGGCTTTCTCCAAGACCAGCATGCAGGGAACGCATATTAGCCCTCGTAAGCCACGAGCCATTTACTTTAATGATCAAGTCTATGTGGGATGGGTGAATGGTGGCGACCTCCTTGAAATCTCAAGTATTGATGCGGAAGAAGGCAATCACTTCTACACGCTGCCAAACACCAAACAAAGGGAAGTCAGTTTTGAGAAGAACCCCATGGAGTGCATCGCTTGCCATGGCCAACGTTCAGACCGCTCTGTTCCTAGCCTCATCATTAGGTCGGTGTATCCAGATGACGAGGGCTACCCATTGTTTACATCGGGGGGCAGATTTACCACGCCTTCGGTACCCCTAAAAGATCGCTGGGGAGGCTGGTATGTCTCAGGATCCCATGGCAAAGATCGCCACATGGGCAATGTAATTGCCAAGGGTGAAAATAGAGAGAACGCTCTAGATATGGAAGCGGGAGCAAATCTCATGGATTTGCGAAAACTATTTGATTCAAATGAGTACCTGACTCCGCACTCCGACATCATGGCCCTGATGATCGCGGAACATCAGATGGAGTTTCAGAATCGGGTAGGAAGAGCTCAAGTTGTGGTCAAGGCTATGGGTGAGTCCGCAACCAAAGAGCGAGTCGGAAATCTTGCCACAGGATTATTGGAGTCTTTGATGGGTGCAGATGAGATTGAGTTGACAGATCCTATCAAAGGGTCAAGCAACTTTGCCAACGACTATCTAGAGGCTGGAGTCAAAGACAAGAGGGGCCGATCCCTAAGCGAATTGGATTTCACTAAAAGAATGTTCAAATATCGACTTAGCCCGATGATCTATTCCCCTGCTTTCGAAGGTTTACCGAAGGTGGTAAAAGAAGCAATCTACGATCGTTTACGTTTATTCCTAACCAACAAGGAAATCCCCCAGAATTATCGATTTCTGTCAGAACAGGACCGAAAAACTCTGGTGGAGATTTTAACGGATACCAAGCCAGACTTTAAGCTCTAGAACAGAGCCCGGCTTTCCTTGTGCTTGTAGCGCTTCTGAATGGCTTCACTAAGCCTTTGGAAGGATTGTTGTCGAGCGGGAGCCTGTTTGTCGGTGACGGGCTTGACCTTCATGCCCGAGATCTGGAGAGGTAGAAAACGGAACGCCTTAAACTTAGAATCTTCAAAGAATAGTCTTACGAGACCCGTTGGCCCTTCTTTTTTAGAAATCAGGTTGCCCATCGAGTATAGGATAGGTTTTCCTTTGTAGAGCTCAGCGCCTTGCAAGACATGGGGATGATGCCCCCAAACGACGTCTGCTCCAGCTTCTATGCATGCTCTACCCAAAGCTACTTGGTAAGGAGTCGGAACGGTTTGTTTCTCGATTCCCCAATGAAGAGCGACCACGATTATCTCTTTGCCCTTTCGCTGACCATTAATCCATTCCTTCAAATAAGCCCGCGTGTTCTTGTTGATCGATGCATTAAAGAATAGGGCGTGGAGTCCTGCTTTCTTGTCAGACGCAGGACCTAGCTTTGTCATGGAACCTGTATTCATAAAGGCTTGAGCCGACAAAAGGGAAACATTGTCCTTTGAGATCAATTCTCTAGCCTCAGACAAGGTTGGTCCCGCTCCTGTGTAAAGGATGTTGTGCTTTGTCAGCAAAGTGGACATTTCATTGAGACCATCCACACCGTAGTCCATCACATGGTTATTGGCCAGACTGACTAAGTGGATGCCCGCATTCTTGATGTCAAGCACATGCTGAGGATCTGCTTTCAAGATGTACTGAGTTCTCGCCTTTAGCTCAGCGGCGGTCTTGTATGGAGTGCGCTTTGAACTGGTGGTGAGAGGTATCTCTAAGTTCGCGATAGCCACATTGCCGGTTGCAAATAATGGCTTGAGTGCTGACAGTGGTTTGTTCTTGACCGGTATTTGGTTGAGCATGATGTCTCCACCAAGAACGATGGTTGTTTTAGGGGCTTGAATAAATGTCGCAGCAGCAATCAGCGTTGAAAGAACCATATAGCGTAAGAGAATACATGAACATAAGGCCCTACGACCAAAATAGAAGATAGATACGGTAGGGATGGTGCGACTACAGGATAGACAACAGCTACCACCGAAGAAAGTGGATGGAGACGGCAAAGGACATCATGAAACCAATGAGATCATTTAAATGGATTGCTTGTTTTGCTCTGGCGACAACGGTTTTCGCCATGCAAGATGGAATAACGATTCGTCGCGAACTAAAAGAAGGCGTGACGGACAAATACAAGATTGAGAGCGAGGTAAAGCAGTACATCGAAATCCCCTCGATGGGTGAACAAGACTTGGTGATAAGCCAGGTTGCTACAGTTGTTCTAAAAACAATTTCTGTCAACGCTGAGAAAGGAATTGCAGATATTGAAGCGACGACCAAAGTCGAAAAGAGCGAAACGACTGGGTCCATCTCAAGCATGATGGGAGAGACGGCAACGAAACTGCCGGACGCGAAAACCGAGAAAGGAACACTTGACTCTCGAAACCGCTTGGTCATTGCCAGCGATGCCAAGGCAACACCTTCAAATGGCGGAGCAATGGCAATGGGTCTTCCCGGTATGGGTGCAGCCGGTGCTCAATCTCTTCTTAGTTTAGTAGAGCTTCCTGAAAAGCCAATGAAGGTGGGTGAAACCACCGAGGTGGCAATACCCAACAGTGGTGGCATGGCTTCCGCAGGTATTAAGGATCTAAAAATGACAATGAAGTTTGTCGGCGAAAAGGTTGTTGACGGGCAGACTTTGCTAGTCTTTTCTGTTTCTGGGGTTATGAAGATGGATGTAGACCCCTCAAAGACGCCGGGTGCTCCTCAGAGCCCAATGGGTGCGATGAAGATGTCTGGTACTGCCAATATTTCGGGTGAAGGACTTGTTGATAAGGCTACAGGCAAGACCATCTCGAACACCATGACGGTGAAGAATAACTTAACGGTCTTGGCTGAGCAGATCGGAATGGAACTCCCTGTTAAGGGCACGGTTGTGACGAAGATCTCGCTCGTCAAGTAAGAATATACACTACAACAAGAGGGCATCCAGTTAACTGGATGCCCTCTTGTTGTATGTAAAGCCTAACAGTTCTAGCTCTTGATGATGAGATCGCTAGATGGTGGCGCGATTACCCGTGGGCCCCAAACTAAAACTTCATATCGGTATCGCGTCCATCCATGTGGACTCGTCCGCCAACTATTTTAATCCACCCACGTGGATTTCCCATCAACTTAGGACTTGATGATCTAGGCAACTCTTCAAATTTAAGAGCTTGGTTCCGTCCGATTTGGGGAGTCTCAAAAACCGTTACTAAGGCTTTAGCGCGCACATCTTCTAAGGTCTTGCCAGCAATCTCCGTGTTGTATGCCATGCCGGTCTTAGTTTCACCAGTGGTACAACCCCAGTCCCCATTCACGTCCATGACCTTAAACGGACCTGCCTCTTTCTTGAGTTTTGCCAGCGACTTTTCAACGTACGGCTTCAGGTCGTTTTGCCAAGTTGCAGCGGGGGGTAACTTGCCATTGTTGGCTTGAGCATACTCATCCATACCTTTCTGCACGGCGGAGTAATTCATCATGCATTCTGCCATGGGGGCAACATTTTTGAAGAACTGGAGCCCGCCGAATAGGACAAGAGCAATTCCACCTACACAACAGATGCCAATTCCACCCAGCACAAGACCGATGATGAGTCCGGTGTTGCTCTTCTTGGGAGGGGCATAGCTTGGCGGGGTTTCCATGCGACGAATTTTAACAGGATGTGATTAAATTCGGTAGGACCCGGCCTAATTCCCATAATCTAGCTTCTAGTAGCTTATTGACAAGAGTACCCCGTATCACCGAGAATGGTAGCTATGACGGTAAGAGAGCAAAACGATATAGTAAGGAGTTTATTGAAAGCACTCGATCTTCATGGCCCTGGAGAACGTGCTCATGCGGAAAGAGTGGCAGTTTATGCTGTTGCTACTGGGTACGAACTTGGTTTGCGTGATCAGGATTTACTTGATTTGAGGTTTGGCGCAACCCTCCACGATGTAGGAAAAGTAAAAGTGGATGCTGCTTTGGTAAATAAGCTTGGGCGGCTTGATCATGCGGAGATTGAAGCAATGAAGCTTCACTCCGAACTCAGCTTGGAAATGTTGGAAAGCTTTGAGTGGTTAAAACCTTCTATGCCAATGATCATTCATCACCACGAAAGATGGGACGGTCAGGGTTACCCAACTGGTTTGGGGGCAAATCTGATTCCATTGGGTGCTCGTATTATTGCTGTTGCCGAGACCTTTGATGCTCTGACCACTGATGCTGGATGGAATACACCTCTTGATCCTCAAGATGCCATTCAAGAAGTGAAATCTTGCGCCGGGACACAGTTTGATCCAGAGGTTGTAGAGGCTTTTCTCAAAGTCCAACCCCTCATACAGCCGGTAGGAATGAAATGAGACTCTGAGAACTGTTAGTGGGCCTGCTGGTATTCTCAGCGTCGCCATGACCGTTCAAGAGATGATCTCAAAACTCAATGCTTATTGGGCCGAACAAGGCTGCGCTATCCTGCAGCCGTACGATACAGAGGTCGGAGCGGGCACTATGCATCCTGCCACTACCCTGCGTGTCCTTGGCCCCGAGTCTTGGAATGTGGCGTACATCCAGCCATCTAGAAGACCCGCCGATGGCCGATATACCCTCAACCCGATGAGAAGCCAGCGGTACTACCAGTACCAGGTCATTATGAAGCCAAGCCCTGACAACATTGTTGATCTCTACATGGGGTCGCTGGATGCTTTGGGCTTCGATACCTCCAAACATGATGTTCGTCTGGTAGAGGATGACTGGGAGAGCCAAGCGGCTGGTGCGAGCGGTGTTGGCTGGGAAGTTTGGCTTGACGGCGCTGAAATCACCCAGTTCACGTTCTTTCAACAGATGGGAGGGATTGAGTGCAATCCGGTGTGTGCAGAGATCACTTATGGGCCAGAGCGTCTTTGCCTCATGCGAGATAACCAAGCATCATTTTGGACCGACCTTATGTGGAATGACAACCTCTCCTATAAGCAGGTTGACTGGCAATTGGAGATGCAAAACAATGTCTACAACTTTGAGATTGCCGACACCAAAATGCTTTTCCAACTCTTCGATATGTTTGAGGCTGAAAGTAAGAGAGTCATCGAAACGCCCGTTTTTTGGGATAGTAAGCAGGGCATCTTAACATCCACCGAGCCTGAGGCTGATACCGATGATTTTGACGATGTAAAGCCGGCTGAGGCCCCCACAATTCCCAGCCTTCGCGAAACGGGCCCTATGGCATTGGTCTACCCAGCTCTAGATTTAGCGCTAAAGTGCTCCCACATTTTTAATGTCCTAGATGCGCGAGGCGCCGTCGGAGTTACCCAGCGAGCAGCCTACATCAACCGCATCCGAGGTCGAGTCCGTGCTTGTTGCTTGAAGTACGTAGAGCAGTTTAAGGAACCTGTAGGGGCCTAAATTTCTCTGATCAAAGACCTGAGCGCAGACTTCGGCAGAACCGATTTAGGTTTTGAGCCAGTGTGCTTATGCGTTATGGTGTTTGACGTTTGCCACTGTCATTCGTGAGTAGGATTAGGCTTCAATGACCATTCATAATTCCCTAAAGGAACAAGCATATGCGTAAATTGATTTCTGTTTTATTGATATCGGCGATGAGCCTTTCGATGGCTATTCCAGGTTCTTTGCCTCAGTCCAAGAAGCTCAAGATGCGCATTGCGGTTGAGCCTGTGAACTGGCAAAATCACAATTCTGTTGGAAGTTGGTCAGTTCCTAGCGAGTTTAAGGCTGCGATTCACGAGAAGCTTCAGAAGAAGTTGGCGGACTCGGGAAAATGCATCGTGGTGGAATGGAGTAGTGTCGCAGAAGCCATAGAGAAGAAGGCCAAAGTGATGCCCGTCCAAGTGATGGTTAGCTCCCGAGTAACCGAGTTTGATATGAGCCAAGCCAGCTCCGGAGGCGGAATCAATGTCGGGGGTATCGGGCGTGTCGGTGGCAACGTAACCGTGGGCAAGATGGGTCTTAAGCTGAAGCTGGCGAGTGTCGATACCAGCCAAACAGTGGGTGAAGCTGATGCCGTTGGAAACGCCAGTAAAGGTGGATTTCGATTTGATGGAAATCATCGGACAGCTTTTGCCGACTTCCAATCTTTCGAAAGAAGTCCGCTTGGCGAGGCAACCTCCAAAGCGGTGGATGATGCGGCTAAAAAGATCCTTGCTGCACTCGATAAAGCTGCTTGGTCTTGCCGAGTTGCGGACTACGACGAAGCTTCAAAAGAGATCACTCTCAGCGCTGGCTCCGAGGCTGGGGTATCGGTAGGAGACACCTTTGAGGTTCATAAAGTGACGAGAACCGTAAAGGACGAAACCACGGGAGAAATTCTTGGTGTCCGAACCGTTAAAGTTGGCACAATCAAGGTCACTGAAGTAGATAAAAAATTCGCATTTGCCAAAATTGAAAATGGGGAAGGTTTTGAGTCTGGCCTACTCGTTAAAGAAGTCGGTAAGTAATCCGTTGGTCTAGTTCTCTTCAATGGGAATAGTGAATCAAAAACTATTCCCACCCAACGAATCACATAGGCAGGCGTCCAATATGCGTTCCCTGGTCGGTAGCATCCAAAATCCAGTACCTTGCGTCTAAGCCTGCCTCTGAATAAGCCTCTTTCATAACTCTACCGATCCGATCATAGTGTTCGCGAGCAAACGCGATCATGCTTGGTCCAGCACCGCTTAGGCTTACGCTGATAGCCCCCGCATCTTGCGCCCGTACTCGGGCTTCGATGGCTCCAGGAATGTCTTTGATTCGGTAGGGTTCATGAATTCGGTCATTCATTGACCGCGCTAGCAACTCATCATTTCCAAATCGAAGTGCCTCGGCAACGAGCATGGCCCGTCCTATGTTGTAAACGGCGTCTTCCTTCGAGTAGGTGAGAGGCAATGCGGCTCTAGCTTGGCTTGTGAGGTAAAGAAAGTCAGGAACGCAGACAACCGTTTTAACGGGCACGTGGGGCACGCGTTGTGTGATGACGCCTGTTTGGTCAGGGACCACGATTACAAAGCCTCCTAGAAGCGCTGGGGCCACGTTATCGCCATGACCTTCAATCGCTACTGCACGCTCGAGAACTATTTCGCGATCAATCGCTCCAGGATCACCATGATCGCGGGCCGCTACTAAGGAGTGAGCAAATAAGACCCCTGCCAAGACCGCAGTTGAAGAAGACCCAAGTCCGCTGGCACAGGGAATTGTGTTATGACAGACGATTCTTGCGCCGCGAGTCAGCCCTATCCCGTTTCGCTTAAGTTCTGAAAGCATTGTCTCAACGGTCAGGTTTGAGTGATCGGTAGGGAGAATGTGCGCCCCTTCACCATGAGTTTCCACGGTAATGGGTCCAGGGCCTGGGGCGAGGTGCAGTTCGAAAGAATTCCACAAGTCCAGCGCAAGGCCCATACAATCGAATCCTGGACCGAGATTGGCGGTTGTTGCGGGAATTCTAACTCGTATCATTTTGTATCTCGTTCAAGATGCTTCAGAAGTTCATTGACATCGGCATTGATGATGGTTGGAGTCAAATTCTGTCCAACGGCAGTATCGGGATCTTTTAATCCATGACCTGTCAAGACACATACAATCTTCCGCCCAATAAAATCATCGGGTCGATCTTCAGCTTCTTTCATAAGGCCAGCCACTCCTGCTGCAGAAGAGGGTTCACAGAAAACACCCTCACGTTGAGCCAGTAACTGGTATGCCTTGAGTATCTCGCTATCAGATACCGCTAGAATTTTTCCGTTGGACTCGCGCAGTGCATCTTCTGCTTGTGCCCAACGAGCTGGATTTCCAATCCGAATCGCAGTGGCAAAGGTCTCTGGGTTCTCTATGACATGTCCCCTAACAATGGGAGCTGCTCCCGCTGCCTGAGCTCCCAGGAGTTGGGGTGATTGCTTTACTTGATGAAATCCCATCCAGTAGGCAGAGATATTTCCTGCGTTGCCAACCGGTAAGCAAAGCCAGTCAGGACATTGTCCCAGTTGCTCGGTTACTTCCCATGCCGCTGTTTTTTGTCCCTCAAGCCGAGCAGGGTTCACCGAGTTAACAAGGGCAATGGGGGCATGGCGGGTTACATCACGAACCATTTTTAGGCCATCGTCAAAGGAACCACGAATCGCCACCACTTCTGCGCCATACGCAATGGCACCCGCCAACTTCCCAAGCGCAATTTTTCCATCTGGAATGAGCACGATGCACTTCAAGCCGGCACGAGCCGCATATGCAGCGGCAGAGGCCGCAGTATTGCCTGTAGAGGCACAGATCACACTTTCGGCTCCCTCAAACATAGCCTGAGTTATCGCCGTTGTCATCCCACGGTCCTTAAAAGACCCCGTTGGGTTTAGGCCCTCATACTTTAGGTGTACTTCTGCACCGATAAGTTTGCTCAGAAAGGGAGCGGGGACAAGAGGAGTATTGCCCTCACAAAGGCTTATCGGCTCGGCTCCTTGAGCAATATCAAGCCGTTCACGATACCGATCAATAAGTCCTTGCCAAGCCATCGGCAATAGTTTAGCTTTGCATAGTGTCTAAAAAAGAAAAAACTCCTAGGCAATTTATGTCCTAGGAGTTCTACGAGGCTTAGAATGCTTAGGCAGATTTCTTAAGCCGACGTCGCATTGCAAGACCAATACCTGCTGCGCCAAGTGCCATTGTAAATGGCTCAGGTACTGCCTGTGTTACGGAGAAATTGTCGAAAAAGAGGTTGCCATTGTGTGTCACATCGCTCCAGAACTCTACTTCTCCTAGATTGCCGCTGAAATCTAATGTGTAGTATCCACCCGTCGCATTTGTGAGGTGTGACTGATTGAAAGTGGTAGATCCAACCACCATCCTAAATGAGCTTAGATCGCTCGACTGCCCTGCAGGTTTTAGATAAAACTTTAACTGATAGTTACCGCTACCAAGACCGGTCAAGTCTGCTTTGATGCCACCCGGACCTGGAGAACCTGCAAGATCAATGGCAAAGTTCCCGAAAAAGTTGGATGCATAAGCGGTGCCTACGATGTCAATACCAGAGCTATTGGTTGGGTTCCCAAGAACATCCCAAAGCGTTGGTGTGTTGAAAAAAGTGCCTCCTGCCAAGTACTCATAAGTCGATAGGGTTCCTGAGTATCTAGCGGTTAACCCTTCAAAGTCTTCATTGAATACGACAATAGCTTGGCTTGCAGTCGCCGTAACGACTACCGCCCCAATCAAGGAAGCGAACTTCACAAATCCGAATCTCATCACATTAGCCTCTCAAAAATACGAGCGTATTGTATCCGTACTCTGTATGAAATTGCATTAATTCCCTGACAACTGGCAATCTTGCGTGCATTAGGCATGAAGTTGCAATGCCATGGCTGCTCCACCTAACATTCCAGCATCCTCAAGTTGTTCAGCCATACAGATTTCAACATCAGAGAATAAGGAAGGTATTGCAACGTCTCGAGCCGCTTTGCGGGCCGGTCCAAGGATAAAGTCACCCGCCTTAGCAATCTGACCTCCGACGGCCAGTATATCGGGGGCAAAGATGTTAATAAATGAGCCCATGCTTATTCCGAGGTATCGACCAATTTCTGCGTAAACCTGGATGGCAAGTTCATCGCCTTTCTCAGCTGCTTCGGAGATGATTCTTGGGGTCACTTTGGATAGGTCATCTTCAACCAGATCATTAATGATGGATGAGCGGCCTCGGCGTAAACGGTGCACGGCACGCTTAACGATTGCATCTCGGGGGGCATAAGCCTCTATCGCACCGTAGGAACCGGCATTGCAATCCAGGCCATCTGCATCAACAATGGTATGGCCGAGTTCCGCGCCACCCTTATTGCCGCCTACGAGCATCAATGGGCCCCGAGCATAGCCTTCCACAGCATCGGGAGACATGATGACCCCACCCCCAATTCCCGTTCCCAGGGTCAGAAGAACTAAACACTTGGCTCGATTTCTTCCAACTCCAAACTGATATTCGCCTAAGGCCGCAAGATTGGCATCATTGCCTAATTCGATGGGCAGGTCAAGCGCCTTGGCCAGGGGCTGCTTAAGAGGCACATTCTCCCAGTAACGAAACACGCCATCAATGGTTTCGCCAAAGTTTGGCGCCCAGCGAACCACACCTGCGCCATTATCAATATGGCCTGGAACCGCCATCCCTACTGCTACCGGAGTCGTCTCGGAAGCCGATACGGCTTGACGGATGGTTCCGGTAATCGCGTCCAGAATCGCGTTTGTGCCTTCTTGAGCACGGGAAGGATGCGTGAACTTTGGACCTGCTGGTGTCCCGTCTTCATAGAAAGCACCTGCACGAACATTCGTTCCACCTAGATCAACGCCAATTACACAAGGCCTTTGCACCCGCAAATTCTAGCATTGGGACGTTTGGGAATCAGGACTGAATTTCTAAACGTATCGTTAAACTAGCAATTAGTCGTCAACTAAAACCGAAGCCGAGCCGTGAGCCTTAGGAAAATTGGCGTACTTTGATAGACACTGAAAGGGAGAGAGGGAGAAAGGGCCGTTGAGTTTAAATATCACAAGGATTCAGGAAAGATCGCAGGCAATTATCGATGAGGTCGAAAGAGTCATCGTTGGAAAGACGGATACGATTCGTCAGGCGGTTATGTCCATGCTATGCAATGGACATCTATTGATTGAAGATATCCCGGGTGTTGGCAAAACCACACTTGCAAAAGCGATGGCGATTGCAATGGGTGGAGAGTTCCGCCGCATCCAGTTCACTCCGGACCTTCTCCCTGCGGACGTAACGGGTGCCAGCATCTACAACCAAAAAGACGCGGAGTTTGTGTTTCGTCCTGGCCCTATTTTTGGAAATGTCATTCTTGTAGATGAAATCAACCGTGCCACGCCAAAGACTCAGTCGGCATTACTGGAAGCGATGGAAGAGCGCACTGTAACCGTGGATGGAGAGACTCGCCAACTACCTCGCCCATTCTTTGTGGTAGCTACCCAGAACTCTGTCGAAATGACTGGGACCTATCCTTTGCCAGAAGCTCAACTAGACCGGTTTTTTGCCCGTGTATCTCTTGGTTATCCAAGCCGTGAAAGCGAAATGGACATGCTGGCAAAGCAACAGATTTCCCATCCGATCGAATTGGTTAAGACCGTTGTGAACCCTGGGGAGCTAATGGAGCTTCAAAACGAGATTCGGGATGTGTTTGTTCACGATTCCATTCGTGAATACATCGTCGATTTGGTCCGAGCGACTCGAGAAAGTTCCCACCTTCTGATGGGAACATCGCCACGTGGAACTTTGCACCTGATGCGGGCAGCCCAGGCTCATGCCGCGATGAGTGGACATGACTTTGTGCGGCCTGATGACGTAAAGGCATCGGCCGGTCCAGTATTGGCTCACCGAGTTTTGCCTCGTGCTGAAGCTAGGGCCCGTGGGGAAACCACTGATGATCTCATTCAGAAAGTAGTAGAAACCGTGCGAACGCCGGTTCCGGTGAGCTAGTGGCCAAGGTCGACGCCTACGAAACGAACCGGACTTCGTTTGCCGGTCAAGGTAGTCGAAGTGTAGTCGGGTTGGCGCTGGGGATGGCGGCTCTGTTCTTTGCGATTGTCGCGATCCTCATCAATACCCCCATCCTGTTTTACATGGGAACGGCACTCATCGCGACGATCTTTGCCAGCCGCTTACAGGCCAGGTTATCGGTACGAGGATTGCGCTTTAAGCGCGAAATGCCCGATGCCGTAAAAGTTGGTGACTGGGTAACGATCAGCATTTCCGTTTGGAGTGAAAAAAAGCTGCGACGACCTCTCATCACGGTGGCAGATACTCTGCCCACCCGTCTTGTTTACGAAGACAAGACCATTTCGACCCCAATCGCACCGGCATTTGATATTCCGATACGAACTCAATACCGTTTTAGACCTCTTAAACGCGGTGTCTTCCGTTGGCATGGGATCGAGGCTGTAGGGACGGATGCTTTGGGCCTTGTAGTGATGAGCAAGGTCTATGAAACTGAGCCTGTTGAGCTAACCGTTTTACCGCGTCCTATCCCTATTCACCTAGATTTGCCCGTCGCCCAAGGGTGGGGAATTAGTGAAGCCGAAAGCGGCCAGTCACGCGGAGCGGGTCTTGAACCCAGAGGCGTTCGAGAATACGCAAGCGGAGATTCCCTGAGGCATGTCCATTGGGCATCTTCAGCGCGAAGAGGGCAACTGCTTGTGAAAGAGTTTGAAGCCGGTTCTCATACCGCGGCTTCAATCGTGATTCAGCAGAGTCAGGGAAGTGAACTTGGAAAAGGGGCAGACACCACTCTAGAGCATATGTGTGGCAACGCCGTATTCCTAGCGGAGCAGTTGATGCATCAGGGAGCCATGGTGCAGTTTCCTACTTTGGAAGGGAAGCCGCTTCGTACCAGTGGAGCTGAGCGCCTAAACGAGATCAACGAGATGATTGCTCGAGTCCAAGCGGATCACGAGCAATCGGTGTCTGCTGAGATACAGGCCAATCTGAAGCTTCTTCCGCCTGGCAGCATCTTGATTTTAATGCTCTCACGGGCGGATGCGGGTCTATCCGGCTTGTTCCGTCAGTTGAAAGCAATGGGCGTGCAAGTGGTGGCTCTCATCTATGGCAATTCAAAAACGGCCACTACCCAAGAGGTTCAGTTTGCTGCGGACCGACGATTCATGGATGAGCTAGAAGGTGCGGGAGCTATGGTTCGAATGGTTGAGAAGGGAGGTGAGACGCTATGACTCGAACCCACAACCAATATGCCGATCTTGATCCCTCTGGTTACGATTATCTCTTGATCGCCATTTCGGCGGTTCTTACGGCTTATTCCGCTGGAGCAGCCGTGGCAAATGTCACTGTGGGCTGGATATTTGTGGTCTTGTCGTTGCTCGGGGTCTGGGTGAGCTTCACTGTGATGCGGGCCATTCAGGGAACAAAGGTGGTCAAGGCAAACGGTTTCATCTATACCGTTGGGATCTTTGCCGCTTTCTTTGCATCTCGGTCGCTCGTTGAACTCCTCCCGGATAACCCATTTAAGGCACAAATTTTCGTTTGTGGTCTCTTGCTATGGATGTTAGTCTTTGGAAGTTTTTTGATTTGGTCTGATCAGACTCTGCTATTCCAAGCGGTTCCAAGCATCGCAATTTTTGGACTTGTGGGGTGCTATGACACGTACCGTGGGGCAACCTGGCTCTTCTTCGGATTTCTCTTATGCTTTGCAACATTGCTAGCGAGGGTCCACAGCCGTACTATGCTCCGGCAAGCGAAGGAGTCTGGATACAGTCAGAGTGGAGACCGAATGGACCGTTCCGCGACTGAGCTGGAACGAATGCGGAGTGGACCTTGGAAGTGGGCCGCAGGTCCTCAATGGGCTCTTGGATCTGCTTTCGTCGTCATCCTCTTTAGCTTCGTTAGTGCTCCAATTGTACGTAACAGCGTTCAAGGTGTAGCGGGTGCGGTCATGGTTCAGGCACCCCTGCCTAACCGAGCAAGCCCCATTGGTGGATCCAATGCGGAATCTGGCGGTATGAGAGTGGGTCAAGGGCCCAATGAGCTGTCTGATCTTCCGGTTTTCAGAGCCAGTTTGGACCAGCCTCGATACATGCGGACTTCTATCTACCAGGGTTATAGTGCATCTGGCTGGCAGGCGACAGCGGCACAAGCGGTCGGAGATGAGACGAATGCTGTTCTTTCGGGATCAGCAGATCGCCGAGCCATCACCTCTATCCGAAAGAAGCAGGAGATTGACTTTGCGATTGAGCCTATTACTTCGCGAATGATAGGTTTACCTCTGCCTGGAGAAGTGATTTCGATTAGCCCCCGGGACAGCACTTCGATCCGGATGGACGCAACGATGACTATCCTGGATACATCTAAGGCCAATGTCTTCAGAGGAAAAGCAATGGTGTCGGATTCCGGAGAGACTCCGACGGATGCCGTTAAAGATATGCCTGCCGGAATGGAGGCGTTATCGTCAACCAATAACATTTCGCCCGCGGTCTTCGAACTTGCGAATCGCGTCGCCAATTCTGGAAAAACTGACTATGAGCGAGTTGTTTTGGTCAAGCAAGAGATTGAGCGACGCGTTAAATACAATCTCCGAGCGGCCGCTATTCCCGTTGATAAAGACCCAGTTGAGGCATTTCTTTTTGATACGAAGGAAGGTTACTGCGACCTGTTTGCCTCTGCAATGGCGGTCATGGCAAGAGCGGTCGGTGTGCCTGCAAGGCTGGTTGTGGGCTACTACCCGATCAGTGGAGATCAGGATGACGACGGCAGATATGTGATAAAGGAATCTGAACGTCACGCATGGGCAGAACTTTTCTTCGAAGGTCACGGATGGGTTGTCTTCGATGCAACGGAAGGAGCAGAAGCCGTACCTGGAAGTGAAAGGGGAACTGCCAACGTCTCCCCACTACAAAGTTCCGGAGCCCTTAAACTTGCCTTGGAGGTCCTGATTGGGATTGCTGCGGTTGCCTTTATTGTGATGATGGCTCGATCCTTCTATCTTGGTTTGAAGTCGGTTCCATCTAGGTCGGAGCTGGATAAGGCTTATCTAAGCTTTGCAGATGTGTTGGCAAAAGCGAGTGGCAAGGTTCGAAACTTTGATCAAACACCTGCAGAATATGTACGAGAATCGATAGCATTCCTCAATGGACAAGCTGAAAATGCAAAGACCCTGAATGCTCGTTTTGAACGGCACTTCTATTCGCCGATCACCCCGACCCGGGAAGATCTGCAAGAGATTCGTTCTGAAATAGCAAAGCTAAAGGCCGGTCTAAAGGGTGAACGGAAGGTAGCCTAGGCGAGTGGGATTTGATGTGGCAAAGGCGATGGCCTCTAAGGTGGTCATGCTTTCCGGGGACGAAGACGCGCTTCGATCCCGTGCCCTCCAAGAATTGGTGACTGCGGCTACGTTAGAGGATGACTTTGATATCGAAGTCGTGGACGCAGGAGAGACGGGGCCAACTCAATGGAGCGCTTCGGCCGGGACCGCTCCATTCCTCTCTTCCCGACGCACCGTTATTGTCCGACATCTTCTACGATGTGACGGAATAGAGACTGCAGGCTGGAAAGACCTGCCAGAAACCGCACTCATGGTTTTAGTGGCAGATGATGAGTCAGGGGATGACTCAAAACAAAGCCGACTAACAACTCTGCGCGGCCATTGGGAGAAAGCTGTGAAAGCTTCTGGAGGCCATATCGAGGTCTTCAAAACGGACCCAAAGCAGGTAGTTGAATCCATACGTCAAGAAGCAATCAGGTTTGGGAAAAAGATGTCTCCCAAAGCCGCCGAAACCTTAGCGGAGATGTGTGGTGGAAGTCTTTCACGTGCTCTAGAAGAACTCGAAAAACTCGCCTTGTTCGTGGGCTCCAACGAGCAGATTTCAGATGTAGATGTTCGTGACGTTGCGATGCCATCGAGAGAGTGGAACGTTTACAAGATGGTGGATGCAGCTTTCAACGGCGACGGTGGGGAAGCCTTACGCCAACTGAGGATTCTTGTTGGAAGCTCTACCAAAGCAGAGGATGCCGCTTTTGCGAGAATTTTGCCCACTATTCATCGACAGCTGAAACTTATCTGGCAAGCCAAACTGATTCTGAATGCGAAAGCCAATCCGGAAGATCCGCCAGATTCGGTCACACGATTGTTTCCTGATAACCCATCCATCCTCAAGCAGGCTCCGTTTGTCCGCAATAAGGCAATGCGCTCAGCAAGAACTGTGAGTCTAAAGCAGTTGGCTCAATGCTTCCAGATTCTAAGCGATGCGGATTCCCGGCTAAAGGGTCAGCTTCCTTCTTTTAGCGGAATGGAGAGTTTGGAACAGATGCTACTGCAAATGATTGAAACGCTCCGCCCCATGGCTCAGACTCGATAAGGATTTTGGGTGGGTTTAAACCACCCCTCGTACTGCATTAAGCGCAGACTTGAATTTCGGCGTTGGGAAAACCTTCAACAACAATCAGGCCGCGTCCCGTCATCTGAATCGATTCGCCTGGCTTGATGAAGTAGTCCTTAGGATCGCCTTCTTTAGTGATATAGGCGGCTCCATTAACGACTTCAATCTCGATCTCGCCGCGGTGAGAGAGTTGCAATGTTTTGTGATTGACGAGTGTATTTTTCTTCCAGTTCATACCGACCTCACCTTTAATTATTCGTCCTCTCACCTTCTTTCCGACAGATAGAGTGATATGGTCTTATGGAGAGTACAGTTGATTGGGCATTAACTGTACGTTATTTCTTAACTTAATCTGTACTTCTTTTTTGAGGTGAACAGATGATAGAGTGGAGTATGCCAGCTACCGGACATCGACTTTACGAACAGGTTGCAACGCGGGTAAAGGAACAAATTGCTCGTCGGACGTACCGTCCTGGTGACCGTTTGCCCTCTGTGCGGGAGCTGAGTAGAGCCTACAAAGTGAGTATCACAACTGTGCTGGATGCTTATAGGCTCTTGGAAGATCAAGGATACATTCACCCTCGTCCACAGTCAGGCCATTACGTCCGGTCTCGCCCCACAGCCCGACCGGCTGAGCCGGAGAGAACTCAGCCAAAGTTTGAGCCCGCCGAGTTTAGAAGAGAAGTGCTCCTAGAGCAGATGATGAATGACGCCTTTCGTGAAGGCGTTACCAGTCTTGCCTATGCTGTACCCAATCCAGAGACACGTCCTTACGCCAAGCTGAACCGTATCACAGCCCAAGTGTTGAGGGACTCGCCGGTAGAGGCTTACGGATACATGGAGAATTGCGGCTACATGCCTTTGAGAGAACAGATCGCTCAAAGGCTATTCGAGGCAGGATGCTCTGTATCCCCTAAAGACATCATCATTACCAATGGCTGCCAGGAAGCTCTAGTGTTGGCCCTTCAGGCGGCATGTAGGCCTGGTGGAGTCGTAGCCGTTGAATCTCCTTGCTACTACGGAGTCTTGATGGCTACTCGCCTAGCGGGTCTAAAGGCGGTGGAGATTGAAACTCGAAGCCGAGAAGGAATGTGTGTGGACCGTCTGGAAGAGGCCATTGCACAAGCATACGGCACGTCTCGACCTATTCAAGCTGTACTTCTTTCGACCAATTTTGCGAATCCGATGGGAGGACAGTTATCGGATTTGGATAAGCAGCGCTTGGTCGCGGTGTGTCAGCGCCACGGCGTTGCCATTATCGAGGACGACATCAACGGAGACCTGGGGTTTGATGACCCCCGTCCGAGTGTTGCCAAGGCATACGACGACAATGAAACGGTCCTCCTTTGTTCGTCCTTTAGTAAAACCTTATCACCCGGAATGCGATTAGGTTGGGTGGTTTCCGCGAAGCATCGGTACCAAATTCAATTGGCTAAAGATGCGATGAACATCGCCAACGCTTCGATTCCTCAATTGGTTGCCGCCGAATTCTTAGCGAGTGGAGGCTATGATCACTTTCTTCGACGTACCCGCAAGTCAAATGCGACGAGCGTAGCTGCCGTTACCGAGTCGATCTGTCGATACTTCCCCAATGAATCCAAAGTGACTCGTCCTCTTGGTGGGTTTGTGCTTTGGGTGGAGCTTCCGGAGAAGTTGAACACGTTGGCTCTCTACGGAAAAACCGTGGAACACGGAGTCATTTTTTCGCCTGGTATGTTGTTTTCGGCCCATGATCAATACCGCAACTTCCTGAGGGTCAACGCCAGTCGATGGAATGCAGAGATTGACCAAGCCATGATGATTATTGGCCAATGTGCAAAAGCAATGCTCTAGGTTCACGGGAACCAATGTGAATCGAGATGTAGAAAGTCCATCCAAGAACCTAAACGTTAGTTGCTTAGGTTCAATTTGCTTGATCAATAGGTTCACCAGAACCAGATTAAGGCTGTTTGTCTCGATATGCGGTTTTAGAGTTGGGTTATACAATCTTGAACGTGGTAAGAGTTTGGCTTTTTGGCAGGTTGAAGGTTGATGGCAATCCTAGCCAGTCCAAGTTCCAAACCAAGAAAACGGCTGCCCTATTTGCGTTTTTGGCGCTTCACCCCAACCGAGATCATTCTCGAGATAGTCTCATTGAGCTTGTTTGGCCTGGTGAAGATCCTGCTCAGACGAAGGATCGGCTTAATCAGGCTCTTAGTTGGATTCGTAGGAACTTGCCCGTTTCAATCGTTTCAGACCGCTACCAAGTACGACTCGACCTAAATGGTTTGAGTACGGATGTTCGAGAGTTTGAGTCACTTGTTAAACGAGCCCAAACCGAGCGAGATAGGTTAGTTCGTGGGAACCTGCTAACGGCGGCAATTGAGATATCGACAGAGCCATTTCTAGTTGACCTGGATGAAGAGTGGATTTTTCGTGAACGGGTGCGTCTCCTTGAGCTCCGCACCCGCGGGTTACAAGAACTTATTGGCCTATTGGAGTCAAACGAAAACTATGCCGACGCGCTCCCATGGGCAGAAGCGCTGGTGCAGATGGATGAATTGGATGAAGAAAGCCACTATGCGCTTATTCGGTTGCATCTATTGGCGAACGACGTTCGATCTGCCCGGCGACGATACGAGAGGTTAGTTCAACTGTTGGCCAGAGAGTTAAGACTGGCACCATCGCTCCAGTTTGAAGAGATGGTTCAGGCTAGCTCTTCCAAGGTGACTGACAGGCAACCGTCAAGCTCAGCAAAGCCACCTCCTTTTGATGTTCCGGCACCACCAAACAGCTTCTATGGAAGAACCAATGAACTGAATCGGATCGCCGAACTTTTAGCCAGTGGAACCGCTCGGCTCATTACTGTTACCGGTATCGGAGGAGCAGGGAAGACACGCCTTGTGTTAGAAGCATCGCATCGGTTTCGTGATGTTAGACAGGGCCCAACATGGTTCATTTCGTTAGCTGAGATCGATAGTCCTCAGGATGTCGGAAATGCGATTCTGCAGGTAGTAGGGAAGGACAGGCACCCTGACCGTCCGGCATTGGGCCAAATTTTGGATGAGTTAGCCAAATGGTCCTCCCCCCTTCTGATCCTAGATAATTTTGAGCACATTGCGGATGGGGCACAGACCGTTGCCGATATGCTGCAAAAGCATGCTGGGCTGATTGTCATGGCCACCTCGCGACAGAAGCTACAGATTCAGGCCGAGGTGGAGATACCTTTACCCCCCTTGCCAACACCAGATGAAGGTGGAGATAGCGCCGACTCGGTATTGCTTTTTGCTGATCGAGCTCAATTAAAGGATCGGTTGAATCCCTTGAGCACTGTGGAATCCCAAGAGCTCTTAGAGATTTGTCGACGCCTGGAAGGCATTCCTCTGGCGATCGAGATTGCTGCTGCATGGTCGAACACTTTTTCTTTGTCCGAAATTCTCGCCCGTCTCGGAGAACGGTTTGACTTCCTTGTGAGCCGAAGGCGAGATATTGTCGAGCGGCATCGCAGCCTACGGGCAGCCATTGAATACAGCTTTCGACTGTTGCCGGAAGACTTAAGGGGGTTGTTTGCTGCACTCTCCGTGTTTCGAGGAGGGTGGACTCTTGAGGCTGCTTCTAAGCTGAACCTCCACCCAGATATGCGGCAAGCCCTGGCTTCGCTCTCCGAGAGATCTCTCATCTTTTCAAGGATGCAGGGGACTACAGTTCGGTTTGGGATGTATGACACCCTCCGTGAGTTTGCCGCAGATCAGCTAACGGGCAGTGAACGTGCAGAGCTAGAGGGAAGACATGCGGACTACTATGCTCACCTGCACGAGAATCTCCATCAGTCGGCGGATTCTATTCAACTGTCCGATTTGTTGGATCAAATGGAAGTAGAGACTTCAAACACACTTTTGGCATTGGAGTGGTGTCAACGGCATGGGCAGGCCCGCCTCGGGATTCTCATCGCAGGGAATATGTCACGACTTTGGAAATCCAGAGGGCCGATTGAAGCGGGGCGCAAGTGGCTATCTGTCTTCCTTGGCTTTCCACTAGATGCTGAGGATCGAGCTAGAGGACTGCAAGCTTTAGGGAGCCTGGCTTGGATTCAGTCTGACTTTGAGTTTGCTCTGGAAACACACCAAGAAGCCTTGGAGTTGTTTGCCGAAGTTGGAGATCTGCAAGGTGTCGCGACTTCCAAGTTCCACCTGGCAATTGTTGCGGTTAGAAAAGGAGAACTGGAACAATCAGAAGCTCTTTTAAAAGAGATATTGAGCGATGAAGCAATTGATAAAGCTTTGGTCGCTCGTGCCTACCTAAATCTGGGCAATATTGCAATGAACTCGAATCGGCGAGGAGAGGCGAAGACCTTCTTCGAGAAGTGTTTGGTTATCGAGCGCGGAAGAAATGATGTTGAGCGCATCTCTCATGTTTACAATAATCTTGGCTTCTTAGCCTTTGTATACGGGCAATACACGTTGGCGGCCTTTTATCTAGAGGAGTCCATTCGATACGGAGAGCGGAGTGGTAATCCGAATGCTTCTGACGTTGCCCATGCCAATTTGGCACGGATCGCGACTCGACGTGGTCAGTTTGCGCAAGCGGCCCAGTACATGGGCTTAGCGATCTCGGAGTTCTTTAAGTTCGGAAACCTAATATTTATACGGCTAGCAATCGTTGAGTACGCTCTCTTGACGGGAAAAATGGGAGATATTGCTACTGCGGCACGTTGTATTGCTATCGCAGATACTCTTACGAATGATCTTCAGATTCCTTTCGGAGGGTCTGAACTGCCCGCATACGAAGAGGCCCGATCACTTTTGGCTGATTCTGTTTCCGAAGAGGAATGGACAGAGATCATTGAGTTTGTGCAGATGCAATCTTCGGACGAAAGATTGCAATACATAAGACGTTTATCCGCCGATTTAGTAGATTCGATTTAGGCATTTTCGAGTTCTTTTCGAGATGAATTCTAGGCTGGAGCCTAGTTTCATTTGCGTTCTGCATTTAAAGGATTCATTTCTATGCCTAAAAGAAAACTTGCATTTACCCTCATTGAGTTACTTGTCGTCATCGCGATCATCGCGATTCTCGCTGCGATTCTTTTCCCCGTTTTTGCTCAAGCTAAGGCGGCAGCCAAGAAAGCGTCTTGCCTTAGCAATACAAAGCAAATTGCGCTTGGCGCACTGATGTATGCCAATGATTACGACGACTGGCTTCCGAAAGGAACTGTTCTCTCGTTTGTTGGTTCCAATATGTCTCAAACCTATTGGTATTACTCTTGGGTTTACGCTGGAAGTTATGTGATGGACACCAAAGGCGGTTTTCTTTATCCGTACCTAAAGAACAAGCAGATCGATAGTTGCCCAGATGCAAAACAACTCGTCTCACTGTTTGCCCAAACCGCAGGAGTGAAGATGGATGCTTTTGGTTATTCGCTAAATCCCTACCTTGAAAGAACGGAAACTGCAGGCGGAACACGTAATCTCAGCGCATATGAAGAGCATGCGGGAACGATCATGGGGCAAGATGGTGCTTCGCGATCTGGAACGGGTTATGCTGAAACGATGAGCGTATCACGTCCAATTGACGTTGCGGCTGGAACAGCATTGCCAAACGTTCACGGTCGTCATACTGACCAAGCGAATGTATTCTGGCTAGACGGACACTCCAAGTCTATGAAGCCTTCCTACATTCGACCCGCAGCGGCAGCCAATACAGAACTCTTGAAATCTATGAAGCTTGGTACTTTGCCGTTCCCTGGTTACACTAGCCCGACTGACCCTAAGATTGACAACTACTACCTGCCGACAAAGGCTCAGTAAAACTGATTGGCCAGGCAATGCCTGGCCAAACCTAAATCTATGAATACTCGATTGGTTTGTCTTTTTGTAGTCGCCAACATGGCGACCATATCTTTCTGTTCAGAGGTTTTAAGCGCCGGGCAACCGGCTCCTAAACTGGAGTTCAGCAAAGTAGTCAAAGGAAAAGCGCCGAATCTTAAGGACGGCGGAATTCATGTTGTTGAATTCTGGGCAACCTGGTGTGGCCCCTGCCGAGCAACAATTCCGCACTTAACTGAACTTGCCAAGCAATACAAAGGCAAGATTTCATTCACTGGAGTCAGTGTTTGGGAACGCGGTGAAAACACTCAAAAGCTTGTTGAAGACTTTGTTGCCGAAATGGGTCCAAAGATGGACTACACCGTAGTTACAGATACAACCTCCGGAGCAATGGCTAAGAACTGGATGACCGCTGCCAAACAAACCGGAATTCCTGCTTCATTTGTTGTTGGGAAAGACGGCAAGATCGCATGGATCGGGCATCCTATGCGCCTTGACGGAGTTCTGAAGCAAATGGTGGAAGGCACCTTTGATGTCAAGGCAGAGGTCGAACGCGCTAAAAAAGAAGCCGATACAGCGGCGAAGAATCGGACGGAACTCCAAGTCTTGCTGGAGCCCTATCAAGACGCCCTACGCGCTAGAGACAATGCGAAAGCATTGGCTGAACTCGACAAGATTGTGGCTAAGAAGCCGGAATATCTAGAACGAGTAGCGATGCTGAAGTTTCGCCTTCTGATGGCAACTGATGAAAAGACCGGCGTTGCTTATGCAAAGGAGATGGCGAACGGCCCGTTAAAGAAGAACGGAATCATGTTGATCAACTTCGCTTGGGGACTGATTGATGATGCGGGGCAATACAAGACTCATGACTACAAAGCGGCTGCCGAGATCGCCGAGATCGCTGCAAAAGCTGAACCAAAATACGCCTATACTGCCCATAGCTTAGCCGCTCAGGCAAAGTTCAAAGATGGTGATAAGGACGGCGCAGTCAGTTCGATCAAACTGGCAATCAAGCTAGCCAAAGAACTGAAGGCTGACGAAAAGGTTCTCGCAAGTCTAGAAAAGCAGTTAGCTGACTATCAAAAGTAAAGCTGCTGCTTAAAACTCAGATAGGTTCTACGGATTCCGTAGAACCTATCTGAGTTTAGGCTGATGTCATTTGAGGCTCTGCAGCAAACTGAACGCTTTTGAACATGGCAAGCCTGAGCATACGCTTAAGCCTGTGGTCGTCAGGAAACATAAGCCCTTTGCATGGCTACCACAACCCAATGCCCGTCTATCTTGCGGACGACAGCAGTGTATCCATTTCCTGAACGACCTCCATAGTAAGTCGAGATTGTCGTTCTTGCCTCCGTGCGATCGCTATTCCAACTAAGGACTGATTCTTCCCAACTCGCTGGAGTTTTGCTTTGACTGCTTCCGCGAAAACTGATGAACCCCACACCCTGCTCGTAACATTGCTCAAGCGGTGTGGACCATCTTTTATCGACTTGTTCCTGCCAAAGCAAAGGGCCATTCCAACCCACCATTTCGAATGGCTTGAGACCCTTTGGCGCAAAGAATATTGCGGGGCCATCATTGCTGCTGAAGTGGTAACGTGCCTCCAGAATGGCGGCCAGTACCTCCTCTGCATCGCTGAGAGGTCGTGGTGCAGCGTTGGGCCAGGGATCAACTCCATCTGGATCACCATCGCCATCAGAATCTGCTTTCAGCGGATTGGTACCCAGACGTTTCTCAACAACATCTGTCAGTCCATCACCATCTTGGTCTATCCTCAAGGACGCGTCGGGCACGGCGATATGAATCCAATCGCCTTTGATAAATTCAGTTGCGGTTTTGCCGCCAAGCTAAGGTTCCGGAGGAGAAGGTTCTACCCACCTAGAGATTCCTAAGGTGCTGATTCCGGTGAAAACTGGGTTCTTCCAGCTTTCGTCAATCTTTTCAGCGATCCAAAGGTCGCCTCGGCTTCCCAAAATCCCGCTCCGAATAAGTCCCCAAGTTCTTCCAAAGGCGCTCTTTTCGTCCAAGGTCAAGCTGACAGTGTCAGCTTTCTCATCTTTGGAAGCTTTGTCTACCAAACCAAAAAAGGCTCCCTGGAAAAGTCCAGAGAGCCTTTTTCTATATCTAGAGTCTTAGGCTTCTACGAGTTCTTCCTCAGCAGCTTCCTCTTCCTTTGGTGCTTCTACGATTGCGTTTGGATCGTAGACATCGACCTTTACAATCGCATCTACCTGAGGGTGAAGATCAAGCTCCACATCGTGGATACCAAGTCGCTTGATTGGCTCGATAAGCGCAACCTGCTTCTTGTCCACAGTCTGACCAAGTTGGGCTTTGATGAGGTCAACCACATCTTGAGAAGTAATGGCACCGAACAACTTGCCCGAGTCCTTACCAACCTTGCCCTCAATTCGCACGGTCTTACCGTGCAGGGTCTCTCGAAGGGCTTCTGCGGAAGTCTTCTGACCGGCAGTCTTCTCGGCAATCTTTGCCTGTCGCCGCTCAAGCGCCTTCACCTGGTTCTTTTCTGCCAGGATCGCCAGACCCTTGGGGAACAGGTAGTTGCGAGCGTAACCATCGGCCACCGTAACGACCGTTCCTTCTTTGCCAACCTTTGGCACTGTCTGATTCAAAATAACTTTCATTGTCTTGTTAGGCGTTCGGCTATCCTGCCTTTCCTTAGTTTCGGATGCCAATACCGATTGTCGGGGCGTTCTTATCGAAGACGCGATCTACCCCAAACCAGCCGTAGAATCCTTTTCCAAATTCGTATCGTGCGCGCAGGTCGAAACGCGGCTCGTTTAAGTCAAACAAGTCGCCCCGTAGATACAGGCTTGGCGCAACGCGATAGTCTACCCCAATGCCAGGCTTGCTTGCGTATATCCCGTATCTGTACTCACCATTTGGGCTAAAAGGCTTGGCGATCTGAGCCGTGAGTTTGTTGCCTTCAAACGCATCATAAAGCCCTAGGTGAATGTCGTAGTCTCGAAAATCTATCTTCACCCCAATATCCGTTTGGAAACGGTCAGGATGGGTTTTTCGGCGCAAATCAATCGTTGTTTCAACCTTAGGAAGGTTGACTTTGCCGCCCGTTTTTTGGAAGAAGCCCTTAATGTTATCGAGAGCCCCTTTCACATCGTCAAGCAAAGCACTTGCTTTGGTCTCTATCTCAATAACCTTTTCGCTCATGATGATGGCGTTTTCGCTGAGCTTCTCCCCATCCTTTGCAATCTTCTCACCACTTTTTGCAATCTCCACGCCGCTGTCAGTCATCGTGGCGACGTTCTTCGTGGTTTTGGATAGGTTGGCTTTGATCTCCGGGTCACCGGTCAAGGATTGGACATCAGCGATAATCTGGTTCGCCCCTTCCGCAGACTTGTTGAGCTTTTCTAACAGAGCCAGCGCTTCTTTCTGATACTTCCCATCTTTGAGAATTTCAGTAAGCATTGCCGTTCCTTTGCGTACTTCCACCATTGTCAGAGAAGCTTCACTCAGTGCTTTTTGGATTTTAGGATTACCTTGGGCAAGCATGGAATCCATGCGTGAAGCAAGTTGTCCAAACTCTGCAGCGGTCTTGTTACTAGAATCCAGCAACGCCACAAGCTTATCTTGAAGTTTTTGGTTTTCTAATAGCTTTCGAGTGGCGGCCAATGTCTTATTGAGTTCTTCGACCGTAGCTTCTGGGTTTGGAAGGATGCCATCTAATGCTCCGGTTTTGACACCTTTAATAGTTGAGCCATCTGCCAATACACCACCAAGCGAGTCTGAAGGTGGGACGATGAATACAGCTTTATCTCCAAGTCCAATGAGGGAAGTTGGTATGGTTGCTGTGCTCCCAGGCACAATCTTAATCTCTTTGTCGACAGACAGCTTCATCACCGCGAGGACGGGACTCTTAAGCTCTACGGATTCAACCGTCCCGATTTTTACTCCTGCCATTTGGACTTGAGAGCCGGGAGTAATTCCGCCAGCGTCTGTAAACTCCGCGAAATAGGTTGATTTAGGAGCGCCAAACAGGCTGTGACCTAGCACCATGTAAGCCCCGTATAAGAGGGCGACAAAGAAGCAGACCAGAACGCCAACTTTTGCGGCTCCTTGCATGCTGGTAGTTTAACTGATATTGCGGTTCTGGGGTGGTGATTTGCAAAGTTGCTGGGTTCTAAGACTATTTGCCATTTGCCTTAGAAAATTCCGATGAATTGATGCTTCGCATAACGACCGGACCTAGGCCTGCCAATAATGATGGGAACCAAGGACTCTGGCGGGTACTCTGAACACTGAGGATTCGGTGGACACGCATTGAGTCCGAACGGTTGAGACCACAGGTAGAGTCCTACTTGAAAAGAGGATTCACCGGGATGTTGACGGTTTGGCGATAGTGGAATAGGCCCTTCGCAATACTGATCAACCCTGCGACGTAGTAACCGCTACGTCGATGGGGGCTCGCCCGTCGAACAAGTAGGTGAACTAAGAAATATGTGGCAACGCTTTACAGAACGCGCGCGGAAAGTTGTTTTCTACGCACAAGAAGAGGCCCAGAAGTTTGGGGAGGGTTACGTATCCACCGAACATCTTCTTTTGGGGCTCGTCCGCGAATCCGATTCGGTCGCGGCACGCGTCCTGGAGAAGCTTGGAGTCAGTTTAAATAGAATTCGTGCTGAGGTTGAAAAACAGCTCCCGAGGGGAGATGCCCGGCCATCCCAAGACATGACGCTTACGCCGAGGGCGAAGCGCGTGATCGACCTGGCCTATGACGAAGCACGGAACCTCAACAATAACTACATTGGAACTGAGCACTTGCTGCTCGGCCTTATCCGAGAAGGCGATGGCCTGGCGGGCAGAGTGCTTGCCAAACTTGGGGTAGAGCTTGAGAAAGCTCGCCGCGAGGTGATGGCCCTGCAGGACAACGAGTCACAATCCAAGTCCGGCAGTTCTCGCTCTTCAAGTAGCGGAAGTAGTTCAAGTGGAGGAACAAAGACCCAGACGCTGGATGAGTTCGGAAGAGACCTTACCGAGCTTGCCCGCGAAGGGCGCCTTGACCCAGTTGTCGGTCGACAAAACGAGATCGAGCGGGTCATGCAGATTCTCTGCCGCCGAACGAAGAACAATCCATGCCTCATCGGTGAACCCGGTGTTGGTAAAACCGCAATTGCCGAGGGCTTGGCTCTCCGCATTGTAAGCGGCGACATTCCTGATCTTCTGCGCGACAAGCGAATCGTCGCACTCGACTTGGCTGGCCTCGTTGCCGGTACCAAGTATCGAGGAGAATTCGAAGAGCGTATGAAGAAGGTGATGGAGGAAGTTCGTAAATCGGACGGTCAGGTAGTGCTCTTCATAGATGAGTTACACACCTTGGTTGGAGCTGGTGCCGCTGAGGGTGCGATTGACGCCTCCAACATCATGAAGCCCGCATTGGCTCGTGGTGAACTTCAGTGCATCGGCGCTACCACTCAAGATGAGTTCCGCAAGTACATTGAGAAGGACGCCGCTTTAGAGCGACGATTCCAGTCGGTGAAAGTTGCTGAGCCATCTGAGGAAGAGGCAATCGATATTCTGAAAGGCCTGCGCGAGCGATACGAGGCTCACCATCAGGTAGAGATCACCGATGACGCCATCGTAGCTTCCGTTCAGCTTTCCCAGCGGTACATCTCCGACCGAACTCTGCCCGACAAGGCGATTGACTTGATCGACGAAGCGGCGTCCCGAGTTCGACTTCACGAGAGTTTGCCGCCTAAAGATGTCCGAGAAGATCGTGTGCGCTTGACTAAGCTGAAAGCAGAAGTCGACCACATGCAGAAGCGAGTTGAGGCTTCCGATGAGCTCCTCAAGTTGCAAACGGAGCGCGACGAATTGGAAGCCTCCATTCAAGAGCGCGAAGAGGCTTGGGCCGCCATTGAGAAGAAAGAGCCGATTGTTGGCGAAACCGAGATTGCGGGCATCGTTCAGAGTTGGACCGGAATTCCGGTTACCAAGCTGGTCGAGGCCGAGAGCCAGAAGCTCCTCCGAATGGAAGAGGATCTGCACCGACGCATTATCGGTCAGAAGGATGCGGTTTCCGCCGTTTCCCGAGCTATCCGACGTGCCCGAAGCGGCTTGAAGGATCCGAAGCGACCTATGGGCAGCTTCATCTTCCTTGGCCCTACCGGTGTCGGAAAGACCGAGCTCGCGAAGGCATTGGCCGCCTACCTATACGAGAAGGAATCAAATATGGTTCGAATCGATATGTCCGAGTATATGGAGAAGTTCTCCGTATCAAGGCTGGTCGGTGCTCCTCCGGGATATGTGGGCTACGATGAGGGTGGACAGCTCACCGAGCAGGTTCGCCGCAACCCGTACACGGTTGTTCTTCTTGACGAAATCGAGAAGGCTCACCCCGAGGTCTTCAATATCCTCTTGCAGGTGATGGAAGACGGTCAGCTCACCGACAGCCAAGGGCGAACGGTGGACTTCCGAAACACCATCATCATCATGACTTCGAACGTCGGCGTCCGACCGATCGATCTAGACGGCAAGCTTGGCTTTAACAAGCGAACCGAAGATCCAAACGATCCTAAGGTCTACGAAGCGATGAAGAACAAGATGACCGAAGAGATGAAGAAACTCTTCCGGCCTGAGTTCTTGAACCGTGTGGATGAGGTCATCGTATTCGGCCACTTGAAGAAGGAAGAGATTCTGCAGATTGCTGATCTTTATCTGAAACGAGTGAACGAGCAAGCTGCGGCTATGGAGATCACCATCGAACTCAGCGAGAGTGTAAAGAACTTGCTGGTCGAGGAAGGATACGATCCAAACCTTGGCGCACGACCTCTGCGAAGAGCTGTACAGCGATTCATTGAGGATCCTCTATCGGAAGAGATGCTTCTTGGTCGATTCCTTGCAGGAGACCACATCGTAGCCGATCTCTTGGAAGAGGACAGCAAGACGGTTGTCTTCACTAAGAAGGATGCCGTGACTGAGAAACCCAGCAAGAAGAAAGAACTCGCAGGAAAGAGCTAGCTCATCCTCGATAACTTGCGAAAAGAGCCTGTAGATGAATATCTACAGGCTCTTTTTATTTATGATTATCTTTACTTCTTTGCTCGCCGCTTTCGAGCAATAGCGGCTAAGCCTAAAGCGAC
The DNA here is from genome assembly GCA_037190145.1 of Fimbriimonadaceae bacterium. Lineage (GTDB taxonomy): Bacteria > Armatimonadota > Fimbriimonadia > Fimbriimonadales > Fimbriimonadaceae > 55-13. The sequence continues at coordinate 440,335 of JBBCJU010000002.1, forward strand.
GGTTGCAAGAGTGGCGGGTTCTGGAACGGGTTGCTGCCCGAAACGAATGTTGTCGATCGCAATGTCATCGTTGAGCCCGCCGAGATTGCGAGCATCTATGGCAATGGTCAGCGAGTTTGCGATGAGAGGATTCAAGGAGAAGTCAAGGGACGTTCTCGTCGTTTCTGAAACAGTGCTATTGGAGAGCAGGTAAAGGGAGTTTGAATCGCCGTCGGTTACCTCAATTCTTTGAACTGTAGGGTCGGAAGTGAAGACCGCTCCGTAGGCACTTAGATCGAAACCATACAATGCCACATTGAATCCCGCAGCAGCAGTTAAGGTCACGGTTAGGATGCCGGAACCATCTTGATCTTCGAACAGGATGTTGGTCAAATTTCCATAGCCGGTTGTCCAAAGTGCTGGTTGCTGAGTTCCGTAAGTTGCTTGGACATCGGGAGTGAAGCCTTCAGCCCCTACGCCGTATCCGAACCCGCCCATGGTCGTGGCTGTCACCGCATCCCCATATCCTTGATTGATCGACTGGTGGTTAGAGATTCCAGAGATGTCAAATGTAAGAATCGTAGCAAAGGACGAAGAACAGAGGCCGCCAACCAGCAAGCATCCATAAAGGTTTCTCAGTTTCATAGGTTCTCCAAAAAAGTAGAACGTGAGTTTACGCTTGGGAAGCCGTGAGAAATAGCTTAAACCCTATCTGTTTGCAGACCTAGCAACCAACTTAATGGCTATCTAATGGTGCGGTCTTCATTAACGGAAATTTTTCGCAATGTAGGGGGTGGTGCCTGTATGATCTGCTCTGCTTTTTTAGGGGTTGGGTTTTGATTCTCTAGTTTTGTAGCGGGCGTCCGATGTTGTATTAGCGACCATTGTGTTGCGGTTGTAGATATGACAAAGGGATTGAGCGGGTATGGACTGGTTTTGCTTTGTTTCACCCTGCTGGGGTGTGGTGGGTATGGTGGTGAAGCAGGGGTACCGGCTACTGGAAGTCCGATTGGTGAGCAGACTGAATTCACGGTATCGTCTACTCAATCTTGGCAGGATAGCGGTGTGACTGTGAGTCCGGACCAAGTGACGCGGATTGTGGTTTTGGCGGGATACTGGACGGCAAATCCGGTCCGGGGAATCTATAGCGCGAATGGTGAACACCAAATTGCGAAGATGTATTACGCGTTTCCCGGGACTCGTGAAGGGGCCTTAGTTGCTCGGGTGGGAGACCAGGTTTTCTTTGTTGGCATCGGGACCACGATTCCGAAAACCTTGTCGGGAAAACTTGAATTCGTCATTAACGATGATCTTCAAGCTCTCTACGGGCCCGGTCTTGCTGATAATATTGGGTCTATCAAGGTTCTGATAACCAGCCAGTAAGCTCTACCTATGCTGAATCGTGAATGGCATGAGAAAAACCCAATGCCAAAGAACCCGACCTTGGAGGAGAGAGTGTCGTGGCATCGTGAACATGCGGCGAACTGTTCCTGCAGAGCGATGCCGGAATCTATCAAAAGATTGATCGAGGAAGCGGATGCGAGACAGAAGCGAAAGCCGTTATGATTGAGGCTTCTCGGTGATTTAGGACCAGTTGAAGGTGCTGATTCTTAAATGGTAGCTACGAAATCTTAGGTTCGAATACGCTGGAAACTCAACCGTTAACAGGTTCAAAAAGCCGTGGCTAGCTCAGGTTCAAATTGAATCTGATTTTTGGTGTGCATTTATCTGCAAGTCACATATACTTTTGGGTTTTTACAAATCAGGTTAAAATTTGGACTAGTTAGTGCAAGCGCCTTGATGTGTTGCGGCTAGTTTTGCTCTCTATAAATAAAGGGCGAAAGTTTGGCTATTTGTCAATCTCTGATTTAGCAGATAGGCTAGCTTCAGGGTGCTTCCCAAAACATACAGAACCTTGGTGGGATGAATCACCGCGTGACGGGTTGGCAGGATGCCGTTTTGGGCTAACACGCAGTTTGAGGCAAACAGTAAGCCCGTAATCTTGGCGAGGGGCGTTATGAGGCAGTGATTAGCCAGATGCTCAAGGTGGGTTTCTCTAGTTTTTAGCCGCGTAAGCAATCCAACCTCTAAACGTAAAGGCAGCATAAAAGAGGCTTACGTTGATAAAGCCAGCGTCGCGCAGCAATTGCTCGTCTTCTTCCGGAGAAAGGATGGGGAGGCGTTCACTGATAGCGGCAATGGCACCTTTGGCATTGTCTTCGGGAACGCCTTGGGAGATGGCGAAGGAGGCGTAGCGGTGGAGCCAGGTTTGCTGGTTGTCTTCGGCAGTGGGGAAGCTGTGGTGGGCGACGATGAGGGGTGTGCCGGGCTTGAGGCGCTTGCGAATTTCGGCCAAGGTTTGAAGACGCTCTTCTCGGGGCAAGAAGTGGAGGGTGAGAAGGCAGCACGCACCATCGAAAGGACCGGGTGCGGCGGTGGAGGTGTATCCTTCATAAAGGGTCACCCGCTCCAGATGCGACCCCAAGGTCTGTCGGGCGAGATCGAGCATTTCGGGAGATGGGTCGATGCCGTAAAAGTGCCAGTCCGAATGGGACTCCGCAAACACCCGCAATTCCAATCCCCCTCCAGCCCCCACCACCAGAATGTTGGCATCCATCGGAGCCATCTCGGCCAATAGCAGTTCGGTCATCCGTTGCAGATGTCGAAAACCCGGCACAATGCGTTCGGCATTCGCGGTGTACTGAGCAACGGCTTCGGGGTTCGAAAAGGCTGACATCTGAAGATATCTTACGTTTCAGAGAAACAGATTTGCCGGTACGGGGGAGGGGTAATTGGAAACAATAGACCTTGTGAGTTTTGACCTTGTTGGGATGGCCTTAGCTTCAGGGTTGCAGTTTTGAGGTCGGCGTCGGTTTGTGGCTGGCGAACCCTGAGACAAAAACTATCACTTCTTGCTATTAGGATGTCTGTTTCTGTAGTATTGCAAGAGGTTGCGCATCTCATCACTATGCACGAAGTCCATGGAAGACTCCCCACGGGGAGTCTTCCGCTCAATATCCGCACCGTGGTCGAGCAAAAATTGAGCAGTCTCAAGTTGATCGTTGAAGATTGCAATGTGCAAGGCAGTCATGCCACTTTCGAATATAGTATCCGGTGAAGCTCCCCAGGCCATCATCCTACGCATCGTGGATATGTCTCCATCTGCGGCTGCTGACCACATTTCTTCGTTTCGATAGATCCTGCCACAGTTTAGAGTGAGTAGTGCTAACAGCATAAATAATGCAAGTGCCGTATACTTCTTCACCGTGGAATCCTAATCAAACAATTATAGCGAAATGTGACCTCTCTGAACGCACCAGAAGGTTTTAGACTAATACCAAGAAAGTTGGGAATGTGATACATGAGTGAGTTAAGATTTATGCGATTGATGACAGTAACATTGATGACGTCACCCTGCCTCAAGGTGCGCTTAGGTGTAGAGTTGGATTGCTGCAGATCACAACCTTGAGGCTTCCTTGCGAGATAATAGCGAGTCATGGTGCGACAACGTCACTGGGTGAATCGGGGTGGGGCGGGAGATTGCATCTTTGCGACCACCACGGTGCTTGACTTCGTGCATGCCTTTGCCCGCGATGAGCCTCGGACGGTGATGCAACAGGTGATTTTGTCGGAATGCAGACGGATGAAGGCGGTTCTCCATGCATTTGTGGTGATGCCGCATCATATCCACTTGGTGGTCCGGATGCCGTTGGACCGCGATTCTACAAGCTTTATGCATCAGCTAAAGCTTCGAGCATCGGCTCGCATTGTTCCGTTGTTAACCGCTGAAGAGCTTGCGGCTTTTTCTGACCAAACGGGGCTCAATGGCAATCGATTTTGGCAGAGGTCTTTTCGGGGCAAGGTGGTTGGGAGCCCAGGGATGTTCTGGCGGACGATTTCATATGTGCATTGGAATCCGGTTCGTGCAGGGTATGTGGAAGCACCGGAGGATTATCGCTGGTCGAGCGCGAAGATGTGGGCGGATGGATTGTGGAGCGAGGAGGATGGCCTCAGGCTGAGTTGAGTGTTTTCTCCTCAGGGTGCCGTTGTAGCTGTTGGGGTTTAGACTTTTTGCTGCTTTAGGCTTGGGTGATTCCTAGCCTCAGGGTTGCAGTTTTGTGGTCGGCGTCGGTTTGTGGCTGGCGCACCCTGAGGCACAAATCCCTAGGTTTGGTAGCTTCAGGGCCACTGCTGCACATTTGAAGACGAAGCAAGTTCCTAAAAGGACTCTCGCTTGGATGATGTTTAGTATTTTTTTCTTGACTCAGGGCGTAGCCTACTGTTGACCAGAGATTGCGGGCAGGGGCTAAAGCTTTGGCGTATGCTTCAATAGATATTCAGCAGTGTATTCTTCTGGATTATTCTTGCCTTCCTGGGGCGCATAGATCGCAACGGGAATGCCTAGTTGAACTAATTTTTGCACCATTAAGGGTCCAATTTCTGCCCACTTGAGATTGCCGAGACCGCATCCTAATGCCGGCATAGAGAGTGATGTAATTCCTTGCTTTACCGCATTTTCAATTAGCCAATCGAGACCTTTCACAATGCCCGCCGCATCCCCATCCTGACGCCAATCAGTCTTTGTCGCGAACATCAAAAACCAGCTAGGGCTAAGAAGCTTTCTCTTTGTTTCCTCGTCAAGGCTTGTTGGATCATCTGGAAGATCGTAGTAATAAGGGAGTTCGCGTTTGTAAAGAAATGGCTTCCCCATTTTAAGAGCACCTGATCGACAAGCGTCTTGATACTTGACATAAACATCTGGAAATTGATACTTCGCTCGAGAGGCAAGACCCTTCCCCATGATTCCTTTGGTGTTTACCGAGACGGTAAGCGTTTGAGTCTTGCTGAAGAACATATCACCGTTCAGGATCGCGAAGCGTTCATTAACAGTAGCTATCACTTCGTTTCTGAAGAACATCTTGGGAACCACAATGATCTTATGGGTGTCGCCTATCAATTGCCTTACACGATCCCTTACTCTTTCGTTAGCAACGAAGATGCAATCAATGAACTCTGGTGGAATGTGATCAGGGATCAGCACCTCCGCCATGATTTTTCGTTTAGAACCATCTTCGATGGTCCAGTAATCTTGTTCAAGAGTCTTACCGATTGCCTTGAGAACTTTTGGGAGGTCAGCAGGAGAGTAGTCGCTTGTTGCCGAGTTGGCTGCGTTACCATCGGTAATTCTTGCACCCAATATATTTAGTATTTCTTTTCTAAAAGAAATGATTGCCAGGTTTTCCCAGGAGTTTTCGCTCACAACCCGATAAAGCATCGGGTTTCTGGGGTTCATGAATACATTGGCGTAGTCACCTAGAGCCGCACCAGTGGAAATCACTTTTTCGCTGCGCCGTCCAACTATTTGCGAGTCATAGATGGGCGTGAATGCTAAGCCCTTCTCCGCAACATTATTATGCGATTGAAGCCCGGAATCGCAGATTGATCTTAGATTGTCTAAGTGAACTATATTGAAAAGCTGAGAGACTTCAAACATAGGAACCGGTTCTAACTAGTTAAGGATTTGATCCCACCGCCAATGCAGGCGGTGAGATACAGTACCTTTCTTGGCTAGTGGTGGCTGTGGCCGTGACCCATGTCTACTTCCTCTTCGGGAAGCTCGGCCACGATCGCCTCGGTGGTCAATAGGAGACCGGCGATGGAGGATGCGTTTTGGATGCACTGTCGGACGACCTTGGTGGGGTCTACGACGCCGTTTGCCGCCAGGTCCTCGAACGTGAGAGTCTCGGCGTTGAAGCCCTTGCCCTCTCGCTTTACCTGATCTACCACGACTGATCCTTCGGCACCGGCATTCTCGGCGATGGTTCTCAGAGGAGCTTCGATGGCCTTCTGGATGATCTTGAGACCGATGACTTCATCGCCCTCATAACCCTTATCATTGAGAGCCTTGCCCGCAGTGATGAGCGCGGTTCCGCCTCCGGGGACGATTCCTTCCTCAAGAGCGGCTCGCGTTGCGGCGATGGCGTCCTCGATTCGGGCCTTCTTCTCCTTCAGAGCAGTCTCGGTAGCAGCGCCAACCTTCACAACAGCAACGCCGCCGCTGAGCTTAGCTTGTCGCTCTTGCAGCTTCTCCTTGTCATAGGTGCTGTCGGTGGTGGTGATCTGTTGCTTGATCTGGTTCAGACGGCCTTCGATGGCTTCCTTCTGACCCTTTCCGCCCACGAGGGTGGTGGTTTCCTTGGTGATGACAATCTTGGAGCAGGAGCCGAGCATATCGGGAGTTACGTTCTCCAGCTTGATGCCCAGGTCTTCGCTGATGAACTGGCCACCGGTGAGGATTGCCATGTCTTCCAGCATTGCCTTTCGTCGGTCGCCAAAGCCAGGAGCCTTGACGGCGATGAGAGGAAGGTTGCCTCGAATTCGGTTAAGAACCAGTGTGGCCAAGCACTCGTTCTCCACGTCTTCGGCGATGATCACGAATGGTCGGCCCATCTTGATCACCTTCTCCAACATGGGGATGAGGTCTTGGATTTGGCCAATCTTCTTCTCGTAGAAGAGGATCATTGGCTCTTCGTAAACGGCTTCCATGCGAGTGGGGTCGGTTACGAAGTAGGGGCTGAGGTAACCCTTGTCAAACTGAAGACCTTCCACTACTTCGGTAGCGGTTTCGGTGGACTTGGACTCTTCAACGGTGACAACTCCATCCTTACCAACCGTGTTGATCACGTTGGCGACCAACTCACCGAGTTCGGCATCGTTAGCGGAGATGGTGGCGACTTCCTTAATGTCCTTATCGCCCGCAACTGGCTTGCTGTTCTTGGCAAGCTCGGCAACCAGAGTGTCTACGGCCTTATCGATACCGGCCTTGATCTGGGTGGCGTTGGAACCTGCGGCAACGTTTCGGATACCTTCTTTGAAGATGGCTTGTGCGAGGACCACGCTGGAGGTGGTGCCGTCGCCGGCGTTGTCATTGGTCTTGCTGGAGACTTCTCGGATGAGCTGCGCGCCCATATTCTCGAATCGGTTCTCCACTTCAATCTCTTTCGCGATGGTTACGCCGTCGTTAATGACGGTTGGGGAACCAAACTTGCGCTCGAGAACGACGTTTCGACCTCGGGGGCCAAGGGTGACCTTAACCGCGTTGGCGAGCTTATCGACACCTGCTTCCAGAAGCTTACGGGCGTCGTCGGTAAATCTAATCTCTTTTGCTGGCATCTATATTCCTTGCCCGCTTAGCACTCGGGCAGTTCGATTGCTAATTATGGCCCGTGGCGGAAAATTGAATCAACTAGGGGAGGGGAAGTGGGGGCCGGAGACTGTAAAATTGGGTCCATGGGGCCGAGTGCAAATTGGGTGTGGAATGTTCGCCGCCCTTGTGAGCCTCCTTCGGCAAGTGAGAATGAAGGTGGTCCAGAGATTGAGGCACCGTTCCCGGTTTATCCATTGCTATGGCATCCGGTGCGGACGCGCTTGGATGCCTTGCGAACTCCGGCAGGTCGGGTAGTTGGAGTGGAGTACACCTATGACTATCAGCCATCTGAAGAGGCGTTCCAGAGAGCATTAGGCTATAACGATGTGGTCTGGATTCCGGTGTATAAGGGCACTTTATACAACCCGTCTCAGACCACTGAGGACCGGTTGCCAGAATATGATAAGAACGAGCGGGCAATATCGGAGATAGCCCCCAAGGTTCGGGCGATCTTGATTGGGAATGCGAATGCTGAGATTCGCTATAACGCACAGACTCCTGAAGAAGAGTATGAGAAGTGCCTGGAATTTGTGGAGATGCACTGCAAGTTTGTGCGGCAATATGGACGCCCTGCCTTTGCGCCGATTTTTGAGATTTTGGTACACGATTGCTACAAGGGCGGCGGGCGATTGCGGGATTTGTTCCAGCGTTATGATGCGCTGTTGATGAGTTTTGCGGGTTGCTCTTGGCTTTTTGAGCAAGAGCGGCCTTGGATTCCTGAAGAGCGTCCCTTTCCTCAGTTGGCGGAATACTTAGGTTCGGTGGAGTCTTGGTCCGGGGTAGGGAAGTTGCAGGGCTTGGCTAAAGGATCTGGCGAGGTTTTGAAGGCATCGGGCTACTCTGCCGGATTTGCAGGATGGTATTGATTTGAACACACGTTTTTCACCGTCATTGAATGGATCATTGCATTTGGGGCATTTGTGGATGGCTTGGGTCAATCGCACTTGGGCCAAGCAGCATGGTGGGAAGTTTGTTTTGCGTTTTGACGATCTTGCGCCCCGGCTGGCGGGTGAGGATTTATCGCAGATGGAACGCTTTGCGCGGGAAGCCGAGGAACTATTGAGGACAGCAGGTTTGGCTCCCGATGAGGTGACTTTCTTGAGCGCTCATGCTGCGGTGGCGGAACAATATCCGGTTCGGGTTGAGGTGAAAAATAAGTGGCTGCGGGCCGCCAATCTGGAAGGACACCTAAACGTGCCATGCTTGCCGTACCTGGTTGCGGCGAGGGTTCAAGCTGACATCCAAGATGGGATTGATGTTGTGATTCGCGGAGAGGAGCTTTTGCAGGAGCTTCACTTGTATGAATACATCAATATGGAATTGGGAGGGCAACCTCGGGAACTGATTTACCTGCCGAGATTGAGGGTTCGAAATGGCGGGGAAGTGATTACGATCAGTAAGACTTACGGCAACCTGCAACTCCGAGACTTGTTTGAACGAGAGTCGCCAGAGGTTTGGGTAGAGAGAGCCGTTCGGGCGGGATTAGTGGATGCGGATCAGGCATTGAGTTGGGAGAATGTGAGCCGAGATCCGATTGTTGAAGTCAATATATAAAGTAAAAAAGTTGCTTCCATGGGAAGCAACTTTTTTTATTTGCCTAGGTTGAACTAGCTAAGGACGGCGAGAACGTCGTCTGCGCGAAGGATGATGTAGTCAGAGCCATCCACGCTAACTTCAGTTCCTGCGTACTTGCCGTATAGCACGACCTCGCCAACATTTACGCCGATGGGAGCGAGTTGGCCACTGTCGAGTCGCTTACCAGGACCAGCAGCGATGACGGTGCCTTTAAGCGGCTTCTCTTGTGCGGAATCTGGAAGGATGATGCCGCTGGCGGTCTTTTCTTCCTTGGCGGCGGCCTCAACGACAATTCGATCGTGCAGTGGTTGCAGAGCCATTGTTTCTTAGTTTCTCCTGATGAATAAATTCGGTTAAGCGTCCCTCGGTATATCGGGGTCGCTCTATGATTAGCAGTTTACCTTTGCGAGTGCCAAAAGACGAGTGACTCATAGGCTTGGACTGTAGGGTTCTCATCTAAAAAGTCGGGACTATTCGCCGCTCGTGTCAAAACTGTCTTCTAACGATGCAGAGGGAACCTTCCCGCAAGGAGATTTGAGATGGAGTCAACTTTAAACAGAACTATTCGTTACTTACAGGATGTTCATGCGGCGGAGAAACTGACCGAGGATCTTTTGGATAAGTTGGCAGAGGACGATGAAGCCGTGTCAGAGATGAGGGTGATTGCAGGTGATGCCGCTAAAGCATCATTGAAGCGACGTGAAACGATTGCGGCAAGGTTGACAGCGCTTGGAAGTCAGCCCTCGGGTATGAAAGATTGGACGAATAGCTTCATGGGTGTGATGAGCGATGTGGCCAATGCCGGACATGATCGAGCCGACAAAATCACCATGGACGCAATCAAATCTCACGCCGCATTACACATGCTCCACGCATCCTATGCAGCCCTGGCATCCTTTAGCACGATGGTGAATGATCCGGATACTGTACATATCGCGAAAACTTACAGTCATGAAGCAATGGAGAGCGGAAACACGCTCATTCCGGCTATTGAAGCAAGCGCAAAGTCTGTATTCGCGATAGCATAGAATTGCAGCGCAGGACTGTTTCCAGAGTAAACGGAAACGGTCCTATAACTTATGGGACTTCTGAAAAAGAGTAATCTCGGCTGTTGTCTTACTTATCTCAGATAACTTCTGAACAGTGGTTACTCGGACTTTTCACGGCGATCTTTGTTGGTTTCAGCAAAACCGGAATCCCTGGAGCGGGTGTTTTGGTGGTCCCATTGATGGCACAGGCTTTCGGGGCCCGGCTATCCGTCGGTACGACGGTCATTCTTCTTATTATGGGCGATGTTTTCGCCGTCTATTGGTATCGCCGCCACGCTCGGCTTGAGCATATCTGGAAGCTTATTCCATGGGTTGTTATTGGAATGATTGTAGGCGGCTTTACGCTATATCTCTTGGGAGATAACACCGGAAAAGACTTGATGAATCCAATAGTCGGCACCATGGTTTTGGTGATGATTGGGCTAAGTCTTCTGCGAAAGAAGCTCGGAGATCGCTTGACTCCGCATTCACCGACTGGCGTGAAACTGACAGGAATGGCGGCTGGTTTTTCCACTACTGTCGCGAATGCTGGCGGTCCAGTGATGGCAATCTACTTACAAGGTACGGGGCTGTTGAAAGAACAGATGATGGGAACCAACGGTTGGTATTTCTTCATCTTCAACGTCGCAAAGCTACCGCTTTATGTGGCATTGACATTGATTGCACCCAATGATCCGGTTTGGAATGTGCAAACACTGGCCTTTACTGTGGTTGCATTTCCAATGGTTGTGGCAGGAGCTTTTTTGGGCAAATGGTGTTTGCCAAAGATCAACCAACAAGCTTTTGATGCTCTTGTAATTGTCTTAGCGACCATAGCGTCTATTCGACTTATCGTTCAATAACGAAAGCGGTCTACCTTAAAGGTAGACCGCTTTCGATAGGACTTGTTAAACCCCTTAGTGAGGTTTAGCTATTCTTGCGTCGGCGTCGTGCGGCAAGAGCGCCGAGGCCAACAATGGTTGCAGCAATAGTTCCAGGCTCGGGAACAACATGGGCTTGCTCAATCAAGGAGATACCGGCATAGTCTTCAGCAAAGTTGAAGTCTGTGGGATCTACTGCAAGGAAGAAAGTCTTCTTAACCTTGTAGTGAGTAACTGCTTGGCTGAGGTAAGTGTTCTCAGCATAAGTGTAGGTTGCGCCAGTCTGCGTGAGTGTGCCGTTTGGATTGCTGGATCCAGCAGTTGTGATGTTGCTGGAGAGATTACCAATGAGCGTCTCGCCTCCAAAGCCATCCAATGCAAAGATAGATTCAGAGTAAGCAATGAAACCTGATCCACCCAGAATGCCTTGAAGCACAATCGCAACCGAGTTTACGGCCTGGCTATTCTTCACTTCATAGGTGAAAGAATAAGACTGGCTATAACGAGTCGGCGATGTACTGTCTCCTACAAGCAGAGTGTTTGAGAAATCTGCGAATGGGAAAAAGTCAACAAAGAACGTTGTGCCAGGATCAGTAATAGCAGGACCACCAACAGTAAGAGTCTCGGTCCCAGAAATCCCCTTCAGAGCGCCATCGGCTGAAGCTAGGTTCAGGTAAGTGAACGGCATCGCCATTGCGGCGGCCGATGCTAGAGCAAATACAGTTAAAGCTCTGATTGATTTCTTCATAATTCTCTCCAATAAAACAAGTCCATACAGGCCAAAGACCTTTTGCTAGTATATAACAGTCGCCTAGCTAAATACATAGAAGTGGGCCAAAAACATGCAGTTTCTTTCGAACTGGTAGGAATACTGTACGAGGAATTCCAAAATGAGCGTGTTAGTTGTGAGACATATTTGAGAATGGAGTCCAAAACATTAACATATCTTTTCCAGTTGGTCGCTGAAATTCCCGAGGGGAAAGTGACTGGATATGGTGCACTTGGACGCAATTTGCCTAACCCAGTGTCAGGCCTTTTGGTGGGTCGCTGGATGTCAAACTGCCCTCCAGATTTACCGTGGTGGCGTGTAGTGGCTTCCGATGGCAAACTGCCGGTTTGGAAAAAGGAGCCCACGTTAGAAGTCATTCAACGGCAGCGGTTGGAGGAAGAAGGCGTACAGTTTGATCTTGAAGATCGGGTGAAGGTTGACCTCTTCTGGTGGGAGCCGTCAGACGTTTAGGGCTCTGAAGGCGCTTATGGCTTGCTCTATTCCTTCATCATCTACGTCCGCATGGAGGACCAATCTCAGTCGATTAGGCGCAACGGGAAAACACCATACGTCCTGTTCCCTCAATTCGTCCGTGATCTCACTAGACGGCCTTGATGTGTTTACCAAGACAATATTGGTCTGTACACGATCCATCTCTATGCTGAATCCCGGGATTTCGGCAATAGCGTTGGCTATGTATTTTGACCTTTGATGGTCTTCCGATAACCTGTCTACCATCCGCTCTAGGCTCACAATCCCGCAAGCCGCCAAGATGCCCGCTTGTCGCATTCCGCCGCCTAGGCGCTTACGCCAAACTCTTGCCTCCTCAATGAAGTCGGATGGGCCGCATAAAAGGGAGCCGATTGGAGCCCGTAGACCTTTACTAAGGCAGAAGTTAACCGTGTCCACTTGCGATGTGATATCGGTCACATTCACTCCCAATGCTACAGAAGCATTGAACACTCGCGCTCCATCTAAGTGCACCTTCATCCCATGCCTATCTCCAACGGCTCTGTACTGGGCCAAGGTATCCAAGGGAATGATCGTCCCGCCCCCTCGGTTGTGGGTGTTTTCTAGGCACAACAAGGTGGTTCCGGGAGTATGGATGCTTCGTTTTAATACGTGGGATTCCACGACTTGAGGGGACATTACACCTTTGTCAGAAGGCAAAGTCCACGTCACCACATTGGCCAATATCCCAGGGCCCCCTACTTCGTAGTACACCATGTGGGCTTCTTCCTCAATCAGGACGGCATCACCCCGATCACAGTGAACTGCCATGGCGATCTGATTGCCCATGGTTCCGCTGGGAACAAACATGGCAGCGGGTTTGCCAACTTTTGCGGCTGCGATCTCTTCTAGCTTAGTGACCGTTGGATCATCGCCAAGTACGTCATCGCCTAGTGGCGCCTCTGACATCGCCTTATACATCTCGGGCGTTGGTCGAGTCACGGTATCGGAGCGTAGATCGACGATCATAACAGCATTAAACCAACATCGCGAGAAGCTCGGAAGTCTCCGCAACTGACTCTTCAAAAGCGTTCACCGCAAACTCAATTTGCTCGGCAGTGATGATGAGTGGCGGTTCAAATCTCAGGATTCTTGGATTATTCAAAGTGTAGGCCACACATAGCCCTCTCTTTAACATCTGAGCAACGACCAACTCACCGACTTCATCCTCTTGGAATTCAACGCCAATCATCAAGCCCTTACCGCGAGCTTCTTTAAGCAGATCGTTGTGCTTGCCCGCAACACTTTGCAGCCCAGATAACAATAAGGCGCCCATCTCAGCAGACCGCTCGACTAAACCTTCTTCTTCAATGGTCTTGATAGTCGCTAAGCCTGCGGCAGTGGCCATGCCATTTCCACCAAAGGTTGAGGTATGGGAGAGGGGGCTTTCCTCATAGATAGAAGCCCAAATCTCAGAGGTGCCCATCAATACACCAATCGGCATCACGCCGCCTCCAAGTGCCTTGGCCAAAGCCATCAGGTGAGGTGCTGTTCCGTCGTGATCACAGCCAAACCATTTGCCCGTGCGTCCTAACAGCGTCTGGACTTCATCCGCGATAAAGACGGCACCGTGTTTGTCACAAGCTTCTCGAATGTCCCGCAAGTAACCTTCAGGCGGGATGATGATGCCTCCTTCTCCTTGAATCGGTTCGACAATGAAGGCGGCGGTCTCGCTATCTATCGCCGCCCTCGCTTGATCCGAGTCACCATAGTCTACAAACTCAACACCCGGCAACAAAGGCTCATAAGGTTTGCGATACTTCTCTCGGCCCATTACCGAGAGAGCACCAAGGGTCTTTCCGTGGAAGCTGTTATGGGTTGAGACAATCTTGCTGCGACCGGTGTGCTTTCTTGCAAATTTCAACGCAGCTTCCACCGCCTCGGTACCACTGTTGCAGAAGAACGAATATTCCAATCCTTCCGGCGCAATCTCAGCAAGCTTAGCGGCTAGGTCTGCAGTTTGCTTGTTGAAGAATGCTTTTCCGCTCAAACCCATGTTGTCAAGCTGACTTTTGACGGCTTCCACAACCTTTGGATGACGATGTCCCAGACTGAAAGTGCCGTAGCCGCCGAGACAATCCAGATAAGCTGTGCCTTCTTGATCGTAGATGTAACATCCTTCGCCCCGCATCTCCACGCCAAACCCTGCAAACTGCATGAGCTTGGCCAGGTATGGGTTTAGATGTTTGGTGTACTTATCGACGACATCGGCGAAGAGGGCTTCGGCTTCCATGAGGCGAGTATATCGGGACAAGAATCACCGAGTAGGCCTAACCCTCAATAGTTGGCGAGAACTGTACTCATTAAGCGGTGATCACAGCACAGAGTCGCTATCGTTTAGGCTTGTTAGTACGTAGAATCTTCAACTCGGACTTAAAGCATTTTCCCATTTCTGTGTTTCCTACCGTTGATGCAAGGGCGATGAAAGACTTTGTCGACTCAACATCGCGTTCCCACCTTTCCAAGGGCGTGAGGCCATCAGAATCTTGTAAATCGGACTCCCATCTCCGATACTTCTTGACCTCTTCGGGCAGCCCTTTAGCAATGGCTATCTGAGCAAGCTTCCCGTACCACATGCTTTCTTGATCATGATCGGCGGCCCTTTGGGCATCGTCGAGGCCTTGCTTAGCCAACTCTTCGAGTTCGACTAATGGAGTCACTTCTTCGGCATTCATCATCGCAATGAACATGCACCTTGACGCATTGCTCGGGTCCGATATGTCGCGATTGATCTGGGCGGCTTCTAGCGCCATGTCCCGTTTCTTGTCGGCTACATCACTCAAGATGGCGAGGCTAAATAAGGATTGCGCCTGTTGCTGTTTGTCTCCTATTCTTCGAAAAATTTCTAAGGCTTTCTGTTGGAGTTGTATCGCCGTCCGCTGGTCAGAGAGACCCAAGCTTCTTGCCCTCGCTGCCATGACGGATGCGTGTAATCGCTCATCATCAATCTCCTTTGCCAAGGCTTCAGCTTCGTCAAGGAATGGATTTTTGCCAAAGGGAGGAGCCAGGGAAGATGCAGATATAAGGGCTTTTACTTGGCCCCTTTTATCATTCGTGCCTCGAAAAATATTTAACGCTTCTAGGCTCAGTTCATGGGCTCTTTGAAAAGGATCTTTCTCTGTATCAGATCTCACCCACTTAACGAGAAAGGCAAGCGCAAGGAGTCCATAGCCCAGCTCTTCATCATTACCGGATTCTCGACACTCCTGAATTTTCTGGAGAGTTAACCGCAATCCTTCTTCCGTTTGAGGAAAGCTCCATCTGCCGAGTGACATGGCGGGGATTATACGTTGGGCTTAGGACCGTCCAACTCTGTTGAATCTTCATCTGGATGGATAAAACTACGGGTGTATATGGCCCAAATGAGGAACGTAAACACTACGAAAATGACAGATACTACACGTGCTGAACTGGGCGAAATGGAGAATGAGCTCTTGAGTAAATGCTGCAACTCCGAGCCAAGGAATGTGATAAAGGCAAAGCCTAGAAGTAACGGCAATATCCCCCATTTCCGAATCTTGGATTCCATGGCTAGTCTTCTCTCCTGTCGTCTTCGTGATGCGCTTGGAGCGAAACCTGCTGCTTCAGCTGTTGGGCGTTGTAACTACGCCGCCTATGAACGAATAGAACAATCAAAACAATCCATGCGCTAAGTCTTGTGATTGCTCTTGCGTCAGTTGTTGATACCGAAGTCGACATCGCTAGAAACGGCTCAATCGTCCAGGCTAGAGCTAAGAGGCAGAGGATAAGTACCGAAAACCTTAGGCTCTCTCCATGCCTCCGCTTTAGTCTCATTGATCGATATTTTACACCTCGATGGGTTGCCAGCCCAATTGATGTTCGGCGTCATACTTAATCCTATGCCTAACCGCTTGGCGTCTGAGACTTCGCCTTACCTTCTCCAGCATCAAAACAACCCGGTGGATTGGTATCCGTGGGGTCAAGAAGCATTTGCTCGGGCTCGGGAGGAGGATAAGCCGATTTTCTTGAGCGTGGGTTATTCCAGTTGTCACTGGTGCCACGTTATGGAACATGAGTCTTTTGAGGATGAAGAGACGGCGGCCTTTCTAAATCGCGATTTTATATCGATTAAAGTGGATCGGGAAGAGCGCCCCGATGTTGATGAGGCCTACATGACTGCGGTCCAACTGAGTTCGGGTAGGGGGGGCTGGCCCATGAGCGTCTTTATGACGCCCGACAAAAAACCTTTCTTTGCGGGAACCTATTTCCCTAAAGAAGAGCGGGGTGGACACCCTAGCTTTATGCAGATTCTTCAACAGGTAGAGGCGGTATGGAGTCAAGAGCGACATCGCGTCTATACGATCGCCAATGAGTTTGCGGATGCCATTTCCAAGAGCCGTGCTCAAACGATCGATGCCGCTTCGCTTCTCGGACCGGAGCTGTTGGCCGAGTGTGTGAGGGCGCATTCACTAGACTTTGATGAAGAGAATGGAGGCTTTGGGCAATCTCCCAAGTTTCCCCCTCATACCGGCATTGAGTTTTTGCTGAATTACGCGATCAGTGAACTTGGGGATGAAGAGCTCCGCCAAACCGCCGCAGATATCTCTCTGTTTACTTTGGAACGCATGGCATTGGGCGGCTTTCATGATCAAGTCGGCGGAGGGTTTCATCGATACTCCACTGATGAGCGGTGGTTATTGCCCCATTTCGAGAAAATGCTTTATGACAATGCTCTGCTGCTCGGCAATTACTCCAGAGCCGCGGCTTTGGTGCATGGACAGATTCCTGAGCTGGAGGCTTTGTTTAGCCGGGCCGCCGATGGAATTGTTCGTTGGTTGAAAGACGAAATGACTTCTCCGGAAGGGCTTTTCTATTCTGCTTTAGATGCGGATAGTGAAGGCGAAGAAGGGAAGTTCTACACTTGGACTCCTGAAGAAGTGGATTCGATTCTTGGTCAAGAATCCGAAGCATTTCAGGCAAGCTTCCAGTTTCATAGGGACGGAAATTTCAGGGATGAGGCAACGGGAGAAATATCTGGTGCAAATATCCCGCACTTGCTCGAGTTCGTGGGTGATCGTTTTGATTTGGCCTTATCTCGATTGCGAGAAGCGAGGGAAGCAAGAGTGCGCCCAGGTTTAGATGACAAAGCGTTGGTAGGTTGGAATGGACTCATGATCTCGGCCCTTGCGGAAGCCGCCGAGGTAGCGCCTGCCGAGCGAGCGGTTGATGCAATTCTTGAGGCCGAGAAGTCTTTTGGATCGCTCCCACGTCAGATCACCAAGGGGGTGGCATCGGGAGACGGCTTTCTTGAGGACTATGCCTACTTCATTGACGGCCTGATTTCGTTAGCGGGAGTGAAGTCCTTGTTTGAGGGCGAAGGGGCGTCATTGCCAGGACGATCTTCACAAGAACTTTTTGGCGTAGCCCAACGCTTGACGGACGAGATGGTGCTTCGATTCTATGATGAAGAGAAAGGCGGCTTCTTCGGCTCCAGCCTAGATCATGAAGATCTGTTTGGTCGAACCAAGCCCATTTTTGACCAGCCTCTCCCCAGCGCCAATGCGATTGCGGCAAAAGTGTTGATTGAAGTAGGAGACTCGTCGCGCGCATTGGAAACCGTCAGAGGGTTGCTTGGGTGGATGGAAAGGGCTCCATCTGCCACGGAAGCTCTCCACTTGGTGGCAATGAACTTACTTGGAGAAGGGGAGGAAGAGGTATTGGAAATCCCCGTGGCCCCAGCGGCGGTGGAGGTTTGGTTATCCGAGTCGAGACTCAAGGCTGAGGGTGGCCGAGCCCAGGGCGAAATTGTCATCTCCATTCCCGAAGGCCTTCACATCAACTCGGCGAATCCTCCCGCAAGATGGTTGGTAGCGACTGAGATAACGGTTGAGCCCCTTAAGATATCGGTGGCGTACCCTCCCTCGGAAGCTGATCGATACATCGGCGAGATCCACATTCCCTTTACCCTGGAATTGCCTTCTGGCTCCAAGGGTGAAGAGTTTGAGTTAACCGTGCGATACCAAGCCTGCACCGATACGGAGTGTCAGTTACCGGTAGAGAGGCGATTTTGTGGAGTTGTGGAGGCTTAGCTCCTCCTCACCGGACCCCCCGGACGTTTCGGAGTAGGATCGCACCAAAGGCAAAGCAAACAGCGGCGATAATAAAGATGGTTGCGTAGCCCGCATCTTGATAGTGAAGCACTGGGTCGTCAAGTCCTGGAACAACCTCTTTTGTAACCCCGTACGCTGCCAAAGCATATCCTGCAATAGGGGCTCCTATCGACTGAGGGAGCGTCATCGCAATGTGCCATACGGCCATCTCTTTTGCGGCATTGTCTTTGCTTGGAAGAACTTCTGTTCCTAGAGCCCAATCCACACTAACATAAGCACCATAGCCCAATCCAAACAAGACTCCGACCAGGAGAACGATGGGAACCGTGTTGCAAAAGATGAAGCCGATTGAGGTGATTGCGATGGTGGCGTTGGCGTAGTAAACAACCTTCTTGCGCCCAATTCGGTCGCTAATGTTTCCACCCAAAATGCCACTAATGCTGCTGGTGAACAAGATGACTGCCAGCAAGATAGGAGCGACATTATCCACTTCTTTAGGAGACACTCCGATCTGGTCGATCAGGTAGTAGTTTATAAAGGGTTGGATGGAATAGAACCCTAGCATGACCAGTGCCCGTGTGATCCAAACCCAAGCGAAGTTAGGATGTTCTTTGGGGCTGATCCATAGGGATTTGATGTAAGGTCCCCATTGAATCTTCGATTGAGTCTCGGTAAGTGGATTCTCTTTCACCTTCCAAACGGTGATGAGCATGCCAAACAAAAGGACACCACTGATGAGCGCGTATTTGATGGTGTCAGAAGCAGAACCGAGCAGAGGGCCACATACAAGCGCGCCCAATAAGGTTCCCGCTTGAGACATTAAGGCCATGTAGCCGCTTGCTGCCCCTCTTTGAGCAGGTTCAATAAGATCTGGGATGATTCCACTGTACGGCGCTGTTGCGATATTGTTTCCCAATTGGACAACTAGAAAGGCTAGGAAATAGATGATGATTCCTGGACTCTGAGATATCGCGTCAAACGATGATGCGGCTGCACCTAACGGCACTGGCTTTGTGGAGGCATAAGCCGCGGCCATGAGGCCCAAACCTGCAATGTTGATAAGAATGCCCGAGAAAATGAAGGGTCGTCTTCTTCCAAATCTTGAAGTGCATCGATCACTGAGGGCTCCAACGATTAACGGGACAACAATGGCGATGACCGCAGCTGTGCCGATCATCAGGCCCAATATCTCGGCTCGATACTGGGGCACCATGGCCCTAATCTGGTTAGGGATCAATAAGATCAGTAAGGCGCCCCACAAAAAATTGGTGGCAAACCAAAGGGAGCTAATGGCTAAGTGCTCCGACGTTTTGATTTTTCGTCCCGCATAAGGGGAAGGTACTTTTCCAAAATCATGGCTAGAGCCTTCGGCAAATCCACTCACTTGGCGGCTCCAACGTGTTTCACGGCGTAATCATAGTCCTCTAGATCATCGATGTCATAGGCCAACTGGACAGGGGCTTTTCGCACCGCTTTTCCGGTGCAGTTAAGCATTGACTCTATCTTGTTCTCCAAGTCTTTGATGGTTAGGGTTTTGGTGATGAACTTGAAAATGAATGCTGGTCCGATTAGCTTGGCCATGCCCAACTTGGATTTTCTCTGGGCAAAGACTTTCTCAATAGATGCTCGAATCTGAGGCATCTTCCTCGCGTTCATTAAGAACATGCCTCCGATGGTGAACGTCCCATCCTTTGTTTTTACGAATGTAGAACTGGTTCCTGGATAGGCTTGATTAAACTCTGCTGACTCAATCACAGGCACATAGATGTCTTTGTTCTCCGTGCAAAGCGCCAGATAGTCTCGAATAACTTCTGGGCTCAGGAAAGGAAGATCGCAGGTTACGATGAGCGCGTGATCAAGGTTTGAGTCTAGTTCTTTAAGTTTGTCGAGACCTCGGAAGATGTTCTCTGGTCCGGAATCGCCCGGGTCTAGTCCAATCGCAGCGAAGTCAGCGGCTTTGTTCTGTACTTCCTTTGAACCCACCACCACGATGTTGCGGATAACACCCGAATCTCGAAAGGCACGGAGCGTCGTTTCCAGAATGGTTTTGCCATGGAATTCAATGAGCGCCTTTTGATCTGTTTTGGTTTTGGCCGCAAAGTCAGAATCAATGGTTCCTCCGGCGGGGACGATGGCGTCATAAGTGCTCACGGCTGAACAGTATCTCACAGGATGGAATCCAGTTGGGTTTGGCTTTTTTGCGACTTGCTGCTATTCGTGGCCCAGCCTAGGTTCCCGCGAACCTGAGTTTTTCCGGCTTCGAACTTAGTTGGGGAGGATTAGGTTCCTGGGCAGTCCCCAGGGAACCTAAAAATTGGGGCAACCAAGGCTAAAATGCTGTTCATGCGATGTGCGATTGTGATTCCCGCTCGAATGGCGAGTACCCGTTTTCCAGGGAAACCGTTGGTCGACTTGTGCGGAAAGCCGATGGTTCAGTGGGTTTATGAGGCGGCGCAGAAATCAGGAGTAGCAGACGAGATCGTAATTGCAGCCCCAGATCAAGAGATTATCGAGGTTGCCAGGGGCTTTGGGGCCCGAGCAGTTTTGACTCGTTTAGATCATCCATCAGGGACGGATCGCATCGCAGAGGTTGCAGAGTCCCTACAAGCTGAGTTTTATGTGAATGTTCAGGGTGATGAACCCTTGATTGATCCAGCAACGATCCAGTCTTGCGCCAAGCCTTTGATAGAAGAAGATAGCGTAGATATGGCAAGCGTTTACGCTGAATGTCCGGATGAAGAGATCGAGAATCCGGCGGTGGTAAAAGTGGTTACTGATGTGGCCGGTAACGCACTCTACTTTAGTCGCCATGCCATTCCTTACCCGAGGAACTCACGAGAGTCTAGAGTTAAGAAGCACGTTGGAATCTATGCTTATCGCCATAAGGTTTTAATGCAGTTTGCTGAGTGGAACCCGACTCCTTTGGAACTCACTGAAAGTTTGGAGCAGCTTCGGTTCTTAGAAAACGGGGTGAGGATTCGGATGGCAGAAGGGAAGGGCAGTCGGGTTGCAGTGGATACACCAGAACAGGCTGCTGAAGTTAGGCGCTTGCTTCAACAGGCTTAGAAGCCCCGTCGCTGCGGGGCTTGTGCTAGTGGAGTGGAGTTAAGTCTAGATTCCGATTCCCAGTTTTTCCGCTACTGATTTCGGAATAAGAACGGTATCGATCTGGTGGATCAAGCCATTGGTTGTTCGTATGTCTGGCGCCACAACTTTGCCAGCGTTTACCCATGTCACCCCATCTTCCACACGAATCGTGATCTCCTCAGCTTGTATGGTTTTCAGTTTCTTATCGGGTTGGAAGTCTGTGCTTGCAGATTTACCCGCTAAGACATGATAGAGCAGCACCTCTTTGAGCAAGGCTTTATCTTCCAACAGCTTATCGAGAACAGTTTTTGGAAGCTTCTGAAAAGCTGCTTCGGTTGGTGCAAAGACGGTGAATCCTGGATCCGTTTCAGACTTTTGCTTTAGAGTTCCTTTTATCTCTGCTAGCTCTATAACTAGGGCGAACGTCTTGAGCGACTCGCTGGTCGCTATTGTATCGGTCAAGTCTTTCTGCTGTACAGGCGGCGGATCTGCGATCTGAGCGTTTGCTAAACCAAGGGTAAACAGGGCGCACAGCACTGTTACTGAATGTCGGATGTTCATTTGCTCTCCCTTGTGGTTTTGGTGGGCCACAAAAACTTTTGACTGAATGAACGATTTTTGTGGAGGTCCGTTTAAAGGCCGACTAGGAGGTCCGAACCTTAGACTAGGTCGTGGGAAGCCTTGTCCTGGGCACCTTGACAATTGATATATATGCCCATCATAATAACCCTCTGTCATCCGTTCGCGGCTGGCTTTACACGCTGAGGAGGCGTTACCGGGGTTCGGTTAACGAACTTTGAGTTGAGTCTAGTGCTTGATTCTCCGGAATCCCGTTGCCCTCCGTCATGCTGTCGAGAGGGTTCATTTTTTGTGGGCTGACTCGATTTGAAGGAAAAAAGAAAAACAATATGCCAACCGTAAACCAATTGGTGCGTAAAGGGCGATCAGTGCCCAAGGTGAAGTCGAAGTCGCCGGCTTTGAAAGGTAACCCTTTCAAAAGAGGCGTCTGCACAGTCGTGCGAACCGTTACTCCTAAGAAGCCGAACTCCGCGCTTCGAAAAGTAGCTCGTGTCCGTTTGACAAACCAGATCGAAGTTTCGGCTTACATTCCGGGTGAAGGTCACAACCTCCAAGAGCACTCCGTTGTATTGGTGCGCGGTGGTCGTGTAAAGGACCTTCCTGGTGTTCGATATCACATCGTCCGCGGTACTCAACAAACCGCCGGTGCTGGTAAGCGAATGCAGGGCCGATCGAAGTACGGAACGAAGCGACCTAAGGCCGGTGCGCCCGCAGGTAAGAAGTAAGGATTAAAGAATGCCACGAAAAGGACCCCCACAGAAAAGAGTGATCCTTCCTGATCCGGTTTACGGATCGGAAATGATTCAACGATTTATCAACCGAATG
Source organism: Fimbriimonadaceae bacterium (assembly GCA_037190145.1). GTDB lineage: Bacteria > Armatimonadota > Fimbriimonadia > Fimbriimonadales > Fimbriimonadaceae > 55-13. The sequence goes on from JBBCJU010000002.1 coordinate 462,846, forward strand.
ATGGTTGATGGTAAGAAGGTTACGGCAGAGAAGATTTTCTACGGAGCACTCAAGCAGTGTGAAGAGAAAGCTGGTGTTCCTGCACTGGAAGTCTTTGAGAAGGCTCTACAGAACGCCATGCCATCCGTTGAGGTTCGACCTCGACGTGTTGGTGGTCAAACTTACCAAGTTCCAATGGAAGTTCGACCCGATCGTCGCCGAACGCTTGCTCTCCGCTGGCTGATTGGTCAGTCTCGAAAGCGAAGCGGTAAGACAATGATCGACCGATTGGCGAACGAATTGTTGGATGCTTATAACAACACAGGCTCCACTATCAAGAAGCGAGAAGATACGCACCGGATGGCAGAAGCCAACAAGGCTTTCGCCCACTATCGCTTCTAGTCCTGCCCAAATAGTTGGCAAAGGGTCAGAGGTTATTGGTTCCTCTGACCCTTTTTATGTTTAATGCCTCGGGCCTAGGCCTAAGGCGCGAAGATTGCGTTCACGTATAGGGAAACGACATAATCTTGGCTAAGACGTAACGTAGTTGCTACGTCTGGAGTAGAGCATGTCGGAGGTATTGAACCTGGTCAAAGCTTAGCGCGATCTTGATTCTTGCCGCCCCTGTGCATGATCTGCGGAGGGGCGTCGTGTTGTAAACGCCTCCAAAAAACCAAAGAATAACGATAAAAGAGAAAAGAAAATGCCCCGTAGTCACCCCCTAGAGCTCGTCCGTAACATTGGTATTGCCGCCCACATCGATGCTGGCAAGACCACAACAACGGAGCGCATCCTCTTCTACACCGGAAAGACCCATAAGATCGGTGAAGTACACGAGGGCGCGGCCACTATGGACTGGATGGAGCAAGAGCAGGAGCGAGGTATTACCATTACCTCCGCTGCTACCTCCTGTTTCTGGAGCGGTTCAAAGAAAGATAAGCCTGAGCATAAGATCAATATCATTGATACGCCAGGCCACGTTGACTTCACGGTTGAAGTAGAGCGATCTCTTCGCGTTCTTGACGGATGCGTTGCGGTCTTCTGTGCTGTTGGTGGTGTTCAGCCTCAGTCGGAGACAGTTTGGCGACAAGCTAATAAGTACGGCGTACCTCGAATCATTTACATCAATAAGATGGACCGATTGGGTGCCGATTTCTTCTCGGTAGTTGCTCGTGTTAAAGAGCGCCTGGGCGCAAATGCGGCTCCTATCCAGATTCCGATCGGTGCTGAGTCCAACTACTTGGGCTATGTAGACCTGATTACCATGAAGGCTGCACTCTACGATACCGATGACGACAAGGGCAAGTCGTTCCGCGAAGTAGATGTGCCTGAAGATATGAAGGCGCAGGCTGCTGAGTGGCGTGAGAAGATGATCGAAGCGATTGCTGACTTCGATGATTCGATCATGGAGCGATTCTTGGAAGGCGGTGAGATCAGTGAGGAAGATATCCGAACTGCTCTTCGAGCCGGAACGATTGCTAATAAGATCGTGCCGATCATTAGCGGCTCTTCCTTCAAGAATAAGGGTGTTCAGGCAATGGTAGATGCCGTTGTTGACTTCCTGCCTTCCCCGCTGGATATTGGTGGAGTTTCAGGCGTCAATCCTCGAACCGAAGAAGAGTTGGTTCGAAATCCGGATGATAAAGAGCCATTCAGCGCACTGGCGTTCAAGATCATGAGCGACAAGTACGTTGGACGCTTGACCTACATCCGTGTTTATTCGGGAATGCTCAAGAAGGGAAGCCCCGTTGCGATCACTTACCGCGATCCGCAAACAAACGACTTCCGAGTTCGAACCGAGCGCGTTGGCCGAATCCTTGAGATGCACGCCAACAGCCGAAACGACATTGATGAGGTTTATGCTGGAGAGATCGTAGGTGTTATTGGCCTTGGTGATGTAAACACAGGTCATACGGTTAGCGATGAGAATAACTTGGCGGCACTTGAATCAATCAAGTTCCCAGAACCAGTTATTCAGATTGCAATCGAGCCTAAGTCGAAGGCTGACCAGGAGAAGCTGGGTACATCGCTTCAGCGATTGGCTCAAGAGGACCCAACGTTCCGTGTCTTCACTGATCCTGAGAGCGGTCAGACCATCATCTCCGGTATGGGTGAGCTTCACCTTGAGATTATCGTGGATCGCTTGAACCGTGAGTTTGGTGTCCAGGCTAACCAAGGTAAGCCACAGGTTGCTTATCGCGAAACCGTGCGAGTTCTGGCAAAGGGCGAAGGTCGCTTCATCCGACAAACAGGTGGTTCGGGTCAATACGGTCACTGTTGGATCACGATTGAGCCACTCCCAGTTGGCGGCGGCTTCGAGTTCTCGAACAAGGTTGTTGGTGGTTCTATTCCTAAGGAATACATCCCAGCGATTGAAAAGGGTGTTCGTGAGGCACTGGATAATGGCGTCATTGCTGGATATCCGGTTGTTGACGTAAAGGTAACTCTCTTGGAAGGTAGCTACCACGAAGTTGACTCTAACGAAAACGCGTTTAAGCAAGCTGGCATTCTCGCTTTCAAGGAAGCGATGAAGAAAGCTAACCCGGTCATTAAAGAACCGATTATGCACGTGGAAGTTACGACTCCAGAGCAGAACGTTGGCGACGTTGTTGGAGACATCAACAGCCGACGCGGTCGAATGGAAGGAATGGAGCCAGCAATGGGTGGCGTGACGATCATCAATGCCCATGTGCCGCTTAGCGAGATGTTTGGCTACGTAACAACCCTGCGATCTTTGACCCAGGGCCGAGCTCAGCCAAACGTAACTCCTTCGCACTACGAAGAGGTTCCGGCGAACATCGCAACTGAGATTGTCGCAAAGTCTGGAAAGTAAGACTTTCGGTTAAAAAGTGAAAGCCCCCGCTGATTCTATCGGCGGGGGCTTTTCTGTAAATGTGTTACATGTTTGAAGCCATGTAAACTCTATAACTAGACGTGTTAAAGCAGTTTTGGCTCCTTGTATTGCTGTTTGCGGTGGGTTGTGTACAGCCGCAGAGCTTTCCGCAACCCTTATATTCCATCAACTATTCCTTTGCCAGCGAGCAGTTGTTAGTTGATCATTGGAATAAGCATGGTAACGAATTTGGAAAAGATGTATCGAAAACGGATTATCTGCGAAAGGCCCGTATCTTCTTTAACGATACTTCCAAGGAAAAGGAGCGAAAGCATCGTTCAAATGGGGATGAGCTTCAATACAAGCCTTCTACCAATGAGTTTGGAGTTCTTTCCAGGCAAAAGGTGATTCGCACTTTCTTTCGACCTAGCAGTGGACGACGCTACTGGGAGAGGCAATGAGATTACGACTTTCCAAGGGCGAATCTGCTGTTCTTGATAACCTCACGGCAAAGTGTGCTGAATCGGATTTAGCTAGCTTTGCATCCCTTTTGAAAAGCTATAGAGAGCTAGTCCGTAATCTCGATGGTTATAACTTTTCCATTTATGATTACGACAATGATGTCTCTTGTAGGGAGACCATCGAATGTGTGATGGAGTTATGTGAAGAGGGGTTGAGACAAAAAATCGAGGTGGTTTTGCAGCCACTCGACGACCAATTCTTCTGTCACACTACGGAAGTGAAGCGGCTCAATGGCTCTAAATGGTCTGTTCGATTGCCGCGGAATCCTGGCGAGGCGCTGAAAGAAGATATTGATTCTGAGAACATGTAGAGGGCATTTGCCTCCATGACTTTATACTGATGTCGATGTTGTCGCTATCTCTTGTTTGTTGGGTGTTAACGATGCCTAGTGAAAAGGCGGAAGTACCTGGAAGCATCATCGCGCATAGCCCTAAATCGAGTCGCATCTATCTTGGCTCTCCGGGGATTACGATTCTGAGCAATGGCGACTATCTTGCTAAACACGACGAGTTTGGCCCGGGCAGCACAGAATCTACAAACGCAATCACAAAAGTGTATCGCTCAAAAGACAAGGGTAAGACCTGGACGTTCCTCAGCCAGGTTTCCGAACTATTCTGGGCCAACATTTTTGAGCACAGGGATTCGGTCTATATGATGGGGACGACAGCAGGCCATCGGCACGGCTACTGTGTGATCCGAAAGTCAGTGGATGGAGGGAAGACTTGGTCACCGGCGACGGGATCTACCTCTGGGCGCCTGTTTCCAAGCTTGTCTTACCACACCGCGCCTATGCCGATAGTCATTCATAAAGGACGCATTTGGAGAGCGATGGAAGATGAAAAAGGCGGAACCCAATGGGGAAAGATGTTTCGCGCTTTTGTGATGTCAGCGCCAGTGGATTCGGATTTGCTGGATGCTTCTAGCTGGATGGCAACCAATGCCTTAGGATTCGACCCTAGTTATCTGGAAGGACAGTTTGGCGGCTGGCTGGAAGGGAATATCGTCGTAGGGCCAGATGGAGCCTTGGTAAACATCCTTCGCGCCGACTATCGAGAGGGGACTGAGAAAGCGGCTTTGCTCCAAATATCCTCTGATGGCAAGGCGGCTTCTTTCAACCCTAAAGACGGCTTCATTAATTTCCCAGGAGGGTGCAAGAAATTTGTCATCCGGCGCGATCCCAAAGAAAAACGGTACTGGTCTCTCTCCAACGCGATCTTGCCGCAATACGCAGGTGGCAATGTGGAACGAACGCGCAACACGATCGTCCTTCTCTCATCGAGTGACCTTCGAAAGTGGACTCCTCACCGAATTTTGCTGCACACGGATGACGTGAAGACGAGCGGCTTTCAATATCTGGATTGGCAGTTTGATGGGCGAGACATCATTGCAGCCAGCCGTACGGCATTTGAGGATGGAGTTGGGGGAGCGGATAATCAACACAACGCCAACTTCATTACGTTTCACCGCTTCCGAGATTTTCGTAGCGCACTCAAAGAGACCGTGAAGATTGCCCAAGATTGAAATGAATCTTGGCCTTTGAATAAGTTAGGCGTAAAGATGCTCCTCAACTTGAATTATTAGGTTCTTGGGTTCATGTGCCTTTTGTTAGGGTGGTCCCAGCACCTTGATTTACCCCTACCTGAGGCAGTAAAATGTCCGATTGTCGTTAACCCCTCCGTGTGGTTGGGGTGAGACCGAAATCGGGCGACGGGTCGCCCTCCCTAACCACAAGGACTTAGAAAGAAAAGAATATGGCAAGAGCTAAATTTGAAAGAACTAAGCCGCACGTCAACATTGGCACTATTGGCCACGTAGACCACGGCAAAACGACCTTGACTGCCGCGATCACCGGCGTTCTGGCTGAGAAGGGACTTGCTCAAAAGCGAGCCTACGATGAGATCGACTCCGCTCCGGAAGAAAAGGCTCGTGGAATCACGATCAACATCTCCCACCAGGAGTATGAGACCGATACTCGACACTACGCTCACGTAGACTGTCCTGGACACGCCGACTTCATCAAGAACATGATCACCGGTGCTGCACAGATGGACGGTGCTATCTTGGTTGTTGCTGGTACTGATGGTCCTATGCAGCAAACTCGAGAGCACATCCTCTTGGCTCGCCAAGTTGGTGTTCCTCACATCGTTGTCTTCATCAACAAGGTTGACCAAGTTGACGATGCTGAGCTTCTTGAGCTGGTTGAGATGGAAATCCGCGAGCTTTTGAGCAAGTACGGTTTCGATGGCGACAACACGCCAATCATCAAGGGTTCTGCACGAAAGGCTCTCGACCAAGTCGAGTCCGGCAACGTGAACTTTGACGACACTCATGTTAAGGCAATCCTTGACCTGATGTCAGCTGTTGACAGCTATATCCCAACTCCTGAGCGAGATAAGGATAAGCCGTTCTTGATGGCCGTTGAGGACGTATTCACGATCACTGGTCGTGGTACTGTTGCTACCGGACGTGTTGAGCGCGGTCAGCTGAAGTCGATGGAGGAAGTTGAGATCGTTGGTCTCTCCGAAGCTCCTCGAAAGACGGTCTGCACCGGCGTTGAGATGTTCCGAAAGACCCTTGACTACTGTGAAGCCGGCGACAACGTTGGTCTGCTTCTCAGAGGTGTGGATCGAACTTCGATCGAGCGCGGCCAGGTTATTGCTAAGCCAGGTTCGATCAAGCCTCACCGCAAGTTCAAGGCAGAAGTTTACGTTCTCTCGAAGGAAGAGGGCGGTCGACATACTCCGTTCGTAACGGGTTACCGACCACAGTTCTTCTTCCGAACGACTGACGTGACCGGTACTCTCAACCTGCCAGACGGCGTTGAGATGGTCATGCCTGGTGACAATATCACCATGAATATCGAGCTTATCGAAGGTAAGCCGGTTGCTATGGAGCAAGGTTCCAAGTTCGCTATCCGAGAAGGTGGCCGAACAGTAGGAGCCGGTACGATCACCGAGATCAGCGAGTAATATGAAAGAGAACCTCCAGTAAATCTGGAGGTTCTTTTTTTGTGCTTGTGGGTAATGCCGCAGGCAAATAGCGAGGTTGGTTCCGGCTGCCGTCGGAATGGAATTCGCAAAAGAGTGAAAGCGGCTTGTAGTTGCAGTTAGCGGTTATCCGCAAACTGCTTACCTCCAACCGCCAACTAGATATCAAGGCAAAAATGAAAGTAAGAATTAGACTTCGAGCATACGATCACCGGATCATTGACCAATCCGCTGAGAAGATCACTGATACTGCAAAGAGAACCGGTGCACGTGTAAGTGGCCCCATCCCTCTTCCCACCAATATTCGCCGCTTCTGCGTTATCCGCGGTCCGCACATCGACAAGGAGTCGATGGAGCACTTCGAGCTTCGCACTCACAATCGGCTGATCGACATTCTAGAGCCGACCAACAAGACAATCGACGCCCTTATGCGACTGGACCTGCCCAGCGGCGTTGATATCGAAATCAAGAGCGCTTAGCTTAAGTAGTAAGATTTCCAAGCCTCTCTCAGCAAGTTCTGAGGGAGGCTTTTTCATTTGTGAGAGATTCACCTGATGCTCGGGGAGTAATATGACGACATGCCGATTGCCTCTTTGATCGTCAGCGCACTCGTTGTCCAGACATCGTCGTTTCAGCCTAGCGTTCAAGCTTGGACTTTTAACCGCTTCACAACGGAGGAAGCAATTGGATTGGCTGCTCAGGCCGGTTCCCAGAATATTGAGATATTCCCCGGGCAGACTCTGAGTAAAGACACTCCGGATGTAAAGGTTGGCCCTGACATGGGAGCGGCCAACGTAGATAAGTTAAAAGGCTTCCTCAGCAAAAACAATGTGAAAGCCATAGCTTTTGGCGTCACTGGAATTTCCAAGAATGCAGATGACGCACGAAAGCTCTTCACATGGGCAAAAGGCCTTGGAATTCAGGTTATCAATACTGAATCAACCGATGCGATTGATACCCTCGAAGTCATGGTGAAAGAATTCGATATCAAGGTTGGATTCCACAACCATCCCCGTCAGGAAAACAATCCCAACTACAAAGTGTGGGATCCCAAGTACATCTATAGCTTGGTTGAGAAGCGGGATAAGCGAATTGGAGCTTGCGCAGATACTGGTCACTGGGTTCGGTCGGGCATTAAGCCAATCGATGCGCTTAAGACTCTGAAGGGAAGAGTAGTTTCCAGTCACCTCAAGGATCTTCATGAATTCAAACCTTCTGGCCACGATATGCCCTATGGATTAGGTGTTTCTGACATCGTGGCGGTACTCAATGAGTTCAAGAAGATGAAGATGACGGGTCCGGTTTCTGTGGAATACGAATACAACTGGGACAAGAACTTGGCCGATGTCGCACAGTGCATTGGCTTCATGCGGTTTTTCCAAGTTAGCAAGTAGCTGTACCGACAGTGATTTGAAATAGCCACCCAATCAGGGTGGCTATTTTAATTTTGGGGGACTGGTCACTCTAAAGGTCTAAAAGAAGTACAGTTGCTCTTGACACCCTTCGCATTCAAAGATCTCTGAGGTAATAAGGGCAAGACATGTCGGAACGATTTCAAGATTTGGTAGATGGCTTTGCATTTGATCTGTGGGCAAATTTGCGATGGGAGGCCTATCTGCGAAACGGCAACGCAAGAGAACCTAGTCGGTCCATTTTTCGGCATCTGTTTGTCGCGCAAGAGGTTTGGAATCAGCGGGTGCTGGGAAATGCCCTCACTGATTGGCCGCAGGTCGAACCAACCGTTGAAAGAATCCAGACTTTGAACCAAGCATGGGTAGAGCACCTTACGCATCGACAAGATGATCCCATCATTCACTACCACCGCTTTGATGGCGCGCCGGGACATCTACACCTTAGCCAGATCGCGCGTCACATCGTTGACCACGGAACTTATCATCGAGGAGAACTGCGTGGACTTTGCAGAGAGAGGGGAGTAGAGGACTTTCCTGAAACCGGATTGGCCCTCTACTATATGACTACAGCTTGATAAAGCTGATCAACCAGAAAGCAATCGCTGCGATCCCGGAAAGAGCTGCTGTACCTCCAAACAAGGCGTGGCGGAGCCAGCGAGTGCTGTCTATCTTCGCTGATAGAGCCATTAAAACCAAGCCGACGAACAAGCAACCTGCTGCGATGAAAACGCCAGGACCAACTAGGAATCCCAGTCCGAAACTTACTAAGGCCAGGCCAAGATAGATTGCCATTACAATGGTTTCAAAACGTACATGCTTCTCTAGGGCTAGCCTACCGAGCGGGTGAGCAAGCAAGGTGATGTTGGTCAATGGTTCGCCGATCCAGGTGAACCAGATGAGGAAACTGAAACAAACGCCAATCGGTATGAGGAAGGGTTGCCATTGCGGATTGTTCCGGCCAATCGCTCTGAGTATCCTTGGGATCGCCAAAATAGCGATGAGAATAACCAGTTGCCCGCCCTTTGAAAACTGTGCTTGCCAAGCATAGAACTGAATAATCCACCGATAGGGTGGAAATCGTGAGCGGAGAGAGTCCAGTAGACCATCTCTTGCGAGTTCTTCCGAGGGGTCAAGGCGTAGAGCCTCGGCAAAGTGACTTTGGGCAGCCTTGTGGTCGCCTTGGCGTAGCCTCACCCAACCGAGAGTTGCATGGGCATGGGAAGAGTCCGGATTCTCCTCTATGGTCTCTTGTGCGGCAACTACGGCATCTTTGCTCCGCCCCGCCAAACTTAGGGCATGGGCTCGAATCCGAGCGCAGTTTTCATTCTCTGGGTCTAGCTGAAGGCCGGTTTCTGCCGCTTCCAGAGCCGCTCTCCAGTGTCCTTGTTGCCCGAGAGTCGCGGCAAGGGTGCCGAAGTAGCCGGCAAAATACGGTTCGATTTCGATCGCCTTTCTAATAGCCTCTTCTGCTTTCTTGTATTGATTGGCCACCAAATGGGAGTGAGCAAGGCTGTAAAAGGCAAAATCATTGTCTGGTTCAAGGCTAACAGCTTTCTTTGCATTCTCCAGAGCAGGTTTGGGGTTATCGAGATGAGTATGAGAAAGTGCTATCCAAGCATAGATGGTGGCGTCGTCAGGAGAGTTGCCGAGTTCACGGGTGAACTCTTGGATCGCTTCGATGTATCTACCTTGACCATAGTGGAACTGGCCAACCGAACCATAAGGGTTCAAAGCATTCGCCTCGATTTCAAATAGCCTAAGAGGTCGTCATAGATTCCGCCCTCATTGGCATAGATTGCGTGGTTTTTTGCGGTCTCTAGCCAAGTGCGGGTGGTGGGTCGAACGTCTTTTATCGCACGCTTGAAGTCGTTCATGTTAATGGGCCGAACATTGCCGGTCTCTATCGATTCGCTCAGGGCAAGTTCTGCTGCACTGTCGCACAGATGAACCATGTCAGCTCCCGAAAATTCCTCTGTCTTCTCCGCAATCCAGCGAGAGTCAATATCCTTGGTTGGACGATCTTTGAGATTGCCGTCCACAATTGCTTGTCGGGCAGGAAGGTCTGGAGGAAGGACAAGGATCATTCGGTCTAGACGTCCAGGACGACGAATGGCGGAGTCTACATCCCAAGGATGGTTGGTGGCAGCTAGGATGAAAAGTCCCTCATTGTCAAATTCCACGCCATCCATTTCTGAAAGCAATTGATTGATCTGGCTGGTGCCAGCCTGATGCCTCATCAAGCTGCGTTTTCTTCCCAAGGCGTCAAGTTCATCAATGAAAAGGACGCATGGTTGGTTACGACGTGCGGTCTCAAACAGGTGGTGAAGATTCTTTTCGCTTTGACCTAACCACATGTCCACGACATCAGTTAAGCCTACTGAGAGAAACTTGGCCTGTAATTCTCCAGCAATCGCTCTGGCCATAAAGGTCTTGCCGCATCCGGGCGGGCCATAAAGGAGGAGTCCTCCTTTTAAGGATTTGCCGTAAAGTTTACGGAGGTCAGGGTTGCGCATTGGCCCCAAAAAGGAGATTTGGAGTCTCTTCTTAACGGCCTCCATTCCGGCAACATCGGCTAATGTAACGTCTGGACGTTCAGTTTGAAACCGATCTTCTTCAGGTTCGTTCTCTTCATCTGAATATCGCAGCCGAACTGGTTCTTCTTGGGTAGGGATGGGCGTCTCATCAAAGTCGTCAGGGGAGGGAATGGCGCTTTCGATTAACCCTCTTGCTTGATCCCAACTGAGGGCTTCGGACAGTTTGCGGTACCCGGCTGCACGAATTTTATCACCAGTTGACTCAGCACATTCGGCTGCGATGATGAGGGCCTCTCTATGATCGGGCTGTTGAGCCAAAACCTGGCTTGAATGATCGAGGGCGTTTGAGAAATCACCAGCTTTGCGATAGAGATCAGCCAAGTGAACTCGTAGTGCTGTATTTGTAGGGTCGGCAGATACCGCGGCCAACATCGCTCTTATCACGGGATCATTCATAGGAAGTACGGGATTTTAGCATTGCAACTTCGTTTGATTGGAAAGTTGAGATCGATATTGCATGAAAAAGCAATCTTGCGAGGCGTACCTAACGAGAGTCCTACCGATTGACTTATCTGTATAGGTTTAGGTACATTCTCCCTTGGCCTAAATTAGGCTAAATCAGCGGCTTCCAGCCAGAGGCGTGTGTCGCCCCCTCAAAAGAGGGCAACGACCGCACCGAGCGCCTTGCTAGGCGGACGAAGCTGACTGAAATGAAGGAAACGGTGCATCGTCCCGTCGTGTCGGGATGGCGCCCCTAAGGAGTAACAATGATCTCAGGAATCCTGGGAACCAAAGTAGGTATGACTCACCTCTTTACTGAAGAGGGCAAGATGGTCCCGGTAACGGTTATTCAAGCCGGACCCGTCTATGTAACGCAGGTTAAAACTGAAGAGACTGACGGCTATAATGCGGTCCAAGTTGGATTTGGTGAAGCTAAAGATAAGCATCTGACCTTCCCTAAATATGGCCACTTGAAGAAGGCTGGTCTCAGTAAGAATCTGCGAACCTTGAAGGAATTTCGAGTAAGCGAAACTGCTGGTATTGAACTGGGCCAAGAATTTAAGGCTGACCTCTTCGAGGAAGGCGAAAAGATTACGGTAACCGGTAAGAGTAAGGGTCGCGGTTTTGCGGGTGGCGTTAAGCGCTACCACTTTAAAGGTCAGCACATGACTCACGGCTATATGACTCACCGGCGTCCGCTTTCGAGTGGTGCAACGGGCCCGCAGAGGGTTTTTAAAGGCGTTCGTAAGCCTGGTCATATGGGTGATGCAACCGTAACTCAGAAGGGTTTGAAGGTTGTCAAGGTGGATGCTGAGCGCAACCTTATTCTCGTCGACGGCAGCGTAGCGGGTCCTAACGGAGCTCTCGTTGTAATCAACAAGGTGGCGAGGTAATCAAGATGGCATCAATCGAGATTAAAGACAAAAGCGGTAAGAAAGCTGGAACCTATGAGGTTTCAAAAGCTATCTCGGAAGCAAATCCGTCCGTTAGTACAGTTCACCGAACCGTAGTCGCTGAAGAAGCAAACAAGCGTCAGGGAACGCAAAAGACCAAGACTCGAAGCGAAGTTCGTGGTGGTGGTCGAAAACCGTATAAGCAGAAGAAGACTGGAAATGCCCGACAGGGAACTATCCGTGCTCCTCACTATGCCCATGGCGGTATGGCTCTTGCGTTGACCCCTCGGGACTATGATAAGAAGGTCAATAAGAAAGAGCGGCGAGCCGCTATTCTGGGAGCTTTGAATCAAAAGGTTCAAGCTGGCGATTTGACCGTAGCGGATGCAATTGTTTTCGCTGAAGCAAAGACAAAAGCGGCTACCGAATTCTTAGCTGCTGTGGGTCTGAAGGATGCTCGCCGACTTTTGGTGATTCTTCCGGTCTATGACGAAGTTGCTTACAAGTGCTTCCGCAATTTGCCGAATGTCACCGTTCGAACAGCTCCTGCTTCAACTGCAGGTGGCGCGGAAGCGGCAAAGACTTCAGCATTCTCTGCGAGAGACGTGATGGTGGCTCATAAGGTGCTCATTGCCAAAGATGCTTTCGCAAAAATTGAGGAGGTGTGGGGCTAGTGAAAAATCCACACGTGGTAATCGTTGCTCCGCATATCACTGAAAAGTCGGTTGCGTTGAGCTATGGTGATGACCGATCTGCTTTCCTGCGCAAGAAGCGAGAGGCAAGTGGTGCTGGCAAGAAGGCTGAGAAGATCACGGTTACTGAAGAGGACTTGGTTCGCAAGTACACCTTCATCGTGGCGCGAGATGCCAACAAGATTGAGATCAAGCAGGCGATTGAAGCTATCTATAACGCAGGAAAGAAGAAGGGCGAAGAGATTAATGTCGAAAGCGTCCGAACGATCCGTGTTCTAGGTAAGAAGCGACGTCGCGGTGCGCGCAGCACTGGCTATGAGCCAGATCGCAAGAAGGCGATCATAACTCTGGCTAAGGGCCAAATCCTGGAGGATTACGGAGTCTAAAATGCCTACTCGACAGTACAAACCCACCTCGCCTGGCCGGCGGTTTATGATCACCGGTACTTACGAGGAGATCACAAAAGGAAAGCCAGAAAGGAAACTTACTCGGGCAAAGCCGAAGACCGGTGGCCGTAATAGTAGCGGTCGACTTACTTCGGGTAACCGAGGCGGCGGTAATAAGACTCGCTACCGAATTATCGACTTCAAGCGAAACAAGGACGGCGTGGTAGCTAAAGTTGCCGCGATTGAGTACGATCCCAATCGAACTTGCCGCATCGCCCTTCTTCACTATCTTGATGGTGAGAAGCGATATATCCTTGCTCCAAAGAACTTGGAGGTCGGTCAAAGAATTCAAAGTGGAGAGGGTGCGGATATTCTTCCGGGTAATGCTCTCCAGTTGAAGAACATCCCGCTCGGTACGTTGGTTCACAACATCGAGCTGCAACCAAACCGCGGTGGCCAAATGGTCCGAGCCGCTGGTACAGCTGCTCAGGTTATGGCGAAGGAAGGCTCTTATGTCACACTTCGTCTTCCAAGCGGCGAAATGAGAATGGTTCACAACACCTGCCGAGCTACGGTCGGTGAAGTGGGCAACGCTGAGCACGAGAACGAGTCGATCGGTAAAGCCGGTAAGAATCGTGGTCTTGGCCGAAAACCGCACGTTCGCGGTGTCGTTAAATCTCCACGCGACCACCCACATGGTGGTGGTGAGGCGAAGTCTCCGGTTGGACGCCGTAAGGGTCCTGTCGACCGATGGGGCAATAAGGCTCTCGGTGAGAAGACACGGCACAATAAGCGATCGAACAAGTTCATTGTTCGAAGGAGAAACGGGTAGGGCGGTAGTTTCGGGGTTTAGGATTTGGAGTTTGGTTTGGCCATCTCTAAATTCTAATCTCTGAAGTCCAAACTTCCCCAGTGCACTGCCCCCGGACAGCTATCCGGGAAGGTTAACACAGGAGAAAGGATGATGGGTTTTGTTCTTTTGAGTTTGGAGTGATCTGAATCCAAGAGTCCAAAACTCATAATCCAAATTAAGAAAATGGCAAGAAGCTTAAAAAAAGGATTCTTCGTTGACGATCACCTGATGAAGAAGGTGATCGCTCTGAACGAGAAGAGCGAGCGAAAGCTGATCAAGACTTGGTCGCGACGCTCAACAATCACCCCTGACTTTGTGGGCCACACTTTCGCGGTTCACGACGGTCGCAAGCATGTTCCGGTTTTGATCACCGAAAACATGATCGGCCATAAGTTGGGTGAATTCGCTCCGACTCGCACGTTCCGCGGTCACGCAGGCCAGTTGGCTGAGCGGGGTGCGAAGCTCAGATAAGACCAGGCGATCCTCCCAGAAATAGGGAACACCTGAGAAAAGGCAAATAAGATGGAAATCAGAGCAGTCGGAAAATTTATGAGGGTTCAGCCGAGAAAGGTTCGTATTATTGCGGATCAAGTTCGAGGCCGAAATGCGGTTCATGCGGCAGCCTTGCTGCAGTACCACACAAGCAAGGGCGCCCGCTTGCTGCGCAAAATTTTGATCAGTGCAATGGCAAATGCTGAGGAGAACCACGGCATTTCTCGCGAAACACTGAACATCCAAACGATCATGGTTGACGAGGGTCCGCGTCTTAAGCGAATGCAGGCTCGAGCGATGGGTCGAGGTAACCGCATCGTAAAGAAGACGAGCCACATCACAGTGGTGGTCGAAGATGTGGAGCAGCCTAAGGCCGTGAAGCCTCACGGGACCAAAGCCAAGCCGCGACCTACTTTTGCAGCTGCTAAGCCCAAGAAGGGTAAGAAGGCAGAGGAAGCCAAGGTCGAAGCCGTTGCCGCTCCTGTGGTCGAAGAAGAAGTCATTGAAACTCCAGTCGAAGAGACCGTAGCAGAAACACCTGCTGAGGAAACTCCTGCTGAAGTTCCTGCTGCTGAAGAAGCTCCGGCCGAAGAAGCAAGCACCGAAGAAGAAAAGAAGGAGAATAGCTAACCGTGGGTCAGAAGATTCATCCCGTCGGCCTACGTGTCGGCGTTATCCGTGGCTTTGATAGCCATTGGTACTTCAACAAGAAGGGTTACGGCCCTGCACTGTTGCAAGACCATAAAATTCGACGATACATTAAGGGCCGTGTTGGTCTAGGCAACGTCTCCCGAGTCGAGATTGAGCGCGCTGCAAACCGAGTGAAGGTCACCATCTTCACCGCTCGCCCAGGCGCTATCATCGGACGCGGAGGTAAGGGAATTGACGAGCTAACGGACTTCCTGAATCGAATGGTTCGAAGGGAAGATCCTACCAACGTTGTTCAAGTCAACGTGACGGAAGTTCGCCAACCTGAGCTTGATGCTCAATTGGTGGCTGAGAACATCTGCCAGCAACTTGAGAAGCGAATTTCGCACCGCCGAGCTATGCGACAAGCGATGACTCGCTGTATGCGCATGAACGGTCGAGGAATCAAGGTTTTGGTTTCTGGTCGACTGGGTGGTTCAGAAATCGCTCGAAGTGAAGGCGACAAGGTCGGGAAGATTCCTCTTCACACTATCCGAGCTGATATTGACTACGGCACTGCAACTGCGCACACCGTTTATGGCTCCGTTGGCTGCAAAGTCTGGATATATAAGGGTGAAGTTCTTCCTGAGCGAAAGCTAAGAGAAATGGATGCTGCTGCGGCCGCAACTGCTCCTCGACGACGAAATCGCGATGAGGAAGCTCCTGCTGCCTTTGGCGCAACCAAGGCCGAGAAGGCTCCTGCGGCTGCACCTGTTGCCGAGCCTGCTGCAGCACCGGTTGCTGAAGCTCCCGTAACTGAAGGAGGCCAAGCCTAATGTTAATGCCTAAGCGAGTTAAAGAAGGCCGCCGCAAAATGCACCGCGGCCGAATGAAGGGCAAAGCGACTCAAGGTAACCGCATCTCGTTTGGCGAGTACGCGATTGTTGCTCAAGAGCCCGCTTGGATCACTTCGCGCCAGATTGAATCTGCTCGTATTGCCATGACCCGCCACATTAAGCGTGGAGGAAAAGTCTGGATTCGAATCTTCCCAGATAAGTCTTATACCAAGAAGCCACTCGAAACCCGTATGGGTAAGGGTAAGGCTCCGGTTGAAGGCTGGGTAGCAGTTGTCAAGCCAGGCCGAGTTCTCTTCGAGATGGCAGGTCCTGCAGAGGAACTGGCGAAAGAAGCGATGCGACTGGCGATCTTCAAACTGCCAATCAAGTGTAAGTTTATGACTAAGCGGGATTTCGAAACCATTCCTGCGACAACTGAGGCCGAGGAGTCGGCAGAGTAAAGATGAAAGATTTGAAGACCAAAGACTTACGGGATAAGTCGGTGCCAGAGCTGGAAGAGTTGGTAAACCAAGAGCGAGCCGCCCTCTACAAAGCACGACGTGACCTCGTCTTTCGACAGATGACCGATACTGCAAGTTTGAAAATTCGGCGACATAACATCGCCCGCTTGTTGACGATCATCACAGAAAAGAAGGGAGGTAACGCCTAATGCCTGCGAAGAAGAAGGTTGAAGCGACGGAAGCGGCCGCAACTCAACGCCCATTCCGCAAGACTCGAGAGGGAATCGTAGTCTCTAATAAGATGGAGAAGACGGTTGTCGTCAAGATCGAGCGGCGTGTACAGCACCCTCTGTACGGCAAGGTTGTATTGCGCACCACCAAGTTCAAAGCCCATGACATCATTGGCTGCGACGAAGGTGACCGCGTGGAGATCATGGAAACTCGTCCGATCAGCAAGGATAAGCGCTGGCGAGTAACCCAGATCCTGGAGAAAGTTAAGTAACAAGTGTGGAGACGTGGCTTGCCGTCTGTGGAATGTGTTTGAACTAAGTCCACAATTACAAGCCACAAACCACATCTAGGTCCACGCCCTCGCGAGCCACAAAAGCTCGCTTCGGCCTCTGGCAGATTTTAGGAAGAACAAGAAATGGTACAGCAATTTACAAGGCTAAAAGTGGCCGATAACTCAGGAGCGCGAGACGTGATGTGTATCCGCGTTCTGAAGGGATCGCAACCTCGATACGGAACTATTGGCGATGTCATCGTGGGTGCAGTTAAGGTTGCAACTCCGAACATGCCGGTGAAGAAGGGTGACGTTGTTAAGGCGGTTATCGTCCGCACCAAGAAGCCCGTTCGAAGAAACGATGGTTCAACTTTGCGATTCGATGACAACGCATGCGTGGTTATCAACCCCGTCAACATGGAGCCAAGAGGTACTCGTATCTTTGGTCCAGTGGCCCGCGAACTTCGCGATAAGAACTTTATGAAGATCGTATCGTTGGCGCCGGAGGTGCTCTAATGCCTACTAAGGCCGAACTGAAGCAAAAGTCAAAAAATGTGAAGATGAAGGTCAAAACGGGTGATACCGTTATGATCATTTCGGGCAAGGATAAGGGCCAAGTTGGATTCATTGCCGCTGCTTCTCCTAAGGAGAACAAGGTCATCGTTCTGAAGAACAGCGATGAGAATCCAGATCAACCACTCCCGCTCAATGCTGCGATCAAGCACCGAAAGGCAAAAGCGCAGAACGAGAAGAGTGCTCGAATTAAAATTCCAGTACCCATCAACGCCTCCAATGTCATGTTGATTGATCCTAAAACCAATCAACCAACTCGAGTCGGTCGACGGCTTGAGGATGGCAAGTTGGTTCGCTACGCTAAGAAGAGCGGCGAAACAATCAAAGACGTTAAAGAAGGGAAGTAAGAATCTGGTTTGTGGTCTAGACCGCAAACTAGTTTCACCTTTTAGAGCCTGGTCAGAACTCAGGCAAGGATAGAAAATGGCTAAGAAAGATAAACAAGAAGAAGGAACTGCAGTCACGCTGCCCAAGCCTCGACTGAAAGAGAAGTATGCGAAAGAAATCTCGCCTAAGCTGAAGGAGCAGTTCGGATACAAGTCCGTAATGCAGATTCCAAAGCTGGACAAGATTGTTATCAACATGGGCACCGGCACCGGTGATAAGGATCCTAAGCACCTCGAGAACTCCATCCGAGACATGGCTTTGATCGCTGGTCAGAAGCCCATCGTCACTACAGCCAAGAAAGCGATCTCAAACTTTAAACTCCGAGAGGGGATGAAGGTTGGGTGTAAGGTCACTTTGCGCGGTGATCGTGCATGGCACTTCTTCGATAAGCTCGCGACGGTTGTTCTTCCCCGAATTCGCGACTTCCAAGGTCTTTCCGCCAAGTCTTTCGACGGTCGAGGCAACTACGCTCTCGGTCTGAAAGAGCAGTTGGTTTTCCCTGAAATTCCTTATGACACGTTCGACCGAATTCGCGGTATGGATATCATCATCTGCACCACAGCGAAGAACGATGAAGAAGCGCGAGTCTTCTTGAAGGAACTCGGCTTACCGCTTCGAGAGAAGTAAGCAGATATATGAAAAGCCCCGCACCGATAATCGGTGCGGGGCTTTTCTGTTGATAGCCTATGCTTTTCTACGTCGTCTCAGAACTGCAGCAAGGCCCAAGCCGAGAGCCGCCATTGTTGCTGGCTCTGGAACTGGAGCGGCCATAGCCGACCAAGAAAGAGCATATTCCTCAAAGGCTCCAGCGTTGCCAAGATTGTAACGCTTGCCCAAGTAGTTGACCTGCAATGCATAGAATCCAGTCTCGGGAAGCTCAAAGGCGAAGTGCTCTACATTTAAGAATTTCGCATCAGACCGGGCAAGCAGATTCCCTAAGCTGCCTGATGTTACTGAAAACAGCTCCAGGCTGAGGTCAGAAAACGCGAGGTCAGGTGCAGTAATATTTCCTGCTTCATCAATGCCTTGGAAATCACGATGAACAAACCAGTTTAGGGTTGCGGTTAGCTTGCTTCCACCTTGAAGTTGTTCAGCGAAGAAGTATTGGTTACCCGAGCTTGCGGACACACTGCCAACATCCCAGCCAACTTCGTCGATGGTGCCGCCACCCGTACCAGTTAAATCAGTGGTGCCGTTGGTATAGACATTGAACGCATTTGTCAAATCCATCTGACCGGCACCTTGACCATAGTCTAGAGCCTGGCTGGTGAAGTAGCTTCCGTCGCCTTGTAGGGTCATGCCATTTCCCCAGTCGCCAAACTTTTCTGCTGAAGTCTGCAAGATTGATTTGATCGTTCTGGAATCAATGGAATTGCCACCAGCAAACCTATCTTTGCCAACATCTACCAGGAGGGCTGCACCACCAGCTACGGTAGGTGCAGAGAAGCTCGTACCCCAAACATTGGTGTTGTAGTGGCCTGGGCCTCCGCCGGTGTGTGACCCATTCCAGTTCCCGCCTGTCTGTCCACCATAGTGAGCTAAGGTCAAGTTTTGACCGGGCGCTAGCAAGTCCACTTTTGCTCTCACTCCTTGGAATGAGCCATCAGGACCACTATAATTGCTTGGGCTTCGACTAGAGAAGCTTGATAAGCTGCTGTAGCTGGGGTTGGATGTATCGGAGGCAGAAGAACCGACTGAGATGACGTTGTAGGCTGTAGCGGGTGCGCCCACGGTATTGATACTCGGACCTGTATTGCCAGCGCTAGCGGTCATGATCTTTTTGGATTGGTAGAGCATTCCATCGAGGGCTCTTGCAATGTTTGAACTTGCAGCGGAGTCGCTAAACCCAAAACTACTATTGATGACATCAGCAGTGGATCCTTGAACTCCCGAAAGCATTGCGGTCTGATAGGGATTCAAGAAGGCATTGTTGTTGGACCAGCTAAAATTCAACGCGTAGGCGGCACTTCCCCAAGAGGTGGCAATGGCTCCGGCCCAAAGAGCGGCTCCGTAAGCAATGCCTCTCTGATATTCTTGAGAGTCAGCTGGATTAATGCGACCACCCATGATGTGGGCTACCCACGTGGCGTGCCGGTCAAACTGGCCTAGCTGGCTTCCGGAGAATCCTGGAGCAAACAGGTGGGTAGTTTGATGTCCCAGAGTTTCATGGCCGTTCCATGGCAAACCTGCTTCGATGGTGGCCATGATGGACCGGGTGCCGGTATATCCAAGGTTATAGAGAGTGTTGGCACCTAAGCGCTGATTGATGCTCAGGCCAACACCTGGCTCAACCCCTCCGTTGGAGGAGTTCAAGTGATTAACCGCTGTTTGTGCGCCTGCACTTGGCGAAAGAATCGCAAGGGATACAGGGACCGCTGCGATCGGCCACGCAATATGGCGAAGTTTTGATAAATACATAGTGATCACCCTTTGGATAGGTTGAACACCTAGTATCCAGATGGACCATTAGAACACCATTACAGAAGAATCATGAAGTCTTAAATCTAGGATTTTTACGAGTGTAGATTGGGTTCAGCTTTTTTTATCGACTGAACCGCATGAATCATTCTTGAAGCGTGATCTCCGGATAGAATTTCGTACGGGCGATGAACTTGGTTAAGGCGTTCTATGAATCGCTGATGCATCCACTCGCGAATGTGTTCGCCATCTCGAAAACCATCTTGCTCAAAAGGGATATTGACATCGGTTAAGAAGGTCGCGCTATAGTGGCGACCTTTGCTAGCCGCCTCTACCGCCTCTGATCTTCTATTCATATAGCGTTCAAACCATACAGAGGTGGCAAAGGCATCTGTGTCGGAAAACAGAACTTGATTTGCGGTTCTTGCGGCCAAGTCTTCTCGCTTGGCCTGTTCTTCAGCAATATGGACAAACTCAGACTCATCCCAGTGGTCCAGTTCGCCAGATTGCATCTTTCTGATCCAGTATTCTCTCCCATACTCCGGTACCCAATCTGTATCGAAGTGCTCTGCAAGGGCTTTTGCCATTGTGGTGGTACCGGTCGATTCTGCACCAAGAATACAGACACGCACAATGTAATGAGCGCGAACACAAGATTCGAGAAAGGTAAGGTTGCTTAGAGGTGCCTCCCGGATTTGCGTTCCAGAACATGGAATAGTGGACCTTTCTCTATCAACAAGGAAATGGTCGCACCCTAGGAAACGTGAATAGGGCTCACCATAGTCTTCGGAAGTGAAAACTACGTCTGGACTCTTGCCAAGTACACTTTTTGTATTTTCTGCCCAAAGAAAAGAATCGTCATCATCTATTTCATCGTGGATGAGGATGACTTCGCAGTCCGGATGAATCTCTCTGAGCCAACTTGCCCGAAGCTTGCCATCAAGCCCGTACTCAGGGCGGTCGCAGATGATCACGGTTAGGTGGTCAACTTGCGAACGAGCAGTGTCGATAAGGTGTTTATGACCGCGATGGGGAGGCAAAAACTTCCCAATGACTAAGCCATGGGGCCATCTAGGCAACGTTAGGCTCCGACGAATTTAACTGACGAAGCTCTTTGCGCCAGTCGCGGAGGCCGGCAATACACATGATTAAGAAGACTGCATACAGAACCGAGGTGAGTCGGTAATCCTTATGCCAATACAGAGGCACGTAAATGATGTCAACGGTGATCCATAGGAACCAAGTTTCAATCTTTTTTCGGTTCATGAGAATCTGTGCGACGACGCTTCCAGCCGTTGTCAAAGCATCCCAGAAAGGTGCACTTCCGCGCCCCGTGAGAATCCACATAAGGAGAGGGACGCCCAGTGTTATTCCAATAGCGACGATGATCCAATCGATAGGACCGGCGCGGGAAACTTTGAGCTCAGTGCGTTTTTCGCCGCCCTTCAGCCACCAATACCAACCCTGAATGGCGAGAATGATAAAGAAGAATTGAAGATACATGTCGCCATACAACTTAATGAGGTCGAACATGATGGCAAATAGAACGCAGCTAACAATACCAATGGGAAAGTTTAGGACACTGCGTACCACGGTCAACCAAACGCAGAGAGCCCCCGTAATGACTGCCCAAGCTTCTAAGGCGCCCGGAGGGGCGAACCCCCATGGCAACTGGGGTTGCCCATAGGCTAAGTAGAGAAGAAATGCTGAGATCAGCGTAAATGGAATCCAGAAAGCGCGATTCTTCAATTCTGCCATAGCTTACTCGGCAGAAAAGCACGAACAAGTTGACGCGCTCCCAAAGTATCCTCTCTGTATGACCGCAACGCTCAGGAAATGGAAAGCCGTTTTTGGCATCTATTTCCAAGATGGGTTAGCGTATCGAGCCAGCGGCTTAATCTGGATCCTCACTGACCTGGTAACGGCCATTACTATGCCCTTGGTCTGGGCAAAGGCCAGCACTACCAATGGGATAATCGCCGGATTTAGCCAAAGCGATTTCGTGCTCTACTACCTTTGCCAGCTATTGATCGGCAGCTTTATTACAAGCCATATCATGTGGGAAGTGGCAATGGAGATCAAGGAGGGGCAGTTTTCAACCCAATTGGTGAGGCCGATGTCGTTTTACCAATTCAGCTTTTTCAGAAATCTATCCTGGCGCATCATTCGGACTGCCTTGTTTGCCCCCTTTTTCGTGTTATTGCTATTTCTCTACCGGGGTTATCTTCACGATGCTACAGTGTTTCTAGGTTGGGAGTTCTGGCTCTCCTTCCTCCTTGGCCATTTCGTCAGCTTTACCTTTGTGATGATGATGGGAATGATTGCTCTTTTTACTCAGGAGGTCATGTCAATCTTTGAGCTGTATTACGTACCAATGCTCTTCTTATCTGGCCAACTCTTTCCCATCGCTGTGCTTCCAGATTGGGCCGCGAGTCTAGCGCGTTGGATGCCTTTTTACTACACCACCGGCGCACCAACAGAAATCTTAGTAGGGCGAGTTAGCGGGCAAGCCTCGTTGCAGGTTCTGGCGATGCAGGTGATGTGGATTGTGGTCTGTTTCTTCTTAGCCAAAGTGTTCTGGGCAAAGGGGCTCAAGTACTACACTGGCGTTGGAATGTAGCTAGGTTCCTGGGAACCTAGCTCTCACTGACTCTCCAGAACCTATTTCTTTACGGTCTGCCCGTCTACGGTGTAAGCCGCAACCAGAAGTTGCATCTCATCTGTTGTTTTTTCCCCGACAAACACCGGCTTCGGTGGATTGCTAGGATTATTGGGGTTGTCGGCACTGTTATCGTAGATTGCTTCAACAATCACTTTTGAGCCTTTGGGAATCTTTACTGGTTGCTTGAACTGGTAATTCAGTTGCCAATTGAAATCCCAGTTTTGAACATGGATCAACGGGGTAATCGTTTTATCAGGCCGCTCAACCCAAGCTTTCATTTCTCGTCCTAAGAGATGCATATGAGGCATCACAGAGTAGAGAGTGATGTCGGAGGGGATTGTTTGGGTGTAAACCTGCTTATGGTCTTTTGCTCCCGCAGGAATTCGGAGAAGCAAGTTAAACAGCCATGCTAGCTCCACCTGTTGCTCGACGGGTTCCTTGGCAAAGTACAAACCAACCTTGGTTTGATCTTGTTCGGCTTTTCCAGTCTTGTTGTAGTGCACTTGCATCACCAATCGCGCACCTGGCTCCACTTTATAAGCCTTACCGCTGGGGAGGCTGCGGGGGCGCAGTCCTGGGGCCCAACCGCCCAAAGCACCATTGGGAACAAAGCCGATCCCCCCGAACGTCTCGTATCCTTCGCGTCCGTCTTTGGTGGCCGCTTCCAGTTTCTCTGAACGGCCACTGTTATCTAGAAAGACGATGACATGATGAACAGAACGAGCATTCCCGGGTTTAACGTCCATCGCCTTCACCCAAACGGGTTCTTTGAAGTTTGTCGGGATGACAAAGTTTCGATATTCGTCAGTTCCTTCCGGAGTAATGGAGTAGGGTGCCTTCTGACTGACGATTAGATCGGGTTTACCTAGCACCCAGTCGGAGGTGAAAGTAGGCGGTTTGGGCTCTTTGCTTTTAGGTCCACGTGGAGCATCTTGGTCGCTCCAAAGCTTCAAAGTCGCAATTTGTTCCGGCGAAAGCTGGATATCGTCTGCAAATTCGCCATATCCTGACTTGGCTTTCCAGGGAGGCATCTGCTTTGAGTGAGTGACAATCGCGTTCATTGCAGCCCACTTTTTGGCGTTGTCATAACCGACCAAGGAAAATGGCGCAACTTCTCCTGGACGATGGCACTGAACACAGTGGTTGTTTAGAATAGGAGCCACATGCTCGGCATACGTTGGCTTTTCAGGAATGCGAAGCTTTTCTACTGGCTTGTCAGTGGGCAAGGTTGCTACACCGATTGCCAACGCTGTCGCGCTTGCAGAGACCAAAACGAAGCTATTCAATCGCATACTCATAGCATTGTCGTCATCATAGCGTGACGTCTATCGAGAGGGAAGAGTTTAGTTGCATTTTTAACCTTATCAGGACTTTTTCGGGTTTTGATAATAGCGACGCTCGTGCCACACTCGAACCATGAGTAAGCGAGTTTTGGTGACTGGAGCATCAAGAGGGATTGGACGAGCTATCGCTCTGAAGTTAGCTGAGGAAGGGTGGCAGGTAGCAATACATGGATCAAAAGTCGGTGCAGATATTGAACGGACTCGTGACCTTCTGGGAGCATCGTCAGCGGGGGTTTACGCAATGGATTTGGCTCATGCTGTTTCTGCTGATTCAGTAATAGATCGTGCCCTAGATTCCGGCCCCCTCCATGCTTTGGTCAATAATGCGGGAGTCTACCAACCCCTCAACTTTCTAGACTCTAGCGATAATGAGTTCGAATCCAACCTGCGCCAGACCTTCGCGATCAATCTAGAAAGTCCGCTTCGCTTAACCCGCAGAGTGGCTAAGTATTTTGAGGCTCAGGGCGGCGGGAAAGTCCTAAATGTCGCTTCTCGGGTTGGTTTTAGAGGGGAATCTGGAGCCTGTCTTTACTCTGCTTCAAAAGCGGCTTTGATTAATCTGACTCGCGCGTTGGCGGTAGAGCTTGCTCCGAAAAACATCGGCTTGTTCGGGATCGCCCCAGGGTGGGTAGATACCGCAATGGCCCGAGACGGGATGCAAGAAAGACTTCCCGCAATTCTGGAATCGATTCCGTTAGGCAGAATGGCGTCTCCCGAAGACTGTGCGGCTACCGCCGCTTTTCTACTCAGTGATTCCGCTGCTTATCTGAGTGGTGTGGTCGTTGATATCAACGGAGCCAGCTACTTCCACTAAACCGCGCTGAAAACACGTTTATCATAAACGAGGTCCGTAGCAATCTTCCAGACATCAGTGTCAATCCGGTTCTCGGGAAGTATCTTGCTGAAGTGAACGATGGCACTGGTTAACCCTGCTTCCTGGCAATAGTGAAGGAAAGCGGAGTTCAGAATCTGCCTTGCCGCCGGTTTCAGACCAAAGCTCACGTTTGAGACTCCGAGGATGGTATTGACTCGGGGGTGGCGTCGTCGAACCTCGGCAATCGCATCAATCGTAGCCATCCCGGACCGTCGGAATTCCTCGTCTCCAGAACCTAGAGTGAAGGTTAAACAATCCAGAAACACATCGTGGTCGGGAACCCCGTGTGCGCGGGTTCGGGAAAGGATTCTTTCCGCAATCTCCACTTTCTTCTCCACGGTCTTGGCCATGCCATCTTCATCAATTGTCAGGGCAACAACACCGGCTCCATACTTTTGGCAGAGGCCCAGAACTTTCTCGGTTCTGGCATCGCCATCTTCAAAGTTGATGGAGTTGATGATTGGCTTACCCGCAAGGCATTGCAAAGCGATCTCAACGACTGGAGCTTCCGTAGAGTCAATCATGATTGGAGCTTGAATATGTCGGTTGTAGTAGCCCAGCAAGGTACTCATATCCCTAGATTCATCGCGTCCAACATATGCCGTACAAACGTCGAGAATATGGGAGCCCTCACCTTCAAGTTCGCGGGCGAGTTCAGTTAATCCCTCCCAGTTTTCGGCGGCGAGCATTTCTCGGAAAGCCTTCGAGCCGTTCGCATTTGTTTTCTCACCGACAATCAGATAGCTTGGATCTTGGTTGTAGGGAACAAACTGATAGAGCGATGAGCAACCTACGAGGCTAAGGCCGGCTGCTTTTTCATCATTATCTAGGAAGAAGTCAAACCCGGGGTACAAATTCTTCACTTTGCGCCAATGAGCGGCTTCGGTATGGGGTTGACCGCCTACAGCCTCGGCGATAGCTTTGATATGGGCAGGGGTAGTACCGCAGCAGCCTCCGGCAAGGGCCACTCCATGATCGCGAATGAATCGCTCGTGGTGATGAGCTAGCTCGTCGGGCGTCAGCTTATAAACTGCTTGACCGCCTTCCATCATCGGTAAGCCTGCGTTTGGCTGGACGCTGAGAGGGCGGGTTGAGTTGTCACCCAGGAATCGAATATGAGGTGCCATCTCCACCGGGCCGGTTGCGCAATTGATACCGATCGCCTTGACGATAGGGAATGCCTCAAGCATGTTAAGTGCAGCACCAATGTCGCTGCCTAATAGCATTGTTCCGGTCTGCTCTATGGTGACTTGAACGAACAGCGGAACTTGCCGTCCCGTTTCCGCCATGGCCCTTTGCGCACCAATGATGGTGGCTTTGATCATTAACAAGTCTTGGAGCGTCTCAAGTAGAAGAGCATCCACGCCTTCCTCTAGCGCGCCACGAAAGGCATCCGCATAGGTTCGCTCCAGTTCCTCGAACGTACATTGACCAAGACTGACTAACTTGGTGCCAGGGCCAATAGCACCCACAACAAACTTATCACCTTTGGCTTTGCTTCTTGCCTGAACCGCTAGCTTTGCGGCTTGTTTTCCAATCTCGTAATCTAGGTCTTCAATTCCGTATTCTGCCAATACAATGCTCGTGCAACCGAACATGTTGGTTTCAACCAGATTGGAACCCGCCTCAAAGTAGCGAGTATGAATGGCTTCAATCACGTCGGGTCGGGTGAAGACCAACAACTCGTTACAGCCATCCAGACTCTTTCCGTCCAGCCGTTGAGCCGCCTCTCGAACTTTGGAGGGAAGGGAAGGATCATCTCGAAGAATAAAATCTTCTGGCTTCAGATCTGCAGCCTGTATCTGCGTCCCCATCGCCCCGTCCCATACAAGAACACGTTCGGACAGGATTTCTAAGAGAGCAGATTGCATAAGCCTATTATTCCCGGCAATCCATGTTGGTTGTGTGCCTCTGGACCCGTAGCCTAACTAACCTTAGGCTTAGAGATTGTTGGGTTTACGATGTTTGCAGGTTAACCCAGTATTCCTAACATCAGCATTGAAGCGGGATTCCGAGGCAGCCTGGTAATGAGGCTGGGGAGGATTCTTGCGGATTTGCTGAAAAAGACTCATGCGGTACAAGCGTATCGCAGGTTTTAGACAATGTTGTATACGATCGTGATCGTAACCGTTTCCCTGGCGTCGGCCGCTGGCGTTTGGGGGTTGCTTAAGGAGGCTCTTAGAGTTCGCCAATAGGCTTGTTGTTGACGAAAGTCGTGAAGGGCCCTGAGTATGAAAACTCAGGGCCTTTTGTTTTAGGCTTGCTTGACTTTACGTCGTCGGATGAGAGCAAGCGCTCCTAGACCCAGACCCGCCAAGGTCGCAGGTTCAGGGACGACGGTATATCCGTATCCTGATGCAGAGATTACGCTAAGGCCAGTTAACAGGTCTCCACCAGGCATATCTCTAAACTCAATTCCTTCGAGAGTTACGGTATTGCCGAAGTTGGCTCCCCCGGTGATGGTTGCTCCATCATCAAAGTATTGAGTGCTTGGTTGGAAAATGCTGTACAGCTCAAAGCGCACATCTTCTGGAATTCCGCCAACGATGTATTGAGACACACGAATTTGTTCGTTCACAACGCCGGGGTTGAAGTAGTAAAAGGTGTCGGGATCATTATTTCCAACTCGCACTCGCAGGAATGAAAAAGCCTCATCTCCTGTGATGTTTCCGTGGACGTTGAAAATCCAAGTGGAATAGTAGTTGTGGGCTGTGCCTCCAACTCGCAATTGATCGGACCAAGTTGCGTAAGATTCCAGGCTTACAACGTCAGGAACCCCGTTTTCCCAGTCTGTTTCACCGGTCTGTGAGTTATGGAACGGGCTGTTCTCGATGTTGTAGAAAGATCCAAAAAGCGATCCCGAAGCGGAAGTGCGCAAGGAACCATATCTGCCTTGTGCCGAAGCTTCCCCGTCAAAACTCATGGACGCACTGTTACCATTTCGGTCATTACCGCTCCAACTTCCGCTGAAATTCCCATGAACCCAAGAGCCATCATTGCTATCGTAAGATTCTAGGGTTGGAAACTCTAGCCCTCCGCCCGGTAAGGGGTAGTCAGAGTTGGAAGCCTTAAGTTTAACGCTGGAGCCTTGCAATTGCGCGAACGAAGCCGCACTCAAAACTAAGCTTGTAAAAACAATTAAAGTAAATCGATTCATTGAAACTCTCCGAAACAAAAGAAGTAGCCTAACCGATACTCTAGACGAGGGAGCATTAGATAGCCATTAGATAGATTCTATGGAACTATCAGTGACTGCTATCGGAACTGCACAAGAGAGGGGGAACCGAAGATATCATATAGGTGTACGATGCACGATTCTACGATGCCACTACGCATTGAACTCTTGGGCGGATTTGCGACGTATAGGGCATCTCAAGCTCGGCCTCTCCCGGTTCGCTCCAACTCGCGGATTTTCATCCTGCTTGCGCTGAATGCGCTCAATGACCTTCCCCGCAAGTCAATCGTCCAGACTTTGTGGCCAGAGCAAGATACACCCTCGGCGCTAAATCGTTTGCGAGTTGCGCTGTCTGGGCTTAGAAAACTGCTTGGTGCAGCTTTGGTGGATCAAGATGGCTATGTTCGCTTGAACCTAGACTGTGTTCAGGTTGACTATTTGACTGCCGTACAGAGACTAGAGGCACTCAAGGATGAGGTCGACGAAATCGTAGAGCTTGCTTTGTTGGAAGAAAGCTTGGGAGTGTTAGGTAAAGAGCTACTACCGAGAACGGAAGAATCTTGGCTGGATTCTCATCAGCAAGCTTGGACCTTGGTGGCTCAGCGTAGTCTGCAACGAATGAGCGATCTTGCGTTGAAGGCAAACAACCTTCCCCTTGTAGTGCAGGCATCTGAGGCTGCTTTTCAGCATGACCCATTTGATGATAGTCATTGGCAGGCATACCTCAAAGCTCGGTCAATGCTTGGTGATGCAGTGGATGCACTACGTGCTTTTACTCAAACCCAGAAAAGGTTACGCAAGACTCACGATACGGATTTCAATGATGAAACGTTGGAACTTGTTGAAGATATCAAGTTTGGTAGATGTGGGCTGAATTTCCAAACGACTCAAGTTGTCCGTCAGCGTGAGGCAGAGTATCTCTCACGTCTTGTATCGAAGGCTATAGATACAGATCCTGAGGCCGCCATGGCGGTATTTGGGATAGCGGCCGGAGGTTACGAACACACGAATTACCCAGATACTTCCGTTCCCATTCTGGAGATGTTGGTTAAGCAATCAAATTCTCAGTCAATGAATTGGCAAAAAACCCTGTTCAATCTCCTCGTTGTAAAGAGTGGACTAAATGATTCGGCTGCTGTGTTGGAATATGGACCCCAGTTGTTAGAAGTTACCAGTGACCTTCGAATGCGCTCGCTGGCGATGGCCTACATGGCCTTTGCTTACCTTCAATTGCGAAAATATGAAGACGGCGTAAAGATCATAAATGACGCAATCGAGATTATGGAAAAGGCCGGAAGGGGGCCTGAAGCCTTCCAACTGTACACCAACAAAGCCTCTTTGCTATGGCACCAAGGATATTTTGAAGAGGCGATCAGACTGTATCAGCTTTCCGATGAAGGAGGCGACTATATTGGCGGTGAGGCTGGCGAGCGAATACGAGGAGTGAACGCGTGCAACACAGGTCTGGTGTACGTGATGATGGGTAACCTGCCCGATGCTAAAGTTCACATGGAGCGAGCCTTTGACATCTTAATGTCAATTGGATTAGAAGCTCCTCTTCCTTTACTCCTTCCATCAATGGGTTACATCCGGTTTCTTGTAGATGATGATGTAGTGGGCATTGACAATCTTATCCAAGGTCTGAAGATTGCATACCGTAGGAAACACCAACGCGGTCAACAGATTGGTTTAGACTTTGCAGCGGGAGTGTTAGTAAAAGGTGGGAATGGAGCTGTTGCAGCCTCAGTTCTTGCATACGCAAAGGTATGGAGAGAGTCTACTTCGCATTCATTTTCTACCGCAGAACAAATGATGGTTGATCGGATTCTGGCTCAATGCAGTGAATCTCAGTTGAGTTGCAATGAATTTGAAGGTTGGACACCGCGAGAAGTTCTTAACCGAGTTATCCAGGACTTGCGAGTCCTACACCGACAGACAGCACCCCAATAGGTGCACAAATAGGGTCTGAAAACTGGTAAACCTAGCCAGTGCGATCATTTCGCCGCACCCTCGCCTTTCTACAACCCTATAAAGGGCGGGTTATCGTGGCGGTTCTGCTCACCCTTTTGGTGACTCTTCTCCAAATCGTGCCGCCAAAGTTGTTTCAGGTGACGATAGATAATGGCATTAAGCCAGCTTTAGATGCGCAGCGAGATTTGCCTAAAGCTAGAGAAGTCGCTTCTGTAGAAGGGGAAGGTCAACTCCAAGCCATCGCTAGAGTTGCAAAGCTAGAAGAAAAAGAAAAGCAAGGCCCTAACGTCATCATGTGGACGGCGATTGCACTCTTTTGCGTGATCCTGCTTCGGAATGTTTTCAGCTTTGCCAATAGCTACATCCTTACTTGGATAGGCCACCGGTTTGTTTTTGATCTAAGGTTCGCCACTTGGAAGCATCTTCAGCGCCTTAGCCTTGCTTATCACAACCAAACTCAGACGGGCAAGATCATGGCTCGCGTCACGGGTGACATAGAGCTGATTCAAGGGCTGATCCAGGGCCAGCTTGTCACATTTATCAGTGATATCGTCACTCTTGTCGCGGTTATTGGAATGCTGTTCTTTCTAGAGTGGCGAATAGCGCTTTGCATTGCTGCTCTTATTCCTTTCTATGTCATCAGCTACTTGAGTTTCCTCAAGCATATTCGAGAAGTTAGCCAAGAGCAGCGGCGACTTTGGGACGAGATGCTTGGCAAACTTGCCGAAAAGATTGCCGGTATTGGGGTCGTCAAAGCCTTTGTAAAAGAGGACTACGAAACTAAGAACTTTATGAGTTCTGTACGGGCAAAGTTTGATGTGGACATGAGGCAAGTTCACTTAAACCGAAGGTTGGGACTCGTCTCGGGCGTCATCTCCGCCATTGGCACTGGTTTAGTGTATGCCTACGGTGGTTCGTTAGTGCAGCAAGGACAACTGACAACCGGTGTTTTGGTTGCACTTACGTTCTACATCGGTTATGTCTTTAACCCGGCCGTACGAGTAGTGGATTTCAATAACTCGCTTCAGTGGGCTTTGGCGGCTATGGATCGTGTCTTTCAAACACTTGATACTCGGCCAGAAATTGAGGACAAGCCTGAGGCTCTTCCTCTGCCAGAGATTCGAGGGCGAGTCGAATTCGATCATGTTAGCTTCAACTATGTTGAGGGCAAGAATGCCATCGAGGATGTATCTCTTACCGTTGAACCCGGTGAAATCGTGGCGTTAGTTGGTCACAGCGGGGCAGGTAAGAGCACCTTAATGAACCTTCTCATGAGGTTTTATGATCCTTCCGCTGGACATGTTCGTGTGGATGGGCATGACCTTCGAGATATCCGTCTAGAGTCTCTTCGACGAAAGGTGGCTATGGTGGCCCAAGAGAACGTTTTGTTTAGCGTTACGATCTTGGAAAACGTTAAGTATGGCAATCCGCAAGCCTCTGATGAAGCGGCCATAGAAGCGTGTCGAGTGGCCGATCTGCATAACTTCATCATGGAACTCCCTGATGGTTACGAG
Source organism: Fimbriimonadaceae bacterium (assembly GCA_037190145.1). Lineage (GTDB taxonomy): Bacteria > Armatimonadota > Fimbriimonadia > Fimbriimonadales > Fimbriimonadaceae > 55-13. The sequence goes on from JBBCJU010000002.1 coordinate 494,273, forward strand.
ACCATGATCGGAGAGGATGGGATTAAGCTTAGCGGAGGTCAAAAGCAACGATTGGCTTTGGCTCGTGCGTTGCTTACCGACCCTGCGATTCTCATTCTCGATGATGTCACCTCAGCACTTGATGGGGAAACCGAGGCACGCGTGCAAGAAGCCTTATCAGTGGCGATGCAAGGGCGGACCACTTTCATCATTGCGCATCGCCTTTCGTCGGTCGTAGATGCTGACCGGATCTACGTCATTGAAGACGGTCAGATTAGGGATGTTGGAACCCACGGTGAGTTGGTAGATCGCCCTGGTATCTACCACGATATCTATCGAGAGCAGTTTAAGAGTGCGCTCGAGATGTCTGCATAGCGACTAAAGCCCGACTCCCGCAGAAAATGTTGTCAAGACTTTTCCAAGTGCTTGAGCTTTTGAGGCACTAGTAATTGAAGCGGTGTTGATAGACCTTTTGGACTATCGACATACTCCCCCACCATTTGAGCCTGTTTGACATCATAGAGAACATATATGTAGACATATGATCTCATATAGTTTACGCACGGTTCGATTTACAAAAAATGTCCAGGAAGTGTCGTTTTTTCCCAAAAATTCCCTGTATCATCTTTTCACTGAAGCCGAAACGACTAGGGAAGGCGGAAAAGCTTTGGGGGCAGGGCGGGGTGCTCTAGCCAAGTTTCAAACGGGCGGCTGACAAAAGGATTTGGAAGCCGCCCGAAGTTTTCAGAGGCGAGGGAAGTGCAAGAGGATGGCGGATTCAAATACCAGGACCCCACCGCGCTTCTATGGCTACATCGAATCAGCGGTCGACGACAAGGGTCGCATTATGATCGACAAGAAAAACCGCGAGCGTTTGGGGCGAGATTTTGTCGCCGCGATGATGCCGAATGGCTGTCTTGGTTTATACCGCGAAGAGGTCTGGCGAGATCTGGAAGAGAAGATTTTGAGCGCGCAATCAGACAATCCGGGCTGGGAGCACTACACGCGCCTGATGGGAAAGAACGTGGCCGACGAGTTAAATTGCGATTCGGCAGGTCGCTTTGTTCTTCCGCAGCGCTTGCGAGAGAGCGCGAATCTAAAGGGCGACATAGTTCTCCATGGTGCGATCAACCGTTTGGAGCTTTGGAATGCCGAAGAGTTCAAGCGCTACGAGATCGACCCGTACGGGTACGGCGCAGAGCGGCGGCAGTTAATAGATCGAGCCCGCAAGATGATGCGGCAAGAGGAAGATACGGAAGGCTGGGGCATTTAGCAATGGTGGAAGCCAAGCATGATCCAGTAATGCTTCGGGAGATTTTGGAGTTGCTCCCCCTTCGAGAGGGGTCGACGGCAGTGGATGGCACACTTGGTCTGGCGGGGCATGCCAGAGAGATGATTGGCAGAATTGGGGCGACTGGGCGTTTTTTGGGCTTGGACTGGGATACGTCAATGCTTGAGATTGCTCGAGAGAGGATTGGTGATGTTGACTCGCAAGTCGAATTAGTTCATAGCGATTATCGAGGGTTGCCGGATGAAATGAGTCGGCTTGGATGGCAGGCGGATGGCATCTTGCTTGATCTGGGTTTGAATAGTGCGCAGATAGAAGATGCGGAACGAGGAATCGCTTTTAAGGAAGTGGGGCCCCTGGATATGCGGATGGACAGGAGTGTGGGGGAACCAGCTTCGTCAATGTTGAATCGCATGTCTCTTGATCAAATCGAAAATATTCTTTGGGAGTATGGAGACGAGAAGTGGGCGCGGGCAATCGCGAGGAAGATTGTGGAGCGGCGAAAGGAAAGCCCGCTTCGAACTACTGAAGATTTAGTGGAGTGCGTCTTGGCGGCAATTCCGGTGCGAGCAAGGGACAAGCGGATTCACCCGGCTACTCGCAGCTTTCAGGCAATAAGGATTGCGGTTAACAGGGAAATTGAAGGTTTGGAGGATGCTATTGCAGAGATCGGTCGATGTCTAAAGCCTGGAGGAGTGTTGGCGGTTTTGAGCTACCACTCGGGTGAAGATCGAGCGGCAAAGCATGCCATGAAGGAATTGTCTGGTGAAGGGTTTGTGGAGCTTTTTAAGAAGCCTTCGCAGCCATCGCCGGAAGAGATTGCCCGAAATCCTCGCAGCAGGAGCGCGAAGTTGAGGGCAGTTCAAAGAGAGTTAGGATGACAACTGGGCCAAGGAGGGCCCGCTTTAAAGAAAAAGGAGCTTAGGATGAGCGCAGTACCCATTAGTAGAACACAAATCGAAACTCGGCCCAATTTGAGGGTGGTTGCTGGATCTCGCCCTTCAGCCGTTGCACAGATTGTCAGTGGATCCGTAGCGTTTGCTGCGATCGCGGTGGTTGTCTTTGGGGCAAGTAGTCTGGGTGGGCATGTTATGGTGGAGAAGGCTCGTCGAGATGGGATACGCGCAAATCAGCGATTGAGGGCTGCTATGTCTGCCCAAACAACGCTAGCGCGTCAGATTGAAGCGTTGTCTGCAGATAAAGACCTAATCGTTTGGGCGAAGCGTAATGGCTTTGTTGCTCCGGAAGTGGCACTTAAATCGTCTGGAAATAGCCGTGTTACCATCGTCGCAAATCGATAGTAGTAAAAAACGTCTCCGCCTCGTTAGCTTTGCAGCGGTGGCGTTTTTTGGTTTGGCTATTTATAGCCAGGCCAATGTTCAGATTTTGAGCAGTAAAGAGATTAAAGCGAAAGCTGCTGAATCGAAGCGCTTTGTCGTGACTCATGTCGACTATCCAAAGCGTGGTCAAATTCTTTCGGCTGACAATCAAGTGTTAGCCCGCGATGAAGGGGTTTACGCCCTTCATATCAATTTTGACAAGGTTCCTAAAAGTCCCGGATTCTATTTGGATTTAGGCGAGGCGGCCGGAATGTCTGGCTCAGAAATTCAAGAGTTGGCAAATCGGTCGGGTGGAGATGTTCTATGGCCAGCGCGACTTACGGCGGAGCAGAAGAAGAAAGTAGATGCCGTGAAAACAAAATGGCGGGCGGACGGTCTTTCGGCAGACTCTTCAGGGCAACGTCTCTATCCTATGGGGGCAGCGGCGAGTTCCATCGTGGGGATTCTGGGGTCTGCTGACGTTGCGAAAGGGATTGAAAGGACACACGTGGAGCAGTTGGCAGGGATACCGGGCCGATCTAAAGGCTTGGTAGACCGGACGGGTGCCTTCTTGCCGATGCGCATGGAAGAAGAAAGCATCAAGCGAATTGACGGTGCGGATGTGGTCTTGACCATTGATCGTGATTTGCAACAAGCCGCTTTCGATTCAATCAAGCGGACTGTGGACGCCTATAAAGCCGAATCTGGCATCGCACTGGTTCTTAATCCGAAAACGGGTGACATCCTGGCGATGGCAAATTGGCCCACATTCGACCCAGTCACGCGCCAAGGGCCGGATGGAAAAACGGCCGACTTTAACCCCAACGTCATGGGGCACTTCGAGCCGGGGTCAACGATGAAGATTCTGACTCAGGCGAAAGCTTTGGAAGACGGAGTCGTTGGTACCGGATGGACTTGGACTTGTTCGGGCGTGCTGCAGAAAGGGCCATATCGTATTCAATGTGATAAGCACAACGGATCGCGTTCTCATGGCCCTGTGGATATGGAAAAAGCGATTGCAGTGAGCTGTAATGTCTCCGCCGCAGAATGGGCTTGCAAGATCGGCTTTGATCCTTACCATCAGTTCATAAAAGACCTCGGGCTTATGGACAAGCTGGAAGTGCCGCTTCCGAATACGAAGCCTGGTTCACTCTATATTGAAGAAGTAGCAAAAATCCACGAACTCATGTGTTGGGGTTTCGGGCAGTCGATGGGCGTAACTCCCTTGGCACTTGGAGCTGCCTTTACGTCTTTGGGTAACGAGGGTATTTGGATGAAGCCGAGGCTAGTGAAGTCTATTGGTGGAAAAGAAACTCCGATTGAAGAGGGCAAGGCTGTGTTTTCGCCCGAAACAACTAGCCAGGTAATGCGATACATGGAGGCGGTTTTCGATTCTGATCGAGGCACTGGCAAGTCACTTCGAATTCCAGGTTATCGTCTAGCGGGAAAGACGGGTACAGCAGAACGCAAGGGACGGAAGGGTGGCGGCTATGTTTCAAACTTTGTTGGGTTTGTTCCAGCCGAAGCGCCAAAGGCGATGATCCTCGTGATGGTGGACCGGCCTTCTACCGGCAAGTACTACGGAGCCACGGTTGCTGGGCCAGTGTTCTCAGATTTAGCCCGCGCTGTGATAAGAGAATATGGTTTGAAGCCGAGTTCAGGTACTACTGCGCCAGTGAAAAAGCCAGTTGCTCCCACCTTGGAAGTTGAGGTTAGGCCCTAGTGGGAAGGACTTATAGCGGTATTCCGGTGCGTTCGCCAAGGTCATTGATGCTTAACGTTCTGGGTGTGTCTTCCCGAGGTTCTCGACCGTGACCCTGTCGGCGCTTTTGACCGAAGCGGGTATTCAAGCTATCGCAAGGGCAGGCGATGCAGAAATAACCTCTATCACCCAAGATTCCCGGCAAGCAAAGCCGGGTTCGCTGTTTGTGTGTAACCCCGGCACCACAAATGATTCGCATGCTTTCATCGCATCGGCCAAAGAGAACGGGGCCGTCGCAGCGGTGGTTTGGTCGCCCGAAGGGTTGCGGCTGGCAGAAATCAACGGACTGGCGGGAGTCCAGTTCCCTAAGGATCGCATTCTGTTTAACGACGGAATCTGTAAGCTTTGCAATACATTTTTTGCATATCCCACCCGCTCGATGAAGGTGGTTGGAGTTACCGGAACGAACGGCAAGACCACAACTGCCTGGCTGATTCGAGACATGTTGATCGCTCTGGGTCTGAAAGCTGGATATCTTGGAACCTTAGGGTTTCAGATTCCTGGGGAAGAGCGAGAACTTGGCAATACAACTCCCTACCCCGTCGAACTATGGTCGCTCTTGGCAGAAGCCCGAGATAAGGGAGTGGAGGCAATGGCGATCGAGGTTTCCTCCCATGCCTTGGCGGAGCACCGCTGCGAATTCGTAGAATTTGATGCGGGCGTTTTCACGAACCTAACTCAGGATCACCTGGATTTCCACGGATCGATGGAGGAGTATGAGGCGGCGAAGCTGAGGTTGTTTACCGAGTTTCCTGACCAGACCGAGAAGCCGTTCGTTGGAGCGGTGAATGTTGGTGATCTGGCAGGTAGACGATGGGTTGAGCAACTTAGTGAGCGGAAGTTCGTGCCATTTGTTGTCAGCGCGAAGCTCGATGTTGGTCTGTGCGTCGAGCCTTCAAGGGTGTTGATCGAACTGTTGGAACTAAATTTCTCTTGGGCGGAGGCAGGTATAGACGAACAGTTCGCCCGTTTGGTCGTCTCGCTCGGCGGATCGTACAATATTGAAAATTCGGTTGCGGCCATGGCTGGGTTGCTGGCTTTGGGGTATTCGAAGAGGGATTCGGCGATTGCCCTGGAGTCAGCAAAGGCGGTGCCTGGCCGGTTCGAGGTGGTGATTGGGCGGTCAGTGCCGGAACCCACTGTCCTCGTTGATTACGCACACACCCCCGATGCCTTAGAGAAGCTCCTTGACGCCGTCCGACCGCTTACCTCAGGCCGGGTTATCACTGTCTTCGGCTGTGGTGGCGACCGGGATCGAACGAAGCGGCCGAAGATGGCGAAAGCGGCGAGCGAGCGGAGCGATGTGACGGTGGTTACCAGCGATAACCCACGAACCGAAGACCCGCAGTCGATCCTGAATGAAGTTCTAACCGGGATTGTGCCGGGGCGAGAATCGATCGACATTATTGACCGCCGAGAAGCGATCTTTCATGCTGTCAAGATTGCTCAGCCGGGCGACGTAGTGGTAATAGCGGGCAAGGGACATGAGAATTACCAGATCATCGGGCGAACGAAGGTTCCGATGGATGATCGACTGATGGCGAAAGAAGCCTTGGAGGCGCGGTGAATCCGATTTCACTTCAGGAACTATCTCTGATCGTTGGGGGGGAGTTGCATGACGACTCTCCAGCTTATGTTACTGGGTTTTCGACAGACTCCCGGGAAGCTGGGCCAGGCGATGTTTTCTTGGCTATTAAGGGTGCCAAAGTAGACGGGCACGACTTTGATGAGCAGGTTCTGGCGAAGGGTGTGGCTGGAATCCTGGCGGAGAGGCCGGTGATGGGGCCGCACATCTTGGTGCCGAATCTGGTTCAGGCTCTGGGGAACCTAGGAAGCTACTATAGAAACCAGTTTGACGGACCTGTGATCGGAATCACAGGCAGTGCAGGTAAGACAACAACCAAAGAATTTCTGGCCGCCGCCCTTAGCCCTTTGGGCGAAATTTTGAAAACGGAAGGCAATCGTAACACCGAATATACGGCACCGTTGCTTTGGCCCGAAGTGACCTCAGATACCCAAGCCGTAGTGGTGGAAATGGCGATGCGAGGACAGGGGCAGATAGCTCATTTGGCAAGCTTCTCGAAGCCGACCGTTGGGGTGGTGACCAATATTGGTTGGTCACATGCCAGCGAGGTAGGTTCACGAGAGGGTATCGCGGAGGCTAAATCGGAGCTGCTGCTAGCCCTGCCGCAGGATGGAATTGCGATTCTGCCGAGGGATGATGAGTTCTACGGAACCTTGGAAAAAGCCGCCGGGAGCCGGCAAATCTATACCTTCGGTTCCTCGGAGTCTGCGGATTGCCGGGTGATCGGCATTCAATCCCAAGGTTGGGAGGGATCGGTAGTGAACGGTTTCTTCACCGATATTCCTTGGCAAGCTCACATCGCCTACTTGGGTAAGCACCTGGCTCCGAACGTAGCGGCGGCGATCTGCACGGCAGCGGCGCTTGGCTTGGCTCCTCAGGAAGCAGCAGATGCTTTGGGCGAGGCGGAGATTCCGCCGATGCGAATGCAGGTTCTGGAGAAGGATGGGGTGAAGGCACTTTTGGATGCCTACAACGCCTCTCCATCGAGCATCTTGGGAGCGATCCAGACCTTCATGGAGCTTCCGGTTGAAGGACGAAGGGTGGCGGTTCTCGGGCAGATGAATGAACTTGGCGAACACTCCGAACAGGCGCACCGCGAGATTGGAGACTATGTGAAAGCGATCGGGCTAACCGCGATTCCGTTTGGTGAGCAGGCCGGAGCTTATGGTTTGGGCGAGGCTATGACGGACATCGACCAGGTTCGGTCGATGGTGTTTAGTTTGTCGGCGGGAGATGCGGTTTTGGTGAAAGGAAGTCGGTCGCTGATGCTGGAGAGGGTGCTGGGATGAACTCGATTTGGGGTCAACTGGCGACGCATTTCTGGATAGCGTTTGCGGTATCGGCAGTGTTTGCTTATCCAATTTGGAAACTTTTGTTGCTGACAAAGTCGCGACAGACCATCAGCCAATATGCCCCTGAGGGGCACCAGGTGAAGCAGGGGACCCCGACAATGGGTGGCCTTATCATCATGGTGGGTTACATTACCGCAGTTGTGTTTCCAATCTTATCAGGGGCTTCTGAGCTGGGCCATTTTGGCAAGGTTCGCCTTGCCTTTTTGGTTCTAGCGATTGGTTTCTTACTTATTGGTTTTGTAGATGATTTTGTGGTGCCAAGAGTCTTTAAGGGAAAGCGAGGGCTAGGGTGGAAGCAGAAAATAATCATGCAGTTTGCCCTGGGAATTTTGGCGACTGGATTGGGGCATGGCTGGGAACTAAATTTTTCGTTTGCGCTATCCCTGTTCTTGATCTTGTTTTTCTCAAACGCGTATAACTTTTCTGACGGTCTGGATGGACTTGCGGGAACCCTACTCTTGGGCTTAGTCTTGGGAATTTTCGGCATTGCGATGATGACGCAGTTCGTGGAGCCTGTCGCAGTGATGGTACTGCCGCTAGCAGGTGCGGTCATTCCTTTCTTGTTCTTGAATACACCTCCCGCTAAGGTTTTTATGGGTGATGCTGGCTCGCTACCCATAGGAGCTGTTCTTGGATTAGCTGTATCTTTTCTAGTTACTCAGCCTGGCTGGTTACCTCAGCATACAGGGGTGGAGCAGTTTGGAGGTGTTTTTCGTTGGGTAGTGCCGGGTACGTGGCCAGTTGTTCTAGCGTGTTTTGTTCTGTCGTTGGTGATGATCGTTGAGCTTGTACCGGTACCGCTCCAAATTCTGTCTGTGAAATTGAGAAAGAAGAAGCTCTTTCCCTATACACCTATCCATCATGCATTTGAAAAGGCAGGTTGGCCCGAAACTCGGGTAGTGGGAATGTTCTCTCTGACCCAGTTGATCTTGTCTATTCTTGCGATCACAATCGTGGCCTTGCGTTACGCTAGGGAGCTTTAGTGCACGTTAGTGTTTTTGGGCTTGGTCGGTCGGGGTTGGCGATTGCTAAGGCGGCGATTCAGCTTGGCGGGTCGGCTACGGTTTATGACCAATCGAGTCCTGGCAAGTTGGCGAAGCCGGAGATTCTGGATGAGGCCAAGGCGCTTGGTGCGTCCGTGGTGATGGATTGGGATGGGGTTTTGCCGGATGCTCGCTTGCAGATCGAGGACTCCGTTGAGTTAGATCGAAAGTTCCACTACTACTTCCATTCGACAACGGTGCCAACGACCGGCGAACAGATTGCGGGCGGACCTTGGCTGGTTGTCAATCCCGCCGTAGACATGCGAAGCCCAATTCTCAAGGCAGCGCAAGAGAAGGGCTACGAGATTCTCTCGGAGATCGAGTTTGCGTTTCGCATCTCCAAGGCTCCCATCATCGCAATCACCGGCACAAACGGCAAGAGCACGACGACGGTGATGACCTATCTTTGCCTTCGGCATTGTGGGATCGATGCGGTGCTTTGCGGGAACATCTTTGGCTCTGGGTATCCAGAGGTTCCACTTACCGAGGCGGCTTTGAACTCCAACCCGGAGCAGATTTTGGTGGCGGAGATCAGCTCCTTTCAGCTGGAATGGATCACTCACTTCCGGCCCGTGAGCGCAGGGATCACAAATATCTGGCCCGACCACTTGGATCGCTACGACTCTTTCGAGCAGTATGCAGCGACGAAGCAACGGATTTTTGGAGCGCAGTTGCCGGAGCAGTTTGCGGTGGTGAAGGCGAACGATCCAGTGGTGCGGGCTCCAGGAATTCAACCTACAAATAAGCGGCGGACCCCCACCCCCTTGCCCCTTCCCCCTTTGGGAAAAGGGGAGGGGGAGCCCAAGGTCCTCACCTTTGGGGCAACCGGAGAGCATGCTCGCGTAGATGATCGGTTTTTGACGGTTTTGGATAAGCAGATCAAGCTGGAAGATCTTCATTTTTCGGAACCACACAACCTCTCAAATGCCTCGATGGCGGCGCTATTGGCTTATGGTGCAGTAAAGGCATCGGTAGCAACGAATCCTAAGGCGAAGCAGATCGTAGAGCGGGCGGAGGACGATTCAGATGCTAAGAGAGCGGCCAAGACCAACGCTTACAACCAACGACTTCAAGAGGCGAACAAGCCTGAGTTTGTCTTGCCTGTCTGCATTTTGGATGGCCTCAAAGAGTTCCGAGGCATTGCCCACCGAATGGAGTTTGTAGGGGAAAAAGATGGGGTTCGCGTAATCAATAACTCGATGTGTACCAACCCTGATGCGGTGTTGAAGTCAGCGACAAGTCTGAAAGGGCCTAACCATGTGCTCATTGGAGGACGCAATAAAGACCTGGACTTCCGAACGTTAAAGCATTACTTCTCAAATCAGATGCACCAAGCCTACGTTTATGGCGAAGCGCGACATCAGCTTGCCGAACAAATCGGTACGGACAAGGTGTATGAAAAAATGGAAGATGCGACCCTTTCGGCCTTGAGCGCTGCTCGAAGTGGAGAAGTGGTTATGTTGGCACCAGGATGTGCGAGCACTGATCAATTTCGAGACTTTCGGGACCGTGGAGACGTCTTTAAACAATTAGCCAAGGAGTGGCTTAAATTATGAAACCGACAAGAATCAAATCGGCAGGGAGGCTTTCGGATCCGATTCTTTTCTGGTTAGCGCTTGCGCTGACTGGCTTAGGATTGTTATTCATTTTTGACGCGGGCTACGCGCGATCTATGCGCGACGGTCGCGGGATGATTCCTAAAGAGTTTTATAACCAGGTGGCGTTTCTCTTCGCAGGGTTATTGATTGCTTGGTGGGTTGGTCGGGTTAGTCAACTCAAGCTTAAGAAGTGGTCCGTTGGCATCTTTTTGATAGGGATGCTTATGTTGGTTGCCGTGGAGATTCCGGGAATCGGGGTTGAAATGAGCGGCGCACATCGTTGGATTGGAGTTTCTCCTTTCCTGCTACAACCCGCCGAGTTCTTTAAGGTTGCGGCGATCATCTATTTGGCGGGAGTGTTTGCGGATCGCAAGGCTTGGCCGAAAAAACTGCCCCACTTCAGCAACTGGGCGGCCAAGATGGATGCTTTGGCGTGGCCCAAGATCAAACGATGCTTACCCGCAGTTTGGGTTTTTGTGGGCATCGTCTTGGTGGAAAGAGAACCGGATCTAGGTACGGCGGCAGTTGTCGTTGGAACCGCCTTTGTCATGTTCATCCTTGGTGGCGTGTCTCGAACCACGTTGATCACGGGGATGCTTTTTGTAGGGCTTGGAACTATGTTTATGGTGAAAGCACAGCCATACCGAATGGAGCGGATTGTGAACCATGAGCATAGATGGGACCCTAAGAATGTGGATGACGTCGGTTATCAGACTGTCCAATCTGAACTAGCTCAAGCTACGGGTGGTTGGGGCGGAGTTGGGGTCGGTGCCGGAAGGGCTAAGCACGTGATGCCAGCCACGACAACTGACTTTGTGATGGCAACCGTGGCAGAAGAGTTTGGATTCCTGGGTTCGTTGACCGTTATTGGCTTGTTGGGTGCATTAGTTGCGCGTCTTATGTGGCTTGCTCAAATGGCCCACACTCGGTTTGCAAGCTTGGTGCTGGGCGGTGTGGCGGCTTGGATTGGAATTCAGTCCTGTACGAACATCATGATGGCCAATGGCTTCATGCCCGCCATCGGTATCCCGTTGCCGTTCATTAGCTCAGGCGGGTCGTCACTCATTGCACTTTGGCTGGCAATGGGAGTTTGTCAGGCTGTATTGCGCCCCGTTCCGGTGGCAAAGGAGGCTTTAGTTGAAGCTGATCGTAACCGGGGGCGGTACGGGCGGACACATCTATCCCGCGCTTGAGATTGCAAAGTACGCTCGCGAGCAGGGTGCAGAAGTCCACTACTTTGGGTCCATTCGGGGACAAGAAGGGGAGGCCAGCCAAGCGGCAGGCTTTCCCTTTCAAGCGTTTCCCAGTCAACCGCTTTACTCTCTAAAGTCTCGGCGCGGCATTGAGGCCGCAGTTGCTCTCTTGAAGGCGCGTGGACTGGCGAAAGCTGCTTTACGGACGAGTTCTCCAGATGTAGTTTTTGCTACCGGTGGCTACTCGGCAGGACCTGTAGTTGCGGGAGCGAAGGCGCTTGGTATCCCTTACTTTATCCATGAAGCGAACTCAGTTCCCGGACGAGCAAACCTGATGTTTGCGAAGAACGCAAAAGCCTTCACGACGGTCTTTCGGGCGACCGAGAGGCATTCCCACGGAGTGCGGTGTCAAAGAGTGGGGCAACCTATTCGGCGTGAGCTTCGAGAAGCAGTGTCTCGTCGATGTCCCGAATCAGACTTTGTTTTTTGTATTGGTGGATCGCAGGGGTCTGAGTTTCTTAATGGATGCGTTCCACGGGCCTTTGCGGGGGACAGATTAGGCCATGCTCGTCTTCTGATCGCCAGCGGCCCCAAAAACTATGAGACTACGCAGAAGGTGGTGGATGGGCTTGGTATTGGAGATAGAGTTACCGTAAGACCTTATCTGGATACGTCTGAGATGTTGGATGCCTATTGCAGAGCAGCAGTGATCGTGGGTCGAAGCGGGGGGACATTAGCAGAATTGGCGATGTTTGGGATTCCGTCAGTCCTTGTACCCTTGCCAAGTGCAGCGGGAGATCATCAACTTCATAATGCAGAAGAGTTTGTAGAAATGAAAGCCGCCACCCTCTTAAACCAGGCCGATGCAACCCCATTCTCGTTGGGAGAAGCTCTGGTGGAGTGGCTGGGAGATGATGCTCGGCGTGATTCTGCCCGGACAGCTTTGCAGAATTGGGATTTGCCGAATGCAACGCAGACAATTTTTGAAATGTTGAACGGAGGAATTAAGTTGTGACCAATGCTCCTGTCCTCCTGCGTCTTTCCCCTTTAGAAAAGAGAAAGGTGGGCCTATGAGAAAGGCGTCTGAGATATCTGCGGCTTTTGCTCCACGAGAAGCTTTGGATGGCAAGACGTCCTTCTTCCTTGTTGGCATCGGGGGAGCTGGGATGAGCGCCCTGGCTCGGATGCTGAAGCATCGGGGCTATGAGGTCCGAGGAACTGACTCTACACTTTCTGCAGAGGTAGAGCGGCTTAGGTCAGAAGGGTTTGATGTAACAGTTGGGCATACCGGCGATGGGATTCGAGCGAATGATGCGGTGGTCTTGACCGATGCGATTGATTTGGATAACTCACCGGAAGTCAATCGAGCCAAGGAGCTTGGCATTCCGCTGTTTAGGCGGTCGCAGGCTTTGGGCTGGTTGCTCAAGCCCTATAAGGTCATTGCGGTTACGGGAACTCATGGGAAGACGACGACAACTGGGATGATTGGGGCCGCGTTGAAAGAAGCCGGACTAGACCCTACTATTGTCGTCGGTGCCAGCGTTCCCCAGTTTGGCGGACCAGTTGTCGAAGGGCAAGGTGAGTGGGCGGTGGTGGAGGCTTGCGAAGCCTATGACGCATTTCACGACATCGACCCGTGGTACGTGGTTCTCACGAACCTCGAGTTGGACCATGTGGACTTTCACGGCACTTTTGAGAATCTGCAAGATAGTGTGTTGCGGTTCGTGAATCGCGCTTCTAAGCTGTTCTATGCCGCACAAGATGGAGGGGCTTGCAATTTGGCAAGCAAGGCAGGCGTTCCTGCCGAGCCTTACTCAAAGGCGGATTTCGTGCGCGCGATGGAGGCGAACGACGTCCTTATCGCCAGCCCAAAGCAGCGAGGCGAACACAACCTCTTGAACGCCAGTAGCGCTGTCAAGTTGGCGGAGGAGATAGGGGTTCCCACTGGACCAGTTCTCCTCGCCCTGATCGGTTTCCGTGGTGCAGAGCGCAGGCAGCAGATATTGAGAGGTGAGGGAGTTCAGATACGTTGGGACGGGGAGGGCCAGTTTTCAATGCCGCCCAACAGCCTTCCTCGGGTAGACGTGACCGTGATCGACGACTATGCCCACCATCCTACCGAGATTAGGGAGAGCCTAAGCGCGATTCGCGGCTGGTACGTTCCTGAATTGCCTCAAGAGTTTGTCGAAGAACTCAAGAAGAGAGGGCATGAGCCGCTGGTCAAGCGGCGACTGATCGCTGTCTTCCAACCCCACCTTTACTCCCGGACCGTGGACAATATTCGCGAGTTCGCCAAAGCATTGGACGAGGCCGATGTGGTCTTCATCACCGATATCTACCCTGCTCGAGAAGCCCCGATCCCGGGTGTTTCTAGTGCGAGAATCGCTGAACTGATTACGAAGGAGTGTCATTACATTCCGAGTCGCCACTTGCTTCCAAGGAAGGTCGCTGCGTTTGCCCGAGAAGGGGATGTGGTGGTCGGAATGGGAGCCGGAACCATCAGTGAATTCGGTCCGGCTTTTATCAAAGAATGGGAGCGACTGTCCAAGCCTCGGGGCGAGATGACGATTGCGGTTATCTACGGAGGCGACAGTTCAGAAAGAGAAGTTTCTCTTCATAGCGGGCGAGAGGTTTATCAATCTTTGATCAAGCAGGGTTTCAACGCTGAGCTGATTGATGTTACGGAACTCTTGCTCAGTAAGGGGAACTTGAGTCGATTTGCGGGTACAGAGCGGCCTGATGTTGCGTTCCTCGCGGTTCATGGGACGAACTCTGAGGACGGTGCGGTTCAAGGGCTTTTTGAACTACTTCATATGCCCTATACTGGCTCTGGTGTTCAGGCAAGTGCGAAGGCCATGGATAAGGATCTGACAAAGCAGATTCTGTCGGCAAACGGTGTTCGGGTACCGAAAGGCAAGCTTGTAAGGAACCTTGACGATGCTGTAGGTTTGGTGGCCCCTGCCGTGGTAAAGCCCAATGCTGAAGGTTCAACAGTGGGGCTGTCGTTCGTAGAAACTCAGGATCAACTAGAGCCTGCCATACGAAGAGCTCTGACCTATGGGGGAGCTTGCTTGGTAGAGGAATGGGTGCGGGGTATGGAAATATCGGTTCCGGTGCTTGGGGATCGAGCCCTTTTGCCCGTTGAGATTGCGCCTACCAGCGGCTTTTACGATTTCGCATCTAAGTACACGCCAGGGGCGACGGAGGAGATTGTTCCCGCTAGACTTCCCGAAGAAGTCCTCTCGCGAGTTCAAGAGATTGCGCTTCAGGCTCACCATATCTTGGGATGTGAGGGTGCGACGCGAACGGATATGATCATTGCTCAACCCGGAAATGAACCTTATGTGTTGGAAGTAAACACTCTTCCCGGCATGACGAGCACCTCTTTGTTGCCGAACAGCGCGAAGGCAGCAGGGATAGATTTTGATGCGCTGGTGGTATGGCTTGTGGAGGACGCTCTGCGGCGATATGCGACGAAGACGTAAGCGCATTATCATTAACTGGAAGCCTGTTCTCACGATGTTGTTGATCGGCAACCTGTTTGCGGGCGTATTTTATAGTCGAATGACTTCGATTGTAAAAGTGAGAGTGGAAGGTGCGCAGCCGGATGATCAGCACCGGGTCCGAGCCATTCTTCAACGAATTCACAGCCAACCGGCATTGAAACTCAATCGACATGTGACTGAGTCTGCTCTACTTGAAAGAAGCGCCTTGGTAAAGGCAGAGATGACCCGAAATATTTTTGGAAGAGCCCGGGTTCAGCTCGCCTACCGACGTCCGGTTGCACGCATCGCAGGCATGTCGGGAGCGGCTTTGAGTCGAGACGGAGTCATTTTTCAAACGAATAGCGATTTGTCTTCGTTACCGATTGTCCGACCGCCGAATGAGGGACTTCAGCCTTCGTTGACAGTCGCTGGACCTTGGCGACCGGGAGAGGTTGCGGGTTTGGCTAGCGAATTAGCCAACTTTTCAGATCGCCAAGTTGTTGAAATCTCCGCGCTGAACAATGGCGGTTTGTGCTTAAATATAGGTTCAAAGTTCGCTGTTGAACTTGGTTTGCCGGAACAGCTTGACGCAAAGATTGATTACCTTCGCAACAAAGTCGAGAGTGATCCGGCACTGCTCGTCAGCGGACAAACGTTGAACCTTGTGAACTTGGAAAGACCAGCCCTGAGGATGGGTATCGAAAGAATCAAATGAATCCACTTGTCAGTCGTATCACCGGAAACTCATGGATTGCCCCTGTCAGCATTATGTGCGTGGTGCTGGGGTTCATGATTGCAACGGCTTGGGTTACGGACCAAACACGAGCCAGTCGGTTGAGCTTGCTGAGCCCCGCGCAGAGAAACCGAGTGCAGAGCGGTAGCGTGGATATGCAAACGGCGATTCAGGATACACAGGCCGAGGTTGCTAAGCTTCGCGCAGAAAAGACCAAACTTGAGAATGCCATGGCTTCTCAAACATCTTCAACGAAGGCTCTGAACGATAGTCTTCAGGAGATGAAGCGTCTAGCGGGTTTGACAGACCTCGAAGGTCCCGGAGTAAGGGTGGAGCTGAAGGATAGTAAGAAGCCCGCCAGTGGAATCTTCCCGGCTGACCTTATCATCCATGACCTTGATGTATTGAAGGTGGTCAACGAACTGTGGAATGCAGGCGCTGAAGCAATCACCGTCAATAATCACCGGGTTGTTGGCGGAACAAGCTTTAGGTGTGTGGGTTCCGTTATTTTGGTTGATGATGTAAAGATTGCATCCCCGGTCATTATCCGAGCGGTAGGTGATCCCGATACGCTGAAAGGTGCAATGGAGCTTCCGGAAGGTGTTTTATCCGACTTTCGAGAAATCGACCCGGCAATGGCCACCGTCACCAAAGTTGATAAACAGAGACTTCCTGCGTACGCAGGCTCGACTACCAAACGCACCGGAACGGTTCCCAAGGACGCGAAGTAGTTGGGCATTCTAATCCCGATAACGGCACTCGTCATTGGGGCAGTTCTGGCTGTCCTTTTGAACAGCCCGTTGGTGGGTATCACCGCACAATACTTAGCGGTTGCCTGTTTGGCCGGTTTGGATAGCGTTTGCGGAGGTATCCGCAGTGGTCTAGAAGGGAAGTTTCAGAATGATGTATTCATCAGTGGCTTTGTCTTCAACATCCTTATCGCTTTTGGAATCGCCTGGATGGGCGACCAGATTTACATCGACCTCTTTTTGGCGGTAGCCTTAGTCCTCGGATGGCGAATCTTTAATAATTTGAGCCTTATCCGACGAATACTATTAACTCGATTGAAAGACTATCGAGACCGTAAACGAATGCAAGAGATGGTCCAATCAGCGAGTCAGACGGAGTCAGCACCTTGAGAACCCAAAGTAATGGCTCTACCCGCCAAATTCCCAACGGTGAGTTGGTGACGATTCTTGACATCGGTTCTTCCAAAGTCGTTTGTTTGGCCGCTATTGATGACGGCGAAGGGGGCTTTGACCTCCAAGGACTTGCGGTTGCGGAGTGCAAAGGCGTCAAGCGTGGAGTTGTCACTGACTTAGAAGAAACTTCTAAAGCAATTGATGCCGCAGTTCGGCGAGTAGAACAGCAGATCAATCAAAAGATCGAGAACGTTGTCACAAATATCAGCGGAAGCCATCTGGAAGGGCATAACGCAATGGGGTTTGTACCAATTTATCCTCGTTCACGCCAGATATCGAGAGAGGATGTGCTCCAGGTCATCAACCATAGCCGACAGTTTGTGATCCCACCTGATCGCGAAATGATTCAGGCGCTTCCTCGCGAGTTCAAGATTGACGGACAGAGAGGAATCCAGCGCCCAATCGGAATGAACGGAAGCAAGTTGGAAGTCACAACTTACATCGTCACGGGACAGACCACGCACATCCAGAATATAGAAAAGGCCGTTGCTATGACGGGGCGTCGGGTTGATCAAATGGTGGTGTCGCCTCTCGCTGCCGGGCTTGGTGTATTTACTCCCGATGAGATTGAGCTGGGTGCAGCGGTGGTTGATATCGGC
Source organism: Fimbriimonadaceae bacterium (assembly GCA_037190145.1). Classification (GTDB taxonomy): domain Bacteria; phylum Armatimonadota; class Fimbriimonadia; order Fimbriimonadales; family Fimbriimonadaceae; genus 55-13. The sequence goes on from JBBCJU010000002.1 coordinate 511,411, forward strand.
GAAGGGGCTACTGACGTGGGCATCTTCCAAGGTGGGTCCATCTGCTTTAGCGCAAGTATCCCCGTTGGAAGCGGATTGGTCAGTTCTGATATCAGCAAGCTTTTGCGGACTTCGCCAGAAGAAGCTGAACGGCTTAAGGTGACTCATGCTAAGGCTTCTTCTGTAGGAGTTAGTGAGTCAGACTCTGTAGATATCACTCAATTAGGGCATCCAGAGCCTCGCTCTCTTCAACGCAAGGTACTATGCGAGATTACAGAGAGTCGAATGAGAGAACTGGCGGTGATGGTGCGCCAGCAAATTGAAAAGAGCGGTTTGTATGCCGTGCTTCCCGGGGGAGTTGTTCTTACCGGAGGCGGTAGCTTACTGGCTGGAACGGATAAGCTGTTCTCGGATGTGTTGAAGCACTTGCGAGTTCGGCGAGCAGAACCCAAGCTCTATGGCGGGCATGGGATGGATACGGATCGTGCCGGATTGGCGGTTTCTTCGGGAGTCGCTCGTTTTGCACTCCAATGTTTTGAAGATGAGTTAGGACCAGTTTCGGGCGGAGGCATTAAGGCCACTATCCGAAGCATCTTTTCCCTCATAAGCGGGAAATCATGATTAAAGTAAACGGAAAAGTAGTCGAGAAAAAAATGGCTCAGCAAACAGCAGCGATCAAAGTAGTTGGTGTGGGAGGCGGCGGTTCAAACGCTGTCAATCGCATGATCGAGAGTGGTATCCAAGGCGTCGAGTTCATCGCGATGAACACTGATGTTCAGGTTCTAGACTTGGCCGGTGCGCCCCGCAAGGTGCAACTCGGAGCAAACCTCACTCGCGGATTGGGCGCCGGTGGAAATCCCGAGATCGGAAAGAGCGCGGCGGAAGAGAGTAAGAACGAAATCCGAAAAGCTCTCGAAGGGTCCGACATGGTCTTCGTCACCGCCGGTATGGGTGGTGGTACTGGTACTGGTGCAGCGCCGGTCATTGCAGATGTTGCCCGCGAAATCGGTGCTTTAACCGTAGCCGTTGTCACTCGGCCTTTCAGTTTCGAAGGCCCTCGACGATCCCGTTTGGCAGAGCAGGGAGTTACATCTCTGATGGGAAGAGTGGATACGATCATCACGATTCCCAATGATAGGCTCTTGAGTGTTGTCGAGCGAAAGACCACTTTGATGGATGCCTTCCGAGTTGCCGATGACGTTTTACGCCAGGGTGTTCAGGGAATCAGCGATATCATCACCATTCCTGGACAAATCAATGTGGACTTTGCGGACGTGCGGGCAGTGATGTCCGACGCTGGACCGGCATTGATGGGTATTGGTTATGGAGTGGGCGAGCAGCGAGCTCTACAAGCCGCCCAGTCGGCAACAAATAGCCCTCTGTTAGAGCAGACAATCCACGGAGCCAAGGGCTTGTTGGTCAATGTCACATCGGGTGAAGATTTGACGCTTGCGGAAGCCAATGAGGCACTTCTTTACATTCAGAGCATGTGTGACGAGGAAGAAGCCAATATCTTCTTCGGTACAGTTGTTGATCCGACAATGGAAGGTACGGTTCGAGTTACAGTTCTTGCAACTGGATTCAATCCTTATTCATCTGAAGGACGCAAGGTTGCGGAAGCCACCTTCACTGTGCCGCAGCCAGAGACTCCGGTTGCGACTCCTGCTCAGGTAACTCCAGCCACTAAAGCTGATCCAAGCCAAGCATCCCCTGCTGCCACCGTGCAAAGAGTGGATGCGAAGCAGATTTTTGGTGCAGGTGGAACACCGGCCTCTCGATCCAATCAGTTTGATGCCTCACAAGTGTTTGATGAGACAGACTTGGATATCCCTGCTTTTATTCGCGAACATCGCGGAAACAAGTAAAGGCAGGCAGAATCAGAAAACTCCACGGTGGATTTCCATCGTGGAGCTTTCTGCGTAATTGTGCGGCTACTTGGTTGTATTGCTTTGAGACGGATATCCGAATTGCTGTCCCGTCCCTAGCTGATCTGAAGAGGGAGGTGGAGTGGTCTGTTGAGATTCATCTTTCTTGCACCCAGTAAGAGTGCTAAGAATAGCGCCAACCATCAAAATCGTGAACATCTTCTTCATTAGTCTAGGCCATTCCACTGGTAGATTGACTGGTCAGTGATCTGAGTATTGTAAGGAGGACGAATGCCGTCGTAGTTAGTTCCGACTGCAGCTTGTCCTGCGGAGACTTTTGCGACATGACCGTCGCCGTAAGCTAAGAGCATCTTTCCGCTTCCACGCATACTTACAAGACCTGTGAGATACCCATTGGACTTATTTTTCTGAATTCCGTTAACCACATCAAAAAAGTTGCCTGGTCCCCAGCAGTTTATGGTCAACGCTAGAAAGTTGTCAGGATCGCAAACAACTGGCTCTACTATTTGAAGCACAAAAGGAGATTTATCTCCGTTGTAAAGAGACCAGAATCCGCCTATGGTGATTTCACTTGCTGCTGTCTTGGCGGCAAACATTACGGTAGATGCAGGGCGTGAAATTGCAGTCATAGATCGCGGTGCAGGATTAAAAGGTGGATTGATCGGCTGAGGAGCCCACGCACGAATGTTGTAACCGTATTGGGTGTCAAACAGCTTACTAAACTTGTCTGGGAACGCAGTGGAAATTGGGAACCCTGGTCCAGGGAACTTAAATCCACCTGGTCCCTGTGGATCCAATAGGATGTCCATGTTTTTCATGTAGGGCTGGATTAAGCCGCTCCATGGGTTGTAATCTCCGTCTGGATTTCCAGGGTAAACGTCAAGACCTCCGCCCCCTCCCCACGAACAGGGAAGCGGTGCAACATCATCGTAGTCGGCGGTATACATGATGGCGGACGTGATCGTCTGCTTAGCATTGCTAATGCTTGCAGTTTGCTTTGCAGCCTGTTTAGCTTGAGCAAAAACGGGGAACAGAATTGCCGCTAGGATTGCGATGATGGCAATGACCACAAGCAACTCTATGAGCGTGAAACCTTTGCGAAACGATAACCGGTAAGAATTCATAACATGTGTCCTGGAGCAATACTCCGCAACTGAATTCATTTGTATCACGTCCGTTAAGTGGTCAAAATAGATTCAAAATAGAAGTACAACGGAAACGCTCATTCTGTGGAAGAAATCTCAAGTAACGCAATTGTCCGCGGCGATCCAGCGGTGTTTGGTCGCAATGTTCGTGCTTTTCGCATCTTAAGAGGATGGGGAGTCCGGGAGCTTGCAGAGAAGTGTGGTGTGTCAACGAAAACCATTGTAAAAATTGAGCGTGGGGAAGGATGTACTAGCCGTACTGAGCAGAAAATCTCACTGGGGTTTGCTGTTTTTCTCGGTCGTCTATGGGACGAGAAGCTTCTTGCAGATGAAAGACAACGGCTCATTCCTCATGACTACGGTCGATGGTTTTTTGGAGATGTGGAAGATGCGCGAGTGTTCTACGAACGGCATTCCCGTGGAACGGAGTCAATGGAGAGGTTCCGAAGCGATCCAGATGCGATTCAAGATGAAGCGGAAAGACATCGGATTGGTATGGCTGGCTTTGCTAGTGTCTTTGTGAGAACACAAGGTGGTGGAATGCAGATGGGTTACTTTCAGTTTAACCAGTGCGAGGTCTATTCAAGAGATGTAACCCCAAGTGACGGATTTAACAACCCCTACTTCATGATTTGTGAACGGGGAAGGCTACGCTTCGGTATTCGGGATCAGTACTACGAGCTTAAAGATGGAGATTCTATGATTTTTGAAGCTGGAGATGATTACTGGATTGAACCTCTTGACGAGGCGCAACGCCCTAGTGTAGTTAGAATCGCTTGTCTGAAAATTCTGTCGCTCGATAGCTAAGCTGCCTTGCCGAATACCGACAAGGCAGCTACACAACTAAAGTCCGTAAAGCTCTCGATACTTAGCGCCTAAGCCTTCCAGATAGTCAGCTGCGTCCATAGGTTTGTTGGTGACTCTTTGAATCAGATCTTTTGGCGTGTGGCGTTGACCCTGTGAGTAAACCTTCAGCTGCAGCCATTGGAGAATGGGCTTGAAGTTGCCGCTTGCCATCAGCTCATCTGGGTTTGGAACATCTTGTTTCATTGCGTTCCAAATTTGATAGCTCAATAGATTGCCCATTGAGTAGGTTGGGAAGTAACCGATAAGTCCGCCGGACCAGTGCACATCCTGTAAGCAGCCTTCCGAATCAGTGGACGGCACGATCCCCAGATACTCTCGATACTTCTCGTTCCATGCTTCGGCAAGGTCATTCACCGCTAGTGAACCTTCCAATAGTGCACACTCTAGTTCGAATCGAACCATGATGTGAAGATTGTAAGTGAGTTCGTCAGCCTCTACGCGAATAAAACTTGGCTTGACCTTGTTTGCAGCTTTTAGGAAAGTATCCAGAGGCTTATCATTCAGTTCTGGGAATGTCGACTGTAGTTTTGGATAGAAATGCTCCCAGAATGGTCGACTTCGGCCAACAATGTTCTCCCAAGTTCGAGATTGGCTCTCATGAACTCCTAAGGAGACACCCCCACACAATGGAGTTCGATCAAAATGCTCTGGAGAACCTTGCTCGTACATTCCGTGTCCAGCTTCATGTAACGAACCAAAAATGGCGGAGCCAAGATAGTCTTTATAGCGAGTGGTGAGACGAACATCGTTCATCGAAAAGTTGGTGCAGAACGGGTGAGGAGCAACGTCCTGGCGTCCTGAGGTGAATTCAAAACCAATAGCCTGAACGAGTTCATCTGTAAACACGCGTTGTTTCGCTTCATCCCAGGTTCCGTAAAGCCAAGAATCGTCCACTTCAGGAAGCTCCTGAATCTGCTTGACGAGATCAACTTGAGGACCGCGAATCGCATCGAACATAGAGCGGACCTCACCTGCGGTGGCACCCTCCTCATATTGGTCGAGCAGTGCATCATAGATGTGTTCTTGATATCCAAGATATTCTGCTTCCTGTCGAGCGAGATCAAACATCTTCTCTAGGGTGGGAGCAAAGGAAGAGAAGGTGTTGTTGGCGCGTGCTTCCACCCAAAGCTCGTGGGCATCGGAGCCGAGCTTCACTTTTTCAGCAACAAACGCCGACGGAAGCTTGGTCGCAAGGTCGAGGTTCCGGCTGGTAACCCGCACGATTGCCGCATCATCAGAACCTGGCTCAGCTTCCTTGCGAGCCTCTTCAAGCAAAGTTCTTGTCTCATCGGCAGTAAAGAGTTCGTGGCGCATACGACTCAGCCGCCCTAGATGTTCGCCTCGGGCAGAAGCACCTTCTTTGGGCATGTAGGTCTGCTGGTCCCAATCCATAATTGCGGTTGCGGCATCCAGGGCATTTACGTCCATCATGCGGTCGAGAAGGGCTTTGACGGCGGGTGACATAAAGGGATGTTACCGATAAGGATAACGTTATTGCAAGGCACGAGTTTGGTGTTTGTCGAAGAACGCTCCTGATTTCGTTTGCCCAAAATTTGCAAGGCGATTAGGTATGGATTTCGGATTGATTTAATTTATCCATATGGCCTACTTACATTAGAAATTCTGATAGAGTAGTGGAATGGGTGAGAAAAAGTTAAGAAAGGCGATAGTGGTAGATCCTGTTTCTGGGGGTGACCTATATATCTCTGAATTGGCGGGAGATGAGTCGGGGATTGCTATACGTGGTCGATTTGAGATGCCTCGCTATGCGAAGTTGACGGAGGAGCAAGAACAGTTCTTAGAGACCTTCCTACGTTGTCGAGGGATGATCAACAGTGTGGAGAAAGAGCTAGGGATCAGCTATCCCACCGTAAAGTCTCGGCTAGAGTCGCTATTGTCAGCATTGGATTTAATGCCTGTGAAAGAAGAAACGGCTAAGAAGGATAAGTCGGCAGAAAAGAAAGTAAAGATTTTGGAGCAGCTAGAGAAGGGAGAGATTACGGCTGAACAAGCAAAGAGCAAGTTGAAGGGAGGAACTAAGTGAAAGAGGAAGTAAAGCGAATTATCAAGATGGTGGAGGAAGGCAAGCTCAGCGCGGAGGACGCTGCCGAACTGATAGAGGCGTTTAGCGGCCCACAACCAAACGCGTCTGCAGAGGAGCCGAAGGTGGCAGAACCTCAGCAAACGGAGCAAGAGGAAGAGAAGAAGGATTTCTTCAAAACCTTTACCGAGACTGTTGAGAAGATCGGACGAGATGCCTCTCAGTCGGTGAATTGGAAAGAGATTGCCGATCAAGCAAGGTCATCCGCAAAGCAAGGTTTTGAAGCTTTGAAGGATGCGGGAGAGAAAATCTCGAAAGGGAAGTTCGAATTCAATTTCTTCAATGCCCACGAGACTCGAAAGATCGAGATGCCCTTAGGTCTGGGTAGCGGTAAATCTCTACGGATTGAGAACCCCTGTGGAGATGTAAAGATCGTCGGTGGCTTCTCTGAAGGGCATGTAGTAGCCGTCGCAAAGGTGAAAGGGAGCAGTGTTGAAGATGCACGAGAAAAGGCTAATGGGTACACCTTGGTGGTTGAAGAGAGTGAGGAACTTGTCCTTATAAAACAACCCGATATGAGTGGTCTCTCGGTTGACCTAACTCTCCAAATTCCAGAAAAACGCTTTGTGGAGGTTCGAGCTAACGCTGGCGATGTTTCGGTTCTGGATACGAAGAGTGGAGTTCGGATCTCCAGCAAATCAGGCGACATACATTTGAGGCAACTAAATGGGACAGTTGAGGTCTCTGCTTATAGCGGCGACTTGAAGGTAGAAGATGTTAAGTCCCCCAATCTCACGATCGAGAGCAAGTCAGGAGATATTAGCCTGACTCGGATTGAGGGCAATATCAATGCTCGTACCGCGAGCGGAAACCTGAAGGTTCTGCAAAGCTCTGGAAAGACCATTGCCATTGAAGCGGTAAGCGGTGATGTCCATGTCGACCTGGACGCACCCGTGAGTGGGAGTCTGAACGTGAGGACGGTAAGCGGTGACTCGCTGGTCAGCATCATGGATGGAAGTGATTGTCGGGTATCGCTATCGACCCTGCGCGGCGAGGTTTCTAGTGCCGTTGCACTGGACGATGAAGCCAAGAACGATCAGCGGATTACCGGAAGATTAGGGGAAGGCAAAGGCACTTTGGATGTCAGCGCAGTAACCGGTAATGTAACTCTAGAGCGTCACGACAGTATTCGCTAGGATGAAGGATAGCCGTAACCACTTTTATGGTTGCGGCTATCTCATGTTTGCTACTGCGAACAAAAAAACAAAAGCTATGGCAAGCAAGATCACGTTGTAAGCGATGATCGCGTTGAGAACTCCCTTATTGGTTTTGCGGTTGAACTGAAACCTGCAAGCCTCACATTTCTGAAGATTCATCATCTTCGGGCCGACCAATCCACCCCACCACGTATACTTGACTTCACGAGTTTGATTGCCTTGGCATTTGGGGCAAATAGGCCCCTGTCCTTCTAGATGAGGGCGAGGATAATTCACAACGGGCGGCGGACTGGAAGCCATGCCCCTAGGCTATCTCAAGGCTTGGGCTTTTTGACCAATTTCGCGGGAGAATTAACCCACTTATTCATTCCTGGCCTGGTTAGGAATTGATAGGTTGTTCCGGCGGTAGAGAGTGCAACGACCGTTCTCGCGATTTTTTTAGCATTGGCTTTGGATGTGCCCATGCGATTAGTTTCAACAAATCAGGGCCAATACGAAAGACTTGGATTTATGTCCATAGAATTTATGACTCGCTTCGTTCCCGCCAAAGGAAGTAAATAGGCATGTCATCCAAACGCTTTTCATCCACCACGGTAAAACCGCACCGTCGGTAGATGTCCACGTTCTTCTCATCTTGGGTATCTAGTCCGATTCCACGATTTGCTGGATTCTCGTTGGCAAGCTGAAGGCAGTAGTCAATAAGGGCCTTGCCAACCCCTTTCCCTTGATAACTGGGATCAACGCCAATCATGTAAAGATAAGCGCTGGGCTGCGGGAGCTCAATAGAACTCACGGCATCGATGAAGCGTGGAAAGAATTCGAGGGCGCTTGGGCCAGCGGTGGATAAGAACTCCGTAAACCAGTCCCGAGGGGTTGGCCGGTTATCTGCCTCTGGAATGTGTAGATTGGCACCCGCAGCGATAACATTGCCATCTCGCATTACGGGAATCCTCATTCCCACTTCTTGACGAGCTTGCCCAGATCTCAGAACCATTTCATAGATCCAATCCTCCTGTTTCCCGGGAGAATCGCAAAAAGCGCGCTGCATGACCGGATAGCCGACAAAGGCTCGAGCGATGGCTCTGGCATAGCCTTCCAATGATTCGTCTGGACCTAATAGATCGACCTTCACAGAGTGGAGGTTACTCCAAACAAGATGATAATCAGATACAGAAACACCCTGCCGAGCATTGCGCGACAGGGTGTCTTAGGTTTGAATCGTTAAGCTTTGCGTCGGCGTCGGATAAGAGCCGCTGCACCAAGTCCAAGTGCGGCCAAAGTGGCTGGCTCAGGGACCACGGTGACTCCAAACATTTCGTTATCAGATGCTACGGGAAAGTTGGGAATAGAAGCTGTAACGGTGAATTCAGCCAGCCCATTCAGACCGCCACTGTTTAACCAGTAGAAGCCATTAGGCGTTGAGGAATTGACTTCTACGGTAAAGAGATCGCCAGTGTAATCCATGCCCGGAGTGGCTGCTGTAACGTAGCTCACGAAACCAGCATCAAACACAGTACTCAAGGCGTCCGAAGTAGTTCCTGGGCTCTCAAGAATTGCAGTGCTAATAGATGCTAATGGATTGAGAATATCAATTGTTCCTGAAAATGTCAGGAAGATAGAACCTGAAGTTGGCGGGGTTACAGTCTGGTAGGGATTATCAAGATTGATATTCACGAAGCCGAAGGAGAGGCTGGATAAACCACCTAACACCGCAAAACATGCAAGTTTCTTCATCATAGACACCAAAAGCAAAACGAATTCCTCTCTATTTTACCACTCGAAGAGTCTGAACATGAGACTCTGAAAATTCCCAGTATATTTTTGGGGCAAGATGCTTAAATCTGACCCGATAATCTCCCCAATTTTTTAGGGCAACCCTAAAATTTCATTCGAATTCCGTTGCAGTGACCCTTCCATGTATCGGTCAGCTTGCCCTTTGGATCGTACATCTTTAAGGTAAGGCTGGATTTGTAGGTCTGGCCATTGTTGGCAAGGGTGATTTTTTCGTGAAGAATTCCTTTACCGGCAGGCATCCATCCTCCGCCTTCCGTGATCTCATCAAACTTGGCGGGAGCCTTGGTGTTGTAGAAAACATACTTCGCCTCAAATCGATTGCTTGCGGTTTTCCGCCAAATTCCATAGGCTGGCGGCACTGGCGGAGCCCCGTCATAGTTCGAAGATTCGGTCATCGTGCCACCTTGATTGAAGACCATGAGAAACTCTAAATCTTTAACTTCCTTGAAGGCCCCTGTGGTGAATTGAACCTTTGAGTTCCACGCGCCAACCAAGGTGGCCGGAGCCTTAGGGGCTACCGCAACAACTGCAAACAAAGCGAATGAGAGCATGATCGCATAGACGAATTAGCCCTCATATTAGAAGCAGAGACCCGCTATTTTCTAGCGGGACGGAGGACCAGCCATCCTTCTTCTTGCGAAATGATGTATCCGCTTGCATCTGCGATGAATTTGATTGGTACGTAGATGCGGTTCTTATGAACTACAGGCGCTTCTTCCATTCTCATCGGGCGTTCATTAACTTTTGCATCTCGACTTCTGAGTACAAAATCGAACCTACGGCTATTAGCCCAAGCCGAGATGGTCTGTGTATCTGGAGTCCAACGCATGGTTCCTTGCAAAGCATCCATCATGCTCCGAATAGGAACCATAGTGATCCCATTCACCTTGCGTGGGGCAGCATCAAATGAAACAATTTCATTGCCCACTTTCACTTTAATGTTCTGTGCAAAGCTCACCGATGCCAATGCCAAAACGCTGATCGAAAGCATAAACGTCCTCATATCTTTTCTCCTTTCTATAGGACGCACATCTTGTTCAGATCGCCGAAAAGCCACAATGATCTACCTATGTCTTCTGCGGCTTTAACAGAGTTGGTCATTGTTCGTCACGGTGAAACCCAAGGGAACGTAGAGCAAAGGTTGGTGAACCACTTGGATAGCCCGTTAACTGAAAAAGGGCGATGGCAAGCTGAGCGTATTGCTCAACGAATGTCTCTAGAGCCTCCGCAGGTGATGTACTCCAGTAATCTTGGAAGAGCACTTGCAACTGCAGAGCCTATTGCCAAGGCATGTGGCATAGAAACAATCCCTTGTGACCAGCTACAGGAATACAACAACGGATTATTCGCTGGTCTTACTTGGAAAGAAGTGGAAGAGAAGTTTCCGGAAGCTCACCGACAGTATCGCGGTGGAGATATTGACTTTGCACCACCCTCTGGCGAATCGCGTCGTGAGTTTCACCAGAGGGTAGTGAGTCGTCTTACGGATATCCTTTCTGCGCATGCCGGAAGCAGAATCTTGGTGGTTGGGCATGGCGGCACAATGAGCGTTGCTTTTCGACACGCAATGGGATTTCCTCCCGGCCAAGCAAGTCCAGCTCGCCTTCCCAATGCCAGTCTCAATGTGTTCGAGATTGAGGATGAAAGGTGGGTGCTGCGTACCTGGGGTGACACTAGTCACCTTCTCTAGGTCATCTTCACTATTTGCATCAAAATTTGACACTGATGGTCAAAAACCTTAAAGATTTGGCCAAGTGCATTGGCGGAATTGAGACAAAGGCGCATAATGTCCTCGTGCCTAAAGTCGTTTCTCGTATGGGGTTGTTAGCCGTTGCTGTCTCGCCTTTTATCGTTGCTTTTGCCCAACAAGGTGAGCAAAAAGCGGAACCATTGGCCGAGCAAGTTTTTAAAGATGTAAAGGTTTTCAAGGGCGTTCCGGCAAGCGACATGATTCCGGCCATGCAGTTCATGTCTGCGGCCATGAATTACTCCTGTGCTGATTGTCACGACCCCAAGGACTATGCCGCGCCTAACAAGAATAAAGAGGAAACCAGAAGGATGATCCTCTTGCAACGAGACATAAACGACAAGCACTTCGGAGGACGTCTTGAGGTGACCTGTATGACATGTCACAACAAAGAAGAGCATCCCAATGGCATGCCCCTGCCAGATGGAATCAGCCGTCGTCATCAGCGCATCAACCCTGCTCCCAAACCGGCTGATCTTGTAACCAAGTATTTTGAAGTCACCGGAAAGAAAGAGGGTGTGCTCATTCGAACGGGAACCTTGACGGCTCCCAATGATGAGACCTATGAGATGGAGTCAGTGGCTCTCGAACTCATTCAAGCCCCGGAAGGGAAGTACCGAATCGTCTCTGGCGAGCGTAAGATCACTTCCGATGGCAAACACACTTGGTACGGAAAAGACCCGATCGCTGATGAGCCCGCTGCTCTCTTTGGTCGAATCGGTCGCGCTTGGCGGTCAGACCAAGATTTCCAAGGCTTGACTCGATTGGCCGTAACTGGGAAAGCAAACGTAAGCGGTCAAGATGCAACCGTCGTCCAAGGCTACCGTGCCGCAACAGTAGCAGCTGAGGAGCTCTACTTCGATAACAAGTCGAATCTTCTCACGAGGTTGGTTAACTTCCGGCGTTCAACCGTTGGTACCGTGGTATCCGCCATCGACTACACAGACTATAAAGCTGTTGATGGAATCCAAGTACCGATGAAGATCACCATCACGATGGCCGAAGGGCATCAGTGGGTTATGGAATTCAAGGAAGCAAAGATACAAGCCACCATTGATGACAAGACCTTCATCGTCGGCGGCTAGCCTCCTTTTGTCAGAGAGCAGATCCCTCTCTGACAAGCACAGAAGAAATCCGGCATTGTCAAGGTAGCTAACCTCTGGTATCTTCCCGACCAATGGCTCCCAATCGACGGATTACGCTTAACGATGTCGCCCGAGAGGCAGGCGTATCTGTGCAAACTGCGTCGCATGTGCTTGCGGAAAACATGTCCGTGCGTCTGCCACAGGCAACTAGAGATCGGGTGAAACAAGCGGCAGAACGAGTTGGCTACCGACCAAACCGTCTTGCCCAAGCAATGAAGAGGGGCAAAACTCAGGTTATTGGCGTTTGGATGCCAGTGGATCGACCTTCGCTAAACTATCTTCGATTTCTCGCCGCCATTAATCGGCAAGCTCATCAGAGCGGCTACGACCTCATGATCACCGGATTGGATGCCTCGATGGCGTACTTCGCTGAGGGCAAGATGCCGTATGTCTGGCCGGTCGATGGCATCATAGCGCTAGATGCCGAAAAGGCGATGGCTTCGTTTCGAGAGGACCCGCGTAATGATGGGATTCCTATCGCGCTGATGGGTTACGAGCAGTTTAACAACTGCGATTCAGTTGGATGGGATTTGATTACCGCGAGTCGTGAGGCTACGTCCCGGCTTATCGCAAAAGGATGCCGAACCATCGTCCACATCACACTTGATTGGGTTCAAGAAAGGTTTCAGGAAGAAGATCACCGGCGGATTGGATATTGTCAGGCAATGGAGGAGGCAGGGCTGAAGCCAGCCACCATTACAACTTCTTCAGAGTCAAGTGTTGCCGCCGAAACCGCAGTTGAAACTTACTTGAAAACTCGTCCACTTCCCGACGCTTTCTTTGGCTTCACTGATCCTCTCGCCATCGGGGCGGCAAGAGCAGTCGTTCAGCATGGCTATGAGATACCTAGAGACTGCCTTATCTTCGGCTTTGGCGATTACCCAGAATCTGCTGAAGCGAGAGTGCCTATCTCATCAATTCGTGTTCCCATTGAGGAAATAACAGAGAAGGCTTGGAGTTGGCTGACAGAACGTATAAAACAACCAAACCAACCATCACGCATTGAACGGGTTAGGATGGAATTGATCGAACGCGAATCCACTATTCGTTGAGTTTTTGAATAGCGCGACGCATTCCTGCGAACGATCTTTTTGTAAGAATAGTAAGATACAAGCACGGGTGAAAAAATGAAACTCAATGTCGCGTTTGGAAGAATCGTCTTGGGATTGTTGTTGGTCGTATCTAGCATGGCGGCGATGGCCCAGAATGAGAAATCTGGTCTTCGAAAAGAGATGGAAACCTATTATTCGAAAATGGATTCCATGGTCATGAAGGCTGAACTCAATCCGTTCTTTGCCCTCTTCGATTCAAACTACTATGTGTCTGACTTGGACGGTAAGCGTATGAACCTTGCCGAATTCAAGCAGATGATTAAAGGGATGGTTAACAACCCAGGCATGAAGCTGGTTAGCCACAAGTCGAACATCAAGAATGTTCAATTGCAGAACCAGGAAGCCGTGGTCTGGATTGAAAACGTTGTGACTTGGAAGGAAAAGTCTGGCAATGGCTGGGCCACCAAAAAAATGACAACACGTTGGGCGGAGAACTTAGTATCAAGTTCTGGTTCTTGGAAGATTAAATCCTCTCAGCAATTGATGACTAACGAGCCCTGGTCATTCAAGACTAACGACTAAGCGCTATTTGAATATGGCCTTCTTGCAACGTTCAAGAAGGCCATTTCGTTTGCCATACTGATCCTATGGAAATTCAGGCGACAGTTGAGAAGCCAGATGTCAAAGTCTTAAATATTTGGCGATGGTCGAACATGATCGGCTATGCAATTTTTGCCTTTGTTTCTGTGATCGCTATCGTTGCCTTAGTCACCCTGGGGCGAATTCCCGCTTGGTATTTTGTTTTTCTAGTGGTTCCTTTTTCTCTTTGGGCGCTATCCGAAGTCACTCTGAAGCGGCAATGGGAAAACTGGACTTTTCAAGTCACTCCCGAAGCACTTGATATGACTCACGGTTGGATATGGAAGAATCGCCGGATCGTAGCCAGAGACCGCATTCAGCATGTTGATATCAACTCTGGTCCCCTGGATCGTCGGTTTGGACTCGTCCAGGTTGTGGTGTATACGGCAGGAGCCACGGTCGGCATGATTCCTGGACTGAGACCGGAGCGTGCGGCACTTCTTCGAGATCAGTTGATGGCTGGTCGTGCGGTTGAATGAACCGTTTGCACCCCTCTACGATGGTGGTGGCGTTCCTGCCGAAGCTTTACGAGGCTTTTCGATCGGTTTTGCCATTCTTGGCGATTTCATTCGTGTCGGGCCGAGGGGAAGACAGGACAGAGCTGTTCATCGCCCTCATCGGCATTTTGGGTGGCTTTGGCGCGATTGCAACCTATATAACGACTCGCTATGGAATCGAAGACGGCCACCTGGTATGTACCAGCGGATGGTTGTTCAAAAGAGATCGTCGTATCCCTCTCAATCAAATTCATAACGTAAACATCAAGCAGGGGTTGCTTGAAAGATTTCTGAAGGTTGTGACGGTTGAAGTTGAGACTGCCGCCAGTGCTGGGGCGGAACTGAAGCTTCAGGTCATAACGGAGGAAGCGGCTGAAAACCTTCGTAGCGCACTTTCTCAAACCGTTGCTCCTGCAATGGTTGAAAAAGCGGATGAGCCATCAAATGTGGTTTACCAAGTCAACCGCCAAGATTTGCTGCTCGGGGCGATGACCGAAAACCAGGGTGGACAAATCTTGTTTGCCATTATTGGTACAGCTGGTGCAGCGGTGTTAGCGCAAGTCGTTCACCACTTCGCCCAGATCAAAGCTTTAGTGCCCGTCTGGTTTCTATGGATTGGCACTGCGGTGGTCATTGCCATCATATTGGCGCTGGGTTGGATCTATGGCGGTGTGCAGTATGCGATCCGCTTTGGTGGGTTTACGGTTCGTAGCGAACCTGGACTCTTGAGAATCAGCCACGGCCTGTTTACCAAACTTCAATACGCCGTTCGCTTGCCCCGGGTGGAAATTGCCAGCGTATCCTCAACCGTTTGGCAACGGATCGTAAAGCGAGGCACCGTTCGTGTAGGTACCGCAGGAACTTTTGGTGAGCAGGGAACAACGGTTCCCATTGCGCTAATGCTTCCCAACGAGGCAACCGGCGCCACTTTGCGCCAAGTCCTGCCGACTCTAGACTTAGCCAGTTTTAGGTGGATACCTTTTCCACGATACTACTTAACCGTAAGCCTGATCCGAACAACTATGTCTCTGGCCCTCATGGCCGGCTTAGGCTGGATTGCTACTCACTCTTTTATAACCAGAGTAATGCCAGATGTAACTTGGGTCGCTCCAACTATTCTTGCCATCCTGTTTGGCTTCATCTATCTGGATCATTTGGTGGCTTATCGCAAGGCTGCCTATGCTGTGTCGGACACCTTCTTGGCTGTTCGGCGAGGTTTTTTCCTCCAAACGACCACCTACATTCCCATTCAAAGCATCGATACAGTAGGCACAAAGGAGCCCAGATGGTGGCGAAAACGTGGGTACACCCAACTCAATGCTAACGCAATGGCCCATTCGGTGATGATTGATATGCTTCCTATCGAAACTGCCGAGGATATTCGCCAGAGAGTGACTCGCCGTTCTGAATGTAAACCTGAGGGATACAGCTTAAATCTTCTGCAGGCTGAGACATCGCTCAATGATGACCTGCCCAAAAATCCTTGATGAACCACCTCATACTCACGTTACAATAGCCTAGTGAATGCCGCTGCAAAGCCCCAATCCCATGAGGAGTACATTGCCCAGGTTGACGAGCCAAAGCGGTCAGAACTTCAGCAGTTGCATGATCTCATCCGCGAGCGCTTGCCAGATTTTCGCCCGGTCATGATCTCCAACTTTATGGGTTATGGCCCCTTTTCATACAAGGGCAAGACTTGCGAAGGTGAGTGGTTCCGCGTCGGTTTATCGGCCAACAAGACCGGCATCTCTATCTATATTTGTGCAGGCGATGAGAATGGCTATTTTCCCGAGCAAGCAAAAGATCGCCTTGGCAAGGCGGCCGTTGGAAAAAGCTGTATCCGATTCAAAAAGTTAGCCGACATAAACCTTGATACAGTAAAGGAACTCTTAGAGAAAACAAAGACCGCCGAGACAATGTTTTAGTCTGTGACGGGTGGTTAATGATCATTCTGGTCATCCTAATCATCCAAATCATTGTTATTTAGTGACATAAAGTAGCATTCGTGAACGACTGATTGGTGGTCACCTACTATTCCTGATCACGCACTCTCATATATAAGGGCTTAAAAAATCGAGTTTTGTCATCCCATGACTTTTAGCTTTTCTGATGCTAGACGCGTTGAGAAACTAACACGTGGTTTTACGCGACACGATGCTCACGTGCCACAATCTTCGGGTGCAGAAGACCATTCTTCTTCTTGGTTCCGGGGAACTTGGTAAAGAGTTCGCCATCGCAATGGCTCGTCTGGGGCAAAAGGTCATCGCCGTAGATTCCTACGATGGGGCACCGGCTCACCAAGTCACTCCCTATCGAGAAGTTATCGATATGTTAGATGGCGCTGCTCTTGATGCTCTTGTTGCCAAGCATAGTCCAGATTTGATCGTCCCAGAGATCGAAGCCATTCGCACCGAACGCTTTTACGATTATGAAGCTCAAGGCATTCAAGTGGTCCCAAGTGCAAAAGCCGCGAACTTCACGATGAACCGCAAAGCGATCCGTGACCTTGCTGCTGTGGAGTTAGGTGTGCGCACTGCTCCCTACCGATACGCAACATCGCTTGAGGAGCTAGAGCAAGCCGCCGAGGAAGTGGGAATTCCGTGTGTGGTGAAACCCCTTATGTCCAGCAGTGGCAAAGGACAATCGACGGTCAAGTCAAAGGAAGATCTAGCCAAGGCCTGGGAAGCAGCAGTCGAGAAGGGAAGAGGAGACCTTGCCGAGGTGATTGTGGAAGGTTTCATCGAGTTTGAAACCGAGATCACTCTTTTAACCGTGACTCAAGCGAACGGCGACACACTTTTCTGTCCGCCGATCGGCCATCGCCAAGAGCGGGGCGACTATCAAGAAAGCTGGATGCCTTGCGAGATCACCGCTACTCAGCTTCATCAAGCCCATGAGATGGCTTGGCAAGTGACAAAGGCCCTTGGTGGGGCAGGAATATGGGGTGTTGAGTTTTTCCTCGCTACAGATGGAGTTGTTTTCTCCGAGCTTTCTCCACGCCCGCACGATACGGGAATGGTCACCCTCTCAAACTGCCTGCCGCTGAACGAGTTCGAGATTCACGCACGTGCGGTTCTGGGACTTCCGATTCCTCCTTTGGACTCGCTTCGCTACGCCGCAAGTGCGGTTGTGCTGGCTGATTTTGAATCGAACGTTGCCCCAAACATAGATGGCGTTGCCGATGCTTTGACGGATCCAATGATTGATGTTCGAGTCTTTGGGAAGCCGAGTGCCAGAGTCAATCGTCGCATGGCAGTCGCTACGGCCTCTGGCCCTCTTGGGACTTCAATGGAAGAGTTGCGGAAGCATGCAACAGATGCCGCCGCGAAAATCAAAGTCCTACCCATCTAGAGTTTTACGCAATTATGATCCTTGACCTCCAATCCGGCATCTTTCAGGGGAAACCTGCTCAATCGCGACGTACTCTTGGGGAGCTCGCACCTATTTTTGAGAATGCAATTGATGATCCTGATGTGATCGTTTATGAAACGCACGGTTGCCCGGGTGAAGTAGAAGGTGACGCGAGATTGCTCTATGCGACCACCATCTTGCAGCCTGGCCAGGTGGGTGACGAGTATTTCATGACCCGAGGCCATTTCCATACGAACCCCGATCGTGGTGAACTTATGTGGACTCTTAAGGGGCAAGGCGCACTCATTCTGATGAATCGAGACCGAGATACATGGATTGAGGAGATGAGCGTTGGCTCTACTCACGATATCGACGGACGTTACGCTCACCGAGTTGCGAACACGGGGACTGAGCCCCTTGTCTTTCTGGTCGCTTGGATGAGTGATTGTGGACACGAGTACGACAGCATCCGGGATCAGGGTTTTGGAAAACGCTTGATGGCCATTGATGCCGTACCGACCTTAACCTGATAGAATCAACGAATGTTGGCAACCGTAATCGCCGCGACGCTCATGCAGACCACATCCTTCCCGCTCTGGAAAGACGATGCCCCAGGTGCGCTGGGGAAAGCGGATCACGATATTCCAACTCTTACTCCATACATTCCGGCGGAGCCTAACGGAACCGCGGTTGTGGTTTGTCCCGGAGGCGGGTATGGAGCCCTTGCTTCTCATGAGGGTAAAGATTACGCTCTGTGGCTGAATCGGCTTGGCATCATGGCGTTTGTCCTCAAGTATCGTTTGGGTTCAAACGGCTATCGACATCCTGTCATGCTGAATGACGCTGCGAGAGCCCTACGGACGGTTCGAACACAATCAAAGGGCTGGGGGCTAGATCCGAAGAAGATTGGCATTATGGGATCTTCTGCTGGTGGTCACCTGGCTTCCACTTTGCTCACTCATTTTGATGCCGGAAATCCCAATTCGGCAGATGTCATCGAACGAACAAGTTCGCGTCCAGACTTCGGCATTCTTTGCTACGCCGTAATCAGTTTTGGAAAGTACGCTCACGTTGGGTCGCGGGAGAACCTTATTGGAAAAACGCCCGATCCAGAACTTGTAAAGAACCTTTCGAATGAGTTGCAAGTAAGCGCTCAGACACCTCCAACCTTCTTGTGGAGTACGGCTGATGATCAAGCCGTGCCGGTGGAGAATAGCCTGCTATTTGCGGAGGCGCTACGGGCCAAGAAGGTTCCATTCGACTTGCACGTGTACGAGTCGGGGCCCCACGGGATCGGGCTTCAGGGCAAGCCAGATAGCGACAATCTCCATCCTTGGACAAAAGAATTGGCTCGTTGGCTGAAGTCTAAAGGATGGGGCGACTAAGGCGCTAACCGATCTATCTGCCAGCTGTTGTCAAGCCGTTGATATCTCAAACGGTCATGCAATCTGGCGGGACCACCTTGCCAAAACTCAATCATGTCTGGTTGCATGCGATAGCCGCCCCAATGCGGGGGGCGGGGAATCTGGTCGGTATGATTGTCCCTCACTTGTTTGACGAGAATATTTAGGCTTTCTCGATCCTCGATAGTCTGGCTTTGAGGGCTGGCGGCGGAAGCAACTTGGCTTTCAAAAGGTCTTGAATACCAATAGTCGTCAGACTCTGCTTCCGAAATCTGTTCGATCACGCCTTCGATTCGAATTTGTCGTTCTAAGGCTCCCCACCAAAAGTTAAGACATCCCAAAGGGCACTCTTTAATCTCATGGCCTTTGCGGCTTTCGTAGTTGGTAAAGAAGGTAAATCCTTCTGGGCCGTGACTGCGTAGCAAAACGATGCGAGAGGATGGTTTGCCATTGTCTGCAACCGTAGAAAGACACATTGCAGTTGGCTCTATGACCTGAGCTTGGGTAGCTTCTTCTAGCCAAACGGAAAATTGTTGAAAAGGGTCAACGTTTGCTTCTGATTCCAGCAGTTGTCCCTTTGTATAGTCATAGCGTTCTGCCACAGACTCAGTTTACTGCTGCCATCTGATACAAAGTAAAAAGTCCGATTGAAGAAACTCTCCAACCGGACTTTGGCGACGACGAGAAGGGGGAACCTTAACGTGCGTAGTATTCGACGACTTGCTGCTCTTGGAAGAACTTGGGGAAGTCTTCGCGCTCAGGCAAGGATACGATCTTTCCGCTGTACTTAGGAACATCAGCTTCCATGTAAGCAGGAACGGCTGCGCCTTCGTAGTGGTTCTCGCGAGCAATCTTCTTGCTCACATCTCGATCTCGAACCTCAATGACATCGCCGACTTTCAATTGGAAGCTAGGAATGTTAACCAGCTTGCCATTTACGGTGATGTGGCAGTGAGAAACCATCTGTCGAGCTTGGAAGATGGAACGAGCATAACCCAATCGCCATACGGCGGTGGCCAATCGCATTTCCAGAAGTCGAAGGAAGTTCAAGCTGGTGTTACCGCTCATTCGCTGAGCTTTCTTGAACGAGTTCGAGAACTGCTTCTCAAGCATGTTGTAGTAGCGACGAATGACCTGCTTGGCCAAAAGCTGCTCGCCGTACTCTGACTGGCGGCGATCCTTTAAGTTAGGACCATGTTGGCCTGCCGGATACGGTCGCTTGGTCACCGACTTGGTCGGTCGACCCCAAATGTCGAAGCCGACGGTGCGGCAAATATCTGTCTTTCTTCCTCGGTAAGTCGCCATAAATCTGCGTGTGCCAAAACTGGCACCCCTACAATCCTCCAACTATACCTGATAATAAGCGTCAATACGCTGGGACTAGTTGAGAATCTGGTAGGTTTCCATTAACGCTATGTCGTTCACTTTGCTGGCTGCAATAACAATGGCTCCACCTGCTCCGTACAGCTCACTTCGCCAGGTTGCTATGAACCCAAGTTTTGGCGGTGAGATGATGGTATCGGAATCGGACACGATATCGGCGGGAATGGAATGGGATGAGGCTATTGTCTCCTGGAATATCAAGCGTCCGGAGCAAGCATGGCTGAAAGTAGAAGCCCAGGCTCTGTGGAAGGATCGAGTTTCGCCTTGGTACACCCTTGCTGATTGGACCGGGGACATGGCAAAGGGGAGAAGAACCAGCATTCCGGATCAGAAGGATTCTTTGGGTGAAGTTGAAACCGATATGCTTAAGCTGGCTCAAGGGTGCGCCGAGATCAAGCTAAGGTTGTCCACCCGGAAGATTGGAGATGGGCCAGACCCACAGCTTAAGCTCCTTACGGTGTCCTTTACTAATTCGCGAGCCGAGTCGCCTTCGGCAAAACCGCATCGAGCGGCATACGGACGAACGGTTGAGGTTCCACAACTAGCTCAAGGCCCTCATGAGTTTGGCAAGTTGAAATATGACCCTGATAAGGTGTCAGGTGACTTCAAGAACTGGTTTAGCCAAGTAAAAGGTGCGCAGTATTGCAGCCCAACATGCGTCACTATGGTCGCCAATCATTGGTCGCAAAAGTTAGGTCGATCTGACATAACTCTCACTGTTCCGAATGCAATTGCATCCGTGTTTGATGAGAAGTATCCGGGGACCGGGAATTGGCCCTTCAATACGGCACTCTTAGGTTCCTTTGAAGGGATGAGATCTTACGTGACGCGCTTGGCGAACTTGACCGATCTTGAGCGTTTGACTGCAAATGGAATCCCAGTTGTTTGCAGCGTTTCGTCCAACATGCTAAAGGGGAAGCCACCCGGAGGTGACGGACACTTGGTGGTGTTGGTTGGATTTGATAAAAGTGGGAATCCGGTCTTTAATGATCCTGGCAAAGCGGATGAGATTCGCAGAACCTATACTCGAGAAAATTTTCAGAAAGCCTGGGATAAGTCTGGAAGAACCGTGTACATTTGCCATCCCGACTCTGTTCGGCTACCCAAACTAACTGAACCTTCCGTTCTCATCGATTGAGTTAGGTCCTGGGTCTGGCTTGGGGTTTTTGGCCCACAGGCCTTCCGCCTTTCGCCTTGCTTTGCGAAACTGTCGAGCAATGAAGAAGGCCCTCATCTTTGTGGCGGTTGCCCTTGTCTTGGTCTGTGGTATCGGAGGCTTCCTCCTGAAAAACATGGCCGCGAAGATGCAGGCGATGCAGAACTCCCAATCGAAAGGCTATACGGTAGCGAAGGGAGATGTGGTCGTCAGCGTGGTTGATACCGGCACTATTGATGCTGTCAACACGGTGGAAGTCAAAAGCCGTGTGAGTGGTCGTCTTAGCCAACTTTATGTGGAAGAAGGTGACTTTGTCACTCAGGGTCAAGTTATCGGAACCATCGATCCGCAAGAAACCGAGTTTACGGTGGCTCAAAACCGGGCTCAGCTTCGCGGAGCAGAGAGCAATGCCCAGCGTAGCGGAATTGAGATTCAGCAGCGACGCATCAGCGTCCGTCAAGATTTGCTACAGGCTCAGTCTAGGTTGCGTCGCCTAAATTTGGAGTTGAAGGCGCAACCCACACTAACTAATTCCGCGATCTCTGAAGCTACTGCAGAACATAACCGCAGCGTGAGAGAACGCGAAGACTTGGTGAAGAACCAGCAACCCAATGCCCGAGTTCAGGCGGTGACCGCTCAACGAGATGCTCAGGTCAATTACGAGAATGCTCGGCGAGAGTTGGAGAGAAGAGAATCTCTGCTGAAGCAAGGTTTTGTTTCGGTACGAGACGTAGATACCGCCAAGCTCAATACTGAAACCGCCAAATTAAAGCTAGATCAGGCAACAGACGAACTTAGCCGAGTAGATAGTCAGTTCGCGATTCAAATTGCGCGAGCGAATGAAGCCGTTCGGGCAAGTGAAGCTGCCCTCCGGCGAGCGCGGGCTAATTCGATTCAAGACAACGTGAAGCGTGAAGAATATCAACAGGCCGCGGCCGACGTGGCAAAGGCCCAAGCTTCCTTAAGAGATGTTGAAGTTGCCGAGAAGACGCGTGATCAAAACCTTGCGACGGTCTCTCAACTTGCCAGTGTCCTCCAGGATAGTGAGCGACAGCTTCGTGAAACTCAGATTAAATCCCCAATTACCGGAGTGGTCACGAAGAAGCTTCTGAAGGTTGGTGAATTGGCTTCCGGCCTTAGTGGCTTCAGTGCGGGTACTCCTATCGTTCGGATTGAAGATCGAACCACACTTCGGGTTCTTTTGAACGTTAACGAAATCGATGTTGCGAAGATGAATCAGGGCATGAAGGCATCGGTGGTAGTGGATGCTCTGCCCGGAGATAAATTCAGTGGATTTGTAAAGCGAATTGCTCCCACCAGCACATCGGCGACGGCAGAAGGTGCTTCGACCACCACCGACACCGTTGTGAAATACGAAGTTGAGATTTTCCTGGACACACCCGAAAAGCGTCTACGTTCTGGAATGTCAGCCAAATGTACGCTCGACGTGACTCGCCGAGAAAAGGTGTTAGTGATTCCTCGCAACTTCGTTGGAAAGGATGAACAAGGGTTTTTTGTAAACAAAGAGGGCGATTTTGCACCGGCGAGCGAAGCGCCAAAACCAGCAACGCCGGGAACTCCACCGGTTAAGCCTTTGAAGAAGACCCGCATCAAAGTGGGTGCGGAGAGCGGTACTCAATATGAAGTGCTTGAAGGTGTAAAGGAAGGCGATAAACTTGCCGTCCCTCAATACAGTGGACCTCCGCGTCAAGGCATGATGATGATGGGGCCTGGAGAATGATGCTCGGAGAGTCGCTTCGTATTGCGCTCTCCATGCTGCGGCAAAACAAGCTGCGGAGCTTCCTTACCATGCTTGGCGTCATTATCGGCGTCATGAGCGTGACCATCATCGTCATGGTCTCCAACGGTTTTCAGTACTTCATGACGAGTGAGTTTAAGAAAATCGGATCAGACACTATCCTCATTTTTTTTGATCCTTTTCGCCAGATGAGAGGGGAGTCGGCTGGCCCTATCGAAGGGCTGAAAAGGGAGGATGTCACCTATTTGATGAATAACGTCCCGGATCTAGATGTGGCCTCTCCCATATATGAATTCCGACAGAAAGCCACTTACTTGGATAGAGATGTTCCAGACGCCAGCATCAAAGGAACTGATGAAAACTACACTCTGATGAACCGGCTGGAGCTAGAGTCTGGGGACTACTTTAGTGAAAGCGATCTAGAGAGACGAGCCAATATCTGTCTGATTGGTGAAGACGTTGAGAAGAAGCTTTTTCCTGAAGGGCAGCCTCTCGGAAAGTACGTCACTTTCAACGGGATAACCCTCGAAGTCGTTGGAGTCCTTAAGCGGCTGGACATCCTTGGCAGCTCCAACTCAAAGGATATTTTGGTTCCGCTAACCACAGTCCAAGACAAATGGGTTGGTGGAGATATCGTATCTATGATCACTGCCAAACCAAAGGCGGGGATCGGTGTCGATCAGGCGATGAAGTCTACTTGGGAGGCGCTGATGCGCAAATCGGACAATAAGCCGATTTACCGAGTGGACTCTAATGAATCCATTGCCAGTGTCTTTAATTCCATTTTTAGCGTCGCCGGAATCGCACTTTCTGGGATCGCGGCTCTATCCTTGCTTGTCGGTGGAATTGGCATCATGAACATCATGCTGGTTTCGGTGACGGAGCGCACTAAAGAGATCGGTTTAAGAAAATCAGTAGGGGCGAAGCGTGGCTCCATCCTGCTCCAATTCCTAATCGAAGCGGCAACGTTATCGTTGGTCGGAGGATTGATCGGAATGGGGTGTGCCTGGCTATTGGGAAATGTGGTGACCCTGGGAACCTCAGCAATCAATTGGCCAGCCAAAGGTGGTTTGGCAACGCCATTCCCGGTTTTCGCCGGATTGATGGCGGCTTTATTCTCAGCTCTTATTGGGATGGTGTTTGGACTCTATCCGGCCATCAGCGCATCTAAGTTGGATCCGATTGTGGCTCTGAGACGTGAGTAGGCCCAGTATTCTTGCGGAGTTCTAGGCTCGTGGACTGCGGAATAAACCTCCTGCGATGGTCCAAAGGGTTTATGAAGAGCCAGAACTCAGTGAAGTTCTGGATAGGGTGCCGCTTGAGGTTCGCCAGTCCTTAACTTTTGAACAGCGATCGGCAATATCAAAGGCTCTGTTGGAGACGCGGCGGAAGCACGCGGTAGATATTCGTTTTGTCATCCCGCTGATCTTTACCCAGTTGTACTTTGTTCTCTTCATTGGCAAAGACCGGCGTCGAGCGGTTCAAGAAAAGATGATCGAGAGGCGTTTTCGAGCAGGACAGTTCGGAATGGCCGCCATTCTGGCTTTTGGAGCGTTGGCTATCGCTTTATTTTTTCTCATTGGCGGGTACGTGGCCAAATCGCGCGCCGGGATTGATCTGTTTCCAAACTCACACGCAAGCGATCTTGTGAAGGGCGTGGGTTTAGGCAAGTAAGAGCTAACTACTGGTTCTTAGATTTCGAGGCGACTTTCCGGTTTCTTGGCGAACCACTTTGTTGAAATGTTGTAAGTCTGGGTAGCCCACACTCGTGGCGATGGATTTGATCGGCTGAGTTGAGTTTTGGAGCAAGTGAATAGCCTGTTGCATGCGACGCTTCCGCACATAGCCCAACACCGGCTCCCCATGAACTTGGCGGAATAGCTGAGATAGATAACTTGGAGTTACTTCTGCTTCACGGGCCAGTTGACTGACACTGATAGGTGAGCTGAGCCTTTCCTCGATCAACCTTGTGACAAGCTCTACAGAAGGGTGGATTGAGTTTGGATGGTCAGGGTGTAACTCGGATGTTGCCAAGTCCCACAATGTATCCCAGACCCTTGCGTTTACCTGAGTAGAAGATCGTCCAATGGTTTCCGCGAGTCGGTTATAGATTCCTGCGAACCTGGTCTCAAGATCTTGCATCGCCAGAATCTGGGAATTAGGTTCCAGGGAACCTAATCGAAAGTGAACATAAAGATGAGCGGACATCCCTCGATAGCGGTATTCATTCTCAACTCCTGGCGGCACAACGCTGGCAAACCCGGGTGCGATAGTGAGGGATTCCCCCTGAATGACCAGCTCACCCGAGTATCGGTACAGATGAAGACTCCACAGTTCCTTTAGCAAGAACTTTTCTGAAGGGACGTAGCCGTGAATATTTTTAGCAATTGCGACAACCTCAGGAGGTTGCTGAAGGCTTATCGACCAAGAAAGAGGCATAGCACGATTTCACATTAATGATTGACACCACTAATTTAGCATTTGTCTAATTGAATCGTTCCTGAGTAAGGCTCAAAATCTACCACAAGATGTCAACCCGAAGAGAATTCTGCCTTTCTGCTGCCAGTGCCATTACCGCTTCATGGATCCCTGGAGTTGTGGCAGGCCAACATTCGTCAGGTCAGGCCTCAGGAGAAATCAAATTGCCCAGCCAGTATCGTAAAGACAAGCCCCTTCTTCAGTTACAACAGGAGTTTGTTGACCTTCGCTTTGGAATGTTTCTCCATTTCAATATGGCTACATTTCAAGACCGAGAATGGGGAGACCCTACCGGTCCTACGGATGCCTTCAATCCAACTGATTTGGATACAGATCAATGGGCGAAAGCCGCAGTATCAGCGGGCATGAAGTTTGGCTGTCTCACTACAAAACACCATGATGGCTTCTGCATCTGGCCCACCAAAACCAAGGTGGCGAGCATCCTTCAGACTCCGAAAAAGATGGATGTAGTCAAAGCTTACGCCGATTCTTTTCGTAAGCATGGCCTCAAGGTGGCTTTGTACTACTCGATCCTTGATCTAAGGAATGACATCCGGCATCACAACATCACTCCTGAAAAGATTCAGCTGATAAAGGACCAGATCACCGAGTTGCTTACCAACTACGGAGATATTGCGTTCCTGATTTTCGATGGCTGGGATGCCCCTTGGAGCCGAATTCCCTACTCTGAGATTCCTTTCCACGAAATTTATGAACTGGTCAAGAAACTCCAACCCAACTGCTTAGTGAGCGAGCTTAACGCTAGCGAATATCCCGCAGCCGGGCTTTACTACACAGACATTAAGGCGTTTGAACAGAATGCTGGACAGAATCTCCCCGATGACAGCATTTTGCCTGCGCAATCCTGCGTCACGCTGACGGATGGCTGGTTTTGGAAAGAACGAGACAAAGATGCCGAATTGAAGTCAGTAAAGCAGGTCGTTGAGGAGTGGTTGATCCCTCAGAATGAGCGATATTGCGTCCAAATCTGCAATGCAGCGCCAAATAGAGAAGGGAAGTTAGCGCCGAACTTGGTGAAGCGGCTAGAGGAGATTGGCGAAACTTGGAAGCACAGCGGTCCGGTTGGGAAGTTAAGGGAGTCCATTGTCATCACCACTCCCAATCTAGCTATCGGCAAACCGATCTATGCTTCTTCTTATCCTGATACGGTTGGGCCAGATCTTTGCAATGATGGCAACTTCCATTCTGGCTGGTACCCAGTGAATCAAGACCGCGAACCTTGGCTAGAGATTGATCTTGGAAAGCCAACGGCAATCAATACGTTGTCTTTGGTAGAGCCGGTTGGCAAGTTTGGTGACTACCAACGAAGTCGAATCGCGAACTTTAAGTTCCAAGGGATGGTGAATGGCGTCTGGGTTGAATTAGGCGCTGGGAATACTCCGGGGAGAGTCCAATTCATTTCCATCTCTGAGGTGAAGATCAGCAAACTGCGATTTATGTTCAGGTCGGTGGCGGGAAGCAATGCCGCACACATCGCCGAGATTGGAGCTTATCTAGAACCTAGGGGTTAGCTAGCGTTGCTTCGGAAGATTCAAGTTGTCCTTGCAAAACCAGGGGCAACTTTTTTGTTAAGGAGTGCCCGTTCTGACAGATAGGTAACAGATTGTTCCTGACACATAGGTTACACATCCTCTATGTAGGAGGATATCGTGCCTTGGAAGGAGTATTCTGTGATGGAAGAGCGTATGCGTTTCGTCCTTCGCCTGCTTGAAGGCGAAGAGATGAGCTACTTGTGTAGA
>JBBCJU010000003.1:0-297094 GCA_037190145.1 Fimbriimonadaceae bacterium
CCCCCCCCCCCCACTTCTCAGCCAATGGATGCATATTGCAGGCTCCATCGGGAAGAATATCAGCAAGATGCTTCCGATCTTTGTCGGCCTCGCCATTCTGCAATCTGAACAGATTTCTCGCGATGAGTATGGGGTTCCCCATATACGCGCTGCTAATCTGGAACAGGCCTTTTATCAAGCAGGCTATGCCGTTGCCCAGGATCGTCTGTGGCAAATGGAGAACTCTCGCCGAGTTGCGCGTGGCCGGATGGCTGAAGTATTCGGTCCAAATTTTGTCGCTTCCGACCGTGAAGTCCTCGCCTTCGCCTATACCGACGACGAGTTGAGAAGCCAAATTCAATCCTTATCTCTCACCTCTAGAGGGATGATTGCTGGCTATGTGAAAGGGGTCAACGCTTGGATTCAGGAAGCCAAACAGAAAGGAGTCTTGCCCGAAGGCTACAAACAGAATGGTTTTGAACCTGAGGAGTGGACCCAGCTAGATACCGCCGCCATCATCATTCGTCTCTTCCAACAATTCGGCAAGGGCGGAGCGGGTGAGATTCGGAACATGGCCCTCCTTGGCTATCTACAAGCAAGACCCGAAACCAAAGATCGCGTCCTGGATGTCTTGGAAGATCTTGCCTGGTTTAATGACCGATCGTCACCCACCACCGTGAGTGACACTGACGATCCACTTCGAAACAACGTACCGAACATTCCTATCCCCACTCGTGCCGATTCTGCTCGCCATATTGCGGCCTTACCAAAGCTTTCTTTACTTGAACTTCTGCCCGGCGTACGTTTGGCTGAGATGCAGCAGTCGACAGCAGTAGCCGAGCAAGTTTCTGCGCCCTATAAGTGGGGAAGCTATGCCATCGTTGTCAGTCCGCAACGTTCTTCAACCGGCTACCCGATTCTTCTATCTGCTCCTCAAATGGGTTTCCGAACACCCAGTGTGATTCACGAAATGTCGATCACTTGTCCTGAATACAGCGCGGTTGGAATGGATGTCCCCGGTGTTCCTGGAATCGCAATTGGCCACAACGACTACCTGGCTTGGGGCCTTACCAGCGGAGTTGCGGATACAGACGACATTTTCTACAACTCGACCGAGGGGGACGAATACTTGGTTGATAAGACTCGTAAGCCATTCCACTCCGTCTCATTTCCAATCAAGATCAAAGGGCAATCCGATCAAATCTTTGTGCAGAAACGAACTCAATGGGGACCCGTCGTCTTGGAGAGCAAGGGAGCAAAAGTCGTTTTCTCCCGAAACTCCGCTAGTCGCGGCAAGGAATTAAAGTCCTTGAACAGCGTTACGATGATCGGAACCGCAAAGCAAAGGCAAGATATACCTCGTGCCCTTGAAGAAGCCACGGTGAACTTTAACTGCTTCTATGCGACGCTGGACGGTCACATCGGCTATCGATACACCGGCTTAATACCAATGAGGAAAGCCGGAATAGATCCTAGACTTCCAACCCCTGGGAACCAAGAAAACGCATGGGCAGGCACAATACCTTTTTCACAAATGCCCCATGTGGAGAACCCCAAAAACGGTCTTCTGGCTAACTGGAACAATAAACCCGTGAGCTGGTGGCCTAATGCTGATACACCTGCTTGGGGACGAATCTTCCGAAACTCCGAACTTCTGGATTCTCTAAAAGCTAACAAACTCGGTGTTTCAGATGTGGAGCGAGCCGCGTGGACGATTGCCCGTAGAGATGAGAATTGGAACTTCTTCCGGTCGCACGTTGAGAAGGTTTGGCAAGATACACCCCTCCAGGGTTTTGATGGATGGATGCTAGATGGATCAACCCAAGCTCAGGCATTCAAGCTGTTTCTGGACGCATTACGTGAAGAACTCTTGCTCCCAATCACCGGCAACTTTGCGGCACCGGACAATTTTCGCCTCATTGCTCAGCCGAGTGTGATGTTAAAAGCCCTTGAGGGAAGGACAAAAGTGAACTACCTTAACGGACGATCCGCAAATGCGGTTCTTAGGGCAGCCATTGCGAAAACCATAGAAGGAATGCAGGCTAGCAAGACAAGTCGGTTTACAGCACCCCCTATCCAAGTCCCCGGCCAGCCGCCTATTCCCTACTCCAATCGAGGCTCCTATATCCAAATTGTGGAGTTGATGAAGTCTGGTTTGCAAGGGCGGAACGTGGTGACGCCGGGCATAGCTGAAACAGGCCCCCATTCCTTGGTCCAAGTTCCTCTGGCCAGAGCCTGGCTGTATAAGACCATGAAGCGCATCTGAAAGAGAATATGGAGTTCTGTAGGGACGCCCTCCCTACAGCGCTAGGTCACCTTTAACGCCATACTCTCCGATTCGTCTTAGCTCATCCATGATTCGAGTACGCCCCCAATCGGATTCCCACCAGTTGTCGGCTTTCATGTCCTGAGGCAGATTCGACGGTAGCATCAGAAAGCGGATGTGTTCTGGCCAGAAACGGCGTGCGGTCATCAGGGCCCTTCGCATGTGGTACGGCTTACCGATAATCGCTACAGTACGCACAGACTCCCAACCCATCTCCGATT
This sequence comes from Fimbriimonadaceae bacterium, assembly GCA_037190145.1. Taxonomy (GTDB): domain Bacteria; phylum Armatimonadota; class Fimbriimonadia; order Fimbriimonadales; family Fimbriimonadaceae; genus 55-13. Next base: position 2,527 of record JBBCJU010000003.1, read on the forward strand.
CAATAATGGGCGCTGATCGTTCAAAGTTATCTCGGGTGTGCCTGGCTTCCCTTTCCATCAAAATGATCTTTTCAGGAACGTTGTTTTGGAGAGCATATTCACGGAATAAGTCAGCTTCTTTCTCTTGGTCTTCCTTTGGGCCGTGTCCGGTAATGAGAATGCGAGGCGTCCAACCTCGGTGCCAAAGGTCAATGGCTCCATCCATTGTCTCGGCGTATCTGCTTCCCAAGACAACGCATAAGTCCACCGGCGCAGGTTCATCGCGCAAGAAGAGGAAATCAGATATCGCCTGTTGAGTGGAGTGCATTGCCTATGCCTCCAAGAGTATCCGTTCTATGTCCCAATTGCCAGGCAGTTTAGCAATCAAGGCTCGCTTGTCATTTGCCGCTGGCAAAAGAACGCCCCATGGATAAGGAAAACTCTAACATTCCACTGTCCAAAGCCCCAAAGGACGTGTCAAAAACTGAGGGCCAATCAGGTATTATCTCTTCTCGTTTGCTCCGGTCGTCTAGTGGTCCAGGACATCGCCCTCTCACGGCGAAGATCGCGGGTTCGACTCCCGTCCGGAGTACCACCACTTCTTCAGAGGCCGTTTCAGGCCATTCCCGTTTCTCTAAGCCCTTCTATTTCGGTTTTAGTTATTCTGGGAGGTGCTCACCAATCTGAATTTAGCCACTAAAGTCTCTTAATGCAAGTAAAATCCGAGAATGCGTCGCGTGGCTCCAAATGACCTATATACTGCCAGCCTCTTTGACGAATTGGCGTCAGACGAAGAGTTGGAGGCCAAAACCGCTGGAAACCGCCAGCCGGAAGTCGCGGAAGATGAAGCAACTCGTGAGCAAGGCGAACAACAGATTCGTGAACGACAAAAAGTCGTTGACTACAATATCAAAGATTATCCCATCGAGGTTATCGTTTCTAAGTTTAGCGAAGGGCAAGATAGTGACGAGAACGAATTCTTCATCCCCTACTACCAACGGGAATTTACATGGGACGTAAGACGCCAGAGCCGTTTTATTGAATCTATCTTGCTTGGATTACCAATCCCACCTTTGTTTTTAGCTGGCATTGAGAAGGAGATTAAAGAGGATGAAGGCAGACTTGAGATTGTAGATGGCTCTCAAAGGATCAGAACTCTTGAACGGTACTTAAGAAACCAACTCGTACTCAGGAATCTTGAAAAGCTTGATCGGTTAAATGGTTTTTCCTTCTTTGACTTAGAGTTATCCCGACAGAGAAAATTCAAACGGCATCTGATTCGAGTTATTGAACTTAGCGACAAAGCGGATGAAGACACCAGGCGAGATTTGTTTGCCAGAATCAATACAGGCAGTGATGTCCTAAAACCAATTGAAATAAGAATGGGAGCCCAGTCTGGTCCGTTCTTCGATTTCCTTGATAGGATGGCAAATGATAATCTGTTTGACAAGCTAGTTCCTGTTGGTCCGCAAAAAAGAACAAGAAAAGAAGCGCAGGAGCTTTTACTTCGCTTCTTCGCATATACGGAAAATTATCTGGAATTCAAGAAGCGTGTAGATGATTTTCTGACCGACTATATTGAGAAGAAAAAGAACGTTGAAGATAATGCGAACGACGAAGAACTACTTAAAAGTGTTCTCCGATTTGTAGAGCGAGTATTTCCACATGGCTTTAGGAAAGGTGCAAAGTTTAGGACTGTTCCTAGGGTTCGCTTTGAGGCAATCGCAGTAGGCACTGCTCTTGCCCTAACAGAACGCCCTGATCTTTCTGGTAAAGAAATTGACGTATCTGGGTGGATTGATGGTGATGAATTCAAGCTTTTAACTACAGCTGACGGGAGTAACTCTGCGCCTCGGCTCAGGGCAAGAATTGAGTTTGTTCGCAACAAGCTACTTGGAACGGTATGATTTCTTTGCGCGCCGACTTCGATGCCCGTGTAGCCGAAATCAGTTCATTCATTGCACTGGTTAAGAAGCAAGATTCGGCAATTGCACCGAGTGACCCCAATATAGAAGGGTACAAGGCTATGAAGGCTGCTACTCATCTGCTAATGTACAATCTCGTTGAATCTACAGCCACGAGTATCCATGAGCTGATTTTTGATGCGGTGTCATCATCAAAGACTACGTTTGACGACCTGATTCATCCACTGCGTAAGACCGTTTTGAGAAATGCCCAGAAGCCCAGCGTAGATAAGCTCGTTGAAAAACTGAAAATCTTGTCGATTGATTTAATTGATGCTACATTTGATCGTGAAGGAATCTTTTCTGGCAATGTAGATGCTAAGAAGCTTCGAGAGAGCTTTTTATCTCTTGGTCTTAAAGAGCCCAAGGCCACTGGGAAAAAAGCTAAGGAAGGATCAGATTCTTTACTCAGAGTTAAAAGCAACAGGAATGACTTGGCTCATGGCAGAAAAACATTTGCGGAGATTGGACGTAATATGACACCCAACGAGCTGGAGAAAGAATTAGACTGCATCAAATCTTTTCTAGATCAATGTATCAAGATCGCAGAGGATTTCGTTTCGACCTCAGGATTTCGCACTTCATAGCCTGATAGATGGCTCAAGATTGAATTGCCAATTGACTTCGCAAGAGAAACCGGCACTGCGTTTCCAATCAAACGCGCAAGCACTCTTGGTCGAACTTGCCCTTTCTCCTCCACAAACTTGTACGATGAAGGAAATGATTGAATCAGCGATGCCTCTCTGATCGATAACCCACGATTTTGTTCAGGATGAATAAACCGTCCATTTCCAACTCCGAGGCAGTGAGTTGTGAGGGTCGGTGCAGGCTCATCATAAAGCATACGTCCGTATACGCTCCTATACGTTTTACCAGATGCTTTACGATGACAGGCAAGATGAAGTTCTTCTGGCCAATCCTTCCATGACCCCCCAGGTTTAGACGCGGCAACTCGCATCAAATTTAGTGGCGACAGTTTACTGGCATAGTGGAGAGGATCAGTCTGTGAAGCAGTTCCATTTTCAATAGGTTCCAAATGAGAAATGGCCTCTCTAACGCTTACAGACTTTCCTTGAGTTCGGTGAAGTTCAAGCGGTCCGTACTGAGATGCCAATAATACCAATCTATTCCTATTCTGAGGAACGCCAAAAGCCGCACAATTTACTACATCGTACCAAACATGATATTGCTTTCTTTTCAAGAACGAAACTAGCCTAATGAAAGCTTCTGAGTTACAGGCACGGGGAACATTTTCCATCGAAACTACCTCCGGCAACGTTTCCCTAACCAGTCTCTTATATTCTGAGATTAGGCTCCAACGCTTATCATCAGGGTCAGCTTTCTTTTTTCCCATGGAATAGGTTGAAAATGTTTGGCAGGGAGCGCATCCAACAAGAATGCGAATCCCATGGTCCCAATGACTATTAAGTATTTCCCCAGACAAATCGAAGATGTCCTGTTGAATAAATATTGCGTTATTATTTTCTTCAAATGGGAAGCGACAGGCAGGATCAATATCAAATCCTGCCTTTACCTTAATGCCAGCACTTTCAAGCCCGTGAGTAAGGCCGCCAGCACCACAAAACAGGTCAATTGCAGATGCCACCAGCTAAGGGTACCTTGAGGCATTGGAGGAATTGCGGGTGATAAAGATAACCTATTACCTCAGAAGCAGGCTTTACCCAGCAAGCTTGCTCATGGTTGCAAGCTGAGTAGGGAACTCGTCGTTCAACTTCTTATCCACACGGAAGAATAAGCCCTGCTGCAAGCACGTGCCATCGTCGTCCATCAGCTTGAGAACTTGGTTAGAGAGCTTACACAGCCAGTATCTGCATTTTCATGCGCAAATAGTGGGCACTTCCTTGGCTTAGTTCTAGGGGGCAAGTCGGTGCAACGGATTGAAGTAGTCTTGCCATTCGAAAAGTCGGTTACCGAAGAGGAGGACCTTTAAAGTTTCATATTGGGAATATACAAAAGATATCACCTAAGGCACCTCAGCACATCAATACCCACGGCGGGAATACTTTTAAAAGGACCACGCAGCAGGCTGGCGTGGTCAGCAAGATCTTAGGCTTTCTTCCGACGACGTCTTGCGAGTAGGGCAAGGCCAGCGGCTACGCCAACAAGCGTAGCGGGTTCAGGAACAGCTTGTACATTCACTTCCGTAAGCACGAAGTTGCCATTTGTGCTGTACATGCCGGGACCATTAGTTGGCAAACTAGGGTCATCTAGTACTTCAAGTCGAAGACCTGTTACATTGGAAAGGCCGAGGTTTAGGTTAACCGTGTACTTGCCCAAAACGGGTGTACCCGACATCAAAACACTTCCATCACCAAGAATTGAGGAACTCATACTTACGGGTTGGGCGACACTAACCGGAGTAAGGACTGTCCAGTTAGCGGTTACATCTCCACCGGACTGCAAGCCATCAGCAAAGTTCGATCGATCATCCGTTGTGGCTGACCATCGAAAACGCCCTACGTTATGCCCAACAAAGGTTTGAAAGTTATGAAACATATCAATGGACAACATTGGGGAATTCAAGTCGGCCACTGTCTCGAATACTGCGGTCTGAGGACTCGTGCTATTCGTTGTTGAATCGAAAACAGCCCACCCATTACGATTAGAATAATCCCCATCGATCATTTGTGAAGCAAGCCATGGCCCGTCAAAGGCCTGGCTAAATGTTGCCGTTGCATTTTGTAGTGCAACTTGTCCCAAGGCAAATGTTGGAATGATCCCTAACGTGATGCCTATGGATCGTGAAAATGTGATTGCCATTTATAACTTCCTCAATACTGTTGCCTCCATGCTACCTGGAGCGCAAAAAAACGTTCAAATTTGTTAACACCAAACCTAGTGATGTTTACAGGTTTGCAATTTCAAGCATAACATTCTTGGTGTCAACAATCGCCGGAGATATCGCGGTTCAAACAAAGGGCAAAACCCTTGGTCAGGAAGCTATTGCAAGGTGTGTTAGCACCTAGCCGACTTGCGCTTTTTGCCCACCCGTCCCATCGAATCAACCTTTCGAATATAGTCAGGAGAGAAAGGTACTTTACAAGCCGTCTTACCCATGTCCACTTTCACAAGCCCGATCTCTTCACCAGCCTCGATTGCTTCCTCTTTGAGTTCGCGAACATAGCTCCCAAGACAGATAATGAAACCATTCATCTTGTAACGCACTCGATCAGGCTGAGTATGAATTGTCTTTCTCACACGGTCTAATAGGCGTCGGAGAGAAGGAATATCCAGTTGATCATCACCCTTCACAGATACCCAGCTAGACAGCGTCCCCCATCCTACGATAGCCTCTTTTTCACTTTCAGACTCGATCCACTCTAGTCCTAGCTCCCAGCCGTGTGGTCCATCCGCGGCAACCCAGGCAACAGCAAACTCGGCCACGGTATCACTGGTTGCTTTTTCAAGCCAGGCACGCAAATCTTCCTTCGACATCCGAGACTCATCTGCGATGAGACCAGCTAAATAGAGCGCGTCATAGACTCCAGTGTCATAGAGATCAAGGGCAAGTTGATAGTCTTTCTTTATCCTTTTCTCATACTTCTTTAGCTCCTCAATCTTCACTCCGTAAAGCGGTCCGGTAACACCGTGGTTGCGCAAAATACGGCGGTAAACTTCTGTTCCGAGAGGTTCAATTTCGGTGAGAATCTGTTGGGCGGTCATCATTGCTAACTACAGAATTCTACTAAACCTAACCAAGAACCGCCAACAATTGCGTCTTATCAAAACAGACCGACAATGATGTCGACTAAAATCCTGAATGTGGAGCCATCTGACATGAAGCCTAAGAACACGATCTGCCTTTGGTATGACAAAGACGCACTAGAAGCCGCCCAGTTCTACGCGGAGACCTTTCCTGACAGCGAAATCACCGCTACTTTCGAGGCCCCGAGCGACTTCCCGGGTGGGCAAAAGGGTGACGTCCTAACCGTAGATTTCACCGTTCTTGGCATCCCTTGTATTGGCCTTAATGGGGGGCCAAGCTTTAAGCATTCCGAAGCCTTTTCGTTTCAGATAGCTACCGATAACCAAGAAGAGACTGACCGGTATTGGAACGCCATTGTGAGCAACGGCGGACAAGAAAGCGAGTGTGGTTGGTGCAAAGATAAATGGGGCATCTCTTGGCAGATCACCCCAAGAACCCTTACCGAAGCCATGACTGCAGGTGGTGATGAAGCTGCTCGTGCATTTCAAGCAATGATGACGATGAAAAAGGTTGATGTTGCCGCGATTGACGCAGCTAGGAAAGGCTAACGGCTCTGAGAAAGCTTGAGTGTCGATCCAAGATAGTTCGATGATACTTTCTTGGATCAAGCTCTTGGTAGCTGCAATCGCATCGGTAGGGGTATTTCACCACTACTAAAGAGAATCCTTCTTCTCCGTAAAATATATCTCTTGATCATTCCAGCACGTCTGCAAATAGTCAATCTGCCCCGTGTGAGAGTATGCGTGAATGCCCGGTAACTTCATTAAAAATGAAATCGGCATACTCCAACCAAACGAGGAATCCAATACAAGGTCCATATCCTCAGATGTTAAAGCGTCCAATGCAGCAATGATGTCTTCCGTATTTGCTTTGAGAAGACTCACGACTTCGTCTCGACTGCTCAATGACTTTGTGGCTGCCTCCATCTCCGCAACAATGATCGGGATCTCGGCTCCCGCAGGAAGTTGGCGAGCACGTAACATCTTCGCAAAATGCCCCGCATTCACGGCAACATGAGCAGCTATTCTTAGGGCTGACTTTGCGGTTGGCGCGGGTGTCCAATCCAGTTTTTCATCCGGAACATGGGAAAAAGATCGGAGAAACCATTCCATCCCAGATATCGCACTTTCTTTACTATCCTTAATCAGATCGTTCACTTGATGACCTCTAGTTAACGATAGCAAGTGTATACACGTCTCAGATTTACCGCAAGGTGATGTGACTCATCTTTCAACCGGAGAATATTCCGGACAGCCCAGCCGATAAAACGATTAATCACGCTAACTGACTTGTGCAGAAGGCACACCGAGTTGCTTCTTCGGGAACTTCAGTTAGGCAGTAAGGACAAGGATGCTTTTTCACGGGCTCCGCTGGCTTCTCGCCGAACTTTTCGCGTAAGCGATTGATTCCTCTTACCATCATGAAAACCGCAAACGCGACAATCAGGAATTGAATGACGTTGTTTATGAAGTTGCCATAAGCAAACGTTCCGACTCCCGCCGCCTTATAGTCCGCCAGAGAATTGAGAGACTTCCCTGCTTGGCGAGCTTGGATAATCGTTTGGTCTTGTCCGGGAATCACCAAGAAAAGCTCCGCGTAGTTCACCTTCCCCAAAATCGCACCAAGAGGTCCCATCACTAAGTCTTCAACAATCGAATTCACAATCTTGGTAAAAGCAGCGCCAATGATCACACCAACAGTAAGGTCGATCACATTCCCTTTGATAGAGAATTCACGAAACTCCTGAAGAAAACTCTTCTTAGGAGGATTATCGGGCTGGGACATTCAAAAAGTTGTACCGCAAGGAGCACTTGCAAATTAGACGCCATAAAACCCCAGGCTTAACTTTCTAAGATCTGAGTCAGACTGCAAGGCAGTTTGTCTTAGAGAAAGCCGGTTTGGATGTATAAGTGATTGATGTCGATATTCGTGAAGAAACTGTCGCAATGCTTGACATCCGGGGTCAGGTTATAGCGCATGAATCTGGGAAGCTGGTAGACATTGAGAAACTCGCTGACTAGCGTTCAAACCAGTTGGTCAGAGACTCTTCCAGGAGCCGTCCTAAGTTGAATGAATTCCATTCCGGCCCAATGTAGGAACTTGCGTCCAAGAAAATACTAGATGGATCAACCAGAGGTTTTCCTATTGGAATACTGGCTTGCAGCAAAACAGCATCTCTCTTTCGCCGCATAGCGCACCCGCAAAGTTTCTCTCCGGTTATTCGGTTCACAATATCCAATTCCGAAGTTCCCGCAAAGCAGTCAGGCAGATCTGAACGGACCTTTGTCCACGCCGTATCAACAGCCAGAGCAACATCCAAGCCACAACCTCTCAGAGCCTCCAGGACCGGCTTCGTTGAGATTCGATAAACACTTCGAATTCCCAGCCGCTCCGTGGAAGCTTTAGCAATAACATTGGCGATTGGAATCGCCAATCCGATCGTTGCATCATGGCCATGAAGTACTCCTTGCCCTCCGGTAGGTCGCTTCACAGAAGGCACTGTATTGTTGGGAAGTAGGTCACGCTCGGCTGTTTGCGACCTTCCTAAGGTCACCCATGGGCCATCCCATGAGTAAACCCTCGCTCCTAAAACTCCTTGCTCAGCATTTGCCAAAAGGAGAGAATCCCGTTCCATATTGGTAAATCCGTCAAGGGAGGACTCTTCGAGAACCTGAATCACGAAAACACCCGGGGTAAAAGGGGGGAGATTCGGGCGATGACTTCGTAGTTGATCGTCCCTGTCTTCTGGGCAATCTCTTCGGCGGTGATTCGGTCCTCGCCTTGGCTGCCCAAAAGAACCACCTCATCCTCAGCTTGAGCATCAGGTACTTCCGTGAGATCAATCGCAAACATGTTCATCGCAATACGTCCAAGGACTGCACAGCGCTTCCCTTTCACCAACACTTCACCGGTGTTGGAAAGACCTCGGTCATAGCCATCGCTATAGCCTTGTGGGACAATGCCAATCTTGGTTCGCTTGTTGGTTATGTAGGTCAGTCCATAACCAACAGGATGCTTAGCGGGCAGAGTTTTTACTTGAGCTAAGTGCGATATCCACTTCAGGGCCGGCTTTAGTCCGAGCGCCCCCCAGGTTCGCTCTAGTTGAGGCGAGGGATAGAGCCCATACAGGCCAATTCCCAAACGTACCCACTGGTTTCTCGACGTTGCCCCTTCTCCAACCATGGCACCGGAAGTTGCAGACTCGTGGCGGTCCATGAGGCCAGCAAGATTTGCCAGACCCTTCTCAAACTCCGTAGTTTGAGCTTGAGCATGGTTCAAATCAGTTGTGTCTTCAATGTTTGCAAAGTGGGAATAGGCAGCGTGAACATCGATGGATGGATATTTCTTAAGCTCCTCACTGAATTGAGCCACCTCATCAGGAAGGAGTCCTTGACGGCCCAACAACGCATCAATTTTCACATGAATCCTGGCTCGAATTCCTAGCTTATCGCAAGCTTGCTGAATCCATGGTAATCGTTCTACATCATAAATCGCCAACTCAGATCCGAGGGCCAAAGCATCCTCAATTCTTTCCCTCTGCACATAGCCCAAGACTAGAGTAGGAACTTTGCTGATCTTTCGAATGGCATACAACTCTTCAATATCATCAATCGCAAAGTAGTCAACTTGTCCATCCAGTGCCCTCACCACCGGTTCTAAACCATGGCCATACGCATTTGCTTTAACAACCGCAACCACCTTGCGAGCAATCGGGCACAAGGTCTTTAGAGCCTCCAAATTGTGAAGAAGTGAAGCGCGGTTAACCTCAATACGTGAAAGATGTCTCATAGCTTCACTAGCTCCAGCTTCAAGTCCTCACCCATTAGCCGATGCACAAACTCAATATAGCCCGGACTTAAATCAGTCACCTGAAACAGCCGTTTACCAGACTTTTCCAACTTCGATTCAATCTCAGGATGACGTTCTAGGTAGTCAGCTAGTTTATCTGGCACGACTTCATCTTGAGAGATCACCGGACAATCGATCATTTCTCGAACAATGTCCTTGAGAAGACAATAGTGAGTACAGCCTAAGATCAGGGAATCAATCTGAACCTCTTTCAACGGTTGCAGGTAATCCTCTAAAATGCCCCGGGCGTACTTCAAACCGTCGTTCTCGACCAACGGAACGAGAAGAGGAGCGGCCTTGGCAACAACCTCAGCACCCGGTCGAATTCGCTCCACTTCTCTAGTGTAAGAACCTGATTCCACGGTACTTGCGGTAGCCAAAACTCCAACCCTCTTTGAATCTGGGGAGCCTAAAGCAACCTCCACCGCAGGGATCAGAACACCGAGAATCCTTCGGTCTGGATAGCGAGTTGGAAGATACTGCTGTTGACTATGCCTTAAAGCTTCTGCGGAGGCCGTATTGCAGGCGAGGATGACGAGTTGACAGTCCTGCTCAAAGAGGTAGTCCAAAGCTTCTTGGACAAACTGATGAATCGTCTCTTGAGACCGATTGCCATAGGGGACCCTTTTGGTATCCCCTAGGTAGAGATAATCGTATTGAGGTAGCCGGGCCATAATGGCCCGGGCAATCGACAATCCGCCGAGGCCCGAATCAAAGACCCCGATCTTCATCGCATCTAGCGAGCTGCAGCCACTTCTTTGGGCTCAAAAGTCCACCGAACATCCAGGTCCTTGACTGCCTTCGTCTCATCCAGGCGACCCACCACCTGAGTGGTTGGGGCATCGTGGAGAAGGTCTGGATTGGTCTCAGCTTCCTTGCAGATAGCGATCATTGCATCACAGAAGGCGTCCAGTGTCTCTTTGGACTCGGTCTCGGTGGGCTCGATCATGAGGCACTCAGGGACGATCAATGGGAAGTAGTTCGTCGGAGGGTGATATCCATAGTCGATAAGTCGCTTGCTGATGTCAAGGGCACGAACCCCATGCTCCTTCTTATACTTCTCTGCCGTCAAAATGCACTCGTGCATGCAAGGGCGATCATGTGCGGGAGGGAGCACATCTTTCAGTCGCGCACGAACATAGTTGGCGTTGAGAACCGCGTGGCGCGAAATGTCAGCCATCTTCTCTTTACCAAAAGCTCGGAGATAAGTGTAAGCGCGGACTTCCATTAGGAACTGTCCGTAGAATGCTGAGATGCGTCCGATAGAGTGAGGGCGAGTGTAATCTGCGATCACTTCCCCACTTTCGTTTCGGCGAATTACGGGAACAGGAAGGTGAGGCTCAAGGTGCTTTTGCAAGCCGATAGCTCCACAACCAGGACCACCACCTCCGTGCGGGGTGCTGAACGTCTTGTGAAGATTGAGGTGCATGCAGTCGAAACCATGATCGCCGGGACGAGTGGTTCCCAGCATTGCGTTCATGTTCGCGCCGTCACAGAAGACCTGTCCACCAACAGCGTGAATCATCTCACAAACCTTCTCGATATTGGGCTCAAATAATCCGAGCGTCGATGGGTTTGTAAGCATGAGAGCGGCTACGGCTTGGCCTTTTTCGCCTTCCAGCGCCTCAGCTAATGCCTTCAGGTCCGTATTGCCGTCGGCATCGGTTGGAATGGACTTCACGTCATACCCACATCGAGCGGCAGAGGCAGGATTGGTACCGTGAGCAGAGTCCGGAACCAATACTGTATGTCGTTGTGTGCCTTCTCCTTTGGCCTCGAAGTAAGCCTTGATCAGCATCAGACAAGCCATTTCACCATGGGCACCGGCAAGCGGTTGCAGGGTGATATGATCAAACCCTGTGATCTCCCCAAGCATTTCCTGGACGCCGATCAGGATTTCTAGTGCTCCCGGAATGGTCTCCACCGGTTGCATCGGGTGAATGTTTGCAAAACCTGGCAACCCAGCGGTCTTTTCATTGATCTTTGGGTTGTATTTCATCGTACAGGAACCCAGCGGATAGAAGCCGGTCTCGATTCCGTAGTTGATGTGGCTCAGGTTTGTAAAGTGGCGAAGCAAGTCCAGCTCGCCAATCTCGGGCAGGTGCAGATCATCACGAGTCTCGCCAACGGCTAAGGCAATATCCACCTCAGGCGTATCGCAAACCGGAATATTGCATCCAATGCGCCCTGGCGATGACTTTTCAAATATGGACTGGGGTACGGGAACAGTTTTTGTAGGCATTTCTTACTTGAGGGCAGTCGCCAACTCGGCGGCAAATTGGTCAATCTCAGCTTTAGAGCGAATCTCAGTGACAGCTACCAGAAGGCAGTTATCCATGTCTGGATAGTAGTGGCCTAACGGCAAACCCGCCAAGATTCCCTTCTTCAGCAGAGAATCTCGAACTTCAACCGCATTCTTGCCAAGGTCCAAAACAAACTCGCCGAAGACTTTGCCGGAATACCGAATCTTGGCTCCAGCGTCCACCAAGGCTTTTATCGCATATTGCGTATTTCGGACCGACGACTCTGCGACTTGCCTCATACCGTTCTTGCCCAGAGCTTCCATGTAGATGGTTGCGGCCAATGCCATCAGGGCTTCATTGGTACAGATATTGGAGGTTGCCTTCTCGCGTCGAATATCCTGCTCGCGAGTTCGTAGAGTCATTACGTAGCCAGGAGTTCCGTTATGGTCCTCGGTGCGACCAACGATTCTTCCAGGAATCCTTCGCACCAAATCCTTTTTACAGGCAAACAGACCCACCATTGGACCGCCCAGTCCCATCGCGACTCCCATTGGCTGCCCTTCTCCTACGACGATATCAGCACCATAGGCTCCAGGAGATTTCAGTAAAGCACAAGCAACTGGGTCTGCGACCACGATAAGCATCGCTCCGGTGTCATCCGCAACCTTTCGAGCTGCCGCCAGATCTTCGATCCCGCCGAAGAAGTTGGGATACTGGACAATAACACAAGCAGATTCACTACCCACGGCAGAAAGGTCCGTCATCCCGTTAGGGGTAGAAAGAGTCTCTACGGTCAAGCTCATCGACCAACAGTACGTATCCAACACCTGGCGATAATGAGGATGCACCGCTCCACTCACCATGATCTTGGTTCGACCGTTCAAGCCGTGCGCTAGAATTGCGGCCTCTGCCATAGAGGTAGATCCATCGTACATAGAGGCGTTTGCGATGTCCATTCCATAGAGTTCCGCGACCATTGTTTGAAACTCATAGATGGTTTGAAGGTAGCCCTGGGAAAGTTCAGGCTGGTAAGGAGTGTAAGCGGTTAGAAACTCTCCGCGTGAAATGATCGCGCCAACGGTTGCGGGAATGTATCGGTCATAAATGCCCGCACCCAGAAAGCACGTAACGTCTTGTAGGTTAACGTTCTTCTTGGCGATCTCCGCCATGTGCCCATAGAGGCGATACTCGTCCAGAGCGGGGGGGATATTTAGCGAACCTGGAGCAATACGTAGGTTCTGGGGAATCTCGCGGAAGAGTTCATCAATTGACTCTGCGCCAATCGTGGCCAGCATAGCTTGGCGATCAGCTTCGGTGTGAGGGATGTACGGCACTTGGTTACTTAGTTTTTCCTTTCTAGATTAAGTTGTAGATAAGGGAAAGAACCAAAAGAAAGCACTCCTTCCCTTTTCAAATTGTCGACTGCTTAGCCAGTAACAGCTTTGTAATCGTCAGCAGACATCAGCCCTTCTACATCCGCAGGGTTTACGCGTAGCTTCATCATAAATCCCTTGCCATATGGATCAGAGTTGATCAATTCTGATTGAGCACCGAGGGCTTCATTTGACTCGATCACTTCACCGGTAATGGGTGCATACACGTCGCTTACGGTCTTAACTGACTCAACGGAACCAAATGTGTCCCCAGCAGTCAGAGCACGTCCTACATTAGGAAGCTCAACAAATACAACGTCACCAAGTTCTGACTGGGCAAAGTCAGTGATACCGATGGTGGCGACATCGCCTTCCAAACGAACCCACTCGTGGGTCTTGGTGTACTTCAAATCAGCAGGAATATTCGACATTCAGTCTCCGTATGGATGAGATGATATGAGGATACCTTCGCATCGTGAATTCCGTGTGAGGGTGAAGGGACCACCAGAAAGCCACAGTGACTCATAATGACGACATGCTGCGCATTGACTTCCTAACACTCTTTCCAGAGATGGTGATCAATGCATGCCGCCATAGCATTTTGGCTCGAGCTGAAGCTGAGCAAAAGGTGACATTTGGAGCAGTCAACCCAAGGGACTTCACCTATGATCGCCATGGCAAAGTTGATGACACACCCTACGGCGGAGCCTCCGGGATGCTTATTGCGGTTGAACCCGTTGAAATGGCCCTCCGGCAATTAGGGCTGGGGGCCGAAAAGTCACCAAAGATCGCTGTAGTCATGACGGACCCCACGGGCAAATCCTTTCATCAGTCAGATTCACAAGAGCTCGCAGAAATGGACCATATCGTGTTCCTCTGTGGGCACTACGAAGGATTCGATGATAGAGTGCGGGAAATCTTTGCAACCCATTGCTTTAGCATCGGAGACTATATCCTAACGGGTGGCGAGCTACCGGCTCTGGTCATGACCGATAGCATCGTGCGGCTACTGCCCGGTGCATTAGGAAGTGCAGGAAGCCTTCACCAAGATAGCCATTCAGATGGCCTTCTTAGCTCCCCCAATTTCACTCGACCCGAGATCTACCAAGGACATAAAGTTCCCGATGTGCTCCTCAGTGGCGACCACAAAAAGATCAAGAATTGGCGACGGAAGATCTCCCTTGAATTGACTCTGAAAAATCGGCCAGACCTACTGAGGAAAGCGGACCTGGATATCAGTGATCTTGATGTGCTATCATCTTAAGCTCGCAGAGGCCATCTAGCCTGTTGCGCTGTTACAAGGGAATTAAGAAGAATGTCGAAAGCGGCGATTTTAGAGAGTGTCGTTCAGGATTGTAAGAAGACCGATTTGCCAACCATTTGGCCCGGCGACACCGTTAAGGTTAGTGTAAAGGTCCGTGAAGGCGGCAAAGAACGAATTCAGATGTATGAAGGCGTGGTCATTGGCGTTAAGAACGGTGGCATCGCAGAAACCATTCAGGTTCGAAAGATTTCAAACGGAGTTGGTGTTGAGCGAACGTTCCCCATCCACTCGCCAAACGTTGCAAAGATTGATGTAACTCGACGCGGTCGAGTTCGAAGAGCTAAGCTTTACTACCTTCGAGACAAGGTTGGTAAGGACGCACGAATCAAAGAGCGACGCTAAAAAACTGTGTGGCCAGTCTTCCTTGCCCAAGCTGAACCTACCGGCGGTCTCCGTGAATTTATCGATACGGTTGCACGGACACCGCTGAGTCAAGTCGTGGCATTTGTCGCAGCTTGCACGGTTATTCGACTGGCCCTTTTTCCTGTCTTAAAGAACACCCATTCACATCTTCGGACCGGTGGATACAAGACAGCCCGCTTCTTCAACGAGTTTCTGGACGCCATTATCTATGCAGGCGTCTTCGTTTTCCTAATCATACGACCCTTTGCGGTCCAGGCGTTTCTGATTCCTACGCCCTCCATGATCGATACGCTGTTAGTAAACGACTTTATCGTTGCAAACAAAGCGATCTATCGATACACAGACCCTAAAGTTCGCGACATCGTTGTCTTCAAGCCACCTACGGGGGCCACAAGCCAAGATCAGCAAGATGAGAATGGCGAAGTAAAGGTCGACTTTATCAAGCGTTGTCAAGGTGCTCCGGGCGATGTCGTGGAAGTACGCGGCGGACGGTTGTATAGGAATGGTCAAGTTGTGGACGAGCCTTATACCAAAGACCCTGAAATGAGGTTCGATTGGAAGCTTGTCAAGTACACCGGAGTCCGCAAAGAATGGGAGGGTAAGTACATTCCCGTCATTCTAGAAAACGGATTTGATTCATCGCCCAATTACAACGTCGCTTCCGGAATTTCCAAAGAGTTTGCGGTCGGGGCAACCGATGCAGACAAGGAAACTAAAGAAGCTTGGGTCTTGAGCTGGAAAGATCGATCTAGCTTGAGCGACGAAGAGAAAACCGTCCTTAAAGAGTTGGAAGACCTAAAGCCTGCTCCGGTACCGCCTGGCTACTACTTGATGTTTGGCGATAACCGTAACGGCTCCTTCGATAGCCGTGCTTGGGGATTGGTCCCGCGAGACAACATCATCGGTCGAAGCGAGATTATCTGGCTTCCAATCAACCGATGGCAAAAGACTCGTTAGATTTACTTTAAAGTCAACAAGACTCCAGCGACAATAAGTAAACAGCCCAGACCCATTTTCAAGTCAATCTTCTCGCTGAGAAAGATGACTCCAAAAACTACGGCCAAAACAAAACTTAGTTTATCGATTGGAGCCACTACAGAGACTGGACCTCCTTGCAAAGCTCTGAAGTAGCAAAGCCAAGATAGCCAGGTTGCCAGTGCTGATAGGGCCAAGAATGCCCAGTTGCCCTTTGTCAGTTGACCAAATGAAACCTGCCGAGTAACAAGCGCCAGAGATATTGAGAATAAGAGTACAAACCCTACTCTTATAACTAGCGCCACATTCGGAGGAACTCCGTCTACACCCTTCTTTGCCAGAACCGCAGTTATGCCCGCAAAACCTGCTGAAAGAAGTGCCCAAACTCTGAAATCCACTATTTGAGGACGTCACAAACGTGAAGAAGGCATTAACGGGTTCAATGTAGATCAATGCGATTTCTCGTCTTGATCATCAGCTTAATAATCTGTGCTTCTTGTACTAAGACAGAGGTAGCTGTGCAACCACCATCTGCCACCAAAAAAGAGGTGAATTATACCGTTGGCGGTTTGCTAGATGGAAAGCTCGTCATCGCCGTAATCTCACGTGGGTCGAAGAACGTACCAGTGATCCTTGAAGACGACTATGCAGCGATGCTCGTTAACGAGGGAGATGCAAAAATTCCTAAGGCCAAGTATGTCCTGGCCGTCGCCAAAAAGAAGAAGGTGGTTTCTTTTACAGATGTCAGACAGTTTAAGCTCTCTGCGGATATTGAGGTCCCAAAAACATTTGAGCTACGTCCCTATGACGCCTGTACTACTAGCCTAAACTCTGGGCTTAGTGAAACAGAAAAGGAAGAGTTTGCAAAGGTGCTTAAGAAGCACTCAACTGCCAAACCATCACCTACCCACATTACTTGTTCTTGTGAATCAGTAGGCTAAATTGGTGGGCCCGGCGGGGATCGAACCCGCGACCAAGCGGTTATGAGCCGCACGCTCTAACCGCTGAGCTACAGGCCCCACCAACTCAATTATACCGATTCACTGGCTTTCTACTCCGAGGTTAGGTCGTGAAGAGGTCTTCCCTTTACACCCTTTGTGCTAAAAACTTTCTTCGGAAAATGATTAGTGGACGTCAGGATCACTTTTTGCCGCCATCTGGAAGTAGGGTCAATCGGCTTTACCCAAACCGAGTCTAAACTTGATAATCGCGTTTGATACGGAAGATGATCGAACTCAAGCTCCCAAACGGAGAGCTCTTCTACGCTTTCGTTTTTGGTTACAGTTACGCTTCCAAATTCATTGGAATCCCAGATGATAGAGTTCGGCGAGGCTCCCAATGAAATCGCACAACTTCCACTCAACCTATCCAGGAGACTTGGCCCTTCCATTAGGAAAAACCATGGCGACGCGGCGGTTCCATCTGGTCCGATACTGTCGCTTTGTTCAGCCGGAAGATCGGATGCGTTTCTCAAGGTAAGTGATTCATCGCCAACATCTTCCAGAACCTTGTTTCCATCAGAGACAACTAGGATGGAAGCACCTTCTAAATCTCCAAATTCGACTCTCAACTTCTTGGCATCTCGCCATATCTCCATAGATGCGTTGGGAGTAAAACCACTCTCACTGGTCTCACGATGGGAACGTAGAATCAGGCCGTGGTATGCCTTTTCTTCACTAATCTCAGCCAAGAAACTACGTAGCATGGCTTCTCCAGACCGATCAACTTTGGCTTTGACGCTATCGGCATTTTGACCTGCTAATGCCGCGATGGTTGCAAGAATAGATCCGATCATGGTGAATCCATTCTAGCTGCACAGTGAATATAATCTTGGGTACGACGACACCGTCGAGGAAGACGATGCCCATTTCATCCATCACCAACGCAACCGGCTGCGATTTTTTTTCATCCACTCCAGACTCAATTTTTACAGTTGAGCAGTTTCAGGGCGACGATGCCTTAATGATCCAAGCGGCAGAACAGTTCAGCCGTGGCGAAGTATTACCATTAGTCGAACGCCTTGACCACCAAGAAGACGGCTTGATGCCCTCCCTCATCCAAAAGGCTGGTGAACTTGGCTTTTGTGGGATTGACTCCCCGGAAACGTTTGGCGGGCTTGGACAATCGAAAAACCTTGCCGCTCGAATCCTGGAATACCTGTCTCTAAACGGTTCGTTTAGCGTGACGTATGGTATTACCAGCGGTATCAGCCAAGTTGGTCTCTCGCTGTTCGGCAATGAAAGCCAAAAAGCGAAGTACCTACCCTTATTGTCAACCGGAGAGTGGATGGGAGCCTATGCTCTTAGCGAACCCAATAGTGGAAGCGATGCTCTTTCTGTAACTACAAGGGCGGAGCAGCATGGCAACAAGTGGATTCTAAATGGCACCAAAATGTGGATCAGCAATGCCAAATGGGCTGATCTGTTCTTGGTTATGGCCAAGATTAACGGGGATCAGTTCAGCGCATTTCTTGTTGAAAAAGACTTTCCCGGAGTGAGTGTCAGCCGAGAGGAACATAAAATGGGCTTGAAAGGTTCTTCGACGGCTCGGCTTGTTCTAGAGAATGCTGAAGTTCCACTCGAAAACCTTCTTTATGAACCAGGGCTTGGTCACCAAGTGGCCTTCAACGCCCTGAATCTTGGACGATTCAAGCTCTCTTCCATGTCCATTGGCCCGGCAAGGCATGCGATTGAAGTGGCGTCTGATTACGCGCAGGATCGTAAACAGTTTGGAAAATCCATTGCATCTTTTGGACTTATCGAGAAGAAGTTTGCGTTGATGGCGGCCCTGTTTTTTGCCGCTGAATCCATGATCTATCGAACCGGGGCCTTGATAGATTCCGCTTTCAGCCAGTTTGCTGGAGATATTGAAGGAAATAAGCGAGCCGCCTCTGAGTTTGCAGTTGAGTGCTCGGCTTGTAAAGTTTTTTCCACTGAAGTTGAAGGTTGGATTGTGGATGAAGCTCTTCAAACTTATGGTGGATATGGCTTTACAGAAGAGTTCCCCATCGCCCGTATTTACCGAGATGCACGGGTCAGTAGAATCTATGAGGGTACCAACGAAATCAATCGAATCTTTTTGGCAGATAGATTGATCCGAAAAGCTAAAGAAGGGACCGCATCTTTGGAAGGGGTCGCCGATTCATTTGTCGCAGAACTGGCGGCAAAAGCTGTTCGGCTTTCCCTGAGTGGTCAAATAGAGATGGGAGCCCTTAGTGATCTCATCATGCTTCAATATGCTGAACAATCTGCCCGGATTCGGACACAACAGGTTGGCAATCATACTGCCCTGCTTTATGAAGCCTTCCTCCCTTGGGTCAATGTTAGGGCTGCAGAGGCTTACCAAACCCTGTCTGGTGAATCGATTGTTTTGCCCCAATGCGCTAAGCCCGAATATTCTGAAATTGCAAAGCTCCTGTATCAAAAGAAAAGCCCGTTATAGATCGTCGTTTGACCACTTTTCTTAACGATCCCTTATAGGTGATAATGCATAGGACGATTTGGCAACGTTGCCGAATAGCCCTGCTCACAGGCGTCAGGGGGCTTTGCTCCCGGTCGCTTGAAAGCCCTACGCAATGCCCGCGTGGGATTTCGAACGAACGATTAATTTTTTGCGAGGAAAAATGACCCCTAAAGACGCCGTCGCCTTCGTACAAGAAAACGAAGCTCAGATAGTTGACATCCGGTTTACCGACCTGATGGGTACTTGGCAACACTTCAGCATGCCGGTTGGTCACTTCAGTGAAGACCACTTTACGGAGGGTCTACCCTTCGACGGCTCCAGCATCCGTGGCTTCCAAACCATCAATGAATCGGACATGCTACTCATTCCAGATCCATCCAGCATGTTTATGGATCCATTCACCGAGGTTGCTACCGCGGTTGTGATCTGTAAGATTGAGGATCCTCTGACTCGTCAACCTTATTCCAAGGACCCACGCTTCACGGCTGAGAAGGCCGAACAGTATCTGAAGTCAACCGGTATTGGGGACACTGCATTCTTTGGCCCTGAGGCCGAATTCTTCGTGTTTGATCAGCTTCTTTTCAATGTAGACCCTCATAACAGTGGCTACAAGATCAAGTCTGAAGAAGCCTACTGGACCTCTGGTGATGAGGATAGCTCCGGTTACACCATTAAGCCAAAGGGAGGCTACTTCCCTTGCGCTCCTGTGGATAAGCTTCAAGACCTCCGTACAGAAATGGTCCTTCATATGGAATCTGTTGGAATCACGGTCGAAATGCATCACCACGAGGTTGCAACCGCTGGTCAGTGCGAGATCGACATGAAGTTCGATACCCTCACAAAGATTGCCGACCAGTTGATGAAGTACAAGTACATCGTCAAGCAAACCGCCTACCAACATGGTCTGTTCGCTACCTTTATGCCGAAGCCTCTCTTTGGTGATAACGGCAGTGGAATGCACGTTCACCAATCCATTTGGAAGAACGGCGAAACCCAAATGTTCGACGAAGCCGGATACGCTGCCCTCAGCGACACGGCTCGATGGTATATCGGTGGCCTCTTGAAGCACGCGCCCGCGCTTTTGGCCTTCTGCGCACCTTCCACCAACTCCTACCGGCGGCTGGTGCCTGGTTACGAGGCTCCGATTAACCTGATGTACTCCGCTCGAAACCGATCGGCTTGTGTCCGTATCCCAATGGTTAGCAAGTCGCCTAAGGCGAAGCGAGTTGAGTTCCGTGCGCCAGACCCCATGGCAAACCCATATCTTGCCTTCTCCGCGCTCCTGATGGCAGGTATCGATGGAATTCAAAACCGAATAGAGCCACCTAAGCCTCTGGATAAGGACCTGTACGAACTTCCTCCTCTTGAGCGAGCAGGTATCGCACAAACCCCAGGGTCTCTCCGAGCCACTCTCCATGCACTTCTAGAGGACCACGAGTTCTTGCTGAAGGGCGATGTATTTACCAAGGAACTCATCGAGAGCTATGTTGAATACAAACTTGTAAACGAGTGCGATGCTGTCGATCTACGACCCCATCCGTACGAGTTCTACATGTACGCTGACGCCTAAAGTCAGTTCCCTGCCCCTCCTCTCAACGAGTAGGGGCAGTCCTCTCCCAGTTTCTCCAAGTCGGTACACTTCCCGGCTGTGATAACCCTCGACCGGTCAGTGCTGACCTTGTCCCAAATTGAGTCTGTAGCTCATGGCTTTGCCCCTGTTTCAATTGCGCCGGCTACTTACGAGCGAGTTGAGGCCAGCCGAAAAGTTGTCGAGCAAATTCTGGACGAGCATCGGGTTGTCTATGGAGTGAACACCGGTTTTGGTCGCCTCTCTGATGTCAAAATATCAGACGACGACCTGAAGATTCTCCAAATCAATCTTGTCCGCAGCCACTCCGTGGGAGTGGGTGAGCCACTCTCTATTCCCGAGACAAGAGCCATGATGCTTCTGCGAGCCAATGTATTGGCGCAAGGCTACAGCGGAGCTAGGAGAGAGGCGCTTGATCTTCTGGTCGGGATGCTCAATGACCAAATTCACCCCATCATTCCTTCCCGAGGATCTGTTGGGGCCAGCGGCGATCTTGCTCCATTAGCTCACTTAGCGCTCGCCATGATTGGTGAAGGCCCTTGCTGGGACAACAGAACCGTCGCAAACCCTCTCAACTTAGAAGCGAAAGAAGGTCTCGCACTTTTAAATGGCACTCAAGCCATCGGCGCGGTAGGTTCTCTCGCCCTTATCAGGGCTATGCAGTGCGCACATGTGGCCGATATTGCCGGGGCGATGACTCTTGAAGCCCTGCTGGGAACCCCAACTGCATTCGATCCTAGAATCCAAGACGCTCGCCCACATCCCGGGCAAATCCAAGTCGCCGCTCACCTTCGAAACCTCATGGAAGGCAGCGAGATTCGAGAATCTCATCGCGATAATGATCCTCGGGTGCAAGATGCCTACTGCCTGCGTTGTATGCCTCAGGTTCACGGTGCGGTGAGGGGCGCACTGGAGCATGTCCGCCAAGTTTTGGAGATCGAATCCGGCTCCGGCACCGACAATCCCCTAGTCTTCACAGATAACGGAGATGTTCTCTCAGGCGGAAACTTCCACGGCGCTCCGTTAGCCTATGCCCTGGACTACGCCGCCATCGTCCTCACCGACCTCCTCTCGATAAGCGAGCGCCGCATCGATCGGCTAGTCAACCCCGACACCAGCGAGGGCCTTCCCGCATTTCTCACCCGCCACCCAGGAACTTCCTCCGGCTTCATGATGGCGCACGTAACCGTTGCGGCCCTGTTGAACGAGTGCAAGGTTCTCTCCCACCCCGCCAGCGTTGACAGTGTCCCGACTTCTGGCGGAAAAGAGGATCATGTTTCGATGGGGATGACCTCCGCGCTCAAGCTCCGCCAGATCGTGGCGAATGTGGAGCTCGGCCTGGCAATAGAGCTGCTCGCCGCAGCCGAGGGGCTGGAGTTCCGAAAGCCGTTGCACCCCGGCGATGGAGTTCAAAAGGCGTACCAAGCTGTCCGAGATATCGCAGAGCCCGTCCTAGTAGACCGCGCCCTCTCCCCTGATATTGAGGCCGTCGCCGGTGGAATTCGAGCCGGAGCCTTCACCCTTTCCCCCGAGCCGTGACAGCCGTCCCGCAAGGAATCGCGGACGTTTGTAGAGCTTTTCCGGAGGTCCCGGACCGCTTTTCGGGCGTTTTAAAATGATTTTCAAACATCCGACAAGGACATTCAAACCCCTGATGTCTCCTCTCGACCTTCCGAAAACGATTTTCAAATGGCCGAGAAAGGGATTCAAGCATCAGAAACTCCTTCTCGAACACTCGAAAATCGCCGTCAAAGTAAACTCTGCGGCATGACGCAATCGCCGACGATCGTCCGTGCGCCTCACGGCACCTCCCTCTCTTGCAAAGGCTGGCATCAGGAAGCCGCGATGCGGATGCTGATGAACAACCTGGACCCCGAGGTGGCCGAGGACCCGGAGAACCTGATTGTCTATGGCGGAACTGGGAAGGCCGCGCGAAACTGGGATTGCTACCACGCCATTATTCGCTCCCTCCAATCCTTGGAGAACGACGAGACCCTGCTCGTCCAATCCGGCAAACCGGTCGGGATCTTCCGCACTCATGAAGAAGCGCCGCGCGTTCTGATCGCGAACTCCAATTTGGTTGGCAAATGGTCCAACTGGGAGCATTTCCGAGAGCTGGAGCGCAAGGGCCTCATGATGTACGGCCAGATGACCGCCGGATCTTGGATTTACATCGGCTCCCAGGGCATCGTGCAAGGCACCTTCGAGACTTTTGCCGCCTGCGCAGACCAACACTTCGGCGGCGATCTGAAAGGCAAGCTAGTGGTCAGCGGCGGAATGGGCGGGATGGGCGGCGCTCAACCTCTTGCCGCAACCTTGAACGGCGCGAACTTCCTGGGGATAGACGTCGATCCATCGCGAATCGAGAAACGCCTGAAATCCGGCTACTGCGACCAGATTGCGTGGACCTTGGATGAAGCCCTAGCCATGTTCGTTGGCGCAGAAGGGCTATCGGTTGGTCTTGTCGGAAACTGCGCCGATGTGCTTCCCGAGATGCTTCGACGAGGGATCATTCCCGACGTCCTCACCGACCAAACCTCCGCCCACGATCCTCTCAATGGTTACGTTCCAAACGGAATGACCCTAGAGGAAGCCGCTTCTCTGCGCGAATCCAATTCAGACGAGTACGTTCGAAGATCAAAGGAAGCAATGGCGGTACATGTTCATGCCATGCTCGATCTAAAGGCCAAAGGCGCGATCACATTTGACTACGGCAACAACATCCGCGCTTTCGCCCAAGAAGCAGGCTGCGAGCGTGCGTTTGACATCAAAGGTTTTGTTCCCGAATACATCCGCCCCCTCTTCTGCGAAGGCAAAGGCCCCTTCCGTTGGGCTGCTCTTTCAGGTGATCCAGAGGATATCTACAGAACGGACCGCCTCGCTCTCGAACTGTTCCCGGAGAATAAAACTCTCAGACGCTGGATGGAGAACGCCGCGCCCAAGATTCAGTTCCAGGGACTGCCCGCCCGAATCTGTTGGCTAGGCTATGGAGATCGCGCCAAGATGGGCCTGGCAATCAATGAGCTTGTCCGAACCGGTGAGATCAAAGCCCCGATCGTCATCGGTCGAGACCACCTAGACTGCGGCTCCGTCGCCTCCCCAAATCGGGAAACCGAGTCCATGAAGGATGGCACCGATGCCGTCGCCGACTGGGCACTGCTCAATGCCATGGTAAATACCGCCGCTGGTGCATCCTGGGTTTCCCTTCATAACGGCGGAGGTGTAGGCATCGGCTATTCTCAGCACGCAGGAATGGTGGTCGTAGCCGATGGCACCGATTCAGCGGCGAGAAGGCTCGAAAGAGTTCTCACATCTGATCCTGGCATGGGAGTGATTCGTCATGTGGACGCAGGTTATGATGAAGCTATTGCATTTGCCACGGATCATGAAATCAAAGTACCATTGCCGCGTGGCTAGATCTTTGTTCCTTGCACTGCTTACCGCCTTGCTTATTGGGTGTAACGCCAGTCCATCGTTTGTGGGCGTATGGACTTGTGAATCGGCAGTCATGACGCTGGATACCAAAACGGTTACTGAACATAAGGCGGATGGCACGTTCAAGTCGGTAACCACAACCCAAAAGAGCCCCGATGGAGCATATTTAACCGCCACGGATACCGGAACTTGGAAACTGGATGGCAATAAATTGACTCAGCTCTATACGGATATAGATTGGAAATTTTCCGGTGGAAAACCAGAAGTTATGAAACGGGCGAGCCAACGGTTTAAGGAAGTAAAACCAACAGTCATTGCCGAATCCAATCGCGCCGGTACCGGCACTATCAGTTGGAAAGGGAACGACGACTTTGAGTACGTTGACAAGGCAGGCAAGAAATACATCTACCGCCGACAAAAATGAACATTAATTTCGAATCCTTCAAAAGTTGGAAAGGCGATCTCTTTAGAGGGTGTAGTCCCGTATTGGTAGATGTCAAAGCTCAAGAAGCCGTGATGGGGGTTGATAGAGAGAACCAATGTATCCAAACTCTAAGCGGGAGTTACTATTCAAAGATCATCTCGATCTCAGACGGTTGGAAGAACGCTCCTCACATCATCTATCAGCTTATGTCTAGGAATCAGACTTTTACAAGCGTCGATTGGATGATTCAACTCATTGACTCTACTGGAAACCTATTGCTAGATCACTTTGCTCCACGAGCACCATTACTGGTCCATCGTCCTAATGGCGCCAAAAGTCAGTATTGCGATGAGCAAGGCACTGCACTTGTCACTATGACCGATGCTTGGCGTGATGACGACCTCAAGAGAGGAGTGATTAGCCAGTTCGAGATAAACGAACCCGATCACCCTCTTTCCTACCCCGCGCTTTGGAGTTTCTTCGGTGTATGACGCTAAAAGATTGTCAGCGACTTCTCCAATGTATTCCGACTAGAGAAGCAATGAGTATTCAGTTCGAATCATTCAAAGGATGGAAAGGAGACTCTTTTCGTGGATGCAGCCCTGTATTGGTAGACATCCAATCCCAGGAAGCAATGATGGGAATTCACCTAGAGAGTCAAGCCATTCGAACGCTGGAGGCCACATACTACTCAAGTCTTGTGGTTATCTCAAACAGCCATGAAGGCCCACCCTATGTTGCCTATCGCCCTTTCTCAACAGACCAAAGTCTTGGAACAATCGAATGGGCGACCTTAGTTGCAGATCACAACGGCCCGACATTTTTTGCGCACTTTGCGCCTCGCTGTCCCTTACTGATCCCAAAGCGCTCTGGCACACGGTTACAAATCTGCGATGAAAATGGAACGCCTTTGGTCACAATGTTTGGTGTGTGGCGAGATTCCGACATCAAGCGACATGTGTTGAAGCAGTTTGAGATCAATGAACCCAATCATCCGCTTAGCACGTTTGCACTCATAAGCCTTCTCCATGCTTCAAGTGACTCCCGGATGCTCACATAACTAACTATGCTAAAGATACAAAAGGGGTTTACACTCTGACTAAACGAGATTTCCGACGCTACCTTGCCTATGGCAGCGGTAAGGCAACACTAGAGGTTTTTCAAAACGGCGATGCTGGGAGAGAAGCTGACATTCTCAATGCTTGCTGCAAAAGCACCCTCTTTGATCGGATGTTCGACGAAGAAAAGGGATGGTATTTCTCCCAAATACTTCAGGCCACAGAGCGCGAAGATTGGTATCTCCAGCAACTCATTCTTCAGTGGAGACAACTTCGATACAGCAAGGATCGTGCTCAAAGGAATAGCCTTCTCGGCAATCTGATGAAGCGCGGCAATGGAATTGCTCGACGTGAACTGGATCGCATTTGGAAAGAACAGCTTCAGGAAAACAACATTGGGCCTCTCCACGACTTTATTGAATACGGCACCCCAAATGACTATCGAACGGTTCTTCAGCATTGTGAAGCTGCGTGGCAAAATCGAAGGAAACCGCATCCCGACGTTTGGTACATCCACCTTAAAGCGGAGGATGGAATCGGTAAGAAACGTGCCGCGAAGATCCGCCAGTCCTTCCTGACTCGAAATCCAAAGTTCGCCAAGATCGCCGACTTTCCGGAATGCAAGATTGAGAAACCATACGCACCTCTCAACGAGGACAAGACGGTTGAGGAATGCATCCTCGCTGCGACCTGGGTCCCAGCTAACCTGCTTGATGCAGATGGGTTAGCCAGGGTGGTTAAACTGATGCAGACCAACCTGCAAACCAACCAGCTACGGTCCGCAATCCGTGTCTTCAATAAGTTCCCTTTCCCAGGAGATATCCAGATTCTTCTCAACTTCCTTGACCACGAGAATGAGCAAATCGTCTTCACAACCCTCAACGCACTTCAAGAAACGAAAAGTGCCCTCATTCGAGAAGCTCTGTTTAGTCGAACGTTTGAGCCAAGTGTCCGATGCACAATTGTGTCTGCCCTAAGTAGCAGTTTCGAGCCAGGAGATGAGAGGTGGGTCAAGGATCAGCTCGACTCGATCGATGACACATGGGATCAGCACATAGCTCGCATGAGCATGTTTGATGTCGTCAGAAAGAACCCCAAAGGTGACTGGATCAATCTTCTACAAGAAGCCTACGAGTTCTCAGCTTGCCAAATTTGCCGATCCAGCTTCGCCGAGCATCTCCACAAACGTCGTGCTCTTCCCCGTCTTGAGCTTGAAGCCCTTCAACACGATGCCTTCGAATCTACACGAACCTGGGCGACAAAGGAGCTTCACAAGCTCGACCGGAAAGCAGGCAAGGCAACCGCTTGAGGTGATTTGTGCCTTGTGTGCAAATCGCTCAAGAGCCTTCCCATTCGCCCGCAGTTGTAGATGATGGTGTCGTTGCGATGCAACTGCGTGCGACATTGCTATAGCTAAAGACAAGAAAGTGTTAGCGCCATAAAACCAAGACGGATTCGATAATGTGCCGTGCCGGATTGCCTTCAACGGGCGACTTGTTTTCGTAAGGTTGGATTTCGTACTCGAACACAGATTTGACCTTCAACTGCTTGGTAACGTCTACCACCCAAGGGTCCAAGACAGAGCCCGGTGCCCAACCTGCCCGATCATACTTCCAAGTTCCTCCCTGAGGGCGGCAAGGGTTGAGGTAGTTGTCTTCTTTCCACAGATCACTCTGAAAAGGTGTGCCGTTCACGCTGAGTTTTCGCCAAAGCTTGATGAACTCAGCGGCATTGCCGGTATTTGGGTTCATGCCATGACCACTAACTGTGGTGTAGATTTGCGCCCGCTTAAAGCTTGGAACATCCAGACTTTGGGAAGCAGGCAGGGGCTTCTTCGTGCCGATCTCATAGGTGTTCTGCCAAAGCGGAATCACCGCCACCGGCTTGGGCGCTAGACGACCCTCGAAATACTCCAGATCAAACGTTACCGCCCATCCTTCGCCCCAGGTCTCACAATCCCAGCTAAGTTCCTTCTTGCCTTGAAGAAGCGGCAATAGATGAGTCAAGTCTAGTTGCCAAGTCCATCCTTTTCGATAGGGTGTCATACAGCGCAAAACTTCAAATCGTTTGCCATTTTGATCCTTCAAAGAAAGAGATGCAGACCTATCCCAAGGGTCAATTCCTTTGGGTGTGGGGCCAAGTTTCAATGTTCCGACTAAGCGACCAACCCGGTCTACCTTTTCGGGAAGTTGTACAGATTTGGTAAATCTATGACGATTAACATCATTGATCTCTGCATCAAAAACTCTCACTTTTTGCGATGCCTCTTCCTTTTTGCCTCGGCCATAAGAAAGCTTGACATCGCCCTGGGCTCCCACCAAGTTCCAAGAAGACTTTAACGGACGCATTTTTGGCACTAAAAAACGATCATAAATCGCTGTCTTGCCAACCCAAACAGAAACCAGGCTTCCCCCAATCGTCCACTCCACCTTGATCCGTGTTTCCTGAGCCTTGTCACTCCGAATCTCCACCGGGGACAACCGATTGGCAATCTCCGTACCATTCCAGTGAAGCGACACTTCCCTCTCGGGTCGTCCATAAATGTTTCCATTGGCGTTAAAAGGGTCACGCTCACGAGGATTATGAAGATCAAATCCAACCCCAAACCCACCAGAAACATTCGGTTCAGCTACGTCCCCCATAGCAGGAACGACGTCGGCACAAAGGAGTGAGAATCCCTTAGATTCCGGCGACAGAAGGTATTGGGCACGGACCTCAGAACGATCCACCAGAGGGGTGGTCTGAAGGACAGTGGCAGCAAGGATGGTGAAAACCATTCCTAAGAGACTACTCGTTTTGCCGGAAAAAGAAGCAGGAACACCACCAAGCATGATGATTGATGTTTGATGCGTAATAATTATTGTATGAGGACAACCGTTAACTTAGATCCAAGTGCATTGTCTATTCTAAAATCGCTAGCGATCAGAGAGCAAAGAACGCTGGGAGAGGTTCTGAACCGACTTATTTTTAAAGAGGTTGAGCTAAGCCACATCGAGACAAAGAATGGGTTCCCAGTTCTTCCGAATCGAGTTCCTGGAGCTGTTTTGACGACTGAAGATGTTCTGAACATCATGGAGCAAGAAGGAATCTAGCCTTATGTTCCTACTCGATGTAAACGTGCTGGTTGCACTAATGGATTCCGGTCACATCCACCATGACGTATGCCAGAACTGGTACTCCAATCACGGGGTTAAGGGCTGGGCCACCTGTCCAATAACCGAAAATGGATTCCTAAGAGTATTGGCTTCGCCAGCAATAAAAACGGGCCCCGTTCCTCCTGCTCAAGCAGCCATGTTTCTAAAACAGGCCGTCTCCCAAGGTAATCACACCTTAATTCCTGACTCCCTGAGCATTCTTGAGAGCTTGGATCTGTTTAAAAACATCCAAGGACATCGGCAGATCACCGATCTTTACCTACTGACCCTTTGCCGAGCAAATAACTTAAGGCTTGCAACCTTGGATCGTAGACTTGCAAGCCTTATCCCTTCAAACCTCGATTTAGTAGAGTTTATATAGCAGCTACGCTTGCTAACTACTCAATATTAGGCAACTTGAAGATCTCTGATTTGTCCCAGCCGTTCATCCCTTGTTGGGTAACTGCTCAACTTAGAATCGACTGGATTCTCTTCAGCCGTTAGCTTATCTAGGGCAGCATATGCAGCTTCAAAGTCACCACAAAGTTCAGCACCAATAAGATCGCACTCTAGTTCTATAGCCTTGCCCGACAAAGGAGCCCGGTGTGCTAACCAAACAGTGAATACAACAAGAGCCGAAAATAAAGCTACTAACGCCAAAACACGGGTTTGCCATAAAAAATCCACTCTTGCCACTGTCAGGACTGGCAGTATAGCTACGAAACAAAGAATCAAAATAGGATGCTTCAAGACTCTCTTTCGATGCCGGATTCTTCGTAGATGTCCCAATTCATGGCCTAGTAAGAAGTCAATCTCTACATCTCTCAGTCTACTAATCGCTTTCTCAGTTACAAAAATCGTATCGTGCTTTACCCACGCATTTATCTGGCTGGTTCCAGTGCGACCGACTAGACGCCTAACCGGTACCGGAGAAATCCCCATCCGAGCGGCCAGATTCTTCACTTTCTCGGTTAAGTCCTCGTCAATGGGAGTTAGCTCCGGATCGTACATCTCCATTATTGGAAAAATGAATGGATTAAAGATAAGGGATAAGGGAACTACCAGAGACAGTGGCGGATTAGAAACCTTGAGACCCAATATATTCCCTACGAAAATGGCAAGTAAATCGACAAACAACCAGATAGCAACGAAAGGCCAAATCGTTATCACCAATCGCAAATATCCTATCACTGCGCGATGAGTATACGGTCAAAGATGCTCTGTCCTGCTACAGCTTTGCTTCTACAATCTCCAGGATCTCTTCTTCCAGGGTTACAGCAGCATCCGCCAACATTTGGGCTTTGGCTAGGGTTACTTCGACGAAAGCTTGATCTTTGATGCTGCCGCAGTTGATCTTTACGTTCAAATGAGCGCCCAACACCGCTGATCTTGCCGCCAAAGCACCGACTCCCGCGTCGGAAACAGAATTGGGATTTCCGATCTCTGCCATGGCTTTAATCACAGCCATCGAGTCATGAGAGACTTGCATTACTTCTAAAGGAATGTTGATCGCGTGTTTGGTTGCCTCTTGAATCGCCGCTGTTCTGGCGGCTTTTTCTTCATCTGTCGATTTAGGCAACCCAAAGCAAGCCATCAACGCATCAAAAGCGTCTGTATCTTCATCAATCAACTGGAGCAATCGGTCGTGATAAGCCTTGCCTTTATCCGCCCAATCCGAGAACTCTTCCCAACGGTCATCCCAACCACGCTTGTGGCTCGAGAGATTTGCAACCATGGTAGCAAGCGCGGCCCCCATCGCTCCCATCGTTGCCGCGATCGAGCCTCCTCCAGGTGCAGGAGATTCAGAAGCGGTTTCCTCGACAAAATCCTTGACTGATACATCGATTAATCTTCGTTTATTCGTATCCTGCAGGGCATATTCGATAATCTTTTTCTCAGGTTCAAAGGAACCTAACTCATCCAAACCCATGGACTTGATCGCGATTTTTATGAGTTCAGCATCGCTTACCCCCGTCGAGCGCTTTTGCTTTCGTAAGAAGTAACGCCCAGCATCGAGCATACAGCTTAGGGGAATCAACCCAACAAGCTCAGAACCCGTGATCCGAATCCCTCGAGCGTTTGCCTTCTCCGAAGTTTCATCAAATGCGACATGAACCGGGGTTTCCCTAATGCTTGTTAGGTTCATGGAGACTTGGCAAATGCCATATTCTTCGATATACCAACCGATGCCCTTGACGTTTTTTAGAACTCCTGGCTCGTAAACCGCGGCTCCATTCCCGTCTCGAACAATCTCACCCGTGATTGGGTCCCCTTCCCGCTTCATCCTTCCCTTCTCTCGCACATCAAAGGCAACGGAGTTCGCTCGTCTTACGGAAGTTGTATTCAGGTTGATGTTGTAGGCAACGAGAATGTCTCTCGCACTCACGGCAGTTGCGCCAAGTTTCTCGTTAAAAGTTGCGGGACCAAAATCTGGTTTCCACTCTGGCTTTTTGAGCTTCTCGCTTAGCCCTTCATACTCGCCACTTCGTACATAACTAAGGTCTCGACGTTCATCACTACTAGCAGCAAATCCGTAGTTGTAAATGGTCATTCCCAGTTCGTCGGCAAATCTGCGAGATAGTTGTTTTGCGTATTCCGCAGCTTGCTCCATTGTGCAGTTAGAAATGGGAATAATCGGGCAAACATCTAGGAACCCAAAACGGGGGTGCTCGCCTTTGTGATTCCGCATATCGATCAGACTCGCCCCAACCTTAGCGGCTTGAAATGCTGCCTCTAAAACAGGTTCTGGGGAACCTGCAAACGTGTACACCGTGCGGTTCGTCGATTTACCCGGGTCAACATCCAGTAACTTGCATCCATCCACAGCTCGAATCGCTGCCGCAATCGCTTCAATAATCGACGTATCTCGACCTTCGCTGAAGTTTGGAACGCATTCGATAATGGGTTGACTCATAGAGTCATTGTACTGAGATAGCCACGTTTCTACCATGGTATAACGACGCTATGGGCCTGAATATCAAAAATGAAGAAGTTGAACGGCTCGTGACGGAAGTGTCTCGAATAACGGGCGAAACGAAAACTGAGGCGATACGCCAAGCCCTGTTAGAACGCAAACGTCGCTTAGCTCCCGACCAGGTTAAAGAAGGTCGTGCTAAGGCATTCCAATACTTGCGCGATGAAGTATGGCCTGGCCTAACAACGGAACAAAGGAAGCCTATCTCCAAGCAGGAATGGGAGGAAACCCTTGGAATCGATACAGAAAGCTCCTAACGCTGGCTTTGTCCTAGATGCATCAATTATCGTCGCAATTATCCTACAGCAAGAGGAAGCAGAAGCTGCCACAAGTTTGCTTGCAGGGTCACTACCTCTGTTCATCGGTGCGCCTACATTGCTGGAGGCCAGAATGGTCCTTCTCTCTAGGGGTTTCCTGTCTCAGTTTGAGGCTTGGTGGGCAACTATGAACGTAGAGACATTATCTTTTGGTCAAGCTCACACCGAAGCAGCCACGTTGGCATTCCAACGTTTTGGAAAGGGCCGAAGTTCAGCAAAGCTAAACTTCGGCGACTGTATGGCGTACGCAACAGCACAAATCGCCAACACCGCTTTGTTATACATCGGAAACGACTTTGACGAGACCGACATTTCTAGATTCCGTGTTACTCCTTAAACTCCGCATAATAACGGCATGATCACCGCCGTTCGGAATTGCGGGCAACTTGTGACCCTTTCAGGTTCTCCGGAACCTAGAGTGGGTTCTCAGATGAGTGAGCTTGGCATCCTTGCTCATGGGTCTATGTTGATCGAGGATGGTCTCATCAAATGGACTGGCCCGGACTCCGAACTACCCGCATACGACGAAGACATTGATGCAAAGGGCATGCTGGTAACCCCTGGTTTCGTCGATGCTCACACACATGCCGTTTTCGCAGGCGATCGATCTAGCGAGTTTGAACAACGAATTCAAGGAGCAACCTACCAAGAGATCAAAGAGGCGGGCGGTGGAATCATGTCCACCGTTCAAGCAACCCGAGAGGCAACTTTTGATGACCTTGTCAGCTCAGCAAACCAGCGACTGCGGTGGATGCTGGCTTCAGGGACAACTACTCTAGAAGTCAAATCTGGCTACGGGTTGACCTTCGAGTCAGAAACAAAACTGCTTCGGGTTGCTAGGAGTCTAGGACCACAAAGGATCGTCAAAACTTACTTAGGGGCTCACGCCATACCACCAGATTCAGACTCCAAGAAGGAGTACTTGGATTCCTTGATTGTAAATCTGTCCAAGGTGGAGTTCCTCGCCGATTTCTGTGATATATTTGTGGAATCAGGTTATTGCGAACCTGAAGATGCCCGCCGTCTCTTTACCGCCACTAAGTTAAAAGCCCGCCTTCATGTAGACCAATTCACAAATAATGGAGGTGCAAAGCTTGCTGCGGAGCTTGGAGCCAAGACTGCTGACCACCTAGAGCAAACCGATGGGGACGGAATTGCTGCTTTACGACAAGCGGGAGTAATTCCGGTTCTTCTACCCGCCTCTGTTTATTGCCTAGGTCTCTCCAAATATCCTGACGCCCGACTCATGATTCAAGAAGGATTACCGGTTGTGTTAGCCACCGACTTCAATCCGGGCTCTTCGCCAACGTGTTCTTTACCGTTTGTGATGTCCTTGGCATGTACTCAGATGAGAATGACCCCAGCAGAAGCCTTAACAGCCTGCACCATAAATGCCGCGCATGCGCTAGACATGGGAGACCGCGTAGGTTCCTTGGAACCTGGCAAACGAGCTGATTTCATCATTCACGATGTAAAGGACTATCGAGAAATTGCGTACTGGGTTGGACATAACTCTGTCGCACAAGTCTTTTTGAACGGTCAGAACATTTGGTCCAAAAATTAAAAAGGCCCCGGGGAGATCGGGGCCAATCCATATGATTTCAGGTTGGTACTAGCGATCCCCGAAAAAATCGGTGTTGGTTCGCAGACCAAAAGTAGTATACATCGCTTCTCTAGATTTTTTGCATTGATGACGATAAAAATGTAGATCGGCAAGAAAAACCTTGAATAGGGTAAATCTTTGCCTTCGTTGTTCTTTGAACAGCATTCTTTTTTGTTTCGATGAAACCAGTTATGTCCCTGCGCGCCCTCGCGGCGTTGTACATTGCGCTATGCGTGACCCCATTCGCGTGGGCGCCTCGCAACAACACTTTGGATCAGATCGCGCTACGACTAGCAAATGGCGAAAACCTAAAGATCGTCATTTATGGCACCAGCTTGTCCGCCAATGGTGCCTGGGTAAAGCAAATTCAAGAGAACCTTGCGGAACGATATCCAGGACGGGCTGAATGGATCAATACTTCGGGCAGCGGGAAAAACTCTGATTGGGGCATCGAAAATGTTCAAGAGCGAGTAGTTCGCCACCAGCCAGACGTGGTGATTATTGAGTTTGCGATCAACGATTCGGTCGCACGCTTCAATATTTCGTTGAGCAAAGCTGAGTCCAATCTCCGCCGTATCGTGTCGAGCATTCGTAAAGGCGTCCCGAGTGTTCAAATCGTTCTTCAAACCACGAACCCTGTTCTAGATCGTCCACCAGGGCATGATGGGCATCGTCGAGAACTCGAACGATATTACAATGTGGTTCGAAAAGTCGCCAAAGAGCTTGACCTGCATCTTTCGGATCAAGCGGCTGCTTGGCAACATGTATTGAACCAAGGTCCCAATCGTTTTCGCAGACTGGTTCCTGATGGACTTCACCCAAATGCCGAAGGCAGTTCGGAAGTTAGTACCCCGACATTGCTAGACACATTGGGGGCAAAACACGCTGATGCTGTTTTCCAGCAGCATAGAACTCATGACATCCTTGTTTATGGGGGAACTTCAGGCGCTATCACTGCCGCCATTCAAGCAAAGCGGATGGGTAAGCAAGTTCTGCTGGTAAGCCCCGATCCGTTTTTAGGCGGCCTCACTAGCAATGGCCTAGGATGGACAGACCTCGGTGATGCACGCACCATCGGAGGGCTTTCGCGAGAGTTCTATCAGAGAATCTATGAGCATTATGGAAAGCCCGACTCTTGGGTTTGGCAAGCTCAAACTTCATTTCGTGGCCAAGGTCAAGGGGCACCGGCTCGAGATGATAAAACTCGGACGATGTGGACTTTTGAACCACATGTGGCCGAACGCACGTTCCGACAAATGATTGAAGAGGCGAAGGTCCCCGTCGTCTATGGTCGCTTGGACTTGGATGGAGGCGTTCTCAAGCGGGGCGATCGAATCGTAGGAATTCGCACGACTGATCGAAACATCTACTCAGCCATCACTTTCATCGACGCGACGTATGAAGGCGATTTAATGGCTGGAGCAGGAGTTTCTTTCACCACAGGACGAGAATCGAACTCCAAATACGGAGAAACGATGAATGGCAACCAAATGGGTAGGGCTACAAAAAACCAGATCCCCAAAGGTGTCAGCCCCTATCGAAAGAAGGATAATCCTAAGAGTGGATTATTGCCGGGAATAGAACCAGCGACCACCGACTTGGACGGATTAGGGGATGAACGCATTCAGGCTTACTGCTACCGAATGTGTTTGACCAATCTCCCCGAAAACCGGGTTCGCATTACAAAGCCAAAGGGTTATAGAGCTAGTGACTATGAACTGGTTTTCCGTTCCTTGGAAGCTGGTCAAACCGCTGACTTCTTTAAGCTCGATACGATTCCAAACCGCAAGACAGATTCTAACAACACGGGCGGAGTTTCAACGGATTTCATAGGTCGAAACTACCGCTATCCAAACGCTCCGTACGATGAACGGGAACGCATCGCAAATGCTCACCGTGATTGGCAACTAGGGTTGATCTGGACCCTACAAAACCATCCTCGAGTTCCTGAAAACATCCGCAAGAGATACGCAGATTGGGGTTTGCCCCGCGATGAGTTTCCAGAAAACGGCCACTGGCCGCGCCAAATATACGTCCGCGAAGCCCGCAGGATGTTAGCCGATGTTGTGATCGACGAAAACTCACTAGTCAAAAAACTAGGCTCTCCTTTTTCGGCTGGTATGGGTTCCTACAAGATGGACTCGCACAATGTACGCCGCATTGTAGGTCCAGATGGCTTTGTGATGAACGAGGGTGATGTTCAGGAATCAACCAAAGGGCCATACGCCATTGACTATCGAGCAATGTTGCCCAAGTCGTCTGAATGCAGCAACCTGATTGTGCCAATATGCCTCTCCGCAAGTCACATCGCTTACGGTTCTATCCGCATGGAACCCGTGTTTATGATTTTGGGCCAAACCGCCGCAACTCTTGCCTCGATGTCGGTTGATGAGTACAAGTCTGTTCAAACAATCGATTATCAACGACTTGCCAATCGACTGAAAGCCGACCAGCAAGTGCTGAACTTACCCTAGGTCAAGCTTGGTTCTTACGGCGAATGAAGCCTAGAAGGCCAGCCCCAAGAACTGCCAAGGTTACAGGTTCTGGTACAGGCTCAGCATCAAACGTGATCTCACTGGCGAAAACCCAATCGCCACTTGCGATCAAATCTATAACGATGTTATCGCTAGTAAGGGCAAGATTTGAGAATGTTAAGCTCTTTGGCTCCGACCCCGCAAGTGTCTCATCAACATCATACGTGACACCGTTGATAATGACTGCGTCCGGCAAGCTGACTCCACCATTACCGTCGGAATCATCTACGTAAACGGTGATCTCGTTGAAGATAAAACTTGACTCAAAGTAGAAGGTGATTTGAGGATCACCGTTGAGTCCCGCTCGCCACCCGACATAGGGGCCGGTACCTTCAATGTTCTCCACAACATTCCAGTTATCTGATGCAATGATCCCATCAGTCAGATCACCGAGACCACCAGATAGAAAGTCATTATCCAAACTGGTGTTTCCGGAACCAGAATAGCTGAGGTCCCAATAATTAAAGCTTCCGCCACTAACTACACCATCACCATTTGACATATCGTAACTACTGGGCAAAATAGGAACGGCAATACTTGCACCGGCCATCACCATCAACCCAACAACGAACTTCCCTCTCCAACTCAACATAACTCCACCTCGAAAACCGAATAATTATCCAGTATTTTTACTGATAACGAGACGATCTCTTTGAATGTTCCACGTTAGTCTGGGAAAAGGCTGGAGGAACCTAAGCTCCTCCAACCGCAGCCTATGCCGCTACTCGCAAGTGTGATCCAGGCTTATGATCATCAACTGTAAACTGACTGACCAAATCTCTGAGAGATTGACTCATATGGGCAAGCTCGCTAGCAGCAGCACCCACCTCTTCGATACTTGCATTTAGTTCCTCGGCGCCAGCGGAAGACTCTTCTCCAACGGCGGCAACTTCCATAATGACTTGACTGGCACGTTGCGCATTTTCCGCCATGTTGACCGCTGCACGTAGATTCTTGGCAGCACTTTCGGCGACATCTCCCATCCCTGCCTCCACAACGTTTGCAAGTTTGCTGGCCTTGTCTGCCTGGATTGCCACTTCATCAGCAGCAGAAACAATCTGAACAAGAGACTTACCCGCTTGCTCACTACTTGTAGCACCGTTCTCTACTTCATGCGTCGTACTCTGGATGGCGGTTACAGTCTCATCAACTGTAGATCGAACGCCCGCAATAAGAGATCCTATTTCTCGTGTTGCAGAACCAGCCTGCTCGGCAAGTTTACGCACTTCTTCGGCAACTACCGCAAAACCACGACCGTGCTCTCCGGCCCGTGCAGCCTCTATTGCGGCATTGAGGGCAAGCAAGTTGGTTTGCTCGGCGATGGCTTCGATTGCTTTAACGATGTCGCCAATCTTTTGCCCAGCAAGATCCAGCTCTTGAACTATCTCAGAAGACAACGTAACGCGGGCTTTTACTCTAGCCATTGCTTGGATGGTTTCATTCACAGCGGTATTGCCTTCTTTCGCGAGTTCAGACATTTGTTGAGCAGCACGGCTAACCCGATCTATCTCTGTAGAAGCTCCCTTAAGCGCATCCGACGCCTTTGACACAATCATCTGTTGTGCTTCACTGCTCTCAGATACTTCAGCAACCTGACTATTCAGCCGGCTCATCTCCTCAGAAGCTTTAGAAGAGTTTTCGGCCAGTTTTTGACTTCCTGCGGCAATTTCATTTGCCGCTGCTCCACTTTCTTCACTCGAAGCCGCAAGCTGTTGGCTTGTACCGGCCACGCTGTCGGCGTTTTGTGATACCGATGTAATCATGTTTGACAAGCTTTCTCGCCCGCTGTTATACGCACTTACTGATGCCTGAACCTTCCCAAGCAGAAGGTTGAATGTCGTGCAAAGCTGCCCAACTTCGTCGCTGCCAGTTACTGGAACCGGTGTTGTTGCAGGTTGAACTTCATACGTAAGATCACCTCTTGCCAAGGATTGAAGCCCAGTCGTGAGATGGTAAACACAGATGGACTCCATAGACACCAATCGGCTCTGAAGTTCTGAGAGTGGCCCAACAAGCGCTTTGCGCATCAAAACGAAGGACACAACACTGGAGCACATGGAAGCACCCGCCAACGCATATATCCAATTGTGCGCAGTTCCATTCGCGGGAACAAACACCATGGCGAGTGATAAAATGGCACCTGTTCCAAATGCAGCAGCTAGCTTAGCTTGTATACCAAAACCTTTAGACATTTAATAAACCCCTTGACCTTTTGGTCACGCACGTTTATCAACAGTCCCAATTGCATGAACAATTAAACTGCCTATTCGGCAAAAACACCGGGTTAATCCCGATGGATAAGTATAGGCACGGAAAGCTGATTTCGTTAGGTGAGGTCAATAGTGGCTCATGAAATTCATACAAGGCCTAGTTGTTGTTGGAAGGCACAATCCTACGCGCCTTGTCAATAAACAACAATGTTAAAAGTTTATCGTCAAATAGTTATCCAACATTGAAATGTATCGATTTTCTAAGATCCCATACATCCTGCATTGCCGTTATAATAATCATTTCACAACAGTTGGTATTTTAGTTTTGATTTAGAGTAATGTGGTGGTTCTTATAAACCCGTGCTTTGGTTACTTTCACCAAATGGTCTGCATCCGGCAATTTAGCGTAATGGGAAATGAGTACAGCATTTCCCCTGATGAGATTGCTATGATATCAGTTAAGTGCCGAAGTCCCCGTTTGAGCTTCTCACCGAACGTGAGTTAGAGATACTAAAACTTGCAGCTTCGGGTCATATGGATAAGCAGATTGCCGTTAACTTGAACATACGGCCAGGCACACTTATTACTTATTGGTCTCGCATTCGGCGTAAAATTGGCGCTTCTTCTAGAAGTGAGATTTCTGTCAAATTCATTCAGTGGAAATACGAGACTGTTTCATCTCCAGCTGATCGTTCCGACGCTACAGAAAATGCTTTCGACCATGCACCTCACAGCATTCTCAGAGTTTGCAGAAATGGGCTCATTCGATACGCAAACAAGTCATTTTTGAACCTAGTTGGCTACACAGTAGATGAAGTAGTAGGACAACCCGTAACGTTATTTCTCAAGAGCCCCAACCGAGCAATCCAAGAGCTTATTGAGTCCGTATTCCGTAATCGTGGTCGTACTCAGACAACAATGCAGACCACTGATGGTGATAATGGAATAACGCTAAATGTCATTGCATTTCCTGAAACAGATGCAAAAGGCCATGTTACAGCAATGTGTCTAGCTTTAAATCAGGTTTCTGAGTCAGATCCACCACAACGCACATGGGATCAAATCATTGATACTGTTTACAATGCAAGCGATATACTGATAGTCTTTTCTCTCATCGGAAAAGTTATCTACATTAATAAGCTTGTCGAATCACTCTTTGCGTCTGAAGTTCCTACTTTGATGGAAATGAATCTTAGTGATTTCTTTGATGCTTCTTCACTAGCATGCTTAACTGAAGAAGCAATTCCTAAGGCAATGTCTATCGGGTCATGGTCTGGCCAGTTACATCTTAAGGAAAAGCTTAATTCTAAAGAAATTCCATTCACATTGATTTCTCTTCGAACGACACACCACCCCGCCAAGCTCTTTGGTGCGTTTGGGTGGATTCCACGTCCTTAATATACAGGTCATTGCTGTTAGTCGACGTGTACTTAAAAGTAAGGACTATTCCTTGCCCGACTAAATACGAATAATTGCACTATTGATTACGCAATCTCTTGTCACGTGCAAGTCAAATTGATGTATTCCAGTGCCGATGGTTTGTAGCCACCTCACTAATAGGAGATGGCTGCGTTAAATCGCGGCTAAATCAACTCAGCCCAATATTGGGTCACACGCCATGAATAATGTGTGGCCCTTTTTTCGTTCTAGTCCACTGCCCTATGCCTAACCTGTCCAAAGGTATAATGTTGAGTCTACGACGCGCTGCCCGCTCGTCTAATGGCAGGACAACAGTCTCTGAATCTGTTTATCGTGGTTCGAATCCATGGCGGGCAGCCAAACTCATTGAACCAGAACCCCTCTAGGGTCATCGTGTGTATTCTCACTTGTCTGAGTAAAAACAGAGCGGGCGGGCAATCCTAGCCGACGACCGGATATTCGCCGGGGACTGCCCGCCCGTCTTCCTTCAAAGACGAACTCCTTTGTCCGTTAAGCTGCTCGAAGCATTGCCGTTTGTTGCCAGAAAGGCGCTTGCATGGATGGAATTTCCAGGCAGAACTGTTCTCTACCTTCGAGAACTTGCTGCAAACGGGCTGTCGTATGACGTGCGATGTCCTCATCATCACTGGCCATCGTCACAATCTTCTCTGCACCAAATTCGAAAGCCTTATCCTTGAGGTTATCTAAGATACTTGTGGCCTCACTGTCAAGATTCTTTGCTCTCGAATGGTCAATCAATAGGTAAAAGGGGTTCGACTCAAGTGACTCAAGAACCTCTTCTAAATCTTCCGCGAATGCTCGCATCTCAAGCTTGTCTATTCTTCCTCCAAGACTTGCTTCTACAATCGCACGCTCTTCCTGAACCGTTACTAGATACATTCCTTATTTCGCTAGGGATAGATTCCCTACCTCCACCACCGTCTTTCCCTAACAAAGTTCTAGAAGACCTGGTAAATGCAACAAGCCCACCATAAACCAGCACGCATGACAGCTAGTGGGTGTACCGGTAGAAGAATTACCAGCCAAATCTATTACCAGGAAGGCATATTGAATCCAAGAGTATCTACCAAGCCAACAATTCGGTTGGCTCAAGTTAGTCTTTGTACAAAAACACCTTCACTCCAGCACCTATTGTCACAAGGACTCGCTAAACTACTTTCATGATCTCGCTCATTGCGGTTGCGCTTACGACTCAAATTCACCCTCAAAGCTACAAAAATGGAGCGGTGGTGAGCGATAGCGACATCGCCAGCCGAGTGGGAGCGGCTGTTCTACGTAAGGGCGGAAATGCAGTCGATGCCGCAGTGGCGACTGGACTTGCCCTGGCCGTAACTTTTCCTGCAGCTGGAAACTTGGGAGGAGGTGGCTTTATGCTCGTGCGCATGGCAGATGGGAGGACCGTAGCGATTGACTATCGTGAGGTCGCACCAAAACTTGCGACACGCGATATGTATAAAAATCCATCTGACTCCCTAACTGGGTATCTCGCTTCTGGAGTGCCGGGGACACCCCTTGGAATGTGGGAGGCGCATCGCAAGTTGGGGAAATTGAGGTGGAAAGATGTGGTGGAACCCGCGGTAAAGCTTGCACGCGATGGGTTCGCAATGCCTGCCGGACTGGCCAGAGACTTACAAAGTGAAGCCCCAAAGTTCCGTAAGTTCCCTGCTTCTTGGGCTCAATTCTGCCGAGACGGAAAGTTTTATCAGACCGGAGAAATATTCAGACAACCTGATTTAGCCAGAACGCTTACCCTCCTACGTGATCAAGGTCCAAAAGGGTTTTATGAGGGAGAAACTGCGCAGAAGTTTGACCATGCAATGCGGCAAAATGGCGGGCTGATAAGCGCTGAAGACCTTAGCAGCTACCGAACGGTAAACCGAGAACCTCTCATGGGTGATTTCCGAGGATATCAAGTTCTCACCATGCCCCCACCGAGTTCGGGAGGCATTGCCCTGCTTCAGATGCTGGGGATGCTGAAAAACGATAACCTCAATCAAACCGGCTATGGATCTAGTACGACCCTCCATTTGATGGTTGAAGCGATGAAGAGAGCCTTTGCGGATCGCTCTCTGCATCTAGGAGACCCTGCCTTTGTAAAGATTCCTGTGAGTCAGTTGCTTGACCCTAAGTACATCAACGAGTTGCGTCATTCCATTTCCGACCAAGCAACGCCCTCGGCAAGCATCAAAGGACTAGATCCCGGAGTAAGCGGAATGCATACAACTCACTACTCGGTTGTAGATAAGGACGGCAATGCGGTTTCCAATACTTACACCCTCAATACTAGCTACGGCAGTAGCGTGGTCATTCCTGGCACTGGCGTACTGATGAACAACGAAATGGATGACTTCACCACCCAGCCAGGAAAACCCAATGTCTTTGGTTTAATACAAAGCGAAAAAAACATAGTGGAACCCGGCAAGCGTCCACTAAGCTCTATGACGCCGACGATTTTGGTAAAGGACGGAAAGGTTGCTTTTGTGATTGGCAGTCCGGGCGGTCCCACTATTATCAACACTGTTTTCCAGACTGTCCTCAATACTGTCGAGTTTAGGATGAATATTCAAATGGCCGTAGCCGCCCCGCGATTCCATCATCAATGGATGCCGGATGAGATCCGTTGGGAGCCCTATGGACTATCTGCCGATGTTAGGAAAGGACTTGAGGCAAGAGGCCACAAACTCGCCGTATCTGGAATGCGGATGGGCAGTTGTCACAGTATTCAGGTTGATGCGCAGGGAAACAAGCTCACCGGCATAGACCCACGCATTTCTACATCTGGCGCAGCCGGTTGGTAGAAACAAAAACCAACGTTTATAAACAATTAGCGATTTTTTACCGAGGGAACACGAGAATCTTGTAGTCTAATCACTAGAGGATTGTATTTTTCATCCAACTTCCAAGGATTAAGCACCGATATGATAAACAATCGTTTCCTTCTTCTTTTCACCTTTGTGGCCCTCGTTTCCGTTCCAGTATTTGCCCGACAAGGTTCAACTCAATCCCCAAAAGACAATGTACTTGTAACCCCTGGGTTTGAGAAGAAGACCTGGGCAGAGATTGTTCATCGAAACTATACATACTCAAATGCAGACTTAAACAAGGCTAACAATGAAGTACGCGATAGCACCATGGAGCGGATGCAGGGGATGGGGTTCCGTATTAAGCAAATGACGTCTGTGTCGCTTTCGATCGGGGCGGAGCCACCTCAAAGCGTGATAGAGACACGTTACTTCCTAGAACGAGAACCAGGTGCCATCCGATGACTAAAAGCCTTTGATCCG
Organism: Fimbriimonadaceae bacterium; assembly: GCA_037190145.1. Classification (GTDB taxonomy): domain Bacteria; phylum Armatimonadota; class Fimbriimonadia; order Fimbriimonadales; family Fimbriimonadaceae; genus 55-13. Next base: position 45,787 of record JBBCJU010000003.1, read on the forward strand.
AATCTCGTTTTGTGTGGTATCTAGGCTAAGACCTCAGCCAACCGGCTTTCTCTATACCAAGCCTAGATACTATTCAGGATCATCCATCCCACCAGAGGAGATAGTTGTTACCTCAACTCTAGCAGGAACAAAAACCAGACCGGTTGCAATAGTCAGTAGTCCAAGAGATACTAGAGATACTATCAAGATGGGGCGAGGGACTTCACGGTGCTTTACGATTAGATAAACAATCGCAAAAATGCCAATCCCAATTGCGAGGACAGAGAAGAGTCCCATTGGGGTAGACAAGATGTTTTTGGAAGCCACTTCGCGTTGCACATCGCGATTATAAGTCATTACCCTCAAAAAGGAAAATAATGCTCAGAAGAAGATAATGGCGAATGATCGACAAGGCTATATCTATTCTCTAGTGCTGTGGAAATTATTGTGGCGCTTGAGATTACTCGGCAGGTTTACTGGATCAAACGGATTAAAGCGAGATGATTCGACGACAATATTGAGCTTAGGCTCACGCTTGCCCCACGCCGCCAGACGAGAGTGCCTATAAAACCAATGATGGCTTCTACAGCCAAGATCTGTGACAAGAAATGAACGATGAACCACATTTGCGTTATGGTGATTGGCTTATCTTCTTATCGCTTACAGGGCTATCTTCTCTACTTGGATCAATCTTCTTAGATTATCTGACCGGGCAAGATGGACAAATGGGTCTCTTTTTGGGAGGCGTTATCCTTGTTGCTATAGGTGCGGCTTTTTCTTGTCTGATTGCGGTTGCCTGTCTTTGGTTTATTCCCAACTGGATAAAGGAAAACAAATGGGTCGTCATCCTTGGGTCACCGTCTCGTGTTTCACCATCTTGCTATTCCTTTACTTATCACGCAGTTCCCTTTGACCTGACCACGTTAGCTTGCCGGAAATCCATATCTAAATTTGGAAATATTCGATGATCGACCGAATTGGAGATTCAGAGGATCAGCCCCTCAAAGGATTTGGGAGGCAACAGAGAACCCGCGAAGGCAGCATGTTGAACCTCCCAGCCAAGACATACGCGGCGCCTGTATACAATCTTAAGGTCCGCGTGATTTCAGCTTATAAGGAAGATACATCTGGTTTTATCCAACCAGGCAAACCTTGGCACGATGTACAAAATCAATAACTTATTCGACGAACATCAAGGTGAACGACCCTGAAGAACATTCCACTTCTCACGAGCCCAGTATCAACCGTACTTGGGAGAATTACAACAATCTTATGCCACACCGAATTTAGTGTGAACATTGAGTGGGATTGGGGACGGAAAGCTGATACTCCGTAGGTTGATTACTTTGCTGAGATACAACAATTGCAATTACGCCCTTTTCTTTTGCCAAGCAAGTTGCCCATCCCTTTTTCCTTCGATGATCGAATATCTGCGATACAAACTTCGGAAAATGACGAGCCTCCACTTCTTCTACTGAGAACCAGACTCCGCGAGCCTCACTTACAGACTCGATACGAATAAAATCACCGGGATTAACCTCCAGTAAAGCAAGCTCAACAGAACTGGGCGCTAGTTTTCGGGGCAATGTGGGCTTATCAATGACCACCGGAAAAAGAGTCATCGGGGCCATGCTCACCTCCACCAAGGCTTTTGGGGCAGCCCTTGCAAAAATCTTCAGGTAGTAGTCTCCATCCGTCACCTTTCGAACATCTATCCGAGTGTGGCTTCCACTAAAGGAGTCCTCGTCGATCACACGTCCGATCGGATCTAGCACCTCATACTCGGGACGTGCCGTACCAGTAGTCAAGTGCAAGGAGAAAGGACGTCCCTTTTTTGCCTGAGACATGTAGCCAATGAGTCCCTTTTTCATCGAGAATGATCGGTGCTGGCTTGGAAGAATCAAGAGAGGTAGAAACAAATCGCCGAATCGTTAGTTCGAATGGTCCACCCGCTGCGGACTTATAACCCTTTACCCAGATTCGATATCTACCGGCAGCAGAAAACCGATAAGCCAACCTAGGATTCTGGATGCCTGGTTCTTCATCATCATTTGAAGCTAAGATTTTTCCGGCTTCATCCACAATCTCCAGCGCAGGATCAAAGACAGTGCTCTTCGCAGTTGCGATAACAGTCTCACCAGCCTTTGCTTCAACTAGCCATTCTCCCTTCTCGCCGGGAGTAAGAATAAGCTGTTGGCTCACCTCATCTCCGGTAGCCGTACTGATAGCCGCGCCTCCCATCCCTCCGCCTCCGAAGCCTCCCTATCCATTGGTCAAAGCGCATAAAGAGACTAATAGAGCAAAAACAATTGCTAATCGAAAACCATTCATCCAGAACCTCATTTCACAACCCTATGTGTGGTTCTTTGACGAGCGATCAGCCTTTTTGTTACAAAATGGATGGATTCATCTACTAGGTCGTGTCTGCCAAAATGGGATCAATGGCGAACATTAAGGCCGCACAGGCATTCCTTTACGACGTAACCGTCATGTATTCCGATGGATCGGTGATGGAAGTTATTGTCTCTTCCGCAAACAAGCTAGCTGGTGGCGACACATTGATGGTTACAGGAGCAGGCGGAAAGTCTCGAATAGCCGTTATCGAGCCGGCAGGAATAATGCACCCGCAATCAGTGCCAAGTTCTAAATCAAGTTCTCGGTGCTACATTCGACGAGATCAGCTTGGCCGGGCGGTTGCTTCAGTTTCTTAGTAGTAACAACCAGACGTCTTTTGGTTCGGTGCGTATTTGGCATCGAACGGCTTGGCCTCCGCTCCGACCTCTTTGCCAATCATGTCGTTCATCTCTTTCATCATGTCTTGGCTATATCCAGGCCACATCTTTACGATCTTGCCTTCTGTGGAAACCAAAGCACAGTAAACCGATTGCTTGGCTTCGTAAGCCTTTATGATCTCCTTCTTCGAATCAGAAACCACTGGGAAAGACGGGCGATAGTCTTGCGTCCATGCTCTTCCCTTCTTTTGGTCAGAATCAATTACGCCGTAGAAGTCCACTTTATCTTTCCACTGCTTTGAAAGACTGTTGAATAAGGGCTGAGCATCAATGCTGCAGGGGCAACCATCGAGAATAAAAAGGATGAACTGCGGACGTTCTTGCTGGCCCGAAATCTTGACCGGCTCCTCGCGAACGGAAAGAAGCTGATACGAAGGCGCATCTTTCAACGCCAAACGATCTGCATCGGCAATCATTTTCTTGGTTACGGGATGCTCTGGCTGCGCAAAATCCACTCCTGGAATCTGGGAAGCAGGATCAGGTTTCTTGCTTGAGAAGAAGATAGCAAGGCCAGCGATGAAAATCCCGGCGCTAAGGACGATGCCAATCAGATTTCTTTGCATCGATAATCAGTTTACCGGTGCAACTAGGCAGGACAGGGTCCTTAGAATAGACCTCATCGGTTGCGGGAAGTTTGTTGCATTGATCTTCAATCCAGCAATCGCTAAACCAAGCGATCCAAAATGAGCCATGCGTTCCGTGCGGATGCGGCTTCTTGTAAGCCACCTAATTCTTGTGCTGTTGCTTGGCTTTGTTATGAGCTCAGCCATCAGTAGCTTCGTCGCTCTGGGCAGAGGTGTGGATCGAGTTTTAGAGGGCAACTACAAGAGCATCTCTGCAGCTCAAATGATGCAGAATGCCTTGCTGCAAGACATGACCGGCATTAGTGAGGTCCTTGCAAATCGTCGAGAAGATGGTATTTCAAGGCTAAACGAAGGAGATCGTGAATTCAAAGAAGGAATTACTGAAGCGATTGCGGCGATCAACGAGGATGGAGAAGCCGACAACATAAAGCGCATCGAAAAACTGTATGCCGAGCATCGCCAAACCACTGATCGAATCCTTACGAACCAGAACCTTAACCTGAACACACGATCTGAACTCACTCACTTTGCGGCGATAAATCTCAGCCAGTTAAGTATCGAGATTAACGACTTGATTCTTCTGAATCAGAACGCAATGGTAAGAGAGAGTTCGATCGTAAAGTCAGTCGTTCAGAACGCAGCCGGGCGTAGTATTGCAGTAGCCGGCATCGCGCTCATCCTAGCCATTGTCCTCACGATAGGCCTCTCCAAGGACATCCTAAAGCCTCTTCATATGCTTGCCGAGCGTGTCCAATCTATTGGTGAAGGAGACTTGGATCAGCGCCTTGTGCTCCGTCGCAATGATGAACTGGGCTCACTGGCAAAGTCCTTTAACCACATGGCAGATAGCCTTCAAGAAGCCAAAATGCGCGCCTTGCAACGTTTGCAACGTGCGGAGAAAATGTCTGACCAAGCTCTTGAGAGCCTTTACGATCCCGTCATTGTCACCGACTCAAGAGGCAATATCGCCTACCTGAATAAGGCAGCAGAGGGGCTATTTGGACCAAGCCCTGACATTCCCCGCATACCTATCATCTCTCATAGGGGAGACGAGCTCATTGTCAAGGCGATTCATCGCGCTATACAACAAGAAACCGTCCTCGCAACGGAAGACGAAACCTCCTTGATTCCGATTCAGGTCGGAGAGACCACCCGGAAATACAGACAAAGGGTAACCCCAATGAAAGATGATCAGGGCGAACTGTTAGGAACGGTTGTCGTCCTTGAAGACATCACTCATCTGAAAGAAGTAGACCGTCTTAAGACCGAGTTCATTGGTGTAGCTTCACATGAGCTAAGAACACCGGTCACGTCTCTCCTCATGTCCGTACAACTTCTAGAGGAAGGGGCGGTTGGTGATCTCAACGACAGTCAAAAGCAGGTTGTGGCGCTTCAAAGACAAGACCTTGAGCGGCTTCAACGGTTGATGCAAGAGTTACTTGATTTGTCCAAACTTGAAGCTGGAACTCAACCTTTGCGCTACACCCTATTGAACGCTGAGGAATTAGTGCAAGGAGCCATTTCCTCTACCAAAGCCATCGCAGCACAAAAAGAGATGCAAGTGACGGCTGAAATAGATCCTAGCCTGCAACCTTTCCGAGCGGATCGTAGTCAGATTGAGCGGGTCTTGATCAATCTGATTTCGAATGCCGTTCGTCACTCAAATCCCGGTAAAGGAATCATAGTCCGTGCGGCCAAAGATAAGGATCAAGTAACCTTTACGATCGAAGATCAGGGTGAGGGTATTCCGAAGGAATACGTTGACAAAATCTTTGACCGGTTCGTGCAAGTTCCGGGGGCGACGGGAGGCGGTGCAGGCCTCGGTCTCTCAATTGCGCACAACATTGTGAAAGCACACGGCGGAAGCATCTGGGTGGAAAGTAAACTGGGGGTAGGAAGTGCCTTCCACTTCTCCTTACCCACCGACCCTATAGCCGTGGGAGAATAAACTTCTTGAGCAAAATCCTCATCATCGATGACGAAGCCAACTTGCGCACCATGATGCGCCTAACGTTGGAACATTCCGGACACCAGGTGGAAACCGCCGAAGATGGACCCAGTGGGCTAGAAAAATTCGGGGATGGATCCCTCTATGACCTTGTCTTGCTTGATCAAAGAATGCCCGGCATGCACGGCACCGAGGTTCAAAGAGACATCCGCAAAAAGAATCCGAAAGCCAAAGTCATATTGACCACCGCGTTTGGCACCAATGATCTTGCGGACCAAGCGATGGCAATGGGAGCTGCAGATTTTCTACGCAAACCTTTCACCGCCGACACGCTTCGCTTAGCCGTGAAGTCCGCGCTTGCTAGAGACGCAGATACAGCAAGTAAACCGACAACTGGCTTTGAGAGAACGACGATCAATGGCTACCGCATTCAATTGCTGACTGAAATACATGACCGACACTTTGGCGAAGTGATTTGCACCTATAAAGTGTACGAACCTTCTGAAACTACAGCCTCGGTAAAAGTGATTGTTCCGCAGTATGTAATGGAACTGGTAAAGGCACACGCCGATACGGAAACAGTGCCTTGCCAAAACCGTTTTTGGCAAGCGATGAGTGAAGAAGCCCTCATTGATTACCTTTGGCAACAAGCTAAACTTCCGACCGATAACGTGCTGAAAGTAGAAGAGTTAACCCCTGCACTAGAGAGATGGGTTGATGGCATCATGACCATTCAACCGGAGTCTGAGAATGAATGAACTTGGGCCCGACGGTAAGGGCAAACTAAAAATATTCCTTAGCTTTGCAACGGGAGTCGGCAAAACGTTCCGTCTGCTCGATGAAGCGAAGCGACGAGCGAAACGAGGACAGGACGTAGCCATTGGAATGATTGATGCCCGAAAGCGCCAATCTACCATTGAACATACCGGAGGTTTCGAAGTCGTTCCCCCTCAGATCATTCACTATGGTGGTCGCGAGTACGAGGCTCTTAATGTGGATGCCATCATCAAACGTCATCCGAACTTGGTCCTCATTGACGACCTAGAGAAGAAGAATCCTCCGGGAGCCGGACACGAGTATCGATGGCAAGATGTCGAGCAAATCATGGAGCATGGCATCTCGGTCCTCACTTCGATGAACGTCGCTCATCTTGAGAGCCTGAACGACAAGATTGCCGATATCACTGGAATTCGAGTTGCGGACACTGTTCCTGACCAGCTTTTCCATAAGGCAGAAGAGATTGAGATCATTGATGCCACGCCTCATGCGTTGATCAACCGGTTAGAAAGAGGCGATATCTTCCCCATGGAAGAGATTGAGAACCAGAAGAAGACTTGGTTCAAAGAAGAAACCCTAAGTGCCCTTAGGGAAATCGCCATGCGCGAAGCGGCGGGACGAGTAGACGAAGACATTAACGAGTATCGCAAGAAGAAGAAAATCGAGAAATTGTGGGCTACGAATGACCGCGTTCTCATCTGCGTGTCTCCCACAAAATCTTCCCTTCGAATCGTACGCCGAGGCTGGAGAATGGCCCAAAAGATGAATGCGGATGCCGTCGCATTTTTTGTGGAAGAAAAGCCACCCACTGAGGAAGAAGAGCGCACCATCCACGACGATTTGGCCTTGGCTGAGCGTTTAGGTATCCGGGTTGAAAAGGTAAAGGGGAAAGCCCTAGACGAAATCATTCGCTACTGTAAAGAACACAACGTCACTCAGTTGGTGGTAGGACACAGTGAACGTAGCAAACTTGAACAACTAACCAAAGGGTCCGTTATTAACGACTTGGTTCGTGAGTTGAGAACGGTTGACATTCTGGTTGTCGCCGCCGAAAGTTCGGGAGCTTAATCAACGATGTTTCCTGACGAAGATCATCAGGAAACATCAGACGCTATTGCTTAGCTAAGTAAAAGAATGTGTTGTTTCTATCCTTCAAAACAAGGATACGGCCGCCTTTAACAGACTCAAAGTAGCAATCAAAGGTCTCGGCTTCACCCTTGAAACGATTAGTCAACTTGATAGACCAATCACTACTTGTGTAGCTGCCGCTGTAAGTTTGCCTAGAAAATCGAGCATTGCCTACTTGACCAGATGCGCCAGAATGGTCGCTACTATACTTTCCTCCCGCTAAGAATTTGTATTCATCAGCCGTAGAAGTAGCCGTTGCTCCGGCAACCCTGCCGGAACTTACATAGTAGTAAGTCAGACTTGCGTAAGTGTTTGTAGCCCAGATACCTGTCAAATCAGCACTTGCAACCGCAAAACGGTTTCGCCTGACAAAGTTTTCCAATTTCTCCCATCCAAACTCTTCGTTTCGGTACGTCATGAACTCCCGTTCAAACGTGGCCTTTGAGTCGGTTATAAACTCAATGTACTTTCCGTCTCCTTGACTCTTGTGCTTCTTAAAGAGCACGACATAGACCTTTTTACCAGAGGCTTTATCAATGGCACTTGCCTCGGCAAAACCAATGGACTCAAAGCTCTGAATAGACCGGTCAGCGAAGTTTTGGATACCCGAATACCTCGGCGCAACCAGGGTGTTCCACGCTCGTTGCGTCTGCGTTTTGAGTACAGAGTTGTATTCATCTGCAGCCTTGTTTGGATAGTGAACCAACACCTTGAGATTGCCTTTTGAAACGGTCACCCAATCCGAGTCTTCCGTGGATGTCCAACCATCGTCAAAATTTGTTGTTGTGAACTGAAAATTCCCTTTCTTTGTTTGGGGCTGAGGCTTGGCTATAGGAGTTGTACCTGCAGGTTTTTTAAGGGATAAAGTGCCAACAAACTTTTGAATCTCATCCTTGTACGCGTCTGTGTTAGTGAGTACCAATAGGTTCGCAACGCGCCCATGACCGGTTGCGGTAATCAATAAAGCAATTCCTTTGTGTCCCTCTAATTCGAAAGTCGACGAACCAGATTCTAACGTCCATCCATTATCTGAAGTTGGTTTATTCACTTCAGGATTACCAGCCTTCACCGCACCTTGTACGAGCGTTTTCCAGAAGCTTTTGAAATTCTCGTTACTGCTCGCTTTAGATGCCTGAGACTTGACCAGGGTTAAGGCACAGAACGCCCCAGTCGTAGAGTCTTCTTTGGTGTAGATAAGCGTATCCGGGGTCTTGCTCACCTTATAGCCGGCAGGTATCTGATGGACAATGACGTCGAACTCCTGCTTTTGGGCAAAAACACAGGTGGTTAGCAGGAAAACACAAAGAATCATAAAAGATTTCATAGGAACCAAACCAACAAATCTATTTTTACACGGTGATTGACTCATGAATACTGACTATGGTGGGGGTGGAGAACCACCATTCTGGTTCTGGCGCTGTTGTTGCAGTTGCTGGATGGCGGTTTGAACCTGCTTTCGAAGTTGCTCTGGCAACTTTTCCCAAGGTTGAGGATTTGCCTGGTCGTCGTAAACCGGCAGCATAAGGGGCATTTCTTTCCAAAGTCCGGGAGCCACAACTAACCTGAGAGACAACATTCGATCCACTCCTGCAGCGTAACCAACCAAGTTAGGAAGTCCGTAGTCTCGCATCATTGAGGGATTGTTCCCTCCTTCTGCTATTACGTGCGCCAGAGTCCAAGCATTGATGCTTCGCAAGGCCTTTACTTTTCCAGCTTTATCCTTACCATAGGCTACGATGGTATCAGCGTTGATGGATTTGGATGTCAGCTGCGCATCGTTAGGGATACCATTGGGAAACGCATCTGTCGGTTCCACTGGTTGATGTGTAAGGCGCGAGCTTAACCGCTCCATTCGTTCTTCACTACGCAATACACCTTTGTAGATAATCCGCTCTGCAATCTGCTTCTGAGCTCCGTTCATACCTGCGTACTTGATAGAGCCACCCTTTTCCAAGTCTTGTTGCAGCCGTGGAGTCAATGATCCGAAGAGGCGCATTCCATCCCAAGACTCAAAATCTAGGTTGCCCATAAGGCTAGGGTCTATTAGTATGGTGAATAGGTCGGCAAGCCCGCCACGATTCAGTCGCTTTGACTCAAAAGCGTAAAGCGCGTAGTCTCGGACATCGATCCTTCCCTTGTTAACCAGCGACTTGATCAGTTTAGCCATCGCAGGACGAGGCGTAAAATCAGTGGCAGATTCCCATCGATCCACAGGCGTGAACCGATGCAAGACTCCTTCTTCTTCGAGCTGCAACAACCCAGATTTCACCAGGCTATTGACGGCTTGGATAGTGCGAATTTTGTTTCCGTTTCCAAAAGCAATTATTGAAAATGCTTCATCGGGGAGAACCGCTATCACGTTTACGCCTTTAAAGTCCGCGTAAGAGGAGTAAACATCGGAAACTGTCCAGCCAAGTGGTTCCACTTCTCCCACTGAAGTGATCATCTTCAAAAGGTCTGGTGATATCGCATAGTCTCCATCTCTAGCTCTGATCTCTTGACCAGCACCTACTATTAGCTCTGACTCCGCTGAAAGCTTTACCAAAGGGTCGTTAGGGTCTGGAGCGATTCCATCTGACATAGCATTCAGATAGTCTCGAGTCGCATTGGGGACATTCATTTGGCAAATCGTGGTCCGGCCAAAGTTTTGAGAGTGCCCATCAAGATTAACTAAGAAGAGCGCTGCGACTTCTCCTCTGTTAATATCAATATCTGCATCCATTGCGATCTTCTCAGAGTATTGAAGTTGCGTTCTTGGATCGCTTGCCGTCTGACCATTGCGATCTTCAGGAAATGGATTCGCTGAAACAGTCTCCTTCCAACTCGCTTGTTCTTTCGCAAACTGAAGTGCTGCGGTTCGAAATGCCGCCTCATTGATTCTTCCCTGCCGCTTATTGGGACGAAACCTAAAGATTCGTCTCTCATGTGGACCAACTGCGGCCAAATCATTGCGGTCGCATGCCAAAAGGAGTCGCCGCATCAATCGAGCGGCAGGACCGGTCGCAAAAAGTTGCTGCTGTGTTCTGTAGCGGGCCGTCGCCGCTTGCCTATTATTCTGGACAGACTGTTCAGTAGGTAAGCGCCTTAGGCCTTCAGCAAGGGAACGCGCGTCAAAAGGTTTTTTAAGCTCCTCCTCTACTTTGGCAAGGGCGCTATCTACTTGCTTTCGACGAATCGCAAGATGCTGTTTCCAAATTTCTGTTTTCTGAAGAGGGGTCCGCTCAAGCACGAGGGCACCATCTTTTTCTACCCAAGTACCCAAAACAGCTTTTGCCAATTCTCCTCGAATCGTCGCTGAATCCGTCTTGTTCATGTGAACAAAGACAATCTCGTGGCCTATATCGCCATCAACGAAGAGGTTCTCTCCAGTCGCTTTGCTCAGTTGAGAAACAATAGAGCGCAGATTATCCGCACGTGGCCTAAAATCAAGATTGTTGGCACTTGGATTCAAGAGGCAAAGAGCAACGAAGGCGGAAAACATATTGGAATTCTACAGGCAGTATGAAAAAGACACAACTGGCTATAGGTCTACACGTACCTTTCGTCCGTTATAGACGGTGAACTCCAAATAGCTTTTCATAAATGTAAAAGTGGGATTTTTCAGCCACGTCCCTTCCGGATGACAAGTCCATTTTCCAGGAACGTTCTTTAACTCCTTTTCACTTAACAGCAAGCGAGGTAGGAGGAGGGCGATCTTCTTTCCTTTCCCGTTAAAAATCTCCATCCCTGCGTAGCAATCGTAGATCGCAAAAGCTGACCCATCGCCGCTAATCACTACCTGCTGATGGTGTCCGAAGCCACTCCAGCGTCCCAAATAGATCCGATTGGTCGAACCTTTACGATGAACTGTTAACTTTCCATCATGTAGGACAGTGACCTTTACCGTTCCATCAGCAGATTGCGCGATCTGAGGGTCTACTACCATCGCGCACTTGAATGCGCCCGGAGGTGTCAATGAGGCAACCGCTGCCAATAACGTTGAAAGCATATGTATTAGGTGTTCCAGAAGGGGCAAACAGTTCTATGAAATCCAAACGATTGCGGGTGGCGTATAACTAACATAGTGTTTCTCCCCTTCATCGTTGCTCTTATACAATCGCCAAAGCTGGAACCAGTCTGGAGTAGCCGACTGCAAACTCAAATACAGTCTTACCAAGTTGGCGAGCAGTCCATCTTTTTTGGCACCAACAATAGCTATGGAGCGATAAGCCAGTCAAACGGCAACAAGGTTTGGGCTAAGTCCATTGTTTTGCCACAGTTGGGTGTTCATATCGTGGAAGGGGATGGAGTTCTTTACGCAAACATCGGTCAAGGGAGCTTAACTGCTCTGGAAGCAAACTCAGGGAAATCTCTTTGGTCACTGAAAAGGACAGGCTATGCCAGTCCTATGGGATATGCAAACAAGTTTTTGTATGCCGAGCTTCAGCCCAATAAGCTAACCGCCATATCATCAAACGGTAAACCCGCCTGGACGGCAGATTTAGAAGGATCGTTATCGACTCGACCCATTCGATACAATCAGTCCATCTTTGCGGGACTGAAGACCGGTCAAGTCCTCGCCTTTCATAAAGACACGGGGAAAGCGGTTTGGAGACTCGCCGAAAGAAAGTCGGCCGTAAAATCTCTGATTATTTCAAACGAGCGCTTATTGGCCACCTACGATGATGGAACGATTCATGGAATCAGCCTTGAGACTGGTCAACGAATGTGGGCCGTCTATACCAACAATGCTCTATTCGGAACCCCGCTCTTAAGGGATGCCCGCCTCTTCGCCGTCAGTGCCAGTGGACGCTTCTATAGCATTGCCGCCGAAAGTGGGCAAGAGCTTTGGGTTCGCAGTCTAAGCTTCCGACAGAATTTCGGCCTGTCTCAGCCGATGACTTATCAGGAAGGCTTTCTGATCGCCGACAAATCAAAATTGGTTCACCTAAGTGAATCGGGCGAAAAGGTCTGGGAAGTCGAAACCGGATCTGAAATGTTTGGAAACCAGCCAAGAGCGCTTGGAAATGATCTCTTGCTCACAGGTTCACACGAGTTCAGAAGGGTTAAGCTTTTAGCTCCTTAGTCTCAAAGAATTGAGCCTCAATGTCAGTCCAACTGTAGCTACAATCTTCCCATGCCTAAAACGGTGGTCATCCGCAACGAAAAGAGCGGACGATCACGTCTTGCACAAACATGGCCGCAGATTCGAAGCGACCTCACTTCACGCATTGGCAACTTTGACTACTGGCCTACGACTCACCCTGGTCATGCGACGGAGCTAGCCATTTCTGCCGTCACTCAAGGATATGAACGCGTCATCGCAGTCGGTGGAGATGGCACGATAACTCAGACTGCCAATGGCATAATCGATCACGATATCATCTTTGGCATCATCCCGAGCGGTACGGGTAATGATCTTTGCCGCACCCTTGGATTTGGAGCCTCGACCGAAAAAGCCATAGATGCTATTCAGGTTGGCAAAACCCTTCAAATGGATATAGGGCATTGGCATACAGACCAATCAGAAGGCTATTTCCTTAACATTGCTGGAATGGGCTTTGATGCTGCGGTTGCAGATCGCATTAATCAAGGCTTTCGCAGTCTTCGCGGAACGGCTGCTTATCTTGCCGCGGTTGTAACCACTCTTGTACGATACAAACCCACGGAACTTCGCATTACGATTGATGGTGAGATACTTGAAGAAGATATCATGCTCACTGCTATTGCCAATGCCCGAAGCTATGGCGGAGGTATGAAGGTTGCTCCAACTGCCTCAGTTAGCGATGGCCTACTAGATGTGATCCTCGTAAAAAAACTTCCTAAGCACGACTTTCTCCGTTCCTTTCCTCGCGTGTTTAAGGGAAGCCATCTAGGACATCCCGCAGTAGATCATTATCGAGCCCGCTCGGTACGTCTTGAGCCTCGCAGGGATTCTCCCTTCCTAATTGATGGCGAACTCACTCCTTGCCGTTGGGTAGAAATTGAAGTCGTTCCAGCCGCCCTAAAGATTATTGTCCCATAGCTTGAGACCGGCGAATCAATTCAGAGAAGCCGGAAGTTGTGATCACTACCCAGGTTAAATTGCATTGATGACAATAAAGTTGCTTAGAAACTCTGCATCCACCTTTACTATTGTGCTGTTGGCAATAGGTTGTGGCTATGGCTGGAAGCCCGCACCTCCAGATGAAGCAACCCGAGCTCCGAAAGATGGAACTCCCGTCGTCAAGATAAATCCTGGAGACACAGGTCTCACTGTTTCCGTAAACACGGATTCAGAAATTGAATCCTACGTCATTGATCACTTGACGGTTAACGGAGTGGAGCCTTTGGAGATGCCAATCCGTGTGGGTGGGTTACTCCCTGGCATGGCAACTCGAAAGTTTCTGAAAGTGGATCCCACCCAATACGACTCCAAACTGGCTTCGCCAGGGCCAAAACCATGGAAGCTCCATCGACGAGTGGTCTGGAAGTCAGGCAAAACAATTGAAGATGAGCTATCTGGAACCCTTAGATAGCCCAGCTTTGACTAGGAGAATACAGGCAGTTTGAGTGTTCCACGCTCGTGGCTGGCACGAGTAATGGCTTCATACCAATTGAAAATGGGTAAATCTTCTTCCTCTCCCATCTCTTTCTCATAGACCTGCAAGCACAAGTTTTTGAAGTCGTTCGCCACTTCCCTTTTCCATCTCGCTGACATCTCTTCGAAGGATTGTTTATATAAGTTGCCTACTTGATAGTGCCGACCAAATCCAAACTGTAACGGAACAACTGCCCCATCTTGCTCGATCACAAGAGGACTCAGGTGATCGGACAATGGACGATCAGTCGCCGGGATACCACAACTTTCGGCATAGACTCGCCCCGCAGCGTCTTTCAGCAAATCTCGATCCACTAAGTCGATTCGGATTGCCATTCGATCCCCTATTTCAGCTTGCAAACGTAAAGTCTGTAAGTAAGCAAATGCAGTCTCGACTTCGTCCGGTCTTGCACCTTCCAATAGCTTCATCCCTCGTCCCACTTCCTCCAAAGGGTGGATTTGAAGCAGCTTTGCCCCTTGCTCCAAAGCAAAGTCGGTCACCCATTTCAGTTCGTGCAAGTTACTCATTGTAAGGGTGAAGATAAATCCGAACGGGATACCGCTTCTACGCACCCCTTCCAAGTTGGCTGACATCTTCTGAAAAGCAATTGGAGAGTTCCGCATTCGGTTATGAGATTCGGGAGGCCCATCCAAGCTGATTGCAATCAGATCAGTCACCCCGATCAACTGCTCTAGCCGTTTACCTTCCAAAAGCATTCCATTAGAGACCATATTTGTCGCCATGCCAAGTGACTTGGCATGCTCTAGTAGGTAGCGTAGCTGGGGATACAAAATCGGCTCTCCTCCTGAGAACGCGGCATCGTTATAACCTTCTTCCCTAGCGCCAGAAATAGCGTCCATCAACAGCTCAGCTGGTAGCTGTTGCCGTTGGTCGGGCCCGGATGACGAATAACAGTGGAGGCACGTGAGATTGCAGAACCGGGTTGGGTGAATCTGAATTGCCTTGAAGACATCGCCAGTCGGGCCCATGATCTTTACCGCCCTCCCGGAGTGGAGAACCGAATCTCAATGAGCTCGGGATTGATGATTCCTAGAGGGAATCCTTCGACTTTTAGTGGAAGCTTTTCGATCGTTGCGAGTTCTTGAAAGATCTTGCCAGCGATGTCCGGCTTCACGTGGATTACCCCCGTAACCACATCAATCGCGGGCTTGCCGTATGTCCACCATCCGTGAAGATTGACTCCACTAGCCCGAGTGACCTTCAGTATTTGCTTTAGTGAAGCTTTCGAAATCTCGCTTGGCTTTCCAAACATTTCATCGGAAAGCATTTCGGATCCTCGAACTGCCGCATGTGTTGCGTTTGCCATGTATTTTTCTCCTTTCGCAGAAATAAAAACTCTCCCTGCAATGGATAAATCATAAAGGCAATCACCCGGTAAACATACGGGGCAATGGTTAGTAGCATCCCCTAACTTCTGATAGGGGTGGCCAGTTTGGTGCGTATCCTAAGGTTAAGGCACTCTCGTTGTTCTGAGATTGTCTCTCACGCAGACGGCTAAAAATCTGAATAACACATTTTCCTTAAGGCGCTCCGGAGCACTCAAATATTCCCGCAGGATTTCCGTTAAACCAAACTGATCTTCCCTATCCTCCAATCGTTTCAGAAAATGATCCAAGAGTTGTTAAGATTGAGGTCCAAGATGGGTTTTTGGCGACGGTTTTATATATAAATCAACGGGTGACTCTGAATGAATACCTCTTCAGATACGGTTTACAAATAGATCAGAAGGTAGTACGATAGTGTTTGGATGGCTCCTAACTGGCAGCCAACAGCCGGGTTTGCAGAAGACGATCACATATCACTTGAACGAGCGTGTAATCCAATGAACTATAGATATGTTTGCCTTCATAGGCGTTCTTTTCAGCTCATCTCTGTAGCACTGTTTTCCTTGCAGTTATCTATAGGGGTTTCCCAAGACTTAGATTCTCTAAAGAAGAAATTGCGGAAAGCGGGGAGTATAAGGACCTCCTCGTTAAGCAGCGAATCATCACGGATAACTCGAGAATATCTCCGAAAAGCAAATGCTGCAGAGACACGTCAGGACTACAGCCTCGCACATTACTACTACCAACTTGCCGCAAGTGTTGATGCTAAAAACAAGGGAATTCATTTAAAGGTTGGGCGTGTTCTTGAACGTCTAGGCAAGTCTCGTGATGCCTACGAGTCATACAAGATTGTGTTCGGTCAAGACGTTAAGGATTCCAGACCTCGCGACTTGGCTGCTTTTGCTAGATTTGGAGATTTAAGCACAACCTTTGGTAAGACTCAAGAAGCAACGGCGATCTTTGAAGAAATTGCAGGTGCTTGGATTCCTCCCAAGGATTTAATCCCAATCCCTATCAGTCCTAATCGAACTTTCGAATCTTTGCGATCACAAGCCTATAGAGTTGTTGCTCTCGATCTTAGGTTCAAAACAGGAACAGAGGAAGATACTTCCATCGCATATGCAACAAAGGCTGTGGAGATGAGTCCCAAGGAATGGAGTAACCATTACTTTAAAGCCGCGATTGAGTATCGATTACGCGACAGAGTAGCTGCTAAAGAGTCAATGGGTAGAGCTCTAACGTTGGCCAAAGGCCGAGATTATGAAAATCTAAGGGCCGAGTCTAAGCGAATGCGATTAACAACCGGTAGCTCTGGAGTGAAGATGCTGCAAGACGGGAAATACCTGGATTGGAAAGTCGTCATTTACCCAGACAACACGAAAGTAGAGACCTCGCAGGTGAAGACACTTGTGAAAGGCTAGAAGAGTAAAGGGACGACGGCATATCCCGTCGTCCCTTTACGTCTAAGCTCTAGATTAGGAAGCTCTTCGAATTTCTTCTTCTGTCATCAAGATGGGATCAATTCCCCTCTCGATAACTCCTTCCGGCACTAGAACTCGTCTGACGCCTTCAGCAGTTGGCACCTCGTACATGACATCCATCATGATCTGCTCTATGATGGCTCTCAGGGCACGGGCACCGGTCTTTCGCTTCATTGCTTCGCGAGCGATCTCATGCAGAGCGCCTGGCTCAACGATCAGCTCTACGTCGTCAAGCTCAAAGAACTTTGCGTATTGCTTGAGAATCGCATTCTTGGGTTGGCTAAGAATATTGATTAGCGCATCCTCATCCAACAAGTCCAAAGTAGCGATGACGGGAAGTCGGCCAATGAACTCTGGAATTAAACCGTACTTGAGAAGATCATCTGGCATCAACCTTCGCACTATATTCGGGTCCAGTTCATCTTTGGATTGCGGATTAGCTCGGAAACCCATCACATTCTCCTTCATCCGCCGCTTGATAATATCTTCGATTCCTTCGAAGGCACCACCGCAGATAAAGAGGATGTTGGAGGTATCAATCTGAAGATACTCCTGCTGAGGATGCTTGCGCCCTCCTTGGGGAGGAACATTGGCATGAGTGCCTTCAAGAATCTTCAGCAGAGCTTGCTGAACACCTTCCCCACTTACATCTCGAGTAATGGATGGGTTATCGCTCTTACGACCGATCTTATCGATTTCGTCAACATAGATGATGCCGCGCTCACATGCCTTCTTCGGATCTCTAGGATCAACCGCCTCGGCCGCCTGCCAAAGCTTTAGAAGGATGTTTTCAACATCTTCTCCAACGTATCCCGCCTCAGTCAATGCCGTGGCATCGGCAATGGCAAACGGAACATTGAGCATTCTCGCCAACGTCTGGGCTAACAGGGTTTTTCCAGAGCCTGTAGGACCCACCATGAGGATGTTGCTCTTTTGGAGCTCCACATCATCATCTCGGAATGGCGAATCAGTAATTCGCTTGTAATGGTTATAGACCGCTACCGCCAAAGCTTTCTTGGCGTGGTTCTGCCCAATTACGTAATTGTCCAAATGACGGACGATTTCGGCTGGCTTAGGAACCTTGCCACCGGTATGGGTAGTCACTGGAGGACGGACCGATGCTTGCGGTGCGGCAGCTGCCACGTTGTCCTTCTTATCCGGATCGTTATGCAATATATCGTTGCATAGGTCGATACAGTCTGAACACACCGCTCCATGCAAGCCTACAATGAGCTTTCTTACCTGCTCTTTGGTCTTGCCGCATAGGCAGCATTGATCACGTCTTTCCAATGTTCTAGCCATTCACACTCCAGATACTTGCTTTATCGTACGCCAGGTTCAACAACTCGGTCAACCAGACCGTACGCTGCCGCTTCAGCAGAGGAAAGCCAATGATCGCGATCACAGTCCTTTCTAACCTTCTCTTCGGGTTGCCCCGTATCGTTGCTTAGAAGCCCCATGAGCGTGTCCATCAGTTTGTTGGTTTCCGCCACCTGTACATTAATATCGGCGGCAGTTCCTCGAAACCCACTAGAAACCTGGTGAATCATTACACGAGCATGTTTTAGCGATGACCTTTTGCCCTTTGCTCCTCCCGCAAGAAGAACCGCTCCCATAGAGGCAGCAACTCCAACGCAGGTAGTAGCAACGTCGCATTTGATCAATTGCATCGTGTCGTAAATGGCAAGTCCGGCATAAACCGAGCCACCCGGCGAGTTGATATACAACTCGACATCTTTATCAGGATCTTCCTTCTCAAGAAAGAGAAGTTGGGCCACGATGAGGTTGGCGTAGTAATCGTCGACCTCCGTACCCAAGTAAACGATGCGATCCTTAAGAAGCCTCGACCAAAGATCGTAACTCCTTTCTCCGCGCGAAGTCTGTTCGATAACGTACGGTATGCCCACTTTTTCCTCCTGTTAGGTGGCCCTGATTTTATTCAAAACGTCGCCTATCGGCGGGACCTTTCTTTAGGCCCCGGCGAGTGCGACTTCCTTGATATCGGCATTCTGGAGCAAGAACTCGCTAACTTTGCGAGAAATTGCCCGATATGTCAGCTCTTCCATGGCATTGTTCTTCTGAAGCATCTCCAACATCTGTTGTGGCTCCACTCCAAACTCTCTCGCCATGGCAAACAATTCTTGGTTAAGGCTCTCATTGTCGATCTGCATCTTCTCTTGCTCAAAGATAGTGCGGATCATAAGGGCACGAACTACGTGGGTCTTTGCCTTCTCACGCCAAGCCTCTACCAAACCTTCAATGGTCATCCCATTCTCTGCGGCATGCGCTTCCATGGTTTTGCCTTGCTGACGAACCTCTTGCTCAGTTTCGTAGAGCCTTCGGTTGGCCAGCTGCTCCCACATATTGTCGCTAACTTCTACCTTACTTCGCTCCAGTAGCTTTTCAAGAAGCTGCTCGGTAGTCATCTCTCGCACCATGTCATTCTTAGCGCGCAAAATGCCCTCTCGCAGCTTAACCTTGAGATCGTCAACGTTATCGGTCTTCAAGCTCTGGGCAAATGCATCATCGATCTCAGGCAGGGTGACCGCACTGATTGAATTTAGGGTAACCAAGCTCTTATGAGTCTGTCCAGCCCAATCCTTTTCTTGGAAGTTCTCAGGGAATGTCAGCTCAAGGTTCTTCATCTCTTCAACCTTCATTCCGAGCAAAGCTTCGTCTAGTTGAGGGAAAGTCTTTCCGACAACGGTCATGAAGTTTCGACCGTCGCTCTCAACTCCCTCAAGCTTGATGTTTACTACCGATACATCGCCTTCTTCTGCGCCACGGTCAGTTACCGCTGTGCGTGAGTGGCGTTGCTTTCGCAACTCTTCGATCTGGTAATCCACTTCCTCTTCGGTGACCTCGATAGCTGGTCGCTCAATCTCAAGCCCTTTATATTCACCAAGCTCTACGACTGGAGGCAGAGGAACCTTGGCATTAAACTCACAGGCGGCCTCGTCTCGATCAATTTTGATAAGCTCAACGGCCGGAGCGGTTCCAGGATCAGCCTGAATCTTCTCCTGCTCAATAGCAGCTCGGAAAGCGGCTCGAACAATGTTCTCAGCAGCTTCTTCACTCAGATGCCCAGGATCAATCATCTTATCGATCATTGCCTTAGGAACATGACCAGGTCGGAAACCAGGCATCTTAATGGTCTTAGAAATCGTCTTTACGGCTTTCTCATAGCCGGCTTTTACCTGCGCTTCATCACAAACGATGTTCAGTTTAACTGTGCAGGGGTTCAAATCTTCGCGAGTTACTTGCATGGCGGTAGGTGGGGCGCAAACCCCTGTGAATACACGATTGTACCTTGGGCCTTACCTCCAAGAACTTCCCAGCATTTGATGACATTAAGGACGGTCCTAATGACTCATTGCTCGAAACGCTCACGCATATTTCGAATGCTCACGTAAGCCGTAAAATCCTATTTCTCTCTGAATCAACTGCACAACTATTTCAAATAGTATTTTGGGGACAACAAGGTACGAGCGCAGAGCCAAACGGTCATGCCTTTAGTCGAATATATCCATCAACCAGTTTTTCTTTTTGCGCCCGTCCCGACGGTAGTCGTCATCATCATCGTCGTCATAGCGATGCGATCGTTGGTCCTGCGATCGAGCCACAATCTTATCTAGTTCGCCTCGATCTAACCACACTCCACGACATTGTGGGCAGTAATCAATCTCAACACCATTCTTGTCAGTCATCATCAGATCGACTGTCGAGCACGTAGGGCACTTCATTGTGTCAATGAACGATTAAAACTGCCTTTTCGTTGCGCTGAAAACCATTCTTTAAAGTCTCTTGGCCTATCTGTATTGATAATATCGATCCCAAGGTTCACTTGCATGCGCCAGGCCGCCGCTGTATCTGGAATAGCCCAAAACCGCACGAGCCTCTTCTGGCCATGGGCAGTCTTTACATAGCTTTTGATGGACTCCTCCGACGTAAGTGATGAAGCCCCTTCCAACGGCCACTTAAAGCCAAGATAGGAGGTGCTCACCCAGGGAACCAAACCTGGTGGGGGATTACTGACCAAATCTTCCGGTCGCCCATCAATGGCAACTCTTCGCTCTTTCTTCGCCGCAACCAAACTCACAGGACGATCACCGCTCAGGACCACGGCTACTCTTCCTTTTCCAGGCCCCTGATCGGTCCACTTCACGATCATTTCTTCATACTTAGTCAATAGCTTGTCCAAAGCTTCATAAACCTTCGGTCCATCTGCTTTGATATCTACCATTAACCAAAATGGTGTGGAGGTTCCGGATCTCGAAACCAACTTAGAAAGTGGTTTAAGGTAGAGGCTCTCCAAAGACCGCTCGGGCCGCAAATCCTTCCGATCATGCGCCACCAAAAGGTCTCCTTCAACAAGGAATACATCTGCTTCGACATACCTAAAGCCTTGCTCCCAAGCTTCCAACAGCGGTCGAGGCTGCTCATAGTCGTTATGAGAAAATCCTGGGTGACTCGTGCTTTGACCAAGGACAAGAGTCGCAAATAAGAGTGCGTTCATTGATTGTTCCGTTCCTCGACTAAGGCCTTTAAAGCCCCTCGAAGTTCAGGATACTTGTATTCAAATTGTCGTTCGGTTAAGATTTTGGACTTTGCTCTTTGACTCTGCAAGAGCACATCGGTTTGTACATCAATCAAAGCTCCAACGGCCTTGAGTGCAAATGCTGGAGCCGATGGCGACCAAGGGCGCCCAAAAGCTTCGCGTAACGCTGACATCATCTCTGCATTGCGAACTGGGTGCAATCCCACTCCATGAACTGGCCCTACGAGATCGCTCTCCACCGCCCACCGAAAAATTGCCGCCAAGTCTTCAATGTGAATCCAAGACATCCACTGTTGTCCACTCCCTTGAGCACCACCTAAAAAGCGTTGTGTGATCTTAGCCAGTTCATCAAATGCCCCCCCTCCATTGCCAAGCACAATTCCAACTCGCACTTGTGCTTTCCGAGTTTGGGGAGTTTCCGCTTTCTTTTGGCTTTGCTCCCATGCAAGACATGTTTCCGCAAGGAACCCCGTTCCAGCCGAACTGGCCTCGTCTAACTCTTCATCACCTCGATCTCCAAATAAACCGAGAGCACTCGCGTTTACCCACACGGGAGGAGGTATAGAACAACTCCGGATAGCTTTCCCAATCGCTTCTGTACTCTTTGTGCGGCTCTCTAGAATCTTGCGACGGTTTTCATCTGTCCACCGTAAAGTCACCGGCGCACCCGCTAAATTGATCACCCCTGATGCTTGGTTGAGGACCCCGGCCCAATCCCCGACCGTTTCGCCATCCCAGGCAGCAGTTTCCACCCCTTCTTGGCTTTCACCAGAACGACTAAGGACCACTACTTGATATCCGGCCTTATTAAACTCGCGAGCAAGAGCTTTTCCTACAAAGCCAGTACCGCCAGCGATCACGATCCTTCTATTTATTGGAGCATTCATCGTTTGCTAATACTGATACGCTCTTGAACCTTCTTCTTGACGAAGCTCGCTTCTTCATGAAGCACCGATACAGCAATCTTTGTCTCCCGCACCAATAGGGCTGAAGCGTAGACCAATCCCCCAACGGCCAGAGCCCCGACAACTACCGCTGTAATCTCAATCGCTTGGAGCAAAGCCCCTTCAATACTGGAGCTGATGGCGCCAATGAGGGAAATGAATGCTGCGCTCGCAAACGCTCCTACAGTGAAGTAAATGCTCCGCAAAGCTTTGGCAAGGATCAGCGTTCGATCTTCCGCGAAGTGCAATTCACGGAGCATCAAATCTTTCGCCTCTTCCCCGCTCGCCTCTAACCTCTCCAACTTGTCCGCCAAGACTCGGGCTCGATCCACGGCGCGAGCTAATCGATTACTTGTACTCAGGATAAGCAAAGTCGAAGCATTGGTCAAAATCGCTGGCGCAGCAATCAACGTCAGCGATGCGAACGGATTATTTGGCGAAATGATGGGGTCAATGGTTTGCACTAGCTTGATATTGACTGATGTACAACTTACAACATCAGACCATCAGACTACCCAGCGATAAATCCAGTCCACGTACGGCTAATCAGCCTGCCATTCACGTACCAGGTCCTGCTCCACCCCGAGTGTCTGGAGGATCCGTGCAACCACGGTGTCTGCAATATCCTCCACGGTTGCTGGTTTGTAATACCAAGCTGGGCAAGCAGGCAAAACAGTCGCTCCTGATTCTGCTAGCGTTGCCAAGTTTCGAAGCATGATCGCGTTCATCGGCATTTCACGCGGGACCATGACGAGTTTTCTCCCCTCCTTCAAACACACATCTGCTGAACGAGTTAAAAGATCATCACTAATACCATGCGCAATACGCCCTGCCGTTCCCATCGAACAAGGAACTATTACCATTCCATCGTGTCGGAAAGAGCCGGATGCGGGTGGCGTGAAATAGTTTTTAGAATCCAGCAACCTAATCTGAGGAAAATCTTCTCCCAGCCATTCTAAGGTCGAGAAGTTATCACGACGAGGAGCAACACCTAATTCTGTTGCAGAAACTTGAATAGCTTGTTCACTCAAGATCAAGAAGATCTCCGACCAATGCTTTGCTGCCTGGCGCAAAAACCTTTGGGCATAGATGGCCCCACTTGCGCCTGTTACTCCAACCACCAGCCGTCCCGTTGACATCACCTATAAGTCTACGAGAGAGCCTTATGAAGTTGCGCAGGAGTCCCGATAATCCAACCTAATGAAGGCGAAAATCGCGATCAGTCTGCTCGTTCTAGCTGTTGTGGCTCAGGCATCTTGGAGGAGTGACGTGTCTAGTGCACCGATATCCAACAAACTTGTCTCAGGACGATTACACGGGAAGCCCTTTGCTCCCAAGGTCATCACCCTCAAAAAGCTCGGCATCAACAAAGCGACGATCAATGGAAAGGTTGAAGATCAGGCTCAAGCATGGGTCTTAAAATTTGCAAGCGATAACGAATTCTTCCCTGCTCAAGACATCTCCATTTGGTTTACGACAAATGTAGGAGAGAAACTCGCAGGAAGGTCATTTGCTCTTAAACCGTACGAGTTCGGAACAGAGGGTTTTACAAAACAGCAGTATGGCAATCGGAAGGGTGCCGCGGTTCCTCGCAGTGTGAGTGGCATTTTCACTGACTCAAAGAACCCCACAATGTCGGATCAATTCTCAGACCGATTTTCCATTCGATTGATCTTCACTAAAAACCAAGGGGGCAAAGTGACCGGACAAGTCAACCTATCCCTGCCTGACAAGTCAAAGAGCTTTCTAGCGGGCTCGTTTACCGCCGTAATAGAACCCTAATCTCTAGAGATTCTAATCAACGACAATTAGTCAAATCCAAGTAAATTTGCGGATATGCAGTTTATTAGGTTTTTGAACTTTATGGGAAGGATAGCTCCTTTCACAGTTTAGTTATCTTTCCTAATTAGTTAAACTCCCCTGAAGCCTTACGAATACGCACTTACGTTAGGCTTCCTTATATTCATGCAGTCTCCGAAAGGCCCACTAAAAGGTCAGGAGAACACACAATTATAAACAGTGTTATTTGAAATTCCGTTTATAGTTCGCTTTATCTTCGGTCTAGTTATGCTTTCCTTACTGGCTTTGGGTGGCTATCAAATGATACAGACCGTTCGGGATTATTCGGGGACTGGTCAGCCATACATTGGAGACGCGGATACTCGTTGTGCCTACCCCGCACGTTATGTGATGCTTAAGAACCAAAAGGAATCTGGGCGGTTCATCCCTGTGGGACGTCAAGTAAGTTTTCCTGGGCAAGAAGCCGCACTTAACAGCGGTTTTAGAGCATGCCAAAACTAGGTCCTTCTCGAAAATTTACTCATGATTAGGCCCGAAAACCTGCAAAAAACCCATTGTGCCAAATAGCCTCGTAACATTACTGGTTTGTCCACCCCGCTAGTAACGGAACTCATACCGGTATGGGCCGCATTCGCGTGTTTGCAATTTTTGCGCTAACTCTTAGCGCGTTCATTTCCCAGGCCGCAGATTGGCGACTGGTCATCGCATCGGATGATCCTGACATCCGCAAAGCCGCGGATGTTGTGATCTTCGAGGCAACTGGAAAATTAAACCCAGATGATCGAATCACATCAATCACGTTCTCTGCCGATGCAGATATAGAGCCCAACTGCGTGGTGTCTCTTGATCCCACAAACGGTAAGGCCCCCCTCGCACTTGGCCCAGATGTCGAGGTTTATCAAGGCAATGTATTGATTGCCGGCGCAAAACCCACCAAGAAGGTTATTCCTGCACACATAGCTATCGACACCCCTGCTACAGCGGGAACCAAGGACGGAAAACTAACCAACGTGATGCAACCCATTATCAACCAAGTTAACAATCTCCCTTGGGTTTACATCGCCGTTGGCGTTGGAATATTCCTGGGAATCATGGCGTTGATGAATCGCCGCTCCCAGCAGTTCACTACGTCCATGTCAAAAGAGGCCAAGAACCTCTACATGGAGACCGTTGGACGAATTACCGAGCGGCTGGAGCGCATTGAAGTTACTCAAGAGCGTCTTGTTAAAAACCCACCTGTCGTTCGCACTTTTAAGTCTCAAATCGAAGACTTTGAAGGACGTCTTGGTCGGATTGAAAAGCTGGCTAAAGAAGCCCGGGACGAAGCCGGTCGAGCATCTGCAGAACTTAGTCAAGGAGAGAAACGACACACCGATCTGGTTGGAAAACTAGACGTCAATGCGGTCGAGTCAACCAAAATTCAAGGAATTGTCAAGCAAGAAAGCGACGCTCTTCGCACCGAACTCAAGCTTTTATTGAAAGGGCAGGATGAGGTTAGCCTCAAGCTCAACACCCTAGATGACATCAAGGTATCTGACAAGCATATCGAAGCGCTCTTGACGAACCAAGAAGCCTTAATCGTGACTGCTCAGCAAGAGCATACAAAACTCATGCAGCAGATGAATGCCGAGCTCGCAACAATGCGTGCTAATCAGGAGGCATTGTCAGCCATACCCAAGGAGCTTGAGTTGGTCGCGGCGAGTCTAGCGAGTCTTCCCGGCCAACTAGATACTATTCAATCGTCAATGCCACGGCTAGATGGCCTCGAGTCTCGCCTCGATTCCGTTACCGACATTGGATCCAAGCTAGATCATATCTCTAGCTTCGGCCAGCACCTTGCGCCGATCGCCGACTTTGACCAAAAGCTCAGCCGACTTGATGAAATCTCTGACAAGTTGAATGCGCTCCCGGATGTTCAGAACGCCCTGGAAGCTCTGCCCAAAGAGTTTCCAAGTTCTGAAGATGAGCTGAACCGAATCCACGAGTCTCTGCTACTGGAGATAGAGTCATTAAGCGATAAAGTAGACGAGTCTCATGAAAAGCTAAACAACCTTATCTCTGTTCACTCCATCGCTACCAAGGACGTCGTGGAGACACTAGCAGAACAGCACGAACTCTCTGAGTCCGACTTCACTGAGAAAACCGTCGCAGGAGATCCCTCTCATGACCTTCAAAGTGATTCAACCTCAGTTCAAGAGGAAGAGGTTGTGTCGGAACATGCAGAAGACGCAGTCAACATCGATGAAACAGTAGACGTTGCCCAGGTGCCTGAAACTTCAACCCTCGTTGTAGAAGTTTCCACCGAAGAAACACAGACTCAAGACTTAAATGAATCTGAAGTAATAAACGACCAAGAAGTACAGGTTGATGAGCACGTTGAAGACCTTGTCCTAACTAGCGGTGAAAACGATGACCAACCCGAAGTCAAATCAGAAATTGCTGAAGAACTTTGGGCTGAGGATCATGAGACACCATCTCTAGATTTCGAAACTGCTGTAGATGAAGAATTGGCTGCTGAAGAGATCAAACCGGAAGCCAACATCCAAGAGGAAATCGTTGCAGAGATTCTTGAAGAGGAGGCCATAGAGTCTTATCAATCGAACTCCGAAGAGGAAAGCTTCGACATACCGGAGCAGTCTGACCTTCCGCAGGTCGATCAAACATCAGATGCACCTAAGGCGAAGGAGATGGAATATCGCTATGCAGAACCTGAAGTTGCGCTCCTGCCTGAGTTCAACTTCAGTAATGCGGTTAAGAAAATGGTGGAAGAACAAGTGGTTCCTGCTATCAAGGACGAGAATGTTCGCGCTGGCCAAGAAGCTCCCATAACTTTCAAGCTAGATGATCTTCCAACTCACTTAGAAACTTTCGAAGATGATGGCCCGGACGTAGTACTTCAAACATTCCATCTGGAGAACTCAGAGAATCAATTTGAAGAAGACAATGGAAATGAGGCAGCGGAACTCATTCTCCGGAATCTAGGCCAAGAAGAGCCACCCTCGGCTATCACTGAAGACCTTGATACAGAAACCGATGAGGAAACAGAATCTCATGTCGGAGTCTGGGGTGGGAATGGCGGCTCTGGACAAAGAAGTTGGGGCAGCGAATCATCACGCCCACTTCATTTGGTAAGTTTCGACGGAGAACTTAAGCCTCTCACTCCCATTGAAACCGCCCCAATTGGTGAAACCATCGGAGCCATGGTGTTTGGAATGGGCCGAGTCATCTACGTTAGCGGTAAGACAGTACAAGGATTTTGGCCAGGCAAAGACAGCCGACAAGTCAGTTTCGATCAACCCATCGGAAATGAAGATTGGCGATTGGCAATCAAAGGTCAAAACCTCTTCGTGGTAGAAGAAAAGCGAGTCAAGATTGTATCAGCTCAAGGCTGGTTTGTATTAGAGCAATTCCGAGGCGAGTATCAAGACCAACTCCTAATGGGCAACCGTTGGATTGGCCTTCGAGACGATAACGGTCCCCTTGTAGATTTCCGTGATATGCGAGGTCAGATGGCCTCAGAAGGAATTCGCCTCGACATGGACCGGAACACCTTACAGCTTGCAGCTTCCGATGACAAACTGTTTGCCGCTTCTGGTGACGCCCGGTTCGTAGAGGTAACAGAATTGGGAACTGAGATTTTAGGTCAGGGCCCAACTGATTCTGAGTTACTACATCTCACAGCCTATGGGGATGAGGCTGTAGCCGTCATAAAGGTTGAAGGCAAACTAGAGTGCTGGAAACTCGGTGCAAACGTGCAATCTATAAGGCTCGATATGGATAACCTCAGTGCTCATCCAGTCCTTCTCGGTCATCGCCTCTACTTGGCCAATACAGAGCGGCAGGCCCTGGTCGCAGTGAACTTGAAGAAGATGTCTAGCACAGAAGTCTCAGCCTTTCCGGGAGTAAGCGGCCTTCGAAAACTGATCGGAGTCCAGCACAAGAATCAGCACACATTGTTGGCTATCACCACGGATAGTGAAAAGAAGGGTGGAAGACTCCTATTGGTAGACGCAAAAACCGGTCACGAAACCACTTTTGGCTCAGTGGGACAAGCAACAGCAAACCTCATTGCTGCAGATCACCATATTGTTCTCTCTTCTAGCAGCCAATATCAGAACGTCATCAGAGTCCTAGAACCTTTTGCGCAACGTATTGCCGCCTAACATGGGTGGATACTGTAGAGTTCAAGGCTTCATATCCCTGCGATATTGGAGCCTTGAACCCGTCAGTAAGGGATACAGCTACTCTTGTGTCAATCTGAATGTGCGTCGTCAATCCCTAAAAATCAAAAACAAATAGTTTTACAGAACAGGTCACATTTTAGGGTACACGCAACCATAACAAAACATCTTTGACTTCGCTAGTACCTGCAAAATCTCACAGTGTGCTTGTTTAACAAATAATCTTCAACGTCGATTGGGTTGTAAAGCATTACCTTTTCCTGTTACGATAACAAGGGATGTTTGGAAATTCATCTGCATATCGTGGTGCAGTTATCCGGTGGGAGATCGGCCTATTACTTGGCTTCTTTCTGCTTGGAGCATTTTCCATAAGTCGCTCGTGGATCGTCTCTCGGGCAATCGAAGCAAGCAAACGCGCAGAAACACGGGTAGAGACATCCAGTGAAACCAAACTGGCACTAGAACTCCTCGTGTCCAGAATAAAAGATGCTGAGACAGGCCAAAGAGGCTTTCTCCTGACCCAAGATACCAAATACCTACAAGCTTATGATTTGGGGGTTTCCGGTTATAAAGCTGATATTGACCGCCTTTGGCAGAGACTAGACGACCTACAAATCAATGGATCAGAGGTTCTTGAGCTTCGAGATAAGATTAACGATAAGTACGACGAGCTTCTTGATACCATCGATCTAGCCAAAGCAGGCAAGCGTGAAGAAGCCCTTGCCATCATCCGCTCAGATCGCGGCAAAATCATCATGGACGACATTCGGACTAGTGTCAGCCAACTGAGTGATCGACTGAATATTGCCCTCACCAACGCAAGTAAAGAATCTCTACGTGCAACAGATACCGCAAAGACACTTAACCTTGTCGGTGGCGTTATCTCTCTGATTCTCTTCATCCTCTTGTTTGCTCTGTCTTGGCGTACAGTCCACAACCATTACGCAGAAAGAGTCAGTCGCAACCGGCGAGCTCAAGAACTAGAACACGCCGTTGCCACCAGAACTAGTGAACTCAATATGGCGAAGGAGGAGCTTGAAGCCTTTAGCTACTCAGTTTCACACGACTTAAGGGGTCCCCTTCGAGCCGTAATCTCCTATGCCAGCATCCTCCAAGAGGACTATGGAGATCGTCTTGATGTGGATGGACGAGATTCACTAGATAGGATCAAAGCCTCAGGTCGGCGAATGAGCGAACTCATAGACACGATGCTCGCTCTGTCAAGGTTGTCTCGCACAGATGTCAACGTGGAGACCGTAAACTTAAGTGACGTTGCTGACTCCATTCTTTCCGATCTAGCAAGGTCGGGTGAAAACACCAACCACACTTACGATGTAACCCCGAATATCCAGGTTCAAGCAGATAAAAAGATGTTACAGACGCTCTTGGACAATCTGCTGAACAATGCCTGGAAGTTCTCTAGTCGGTCACAGGCACCCCATATTGAGATTGGCCTTGAGGGTAGCACCGTCTATATCCGAGACAACGGCGTTGGATTCAATGAAGAGTATGCGAACAAACTATTCCAACCATTTCAAAGACTTCACAGCGATCGTGAGTTTGAAGGAACAGGTATTGGCCTAGCCATTGTGGAACGCATTGTTAAACGGCACGGTGGCAAGATTTGGGCTACGTCAAAAGAAGGAGAAGGCGCAACTTTCTACTTAGCATTTGGCCTGAATGGAGCAAATGCCGTCGAGTCAAATAGTGCTCTGGTCACCCGCTGACACTTGTTTCTGCTCCTAAAACGGTAATCTGACAAGCATGTCAGCCGGTACCTATGAGAGCCAATCCCCGACCATCCGAGGAGATGTATTTCTTGACCGTGTTCTAGGCTGGCTGTGCATCAGTTGCGCAATACCTATTCTAGGCGTGGCTATTTACAAGCTATCTCACTTGCCTGCCGGAGAACCCACTTGGGTTCAGCCCGCCCGCGTTTTTCTCATTGCTCTCGGCATTTTGGGAATCTTCGCAATCATTACCAGTAAGCCAAAAGCATTCCGTTTTGCCCTTATCCTGCATGTGATCCGTCTGGTGGGAGTTTTTGCTCTGTTTGCTTACAGTGGCCCTCGATTCAGCATCACCGAAATTATCTGGAATTTGACCGTCATCGGCTATTGTTGGCTACGGCTAAAGGAGCCGACTAACTAAACTCCCGAAAGGACAATGTAGCGCTTGTCATCTTCATAGTCACTGGATTAGCTATAGCTATCAATGGCAGCACATTGATGGCTTCTATGCCAGAAAGGCACCCGTTACGAACGATAGGATTCGCCTTGATGGTTACCGTTGTAGCGATCTTAGCCATCTACAGACTCATGCGACGCCCCACCTATAGTCCCAAGCCTATTGGTGAGCCCTCGCGAACCGGTTAAAATCTCCTTCCCGTCCTGCATTGGGCAAGCAAGGACGTCTCACTAAAGGAGAATCATGAAGCTGAAAACCTTTGGCCCCGTCGATGAACGGGCCAAGCAGCAGATCGAGCGATGTGCCCAAGAGGCCGAATTCGCCGTCCTCTGCGCTGACCACCATCCCGGATACTCGCAGCCAATCGGCGGTGCAGTTGCCTATGCCAACCACATCTCGCCAAGCGGCGTCGGTTACGACATCGCCTGCGGGAACAAAGCGGTGCTCACCGACCTCATGGCGGATGAGATCGACGTCAAGGCGGTCATGGATGACATTGAGCGTTTAATCGGATTTGGCGTTGGACGCCCTAATCCTGAACCGATTGATCACCCAGTCCTGGAAGCAATTTCTAAAGCGGAATTCCGACCTCAAAGAAAGATGATCCAGATGGCCCAGAATCAGCTTGGAACAGTGGGTTCTGGCAATCACTATGTGGACCTTTTCAAAGATGAAGAGGGACGATTGTGGATTGGTGTTCACTTCGGAAGCCGTGGTTTTGGTCATCGGACCGCCTCAGGATTCTTGGCCCTAGCAAAGGGCAAGAACTTTGACGACAAGGCTCCAGATGGAGAAATGGATGCGCCTCCGACACTCATCCGAACCGACACCACACTGGGACAGGACTACATCACGGCTATGAACTTGGCGGGGGACTATGCCTACGCGGGAAGAGATGCGGTGGTGACGAAAATTGTGGAGGACATTCTGAAGTGTCGGGTTTTGAAGGACATTCATAACCACCACAACTTTGCGTGGCTAGAAGAGCACTTTGGCGAAAAAGTCTGGGTCATCCGAAAAGGGTGTACTCCAGCCTTCCCTGGCCAAATGGGCTTTGTGGGAGCCACAATGGGCGACTTCTCAGTGATCTTGGAAGGAGTAGACCGTCCGGAATCAAAGGATGGCCTCTATTCTACGGTGCATGGTGCCGGAAGAGTGATGTCCCGAACTCAAGCAGCCGGAAAGCAACGATGGGTCAAGGGTGTTCCCTACCGCGTGTCTAAAGGCGTTGTCGACTGGGAAAAAGTCCAACTTGAGATGATGGACAAAGGTATCGAACTCCGAGGCGCGAGTCCGGACGAAGCTCCAGAAGTCTATAAAAAGCTGGATGAAGTCCTTGAACACCATGGAGACACAATTCGAGTCTTGCATCGACTCCAACCCATCGGCGTTGCTATGGCCGGACAAGAGATAGTGGATCCATACAAAGACTAGTAGCATGGGCGACCCGCCCATGGTTTCCACGCCCGTCTCGGGCGTGGAACTTTCACCTACGCACTAGAAGCTATCTCACAGCAAAACTATCAAAGCTGAGCATGGAAACCAACTTTTCTACTTTATGGCAATCTCGCCCATTCGAATGGATGGCTCTTGAGCCGGCACTTGCCCAATTACAGAGTTAGCCTTACCCTTTGTAACCGGAATCGGCGGGCATTCTTTTCCCTTGTACACCGGCATCGTCTTGGTGGGAAGCGGCGCTGCAATCGCTCCCGTTACCGGCATTTTGCCAACCACAACATTGTCTTGTTCAAAAATCCCCAAACCCATCGACTCACGAATCTTGTCACCGTGCGTTCCGCATCCAATCGCGCTCAAGGCAAACGATGCAGCCAGCGCCAACCGTTTGGCCATCTTCTGCCGCAAAGCTTTCAGTCCTTTCGGGCAGTCCTTAGTCATCACCTTGCCGTCCGCTCTTTGGTAGTAGCGCACACAAACGCGTCCTGTTTGACTTTGCAAAAAGGCCTCTGCCTCTTGGCCAGACATATCTGACAAGTTATAAACATTCAGTCGGCATGAGGAGCAATGCCGTACGCGGTCATCTCCTTTCATCTCATTCCAATCGGCTGGACAGGGGGAAGCAACGTTCACTTGATTTAAAAGTCGAAGTTCTTTTGCCATCTTGAGCGGTAAGTGAATCAACCGCCCAAGATGGTTCAATTAGTTTTTGGAACGTCGAACTTTTCTTGTTCCCACTAAAGCCCCCAAGCCTAAAATCGCCAATGTTGCCGGCTCAGGTACAGGCGTAGCGTGATGGACAAGCTGTATACCGGCTAAGTTAGTGGTACGTGTTGTGGCAAAGATTGTAAGAGAATCATTTTCCACCTGAAAATCATTAAGCATTCGATAGTTCACACCGCTCACTAGTGATGTAGAATTTCCGCCGCTAATGGCAAAACTATTGTCTGCAATACGGTAGGAACCGGCGGCGTTACTGGTGTACAGAATGACGGTGTAAAGCCCCGGCATCAGCCCTGAAAAGCGAATGCCCGCATCAGAAATACTTGTGATGCTATCTTGCAGCAAGTAACGGAAATTACCCGTCCCTGGTCCAGCTGTGTTATACACGTTGCCTCCCCAGCTTGCCGAGATGGATACATTCGACTGTGAACCATCAAGATTCATCAGACTTCCGGTTGCTGAGTAAGCACCGATATTGAATGGGTTCCATACTCCTGCTTCACCCATCGCCGCATAAGACGATGAAGGGACGATGCCCTGGGTTCCATTGTTAAACTCTACGTTGAAGGATTGCCCTAGCGACATCCCTGCCACCAGGCAACCAACTCCAACAAACACTCCTCTCTTTATAAACGAAAACATAAACATTTTCTGATTATACAGATTCAGATTTAAGGTCCTAGGATGTTTGCTAATGAAATCTTGGTAGTCATTCATAATCCCATTTGTGCCATTTACTCCCGCCCCAAATTTCTGCGAGGAGAACGTGTGGCGAATTCTTCAGGAGCCTTCTGAGTACCCCCGTTGGGCCGTCTTTATCTCGACCGAAGACCGAATGTGTACGATGTGGGCGCAGAAGACTCAAAATGGCATTACTCCCGTCGTCTGGGATTATCACGTAGTGATGCTTGAAGCAACACCGGATGGCTTCCAAGTCTGGGATCCAGACTGTATCGTTGGGACAACTTTATCTAGCGCCGAATGGACTCAAGCCAACTTCCCTAACCCTGATCCAAGCATTAGATTCAGGGTTATAGATTCAACCTCTTTCAATCGAGATTTCCGTTCGGATCGACGACACATGAAAGGATCAACAAGGCCGGAGTGGCCAGCGATCTCTACAAACGATTGCAATCTTGATACCTATACGTCCGTTCTCCCCGGCGGTCCCGGTCAATTGTTTGATCTAGAGTCTTGGATTTACTTTACAAAAAGTAGCCGTAACTTGCTAACTATCGCCAACTGACCTTTTCTTCAATCGGCTTGCGCTCGCCTTCTGGCCAATCACAGTTCGGAAAGCCACAGAAAAAGAAGCCCAGAAGCCTTGTCGGAGCCTCCCATCCCAATGCAGATGCAACTGCCGGATGAATCGATACTCCTTTCGAGTGCCACATTCCGGCTAAGCCCTGAGCACTTGCCATTAAGTGAAGATTTTGAACAGAGCACGCTGCGGCCATTAGTTCTTCTGACTCCGTCATCACGAGAGACCCATTCTCATTCACCGCCGGAGACATTCCGATTGCGATCCATACGGGTGCTTTGAAGGCTCGATCTCGATACCCCTGTTCTCCGGTCGCATCATACTTGTCGCCTTGATGATCTGCTCGATAAGCCGCGGCATACATCTCAGCCAACTCTTTTCTTGACTCCCCGGTAAAAATCACATAACGCCAAGGTTCAGTATCTCCATGACTGGGTGCCCAATCTGCGGCTCGAAGCATCTTGTCAATGATTTCACGCGGAACCTCTTGGTTCGATAGTCGAGCCAAACCCATACTGCGGCGGTTCGCTATCGCCCGAGAGAGTGCATCAATCTCGGATTCGGAAAATGTCATGTGCAGGTTATGGCTGAATCTTGACGCTACAGTCAAGATTCATTGGCATAATGGACCGTTAGAACCTAAAACAATCCATTCAGAACCTGAGCCTCAGTTTTTCCAGATTCACCAGAACCTAAGTTTCATAGAGTCCTGGGAACCTGCCTAACAAGCGCCCCGTAATCTGCTCATGCGAATGTTGCTTCCTGTCCTCCTAGTCTTCGCCAGCGCACTTTCAAATGCTGAGCTTAAACCAATATCTCTAAAGGGATCGCTAATCGTGCTTAACAAAGCAGAAGCCACTGCATCGCTTATTAGCCTGCGAGATGGCAAAACGGTGAAAAAAATTAAAACGGGTTTAGGGCCAAACGAGGTGATGGTCAGCCCAAGCGGAAAAATCGCTGTTATCAGCAATATGGGGAATCAGGTACCAGAAAAAACGCTCACAGTAGTTGCCCTTCCAAGTGGTGAAGTCACTCGGACCATTGACTTAGGAACCCAAGGTCGCCCCCATGGAATCGCATGGCTAAGCGAAGACCGTATCTTGATAACCAGCCATGCAACAGATTGCTTGGTGACGGTCAATATCAAAGAGGGCAAGGTTGAAAAAGAAATTGCAACCGGTGAAAAAGGAACCCACATGGTGGTTCTTTCTCCAGATAAAAAGCGAGCTTACGCTGCCAACGCCGTTTCAGGCTCCGTTTCTGTAGCCGACTTGGAAGCCAATAAGATTATCGCAACCATACCAACGGACTCCCGCGCGGAGGGAATCGCAATTAGCCCTGACGGCAAGACCCTTACCTGCGGCAATGTCGGAGCTAATAACGTTTCCGTTATTGATACGACCACGCTAAAGGTCGTAAAAACACTGACCTCTACGCCGGCTCCCATCCGCACCATATGGACTAAGAATGGGAAATGGGTCTTGACCTCCTGTGCAGGATCTGGGGAACTTGTGGTGCACGATTCTCAGAACTGGACCGAGAAGAAGAGAATTAAACTTGGTGACCAATCCTTTAAGTTCGACCTAAATGGCCAACCCTTCCCCATTCCAATGAACTATGCCGTACATGAAGACGGAAAGCACGTTCTAGTTGTGATGGTCGCTTCAAACGCGGTTGCTATCGTAGATACCGAGAAGCTTGAAGTGGTGGGCAAAGTGGATACCGGTCAGCTTCCCGATGGCATTGCTCTAACAAGGATCGAAATAGAATAGGTGCAATCGCTAGGACGCCAACTAAGGTGTCCTAGCATTAATCTCTGCCAAACTGAGACTCATGCGTTACTGGTTGATGAAGTCCGAGCCGGACACTTACTCCATTGATGATCTGATCAAAGCAAACGGCCCGGCGATGTGGGAAGGATGCCGAAACTACACCGTACGCAATTTCTTCCGCGACACAATGGAGCCTGGCGACTTAGCCTTTTTCCATAACTCAAACGCGAGTCCATCCGGAATCATTGGGGTAATGGAAATCGTAGGTGAGCCATATCCCGACCCTACGCAGTTCGATCCTCAGAGCGACTACTACGACGCCAAGAGTCCAAAAGACAATCCCCGTTGGCTAGCTCGCGATGTTGTTTTTAAACAGAAATTCAAGAAAGTTATCTCTCTCGCAGAACTCAAAACCACTCCAGGACTAGAAGAAATGTTGGTCATTCGCAAAGGGCAAAGATTAAGCGTGATGCCCGTAACCGAGGCAGAATGGAACGTTGTCATGGACATCGCGAGTAAACAGTAGCTTTTTTGCTTGCAAAAACCTAGCGTCCCCGGTTAACCTGCCTGGCATTCCTTAACATCGATAGGAGCGTCAGAACTTATGCGTCATTGGCTTATTGCGACGCTCTCTCTATTGACTGTCTGCGCAGGAGCGCAAGATGTGGCAATAGTAGGGGGGCGCATCAAGCTTGGCAATGGGAAGTCCATTGCCAAGGGCAACATCATCATCCGAGGGGGCAAGATAGAAGCCATCGGGGCAACCGTCTCCGTGCCATCTGGCATGGCGACTTACGATGCCACCAACTCCACTGTGTATCCGGGCTTTATTGACGGCTTTAGCACCAGCGGCCTGAAACTTCCCTCTCCCCCTGACCCAGCAACCCCTCCCAACATCACGGTCACTGCACCGCCCACCATGTGGGATATGAACCGGAGAGGCATTCGCGGGAGGGTCAACGCAGCAGATTGTCTGGACCTTGAAGGCATCCTGGGAGAAGCCCATAAAGCAGGCATTACGGTTGCTCTCCTCTCACCAGGCTCCGGAACGGTCAGAGGACGAACTGCTATCGCTTCCATGACCAACGAAGCGCAAACCGCAATTCCATTTGGGATTGGGCTCTCCTATCGAGGTGGAGGTACTGGCCCAGGAAGCTATCCATCTACCCCCATGGGCTACACCGCATTCTTGCGCCAAACTCTCGCCGATGCGCAAACCTATGCGATCAATAATCCCGCCAAAGAGGACCTTGATCTCAAAGGAATGACACCCCTCTTCAAGAAAGAAGCGATTGCGGTGATGGCAGTTGACAACGAAGGTGAGATTTATCGAGCCTTTAACACTGCCCAAGAGTTTGGGTTCAACTTTATCGTCTCCGGAGGCAG
Organism: Fimbriimonadaceae bacterium; assembly: GCA_037190145.1. Taxonomy (GTDB): domain Bacteria; phylum Armatimonadota; class Fimbriimonadia; order Fimbriimonadales; family Fimbriimonadaceae; genus 55-13. The sequence goes on from JBBCJU010000003.1 coordinate 82,649, forward strand.
AGAGGCTTATCAGAGTGCGGCTAAACTCGCCGCTGCTAAAGTTCCTGTCTTGGTGAACATTGCAGTTGGCACAGCACCCGAAGTTAATCCTCAGCCAGATGGTCCTCCAAAAGCCGTTCTCGAGGAACGCAGAGACCAATGGCGAGATCGGGCAATGAACATCATCAATCTAGAGAAAGCAAAAGTCAAATACGCCTTCAGCTCCGATGCGGCAGGCTTTGACGGTTACCTTCAAAATATCCGACGGATCATTGCCCTTGGGCTCGATAAGAACGCGGCTCTCAGAGCGATGACCATCGCTCCCGCCGAAATTTTTGGCATGGAGAAAACGTTGGGCTCCATCGAGAAAGGCAAAATTGGCAACATTGTGGTTATGACCGGTGAGTTCTCCGACGAGAAATCTACGGTCAAGGCGACCTTTGTTAATGGGAAGAAGTTTGAGGTGGCCCAATGAAGCTCTCTATGATCTGCGCACTTTCACTTGTGACATGCGTCACTTTCGCTCAACTTCCGTTTGAAACTGAAGCCCATCGTAAACCCTCTTTCCAAACGGGCGGCTCCGTGCTCATAAAGGGGGGGCGAGTTCTGACCGTTACCAAAGGAACTCTAGAGTCTGGCGACATCCTTGTAAGGAACGGCAAAATCGTTCAGATTGCGCCGAATATCAACCCGCCCCCCAACGTGAAAGTCGTCGATGCCAAGGGTAAGGTGGTCATGCCGGGAATCGTGGATGCCCACATTCACCGAGGCATTTTATCCACCAACGAGGGTTCGGACAGCATCGTTGCTGAAGTGCGAATGGGGGACGTACTGAGCCCATCTGCAAAGAGTGTGTGGCAAGCTCTGGCCGGTGGGGAAACATCCGGGTTGGCGTTGCACGGCAGTGCAAACGCTGTTGGTGGACAGAGCCAAGTCGTTAAGTTGAAGTATCGACGCCCCATCGAAGAGTACGTCGTAGCGGATGCCCCGAGAATGGTGAAATTCGCCCTTGGCGAGAACGTGACTCGCTCTGGATCAAGCTCTTCCAGCCGATTTCCTAAGACGCGTATGGGGGTCCAAGCTCTCTATCGACGCGCTTTCACTGCCGCTAAAGAGTACATGGCAACCTGGGACGCTTGGGAGAAAGGGGGTAAGAAAGCCCCTGCTCCTCGACGCGACCTTCGACTTGAAGCCTTGGCCGATATTCTGCGCGGCAAGATTTGGGTTCAATGCCACAGCTATCGTGCGGATGAGATGCTGATGATGGTTCGGCTTAGCCAAGAATTTGGCTTCAAGATCGGGGCCATGCAGCACGCTTTGGAGGCCTATAAGATTGCACCAGAGTTAGCAAAAGCTGGCGTTGGCGTCTCAATGTTCGTGGACAACTGGTCCTTTAAGATTGAAGGTTACGATGCCATACCGTTCAATGCTGCTATTTGCCAAGCTGCCGGTGTGCTTGTGTCTATCAATACCGATGGGCTTTCGGGCCTCCCTTCTCTTTCCATTGATGCTTCCAAGACAATGCGCTATGGCGGATTGTCGGAAGAACAAGCTCTCGCAACGATCACAATCAATCCCGCAAAGCAGATTGGTATTGATCACCGCACTGGGAGCCTTGAGGTTGGGAAAGACGCCGACATCGCCATCTGGGATGGACATCCACTGAGCGTGTATGCACGTTGCCGAATGTCATTTATTGAAGGCGAAATCTACTTTGAGCGCCGAGATGCTCATGGAGTCGATGCGTCCAGCACCCTGAAAACAAAGCTGGACACCAACAAGAAAACGTCCCCAATTCCAGTTGTGGACGGCATGCAACGTTACGCCATTATCAACGCCACCATCCACCCCGTAAGCGGCCCTAAAATTGAGGGTGGCACCGTTTTGGTTGAAGATGGCAAGATTAAAGCAGTTGGTACCAACGTAGCCATACCTCGCGATGCGCTCACCCGAGTGATCGATGGAGCAGGGTTACATGTCTATCCGGGATTCATCGATGCGGGCACTTCCATGGGTCTGCAAGAGATTAGCGGAATTGGTCAGATGGTTGATACCAGCGAACTGGGCGGTTATCAACCAGATTTGATCGCCGCAACCGCAATGCAACCTCAGAGCGAACACTTCCCTGTTTCCCGAGGCGGTGGGGTCTTGTCTGTCTTAACACGCCCGACTGGAGGAACGATCAGCGGTCAGGGTTCGGTAGTCAACACATTTGGTTGGACTACCGAGTTAATGGACTTGAAGTCCAAAATTCTGAGTATCAACTATCCCGGAGCAGGCACGCCCTTTGGGTTCGACCCGGATCTTGCGTGCTGCGCCGACTTTGATCTTCTCAATGGTGAATACAATCCTTGGAAACATGACCATAAGCATGAGGACGGGGAGCAACATGACCATGAGCCGATGGCAGGCATGGCGCAAGGTGGACAAGGGGGCGGTTCTGCTTCAATAACAGAACTAGAAAACTGGTTCAACCGCGCACGAGAGTATCAGACGAAGAAAGGAACCGTTCCTGTGGACCTCACTTTGGAAGCGATGCTTCCTTATGTCAATGGACAAGCACCAGTACTCCTCAGAGTCCGCTCCGCTTCGTCCATCCGAAGCGCTGTAGCATTTGCGGAGAAGAACAAGCTGAAGGTCATCTTAGCCGGTGCTCCCGATGCTTGGAAGGAAGCTAAACTTCTGGCGGACAGGAAGATTCCCGTGATCATCAATCCGGCAGGCTTGAGCACCCTCTCTGCAAATGCTCCCGCAAATGACTGGGATCCATACGACACCACGTTTGCACTTCCTGCTCTGCTCAAAAAAGCCGGGGTGAAGTTTGCTTTCCAAGGTGAGAATAACTCTGCTTCCTTTAACCTTCCTGTCAGAGTAGGACAGTCATGTGCTTTTGGGCTTTCGACGGAAGATGCCATTCGCGCCATGACACTTGATGCAGCAGAGATTCTGGGAGTAGGCAATATTCTCGGTTCCATAGAACCTGGAAAGATGGGCAACCTCGTGATCTCCGATGGCGATCCAATGGAGATGACCTCCAACATCGTTGGCGTTTTTGTGGCTGGAAAGCCAGTTCCCATGGAATCTAAGCACACTCGTCTACGCGATCAGTGGTCGAAGCGACTGTCTGAAAAGTAAAAGAATCCGCTATCCCCTTCTCAGTCGGAGAAGGGGATAGCTGAACTAAATTTCCATTTATCATCTCTTATCATTAAGAGGATTTGAGATGTTACTTTCTTTGCTTATCGCCACTTCAATCATTCCGCAAACTTCGAAAGTCGATTGGAAGGTGTATAGGTTAGAAGGAACGACGGCTTCGGCAGAGTTCCCAAGCGCACCTACTCTAAGACCACATGGTCTGTACTCCAATAACAACTCTAATGGAAATACGGCTTATAGCCTTAGACTATATGGCTTGCAGTGGATGAAGGAGCAGTCGGGATTGGTCTTGGTTTATACCGACTTAACCCATTCCGAGCAAACAGAGAACTTCTTGCCCGGCTTTTGGGATAACCATGTAGTGAAAAGCAAGCTGATTACGGAGATCTCGCGTGATTTTCGAAAAACAGAAAAAGGGGCAACTCTCGATGGAACCTATCACTTTGGAAACTCAGTAACCGCCAGAGTACGTCTTATCCTGGACGGTAACCGACTATATCAGCAACTCGCGACTTGGCCCAATGATAAGCCCAATCCAGACCGAGTAAACCGCTTTTTCGACTCGCTGAAGCTGAAATAGTTTACTCCCTGGCTTATTGCCATAGATTTCAAAGCACTCACTCGACTTAACTTATTTATTACTAATGAAATAGTACTAAGTGATATAATTCCATTTCCAGGGTGGGGTATATTCAATAAGTACAGATAAATGGTATGCAGAGGATAGCCTATCGAGGCATTTTGAGAAATGACAGACGAGGCAGTGCGCAAGGAATTTTTCCGCAGGCATTGGATCATGCTAGGAAGCATGGCAAGCATGATGTGTTTGATCGTCTTACCCATTTCCTATCTACGTGGCGATGGGAAAGATTTAGATGCTATCTCTTGGCTCACTCTATCACTTCTTGTCATCGTATTCTTTGGCTTTCTCGGTGCTGTTCACTATCTTGTTTATCGCACACGCCCGTTCATCCCTCGGAGAGACAAGACAAAACCAAGATCCCTGTTTGAAAGGATCATCACGTTCACGGCTTTCTTTGCCGTTTTTTTCATACTTAGGGAGCCAACTCTTAAAGAGGCCCTTGTAAGCTTCTTGCCAGTTATCGCAATGGCTCTTCTTTCTCGCATACCGTTCGAGAAGTGGCTTATCAAAACCATTAACGAGCTTTCACCTGAAAGCAAGTTGATATCGACTTAAGCAACAACTCACTCTTCAATATTCAAACATTATCGTTTATTCTAGAAAGCAACATGCTTTCGTTCCTGTGTCTCTTTGCCTTGCCTCACCAGGCTCCCATTGATATGGAGATGCGGGCCGCACGCTTGCCTTTAGTTGTTGAAGCGCTAGGAGAAAAGCTGAATCAACGAATGTTCTGTAGCCCCGAAATTGGGCGGCATGTCGTATTGGTGAAGTTCGCCGGTGTGTCCCCTGATGAAGCAAAGCTACGAATTGCTGAGGCAGTGGACGCCGAGTGGATAGATCGAAATGGTACTCAAACCCTCATTCGCACCCCCGCCAAACAGAGACAACTATCGGAGAAATGGAGAGCAAGCACTGAGGCCGCCATGCAGGCTTCTTTAAAAGAGATGAACGATCGCCTGGATGCAACTCCAACGTTTGACTTAACCCAGGCTCGAAAGTATCTTGCCGAGTTGAACAAGCTAGATGATCCGACCGACTCCAACCAAAGTATGAGCAACTGGCAAGCCCAGCAGAAAGCTCACCAACTCAGCCCGGGAGGGAGAGCCATCTCGAAACTCCTGATGTTGATGGGAGCAAAGACTCTCGCCACAATTCCAGTGGGAAGAACCGTCTTTGCTATCAACCCAACGAAGTATCAACGTGCCTTACCAAACCGCATCGATGGCATCTTGAAAACTTGGGATTCAGAGCAACAAGTTTGGCAAAAAGCTTTGGAAGCCAATCCTCCCGTTCCACCCAAAGATGGACATCTATCCTCCGACCCCAGATTTTCGAAATATGGCGATCACCGAGCCAATCGAGTTCTGATGGTTGTGCGGCGCTACGGTCCAAAGTCAAATATCAACTTCATGTTGACAGGTTACAACGCCTTGGGTGAGCCCCAGTTCATGACCTCAGTTGACCTTTCTCCACGTTGGTTGATCCAAAGGGCAAACATCCAAAAGGTGCTTGAAGAAGCGAACGTAAAGGGCCAATACACGCTCACTAAGGAATCACAAGAGCGCTTAAAGTTCTCTAGCCTTGAATACAAGGATGATTCTCGTCCAACGCCACAACAAGTGGCAAAATTCGCCGATCCGGTCGGTCGAGACCCACTTAGCTTTGAACACTCAGAAGTTTTGTTTGCCTATGCCGAAGTCTCCAAGTTGAACTTAGTCGCTTCGCTAAACGATATGATCACTCTTCCAGTCACCCAACGCGGCGACGTGACTAAGCCCATAGACCTGGAGGGTTACCTAAAGTACAACGAACTCCTCGGATACCTCCAGGTGGTTCGAGAAGATAAGTGGCTTACCGTAAAGCTGTCCGATATAGATGGTGAACCCGATTTACCGGAGGATCGCTTTACGGTGCGAAAGCTAATCCAGTCTGGACTGCAAAATGGTTTCTTCACTTTAGAAGCCTTGGCTGAATACAGTCAAACGGCAGATGCCCAATGGAATCCACTTTCTTTCAACTTGGCAAGAATCCTACTTCCCCGCTCAGAGAGACTTCTTCAGGATATGGAAACTGGCGGACTCAAGTTCTATGGATTGCTAAGTCCTGTTCAACAAAAAAGCCTACGTGCCGGAGATCCAGTTGCCATCAACACTCTTAACCCCAAGGCCAAAGAGAGTTTGATTGAATTTGCCCTCCAAAACGAATCGCGTTCCGGTGAAAGTGGTCTTTGGGTAAAAGATCGAAACGTAAGTATGCAGTCTGGTGCTGCACTCCAGGCTGAACCAACGGAGTTCTTGGCCCGAGGCATAAGCGGCGACATGGTGCTGGCAAAGGTCAACACTGAAGAAACGATGATGGTAGGTACCAAAAACGGTCAATATGTTGCTTGGACGCATTTTATGACGCCAGAAGCATACGCAAGGTCTATCCGCCAACCCAACAGCGCTTACAGCAAAGAAGATGATTTTTGGCTGGGTCAAATCGTGAAACTAAACTTGATCGCAGCACTAGGATCGGATGCGCAAGTGCGGCTGACACTTAAAGAGCATCAATACGACTTAAGAAAATCACCCATGCGGGTGGATCAAATGCCGAGCGAAATCCGCAAACGCATGGAATCGGGCTAGAATTTCTAGCCCACATACATGAGCGGGTCGCCCAGATTCACCAATTGACCACTCTCAACAACAATCTTGGTGACTTTCCCACTTGTAGGAGAGGGCACTTCATTAAAGACTTTCATCGCCTCAATCAATCCTATCACCTGCCCGGTGGTCACCTCATCGCCCTCTTTGACAAAAACGGGCGAGCTTGGGCTAGGCGCGGAGTAATAGATACCAGTCATCGGGCTAGTGATGGGAGTTCCAGTAGGAACATTGCTTACCGGAGCTTCGTCCTCTTCCTCTTCTAATTCCTCAACTGCTATATCAGTTGCGGACCCCACTGCTATTGTCTGAACCGGAACTGCTTTTGCCCGTTTTTTGAAGGCGATACTAAATCCATCTGTTGTCAGTTCGGCTTCAGATAGCTTAAACTCATCCATAAGTTCCGCGAGTTCATCAATGCGGACTTTCATTACGGCAGGAGAAGGATTCGGCACGAGTCAATTATGGCTTAGAAGCCGCCATCCTTGGTGTAGAGCAGGGGCAAATGATGCATACTTGGCCACAAATAGAACGGTGGATCCTCGCAATCTTGGGCATTATATGGTTGGCCGTAGTGGGATATGCATTTCTCGATTCCCCAAACATAGCCCCGCTGAAATCCTTCGGTACCCCCAGCATAGTCACAAAAAACGGCGGAGTTGAGCAGCGTTTTTACGTGATCCGAAGCGAAACGGGTGCCGTACCGTACGACGTGGATGTCAATCTACAGATAAAAGGCTACTCGCGTCCAAAAGGGTCTTGGCCAGGCTTTTACCAAAAGGCACCGCACGAATCGATCTACATTGGACAAGGAAGGCCTTACCTGCTCTCTCCCGGAAGGGTTGGCTATAGGATTGAACCAAAGACATTGACAGTTCTTCACTCCATAAATACCGTAAGTTGGGATTCCATTTGGAGGCGTTTACAAAGTGAGCATCGCTATAAATCTCGAATGCGAGAACGGCGGGCCGCTTTGGGCCTATCTCGATAAGTCGTAAACCTTCCTCAACACTTTTGATTAAGATGACGGAAGGACTTTTCCCAAAAGCCATAGAATATGCGCATATGGCCCGCATCTATTCCCTGCCTCTTCTTCTTGGTTTAGCCTCACTCAGTTCTGCCCAAGTGGAGTATGTGCGCGAAAACTACACTAAGCGGGAGGTTGAGATTCCTATGCGGGATGGGGTGAAACTTTTCACTTCCATTTATGTTCCAAAAGATGCATCCAAAAAGGCACCATTCCTCATGATGAGAACACCGTATTCTTGTCGTCCCTACGGAGCGAATGAGTTTAGGGCAAATCTTGGTCCCGAAGCAGGATTTTCCCGAGAAGGCTACATTTTTGTATACCAAGATGTGCGTGGGCGGTATATGTCGGGCGGAGATTTCAAGTGGATGACGCCTTATATTCCAAATAAGCAGGCCGGTCAGGTAGATGAATCAACCGATACGTCTGACACTCTAGACTGGCTACTGAAGAACATCCCAAACAACAATGGGAGAGTCGGAGTTTATGGCACAAGTTTCCCTGGCCATTACGCTGCTCAATGTCTGATAGACCCGCACCCAGCGCTAAAAGCCGCCAGCCCCCAAGCTCCCATGGTGGATAACTGGCTGGGTGATGATATGCACCATAACGGCGCATTCTTTCTTCCCCACGCCATGAACTTCGTTTCGGGCTTTGGTAAGGTTCGCACCGGCCCAACTCAAGACTATGGACGTGGGGTCTTTCAGCATGGCACTCCTGATGGCTATCGATTCTTCCTTGAGATGGGACCCATCAAGAATGCCCTTACCAAATACAACATGAATCAAATCCCTCTATGGAAGGAGTGGACTTCAAATGGTGACTACAACGAGTATTGGCAGAAGCAAAATGTCTCCCAACACTTGAAAAAGGCCGACAAAGTAGCCGTTCTAACCGTTGGAGGCTTTTTTGACGCCGAAGACTTGTATGGCCCGCTGGACATGTATAAGGCCATCGAGCGACATACGCCCTCTAACAACAGCAAACTCATCATGGGTCCTTGGTATCACGGCTCCTGGAATGGTGGCCCGGGGGATAGCCTTCATGACATCCGGTGGAATACCAAAACCGGCGAAGATTTCCGAGAAAAATACCAACGTCCGTTTTTCCGCCACCATCTGTGGCAAGATGCCCCAGATCCAAAAATCCCAGATGCCGTTATCTTCGATGCCGGTGCAGATACCTGGCGCACTTTTGACCAGTGGCCTCCAAAGATCATTTTTCAAGTGCCGATGCAGTTTCAAGAAGGCGGAAGGATGGGTCTGCCTTTGATCCCGGTCGAAAGAGTTCGTCCCAATGAAACTCCAATCACTGTAACCTACAAATCTGGACCTTTCCCAAAGGCCGACCTTCCCACCAAACTGCCCACTTTTGCTCAACTATTAAGCAACGCACCCGTTATCGCAAACATAAGTCCGCTTCTATCTTCTACGAGCAAGATGACGTATCGAAAGGTGCAATCAAACTTTGTGGAATGGGTCTCCGATCCTGCAAAACCAGTTCCTGGATCTGCCGCTATCTCTACCGGAATGCCACGGCAGTACCTTTTGGAAGACCAGAGATTCGTTTGGAGCCGACCTGACGTGATCAGCTTTGAGACAACTCCTCTGATCTCCGATAACATCCTTGCTGGCCCCCTGAAGGCAACTCTCTATGTCAGCACAACCGGAACCGATGCAGATTTTATTGTAAAGCTAATCGACGTGTTCCCCAACGATGCTCCCAACAACTCTCCACGTGGCGAAAACATACCGATGGGCGGATACCAAATGATGGTTCGAGGCGAACCCATCCGAGCCAAATATAGAAACTCTTGGTCCAAGCCATCGCCCCTAACGCCAAACAAAGTAGAAAAGGTTGAGTTTGTTCTGCCCGATATCTGCCACACGTTCAAGAAGGGCCACAAGATAATGGTGCAGATTCAAAGCTCATGGTTCCCTATCATTGATCGCAATCCACAGACCTTCTGCGACATCTTTAACGCGGATGAGTCAGCATTCCAGAAAGCAACTCATCGTCTATATCTAGGAGGACGCCAGGCAAGTCGGCTGGAAGTAAGCGTTCTTCCACAATGACCGTAACGCAGCCCCCCAGATGAACCGTCTACCGTTGTAATGTTCTCACTTTTGGCCGGAATCGTTCTTACTCAAGCTCCGACTGCGATGTCGGCCGAAGAGATTTGGCAACGGCTAGAAGCCCCAATCAGCTTAAGAACGGATCCTACACGGCTTGCAACGGCCACCGATCAGATTGCGTCTATGGTGGGAATTCGCATTCGATGCGACGCTGCTCTTCAACCCGCAGTTGTCGTCATTGGAGTCCGAGATAAACCCGCAAAGGAGATTCTCACACATCTGATGGATGGCATAGGAGCAGCTTCTTTTGTTCAAAATGGAGTGCTGCATATCAGCATGAGGGTAGCCACCTCCGAGCATGTAGAAAAGCAGCGCGAATTTGAGATCAAGGCGATCGCCCAAAGTCTGGAAAACCGGGCCAAACAGATTAAACTCGATGACCCTCTTGATCTCAGCCTTGCCGCTAGAGCGGCTGCACAGATTGTTCAGCTATTCCAAACCAACCAATATAACTTTGGCTTTGCGACTCAGTTCATCCAAAACGCGGCAAATCAATCTCCAGCCACGCGATCGGCCGCAAAAATTCTTAAAAGCTTGGGTCCTGAGCTTCTGCGTGTCGAAGGCGAAAAACCTAAGACTTTGACGCTTAAGTCTGTGAGCGAGGAAAAAGCGAAGAATGCTCGTGAAGCCCTTGAAACATTGGAGAAAGAACAGGCTCCTTGGTCAGATACCTTTAAGACCGCGATCAATCTAGCCGCAAAGAGTGAAAACGCTTATATCGCCGAAGAGCTCTTGAGTCGCTGTATACCAATTAAAGGAAATAAGCCAGATAATTTTAACGTCTTGATCACCCCTCAGCCTTGGGGGAATCTAGTCAACGTCCAGATAATGTCGGGAGGCGAGATTCTTTTTGAGGTTCAAGACTATTTTCCGAGACAAAGAACCTACGCAAACATATCTGGAGAAGTCTTTCCTGTCCAAACCGCGAAGACGGTCACCGTTCCATTGGCTGAACGAGTCATACGGCTAGAAAACTACCGCCGAATGACAGACAACAAACCGAAGGCTTTTAATTGGGAGCTAATGCGGAAGGTCTGTGATCCATGGCGCAATGAACCCATCAGCTTTACAAGAGCCCAACCGATGGCGGACGTCGCCCTAAAATTGAACCTGAATCTGATAACTTACTTGGGCGATTCATTGGTGAATCAACTTGCCTACCCATATCACCAAGATTCTCCCAAAGAAGTCACGGGTGACCAAGTTCTCGCACTTTCCAGCTATGGCGCCACCTCTGGATTGCGTAAGAAGGGCGACTGGATTGTCGGATACTGTACAGATCCAGAACAATACTTAGCCAACCAAATAGATCGACCCGCTTTTGGCCGATTCCTTTCCCTTGCTCTTCGCCCAGGAGCCTTAACGTTTGAACAGTTTCTGCACGCTAAGAAAGAATTAGGCACGAATCAGCTCAACATGGCTAGACAACTTGCCCGAATAGTCAGGCCGGGATTTGACAGCCTAAACCCCGTGAATATTGAAATGCTGGAGGTGTTTGGAATGTTGACTCCTTCCCAGCTCAACCAAGCTAGAACCTCCGGCATTACCTTAAGTTCTCTTCCTATAGCGGCAGAGACAAAACTAAGGCAGTTCATTGGCTACCAAAGGAGAAGAGCGGCCAACCCACTAGATGACAGCATCGATGCTTTACCCACCGTAAATGAAATTCGTCAAGCAAAGATTTTTCTTGACCAAACCTCACAGTACGGAATCGTGACCGTAGATGCAAGCCCAGGGCAATCTGCCCAAATGTATCTTCCCTACACCTACTACCGATTCCAAGACTTTGATATGTTTAAGAACTACAGCTCAATGCAGCAAGTAGCTCAGACTCTGAACAACAAACTGATGTGGTCTGGAAGAAAGGATACTTTGATGTTCAGATTCGAGATAAAGCGTCGCCGAAGCCAGCAGTTTGGCACCATACAATATGTCACCGATGTCTCACAGAATCCTCTTTCCATCTCTCAAGCCGGAGATCTGATCCAGCGTTACTTCACTGGACAATAACTAGTCCATCCAGTGAATGCTTGCATCACCATTTAGCGCTTGAATGTAATTAAGCTGTCCATCATGATAATTAATGTGATAAGCACAGAATTCAGCTAAATCGTACGGTGAAGTGGATCCTGTTGGGGTGGCAATTTCACGTAGGATTTCCTCAGATGGAACCGCCTCAATCGCCAAGATCATGTCATTTAGCGATTTTTCAAACGCTAAAGATGCGCCTTCTTTTGTCTTGAACTCTTCAGGTGTCTCTTTAGAAGCGTTTGGATCGAAGGGTCCAGGATCGCCTCCAGCTATTCGGGTCAGCAGGCGTTTGTTTACAACCGTAATCTCATACGTAAAGTTGGCCGGAGTACGAGCGGCGCCGCCTGGACTCTTGTCAATCGCCTCGTCCGGCAGGGCTCGCAGGTCGGTTAGATACCTCTTCTGAACATCACGAAGTTCGGTTAGCGCCTTTGCTTTTAAATCAAGATTCATCAAAGTTAGTTTAGCTCTGTCGGAGATGTATATGATGAAATCACAATCCGTTAGAGGCTTCTAGAATCCACCACACTTTCCTGTTAGAAGATTTTGCCATCCGTATATATAACTTAAAACGGCTCTCCCAACCGCTAACGAGGAGGTTTCTAGTCATGCTCTGGCGCGAAAAGTTTTAATCTTGACCAAAATTTCACAATACCATTGCATCAAGGTATCCATACCCCTGCCTTGGCCCTCAACTGATCAGGTCTTCAAAAAGAGGGCAGATCAAGACTTACCGAGCGGTCCTTTCAAGCATTTCGACGGTATGGCGGACTCTTTTCTTAAGCGACGGATCTACGACACGGGATTCTAGAGCTCTTAAATCTGGAATGACGCTTGCATCCTTAAATGCATTTAGGCCATAGGCAGAATAGACAGCGTCATCATTGCTACCATTCTTCACTTTGTCCCGAAGGAATTCGAACACAGGTTTGCTGCGGTATTGACTCCCTTTTACACCCAACAAAGCATAGCATCCGTCTTTGCGTGAAGAAGTGAGTTGAGGGCAAGTAGCCATCAACGTTTCCAAAGACTTCTCACCTAGTTTCTCAACAAGTTCCGCAGCTTCTGGAAGCTTGTTTTGTTTTAACGCACTTTCGAGAGCCAATTCATCAGGTGAACCTTGTGAGCTGCAACTGACTGTACATGCTAGTAGTAGCGAAAATAGAAGGCTTAACCAAAGCAATTTCAAGATTCTCAATACATTAGCACCTCTCTAAGAAGACAGACGATGCCTTACTCTGGCTCATGCTAAACAAGTCCCTAGATCTAGACCAGCAAAGTGTTTAACCAGGTACCTCATCATATCAGATAGAGGTTTTCTATGACGGCAAGCCTGAAAATCTGAAGCCCCGTTTTCCTTCGCCATCGCAGGGATTTAATCCAGTGTGGCTGGAAGCATTGGCACTCTTCAAACATCCAAGAATTTGTTTTCCTCACGGTGCGCCAGCCACAAACCAACGTCGACCACAAAACTGCAACCCTGAGGATAGGAACCACCCAATCCGACAACAGCAAAAGCCTCCAGGTTGTCATGTGCGGCAAACCAACTCGACATTAAACCGCACTTTGAGGCAGATTTATTGAAGTGACGACGCGTTTGGCTCTCACTTTGGAATCCTATCAGTAGTTAGAAGCCGCAGAGCGGTGAGCATGGCTAGCCTGTTGTCAATAAGGAATCTAAACTGCACGAGGGTGCCCCCTTCGATCATTTCAGGCTTTGGGTTCCCTTGAGCAGGCAGTGGATTTCCCTGGGCTGGTGGACGAATGATCTCTAAATCTTGTGTCGGCACTGGAGCGAGGAGCGTGGAGAGCTTCAGGGAAATGGGTATTTCGTCTTCCGATTGAAGAAATGGGCTCACCTGCTCTCGCCCGATGATTGAAGAAGAAAGAGAAGCAGTAAAGGCATTGCGGAACTCTTGCTTTTGGATAGCGGTGAGACTCTTGTACGTAAGGCTTTCTGATACTGCCTGGCGCTGGATTGCCGTCAGGCTCCCTACCAATCGTAAATGGTGGTAATGGGACTTCAAAGGAAGGGCCGGAAAGCGCACCAAGAGGTTATCGCGCCGAAAGAAGCCAGCTTGGTTCGCCTGGAGTGCAGAAGCAACTTTTGCGTAGTGATCAAGCGAAAGTGGCCTGCCACGTTGCCACTCGGATTCAAGCGGAGACAGCAGGGTTTCTGCAACTTCAGTGTCGCGTAGCCGCGCTGCGTCTCGGTAGCGAAGTTCCACCCATCCCCCTCTGTTGACAGATGGTTGAACGGGAGCAAACGGCAAGCTCTTTGCGGTTTGGCGAACTTGTGCCAGATACTCACCCAAGGTTCCGGGCACTTGAAACTCTCGTTGCGTTACGGCCGCCCGAAACACTTCCGCAATGACCGGAACCTTGTACCGCTTGGCAATGAAGCGGGCGTGTTCGGAAAGCCCCAACGCCCGACTCCGGTATCCGGGATCATCCAAGACGACCGACGTAATAGGAGGTTTGGCACTCAGTTCTCCAAGGGTATCCACCGATTGTGGCTCTGAACTTTCCGTTGGACTAGACTCTCTTCGAATGAGTTCGGGAAAAGGAAGAAACTCAGTACCTCCCGGACCGCTGGGCCTGAGATCGACAATGGTTAGGTCGTTGTGAGCAGTCAGCTTTGCAATATAGAACGTATCTGTTGGAGAGGCTTTTCGGTCAAAGACGAGGAGTTGATCTCCTCGAAGCAGCCCATCCTCGGCATTACCCAGTGCCTTCAAAAGGGTCCCAGCGGAAAAGAGAGATGTCCGCCTCGACAACAACTGGAGTTCCTTTCTTGAGAGCGCAGGGAGCTTTGGCCCCGAGTAGTCCGCAACACCCTGACTGATTGAAGATGCAACGGCCCTGTCCTGCTTATCGCACCATGAAAGGAACGACAGCACATCACGAATCCATGCTTTCCTCTCTGCTAAATCAGTCCGCTTTTCAAGTGATTCTTGCTGGGTAGTCTTGGGAAGTAGTGCCAGCCTGAAACCGTCATCGGTTTGATGCCATTCGGCTGAAAAGTAGGCAGCAAGTTCTAAACGAAAAGCATTTGGTTGAATATCCTGGCATATCACCGTGACCTTCCTATTACCCAATTCACCGCTCACGGAGTGCTTGATGCCGGTGAGTTTGCTTAGTTCAGTGCAGACATGACTGACGCTAGTGTAACCAACATCAATGGACAAAGTTATGTTCGACTGTGCAGGCAAATAAGCATAACCGAATGATAGGGCGAAGGTGCTCCCCAAAGAGAGTATTCTCAAGCATAAGTAACACCGAAGTCTCACGTAAGAACCATATCACACTTATTTGTCTGACTCAAGCTGCGCGTTAACCCAGAACAACATACTGAACCCAGCTAATCCACTAAATCTAGGATTGACAAACACCAAGACATTCGCCCTTTATCTATAGAGAGCAAATCTAGCCGCAAAACCTCAAAGCGCTACCTTCAACTAGTCCAAACTCACAGCCTAACTCGCAAAAACTCAAAAGTCTGTGCGACTTGCAGATAAATGCACACCAAAAGTCAAATTCAATTTGAACCTAAGCTAGCCACCATTTTTTGAACCTGACAACGGTTGCGTTTTTAAAGTTTTCGAACCTAAGATTTCGTAGCTGATATTTAAGAATCAGCACACCCAACTGGTCCAAAATCAATATCAGCCACCAGACGACCTCAGGAACCCAGGCAATCTGAGAATAAGGTGAGAAGGAACTTGGAAGGTTGCTATCGCAGTAACCCGCATTATGGTAGCGACATTCTTGTGTGCATCTATGCTTCTTCTCCGTGCAGAAACACCTTCGGAGCAAAGTGATACGGACTCCCCGAATTCAATTATCTCCGCTGTCTACGATGTCATCTCTGGCCCTGCCGGTCAAAAACGAGACTGGAACCGAATGCAAGGATTGTTCTCCAAGGATGCCCGAATGATGGCGATTGCCCGAAGTACGAACGGAGACTCCAAGCTGCATGTGATGACTGTTGATGACTACATAAAGCAATCAGGTCCCACTTTGGAGTCAAGAGGATTTTTCGAAAAGGAAGTCTCAAAGAAGACAGAGCACTTTGGAAACATAGTCCACGTTTGGAGCACCTATGAAGCCCGGATGAAAAAGGAAGACCCAAAGCCATTCATGCGAGGCATCAATTCCTTCCAGCTATGGAACGACGGCAAAAGGTGGTGGGTGACCAGCATTCTATGGCAGCCCGAAGATGCCGCAAATCCGTTGCCCACAAAATACACTGCTTGTGCTCCAACTACCAGAGCAAGCATCAGCAACACTAGCGACCCTCAGAAGACCTTATGAAGGTTAGCTCAAGTCCATGATCCGATCATTGGCTTCTTGCCAATGTTCACATCGTTGACCATTCACCCACAGGTCGGGCCGAACTTTAACTAGCTGCTTCAGCATTCCCTTTGGCCAGTTCCAGCTAAGCCAAGCTGCTTTCAAGCTGGGCATCTCAGCAAGAACCATTAGCGAACCCTTCATTTTTAGACTCGACCCAACAAATGAAAACTTTTCTAGCTCTACCAAGCTCTTCAATGGTTCCAGTGAAAGTACTTTTTGAGTTGCCCAATTGCCTCCATCGATATGCAGTTCCTGGATTTGAGACATCTGGGCTATCCATGAGAGGTCATAGATTACGCGTATGTTCTCAAAGGAAAGCCTCCTCAATTTTGGCAAAGATAAAACCACTTCTGGATTACAAATCGAGGGAGAGCTGCCGATATGCAAATCTTGTAGTGATGCCAGTCTTCCCAAGGCTTCTATATTCTTAAGCCCGCTCCACTTAATATGCAGGTGCTGCAAGTGTGGAATTTGACTAACAGGTAAGAGTAAGTCGTTAGGGAATCGTGACAGAAAATAAAACTCTTTAAGATCATTAAAACCCGGAAGCGCTTTTGACCATGCCTTAACAAGCCGTCCCTGCTCTTTTGGGTCAGCCATTTGAGTACATGAAACGCTTATCGCAGCTTGATCAGAGTAACTTTCAGGGTCATTAAAGTGATATCTAGGAAAAAACCGTGCGTGAGTAAAAAGATATCCCTCTGGTTGGTTCTCCCTCAGGAAACTTGCTAACCACTCCGAACGATCTTGCATTTCGTGCGCAAGTTTAACATCAAAGATGGACAGCAATACTGGCTAAATTAAAGTCCATCCTTCTTGAACCAGTCCAACGCGCCGCTTAAATCAATACTAGGCCACTCTCGCCAAGACAAATTAATATTTTTCAGTAAAGAACCGCTGCTTGCAATCCCTTCCAACATAGTTGACTTCATTGAGCTGTAGTCACAAACTTCGCCTATCGATTGATGGAAAGAGTCAAAACCATCTAAATCCATAAAAACACAATATGCCCAACAATGAATATCGATCGGATAACCAGCAGCAGTTGCTGCCGACTGAATCTGAGGTTGTGTATAGTACTTCTGTTTACCGTGTCTCTCGGTGACCTGCTTTCCAATTCGATCAACCATCATCTTACGATTTGGCGGTGGGGTGTGCCAAAGAGACATTTGCGAGAGATAACGTATTGGATTAAGCGTCGGTTGCACTAATTTGAGCGATTTACTACTGAACACAGGTATTCACTCATTTCAGACAGCGTTTTGGAGCCCTCAGGCGCATCCTTTACCGGCAACGTAGGTAAGACACAATACTTCAGCACCACTTCTTCCCCCAAAGTGTGACCAAGTATGAGAAAGGCAAGGCGGCTTCTTAGCTTGGAAGGAATGTTATCTGGCATGAACAAGCGGAATGCCTTAGTTCCATTTCGTAGTCTATATAAGACTATCTTGCAGTCTTCCGGCCCAAGCTTGCCACTGGGCAGCTCGATTGAAAAACCTTCGGTTGGTTGCCTGAAAACTACAATTTGCCAGCCTTTGACGTTAGGTGCAGCAGCTACAACTTTTTTAGCTAAATCCGCGAAATCGTCGATTCCGTCAGGGCTAATCTCGAGGAGATTAGGGGCTCCATCGCGACCAACTTCGGTTCCCCATACCAAGTGTTTATCTAGTCTCCATAATCTCCGGGTTAGCAGTTTAGTAGCCTTCTTCGATCCCACTTCTAGATTGGCATTCGCGAACCATGACCAGAACTCCTCTATACGCATATCAAGGGGCTTTCTGAACACAGTTGTATTGTGATCCATAAATGCAAATCACTCCGTTGCCAATATAGGGATTGAAGGCTTCCGCTAGTGCAGGTACGGCGTAGGAGTCAAGCACTTCTCCTTTGGATGTCGGATACCACATAAAAATGGCTCCAAGCAATTGCTTGGAGCCATTCCCAAGACCAAGATGGTCCTAGTACGCATCGGCACCCTGCCGATGCTACGGACTTAGAAGTCCATATCTCCCATACCGCCGCCCATTCCGCCGGGCATTCCGCCACCGGCAGCCTTCTTAGGCTCTGGCTTCTCAACCACGAGAGTCTCGGTGGTGAGAACCAAGCCTGCGATGGAAGCAGCATTCTGGATCGTGGATCGGGTGACCTTAGCTGGATCTACGATGCCAGCCTTCACAAGGTCAACGATCTCGCCGGTGACGGCGTTGAGACCGTGGCCATCCTGAGCGGATCGAACCTTGTCCACGATAACCGAACCTTCAAGTCCAGCGTTGCCGGAGATGGTTCGCAGAGGAGCTTCAAGAGCGCGCTTCACGATGGAAACGCCAGTTGCCTCATCACCCTCGTACTTGCTTGGATCGAGTTTTGTTGCTGCCTTCAGAAGGGTGCTTCCGCCACCAGGAACGATTCCCTCTTCAACCGCAGCTCGGGTTGCAGAAAGAGCATCCTCATATCGGTGCTTCTTCTCTTTTAGCTCAGTCTCGGTGGAAGCGCCTACCTTGATAACCGCAACGCCACCGCTCAACTTCGCAAGTCGCTCTTGAAGCTTCTCACGGTCGTAGTTGGAGTCGGTCTTCTCGATCTGGCTCTTGATGAGACCAATTCGACCAAGAACCGCATCCTTGGTTCCTGCACCCTCGATGATGGTGGTGTCTTCCTTGCTGATGACAACCTTCTTAGCAGTGCCAAGCATATCGATAGTGACATTCTCAAGCTTGGTGCCGAGGTCCTCGCTGATGAACTGACCTGCGGTCAGAACTGCGATGTCCTCAAGCATGGCCTTTCGGCGATCGCCAAAGCCAGGAGCCTTGACTGCAGCAATCTGAAGAACGCCGCGAATCTTGTTGAGAACAATCGTTGCGAGAGCGTCACCCTCGATGTCCTCAGCAATGATGATGAGTGGACGTCGAGCCGTTGCAGCCTTCTCCAAGAACGGGAGGAAGTCTTGAGCAGTGCTGATCTTCTTCTCGTGGATGAGGATCAGCGGGTTCTCAAGAACCGCTTCCATTCTCTCAGGGTCGGTTACGAAGTAAGGGCTGATGTAGCCTCGGTCGAACTGCATACCTTCGACGACTTCCAGAGCAGTCTCGCGGCCCTTGGACTCTTCAACGGTAATAACGCCGTCCTTCCCAACTTTATCCATGGCATCAGCTACGTGCTGACCAACCTCAGAATCGTTACCCGCGATGGTGGCAACGAACTCAACCTGCTCTTTATCCTTGATTGGTTTGGCGGTCTCTTTGATCGTTGCGATTACTTCAGCAACGGCCTTGTCGATACCACGCTTTACCGCGATTGGGTTGCCACCGGCAGCCACATAGCGAAGGCCCTCATTCACGATAGCCTGAGCCAGAACGGTTGCAGTGGTGGTGCCGTCTCCAGCAACATCATTTGTCTTGCTGGCAACTTCCTTACAGAGCTGAGCACCCATATTCTCATATGGATCTTCGAGCTCGATTTCCTTAGCAACAGTTACGCCATCTTTAGTGATGGTTGGGCTTCCCCACTTCTTATCGAGAACAACGTTTCGACCCTTAGGGCCGAGAGTGACTTTCACCGCGTCGGCGACTTTGTTAACGCCTCGCTCGAGGGCGCGTCGTGCGACCTCATCATAAATTAGGTTTTTTGCTGCCATGTTTTCTCCATGCGCCTTGCTTAGCTATGCATTGCGGCTTTTGCTTTGCTTGGCTATTTCAATTCTTGTTTGCAAGATCAGATTGAACTCTCGTCGCAAGGTTTCGAAGCCTCACTCCCAAATCTCGCGCGAGAGTTTCAATATCTGTTTGATCTAAATTGGGTGCAATCTCTAAGTCAGAAGCGATAGTAATGAGAGTTTTAACTTCGTTTAACGAGCCAAGCGCAATTCTCAGAAATCGAAGAAGTTCCGCATCTGTATCGCGTCCACAACCTTCAGCAATGTTCGCGGGAATCGAAATTGCTGCTCGTCGTAACTGGCTCGTAAGATTGTAAGTTTCTTCCTTCGGAAAGCAAGCTGATAGTTTGTAGCAAGCCACGGCAAACGACCGCCCCAGTTGCCAAACTTCAAGCTTCCGATAGTCTCTCATTTGTGAAAGCCAAGCAAGGCCACTGCTAAGCCATTGCAAGGCAATCGTACACTCCCTAGCTCAGAATTGCGTAAATCTGATCCTCGTCTAGGATGGTGTAGTCCTGACCGTCGACGGTGACTTCGTTTCCGCCGTACTTGCTGAAGAGAACTCGATCGCCGACTTTTACAGTGAGCTGGTTCTTTTCGCCGCTGTCAAGGGTTCGGCCTTCGCCGACCGAGATAACCTTGCCTTCGGTGGGTTTCTTCTTCGCACTGTCAGGAAGGTAAATGCCGCTTGCCGTCTTCTCTTCAGCTTCGATCAACTGAACGACGACCTTATCGCCGAGTGGCTTTAGATTTGCCATTGTTATTTAGATTCCTCCGAATCAGATTCTTTTGGATTTAGCACTCTCGTGCCGGGTTTGCTAAATTATGCGATATTGGCACTCGGAGGCGTCAAGTGCTAGTGGGACCGTCATAGGCATGATGGAGATGAAAATCTGACGGAGTAGTTGCGAGGCTAGTCAGCACACATCCATTTCCGCCATTCTTCACCTATTTCATCACCATCATGCCTAGCGTCAGCAGATTGGATGGGTATAATTTTCATCCGCGCCCGGACGTAGCTCAATGGATAGAGCATCAGTCTTCGGAACTGAGGGTTGGGGGTTCGAATCCCTTCGTCCGGGCCAAACTATTTGTCCAAATCGATAGTTTGGATCCGGTATTCGCCTTTCTCTTGACCGGTCACCCAAACCGTGTAAACGCCCTCTTCTTCAAAAGTGAGCAACATATTTCCGCCCCTCCTAG
The DNA here is from genome assembly GCA_037190145.1 of Fimbriimonadaceae bacterium. Lineage (GTDB taxonomy): Bacteria > Armatimonadota > Fimbriimonadia > Fimbriimonadales > Fimbriimonadaceae > 55-13. The sequence goes on from JBBCJU010000003.1 coordinate 103,476, forward strand.
GCGCATTCACAGTCTGGCCCCTTGCTCCAATAACCTCCACTCCAAGATCCGCTATCTTAGATTGAATGGACAAGACTATGGATTGGCCTTTCTTCGCCTTGATTGTCCAGACTTGACTATCACTGGGCACAACCATGTTCATGTCTCCTTTCTTGAAACAGATGGCTAGCATTCCAGCGGGGTCAGCCGATAACGAACCAATCAATACAGGAACGTTGTCATGGTCGCACTATCGCTATGTGGTTCTTCTTGGTAGACATCCTCCTTGTTACGGCAATTAGAGGATGGGAATGTTGGAAGCCGTCATTTCACATTATTTGCTGATCGTTATCCCCGCTTCCTTGGCAAGATGGGTGACGAATTCATGAGATCTGCCAAAACTATGGAACCAATAGCTGGTGCCATCCTGAAAAGTTTCTTTGTAGCTACCAGGTGAGCCCTCTCCAACCCTATCAGGGTCAATTGGATGGATTTTAGCTCAGCCATTTTGTGCACATTACGGGACTTTGTAGACTCAACAACAAACTCTGTCTTCCCGAAGCTATAGGTGATTTCCGCTCGCAGTCTGACAAAGCTTTTTACGCTGCCAACGATCATGAGGGCTGCCACTAAACCAACGGCTATGCCATTTCCCAGGCGGCCAACAATGATCAAGTACCCAGACAAACCAATGCTGAGAATTGAAATTAAGGATAGGAAAACCAGCCCAGTCCTTGTATCAGACCCATCAAGGTGATAAACGCCAATGTTGTCTTCAGAATCATTTTTCGACATATACGTTTACTTTTGACTAAGGCAGCACTGGACAACAATCGCCGCATTAAGTTGTTACACGCCGTGCATCGGATCAATTGATGCCATTATACTGCGCTACCTGACGTAAGCCTCAGGATCCGCCTCAGTATCAGATTGCGCCCGGTTACTCCAAAGTTTCAAAGAAGGACTTGTTACACAATCTAAAGAGACAGTCATGCGGAACTAAACTGAATACATGGGGGAGAGGCCAAAAAACCGTTGAAGTTTGATCTAGATCGTGGCCTACTTAACAGTAGGCTCTGTCAAGGTAATGTCAATCCTTTTTTCGCCGCTCTTATAACCTCTCTCCGCATCTACTTTAACTAACCGATCATCTTTATCAAACTCTAAATCAACTTTATACTGGGCTACAAACAGCACGCCAACGCCGGGACGTGCAACATTTACTGTTCTATATACTCCCATAGGCTCTAACGCACTCTCAGGTAAATTTAGTATCGTGGCACACTCGAAAGTTGGCATTGATTTACGTAACTCTAAAAGCTGATCAGGAGTGATGTCTTGATTTTCACCCCACAGCAAGACAAGAGCAAAGAACAATACAGTACAGATCGATAAGCACAGGAAACTTACAGCAAGCATATTCCTAAGCATCTTAACAAAGTTTTTAAAATCCAATTGCATAATAACAATCCCAGATCATTCACACCAACACTACTGTCGGTCAGTCGTTCCTAAAACTGAGCCTACGGGGCAAATATTAAGTCTACAAGAACCAAGGAGAGTGGCTAGTTCCCAATTTTTGACCAGTTAGGAGTGTTAATTCCGACTGGCTTATTGGCTTAAAAAAGTCCGATATTTCCCTATACCCATTTTGCGTAGTCAGGCATTCGATCATTGTTTGACTCAGAGTCATGTGTAAAGCCTTGCTTACAGAGGATAGATTGCGAACATATTCATATACATCTGCAATACATCTGTTTTGGACACCGAGAATGAACACAGACCAGACCACAAACGCTACTATGCCTGAAATAACTAGACTCAGAAATTACGGAACACTTTTCATTTCGATGACCAAGGTTTAGGACCTATTTCAGTAGTCCAGACTGCTCTTGATCCTTCTCCTAGCCATTTACATGTATTTTCGCACGACTATACAGAAAGCTCCTAACTCGCGTTTTAGCTAACTAATGATTCGAAGCGCTCCACATCAGCACTAATCTGCGCTAGGCTTTCAGCCCAAAACTCTTTACTGCGGATGTTGATTCCAAATTGATTAGCGAGCGTTGCGCCGTCGGCCAGACCGGTGGACGACAACAGCTCATCGTATCGACCCCGGAATGGCTCGGGATCTTGACGATAAATGGCGTACAAGCCAAGTGCAAACAAGGGGCCAAACATGTACGGGAAGTTGTAAAACGAATATGAGCTGTAGTAATGAGGCTTAACTGCCCACATATAGGGGTGAAGAAGAGCCCCATCTAATCCTTCCCCATACGTTTTTCGCTGAGCATCCAACATCAATTCGCTAAACTCGTTTGGCGAAAGCTCACGTTCAGATCGTTGAGCAAAGACACTTTGCTCAAATAGATATCGACTCGTGATATCAACGACGACCTGGCACTGACTCTGCAATGAAGCCTCCAAGATCGCAATCTGATCTTGTTCACCAACCGACTTCAAAGCGGCTTCTTTAACGATGGTTTCGCAAAAGATACTGGCAGTCTCCGCCAGAGTTGCGGGGGTTTCTTGGTTCAGAGGGGTTCGGGAGGCAAGGCAAAGATTGTGATAAGCATGACCCAGCTCATGAGCCAGTGTGCTGACGGACCCATAGCTCGGATCGTAGTTCATTAGGATTCGACTGACGTCGCCCTTTAAGCCTGAGCAGTAAGCCCCTCCTACTTTGCCATTTCGCGGCTCAGCATCAATCCAATTCTCTCGGAAATTACGCAGGGCAAACTCGCCCATTCGTTTGGAATACGCTCCAAAGTTCTCCGCTACAAATTCACACCCCTCATCATAAGACCAAGTTTTTGTACCTTCGCCTACCGGTGCAAAGAGATCGAAGAAAGCAAGTTTGGGAATGCCAATAGCTTGAGCCTTTGCATCCATGTACTTTCGGAATACAGGAAATGAGTCACGCGCCGCATCCATCATTGCCTCAAGCGCTTCCCTATCTATGTTGGCGTGGAATAAGGCTTCATCCAACGGTGAATCCCACTTGCGCTCGCGGCATAGGGTTGAAACTTCGCCCTTTATACCATTCAAGGCTGCGGCAATGGGAACTTCATTGGCTTTCCATGCGGCTAACTCGGCCTTGTAAGCTCGCTCCCGCTTACCGCGATCTGCTACATATGCCAAGTTTCTCACTGCAGGCATGGGCAAAAGTTCACCATCAACTTCCACTTGAATCTGACTCGTGAGATTGCCATGCAGTCTCGTCCAGGCCGTTGAACCACTCACCGCAAGATCTGCGGCCAACGACTCTAGCCTTGGATCCATGAGATGCTTCGCTCGGGTTTGGCAATTTTGGATGTAAAAGGCATGTTGCCGTACAGTCTCATTCACCGCCGCTGAACTCGCCAGATCAAAACCTCCCGCCCAAAGCGAAAACTGAGTCTGTAGCTTTTGAATTCGAACCATGAGGACATCGAATCCGCTAAGCGCCGCCGCCGCCACATCGTCTTTGGAGTCTGTTGTTACTAAACACTCTAGGTAAGCCGCAATCAACCGTGCTTGTTCCCAGATATCGTTTAGGGACTTGATGGCAGAATCCAGCACTGCAACATCTGCCTTGCCACCAGCGGTGATAGAGTTAGAAACCCAAAACGCTTCCGCCTCTCCAAGCTTACGATCCAGAGCTGCCGCCGCGTCTGCAAACTCCGCAGATTGCACGCTGGGAAAGAAAGGGGAGAGGTCCCATCTGGGAGCCGCATTGGAAACTGGCATATCGTTATTGTAACCGGGTCCCGGGGCAATGTCCAATCATGCAAGTAAGATTAGCCTTGTGACGCCCAAAACGCATCTCGACGAGACAGATGTGCAAATCCTGCACCTCTTACAGAAAGATGGACGCATTACCAACGCAGAGTTGGCAAAACGTGTGGGCTTGTCTCCCCCATCAGTTCTGCAACGAGTTCGAGCACTAGAGAAAGCAGGCCTGATCCGAGGTTATGTGGCGTTGCTAGACCCAGAACGCCTTGGGCTAAGAATCACGGCCATGATCATGATCAGCCTCGCCCTTCATCAAGAACAGCCCATTGAGCGGTTCCGAAGGTCGATTCAGGAGATTCCTGAAATAGTGGAGTGCTACCACGTCAGTGGCGACTATGACTTCTTGCTGAAAGTCGTAGTGAGAGATATGCGCGCCTATGAGATCTTTTTGCGGGAAAAGCTTTCTAAGATCAAGGGTATTGGGAAAATCAATACCAACTTCGTACTGGCAACCACAAAGCAGACGACCAATATCCCGCTTTAGCCAAAACGCCCAGATATATAGTCTTCCGTTTCCTTCTTCTGAGGGAAAAGGAAGATGTCTGCGGTTTTATTGACCTCGACTAATTCTCCCAACATAAAGAATGCCGTTACGTCGCTGGCTCTTTGCGCCTGCTGCATGTTGTGAGTGACAATCACAATCGTATATTGATGTTTGAGATCGTCGATCAAGTCTTCAATTCGGCTCGTCGCAATTGGGTCCAGAGCCGAGCAAGGCTCATCCATCAGAATAATTTTGGGATCAACCGCGATGGTCCGGGCAATGCAAAGTCTCTGTTGCTGACCTCCGGAAAGTGCCAATGCGGATTGTTTCAGCTTGTCCTTGACTTCATCCCAAAGCGCCGCTTTTCTCAAGCAGTCTTCAACTAAACCATCGAGTGTGGACTTGTCTTTGATGCCATGAATCTTTGGCCCGTAGGTTATGTTGTCGTAAATAGACATCGGGAACGGATTTGGCTTTTGAAACACCATTCCCACTTCTTTTCGGAGTTCTACAGGATCAACTCCCGGAGCATATATATCGTGCCCATCTAAAGTGATGCTTCCCTCAATACGGGTTCCATCAATGAGATCATTCATCCGGTTGAGGCAACGGAGAAACGTCGACTTACCGCAGCCAGAAGGACCGATGAATGCGGTGACCTGATTCGCTTTGATATCAACAGAAATCTTCTTTAGGGCCTGGTGATTGCCATAAAAGAAGTCAACATCACGCGCCGCAATCTTGACGACGGTCTCGTTCGGCGTAGGTTCCATGGTCGCTGCGGCCATTGCCATTGATTGTAGTCTAGACGGCGTTTGTTAAGAAACCGTTAGACCCAAAGGTTGTAGCGCTCTTTGGCGCAACGCATGATCGAGAAGAACAAGCGCAACCATGGCTTCCACCATCGGAACGGCTCTAGGCAAGACGCAGGGATCATGTCGCCCCCTACCCTTCAGCGTTGTATCCTCCAGGTTCACATCCACCGTATCTTGCTCTCGCATGACGGTCGCAGTCGGCTTGAAGGCAGCTCGGATGAGGACCGGCATACCGTTGGATATGCCACCCTGAACACCGCCAGAGTTATTGCTCGTTGTATAAGCCCCCCCTTCTTTAGCCCGGAAAGCATCGTTATGTTCAATTCCGGTCTGATATGTGCCAGCAAAACCACTTCCAGTCTCAAAGCCTTTACAGGCTGGAAGCGACAGGCAAGCTTTAGCCAAGTCTGCTTCTAGGCGGTCAAAAACAGGCTCTCCCCAACCTGCAGGAACATTCTTCGCCACACAGCGAATTGTTCCGCCAACCGAATTACCTTCCTTACGAGTGGTTTCGATCAGTTCGATAATCTGCTCGGCAGTAGCAGAGTCGGGGCAACGAACAATGTTGGATTCGACTTGCTCAAGAGAAACGGTCAGCGGATCTATGTCGGTGCTTATGTCTTTCACGCGCTCTACGTAGCCAACGATTTCGACTCCCCAGAATTCCCTCAGTACCTTCTTGGCGATGGCTCCTGCCGCAACCCTACCGATTGTCTCTCTGGCGGAGGAACGCCCTCCACCTTGCCAAGCGCGGATCCCATACTTCTGATCATATGTGAAATCAGCATGGCTAGGGCGATACTTGTCTTTCATCTCATCATAGTCATGAGATCGGTGGTCTTGGTTTCGAACCAATATGGCAATGGGTGTACCAAGAGTCACGCCTGTTTCATGGATTCCGCTCAATATTTCAACTTGGTCGGCTTCCTTGCGCTGAGTCGTAATCTTGCTCTGCCCTGGCCGGCGCCGATCTAGCTCATACTGGATTTCGTCAACTGAGATTGAAACCTGGGGCGGGCAACCGTCCACAACCACCCCGACTCCTCCTCCATGAGATTCTCCAAAGGTTGTGATGCGAAAGAGTTGACCAAATGTATTGCCCATGAAGACTTTGAGTCTACCTAGGGGCATTTATAGGGGTCCCAACCGTCATGGATGAGTAGATGAAAGCCAACAGTCAGGTTAGGTGCATGATAACCGGCAAATCGATTCCGATTGACGCCGCAATTCCGGTTGATCTTGTGAGGGAATCACTGATCCCAACGCTGAAAGAGATGACGGACAACTGGAATCCCAATGGTTATGTAAGTCTGGAAACACTCAATAGAGCGCGAAAACAGCATGTTCAAGAGCTTCTTGATCAAGATGAAGGAGCTAGAAAAGACCTTAACCAAAGAGTTTGGGAAAGCCTGCGCGATGATTCACCCCTAAGCGCCTTCACCGACGAAGAGTTCGAGAAGAACCAAACCTTAGGACAGCGGCTCGCCGACAAGATCGCAGACTTTGGCGGAAGTTGGACCTTCATCTTATCGTTTGCTTTTGTGATTGCAGTTTGGATGGCCATAAACATCACGGTATTAGCCAAACCATTTGATCCCTTCCCATTCATCTTGCTGAATCTGGTGTTATCCTGCCTGGCGGCCATTCAAGCGCCGGTCATTATGATGAGTCAAAATCGGCAGGAAGCTCGCGACCGTATGCGAAGTATCAATGACTACCAAGTCAACCTAAAAGCCGAACTTGAGATTCGACACCTTCACGAAAAAATCGACAAGTTGATGCAGGATCAGTGGAAGCACTTGCTTGAGATTCAACAGATGCAAGTTGAAATGATCCAAGAATCCACTCATAAGGAGTGAAGAAAGAAGTCGGCTTTCAAACAATCAGTTAAACAGGACTTCACCAACCTCTATCTACAGTAGGATGTTCTCTGTGAGTTCGATTCCTCACTTCTACCATCATCCGGGCACACTGCGCTATTCCTTCGGCCCAAATCACCCGCTTAAGCCGGAACGATTAAGGCGCACACTACAGCTCCTGGAGCGATTCGAAGTCGAACCTGTGCAAGCTACGGAAGCCAAAGTTCACGACCTACAACGGGTCCATGACCCCGAATATGTGGCTATGGTCCAGCACTTGAGCCAAAACCCTTCCCTGCACAACCTTTCTGACGATGACCTCATGGAGGCAACTCGGTTCGGATTTACATCTGGAGACAATCCGCCGTTCGCGGGAATGTACGAAGCCGCCTGCGCTTATACCGGAGCAACTATAAAAGCAGCGGAGGTCGTTCGTGACGGAGCAATGCTTGCTTTTGGCATTGGTGGTGGCCTGCACCACGCTCAGCGAGCCCTTGCCAGTGGGTTTTGCATCTTTGACGATGCGGCCATCGCTTGCAGTATTTTGCGAGATAAGTTTCAACGAGTGGCCTATGTGGATATTGATGTCCATCATGGCGACGGAGTCCAATGGATTTTCTACAAAGACCCCACCATTCTCACCTGTTCAATCCATGAGGAAGGCCGCACGCTCTTTCCTGGCACTGGCTTTGCTGACGAGGTAGGAGAAGGCAACACCTCGCTAAACGTGCCTCTCCAAGCGAGAACAACCGCTGACATCTGGATAGATGCCTTTGAACGAGGCATATTGCCGGGCATAGAGAAGTTCGAACCCCAAGCGATTGTTTTGCAGCTAGGAACTGACACCCATGCACTCGATCCTCTAGGACACATTAAGAGTGATGCTCAAAGTTGGCTGAGGGCAGTTAAGAGAATCAAAGAGCTTGGGCTTCCCACTGTTGCCGTTGGTGGCGGAGGCTACAACCTTGATACCGTTCCCAGGATGTGGAGTGCTGCTTGCTTAACTTTAGGCGGAATTGAGTTTGAGGATCAGATTCCCAGTGATCTTGCGAAACAGTGGGGAGTATCTACATTTCTTGACCCTTCTATGCAGGATCAAGAAGTGGGCAAGGATTACGCTAATGGAATCATTGATTGGTTGGAACGAAATGTTCATTCGTACGTCGGAAAGTAAGAACACTATGGTCAGGAAGATTCTGGTTTTTATTGGGTTTGCTGCGGTTGCCACGAGCATGGGGCAGAACTTTTCGGATGTGCGCTCCACCGTATCTGGCACCGGAGAGTTCAAGCTGAACAACCAGGAATTTCGGATCAGTGAATCCAGTGTAACTTTGGATTCGCGCGGCACTGCCTCTTTGTTTTTAAAAACTGATCGTCGTAACTTTAACCTGACCGGAAATTGGACAAGAACATCATCCCTAGCGGCAAGAATCACGATCAAAGGAGGCTCCATTCGGGATGCGAGAGGTACCGCCGATATCGTCTTAAACTCTGATTGGTCACTTGCCAGCACCACATTCAACGGCTCTGGTACGGAAGGGAGCTTTGTTGGTAGCTTCAGATCTGGTCGCGGAGGTGGGTCAAATGTGCCTTCCCCCGGCTCCTCACTGGATCAGACTAAGAACGGCACCGGCACACTGAAACAGGGCCGCGATAATCAGCGAATCTCTAGAGCTAGGGTGGTCCTTGATAGACGCGGAGGATTTCAGATAACGCTTCACGGTCGGTCCACTTGGCAGTTTTCTGGTTCTTGGAAACCATCCAATGATTCTGGTGTGCGGCTGGTCATTGCCAATAATTCAGAACAGTCAAATGGGTCCGGCACGCTCCATAGCGATTTCCGAGGAGGTTTTTCTTCCTTGGAGCTCAACGGAAAAATTAAGGATCAATCTTTTTCGATCGTGTTTCGAGCAGATGATGATAACAATGATTGGGAGTTCTCTGATAATGCTCGCGGAGAAGGCCTGATCGATGGCCCTAAGGATGAGGACTATAAACTTCAAAGTGCCAGGGTAAGGCTTTACCGCAACGGGACATTTGAAATAGTCCTGCAAAGCAACCGATCACATACCTATTACGGACGATGGAGAGATTCAGGCAACCAGATTGATTTGGTCTTAACCAATGTATCAGGAGCGGGAAACATGGTTTTGGGACGCAGGTCCATTCATCGATTTGCCTTTACCTACATGGAAGGCGGAAAGAGCTACATTGTTAGCTTCACCGCAAGTTAGTAAATTAGGTCAGTTCGCCTAGAACCTCATAAATTACTCATAGTAATGGCGTACCTCTAAATATAGGCCGCAATTTTTCGGCCGAGAAAGGAGGTCGATTTGAAACGCGCATTCACGCTCATTGAGCTACTTGTTGTCATTGCGATCATCGCCATTTTGGCGGCGATCCTCTTCCCTGTTTTCGCCCAAGCTAAGCTGGCGGCAAAGAAGACCGCTGATCTGAGTAATGTTAAGCAGATTGGTACGGCTCTCGCCATATACTTGAGCGACAATGATGATCTTTATCCTGCAATGGTATCGGACAATGTAACAGCAGGAATCAATCAACATCCCTTGTGGTCCAGCTCTGGAGTTCTGGGCGCGTACACAAAGAATACACAGATATTTAAGAGTCCAGTGGATTCGGGTGGCAATGTAACCATTGCTGCAGGCTTATTGCCTAATAATGTGACATCTGTGCCGTCTCGTTCTTATATGGCAAATGGATTGCAGGATAGCTATGTAACCACCAACGGCTTAACACTCTTTGGACCAGACTTTACGGGTAGTGGTGGGGGAATGTTTGGCTATTGGTACGACGATGGGTCTGGAACCGTTGTAACCCAGGGTTCGAAGTCTCAGACATCCGTGGAATCACCAAGTGAGATCATTATTCTTACTGGTGGTGCAGAAGATTGGAGCAAGTATAACAATGCTTCCTATCTCCCAAACACGGAGATTCTTGCAAACTCGAGCCCCGATCTATTCAACGGAACCGACATTCTTTCACTAGCGACAGGACGCCCCAACGGCACTGGCGACAAGAATTCCATCCTCGACAGAGCCTGGAACACCAGAATGAGCAATGGCTCTAACTACTCGTTCGGAGACACAAGCGCTAAATTCCTGCGCCCCGGCAATGTAATGACCGGACAGTATCTAAACCCTCGACGCTGGGTTTCCAACCCCGGCACCTATTAATCAATCAGCGCTTGGCGGTAGGTCTGCAAAGGAAGTTCTACCGCCTTGGCCAAATCTAGAATCTCCCTCAAGTGACTTAGCTTAGGATCAAACTTGCTGAGCACTTGGGGGCGGACACAAACACTGAGTGCCCGATTGCGACTTGCAGCATCCCTGACTTGAGTTTTGATCCCGTCTGTCCATGCTCTAGCGCTCACGCCACCTCGCATTGCATCGCGGTCCGCTTTAGTATCCACTGGGAAGTATTGAACCAGTGGCGGAGATTTTGTTCCACTGGCGCTGAGATACTTCAAACCGCTAGGAAAAGTCGCCAGGTCGGGCCAAGCCCCCCGTATGCACATCCCAATGGCCTGATGCCCTACTGCCGCAAACAACTCCAAGGCTTCTTCAAACCGACCATCTTGATCTGCAGGATGCTTTGAAAACCAATCTAGGTCGTGCCCCTCGTTCAAAACAGCCTCTGCAGTAGCTGGAAATGCCCTAAGAACTCGATTAGAGATAAAGAATTGATATCGAGCGCCAGTTGCTCTCGCCAAATCAAGAATCTTGAGAAACATTGCTGGTTCCCCATGCCCAAACTCCGCCGCATCAGGAGTATCCCAAGGAACGTAATCGAGATCAATGCGGAGCGTGAGTGGCATGATAAAGTTAGAAGGTATTGAAATGATGGAAGGGTTAACCAATACGGGTCACCCTTCCATCATTTACGTTGGTCAGGCTGTTAGAGCCACAATCCCTGGAAGTGCCTTCCCTTCTAGAAACTCAAGCGACGCGCCGCCACCTGTGCTGACATGGCTCATCTTATCTGCGTAGTCAAACTTTTCGACTGCAGCCGCAGAGTCGCCGCCGCCCACAATCGTTGTTCCCTCGCATTCTGCCATTGCTTGGGCCACGGCCTTCGTTCCTGAAGCAAAACTCTCCCACTCAAAAACGCCCATGGGACCATTCCATACAACTGTCTTGGCATCCCTGATGACCTGTGAGTAAACCGCCTGAGAATCTGGACCGATGTCCATACCAAGCTGGTCTGCAGGAATCTGATCGGCAGCGACCACGGATGCCACTGCATCTACCTTAAACTCGGGCGCAACCACTATATCGGTGGGCAGCATAATCTTATCTGGATTTTCTGTTAACAGCCTTTGGGCGTAATCCAAGCTTTCAGCATCTAGCAAAGACTTACCAATCTCCCATCCTTTCGCTTTAAGGAATGTAAAGATCATTCCCCCGCCGATAAGCAGCTTGTCCACTTTCGGCAAAAGACTCTCGATTACGTCAATCTTGTCCTTCACCTTGGAACCTCCCATAATTGCGACAAATGGGCGTCCTGGTTCATTCAAAGCATCGCCCAAATACTTGATCTCCTTTTCGATCAAAAATCCGGCGGCGCTTGGCAGATGGTGAGAAACTCCTTCGGTACTGGCATGAGCCCGGTGAGCCGTCCCGAACGCATCATTTACATAGGCTTCGGCGAGGCTAGCAAGTTGCTTCGCAAACTCTGGATCGTTTTTCTCCTCTTCAGCATGAAAACGCACATTCTCCAGCAACAATACATCTCCGGCAGACATTACCGAAGTCTTGGCAGATACCTCGTCTCCAACACAATCAGGCAACAGTTCTACAGACTTGCCCAAAAGGTCAGAAAGGCGAGCTGCAACCGGCTTCAAACTGAATTCAGGGGTCACTCCCTTTGGCCGCCCAAGATGGCTAGCCAAGATCACCGCCGCACCATTTTCTAAAAGAAACTTGATGGTCGGCAACGCCTCAGTAATACGTCGGTCATCCGTAATTTGACCATTCTCCAGAGGAACGTTGAAGTCACATCGGACAAGCACCCGCTTGCCATTCACATCAAGGTCACGAACTGTTCTTAGGGGCATCGGGAAGAGTTTACTATCTCTTCCAATAACACCATCAGAAATTAATTGGTCTTGCTAAGAATCAAATCTCAGCAAGACCCATGTTTGAGAAAGCCTGCAAACTAGCAATGATATGCCAACGCGTTAGTTAACTGAAACAGTGCAAGGGAAGCCATTTGTAGTTGCCCTTGCCGCTGAGTTTGTCTTTTCTTCAGCATTTACTGCCCAAATTTTGGCAGTGACACATCTAGCTTTTGCTCCTTCTAAGCTTGCAGCAGTCGGAACCGCAGTCGTTACAGTCGGCCAATGAAACATTGACTGTTGCTTGTTGTACTTAGCATGACCATCAGCAAACGAATAGTTCGCTCCATCGGCATGTCTCCTCGGTCTCTCGCGATTAAATCGACCATCCGGTTGACTGGAATCTCCAGATAATCGATAGAAGTCAGCAAACCCGTGAAACAGATGCGGCTGAGTCAACATCCCAGTCCGGTCCGAATCGCCGGCAAAAGGTGTTCCGGCAGGATCAACAAACTCTGATGCATTTCGCCAAAGGTAGGACCGCCAATCTAAAGGATTGCAGACATAAGTGAAACATTGTGAAATTCCCACACTACGGTTATTATGGTTTTTCGCCGAACTTGGACACTTCCAAACTCCGCCCCAGCTAGCCTGTAAAGGATTGTCGCTCTTCACATAAGGCAATAGCTTTGCATCCCAGTAAAACCTTACACTATCTGGTCCACCAAGGAGGGCGACAGTCTCAGCGTCCGAACGTTGCGGATTGGTTTGGGTTCGCACTCCCCAGTAATCAGACCAAGTTGGATAACCATCGTCATAGTCACCTGCGTAGAGCATAAAAGCAGTTCCAATTTGCTTCATATTACTAAGGCAGGCTGTCTTCTTGGCCGCTTCTTTTGCTTGGGCGAAAACAGGGAAAAGAATGGCAGCTAAGATGGCGATAATCGCGATGACGACGAGGAGCTCAATGAGCGTAAATGCGCGACGGCGAATGTTCATTATAAATACACCTTCTAATCACTTTTGATCCATAGGCGGGACAACGATATCAGGGTTCGATTGGGATGGCAATGATTGCTCTCCAGCCGTTGGCTGTGGAGCAGTAGCAGGATCACTGCTGCATGCATAACAGACAAATGCAACTGCCAACAAAGTAACAAACCTCATTGCATTTTTCATAGAAATACTTAACAAATTATATCACTGTTGCTTTAGGGAAACGAATCTGCCTAACCGATTCAAAACGCCATATCCATCTGGTAGCCACCCATTTATCTTCAGGTGGCTACCTATCAGGTCTCGGAGGTCTTAAGGGGTGCAGCTAGGACCAGCTAAGCTTGCAAGGTATTCACGATCAGCAGCGGTTGCAGCTTGATACTTAGCCGCAGCGCAGGACAACTGCAGCCTTGCCGCTGAAGTCCACGAACCTACCGCTAAAGTCTTCGAAGGGTTAGGGTAAATCTTGTCCCCTTTCATAGATTTTGCGTGTCCATCTAGCCAAGAATAGTTAGCTGAATCCTTTCCATATCGCCAAGGTCTTGACCAAGCCGGCTTTCCATTTGCTGGTATAGCTAAAAAGCCAAATGTTTCTTGGAAACCATTAGCAAAGTAAATCGGCTCATATCTACCGCCAGTTCCCGAATCGCCAGTAAACATAGTATCAGCAGGCTTCTCAACAGAGCCAAGATTCAACCAATAGTATGAACCAGTAGTGGTACTTGAGTCGGTTCCGTTATCATTATTCTTATTCAAATCCCAAACTATTAATTGATTAATACCTATACTTCGACCAGCTTTCGGCGAATACTCAATACCTGGGGACTTAAAAATACCTCCAAACTCTGCATCTGCTACGGCGGCAGCTTTATCAAAACTACTATCCTTAATATAGGGCAGAATAAGCGCATCCCACATTCTCTTATTGCCTGGAGGGCTGCCTGCGGCTGCCCATTGAGCAGCTTGACTTGCCTGAGGGTAATTGGCGTAGTACCAATCCCAAGTCGGAATTCCATCATCATAGTCCGATGCATACATGATCACACCGGTAGCCATTTGCTTCATCTGCGACAAACCTGCCGACTTCTTTGCCGCAAGCTTAGCTTGAGCAAAAACGGGGAACAATATTGCAGCTAGAATGGCGATAATCGCGATGACGACGAGGAGCTCTATGAGCGTGAAGCCGTGATGCACCTTTGAATTGGCACGGCTGAACGATCGGTTCATAAAAATGACCTTCCTGGATTGGGGATGACCAAGGACCTTACTCGTTCACTTGATTCTCTTGCAGGATAACACACTTTTAGCAAGATATGGCACCGCTTCGAACATATCAGCTTTTGCACACTTCACTTTTAGGCTAAGAATCTTTCGCAAGGCAACACAAACTTATGAAGAATACAGCCGGCCCTGCTATGTAGCCATGCTGCAGGCAAGCTTTGCTATCTATCATAGAGAGATGAGCGAAGCCAAGCAAAATTTTGAAACCATCGCCCTTCACGGTGGACAATCCGTTGATCCTACGACTAAATCTCGTGCAGTTCCCATCTACCAGACCACGAGCTATGTCTTTGATGACGCTGGCCACGCCGCCCGTCTCTTTGGCCTTCAAGAATTCGGCAACATTTACACCCGAATCATGAACCCCACCACCGACGTGCTTGAGCAGCGCGTAGCCGCACTTGAGGGTGGAACACACGCTGTAGCTACAGGCTCTGGTCAAGCGGCTGAGACCCTTGCTATTCTCAACCTTGCCGGCTCGGGCGACGAGATTATTGCCAGTAATTCCCTCTACGGCGGAACCTATAATCTCTTCCACTACACCCTGCCAAAGCTAGGAATCACGGTTAAGTTTGTAGACCCCGCCAACCCAGAAAACTTCCGCCAAGCGATTACAGACAAGACAAAGGCTATCTATGCCGAATCTGTTGGTAACCCTAAACTCGATACTTTTCCCTTCGAAGAAGTCTCAACAATCGGAAAAACAGAAGGAATTCCCCTAATCATCGATAACACCTTGCCCTCCCCCTATTTGTTGAACCCAATTCAGCATGGTGCAAACGTGGTCATCCACTCACTCACCAAGTTCCTGGGAGGACACGGAACCTCTATTGGGGGCATTATTGTGGATGGCGGAAACTTTGATTGGGGGAGCGGACGTTTTCCCGGCTTCACTGAGCCAGACCCCAGTTACCATGGACTCAAATTCTGGGAGGTATTCGGCAACTTTCCGGGCCTTGGAAATGTCGCCTTCGGTCTAAAGGCTCGTGTCCAAGGCCTCCGAGATATTGGAGCCGCCATTTCTCCATTCAATTCATGGCAAATCACGCAAGGGGTTGAGACGTTGCACCTTCGAATGGAACGACACTCTACGAATGCACAAAAAGTTGCAGAGTTCCTGGTCTCTCACTCCCAAGTAAGTTGGGTCAATTACCCGGGTCTAGCCACTCATAAAGACCATGCAGTAGCGGCCAAATACCATCACAGAGGCCTCTATGGAGCCATCCTTGGGTTCGGTATCAAGGGTGATACGGAAGCCGCGCTTGCTTTTATCAACAAGCTAAAAATCTTCTCCCTTCTTGCAAATGTCGGAGATGCCAAGTCACTGGTCATTCACCCTGCCTCTACGACTCACAGCCAACTCACCCCCGAAGAGCAAGCCACAACCGGCGTCACTCCGGATTTCATTCGGTTGTCAATCGGCCTCGAAAACATCGATGACATCATTGAAGATCTTCGTCAAGCATTGGGCTAGCTAATACCTTCATATCAACTACGCATCGAATCGGTACTAACCGAACCTCACAGGTTCGGTTAGTAGCTATAACACCGCTAAATTACCGGGGTCCAACACACTATCCTGTGGAATACCAACTTCGCGGCGAACCTCTGGCTGGGGATCGCCATAGAGGTTGGGCGGCAAATAATGGCAATGATCAGACAGGTCGGGAAGGCTTACTCAGGGGTAGTAAGTTGGACCATTCTGCTGGGCAGCCTTAATCTCGCTGCGCTCGTCGCGCTTCTGGCAAATCTGGGAGATAGCGCAAGCTACTTTATTAGCAATACTGCCGGAATCATCATCCCAATCCTAGCCGGTATAGCCTGCTTTGGGTTTCGACAGTCTCCCGGATACCGAAGACTTTCCCCGGTAAAACATCTTCCCGCCGTCCTTGGCGGTGCCGCCATTGCCTATGGGCTCGGCATGATGTCATTTGTTTACGAGAAGAAGGTTCTTCATACCGCGCCTGGTGCCCCCGCTTTAAGCGACATTTTCTTCCTTACTCAATACCTGTTTCTCATCACCGGCACGGCACTTTGGCCAAGTAAACCGGTGATCGGTGCCATGCGCTGGAGAACTTGGTCCGATGCCGTCATCTTGCTGCTGGCGCTTTTGGCTTTTGGGTGGGTCTACTTGATTGGGCCAGCTGTGATGGAGTCAGACCTAGGATCACTATCGATCCTAATCAGCACTGCCTATCCTATTCTCGATATTCTTATCATCTTCAGTGTCCTACAGATGATGAGAAAGGGATTCGATCCTCGTTTTCGCACGGCAACCCACATCTTCATACTAGGTCTTGCTATCAATACACTAGGGGATCTGTACTACGCCATCACCCAGATAGATGGAATGTACGCTCCCGGGAGTTGGCTAGATATGACTTGGCCGTTCACCGCAACTCTTGTGGCGATTGCGGGCATGATAGTCAAAGTCAGAATGCAGGTACCTGGCTTTCGTGAAGCGCAAAGCGATGATCGTATCTTGGTATCTCAGAGAACCTGGACGCTCTATGCTCCATACATATTCGTCCCGGCGGTGGGTGGGCTCATTCTACAAGTCGCCTGGATGGGACACTCACCCTTTATCCGCAATGGACTTTACATTGTCGGGCTCGGCCTGATCATCGCCATCCTTCTGCGCCAAATGATCGCTATTTCTGAGAACGGTTCCTTGTATCGCAAACTCAGAGAAGCCTATGATGAGCTGGAAGAGAAAAACCTTCAAGTTTCCCTAGCTGCGGACGAAACTGCGCGGATGAACGATCTGCTTCGCGAAATGGCCGATGAACTTTCAGGCCAAAACAAGACCCTCGCCCAGTCTTATGAGGCTCTAGAACAAATCGCTACCCGAGACGGAATGACAGGTCTGGCAAACCATCGATCCTTCCAAGAACGTCTTCGAGTCGAAGTAGCCAACGCCATCCGCCACAAACATCCACTGGCTCTCGCTCTGGTTGATGTTGACTTCTTTAAGCAGTACAACGATCATTACGGGCACCCCGCAGGCGACGATGTTCTACGCTCGATTGCTCGACTGCTGCAAGAGTCCATACGAGAAGGTGATCTTGCCGCCCGATATGGCGGCGAAGAGTTTGCCATATTGCTGCCATTCATTGATCGCGAGGAAGCTATCCAAACCTTAGATCGCCTTCGCGAAGCAGTGGCTACATTCGGATTCAAGCACCGTCGTGTCACCTTGTCCATCGGCCTTTGCATGATGTCGGACGACTATTGCTATCCAGAAAAGATGATTGAGCAGGCGGATAAGGCACTCTATAGCGCAAAGAGTCGAGGGCGAAATCAAGTCGTTTGCGCCACTGAACTTGCACCCATATCTATGGTTGATACAAGCACAGAAAGCCTGAGGTTTGATGCGGGAACGCCTCTGGGATTTGCCTCAATCTTGGCGGCTGGACTACAGTATCATCCTCAAGCCCTCGCTCATGAACCGCAAAGTGCCCTGATTGCCGGTCTGCTGGCCACTCTTGACCTAAAAGACACGGTCAACCGTGGACTACCACTTCGAGTGATGTGGATCTCGATGCGACTGGCTCATGAAGCTATCCAATTAGGTCATATCCAGATGACTCCAAGCGCTATCCGTGGCCTCGGCTATGGAGCCCTATTGCACGACATTGGTCGGATTGGTATGTCAGAGGCTCTGCTGAACTTCAGCAAGCAGTACACGCCGGCCCAACGATCAGAGATTGAAGGCCATGCGGCTCTTGGCGCCGACCTCATTCGCAAGTTCCCAGGTCTTACTCCCGCCATACCTCTCATCATGCACCACCACGAGAAATGGGACGGATCAGGTTATCCGGAGCGTTTGCAACAGGATAGTATTCCGTTAGGAGCGCGGATCATTGCCTATGCGGATGCATACCTTGCGATGTCCTCTGATCGCCCCTATGCGGCAAAGCGGAACTATAAGGAAATATGCTTTGAGTTCGAAAGGCAAGCCGGAAACCAGTTCGATCCAAATCTCCTTAAAGCCTTCCTATCCATTCCTGAATCAGAATGGGATCGATTCAAGAACTGTGAACAATTCGAGTGGACCTCGCACCCACGAGCTGCTTAGTCTTATAAACACCCGTGAAACTTATCTTCACGTTTGACGTTAGAAATGAATAACTAAGGAACAAGTCATGTCGATGCTCAATTGGTACCAGCTGGTTCTTCTATCCGCGATTGCGGGAACCATCTGGGTTGCTTACTGGGCCTTAAGACACCGAAGCCCTCTTCCCGCGCCAGATTCTTCTGGGCTCAAAACGGAATTGGCCAAAGTCAAACTGCCTCTTCCAGACATTGTAAAGCTTGCTGTTCCAGTTACAGACAAAGTGAAGGATCAAGTAAAAGCCCTTGATAAACTCTTCGACGAGAACCTAATTTCAGTCGAAGAGTATGTAGAACTTCGAAAAAGGGCTTTGGGCTAACCTAAGGCGTGTAAGTCAGATTCTTACGCGTTCGCACATAGTGGTCACCATCCGGAAGGAAGCAATCAGACCATGTCATCTCGCCCCCATAGACGTGAATGGTAACGGCCTTTTCTTCATAGGGGTTACAGATCGTATGATGATCAAAGGGCGGAATCAAAGCTCCAGCCTCACCTACCCCCGCAACGATTTCCTGCTCTTTGCTAAACCAATAAAGGTCGCCATCTTCTTTATCAACAGAATAGGAAGTAACCAGAATCTTGCCTCGATAGACACACTCTACGCACCACATTCCTGCGTGGTCATGCAGCGCAGTGCCTTGCCCCTTATCCCAAACCATTACCAAAGCCGAATAGCGCCCTTCAGGGTCTAGATGAAGGAGACGACGGGCATAACCGCTTGGAGCGGGTCGGAGAAGATCCTCATCAACAAAAGCCTTCCCAGAATGCACAACGTGCTCAAGTGCATCTTTGACTGCCATGCAGCATCCCTTCATTTCCATGTTCTTGACGGCTTCGTCAAGAAGTTGAATCAATTCAGACTTTGTCGCGAGATCGGTAGCCATAGGTTCTCCTGGTCAGCGTTGACCATCAGACAGATTATAGATCGTCAAACCAAGTCTAAGTAGTGAGGATCGCTTGAGATTGTAGGGTTTCTCTTAAGGGAGACTCATAAAGAAACCTGGATTCAGTAAGGAGCAAATCGTTCACATCATCCTAGAAGGATCCTCTCGCCAGATCAGTCAGATCGACCTTTGTCGTTAACTCGGGATCAGTAAAATAAACGTTCCAGGTGCGAAACTTGAACGATTTAGGTACTTATGCATACGACACGTTACGCCTGAAAAAATAGTTGACGAGAACCCGTAAACGCAGGGTGGGGATGCCTATACCAGATCCTACCACCTGCACAAACCAACTCTGAAGTCTGGACTTCGTTTAAAAATTGGCACAAGGGTACTGACTTCAAGATTCTAGCGGTCATCGATAAATTCACCCCAGAGTGTCTAACTTTGCAACAAGCAGTCAGCCATCAGGGCCCCAAGTTTCGTTCTATCCTTCCCTCATTTTTTAAGGACAGAAATGTGCCCAAGTATTTTAGAATCGATAGTGGCGCAACGTTTGTTTCGAGCTCGCTCACTTTGTGGCTGGCGATATCGAGGACCCCGGAGTCGGTTCATGAATCTAGGCTCGTACTGGCAAATCGGAACCATCGAAAACTTTGATGGCAAGCTTATAGCCGAGTTTCTCGACGCTAAACTCTTCCATAACCTAGCCAACACAGAGCTCAAACTCATCTATTGAAGGAATTTCTAAAACCATCAAATACCTCATTGGTCCATCGCCTGCTTTACTCCAGCCACGTGAGCAAAGAACTTTTGAAGGACAGATTTTAAGCAAAAAGATGGGGCAGCTAAGAACCAATTTAGAACGAATCGTTCTTCCCTTGCTTCAATTCAAAATCAGCATCTGCACACAAATCTAATAGTTATTCCAAGCTTGAAGCAAAATTACTAGAGTCATGTCACATTGTATGCTTACACAATGAGAGTCAACCGCAAGACCAATCCCCAAGTGGTTGATGGTCGAGTCCAAAAGAAGAACAACGACCGCACAACTCATAACTATTACAACCACTACGAGCCGGAGCTTTTCATTGACCGCCGGAGGCCTGGACCAGGTGCGAGGCACCTTTTGAAAGTGGAGGATATCCAGAATTTTATTGCGATCATCCCGAATTGGTCCGAGCTCAGTAAGGGCTTAGATGCCATTGCCCTGCTCCCATACAATGACGAAGCCTATGGCTATTACAACCTGGCGGGCATCATCAAAATCATGGCTTGGCCTACAGAGCTTTGGATTGAATATTCTGGAGAATGGAGTGAACGAAAAACTTGGCTTATTCAGAAACTAGAGGTAGAGGTCGAGACTCTGTCCTATGGAGGAAGCCTTTCAAAGTTTACTGAAAATCAAGCCAAGGCATTTCAACTCCTTGGAACCTTTCTCCATGAACTTGGCCACCATGTTGACCGTAACCAATGTCGAGGGCAGCACGATTGTCCTGGCGGTGAGCCATTCGCGATTGCCTTCGAACACGAAATGCAGCAGAAAATATGGCCAGAGTATGTAAAGCGCTTTCCGGTGCTTTAATAATCCTTGATCGACACCCCGCGCAAACTCACTAGGTAAACGCAACCTTAACTATCACCCTATCGTAAAATTCTGCGATTTAGTGGACAATAGAACGTTTTTGGGGAAACCATGGAATTTGCAACTACACCTTTAAAGTCGAAGGCGGATGAACTTTACGCCAATCAGGATTATCTTGGCGCAGCCGAAGAGTATCGAAAAGCCGTTGAAGATCAACCGGGCAATGCTACAGCTCGAAAGCAATATGGATTGTCCTTAGTTCTGGGCAAGAAGGTGGATGAAGGGCTGGATGTTTTGAAAACCGCAGCATCCATGCAAGCAGCAAATCCAGAAGTGCGGTATGCCTACGGGTACGGATTGGGAATGGCCGGGAAATTTGACGAAGCCATCCAGGAGTTGGATGTGGCTTTGAATCTCCAACCCAATCATATTCCCGCCCGCCAAGGATTGATCTACTGCCTTCTCACT
Organism: Fimbriimonadaceae bacterium; assembly: GCA_037190145.1. Taxonomy (GTDB): domain Bacteria; phylum Armatimonadota; class Fimbriimonadia; order Fimbriimonadales; family Fimbriimonadaceae; genus 55-13. The sequence continues at coordinate 124,789 of JBBCJU010000003.1, forward strand.
AGCGGTCAAGCAATAGCCCAGGTCAATCCATTACTGGGAGAACAAAGACTGGATAGAGCCTTCAAGCTAGATCCAAAGAATGCTCATATCGCATCGGCTTACCTAGATCTCATGGTGCGTGGAAATCAGAAAGGTAAAGCCATCAGTTTCATCAAGGATCTCGATGCTCATTTGAAGACTCAGTCCCCTTTGAAAGAGAACCTTGAAAAGTTGCGGACAGACCCTGAATACATCGCAAGTATGAAACAGCTTGCGATGGCGCAGAAAACAAGCGCTCCGACAACTTCAGCCCCGGTGGGCAATTCCAGCCTTAAACAGGTTCCTTGCCCAGCCTGCAAGCAACTAATCATGGACTATGCCGCCATTTGTCCTCACTGCAATACACGGATTCGGGCTACAGGCACCTTTGCTGCACATGACACCGGCCCGCGAGTTGAGTGGCAAGAGGTTGCTTTCACCATCATGTCGGTCCTCATTATCGGATTGGCCACTTGGGCTTTCCTACTCTCTTTTCCAGCGGCTCAGAAAGAAGGGTTTGCGGGTATTTCCACAGTGCCGCTTGTCCTAAGCGTGATCCAAGCTTGTATTGGATTGGGATTGCTTTTTCGCCAAGAATGGATTGGATTTCTCGCAAAAATATTCTTGTATATCCGCATCATGATTGCCTTGCCGTGGTTTGCGGTTTCGTTTATGGCTGGGAAGTGGGATTGGGCCGGAGAGAGCTTCTTACAGCTAGCTGTTGCCGGATTCATGATCTATCTGATCAATTACGTTATGGGAGACTAACGGCCAGAATCAGGTGTTTCTTAGGCTGTCGATTGACGGCCTAAGAAACCCTCACTATAATCTCGACATGCTTCTGACGACTCTCGCTTCTATCATGCTCACTGGGCAACCCATGATGAAGCCCACTCATTTTGGGTTCCTAGTCACAGGCAAGACTCCGCCTAAGGCAACGGCGGAAGAGATTCAGAAGTATCAGGCAGCCCACATAGAGAACTTCAAGCGATTACATGGACTTAGCAAGCTAATGACCGCGGGCCCGTGTGCCGATCCAGAAAAGACGAAGCGAGGGATTGTAATTCTTAGTGTCCAGGATAAGAAAGAAATTCCTGGCCACTTTAAACTTGATCCTTACATTACAAAAGGGTTCATGGAACTCCAAACATTCCCAATCAGAGTTGAGTTCGGCAAGATAAACACTGAGGGGATTGATCCAAACGGAATTGAAGAAAATCGTATTGTTGTTTTCACTGGCGGCAAGTCCAATATTCCAAAGAACTATTTGGTTGGTGATGGTGCAAAAGCAGGCCTAGCTTTCTTTGCGACCTTTAGTGATTCTCCCACCATCCGCGCTGTTGCACTGTTCCGTGGCAAAGACGATGCGGCCATCAAAGCCTGGGTGGACGGCTTTTCACCAGTTCAATTGGGCAAATACAAGGCATCCATCTTTGGCCAATGGCTTAGCAAGGGAGTTTTGTAAAAACTTAGCCTCCTAGTTCGCTGGCTCTTTGACTTGCAATCTCAATCGCTCGACTTATCGTAGATCGGATTCTGCCGTCTTCCAAAGCAAGCAAGCCCGCGATGGTACAACCCGCAGGCGTGGTGACGTCATCTTTCAAAGCGGCCGGATGCTTACCACTTGCCAAGACCATACTTGCCGCTCCAAAGACCATTTGTGAGGCCATCTCAATCGCAACTCGCCTTGGTAAACCTCGGGCTACAGCTCCATCTGCAAGCGATTCAATAAACACGAAGACAAAGGCGGGACCTGATGCGGCAAGCCCCGTTACGGTATCCATGTGAGCCTCATCAAGAATGAATACTTCACCCAGGCATTGGAAAATCTTTTTTGCAGCTTCTAGGTGCATGTCAGGAACTCCAGAACCGCACGATAGAACGGTCAAACCTTTTTGTATAGAGCAAGGTGTGTTAGGCATGGCTCGAATCACCGATGCAACACCGGGGATATCTGCTTGAAGCTTTGCTAATGACACACCTGCGGCAATCGAGATGATCAGCGCGTCAGGGGGAACGTCGTTGGAGATCTGCGCCAAAACTCCGGACACGTCTTTGGGCTTCACCGCCAATATAACGACATGAACTCCTCGGACTGCATCGATATTGCTCTCCAAGGTGCGAACACCCAATTCCTTGGCAATGGATGAGAGTGAATTGGCAGATCTAGCGGTGAAGACAAGATCCGAAGTAGGTACTCCGGCATCGATAAGCCCTTTTCCGATTGCTTTGCCCATCGTGCCTGACCCAATTATCGCCACCGAACCTACATTCATGGTCCTAGGATTATGCCGTCTTCTAGGTTCCTTGCAACCAAGCACAATGCTGGGGCGTCTACACTGTCTGCACATGGTTGTCGTTGAGGAACTGGCGAAACACTTTCAGGATCAGAAAAAAAACACGGTTCGGGCCGTTGATGGAATTTCGTTCCAAGCCGAACCGGGGAAGATTTTTGGTCTTCTAGGATGCAATGGCGCGGGAAAAACGACGGCACTACGTATGCTCTCTACCGTTATTCGCCCCACATCAGGGAAAGCAACGGTGGCAGGGATCGATGTACTCAGTCATCCCGAGCAGGTTCGCGCCCAGATTGGTTTCATGTCCACTTCTACGGCCCTGTACGGTCGCTTGCAGTCTAGAGAGGTCATCGAATACTTCGGTGGTCTCTATGGGCTTTCTGGGACAATACTGAAGCAACGAGTGGACTATGTGATTGATAAACTACAGATCCACGAGTTTGCCGATCGGCTCTGCGACAAGCTTTCTACGGGTCAAAAGCAAAGGGTCAATATCGCCCGCACCATCTTGCACGATCCTCCGGTCCTCTTCTTTGATGAGCCAACCGCAGGCTTGGACGTTGTTTTAAGCCAAACGGTCATGGAGTTCATTGAAGAAGCTCGAGACATGGGCAAAACCATCATTTTCTCCACGCATATCATGAGCGAAGTAGAGCGTCTTTGCAACCACGTTGCAATCATTGACAAAGGCAAGCTGCATGGCGAAGGCACAGTGGAAGAACTCAAGCTTAAAGCTGGCGAAACATCTCTCGAAAAAGCATTTTTGAAATTTGTTGGATTTGAATCTAACTACCGTCGAGAGGAGGTGGCCCAATGAATCCGATTTCATGGGTTTACAAGAAAGAGCTTCGAGAGATGCTTCGCGACAAGCGAACTCGGGGTGCCGCGCTTTTCGGCCCTATCTTCTTGATGATCTTCTTCATCTGTGGATTTGGTAGTGTCATCGGGGGGCTCTCTAAGAAAGAGAATCTAAAAATTCACTTTGTCACTTCATCAAATCCGATGCTAGATGAGATGCGGAAAAACAAAGTAAATCTAGTTGAGATTCCAAGCATTGCCGAAGGCGAAAAGCTGATTAAAGATGGAAAGGCGACCGTCGTACTAGACTTCGGTCCGCTTCCTAGCAAGGTCGGAGATCAACAGCGAATTGATGCCTACTTTGATCCAAAGTCTCAGAAAGCCCAAGTAATCATCGCGGGGATTGAAGCGGATTCATCAAAGACTAATAAAGTCGTCCTCGAAACATTCCTGAAGAGTCATAACCTTCCCGCTTCTGCAGCAGAGTCGGTTAAAGTTCAGCGTAAGGAGGTCAAGATTGGTGAGGATGGAGCCGGTGATTTCATTGTTGGAATGCTTCCCTACCTTATCGTCATCTGGGCATTCTATGGTGGATTCTCACTTGCTGGCGATCTCGTTGCGGGCGAAAAGGAAAAAGCTACGCTTGAGACTCTTCTGATTAGTCCCGTAAAGCGAACTCAGATTGTGCTTGGAAAGTTTTTGGCCCTTTCGACAGTCTGCTTGGCTAGTTCTTTGGCCTCGGTACTAGGGCTGGTTTTGGTTTCGGTCTTGAAACTGCCGGGTTCTGATTTCATGCTAAAGGATGGGATTGGTATTACGCCCACCTCTGGCTTAATCACGCTCATTGTGCTATTACCAACAGTCGCAATGTTTGCAAGTTTGCTTCTAGCGTTTAGCGCCTACGCGAAGAATAATCGCGAGGCTCAAAGCTATATCGGATTGGCAAGCTTTGTGGTCGTGATTCCGGCTGCGTTTAGCCAACTAATCGGGTTAACCGATGCGGGTAGTCAAAACTGGGTGAACTTTGTTCCCGTACTCAACACCGCTAACAACATTCGAAATGCCCTTCTGGGCAAGCCGGATTGGATGGGAACGGGAATTACGGTGCTAGTATCCGGTCTTATCGCGGCAGTTCTGATCGGCTTTGTCATCAAACTCTTCGGACGAGAAGAGGTGCTAACTCGAGTTTGATGTGGAAAGAGCGCTGAGGCGACTTCCTTGCGACTGGATTTTGCTGATAGCTTCTTCCATGCGCGTAAATTTTGCCCTGAGTGACTCTTCCTTTACTGCAATTCGTGAGTTCAGGTCGGTGATCTGGGTTGCCAGATCATCGTACTGAGCTTTCAACGTGTTATCACTTGCGGTTAAGATGCCATTTACCGAATCCAAGAAGGTTGACATCAGGTCTGTAGCCTGACTACCCACTCCTTTTCGAAGCGAAACGGAACCCACGACGCCCGTGGTATTGCCGGTGAACAAGATTTGCAAGGCTTCGGTTTTGGCATTGCCAGAGTTACCCACCAGATACTGACCGTTGCCAGTTGCCGGCTCACCATTGATGGTTCCTTGAATATCAGAGCCAGTTACCACGGTTCCTTGGGAACTCGTACCAATACCCGTGTTATCTGCGCCAGCCGCTAAGTTGCTCGTCAGCGTGAAGTTTCCGGACGTTCCATAGCGCTTACTTTCGACCAACAGCTTGCCACTGCCGTCAATGCTTGCCACGAACAAATCCTTCAGCTTGCTATCGTTATTGATCCTATTAACTGTGTCGGTGAGATTGCTTCCAGCATTGATCGTCAACGTGTATGGAGTTGCACCGATCATTGAGCCAGTGAAGGTCAAGTATTCAGCTTGCGTGCTGGCTGTCGTTTGAGCAGACTCCGCGACATAAGACCCCTTCGTCGCCAAGGCCGTGATGTTGACTTCGTAGCTTCCGCTGCCATTTGCTGCTGTCTTTGAGCCACTGGAAACATACTGAATCGAGCTATTGGAGCCAATTCCACTGGTCTTGAACAGGTTTGCTAGATCCGCAGATCCGTTGGCAACTGCATTCGATAGAACTCCATCGTCCAATGTAAGCTTGCCTTGCTCATCCAGGTTGAATCCGATGGACGTCAAATTTGTGTAGTTGCCAGTTAGCCCGGGAACATTGCTAAACAACATTGAGCTAACTTGCTGCTCTAGCTGAGCGGCGACAGGATCGCCAAAGAGAGGACCGCTGGCATAAGTGTCCTTGTCAAACTGGCTATACGTTCTAATAAAGTCGATCGCATCGTTATAAGCATCCTTAAATGCCGTAATCTTTGACTTCACCGCTGAATCATCCTTAGTCAGGCTTAGAGTACTTGTCTCTGGAGTCGACTGATTAGCCTTTAGCAGGGTCAACGTGACATTAGGAATGGCACTGGTAATGGTGTTCGAGGAACTGGTCAGGTTTACACCATCCAGAGAATATTCTGCATCCTGAGCGGCAACGAGTTGGTTTGCGCTATCTCTTTGAATAAATCCAAGCGCCGCCAATGCGTTTCCACTTTCATCACTAAAGGTAGGAGTACCGGATGTTCCTGCAATATCTAGCTTGTAAGTTGTATTGCCATTCTCCGTTACTGATCGAACGGTTGCATTGACCCCACTCACCGAGGAGTTGATCGAGTTAGCAATCGTCTGCAGGTTATCTGTTGAAAGATCAATGTTAACTGTCGTTCCATTGATACTAAAACTTGCTGGACCTACCCCTTCCGCACCCAGCATCTTTCCTATTGTCTCATTGCTCTTTGAGAAAGATCTAGAAGTGGCTCCATTCGTAATGGATTCTCGGACGTTGGACGCACCACCCAAGACCCCAAGGTCAGAGAGAATAGAGTCTCCACTCAGGTCTGCCATTTGGAGGGTGTTTTTTGCTCCAGTTGAGTTTGTAGAGAAAGTGATGTAGGTAGAGCCCGTACCACCATCAATGATACTAGCGGTCACTCCTGCATTGGCGCCGTTTACCTTTTGTGCAATTGAACGCAGACTGTCTGTTTGATCTACCTGAATGGCCTTGCCATTAATTACGAACTGACCTGACTTGTTCAGCGCGGAAACAGAATCGGCTTGGGCCGTCGATGCTACTTTTTGAGACTGAGCCAGTTTACTTACCGCAAGATTGTAAGTTCCGGCAATGGCATCAGAGGTTGCAGTCATGGTTGCAACTTCCGTTTTTGTCGAATTTGCGGTAACCGGATTGAAAGCCGTGCTTGAATTGAGGGAACCAGCTGCAGATGATAAGGCCTGAAGTTTAGATCTGAACTGTGTGTAGACCGCCTGCTGGTTCTGAATCTGGGTTTGACGTTGCTGAAGGCGCGAAATCGGGATCTGCTCAAGCTGAATAAGCCGCGTTATGATGCCTTCGGTATCAATACCGCTGCTCAAACCACCAAAACTGATTCCTGAATAGCTCGCCATTGCACATTCCTAACGCTGTCCAAACCTAAAGATGGTTGAAGCGCCAACTCTTTCTATCGGCTCATTTACGAGATTTGCTTAGGCTGCCAGCAACCCGAACATACTCTGAGCATCGTCCACCTTAGATTTGGTCTCATCTTTTAGCCAATCAATTTCTTCGGGAGTGAAGTTCAACCATTCCAAAACAAACTCAGGTGGTTGATTGCATCCAACTCGTTCTGGATCAAAGTAGAGATCCTTGGTTATCCAGTCGGCAATGTGCAGCGAGTAAAGCAATGGATCGACCTCAGTTTCAGCGGGATCTTCGTGCTCCCCAATCATCTTAATGATGGCTTTGGGCAACTTCCAATGCTCCGCCATTTGAGCACCTACCGCGGCATGGTTGAGTCCAAGAAGCCTTTCTTCTGCCTTTTCAATGGGCATTTTCTTTTGTTCGGCATACCGAATGACCTGGTCATAGGTTTGCGTGAAATTACTGAAAAGGAAGAGGCGTCCAATGTCATGTAGCAATCCTCCTACAAAGGCAACCTCCGCGTTTTGCGTTGTTAGCCTCTTGCGCTGGGCAATGATTTGAGTAGCTGCTGCTGTTCCAAAGGAATGTAGCCAAAACACTTTTAAGGTTTCTTGTTGACGCGCCGTTCTTGGTTTGATGGCCCCAAAGGCACTGACACTTAGGACTAAGTTTCTAATCTGCTGAAGTCCAAGAATAACGATTGCTTGGCTAAGACTCGTGACTTGCCCAGATAGGCCATAGTAAGCCGAGTTCACAACCCGTAAGACCTTAGAGGCTAAAGCTTGCTCAGCAGACAGCATGCGCTCAATGGTGTGAGCACAGGCATCCGGTTTTTCCGTCTCCTTGAGAATTCTCATCACTACCGTTGGTAGTGCGGGGAGATCTTGCACCGATTTCTCGATACTGGACTTTACAAATGGATTTCCTTCCGCCATGTCAGTTTCTTCCTGAACTAAAAATTCCGTTTACATCCGCAATCAGAGCGACGTTGCCATTACCAAGAATCGTGGCTCCGCTCACTCCTGCCACATCACCACAGAATCGGCTGAGTGACTTGATAACCACTTCTTGTTCTCCAATCAGGCTATCTACAACCAAGCCAATCCTCAGCTCCGCTAACCCAACGATGACCACGTAGTGGCTCTCTTTCGGAGTTTCTGCTATGAAGTTTCGGGTCGTAAAGATGTTTCTTAAGCGTACTAATGGCGTAGTCATGCCGCGGATAACGATAACTTCTTGTTTATGAACGGTCTGGATCTGTCGATTTTCAACGTTCAGCGTCTCAATGACCGACCCAAGCGGGATCACATAGACCACACCGCTCACCTTTACAAGCAGGCCTCGAATGATTGCGAGAGTTAGAGGAAGTCGGAGACTGAACTTTGTTCCTTCTCCAATCGCGGTATCGACATCGATGATGCCTCCAAGCCGTTGGATGTTGGACCGGACGATGTCCATTCCAACACCTCGCCCACTAACTTCACTAACCTCTGCAGCTGTGCTCAAGCCTGAAGCAAAGATGAATTGAAGGCATTCTTTTTCAGTCAGTCTCTCGGCTGCTTCTTTGCTCACTAATCCAGACTGAACTGCTTTTTCCCTGACGCGGCCATGGTCAATACCACCACCGTCGTCTTCAATATCAATAACGATATGGTTTTCTTGGTGTCGGGCCGAAACAACAACACGCCCAGACCTTGGTTTCCCAGCGGCTTCCCTAATCTCAGGCTTTTCGATCCCGTGGTCGATGCTGTTTCGCAAGATATGAAGCAACGGGTCTCCAATGACCTCGATGACGCTACGATCCAGTTCTGTTTCGCCACCCACAAGCTCCAAGTTGATCTCTTTTCCGATCTTCTGGGCAAGGTCTCGAACCATGCGTGGGAATCGATTGAAGACCGTTTCAATCGGCAACATTCGCGCCTTCATGATTTGGTCTTGTAGGTCCGCGGTGATTCGCGTAATGTGACCTACAGTCTCACCAAGCGCTTCAATATTTTCGTCGTACTCGTACTTCGCGGCGAGCATCGTACCAATCTGTGAAACTCGGGTTCGGTCAATCACCAACTCACCCACAAGATTCATCAATTCGTCTAGGCGAGCGACATCCACTCGAACGGTTTGGCCAGTCTCAACTTTCTTGGCTGGGGTGGGTGCGTCAGATTTTCCGCTTTCTAGTTTGGACGCAGGAGCTACCTTTGTCGCGTGTTCTGGAAGAGTAGTCGACGATGAAGCAGATGTCGACTCGCTCTTTTCCCAAATCTTAACTTCAGCCGACTCAAGTTCACCAATTCCGGCAAGCTTTGTGGCCAACATCTCGCGAGAGTCTTCGTGATGAAAATATAGAGCGAAGTCCAGATCAAACTGCTCTTCTTCTAGCATCTCTGTATTGGGAACCGAAGCCAGGAGTTCTCCGCCATCTTGTACGATACTGATTGCCATGAAGACGCGCACAAACTTCATGACGCAATCGGACCGCAGGCTAAAGTGAGCCTGATAAACCGGCTTTTCCTCTGCCGCCGCGACAAGGGCAACTTCTGTCTCTGGAGATGGACTTAGGAGAATTTTTTCGGGAACTGGCGATTCAGCAACCGGTGAATCTTCAGCACTGAACTGTTGAAGAATGGCAATTTGCGTGCTGCAATCTACTTGCTCACCCTTCCCTTCGGCGATGTTTGATCTGATCGCACAAAGGGAGTCTAGACAGTTAAGCAAAGCATTGGCTATCTCTGTCGTCAGCTTGAGTGTGCCCGCACGTAACTGGTCAAGCACATTCTCCATCTCGTGAGTGAGATTCGCGAAATTGAGAAATCCCATCGCACGACTGCTTCCTTTGAGAGTGTGTGCGGCTCTAAAGATCAGATTTAATCGATCCGGGGTTGGTTCGCGCTCAAGCTTGAGAGTCTCTTGCTCAAGAATTTCCAGTTGCTCGTCTGCTTCTTGAAGAAACAGATCGAGATATTGAGTCATGTCTAGATCAGCACTCATAGTTTTGTTTAGGAATCCAAAGCTTTATCGAGATTAAGGAGGGTGATAAGCTGCCCGTCTTGCTTGGCTACGCCACGAACAAACTCGGTACCTACATTTGCAACCAATGCCGGAGTCTGCTCAACCTGCTCAGGAGTGAGAGTAATGACTTCTTTGACCTCATCTACTACAATGCCGACGTTTCCGTGCTCACTCTCCACCACGATGATTCGAGTCGAGTCGGAGTCCTCAATTGTGATGAGCCCAAATCGAGCGTGGAGATCAACCACCGGAATTGTTTTTCCCCGAAGATTTACGAGGCCACGAATGTGATGCCCGGTTCGTGGGATGGGGGTGATTTCGCGCAGTCGTATGATCTCGTTCACGCGGAAGATCTCGATGCCATAGGACTCATTGTCAAGGCGAAAGACGACAAGTTGTTCGCTAGATGCTAAGGTTGGTGCTGCAGACATGGTTAAACCCTTTGGTCGAAGGACACTTAGGGGAATAGTCGGCACATTGAACCGTAACTTTACGGGGGAACTCGCCAAACCAGACTTGCCTATTCAAAATGAAGACCAGGCTCCTTGCAATTGACCTTGATGGAACTCTCCTAAACAAGGAGAAAAAGATATCGCAAGCCAATATAGAGGCGGTAAAGGCAGCTCAAGATGCAGGCATCATTGTGGTTCTCGCTAGCGGTCGTATTCGGCCCAGCATGCTTCCCTTTGCCACAACGCTTGGATTAGATCAAGGGCCAATGATCTCAGGTAATGGCACGCATGTCATGAAAGGTCCTCAGACAGACCTCTATCGTCTGAATATGAGCCATGCATTAATGCAAATCCTGATTGACTACGCGAATAGAGAAGATTTGCATCTGAATGTCTACACAGCAGATCGCCTCTATTTTCTTCGCGAAACTCCATGGGGTGACCTTTATAGAAAAAGAGCTGAAACTGTCGTACCAGAACTCTTAGGAAATCCGGAGAACGAGTTGCAGTATTTGAAAGGAATGATTGTCTCAGATTCGAATGGATTATCCGCGCATAGACAAAGACTAGTTGAGCTATTCGGAGATCAACCCATTCGTGCCACAGAATCTGAGTCTGAGTATCTGGAGTTCATGGACGATAGAGCGACCAAAGGCTATGCATTAGCAACGCTTGCGGAGGCATTGGGCATCGCGCAAGAAGAAACAGCGGCTATCGGAGACTATCTCAATGACTACGAGATGCTCAAGTTTGCGGGCATCTCGGGGGCCGTAGGAAATGCCCATCCTCAACTAAAAGAAGTAGCAAAAGTCGTGGTTTCCCCTAACGAAGAGAGCGGGGTTTCCGAGTTTATTCACCAGATTGTGCTAAAACAAGACTAATTGGCGGCTTGGTTCGTCTCTAGGTAAGGCAGAAATGAGGACATTGCGTTTAATCTTGGGTTTTGCGATTGCTTTAATGGCGGTGGCGGCAAATGCCCAATTCACTTTGCAGGTTACATCGCCCTTGGAAGGGGCATTTTTAGGTTTCAACAACCAGGTGAAATTCCTGGTTCAAAATGCGACAGAGGAGACGACGATCAAAGTCACCAGCACTGGTTCTGGTGGTAGTACTGTCATCGAGCAAAAGTTCACTCCCAATGTCGACAACAAGATTGATGGGTCTATCAACCTAAACTTTAATGAGTCTTCCCCTAGCGGAGCTTATACAATCACAGTTGAAGCGTTCGACTCCAGTTTCACAGCAACTCCCGTTGTGAGAAATGTCACAGTCGACGTTACTAGACCAAAGATTTTTGAGTTTAATCCGATTGCCAATAGTGCAGTAAAGGGTCCTGTAGTTCCCATCAACGTGAAGATTCTTGAGGCCAACCTGAAAGAGTGGCGCGTTAAAGTTGATGGTAACGATATTCCTAACAATACGGGAACTACGGTTGATAGTAACAACTCATTCCAGGTGAATTGGACCGTTTCTGGATACCCCACTGACGGAAGCCACACGATTGAAGTCAGCGTCAAAGATCAGTCTGATAACGTTGCAACGCAGAGCATCAGCGTTCGTCTAGACCGTTTGGCGCCGAGCGTCAGCATTGCTTTCCCTCGAAATGACAGCGTCATTCGTCCAAACTCCGACTTCACCGTTCTCGTTGACGTAAACGATCCCAACGGTGGACTGGTCGACGTAACTGGCCTTGACGTTATCATTCGAAAACTAGATGGCACATTCCTTTTCCGGGTTCCCCGAGTAAGTTTCAACTCAACCGGCAACGGCTCCTATCGGTGGAATGGGCGCGTAAGAACGCAAACTATCAAGTTGCCCAGCCAATTCAAAGTTGTTGTAACTTGTGTGGATCGAGCAGGAAATCTTGCCAATGAACAACAAGTTACTGTTGACACAAATCGATCAAGACTTGGCGGCGGCCGAGGTAGAGGATAAGAAATAACGAGTAGAATCGGAAGCAACCATATGAGCGCACGGAAGCTAAGTTTTGTTGTCGGCGGCATGGCCGCTTTGTCGGCGGGCGCATTTGCTCAGGTCCCAGACCTGCTAAATGCGTTGGATGCCGGAGGAAGAGCCATGGGTGTAGGCGGCTCTCTATATGGAACCGGTGCTGACACACTATCCGGCTTCTACAACCCGGCTGGCCTTGGTTATATCAACCAAGGTCAGGTGGGGCTTGCCTACCGCAATCTCCCCAAGTCAAAGTCTAAGGCTCGCGATGAATTCGGCGACTTAGAACTTGACAGCACTGGTCGCAGAGGCAATAATGCCATTTCCCATATTGGATTGGCCTATCCTCTTAACGAAGGAAAGCGAGGAACCATTGGCGTTAGCTATAACATCGGTGGTTTTATCGACGACAGTCGAACCAATAATGGTGTGCGAGTTGGCGGAAACAACGTTAACTTCTACTCAGAGTCAGTTAAGGCTCAGAGTGACTATTTCACCGTTGCCTACGGCAAGGCAAACTCTTCTCAGAACTTTAGCTGGGGAGCAGGGCTTCAGTTTGTTCGCCAGCGTATTGCCAACCGGGTCCAACTCGTAGATAACGGCAACAACGTTCTGTTGGATACAGACCTAGACGAGACCGGCAATGGGGTCGGCTTCATCTTGGGTGCGCAGTTTATTCCAAAGAACAGTCCAAATATGAGTTTTGGATTGAGCTACCGAAGCGAGATTGATCTTAACGGCAATAGCGATACTTCTAGCCTATACGACAAGATTCCGGCTAGATTCCTCGCAAGTGGAGCCTATCGACAAGATGGCCTTCGGGGTGGTCGCGATTTCATCGTGTATGGTTTACAGTTCCAGCACTTCTTTGACGGTAAGAGCAGTCAGGTGTTTGATCGAAACGCCCAAACCACCGCCGGTTTTGGCCTAGAGTACAACTACCAACATCAAAGCTTCCGCATTCCGCTACGAGTTGGCTACAACATCGTTCCCGGAGGAGGAGATGATTTCGGCTCAAGAAACGGCTTCGCTTTTGGAATCGGCTATCGTCCGAACGACAGTCGATACGGCATTGATTTCAACTTCGTGTCCCCAGAGAAGGGCGGTTACGATCTAGGCATTAGCCTTAACTATCGGTTTGGGAAATAACGAATGATGGGTTTGCGTTCATGGATGATTACGCTTCTTGCCGTATGCACGGCGATAGCGAGTGCTCAATCTTGGATTGGAGAATATGACAAGGGTCTAGATTCTGCCAAGAAAGGCGACTGGACCGCCGCAAGGTCGGCTTTCCAACAAGCTGTTGCTTATCGGCCAGAAGATACAGATAAAGCCACAACCTTGCCAGGGCCTGTCACAGAAGTGCGTCGCTGGCGAAATGGGGCAGCATACTCGCCTAACTTCTTGGCGGCATATGCTGGCTACCGGCAAGGCATGTCCGAAGCGGACCAAGCAAGAGCGACTGCGCTGTCCCAAGCGGCAAGTGAGCTGGAAATGCTTCTGGAGAAAGGGCAAACCAGTCGAGAAGCTTTCTATTTTCTAAACGCAATTTACACAACGCTCGGGGACACAGCCAAGCGCCAATCACTTGAGTCCAAGTTTACTGCCCTCGGCGGTAAAGCCAATTTCAAGGTTGACACCGAAGTGGTTTCTCCAGAAGAACTGGCGCAAATCAATAAGATTACGAGCAGTAAGTCGAATGAGCCTAACGTTACCAAGGTTCCTTCTACTCAAACTACTGGCCAACCCACAAAGATCGGGGGCACTTCTGGCAGTCCTCTAAATCCAGTAGGTCCGGTCAATTCCCTTCCTAACAAGTACGCTCTTATCATTGGTAATGGCGACTCCCAGATGAAGGATCTCGCTCTTCCCTATGCGGCTGACGATGCTCAGCAATTAAGAGAAGCACTTGTGAACAGTGCTGGCTATTCTGAGCAAAACGTGGATTTAGTGTTGAATGCGACGGCGGAACAGATTCTGAAGTCGGCTGAAGCACTGTCGCAACGAGTAGATGAGAATGCGATTGTTCTCATCTACTTCAGTGGAGTAGGAGTTAACGTAGACGGTAAGGATTTCCTTGCGGGTATCGATTCCGAAAGCGCTGCCGATACATCTTCGATGGTTTCAAAGCATAAGCTTTTCGAGTTGTTCTTAGGGAAGGGATCAAAGGTCTTCTCCTTCTTCCAAGCGAATCGACCGATCGTTGCTGGTCAATACTTCGGGAAAGAGATTCCCTATGCCGTAGGGCTTTCACAAATGCAAGCCACTATTCCTGGAGACACTGTTTTCTCTTATATCCGAAACAGTAAGTCCGTTGGCTTGTTCACTTCAGCCATGATCCGAGTCATCAATGAGCAGAAGTCAAATCAACTCCCAATCCTAGACTTCGGCTGGCAAGTCTTTAACAAGATGCGCCGAGGAGATACAGGAACGACCGGTGGTTCAAGCCGCCAATCTTGTACGCTCCCTGTTCTTACGAATCTTGCGGCCGACGCTCGCTTCTAGGCAGAACCAAAATCAAAATGGCGGGTAGAGAAATTTACCCGCCATTTTTTGTTTACTGAAGCCGATCTGCCGCAACGACCAATCCATCCAGGGTCAAAGTTTTGTCGTAGCTTTGTATAGATTCACATAGTTCCAAAAAGACTGGCCCTAAACCGCCTGTAGCAATGACTGTACTTCCCCCTCCCATTTCGGAATCAATTCTTGTCGCGAGCGAATCTATGGCTCCTGCGTAACCTAGCATCATGCCCGACTGAAGCGAATGCACGGTAGATTTCCCAATCGCAGATGTGGGCGCTTTCAGGTCAAAACGGGGCAACCTGGATGTCCTTCCTACCAGTGCTGAACTTGCAACTTCAATTCCCGGCAAGATGGCTCCGCCTAGGTAGGCTCCGGAGGCTGATATCGCATCAAAAGTGGTTGCGGTGCCAAAGTCGACAACGATGATTGGTCCTTGATGTTTTTGTATCGCACCGAGGGCGTTTGCAATGCGATCCGGCCCAACAGCGTTCTTAGGTTCATAGTCAACCTCCATGCCAACCTGGGCACCGGATTCAAGGAATGTGACCGGCACCTTTAGCCACTTCTCCGCTAAGCGGGTGACACTGGTCTGAATCGCTGGGACAACAGTTGCACCGATGACTCGATCTACTTGAAACGTTAGACCGCTGAGTTCAAACAACCCTTGGAGCCAAACCGCGAGTTCATCTTCGGTTTCGGCTCCGTCCGTGTTTCGACGCCAAGTCGCAAGCCAAGCTTCGCCATCCCAAACACCATAGACCGTCTGTGTATTTCCGGCATCAATCGCCAAGAGCATGCGTCAAATCTACCCGCGAATAGACGCTCGCTCCTGCATGCTCTTGCAGAGTTGTTAAAATCGACTCTGCTACTTGGTCTCTTAGCTCGTAGGTGTTTGCTTCCACCATCACCCGGATCATGGGTTGCGTGCCACTTGCGCGCACATTTAAGCGTCCATTGGAACCTAGAAGAACCTGAGCTTTTTCAAGACTCTCAAGAACCTGAGGAGACTTATCCCAGGTTCCTCGATCCGCTACTTCTACATTCACCAGAACCTGCGGCCAAGGCTCATAGGAGTCCACGAAAGCGGATGCTTTGCCTCCAGCAAGTTTTAGGACGCGTAAAACTTCGAGCATTGTTACCAATCCGTCGCCGGTTGGCTGTCGCTCAGGAAAAATGATATGGCCACTCTGTTCACCGCCAATTCTGGCTCCGACCTCCGCAATCTTCTGAGCAACATATTTATCGCCTACAGGGGTGCGTTCTAAATGGATTCCATTTTCCTTTAGGTAAGCCTCAAACCCGCCGTTAGACATGATTGTGCCAACAACGGTTTTTGGCTCTACTTGGTGGTGCTGTGCCCACAGCCCAAGGGTTCGGTCTCCATTGATAAGACGACCCTGATCGTCGCTAAAAACGGCTCGATCTGCATCACCATCAAACGCAACACCAATCTCAGCTTCGCTCCCTACGGTGAAGCGTTGAATGTGATCGGGCTTGGTGGCGCCACATTCGTCGTTGATGTTCATTCCGTCAGGAGACACTCCAGTCAAACTAACTTGTGCTCCCAGTCGAGCCAGGATAGCGGGGCCAAGCTCATAAGCTGCCCCATTAGCACCGTCTACAGCGACCTTCATCCCTTCTAGCCGCTCAGGAACAACTGTCTCTAGAAAATCAAGATAGCTCTCAATCTCTTCTCGGGAAGTCGTTAACGTGCCAACCTCGCCTCCGATCGGTCTCGTGTCAAGTTCAATGTCGAAGTAACCTTCGATTTCCAGCTCGACTTCGTCCTTCAGCTTGCGACCATCATGCCCCACAAGTTTGATCCCGTTATCCGGCGCTGGGTTGTGTGAGGCAGAGATGATAATTCCCATGCCATAGTTACCCGTACGGGCGATGTAGACAACGGCGGGGGTTGGAGCCACACCCAAAACCACAACATCGACTCCAACTGAACAGAAACCGGAAGCCAAGGCTGCCCCAAGCATAGGACCGCTACGACGCGTATCTCTTCCAACTACAACTCTAGGTGTTTGACCATTGGCAATTAGCCAGCGACCAGCCGATTGGCCAAGCTTGAAAGCAAGTTCCGGAGTTAGCTTCTGGTTCGCAACGCCGCGAATTCCGTCGGTCCCAAAGTGTTTGCGGCTCACGGCTTCTTGGAAACCCGGACTCTAGCGGGACGAATGACGCGATCAGCGAGTTTGTATCCTGATTCGATCTCATCTAAGACCGTTCCATCTTCGTGCTCGTCGGAATCCACCATCGCCAAAGCTTCATGAACTTCAGGATCAAATGGTTGTCCCACAGAGACAACTCGAACCACCTTTTGACTCTCCAATACGGTTCTCAACTGGCGATCAATTGCCTTGACACCGTCTACTAAAGACTCGACCGTGCCACCGTTTTCCATCACCGATAGGCCGCGCTCAAAGTTATCTAGAACGGGCAACAGCTGCAGTACGAACTTTTCGTTAGCTCGCTCTTCAATCTGCTTCTTCTCATCCAGAACACGCTTGCGGAAGTTCTGGAAATCCGCCATGGTGCGCAAGAGCTGTTCTTTAACTTGGTCGCGCTCATCAAACGCTTTTTGAACTTGCTCATAAAGATCAGACAAATCCTTATCCACTTCTGCAGATGCTTCGTTTTCCATGTCTTCAAGGGCAGACTCTGCCGCCTCTTTCGCTTGCAATTCTTCTTCGGTCATATCAGATCTTACAGTTTACCGACCTACATGCTGATCAAAGAACCGGAAGGCCCGAGGAATTGACTCAGCAGCAATCATCCAGTGCTCGCAAGGATCGAACTCTGCGATCTCACTTCCCTTGGCTGGCGATAGCTGAGAGATTTGGGCTTTGCTCGCGGCCAAAAGATCCTGCTTCCCAACTCCGTAAAAGACCGGAATTCCAGCGGGAATCGTTACCGTGGTCACTGGAGCCAAAGCAGCAATGGCTTTAGGTCTCGGCTTTAAGTCCGCAACATCATAGGCAAGCCTTCCATTTCCTCCATGCCCGATCACGAAGACATTGGCAATGGACTGCTTGCGCCTCGCTTGAATCCACTCCACGACATCCTCAACGGCAGAATCATCCGCACGAGCAGAAACAAACGCCCAGTTTCTACGCATGGCTTCAGTTACCGCTCTTCCCTGCCCATAAGCTTCAAAAAAGGTGTTTTCGTTGCCCGCAGTATTTGGAAGAGCTATCACCACGTTGAGTCCTTGTGTAGCTTGACGAGGAAACGTAGCTCTAAAGAAAGTGCCCTTGTGTTCAACCAAAGGTAGATTATCTGCACGCTCAAGTCGAAGTCTGCCTTCGTCAAGAAGCTCAGCAGTAAAGAGATAGTGGATCAGCGGAATGTCTCCGGTCAGATTCTCGGGGGAGTCAAACGCCTTTTGGAGGAAGCCGTAAAGGCACTGGGCTTCAGGTTGCTTTGTCAACTTCAGGGCAGCAAGGCGTTCTTTTGGTTTTTTGATGATGGAAAGAAAGACACTTCGCTCCTCTGTCCCAACTTGTACAGGCATCAAGTACCCAATCTCTGGATTCTGCAAAAGATCTGGGTTCACCTGGTCAGGGCGAATCTCCATTGTCAACTCCCTGCCTGGAGTCGCAATCACAGATTGTCTTCCCACCTGAACTCGCACCGCACTTGCAGTAGCCGGGGGATAGGCCCATGCAATCTTTAGGCGGGCGGTTGATCTGGGCTCCACAAAAGGCGGATCAAACCTTAGCGATACCGCATCGCCTGTAGTCAGTCCACGGCCTTGTAAGGTGGCTGTGGCTTCGTCTAGGGCTTTGCATGCATCAAGAAGGCGATTTGCTTGAAATGCGCTATTTGCTGCGACTATTTTCGGGATGGCACTACTGCGACGCGCTTTGTCTGAAGTGGCTACCCAAACCTGGTCTAGCTCCTTAAAGCGTTCATTAAAGTCATATGTGCCATTGCTGGTGGAAGCCTGGCTGAGCACCAGAAGGGCTATCGTCGCCGAGCCGATCATCAGGTTCAGTGTACTCGCTACTCACTGGAGGCAGCCAAGGCAGCTGCTGCCTTGTATCGAGCTCTCGATGCAATCAGAACTCCTACAATCACGACTCCAAGACCTGCTGCCTGCCAAACGTGCAATTTCTCGTTCAGTAAGAGATAGCCAAAGTATGCGGCAAGGATAGGAACAAAGAATTGGTACATCATTGCGGCCGCTGGTCCTTTTGCTTTTACGCCCTCATAGAACCCAAGAAAGCCAATAAACCCGGCTCCCAAGGCAACATGAATCAGCATAAGCCATGACTTTCCTGTAAGTTGGCTCCAAGGAACCTGAAAAGTAGGCAACAAGCCATAGGGTAGGAGCGCAACCAGGGCGGCAGGCATAGAGAGTGTGAGCGACTGTACTGGGCTGTATTTAGCCACCAAAGGCTTTGACAAAACCGCGCCATAGGCCCACACGACTGCCGACGAAAACACCATCAGATTGCCGGCTAAGCTGCCATGAGACCCCTTTCCCCCTGTGCCTATAACGATGGCAGTTCCTGCAAACGCAATTGTGCAGCCCAAGATCGCGCCGGGCGTGAATTTTTCGTACTTAGCCATTGCCGAAAAGATGGCGACCAAGACAGGGGCTGCCGCTAGAATGATTGCTCCTTCAGCAGCAGACGTCCGCTTCATCCCTTCCATAAACAGAATCAGATAGATCCCCAGTGAAACAAACCCTTGCCACAAGACGGGAATGGAATCGCGCGAATACTTTAATGACTCTCCTCGCCACTTGCATACCAAAACAAGCAGGAGATACATGGGGACAAAGCGAACTAACGTGACAGCCGCTGGGGTCATCTGCTGATAGAGGACTTTTACGGCAGGAAAATTAAAACCCCATACAAGAACAGTTGCGGACAGCCACGGATTCGGAAGAGAAATTCGGCGTGACGTCACCATTTGAGTATGACAGCCGGTAGAGTGGCGAATAGAATACAGATTAACGTACGGTCCAGGAACTCACAAAATGTCGATGATCGATCATTCACAAACTAATTGGGGCGCCGCAAAGCGCTTTCGTCTTGTTCTTCGTGAAGGCAGCAATGTCCGGGAAATGGGTGGGGACACCGATATGTCCATCGCCGTTGGAATTGTGGACAGCATTTTCATGAATGCCTTGGACACAGGGACTTCGGACATCCACCTCCAGCCCGAACGTGATCAGCTTCGGATTCGATACCGGCAAGACGGCGTATTGCACGATACAGGTCAACTACCATCAGAACAAGCTCAAAACGTAATGGCGAGATTGAAGCTTGCGGCCGGTATGAGAATTGACGAGAACCGGGAGCCTCAAGACGGACGTCTGGACATGGAATACAACGGACGGCGTCTCAGCGCCCGTGCCAGCTGTATTCCCTGTCTCAACGGCGAAAAGATGGTTATGCGCCTTTTGGACCCCAATGCAATGAAAGTGGAGCTGCCGAAGTTGGGCATGCCAGAGGATGTTTTGGCAAAGTGGTCTCGAGCTATTCAAGTTCCCTATGGCCTTATCCTGGTTACCGGCCCTACAGGTTCAGGCAAAACCTCTACCCTCTACGCTTCCCTGCACCAGCTAGACGCGAAGCGGCGAAACATCGTCACCGTAGAAGACCCGATTGAGTACGAGTACGAATCCAACATTGCTCAAGTTCAGGTGACGGAAAAAATGGGCTTTCCAAAGGTCATGCGCACCTTCCTTCGCCAAGACCCAGACGTAATGATGGTTGGAGAAATGCGCGACCCAGAATCCTTGGCTATCGGCATTCAGGCTGGCCTCACAGGTCACTTGGTGATGAGCACCCTGCACACCAACAACTCCATCGAAACTTTTGGCCGAATGCTAGACATGGGAGCAGAGTCATATCTGGTCGCCGGCGTTACCGTCGCTATCTTGGCCCAACGTCTTGTCCGATTGAACTGCAGCAAATGCCGCGCTCCCTATCGACCGACCGTGGACGAGATCGACGTTCTAAAACTTTCAGAAGGAGAGCTGGCTGAGGGCAAGTTTGCGAAAGGGCAAGGCTGTGCGGAGTGTAAGGGCACAGGTTACAAAGGTCGAATCGGCGTTTTTGAGCTCATCATGGGCACTCCTGAACTAAGAGCCGCCATCGCCAAAAATGCCGACTTCCCGACCATGCAAGAAGTCGCGCGAAAACAAGGCTATCGCACCATGGTCGAGGATGGAAAGCACAAGGTATTCCAGGGTTGGACCACACCAGATGAAGTGATCAAAGCGGTCTATACCCAAAGCATGGACTAACGATTATGAGAGCCACCTAGACGAGTCTGTTTAGGTGGCTATACGGTCGAACTAGCATGCCCTGAATCTATTAGTCAACGTCCTTAGCAAACGATTAAAAACTATCTTTTAGATTCGCCAAGCCACAACAGCAAAACACAAGACGAGTCACTGTCTTTTAACGGGTGCCGTCATCATGTATTCCCATACCGACTTAAAAACGGGCTTCCCTTCCTTATCTTTGGGCGTTCCTCTATCTCCTATAACAGTTGAGTGAGCTCGGGTAGAGATTGTAGGTGATCCCTCGAAGTTTGTCGTTAAGATTCTTGAGTTCTTATACGGAGCTTTTGTTTTGTCCACGCTGACAGGGCCTGCTAAGGCATACAATCCCATCGCTTTACAAATCTGTAATTGCTCTTCATAGTCGCACCCTTGTTGATCTAGCTCGTGGTTAAACGTAAAAAGACCAGATACGGGGGTGGCAGACTTTCCATACCAAGCCGCAGGCGCTTTGCGCACTCGATCATAGTCTTTGGGGGCTCCGGTCATAATCGCTCGGGCCACCCGATGCTTTGTCGCAATCAATCCTGCATGTCCCCCACCCTGCGAATGACCTGATACTGCAATCTTTGACCAAATCAACTTGCCTGATGACAAATATTGGCTCCAATTTCCCTTGGGCTCTGAGACGTTTAAGTACTGCAGCAGCTTTATTAGCCGATTCTCGATGGAGTTTGTCCGATCCACGGATATCCTCTCCGATAAATCCCGTCCTTCAATGAGTTCCAATCGAAAATTCTCAAACCCCTTTGGATCTTTGTTAAATCTCATTGCTGCAGCCGGAACATCGGTGGGATATGCCAATGCCAAAGTGTGGTAACCCAAGTCTGCTGCAGTTTGGCAAAAAAGGTTGGTTCCGCCCGGTTTCCCATTGGTTCCAGGCAGGAAGATCAACAGCTCATTTCGAGGCTTAGCTTTCGCATTGAAGTACACCAAATGCGGATCGTTAAAGGTAGCAATTGCAGAATCCGTATCACTTGGCCGGATGGAATAAGGCGAAGTGCGAACCACTTGTTCGCCGAGCACCATAGCCAAGATAAGTTGGGTCACCATCGCCAATAGGTTACCAAGAAGCTTCTAGCAGACTGAAAGGGCAACCCATAATGCAATCTGTGAAAAGGGTGATCAAGCACGCCATCGGACAAAGTTTTTCAGTTGCCCGTATCTCACATCACTCAGGGGCTCGCCAAGAGGAGAGGACACACTTACAAGCCATAATCAGATCGTGTCCAACACGCGCAATTTTGGCTTTGAAACCCGCATGCTTCATGCTGGTCATGTTCCTGACCCTTACACCGGGGCGCGGGCGGTTCCGATCTATCAGACCACCTCCTATGTCTTTCAGGACACCGATGAAGCCGCGCATCTCTTTGAGCTAAAGCAGTACGGCAATATCTATAGCCGCATCAGTAATCCCACGACGGCTGTTCTAGAAGAGCGCATTGCCAGCTTGGAGGGCGGAACGGGTTGTGTGGCAGTGGCCAGTGGGATGGCGGCACAGTTTGGCACCATCATGACTCTTTGCCAGCCTGGGGACGAAATTGTGGCTTCTACCCAACTGTATGGCGGCACCCTCACTCAGTTTGCTCATACTCTCAAGAAGCTATCGGTCACCTGCAAATTCGTGAGCCCTCCTCTTCCCTCGGCAGGAGAGAGTTCAGGCGTGAGAGGGCATGGAATCGACGCTTGGGCCGCCGCCATAACTCCTAAAACTCGGCTGATCTTTACCGAAACCATAGGAAACCCCAGCGGCACTATTGCCGATCTGGAGGCACTTGCAGATCTGGCGAAATCACATAACATTCCCTTGGTGGTGGACAACACCTTTGCCACGCCTTTCCTCTGTCGGCCCATAGAGTGGGGTGCCACGGTTGTGGTGCACTCTGCCACCAAGTTTATGGGCGGGCACGGAACGAGTATTGGCGGCGCGGTGGTGGATTCCGGCGACTTTGACTTTTCCCACTTCCCTACCATCGCCGAATCTAGTCCCAGCTACCATGGGATGAAGTTCTATGACACCTTTGGTCACTACGGCTTCTTGATGAAGCTCCGCGCGGAGACAGTACGCGATACAGGCGCTTGTATATCGCCCATGAACTCCTTCTTGCTGATCCAAGGATTGGAGACTTTATCTCTGCGAATGGAGCGGCACGTCTCTAATGCACTTGGAGTAGCTGAATTCCTACTTGGGCATCCTAAAGTTGAGCGCATCCATTACGCTGGCCTGCATTCTCACCCACAACATGGGTTGGCAAGAAAATATTTGCCCAAAGGTGCAGGCGCAGTGATGGCATTTGAGATCAAAGGAGGTCGTGAAGCGGGTAGGAAATTCATCGAATCCCTACAACTCTTCTCTCACCTTGCAAATGTTGGCGATGCAAAGAGTTTGGTCATTCATCCCGCATCAACCACGCACCAACAGAACTCAGATGAAGAGCTAGTTGCTGGAGGCATCACTCCCGGGACAGTGCGATTATCCGTTGGATTAGAAACTTTGGAAGATCTGCTTTGGGATTTAGACCAGGCATTGGCGGCTTTATAGTGTCGGTTGGAAAACTAATCCGATTGACCTTGATTGCACTTTTCTGTATAGCCCCAATAATCTTTTGTTTTTATCAAGCATATACAGGCTTTTTTCAAAACAAAGTGTTCTTCTCGCCGAACCGGAATTCACTATCAGGCAGAGAAGTTTCTGGCCAAGGCACAAAGGCATGCGGAACTGGCTACTTAGTGATTGCATTTGGCCTAACATACTCACTGTACCGCCAGTTCCAACTGGGGCTTAACGGAAGACCAAAGTAAACACATTCCAATATTGTAAGAGAGGATCGAAAACCTTAATTGATTTGTTTACCAGTAGTCACCGCATCTATGGCCAATCTCTGACAAAGTCTCACTGATTACTTTAAAATCGCTTAGTTCGTTTTGGCGTAAACTAGGTTGTGTCTACTGAATACGGTGCCAATTCGGCTTGCTCCATCACGCTAAACACCAGGCTTACTCCTGAGCAGCGTGAGAAGTTTCAAAACACCAAGCTCATTCGGCAAGTCTTAGCCTCAGCAAAGACCATTGCCATTGTCGGACTGTCCACTGAGACAACAAAAGCCAGCAACATGGTAGCCAGTTATCTACAAGATGAAGGCTACAAAATCGTGCCCGTAAATCCTCGAGCCATCGAAATTCTCGGTGAAGAGTGTTATCCAGATTTGCGAGCGATACCTTTCCCCGTAGATGTAGTTGACATATTCCGACCCGCAAACGAGATTCCAGACATCGTGCAGGATGCCATAGACGTCGGAGCCCAAACCGTTTGGATGCAGCTAAGACTCGTAGATATTCCCAGCGCAGAAAAAGCTCAAGAAGCAGGTTTGAACGTTGTGGTAGACAAGTGCATAAAAATGGAACACGGTCGATTTGGCGGCATGCTCCATTGGGCGGGAATGAATACCGAAGTCATTAGCGCTCAACGACGAAAAGCGTAGCTTGGTTTAGCCTATACAAAACTTGGGCGATGTGCATTTCTAATCACATCGCCCAAAAGGTCTCCAACGGAATCGGATTCAGCTTAAGAACCCAGCTTCCCGTATATGTTCTTGAAAGAACGGCGCCCTAAGATCCTTGCTTGAAACTTCCTCCTGGGGCAGAAGGTTTTGCTTGATCTTTGATGAACTTGGCTACATCTCTGTGAAGCTGCTTTCGACATTCGTCATCTAGGTACATCATGTGGCCCGATTCGTAGCGAGTTCGGACAATGTTTGCTCTTAGCTTAGGATCAATGACAAGTCGATCGAGCAGTTCATCATTCATGCCCATAGTGCAGGCGACATCGTAGTAGCCCATCGCTACCATGACCTTGGTGTAGGGGTTGTTTGACATCGCTTGGCGAAGCTGGTTGCTCATATCAAGCGGGTTATTCCCCTCTGGATACTTCCATGGAGCCCCGATTCCCTCACCCAGAATGTAGTATTTCAAGGTCGTCTTGTATCCAAGATCATTCGCTAGATAGTCGTTAATGCCAGAAGTATAAGGAGGCTGAACTTGAGTATAGGAGGGGTCTTCACCGCCACGGTCTGAATCAGGATTAAGATCAAAGTGGATAAAACGAGAGTCATAACGGCCGATCAATCGCTTATCAGATCGCAGAAGTTCCTTGTACCACCGATTCGTCGGAACCTTGCCTTTTACTGATTCTAAGTAAGTCGTTGTCAACCCTGTGTACTTTTGAACCTTAGCAATCAGGTCTTTCTGCTTCTCTGCAGAAAGCTTATCTCCCTCTCCGAGGGCCGGGAAATATTCTTCCCTCGCGAACTTCAGAGCCTCTTCATACACCTGGTGAACAGATTTATTCTGTAAATCTGCGCCAAGCCGCTTGTGGTACCAACCGGTGACCGCCATCGTGGGCAGGTTATAGGCAAATCTAGCATCTGCACTTCGATTCGGATCAGCTACGGCTGGACCGATTACGGGGCTTACCAGGATAAGACCGTTTAAGCCAATACCGTAACGGTGAAGCCAGCTGGATAATCCTGCGCCTCGAATTCCACCGTAGCTTTCTCCCATCACGTAGATGGGGCTAAGCCATCGTCGCTCAGTGCTCAGGAATGATCGGATGAATTCTCCAACGCTAGCAATATCGACGTCTACTCCCCAAAACTTGGGGCCATCCTCTGGCTTATTGGGACGACTGTAACCTGTGCCGACGGGGTCTATGGTGACAATATCTGACTCAGGCAAAATGCTTTCATCGTTTGTCACTAGCTCATAGGGCGGAGCAGGCATAAATCCTTCTTTGGTGCCCATCTTTGGCCGCTTCGGGCCTACAAAACCCAAGTGAAGCCAAACCGATGCACTCCCGGGTCCACCATTGAACACAAAAGTTACAGGACGCTTTGCAACCGGCTCTGCGTTTGTCCGGCGATAGTAGGTGAAGAAGATGCGCCCATCAACATCCCCGACCTTGCTCCGAATCGGCATCATTCCCGCAGTGGTTTGGTAGTTCACAGTCTTCCCGGCAATCCGAGCGGTGTGATCCTTCCTAACCCAATCGGGCTGAACCTCCGAAACCTGAGCTTGAAAAACAACGGCAGCAGCAACAACCGAAATCATGGAGCCATTATGCCCCGCGAAAGTCACCCTTGTCTTAACAATTCACTCGTCTAGCGAACAACTGGATCAAAAACAAAGGTGACGACAGATCTGGCCGGTACTTCAAGCTCCCTGCTAGATTTCAATGCTCTCATTTTTCGTAGATCATCGCCAGGGCGGTCTGATGTGATATATGGCTGGATAGTCCACGCACCCGATAGGTTCAAGTCCACCTGCGAAGACTCTGTTTCCATATTCACTGCCACCGCAACAACTCTCTTTGATTTCGGATCTTGATAGGCGCTTACTAGCGTCCCATGAGTTTGTGTCTTGGCTCCGTCAACTTCTATCCTGTTGAATCCAGGACGGATAAATCGAGAGTAGTTTCCAATTGCCCAGAGAGTCTTTGAAGGATAGATAGACCCTTTTGGTTTATCTAGATCATCCACATAGATGATTCCATCCTTATAGTCAACGTTGCTAACTGCCAACCACCACTGCCATGCCGAGGCTTCGACAATGGTCAGGTCAAGGTGAATTACTCGTGCAGTATTCAGGGCCAAGGTCATTCCTAAATCTCTTCCCCATCCGCCTTCTCCTCGAGGTCCAGCCATCTGACAGTATTCCGTTTGCCAAACCGTCAGTCCCGGCGTTTTATCAAGAAATGCTTTCAACTTTTGGCGATTCGGAATCAGCTGTTCAAGTCGATCTGCCCAGTATGAGTGGTAACCATACACAGCTTGCGTCTCTTTATACCAATCTTGGCTATTTGCAAAAAGATCTGCGTAAGCTCCGTATGCGGAACCATATTTGCGGGTCATTCCATTGTTAGGTTCATAGCCTACTTGAGGAGAATTTGCCTCAGGGGTCAATAATTTAACATCTAGTTGCCGCTTCTTAAACTCATCTGAAACCGCACGCCCAATGTTGAGAACATCCTGATTACTGGCGCGATTCCCTTCTTGTGAACCCTTGTTCCATTCGAAGTCCGGCTCATTGATTGGACTTATGTGCGTGAATGGATACCCTTTCTTCACATAGTGTTCAACGATGTCAGCCAGGTAAGACGCATAAGCACCCTCCTTCCCTTCGGCAAGGTTTGTAGAACCTAAGCCATCCGTTCCATTCGTAAAGCCATTGCGAGTCAGACTCCTCGGCGGGGTGACGGCATAGGCAATAAAGCTCGCCACACCTTTCTTCTTGGCTGCATCCAACATCCAACGCTGGCCAGGGACGCGATTCCAATCGTAGACACTTTCTTTTACTAGAAAGGAATCTGCCGTACGGTGTGGGTTGCTGATCGTCTCATGATTGATCCCACCACCAATATTGAATCTCCACGCCGATAGCCCAATCCCTTTGTTACGGTCGAAAAGCAAATCCGCAATTTTCTGACGTTCTGACTCGGGCCAGTTGATGAGCGGCTCCACGTACCAGGAATCTGAAGCGCCAAAGTTCTCAATGATTTGCCGAGGACGATCTGGACGTAGCGTGAAGACTTCTGTTGACAACTCTGCCAATTCCCCCTTGGGCATCATGCCCATCAACAATAGAGAAAGACTCAAGAAGCTCATGATAATAAAGGCCCTTGCTCTATAACAGCAAGGGCCATAGACGGTTATTTGGGACGAGCGTTATCTCGCTCAGCATTCATTGACGCAGACTTCTCTTTAGCAATCTGTTCTGGCGTCATCTTTGCATAGTCAGGTAGGTTCTGGGCAGTTGGGGCTGGACCGCTGACTCCCTTTGCAAAAAGGAAAACCACAAGGCCAACCGCAACAACCGCTACTATCCCAATTACAACGGGAGAAACAGGTTTCTTCATGCGACTAGTAGGACGGATCCCAAGCACGTCCCCAGAATCTTGTAACGTCATTGTCAATGTCGTCAGCGGTTCCACGGCTGCCATCAGGTCCGAAATGTCGATTGATGCAGTTGCTCCAAATCTGACCTTCAGACGTGTTGTCCATGATGTATTTCTTTCGCTGAACCTTCTTTGCGTGACCATCACCAAAGGCTGTGATGATGCCGTCAGCGTGGTACTTCACGGCAGCTTTCGGAATGCTGTTGAATCGCTGTGACCACCACCAGTTCGTTCTGGTATCTGTGAGGAACGAACAGGATGCCTCGTCTGCCCAGAACCAATGCTGCGAATTCTGACCATCAGCATTTTGGACTTCTCCATAGGTTAAGGCGATTCGTGAAGCCAGGTGCTCCATAGAGGTCATAGAGCGATTTTGACGCCAGTTATAAATATCGTTGGCAAAGTTCTCACGATTGATGGTCATCTGAGTCTGCCATCCCCACCAGCCAGTGCCGGTATTCGTCCATGGCTGTGCAGGGAAAGGAGTTGGTTTCGTGCTCTGAGCAGGATCGTAGTACAAGTCCACTGATTTTACGTATGGGTGGATTAGGATGGACCAAGATGTCCAAGGCTCTGTTGTCTGTTCATGAAGAATGTTAATGTCGTCATAGTCGGTAGCATACATATGCATCGCCAATCCCACATTCTTAATGTTAGAGAGAGCAGCCGTATCTTTTGCCGCTCGCTTGGCTTGGGCAAAAACCGGGAATAGAATCGCCGCAAGAATAGCAATAATGGCGATGACGACAAGCAGTTCAATTAATGTGAAAGCTCTTTTAGAGCCTCTATGAGATGAGTACATCATTGTGTCTCCTAGTTTCTAGGTTCGTTCACTAGTCAGCGGGGAGCAATCCCCAAGGTCGTCCCCAGCTTCAGTTCCGTACCCACAACCACTTGAGTAGGGGTTTGGATCCTATGCTGGATAAGGGTGTCAATCATGTGCACGGCACGTTGTGCAAGTTGATGCAAATCGATGTGAGTGGAAGCGGCCTCATGGGGAGTTCCGGCTGGCCAGTGCAGACCATCGTAACCAACAACAGAGATCGCGTCCGGGAAGGAAATGTCCAGACGGTTACCCGCTTCTAGAACCTGGTAGGCCAGAAAATCTCGCCAGCAAAAGAGTGCGGTTGGAGCATCTTGACTAGCCAAAATTCCTGGCAACACCTGTGTAAGCTCGGAGGCCGAACCAGGAACTTCACGAATGGGTAGTAAATCAATACCAAGTTCAGCCAGTCCAACCCTTAGCGCCCCAACCCTTTCTCGTGCATCTTCTCCAACAAGAAATGGCTCTACAAGGGGCTGAATTCGTCGGTGACCCAGTTGAAACAATGTCTTTGCCAACGTTCGCATCGCCGCCGAAACATCGTCTCGGACTGAAGGCAACACTCCTTCGGGATCACTTGAATTCACAAGGACCACTGGTAGCTTAGAGCTTCGCAAAAAGGGCAACAATGGGTCTTCTGCTATCGGCGCAAAGACAATGACGGCATCCGTCTGGCCACCATTCAAGAACCGGTATGTCTCTTCCGGTGAGCGGCTAAAGTCGCAATGCATTAAAAGGTCGTAGCCTGCATTACCAGCTGCAACCTCCAGCGATGCGCTCAAGCGATCCATGTAAAGGTCACCAATGGTTCGAACTCGGAACGCATTGAAGAAAGAAATTACATTAGTCTTTCCGCTCTGAAGGCCCTTTACGAGAAGATTCGGAGCATAGTCCAAGGCAACCGCCGCAGCCATCACCCTTTCTCGAGTTTCGGTAGCGATTCGAATCTTTGTGCCTTTGCCGTTCAACACCGCAGAAGCCGTAGCTAGCGATACTTTTGATTCACTGGCTACCGCGGCCAGTGTGATCCGTTTTTTCTTTTGAGCGTCATTGCTTTGCATAGGCGGAACCTTCTTGCTGAAATACTTTAGCACGAAAAATGCCAAAGTGAAGAAAATTTGCTCAAATACTTTAGCAACCCAAAGACACTGCCCTCTTCAGACATAAAAAAGCCCGAGACTCGCTCGGGCTTTACATATTGAAACTTAAACTACATCCCCATTTCGGACATCCTGCGATTGAACTCTTCTTCCGATACATCCTCCACATGCGATGCTACAGACCAGCTATGACCAAAAGGATCTTTCAGACTTCCGTAAAGATCTCCCCACGGCTGCAATTCGAGCGGCATACTTGCCTCTAGACCAGCCGCCAAAGCACGATCCCATGCGGCCTGAGCATCTTCAACATATAGGTGCATGGTCACTGCCGTATCACCGATTTTCTTTGGTCCCAGGGCACCCCAATCGGGAAACTCGTCATTAAGCATCAGCATCGAATTCCCAATCTTTAGTTGAGCATTGATCACCTTGCCATCTTGAGATTTGTTTACGCTGATCACCTCCGCACCAAACGCCTTCTGATAGAGTTCGATCGCATTTTCTGCCCCATCAACAATGAGATAAGGAGTGATTGTCGTGAATCCTTCGGGTATGGGTTGAACACTTGCCATGAAGCAAGCATAACACCTAACCATAGTTAGCGGTGAAACAAAAACGAGTCTGCCAAAATTGCAACAAATGTCGGCTCTGCTTCTTGCCTCTCTTTGCCTTTCAACAACACTCACTCAAGTCAAACCCACCACAAACCCTCTTGGTTTTGTATATGACCTTCCTAAAGGATGGACTGTTGCGGCGACCCAAGATACATACCAATTGATCAAGAGACCTGGACAGACTGAGAACGAAGTCTTTTTGATTGGTGGCTCAATCGACTTCGAGGCTAAAACATCATGGGATAAGCGTCTTCAAGATGAAGACGAGGCCATGATGACCAAACTCGGACCGTGGTCACCAGTAGGAGACATCCAAAGCTTTGAAGCGAAGGGCGGAAAAGGGATGTACCGATTGTTCGAAGCCACAACCCAAGGAGTCGAATTCCAAAGTCAAGTCTGGTCTCTACTTTCTGAAAAGAAACGTTTTGGGATTTTTGCTGTATATCCAAAAGACCAAGCATCTGCGAGGTACGCCGATTTCTTCGCTATTGCGAAAAGTTTGCGCCCTGATCCTAATCGCAAGATTTCCACAAACAACGATCATGCCAAAACTTGGAGCCAAATTTTGGCGGGACATCGGCTAACGCGTTCCTCTGCCAACAACAGCGGTAGCTTGAACGGAGCGGCGGGTGATTCTGGCGAACGATCCTTTACTTTCCTCCCTGACGGCACATTTCGCTATGCCGCGCGAACAATGACCTTCATCAGTGCTGGCGAGTTCAGTTCTAGCAGTGTAAAGAACGAGGATGCTATTGGAACATGGGCCATTGAATCCGATGGAAAACAGGCATATCTCATCCTGAAACCAGTTGGAAAGCCAAGTGAGAGAGTCCCGCTTAAACAAAGTGGCGCTTATATCCTCCTCAACAACCGCCCATTTAGTCGAGTAAAAGCTTAAGGGCTGAGTTTTCAGCGAACGATTCGGCTTACTCATTAACCTTAGAGTAAGCCGAATCAACTCCAATCCTATCCCTTTGCCATTACTTCATCAATCCAAGTTCTAAGCATCTTGCTGAAGCCTGGATTGTATTGGCCCTTTTGGAAGTTCTTCATACTCTCGGGCTCTGACTTGAAGCGGTGAAACAGGTGGTCGGACTCAGGAGCGATGGCAAATCTTCCCCTCCCTGGATTGGCCCGATTGACGATATCCGCAATCAGTTTGTGATCTGCCTCATAAACGACATAGTCAGATTCACCTTTAACTGCCAAGACGTGCGCATTCACTTTCGCCCAATAACTAGCGTGATTTAGCTGCGTCAGTTGTCGCCAAAAGTTAAACGTTTTGCCGTTAAAGAGTCCGTTTGGAAAATACATGTCGGCCATCTGAGCAAGTTGCGGATGAGACTTTTTCACGTCATCTACGGATTTATTTTCCAGAAAAACCTGAGCCATCAATTGAGCGCCATTGCGTGCAATCTCATCGACCGCCTCATATGGGGTCCCTCCCACCACTTGCTGGTAGCGCATGATGTCCATCAGATACTCAAACCAGGTCCGAGAAGCGGTGCCGTATACCGCGATACCGCGAACAGGATTCTCAACCGCCACCATCGGGCCAAAAGATCCGCCCATACTGTGGCCAAAGATAAAGATGTTTCTTACATCTACTCCGGATGTCTCCTTTAACTGTTTCAGGGCTTGGCGATAGATATCGAGTTCGTTCGTGAAATCAAGTTCAGAGAATGGCCCTCCCTCACTATCGCCTACACCCGGCTTTTCAACTCTTAAGGTCACGAATCCGTTGTTCGCAAAGTCAAACAGAATCGGACCATCCAGAGTTTGGACATCTCCCTTCGCTGTCTCCAGAGGGAAATCATAGGACAGCGGTGCCAAACCCTGGATGAAAAAGAGGGCCGGATACTTTCCCGGCTTTTTGGGTTTTGTGATGATGGTTCGCATTCGTTTCCCATTACTGAGAACATGGGAATACTCCACCGAGTAGTTTGCATTCCCTGGGTCGCGAGGCTTTTCCACAAGTGGTGCGGTTAGATCAATCGGTTTACCATCTCTCAAAACCTTAATCTGTACCGGTTGTCCCGATGGGAGTTCCCGAATCGTGGCGTTCACATTTGCGGGTCCAATTTGTTTTCCATTGAGACTCACTACAATGTCTCCAGGTTTGATGCCTGCCTTATCTGCGGTCAGCCCTGGCAGCGGCTCCTGTGCCAGAAGACCTCCCATGCCCGGATTCAAGTTGTGTTGCTTGATTAGGTCAGCCGATACGGGTGTAAACGCAATTCCAAGGGTCCCACGTCGGGGCAAAGCATCGAAGGCCGGAACCTCGGCAACGGTGCCTTGGCTAAACTGAATGGCAAGGATGGCGGTAGCAAGGGTCATCATGGTTATTACAATTTGTAATACTTGCTCAAAATTATTGAAGGTTCCCAGGTCATGAAAAAGTCAGCCACCAAGCGTATTGAGGATAAACAGTTATCCACTTTGGAGATGACCGTGCTGGGAATTGCATGGATGCGGGGCCCCTGCACCATTTACACCATCATGCAGGAGCTATCTCGGTCTGCATCCACCTTTCATAAGTCGAGGGCGGGTACCGCTTATTCAGTGGCTAATCGACTTCTAGAGTTTGGTTTGCTCGAAACTCTTCCCTGCCCCGAGGGAGATAAACAAGTACGACTAAGCGAGATGGGAGCGCAGACACTAAGAACCTGGTTCGATCTCCCCATTCCCGAGGCAGATGTAGCCCATACGGCCGACCTTCTTCGGCTTCGCTTCTTTTTTATCGAGATCGTTGAGCTTGACCAGCGACTGGAGTTCATCAAAGGAGCGAGGCAGGAGCTTGAGAAACTGCTATCCAGGTGCGAGGCATTGGTCGCGAAAAATCAAGATCATGGCGACTTCTATGGAGCCTTGGCAATGTTATCCATCCTCTATGAAACCCGCGCGCGGATACAATGGCTGGACACGGTCCAAGCTTGGATCAATAGCCCTCCTGATCCAAGCCTAGATTGGACAAAGCTTGCTCTAGAGCGTCTTCACTAGTTCTACGAGTTGGTCAAAACATTGGCCCCAACCATCGTGAAAACCCATCTCAGAGTGCTTCTTGCACGTTTCTTCATCCCCATGGATGGCAATCGCGCGATAGATAGCTCCACTTTCAGTCGGTTCCATAGAGATCACTGCCGTAAAAGGGAGTTCACTTTCTGAAGGTCGGTACCCCGGCATAAGCGCAGACGTCCACACAAGCTTCCGATTCTCGATCACCTCTAGAATGCAGCCCTCCCCCGGAAACTCATCCCCGTCCGGAGACTTC
Organism: Fimbriimonadaceae bacterium; assembly: GCA_037190145.1. Taxonomy (GTDB): domain Bacteria; phylum Armatimonadota; class Fimbriimonadia; order Fimbriimonadales; family Fimbriimonadaceae; genus 55-13. The sequence goes on from JBBCJU010000003.1 coordinate 158,357, forward strand.
ATCGTGGTGGCAAACTTCCCACCTGCGTAAACATCTATCTCGCAAGCCGTTGTCTGCCAAGGTTTCGGTGCGAACCATTTCTTGATGAGATCAGGAGTTGTCCAAGCCCGGAAAATCTGTTCCGGTGAGATATCTGTGGTTCGTTCTAGAACCAGGTCAAGTTTAGGATCAGGTTGATACATTAATGCTTCCACCACTTCATAAGCTATTGACGATGCACAGAGCACCATCGGTGATACGATTAGATATGGTCGTGTTTATTGACATAGACGACACTCTTATTCGAACCGCGGGCACGAAAAGAATTCCCATGCCTCGTACGATTCAACGAGTTAAAGAACTTCATTCACAAGGTCACCTTTTGTATCTATGGAGCAGCGGTGGCGGCGAATATGCCCAGACTGCAGCAGCCGAGCTTGGCATTGAGGATCTATTCCAAGCTTTTCTTCCAAAGACACAGTTAATGATCGACGATCAACAAATCACAGATTGGCGAGGCTTAGTCCATGAATACCCTTCATCGTAATGAAGGCGACTCTATCTCTAAGCGCTTTTGATGCCAGGAAGTATATGCTGCCAAGATCGCAATGGTCTTGAGAGCGTCTTGGCGAAAGCTAGCTGCATATTCCGAATCACTTTCTATTGGAATCCCACCAGAGACTTCTTCAAGCATAGGTAGGAATAAATTCTTCGCATTTGCTACATATAAATCTCGATCTGCGATCCATTGGAAAGTATCCAAGGAAACAAGACCGTCGTATATCTTCTGGAAAGTCTCTTCCGACTTGTTTCCTGCCTCGAAGCATAAGTTTGAAATTTCAATCGTAAGTACGCTACATCCGTTGGGATCAATCGCAGTTGGATCGGCTCCATGCCTCAACAGAGACTCTGTTTTCTCCGGGCTGTCAACACCTATTCCGGTAGCAGCGTGAAAGATAAGGGGTAGATCAACCGCTTCACACTTACTTGGCCCACAGGAGTGCATTTTTGCGATCGCATTAACATCCGCCCCAAGTTCGCAAAGCACTTGAGTTTCGATTGCTGTCCCTTCACAGAGAGCGCGAGCCAGAGGAGTTAAGCCACTCTTTGTCCTTCCCTCTAGATCAACGCCCAACTCTTTCAAGTATCCGAGGACTTCACGAACTGACTGCTCACTATTCGCTTCCCCATTCACATCGACTGCTGCGTGAAATGCGTTATAGCCTAAGTCCGAAACAGCATGTGGATCGGCCCCGGCTTCTACCAGGGTCATCAAAGACTTCCTGGACCGGAGAATCCCCGCAACGGCACTCATAAAAACAGAATAGCCACGGTCGTGAGTTGCATTAACATTCGCCCCGGCTTTGATTAAGGCCAACACTACCGGCATCGCGTCTTCGCCGTCACTAATCTTACTAATCAAAGGCGACCAGCCCAGATAGTTCTCATCTTCTATCGGTAATCCATGCTCTACCAACAGGTCCACAACCTCTGGAGAACCTGAAGCGTACAGGGCAGATTCATTTGCGTTATCACGAATATGCGGGTCCGCTCCTGCTTGGATCAGGAGTTCAACACACGGGACATTGCCTGACTCAGCGGCGCAAAAAAGAGGGATTTCGTAGCTAGCTGGTCCTTTACTCTCCCTCTCAAACATTTCCTGATCCATTTCAAGGCTAATCTTCGCCAGATTCTCCTGGATTTCTTTTGACAATCCTGCAAATGGACTATCAATCTCATTTCGAAACTCGCTCAGGTTCTGTAGAAAAGATAAACTTTCCGTTCTAGCCGTATCCGCGTCCCAAAAACCCTTCGGACAGTAAGATCCGAACCCTTTCTGGGTCACCTTTCCGGGCCGTGTGGCAAAGCAATCGGTTTCGCTCTTTTGCCGTTTCCGGTAGAAGGCAACCCAATTCAAGTGCGTATCTAAGCCGACAAGCATCACCTCCAGAGCTAAATCCACTTGTGATTCCATCGCAGGCATAGAATGCCGGGGAGCGTGATTCCTCCTCCAAAAAAGGACTTGCTCCAAGCTCTACCAAGAGACGCATCGTATCGACTGAAGCGCCTCTATCAGAACCTGCAGCGGCACTTAATGGAGTGACTCTCAAGTTCCTGTTTGGATAGATGACACAGAACTCGTTCAAATCAGCCCCTTGATTAACCAGCTTTCGAATCAAGTCATGATCGCCCGTCAACGCCGCATGATGAAGCGAGTGATGAGGTAGAAAAGCAGTATCAACTTCTGGCGACTCAATTTCTGAGTGGGGCATAACTTATCGTAGCATGGCGCAGACAAAAGACAATACTAAAGCGACTGTAAAACAGATTATAGACAGCTTCAATCACCCCCTAAGATCTGAGGTAGAGGTGGTCCGGCAAGCTATTCTCTCAGCAGATTCTAGGATTACAGAGGGTGTGAAATGGAACTCACTTAGTTTCTGCACAACCGAATGGTTTGCCACTTGGAATTGGAGAATCAAGGATCAAATCCAGTTCGTGCTGCATCTGGGGGCCAAGAAGAGAGAAACGGTCAATATCGATCTCTCAAAATCTGCTGATCTTGTAAAGTGGCTAGCCGAGGATCGTGCTCTTTTAACTATCTCACCAAACAATATTGAGGCGCAAATACCTGCGATCCAAGCTCTAGTCCGAGAGTGGATCAAGCACGTCTAGAGTCGCCAAGAACTAAGATAGCCTTTGTATAAATTTGTTTATCTAGAACAAGACCTAATCCTAAGCGAGCGTCACTAGCTTGCAGCAGAACCAAGGGAACTCCAGAAAGGAAATCAGTCTATGTGGACCGACTTCCCTGTAACAATCTGAGTCCGTTGCCAACTACCAGCAAACTCGCTCCCATATCGGCGAAAACCGCCATCCAGAGCGTAGCCTTGCCGAAGAACGCCAAGCCAAAAAAGATAGCCTTTATCCCGATGGCAAACGTGATGTTTTGGGTAAGAACGGCGGAGGCTTTACGGCTGAGCGAGATGAACTCAGGAATCTTCCGTAGATCATCTTTCATCAAGGCTACATCCGCGGTTTCTATAGCCGTATCCGTTCCGGCAGCCCCCATAGCAAAACCGATTGTAGCGCGAGCAAGTGCTGGTGCATCGTTGATGCCGTCCCCTACCATGCCCACGTGCTTGCCTTGAGCGTTTAGCTCATCAATCACTTTGAGCTTGTCTTCGGGTAAGAGATCACCCCGCGCATCATCAATTCCTACCTGCTTTGCGATAGCCTTGGCGGTTAAGTCATTGTCACCCGTGAGCATGAGGGTCTTAACCCCTAGATCATGCAGAGTCTTAATGGCTTCTACGCTGGTTGCTCGGAGGGTATCTGCCACTGCAATCACGCCTAACGCAGATTCTCGGGAACCTACGACAACTGCCGTCTTGCCTTCGCTTTCAAGCCGTGATAAATGGTTTTCGACTTCGGTATTGCAGAAGCCTTGTTCATGAGCCAAGCGATGGTTGCCGATAAAGTACAAGTTCCCTGCAACCTGACCTTTAACTCCTCGCCCGGTAATCGATTCAAACTCTTCCACCGGAAGAGGATTTCCATCATATGCGGCAACAACCGCAGAAGCTACTGGGTGCTCAGAAGGTGCATCTAGGGAGGCAGCAATTCTCAGGAGTTCCTGCTTATCGGTAGCTCCTAAAGGAATCACATCCGTCACTTTGGGCTCGCCATGAGTTAGGGTGCCGGTCTTATCAAGCGCCAAAGTGCTAATCCTTCGCCCTTCTTCAATGTAGATTCCGCCTTTCACCAAGATGCCACGCCTAGCGGCAGAAGCCAAGGCGCTCACCACGGTTACCGGGGTCGAGATCACCAAGGCACAAGGGCAGGCAATCACCAACAGCACTAAAGCCTTGTATAGCCAAGGTTGAAAAGCCTCGCCCATAAATATCGGAGGAATGGCAGCAATCAAAACCGCCAAGACCACTACCGTCGGCGTGTAGTACCGAGCAAACTTATCAATGAATCGTTGGGTTGGCGCTTTCTGGCTCTGCGCCTGTTGGACGGCACGGATGATTCGAGCCAAGGTGGTTTGCGATGCATCGGCCGAGACTTCAAACTCCAGAGAACCCTTTTCGTTAACGGTTCCGGCAAACAGCGTATCTCCGACTTGCTTAGCAACGGGCATGCTCTCACCCGTAATGGGAGCTTGGTTAACCGTCGACGAACCGAGGAGCACCGTTCCATCTAGGGGAATCCGTTCACCAGGTCTTACCCTCACTCGCTGCCCAACCGAAACTTTTGAGGCTTCGATTTCCTCCCAGGTTCCTTTTGCGTTTTGCACTAATGCAACCTCGGGAGACATTTCCATCAAGGCCTGAATGGCATTTCTCGCCCGCTCCAAGGAGAAAGCTTCGATCATCTCTGCCAATCCGAAAAGGAAGGTGACCATTGCTGCCTCTGGCCACTGTCCTATGACCACTGCACCGGTAATAGCAATGGTCATCAGGAAGTTGATATTCAGCGTCAACGTTCGAAGAGAGATGAGACCCTTCTTGATCGTTTCCCTACCACCCAAGACAATCGAACCCAAGGCCAGGGCAATGACGGGCCAAGAGTTATCTCCTTGACCAGAGAACGCAAGCACTTCGGCAAACAGGGCCAAAACGCCCGCTGCACCCATAAGCCACCGATCCCGCACAGAAATCGAAGCTCCATGATCGTGGTCGTCATGGTTATCCTCGGTGATCAGCTTTGGGTCCATACCAATGGACTCCAAAGCTTTTAGGATCGATGATTCATCGTTTAATCGGTGCTGAACCGTTAGTCGGCGATTCATCAAATCAAACTCAAGTTCATCAATCGCCTCGACTGATTTCAATCGATTACGAATGATTTGCTCTTCCGTGGGACAACACATATTGCCGACGTAGAAAACGTTCTCCCGCGCCACTTTAAGCCTCCACCATCGCTTGAGGTCGTTCGCGTTCAAACCAGGTGTACAAAACTGGAAGAACCAGAAGGGTTAAGGCCATAGCTGTCATGATGCCACCAATTACCACCGTAGCGAGAGGTCTCTGCACTTCAGCGCCGATTCCTGTGTTCAACGCCATCGGTACAAAACCAAGCGCCGCCACCAACGCGGTCATCAGAACCGGGCGCAAACGCTGTAAAGAACCTTCTCGCACTGCGTCCACCAAGGAAAGTCCTTGGTCGCGCAATCGATTGATCGCGGATACCAGCACAACACCGTTCAAAACTGCCACGCCAGAGAGCGCGATGAACCCTACCCCTGCAGTGATGCTGAATGGCATTCCACGTAAGGCAAGAGCAATGATGCCTCCCGTGACTGCCAACGGAACGCCCGTGAAAATGAGAATGGCCTGTTTTACCGAACCAAATGTTGTGAATAGTAAAAGGAAGATCAATCCCAAGGCAACTGGAACCACCAAGGCTAACCTTGCGGAAGCTCGTTGTAGGTTCTCAAACTGGCCTCCCCAGGTGATGAAGTATCCCTCATCTAACTTCACTTTTTGAGCAATCTCCGCTTGAGCCTTTGCCACCGCACTTCCAAGATCGGTCCCCCTGACATTCAATTGAACCACAACTCTTCTACGCCCGTTTTCTCTCGATACCTGGGCAGGAGCCGGCACGTTCGAAATGTTTGCCAAGGTAGAAAGTGGAACCGCGCCGCCATCGTTGGTTTGAACTGGAAGGTTGCCAATGGCATCAAGGTCATTTCGAATATCCTCAGGAAGCCTGATCGTCAGATCAAAGCGCTTATCGCCCTCAACAATCTGCCCGATTGGAGTTCCTCCTAGAGCAATCGAGACTAGCTCTTGAATATGATCTACGGATACTCCAACCCGCGAGATCGCATCGCGGTCGATATCGATCTGCTGAACAGGAACCTCATCAACCTGTTCCACTTCCACATCTTGAGCACCGGGGATGCCACGCATGACCGCGGCAATCTCATCCGCCTTCTGTTTCAGCACCGCCAAGTCTTCACCAAAGACCTTAATGCCAATGTCAGCCTTAACGCCGGAGACCAGTTCGTTGAACCTTAGTTCAATCGGTTGGGAAAAGGCATAACCTTGTCCGGGTACTTCATCAACCTTCTTCTCTAACTCCTCGATAAGTCGCTGTTTGGTGAATCCCTTGCGCCATTCCTTTTTAGGCTTCAGCATGATGTAGCTATCCGAGATACTTAGCGGCATCGGATCCGAGGCCACTTCTGGTGTTCCGCTACGTGAAAAGACCGTTAACACCTCCGGCACCTCACGAACCTTCTTTTCAAAGGCTGTGACCAGCTTGATGGTCTGCTCTGCATCCACAGTTCGAACACGAATCGGCTGAATAACGATGGAGCCTTCATCTAGCTTAGGCGTGAACTCAGAGCCTAAACGGGTGAACAGCATTCCGCAGGCCACAAGGAGAGTTAAGGCCCCGCCCACAATCACCACGCGACGACGGAGCGCGAAGTTCAACACTGGCTGATATAGCTTCGCGAAGAAGTCCATGATTCGGTTCGGCTTCTCTTGCGTATCTCGTCCCAAGAACAGCGAGCATAGGGCCGGAACCACGGTGAACGAAAGGATCATCGCCCCTGTAAGCGCCAGGATAAACACCAACGCCATCGGCTTGAACATCTTGCCCTCAGTCCCAGATAGCGCCAGGATTGGGATAAATGTGGCAATGATGATCATCTCACCAAACTGAGTGACCTTACGAACCTCGGCTGTGGCTTGCGACAGGATTCGTTTATGCTCTTCCTTCGTCAAGCTTCTTCCTAAGTGATGCCTTGCCTCTCCTAGGCGTCGAACACAGTTCTCGACCATGATGACCGCGCCATCCACAATGATTCCGAAGTCGATGGCTCCTAGGCTCATCAGGTTCCCTGAGATGCCAAAACGCTCCATCCCAAGAATTGCGAAAAGCATCGCGAGGGGAATGGTAACTGCTGCAATAATGGCGCCTCGGAAGTTTCCGAGAAGCAGAATCAAGACAACGATGACCAACACCGCGCCTTCGATCAAACTCTTTTGAACCGTGCCTAAAACGCTCCCGACAAGTTCAGCCCGGTTATAAGTGGGCACCAATTTCACATCGCTGGGGAGTTGACTGCGTATCTCAGAAAGCTTCGTGTCAACGGCTTGGGCTACCGTTCGCCCATTCGCGCCTTTGAGCATCATGACGATGGCGCCAAGATTCTCGTGACCATCCTTCGTCGAGATACCAGTTAGAACCGGAATCCCAAGTTTCACCTCCGCTATATCGCGAATGAGAACCGGAATGCCAGACTCCGATTTGACCACGATCTTCTCGATGTCGCTGATCGAGGTTGCCATTCCAACGCTTCGAACGAGAACACGCTCTCCGTTCTTCTCAACCACACCACCACCGGCATTGCGATTATTGGCTTGCAGAGCAGCAACGATTTCATCGACTCCTAAACCGCGAGCCTGCATGGCCGAAGGGTTGATTTCAACCTGATACTGTTTGATACTGCCATCAACGGCGTTGACCTCCGCAACCCCTGCTACGGTCCGCAACTGAGGGGCAATAACCCAATCTTGCAAAACACGTAGTTCCATTGGAGATCGAGAGTCGCTCTCGACCGAGTACATGTAAATATCGCCCAAGCCCGTAGAGACTGGCCCCATTTGAGGCGCACCTACGCCATCCGGCAACTCTTCCCTTACGTTAGCCAGCCGTTCATTCACCAATTGGCGAGCAAAGTAAGTATCGACCGAATCGGCGAAAGTGACGGTTACCTGGGACAGACCAAACTGACTAAGACTCCGAACTTGCTCGACGCCAGGAATTCCTCCCATTGCGGTTTCAATGGGAAATGTGACCAGCTTCTCGACTTCCAACGGACCAAATCCACCGGTCTCCGTGTTAACAACAACTTGATTGGTGGTGATGTCAGGAACAGCATCCAAGTTCACCCTGGGCCAAGCCCAAACACCAAACCCGATGAGGACAACGGCTCCTAACAGGACGAAGAACCTCTGGGCGAGGCTGAATTGCAATATTCGTTCGAGCATTAGTGTTCATGCCCCTTTAACTCGTCCTTCTTCTGCTGGCTGCTAAGGATGAAAGCTCCCTTGACGGCGATTCGAGTCCCCGGCTCCAAGCCAGATTTAATGGCTACAAAGCCACCCGATTTCTCGCCCATCCGCACTTCTCGCTTCTCAAATGCTTCCCCTTCTTGAACGAATACGTAACTCTTCCCCGTTTCTTCAATGACGGCCTCCGTAGGGACGCCGATGGCGGAGGACGAGGCACCGAAACCAATGCGTACTTTCGCAAACATCTCGGGCCTTAGCGCACCCTTTGCATCGGTTACCAAACACTGCACTGGGACAGCTCTCGTTTTGGGATCTACCCTCCCTGCCGCAACTTGAACAACTCCCGTAAACTGCCGGTCAAGCCCTGCTACGGTGATTGTAACCAGCGTTCCTTTGCTCACTTTGGTGGCATCACGCTCAGGAACGTTAGCCGTGACCCAAACTGAGTCCAGATTCTCAATCTCGAACAAGGTTTGAGTACGGTCTACCGCTTGGCCTCGGCTGATGTCCATATGGGTGATCGTGCCGCTAACAGCCGCAATCAAATTGACCCGCCCCGCTCCACTCGTGGAACCACCCGCCTGAACGCGATAGGCGGTTTGAGCATTGCCAATAGCCTTCTGAGCATTTGCCAACGCTGATTCGCTTGAACGAACCTTGATCATGGCTCGATCCCGCTCCAGAACGGCAGTTCTTACATCTGCTTCCGCAGTCTGAACTTCACGGGCATTGCTAAGCCCTCGGGTTGCGATCTGTCTTTCCCGCTCATATGCCGCTTTCGCAATCTCGATTCTAGACTTCACTCGGTCCAGTTCGATTTCGTCCTTCTGAAGCTCCAGCCTTGCCGATTCCAAATCTGCGCGAGAAACCAGCCCTTCTTTGAACAGACTCTCCATTCGCCGTAGTTGCTCAGCATGAATTGCTTGTTCTTTCTGGATGCTCAAGAGCTCGCTTTGAACATCGTTCAGTTCGTTTTGAGCTTGCTGAACTGCGGCTTGGCTAAAAGCACCGGTTTTGGCAAGATCTCGTTGACGATTGAGAGTTTGTCTCGCCGACTGAATCTTGAGGTTGGAAAGCTTTGCTTCCGCCTCGGCTTCCCTCAGTTCTGCCGCTGCGGCATCTCGAGCACGTTGTGCATCCGCCACACTAGACCAGGACAGAGCAAGCTCCGAAGACTCTAAAACACCGAGAACTTGACCTTGCCGAACCTGATCACCAAGCTGCGCGCTAATTGAAACAACTCTTCCTGCCACGGGAGGCGTTACAACGGCTCTGCCTTTGGTGGTAGCAGACACAGTTCCTGGCACCTCCAATTCAGCTTGAAAGTTGCGCAGTTCTGCCGAGCCGATCTGAACTCCGGCAAGCTTGAGTTGGTCAGGAGTTAGCTCAACTTTTCCTTCTTCATGTTCATCATGGCCTTCGTCTTTGCCATGACCGTGCCCATCATCCTCGCTGTGACCGCTTTCTGCGGCACCACCATGATCATGACCATCCCCATCACTGTGCCCTTTGCCACATCCAACAACTAAAACGGCTACAAGCGCTAGAAGCCAAAATTTTTTCACTTGGAGGTCTCCTCGCTCTTGTTTCTTTTCTCCGATCCGTGATCGTGCCCATCGCCTTCATGATGTTCATGGGCTTCGCCCGAATCATGGTTGTGTCCATCGTGTTCACTGTGGCCCTGACCACACCCCGCTAGGAGAATTGCCGCAAAAATAAAGAGCCAAAATTTCATCGCAGGACCTCCAATAGGGTTCCAGTGGTTTGGTAGTACTGAATCAGTGACTTGTTAAGTTGAAGCTTTGCTTCGGCGCGTTCCTTCTCGACTTCACGCAAAGATTGAGTCGCTTCCAGAACATCAATGAGGGTTCCAACACCCTCTGAATAGCCCAGCTGCGAACGAGCAACCAGATCTCGGGCAAGGTTCACGATATCGGAGTAAGTTTCGATCTGCTGGCGAGCAGACTCTATCTCCGTATCAATAGCCGCAAGTTCTGACTTGGCGGCCAATTCAGCATCTTGGTAGTTCTGTTCAGCGGCTTCCGCTTTCTTTTGAGCGGCCCGCGACTCCAATCTAGCTTTACCGTGGTCAAACAAACTCCAAGTTAGCTGGATGCGGCCCCCATAGATACCCGCTGAATCTCCCCACGGAGAACGGCTCGCTCTCACTTCCAAGTCGGGCCGCAAAGAGGCGCTCGCAAAACCCATCTCGGCTTTGGCAATGCCAACCTCTGCCTTCAGCTCTAACAAGTCTGGGCGGGCTGCTAAGGAGATGTTGTCAGGCTTGGCCAAGCTTGCCGCCATGTTAAGGCCTTCAGAGGAGTTCTCGAACCCAATGGCTCCTGAGAGACGCTTCAATGCTGCTTGGTATTGAGACTTCCTAAGTAATGCTCCTTGCTTTGCTCGGTCGAGTTCAATGGTTGACCGTGTGATCTGAACTTCCGGGACCTTGCCCTCCTCAAATCTACGTTTTGTGGCCGCTAGAAGGGCCTCCGCAACGCGTTGAAGGTCTTGCGCCGCATTCGATAGCTCTGCGGCCGTTAGGGCTTCAAAATAAGCATTCAGGACATCGGTCTGCAGCGCGAGCTTTACAGCCCGCAGTTTCGCTTGAGCCACTGCGACTCCCGCCTCTCCTACCCTGCGGGCGGCATTGGACTTGCCAAAGACATCTAGCCCTTGAGACAGATAAAGGTCATCGTCCGAGCCTCCGATCGCTTGATTCGAAGAAGCTCCGACTCCAAGAACAGTTGGGGGTAGAACTCCTAAGGATCGAGCATGCAACCGCGCCTGGTCAACGGTTTTTTGTGCAGCTTGAACGGACAATCGGTTTTGAACCGCCAAACGCAGAGCTTGGTCTAGATCAAGAGGTTGACTAAGCCCAAGGCTGACAGTTCCTAAAAAGAAAATGGATACAACGGATTTCAAATTCACTCCAGCGATCAGATATCAAAGCTGGAATGCAACGCGAATCCAGCAGTTGGCTAAACCCTGCTGGAGTAAGGTGGGGCTCTCGAACGTGTAGTGGCGGGTGGCCCGTTTGTAGGAGTTCCGACAAGGAACTCGATCCGGAGAATAGGTACTTCAAAGTCGAATTGCGTTACTTGAATTTCAACAATCGGCAACGCCATTGTCAAGTTCAGTAACGATACGGGCAAGACTGCGGAGGGAGCCTTGTCATTGTCATCACAAGGTCTTAGTTCGCAACAGTCATGGCAATCTCCATGATTCCCATCTGATAATTGAACGTCATCTTTGTGTTGTTCAACTAGGGAGGGGCAAGTTAAGCACTTTTGCCCACTGGGCAAAACATATTCTGCTTGGCAAAGGTGAAGTTGCACGAGCAAGAGCAAGCCAGCCATTAGCCACCTTGCTACCATTCCCGCATTTTCACGCCGCTCGAACATACGCCTATTCAGAATACACTTTTCTTCGATAAGACCTTAGGGCAAAAACAAGAAAACAATGGCGACTTTACACCTCGGGCTATCCGGTTACGATTACAAAGAGTGGCAAGGAGACGGCCTTTTTTATCCTGCTGATCTCAAGAAGTCCAGATACTTAGAGTATTACGCCAGTCGCTTCAATTCTTTAGAGTCCAACGGGACATTCCAAAGAATTCCTTCCGAAGCAACCATTCAGAAGTGGATCAACACCACTCCCGAAAACTTCACGTTTTCTCCAAAAATGGTTCAAACCGTTACTCACTTCAAGAGACTGAATGAGGAGGCAATTGTAGTAGCCCGTGAATTTTGTGAATCACTAAAACCACTTGCCCAAGCACAAAAGTTAGGACCGATCTTCCTCCAACTTCCGCCAAATCTGAAACAAGATATATCAAGGTTAAGCAGCTTTTTAACGGCATTGACCAGAGAGTTTCCTTACCGGTGGGCGATTGAGTTCCGGAACGACACTTGGCACGATCTGGATGTACAGCAACTCCTAAAAGAGATGAACGTTGCTTGGGTTCAGGCAGAGACAGATGGTTCACCCACCTACCGGGCGGATACAGCCGACTTTAGTTTCATTCGTCTTCGCCGATTGGTTTACGATGAGAGTGCCCTCAAAGAGTGGGCTATTCATATTCAAAGTCTCTTGGATAAGAAGAAGGATGTTTATGTGTACTGTCGCCACAAAGATACAGATGGACCTTGGCAATGGGCCGATAGCCTAACCACCTTCCTAAGAACCTAAAAAGTACGTAACTGAACTGAATAGTCCCACGTCTTGTAAAATCGAATGATGCGCAAGTACGGCCTTATTGGACTCTTGGCCCTTATGAGTTCCCTTTTCTTGTGGGGCTTCTCCCAAAGCTCTTCCATTGATCGCAAGCAGCTTCGCGAAATGTTGGTTCAACTTGGTTACGAAGTGACAGATATCAATAAGGAAGTAGGTAAAGAGAAGTATTCCGTTAGTTTTGCAAACGATGGACTAAACATCCCTATTGGATTTGAAATCAGCCCTAGCACCTCCTACGTTTGGCTTACCATTAATCTTGGCGATGCGCCTACCACGGGTAATCAGAAGACTCTGGACCTGCTAAAGCAGAATGCTAAGGTGCAGCCTAGCTTCTTTTACATCACTGAATCCAATCGGTTGATGGCAGCGCTTGCCATTGAAAACCGAGGCATAACCAACGCCATTCTAAAGGTTCGTGCTGAGACGATTGCCGCCAATGTTGGCAAAACCAAAGAAGTCTGGCAAAAGTAGCGCTATAGAGCCTTCTTTCGCTCGCGGAGGAAGGCTCTCCAATCCCATTGATCCGCATCGTCGCAAACGCGGATTGGCTTCACAGAACCTATTCTTAACGCGACTTCCCTATGGATGCTGCGGACGGTTTCACCAAGTTCATACTCGGCAACCCCAAAACCCTTTCCCCGGTTACACGCATCGCAAACTGCCCGTAGATTGCTAGTTCGATTACAGGCACTCCCAAAGTGGTCGACTCCCGTTGCGGGACTTCCGCATTTCCAGCAGAGTCCTTCGGCTTTTGCAATCACCTTCAAACGTTCCTTCTCCGTAACCATTTGCTGCCGACGTGGAAACCCTCCGCCTTGCAGGTTCCACAGTGCTTGGCCCATACCCACTTGGCGCTCCGCTTGATAGAGGGAACCTTCCTTTAGCGAAGCTCGGAACTGACGGATAAAGGCTGACATCAATCGGCAGTGCTCAGAGCAGTAAGGGCTCCTCGTGGAGGAGTTAGGTTCGCTGCAATTCGGACATCGTCCATAGTCCTCCGCTATTTGAACCTGAGCATCTCCTTGCTCAAGACTGGGTATCACGATATATCTAAGCGTAGCCCGCAGTTCTTCTTCTGCAGTTTCCCCCGCCCCAATCTCGGGCAAAGTATCCAGCAACTTGACCAATGCCGCTCTTCGCTCCATCACCTAAACCTCAACGTTCTCGATTAGCCAAGCTACGCATGCGATATTCACAATGACCGAAATCCAAAACAATGCTCGATAGCCTGATTTCTTCGTCTTGTGCCTTAGCGTATGTTGGGCAACCCATCCACCCGGCCAACCTCCGGCGAGTCCTAGTACCAGCAATGTCGCCTCAGGGATTCTTGGACGTTTCCGCTGAGCCGCGCGCTTATCCATCCAGTACGCGATAAACGTCAACACACTCGCTCCCACATACACAGCGGCAATCTTTAAGAGCATCTACGGAGACATTTTAGTTTGCCTCAGCCAATATTCATGTTCACTTTTTGAAACTCTATAGCGCCCTAACCATGTAGTATCCAGGCATGAGGGGTTTTCGATTTGCATCCGCAGCAATGGCTGCGGCTACTTCGGCATTTACATTTGCCGAACCAGGAGCGTTTATGCTCTCTCCCGATATTCATGGAGACAAGGTTGTCTTCACTCGAGAAGGCGATATCTGGCTTGGGAATCTAGCTACGGGAGAGGCTAAGCGACTGACGCGGCATGAAGGGCTTGAGACTCGTGCGCGCTTTTCGCCTGATGGAACTCAGATTGCTTTTACGGGTGCCTATGATGGAGGCAACCAGGTCTACGTGATGCCTAGCACCGGCGGAATCCCAAAGCGAGTGACCAATCGTTTAGGGTCAGCGATTTTGGAGGATTGGACAGCTGACGGGAAAAAGCTGCTTTGTCGGGGTCCCGGTGCAGAAAATGTTCCCCTTCCCTTCCTGGTTCCCGCAATCGGGGGCGCAGAAGAATCGATTCCTCTCCAAAAGATGGGCATGGGCCACCTGGGAGCCGGCAACAAACTGGCTTTCTGTAGATTCCCCGATATTGCCGGCGGCGCTTGGTATAGGTATCAGGGAGGCTCACGCAATGACGTCTGGGTGGGTGATCTCAACACGATGTCCTTCAAGAAAGTGTTTGAGTCTAAGACACAGGCCCAATACCCTCAATGGTTGGCAGACCGAGTGTTCTTTGTCCATGAGAACAATGCCACTTGGTCCATCACATCGGTTTTAGGCGGCGGAGGCAGTCCGAAGAAGTACGGCAACGCGTCGTCTGATGTCATTTATGACCTGCAAAGTGATGGAAAAAAACTTATCTATGTTAAGGGCAATGGGCTTGAGGTTCTAGATCCATCCACCAATAAAGCCACCCCAGTTGATCTGGATCTGAATAGTGACCGCATTTGGATGCGAGCCACTCGGGTGGATGCCAATGCCAATATGCCCTCCTACAGCATTACACCCACGGGTAAGCGACTCTTCGTGGAGTCGCGTGGACAGATTCTTTCTGTACCGGCAAAGGAAGGTGAAGTACGGGTTTGGAAAGCGATGCCAGGAGTTCGTCTTCAGCTTCCCGTAATGTCTCCGGATGGTAAGAAGGTTGCCTACATTTCCGATGAGACCCGTGAGCAACAGGTGTTTGTCGCGGATGCAGATGGCTCTAATCCTAAGCAGGTCACAAAGGACGCAGGAAGACAGATTCTGACGCTATCTTGGTCGCCGACTTCCGATCTTCTTGCCGTTGGCGATAGCGAATCAAAACTCCGTCTGGTCAAACCCGATGGCTCCGCGGATACGCTGGTTAGCCAGACTCGAAGGAGCATTGGGCCGAAGGCTCATGGATTCTCACCCGATGGCAAGTGGTTGACTTACGTTCTGGAACGTCCTTATACCAACGAGCTAATCAGCACGATTTTCGTTTATGACATTGCTAGTCAGAAATCCTATGCTGTAACTACCGGACGTTTCCGTGACGACTATCCTAGTTTCAGTTCTGATGGCAAGTTCCTGACCTTCGCTTCCTATCGGTCCATCCCCATGGCGGGAGACAATATATTCAGCCAACTCAACAGCTCTCCCGCTGCGGTTCTTATGCTTCTTCCGCTCAACAAGGCCGTGGAGTCTCCATTCCGACCTCGAAATGATGAGGAAGGTGGTGGCGGTGCCAAGCCTCCAACAGACGATAAAGCGGTCAAGATTGACCTTGAGAACATCCAAACCAGAGCGATCATGGTTCCGGGAGTCTCAGGGCAGATCAGTCAAGTCGAGCAAGTGGGTGACCGAGTTCTCTATGTCAATGGCAATCAGATAGGGTTTTATGATCTATCCGCCAAGCAAGGGGGCACATTGACCAATGGTAGTGGCTTTATGGTCTCTGCCGATGGAAAGAGCCTGATGACTCAAGGGCCACGAGTGGTACCCGTGGGAGCCAGAGACTTGCCACCCACCGCAGGTGCCGTGAGTCTGCAAGGGTTCAAGATAGAGGTTGATCCCGCCAAAGAGTGGGAGCAGATCTATTGGGATAGTTGGAGGCTCACGCGAGACTATTTCTATGTCCGCAATATGCATGGCGCAGACTGGAATGCTGTAGGTCGTAAATATGCGGCCATGTTGCCCCATGTTCGTGCTCGCAACGAGCTCACAGAATTGCTAAGGTGGATGCAGGCCGAGCTGTCGGTGGGCCATGCGTTTCGAGCTGCACCGCCGATCTTCTCGGTTCCCGCCGCTAGTATGCCCGCATTCCTGGGAGTTGAGACCGAAGCGGCAGGCGGATACCACCGGATCACTCGTCTTTACGATGGCGACGGCATTGCTTCCCCCACCGCTTTGCTGGAGCCCGGCAACAATGTAGGGGTCGGCACCTACATTCTGGCGGTGAATGGTAAGCCTACTCCCGCGAGCGTGGACTATCGAGAGTATTTGCGAGACCGAGTGGGGCAAACCGTTTCTATCCGCGTCAACAGCACTCCCAGCGAAACGGGCGCGCGTACCCTCTATGTGAAGCCTCATGCAGCGCCCACAGAAATGGTCTTGATTGAGCGAGATGCAGTGAAGAAGCGCCGAGAGTATGTCGAAGAAAAGTCTGGCGGAAAGGTGGGCTATCTCTATCTTGGCGGCATGGTTGATCCAGATATGGAAGAGTTTGCCCTTCAGTATCTGGGACAGCTAGATAAGGAAGGCCTGATCGTGGACATCCGTGAGAACAACGGTGGCTATATTAGCGCCAGTATCGTGAACATACTTGCTAAGAAGACTTTCCTAAGACGATCTCAGCGAAACTCGCTAGAACCCACAACCCGATACTACGATGCCTTTGAGGGCCATCTCTGTATGCTCATCAATGAAGATAGCTACTCCGATGGTGAAGGTGGACCTGCCAACTGGTTTTACGCCAAGCTAGGCCCACTGATTGGTACTCGAACCTACGGAGCGCTCGTCGGTTCTGCGCCCATGTGGCCATTGGTTGATGGTGGAGGCATCCAGGTTCCCCGATACGGGAACTACCGGGAAGATGTCGGCTGGGTGGTAGAAGGCCCGGGTATGCCGCCAGACATTGAGGTCGATAACGATCCGAATCAATACGTGAAAGGCGTTGACCAGCAACTGGATCGCGCCATCAAAGAGATGTTAGACCGAGCGGCGAGGAAGCCTCTCAAACGCCCAGTGCAGCCACCTGATCCTGTAAGAGCTGGAACCCGAGGCTCCTAACAGGTTTCAGGCTTCTTTTAATCCGGATTTTTCTACCGGATCTATACCGGACTCTTACCGGACTCTTACCGGACCGATACCGGAAACTCTGTTTTCCGGTATCGGTCGGGCTTAGATTGAGGATGAGTCTGGCTCAATAGTAAAACTAGTAGACTCTGGATGATTTTGCCAGGGTTTACCTTTTCCACGGCACGAATTTTTTGGAGACTACTGATTGTGATGGAGTTACCTCGGCACGAACCATCCGGGGACTACTGTTCTCCCCGACACGAGCCATCCGGGGGCTACTGTCTCCCTTCAAGTAAACTCTTAACTTCAACATGAGCGAAGAGTTATCCATCCGTGAAATCCGGCTAGGCAAGCTGCAGAAGATGCGCGAGCTTGGTTGTGACCCTTATCAAAATGAGCGTTTTGAAATCAGTCGATGCGCTCAACAGATGCTTGATCGATTTGAGAGTTTAGAGGGGGAATCGGTTAAATTTGCGGGACGCGTGGTGTCTTACCGGCTCATGGGTAAAGCAGGGTTCGCTCATATCAGCGATGGCGATGCCCGAATCCAGGTGTACTTCCGAAAAGATGATCTGAGTGAGACCGAGTGGGAGCTTTATAACCTTCTGGATATCGGCGATCATGTGGGGATTCACGGCGAACTATTCCGCACAAAATCCGGCGAGAAATCTATCCATGCCCGATCCTTACTGGTGCTGAGCAAGGCGCTAGAAGTTCTGCCTATCGGCAAGGAGAAGGACGGTCAAATCTTTAGTGGCTTGAGCGACCAGGAGCTACGCTATCGACATCGTCACCTGGACCTGATTGCCAACCCCGAGGCACGTCGCAAGTTGCTAAACAGATCGCGCATCGTATCTTCCACCAGGAGATACTTTGACCAGGCGGGATATCTGGAAGTGGAGACGCCGCTGCTTCAGCTAGAAGCTGGCGGCGCGGCGGCCAGACCCTTTTTAACTCACTACAACGCTTACGATATCGACGTAAAGCTTCGCATCTCCCTGGAGCTTTACCTAAAGCGAATCATCTGTGGTGATGTGCCCATGGTGTATGAGATTGGGCGAGTGTTTCGCAATGAAGGCGTCTCAAACCGGCATAACCCAGAGTTCACGTTGCTGGAATTCTATGAAGCGTATGCGAATCTAGAAGACATGATGGTGCGTGTCGAGGAGTTGTTCAAGCACGTATCTATGGAGGTCTTTGGGACTCCGCACGTACAGTTCCCACTCAACGAAGGCGACATTGTGGATGAGGATGCGGCCAAAGAACCTGAGTATCTGCAAATCGACTTCTCAAAGCCCTGGCGCAGAGTAAACATGCTTGAGGAGATCGAGCGGCATACGAGCCTAACCGCCGAGGATTTGAGTTCGCTAGCGAATGCCAAGGCGGCCCTGAAGAACCTAAATGTGGTCAATCCCGTCACTGGTAAACGCATTGATCCCGATGATGAGAATAACCTTGGTGGCCTGATTGAAAAGCTACTGGAAGTCTTTGTGGAGCCCACTCTGCAAGAACCCACCTTTGTGATCGGTTATCCATTGGAGACTTCGCCTTTGGCCAAGAAGGACCCAACCAATCCAAAGATGACGCGTCGCTTTGAGGGTTACATCCGAGGCCGCGAGGTCTGTAATGCCTTTAGCGAAATCAATGACCCGATTGACCAGCGCGAGCGGTTTGAAGATCAATTGAAGCAGGGCGCAGAAGGCAATGATGAAGCCCACGGTATGGATGAAGAGTTCATCTATGCACTGGAGTGCGGAATGCCCCCGACAGGCGGCTGTGGAATCGGAATTGATCGAATGGCGATGATGCTAACCGGCGCGAACACCCTGCGCGAAGTTCTGCTCTTCCCCACTATGCGCCCGGAAAAACACGCAGAAGACGAAGAGTAAATCGGCGAATCGGTCTCTTGTCCTTTCTGGGACAGGAGGCCGATGGTCGCAGGTTTCGGCGCAAAATTCCCGCCTAAGAAACCTTTGCGAAATATCCCACGTTTATTATCGTGGCGATGGAAGAGCAGCTAGAAAAACCCCGAAAACGTAAAGGATTGTTTGTCGTTGCCGCATTCACCCTTGCGATCTTAGCCCTGGGAATCTATCTCACACGCGAACCAGCCCTGCCATACGGCTTTCTTAAGAAATATCCAGTAGTAGAAACTAGGCATTCTCAAGATGGGAAGCTGCGGATCGTCGTGCTTAAGGCAGATATGAAAGCGGTTTGGAACGATATCCGCGCTGAGTTTTCACAGAAGCAGATTTTCACTTCGACCCAATATTCAAACCTCAACGGTATCACTGCAGAATCCTTTACTTTGGGTACGTCTGAAGGCCAACTTCGTGTAAGCAATGATCTCAGTTTTGGAGATAAGGGATTTAACCAAAACATACTTGGCCCTGAGTTGAGGGAAGGCTACTGTGTCGTTGCCTTTACTCGTCCCGTCACCCTTTTTGACCGGTTGCTCGCTTGGATGAATAAGTTCTTTGGGGGCACTAAAGAGAAGCAGGAAACTATCGAAGTCATGCCCCCGCGGACCATACATGTCTAGGCTTATCCGGTCGATTGAGCAGCCCTTCTCTCCTGGGCACTTTTGATAATGTCTTGGTAAATCCCCATGAGTTTTATGTCATCTGTGGGAACGTCGTGCTTTCCTTGAATGAACTCACTATCTGGATCACGCAGGGTTTCCTGAGGGTAGAGCGCAATGGTTAGCCCTTCTTGAACCGGTTGCTGGGGGATCATGTTTCCACTCCAACCTTCTCTCAATGCGAGCGCAAGATCAGTACCGATATCCTGCCAAAGGTGAACGTAAGTTCCCATCCTTGGATTGAGCTCCATTAGCCAAGCCCTTCCCTTGCCTTCGTCTTCGACAACAAATTGGGGAGCTCCCATACCGTTGTAATTTGTGATTCGGCATATTTCGCGCGCCGCATGAAGAATCTCAGGATTATCAATGACTCGGGTTGCCGATGTTTGACCTGTTTCACCGGGGTGGGTACGAATTCGGTAGGCCATATTCCAGGCGATAAGTTCACCATCCTTAGCCACATAGTGAATTACCGCTGTCTGATTGCCCAAATACTTTTGGATGCAGTATCTGGAGCGAGTTCTGCCAAACACTAAGTCTTGCAGTCCTTCCAAGAGAGACTCTTCGTCGCGACATATCTTCACGCCGCTAGATGCAAATCCTACGTCTGGCTTAAGGATGACCGGATATCCGTGCTCTTGGATAAAGGCATCCGCATCCCCCATTGTATGGAGTTCACGCTGGGGTGGAATACGCACCCCTCGGCTTTCTAGCTCGTTAAGAAGATCAATCTTTCCAAATAGGTACTTCTCAGCTTCAATTGGGAACGTGGAATTCATCAGAGCTGTCTTTAGCTCGTCATCCAATTGGATTTTCCCAGCTTCTACTTGCCGTCGATAGACCTGAAGAGTTCGCACTAAGTTATCTGATGCGGCAAGAATGATGTCCGGGCGAAAGGTTCGGAGAGCATTGTCAAAGGTTTGGAGAACCGCCGCCTCTTCGTTGGTGTCTGTGTAGAAAAATCTGTCCACGAAGTCGGTCATTGAGATCAGATCTGACTTTGCACAGATTGCTGCCACTTCAAACCCCACCTTCTTAAGAGCTCGCGGAAATCGAGCGGGGCCATGCCATCGCCAGTGAGCAATGATTAGAACTTTCACGGGGGCCATTATACGGTGCAAGCCGCACGCAACGGCGGTGTTAAGGATCTATGTCAATGACTTTCTCTTAACTTTCTGAAAGTACAAGTATCAGCGGCGACTCTTGCCGCTCTTGCCCTGGGTGCAACGGCTCTGTTGCGACGTAGAAAGCGAGCCTAAGTACGATCCAGCTTCGCAACAACATTAAGAAGCTGGATTTCTTCGTCAGGTGTATCGGCCGATACATCGGACTTGTCCTCCGAGATCGTAAGATGGGCATATGAGTAACCCAATTGATCCTGGAGTAGATATTGGCCACGTCCATTTGAAAGTGGCAGACTTGGACCGAGCTATCGCCTTTTATGGTGGAGTTCTGGGGTTTGAACTCACTCAAAGGTACGGGAGTCAGGCGGCCTTCTTGTCGGCAGGCGGTTACCACCACCATATCGGACTCAATACTTGGCAGAGTAAGAACGGAAATCCGCCCCCTTTGGGCTCCACAGGCCTCTTCCATACCGCCATTCGATATCCTAGTCGCGCTGCCCTGGCAGACGCCTTGAGGCGCCTCATAAATGCAGGAATCAGGTTGGATGGAGCGAGTGACCATGGAGTTTCTGAAGCCCTGTATCTTCGTGACCCCGATCAGAATGGAGTAGAGCTGTATTGGGATCGTCCAAGATCAGAATGGCCATTTGACAAGGATGGAAATCTGGAAATGGTCACCGAAGCCTTGGATCTAGAAGATTTGCTGAGAGCTTGAACATCGGCGGTAATCTCTTCTGATGCAAATTGCGGTTCTGGATGGAGTTACCTTAAACCCGGGCGATCTTTCCTGGGGATATCTCCAGACACTTGGTAATGTTCGTATATTTGATCGTTCGACTCCAGAAGAGACTATCGAACGTGCTCAAGCGGCTCAAGCGATTATTACGAACAAGTCGATTGTAAACCGAACCGTAATCGAAGCATTGCCTCGACTGGAATATATTGGGGTGACGGCGACAGGCTTTAATATCGTTGATACTGAAGCCTGTAAAGAACGAAACATTACCGTTACAAACGTGCCCGCTTACAGCACGATGTCGGTAGCCCAGCTTGTGTTTGCTTTTATCCTTGAGCACTGCCATCATGTTGGTCATCACTCGAACGAGGTCCACAAAGGGCGATGGAGCCACTGTAAAGACTTTTCGTTTTGGGATCGCCCCCTTGTTGAATTGGAAGGCCTAACCTTGGGCATTGTTGGATTTGGCAATATTGGCCAGCAAGTAGCCAGGCTTGGGCAAGCATTCGGCATGAGAGTTCTGGTGCACTCCAGAACTCAAAAGGAGTACCCCGATGTTATTTGGGCCGACCTAGAAACGTTACTTCAAGAGTCTGATTTCGTCAGTCTGCATTGTCCCTTAACTGAAGAAACAAGGAATCTGATCAATTGGCGCACGATTCGCCAAATGAAGGACGGAGCTTTCCTAGTTAACACAGGTCGTGGTCCCCTCATTAACGAAGCTGATCTGGCCGATGCGCTGAACAACAACAAGTTATCAGGTGCGGGATTGGATGTGCTTTCGGTTGAACCTCCGCCAGAGAACAACCCGTTGCTTTCCGCCCAAAATGCCTTTATCACGCCGCATATTGCATGGGCAACAAGGGCCGCTAGAGTCCGACTGATGACTCAAACAGTCGACAACTTGGCCGCTTGGATCAACGGATCCCCTAGGAATGTGGTGACTTAGGTTCAGGGATTCGGAACCCACTTCACGTGCCCATCGGCGTAGGCAACCGCACGTCCACCCGGACCTTCTTTATATCCTATCTCCGTATTGGCAGGGTTTTTGATGTCGGATAAGCTTCCGCCGCCGAAAGTGTAAACAAAACCATCCAGGAGTTGTCTATTCTTGGTGTATGGATACAAAGCTTCCATCCAATCACTGTTGTTTGATGGAAGGACATCGTCATAGTCTGCAGCGTAAATGTGAAGTGCCGTGGCAACTTGTTTGGCGTCACTAATCAACCGAGCCCTTTCTGCATGAGCGAGCGCTGATAACGCCCATTCTTTGGGTACAGAGATAAGGGGCCTTACGATTGCGACGCCTTTGGTTGTATAGAACACGGCGTTCATAGCCGGAGATAGCTGCATTTTCTCCACCTCTGCTGCGACCAGAGCCGATTGATTTGAGCTTTTCTCCTTTGCAATGAGCCAAGCAGAATTCAGATTTATAGTCCTAGGGGTTGCACCGGCACGAGCATCAGATGCAGCCATCGTAGCTCCACTGATCAAGCGGAACTCTGGTTCCGGCTCTGTCTCAGCCCGGACGTTTAGAGGTGGAACTTCCTTCAGGTGACCACTCGCAAAGTCCATGTCCAACCATACTGTCCGTAAACCTTTTTCTCCAGCATTTTCTCTGGCAATCAACATTGGACGGTTTCCTTTCTCAAAGAACTCAATTTGTCCATAAGCAAAATTGCCCTTTGCAGGAATCGCACCGGAGATGCTGCCATTGGGTCGCACCCATATGTAACGAGCAGAGGGCTCTTGGTTTGCTTGCGAACGCAAGCGGCGTATAGCCAAGACAGCCCCTTTTGCACGAGTATCTGTTTCGATGCTTACCAGCTCATTCTCGTCAGGCTGAAAAGCGGTTGTCATTTGACCGGAGGTAGCAGACAAGCTCCAAACCACTTGGCGTCCCTCACCCGTCACGTTTCCTTCGTCGTCTTTAACCTCGTGCCGGACAACAATAAGCGCACTTGCGCTGCCAGGCAACCAACTCGCATCATCAATCGTTACAGCTCCAACCCTTCCCCGCCATACAATTCGCGTCGTTTGACGCTCTACATCATGGAGGGCAAGGACTTGATCTGGGAGATTTTTGGGAGGCGCAGCTGGATTCTCAAAGGACCTCAACAGCATCTCACCCATCGTTTTGGTCTCAACAGAATTCACGAGTAAAAATTTGCCGTTTGGAGACCAATAGGCACTACTCGTCATGCCGGTTGAAACAATTTGCGGAGGAAGTAAGGCAATAGCCTTTGCGTTCGTAAAAATCAACTCGCTTGTGGGATCCATCTGCGATGTCCCAAAAGAAGCGATGGCCGTGACAATCAACCCTAATGCAAATCTCATTCTATTCCCTTAAATAGGCGACGAATCTCCGGAGCAAAACCGTTCGCCTAGTATAAGGTCTTCGTCACTCTTTTGGAGATATGTTCTCAGGAAGCATTAAGATAGAGCCTTCTTTGATGCCAAATTTCTTCGCTCTTCCCACCTTTAGCTCCAAAACATACTTGGCCGGCCCTTTGCTGGGGACACCTGATTCATCAAAAGGTTTGCCTACGCCGACATTGAGAACCTTTCCTTTGGCATCCAGGTAGCAGATGTCTAAGCCTAGAGGACAGTTTTGCATCCAGAAGGAACGTGGCTCCGAGTCGCTAAAAATGAACAGCATGCCCTCGGTGTCTTTCACATCTTTATCCACCAAGTACATCATGCCCTCGGCCCGCTTGCCACTGTCATCCATTAGCCAAACGGTTAGTTGATGACCGTTAAAGGTCATTTTCCGAGTTTCCAAATCCTTTAGTTGATAGAGTCTTTCAGGCTTATCCCTTGGATCTGACTTCTGTTGAACGATGTTGCTAACTTTGGATTCTGCAGGAGCTTCAATCTTTGGCACCTGACAGCCTCCAATCAGCACGATCAATAAGAGAACAAGGTTTTTCATCGTTGTGGAACGTAGGCTAGACGATCATTCTCGTACTGAGTAATGGCATCTCCATAAATGAGGGTGGTTCCGATAAGATCAAGGCCTTTCAAGATAGCTTCCTTGCTCACCGGGCTGATGTCAAATCCAAACTCTTGACCGGCAGCACGAACCTCTTGGTTGGGTAAATCAATCTCGACTTCAGCTCCCGAACCCAATCCACTTACTACCGAATGATCATCGTTATCCAATTCGACTAGCAAAAGACCGCAGTTAGCGGCGTTCTGTCGAAAAATATCGCTATAGCCAGGACTATCGAAGGTTTTTCTTGCAACGACTACACGGAATCCGCCCTGTTGGATGGCCCAAACCGCATGCTCTCGGGAAGATCCGCAACCAAAGTTCGTTCCTACAACTAACACAGATGCGCCTTCTGCGCTTGGCTGATCCAGTGGGCAAGATTCTCCTCGAACATCAGAGAACAGGAGTTCTCCATAGCCTGATCGGCTAACTCTTGAGAGAAATCGTGCCGGGATGATCCGGTCCGTATCTACGTTGTCGTCCGGCATGACCACGGTGGTTCCGCGATAGACTGTAAAGCCTTCCATACTCGGATTCTGGCATACTCAACTGAGCACATGGTCGTCCCTAGTAAGTCTGAATTCATCAAGAAAACCGAAGGCGGTAAGCGAATGCCAATTTACCGCGACCTTTTGGCAGACATGGAAACTCCACTCAGTGCCTACTGGAAGCTAGCCCATGACCAAACTTACAGTTTCTTACTAGAGAGTGTGACCGGAGGAGAGCAGGTGTCTCGGTACAGCTTGTTAGGAGTGGCCCCTAAGCAAGTTCTGAGAACAAAGAATCAGCACTGGCGCCGGGAACAGGCAGGTCATGAAGAATCAGGCGATCTACCGGCCGGAAAAGACCCTCTGCACTTGCTTGCGGAGACTTTAGGAAATCAAGAATTAGTTGATGTTCCGGGACTCCCGGCGTTTGTCGGAGGCGCCGTCGGAATGATGGCTTATGATCTGGTTCGCTTCTTCGAGAAGTTGCCAGATACCACTATTGACGACTTGCAGGTGGATGACCTCGCGATGATGGTCACAGAAACCGTCGTTGTCTTTGACCACGCCAAGAACATTATTCGTGTGATTGCCCTGGCTGATGCGGAATCCTATGACAGTGCCGTCAACGAGATCGACCAAGTTATTGAAAAGCTTAGAGGCCCGCTGCCCACATTGCCGGACCCAAATTCCATAGTCAACGATAAATCACACCCTGCTCCATCCGATCCGGCTCCTGCGAAGAGTAATCATTCCCAAGCAGAGTTTGAATCTAGCGTGATGAAGATGAAGGAGTTCATTGCCGCAGGTGATGCCTTCCAGTTGGTTCCCGCCCAGCGCTTTGAAATAGAAGTCAAGGCGCATCCCGTAACCATCTACCGGGCCCTACGAAGCTTGAACCCTTCTCCCTACATGTTCATCATGCGATTCGGGGATTTTGATATCGTCGGGGCATCGCCAGAACTCTTGGTGTCATTGCATGGAGATACGGCAAGGGTTCGGCCCATTGCCGGCACTCGCTGGCGCGGATCTACTCCGGAAGAGGACAAAGCTTTGGAAGAAGAGCTCTTGGCCGATGAAAAAGAAAGGGCCGAGCACATTATGCTAGTCGACCTTGGCAGAAATGACTTGGGTCGTGTGAGCCAGTTTGGCTCCGTTCAAGTAAGTGAGCTTATGGTGATTGAGCGGTATAGCCACGTGATGCATATAGTGAGCGATGTCACTAGTAAGATCGCACCAGAACACGACGCCTTTGACCTGATCCGCGCAAGCTTCCCTGCGGGAACCGTGAGCGGCGCTCCAAAAGTGAGAGCGATGGAGATTATCGATGAACTAGAACCTACTCGTCGTGGACTTTATGCAGGATCAGTAGGCTTTTTCTCCGCCAACGGATCATTCGATGGCTGTATTGCCATACGCTCCATTTACTTAAAGGATGGAAAAGCTTACGTCCAGGCGGGAGGAGGGGTTGTCTATGACTCTCATCCGACAAAAGAGTATGAGGAGAGCCGAAACAAGGCCAAAGCTGCGCTACGCGCAATAGAAATAGCGCAAGCCGGTCTTTGATCGGCTTGCACTTATAAATTACTTAAGGCCTGCTGCGAAGAGTAATCCGCGAGCCGCTGAAGCTTGATCGATCAGCGCGTACTTATCCTGCTTACCAATCCTACGATCCCATCGGTCGGCATACCTGCCTTCGGCATTTCTGGAGTTCTGGTACATATAATCCAAAGCTCGCACCATTTTTTCGCGAACACCTTTATCGCCTCTCGATGCTGCTTCTAAACCTTCAAACCATAGGTGGACAAACTTACCGCCATCCTTTGCCGCTCCTGTCTCCTTATCAATCCAATGTTTAAGGCTAGAATCGATTAAGTCTTTTTGATTCTTCTGCGCGCCGGGGAGCTTTCCATAGGAGTACAGCATCAATCCTGTGTTATAAGTCCACTTCGTCTTTTCGATCTTTCCGTTCAAATCCATATTGTCCCAATAGAGTCCATCTTGGGGGTCCTTCAAATTCTTATCTGTCCAACGAAGAATCTTCTGTGCGGAACCTATGTAGGAATCAAGATCTTCATAGTCAGCCATCCTAATGGCTGCCGCTGCACTCGGACCATTGCTACAAGTATTTTTTGAAGCCTTATCACTTTCGCGCCAGTAAATTCCGCCACCCAGTTTCTCGTCCCAGCCACTCAAAACATATGTAAGCGACTCTTCCGCCCATTGAAGATACTTTTTATCTTTGAGAATCTCGTACGTCTCGATGAGTGCCAAAACCATCCATGCATTGTCATCGTAGTAACGATCTACTGACTTTGGTCCAGGCAAGACATCGTAACCCGGAACGGGGCCTTTATCATTCCAATAGACGTAACTTGCATCCGCATACTCCCTAAGCCAAGGTTTGTATTTATCATCTAGCTTTGCCGCTGCATTTAAGGCGGACAGAAGAACGCCGGTGCCCCAATTAAAACAGGGGCCGCTCTTCTTACCATTAGCATCAATATCTTCTGCATAGAGCTTAGATTCGGGCAAATAGTATTCCCTTCGAATTTGTTCAATAACTTCGAACCCGCGCTTTTTGAGCGTGGCAGTATCAGACGAGTTTGCAAGCAAAGACATTGCGATAGGTATAAGTATCATAACTTTCTAAGTTGGACGAATAGAAACCTTTATTGTGGTTTTCGAATTGACCACCATTCTTTGTGGATTTTGAGAATCTGGACGCTTATAGGTTAGGGAAAACTGACCATTACCAGATGATAGAAGTCCGGTTTTCATGTTGACAAGAAACTGACCTTTACCGTTCATCTCAGATGCACCACTATGAGTAACAGCCATATCAATGACGGCAAACTGACGATCCGCACTAATCTTAGAGAACTTGTAGTTTGCGTGAATCCCAGCAGGAAGCGGCGCACCACCAAAGAATGGTGCCTTCCATGTTTTCCCTACCTGCACCCCACTACCTGGAATGCAGATAAAGAAATTTGCAGGAACTTGCTTTTCATTAAAGACTAACGTCTTAACTCTGGATTTCCCTACGGATCTCCCTCGAGTAAAGATTGGTCCAGATGTAACTTGTAAACTTTTACCGGCAGAAACCAAGATAGATATAGGGAGTCGCTGCGATTTACTTTCCGTTTGCTTTCCATCCGCCCCTACAGTAGTCTCTTGGCTCTCCACTGTATAACTTGTCTTATCTTGAGGAAGTAGCCGAAGGCTTAAGTTTTGAGAGAACCCTATAGTGGGAGCAATGATGGCAAAAAGAAGGGCCCAACGCAACATCATTTCTGTCCAGATTGGGCTTTTAGTGAGTTAATGTACGTTTCCTTGTACTGTTCCGGAATGGTGTTGTCATTCCGAATCTTCTCAATCTTCTGCTCGGTTGTTAAGCCCTCCAAATTTACAGTTCCGGCGACTGGGCCAGATGCGGGCTTATCCTGCCCGCATCCAGTAATTGCCAACGCCGCAATGCTAATGCATAGGTAGATGGCATTCCTCATGTTCTTATTTGTACTCCGCAATGTTATTTGCATCTATTCCGATTTGAGTGATTTGTTCCTGAGTTAAAGTTTTATTCATTCCCCAAACATCGGAAGCTATTGTCGCCTTGATCTTATAACGTTTAGCGTGTCCGTCGAAGAATGTGTAGTTCCCTCCACCGCTCCCGTCGGTCATAGAGCATCCTATACCAGTGCCGCCCCATGGTTGCCCTTCGGCTGTGCATTGGTACGTTAGAGCGGTAATCATATCAATATCACCAAAAGGCAACTTCGAGGGAACAATCATCGCGGTACCAGCTGGACTTTCCAACGAAGTCAAATTTCCACTTCCACCCGAGTCACCAACATTTGGCCAAAATCTAGCATTGAACTCGTTATATCCCGCGTTCATGTTCAGCGCATAAGATCTGGGCCATCTAGTTGTGTCATCACCCGCACCCGGCATAGACCACCACACGGGTGCCTTTGACCACGCATTTTTTGACAAAGGTGACTCGTAAATGCCACCTGGCGCAGCCGTTTGGTGTGCTACTCCCACAGTATTAACTCGACTTCCACCGTTTTTTATGTAGGGAAAACTAAGATCCTTCCAGTTCAACATGTTGGCAGTCCACCAGTGACTTGGATCACTGACAACCCGGTTAAACATGGCAGTATCGTCAAAGTCTCCACCATACATAATGCTGCCCAAAGTAATCTGCTTTACATTGCTAAGGTCTGCCGCCTTCTTCGCCGCCAACTTAGCCTGTGCAAATACAGGGAATAGAATGGCGGCAAGAATAGCGATAATCGCGATGACAACCAATAGTTCAATTAGGGTAAACGCCCTCTTTTTCAAATACATGTTTCAACCTCCGTTGGTCTATTTCAATTTGTTATAAGAGACAATGCCAATTGGAAGAGTTGCCCCTTCCGCTTCGGCCGGATAAAAATCTGCATGCACCTGGATGACTTCGTCCCTTATTGGAAGTCCATTTATTTGTTGGACGAGCTTTTCTCCGGCGGCGCGCCCGATCTCGTAAACACGCGGGACTATCCGATTAACGGCCCAAGGCTTACGCATTATCATGGGCGACAGGTCGTTGAAAGAAGTGATCTCTACGTCATCGAAAGGCTTCTTACCAAGCCCTTGTAGAGCCTCAAGAATCTCAGGAACGAACATGTCTTGAACACAAAAAACTGCCGTGGCTCCATCAGGGCCACTCACCATTCGATAAATGGCGTCCACAACAGCTTGACCAAATCTTTGGTCATGGCTATGCTCCAGTTCTGCTGCAAAGAAGCGAGTTAAGTGATCTGATGCTGGGATTCCGGCAACTTTCAGGGCATCTTGATAGGCGTGAAAGCGATCTTGAACGGTTGATACAGTCGGCTTATGAAAGCTGAGGAATCCGATGCGTTTATGACCACGGTTCGTAAGATGGTCAATTGCTGACCTGGTGATTGCGTAGTTATCACTGAGAATAACAGGAGCCAGAACACCCTTCGGTACACGGTCCAAAAGAACGAGAGGAATCTTTCGCTTCACGATTCCTTGCAATAGCTGGGTATTACGTGACGCACTTGTTGGCAGAAGAACAATGCCATCGCATTCTTCGCTCATCTTCGTAAGAAGTTCGGCTTCTCGCTCGGGATCATTCTGAGAGTCACATAGCACTACAGACAGTTCATCCGTAATGCCTGCTTGAATGCCCTGAAGTAAGCCTGGCTGAGGAAAACTATTGCCTGGATCAATGACATCAAAGATAAGACCTATTCTTTTTGTCTTTACTTGAGACCGTTCCGCAACTACGGTTCCCCACCTTCGTTGACGAATCACTAATCCTCGGGTTTGAAGTTCTCGAATCGCACGGTGTGCCGTGACCCGACTAACGCTGTGGAGAGTAGCAATCTCTTCCTCTGTAGGAACTCTGTCTCCTGGCTTTCTGTGCCCCTGAACAATCTCTTGCTCAAGCGCATCGGTTATCTCTTTCCACCTCGCTGTGGCCATTTCGTATTCACTATACAATACATTTTAGAAAAGGCAATACAGACAAATAAAAAAACGGAGCCCTTATCGGCTCCGTTTTTGAATGGTGGTTTGAGAAAAGCTAAGACGCCGTGACGGGTGTCTTATTCGAACGCTCTTCCATGGCGTGAACACAAGCAGCGATGGTGACGTCTCCTGTGACATTCAACACCGTTCGGCTCATATCGAGGATTCTGTCGATACCAAATACCAGCCCAATTGCCTTTGCGGGCATTCCAAAGCTGTTGATAATGGTTGCAATCATAGGCCAGGCTCCTCCAGGAACACCCGCCGTTCCTATTCCTGCAACAATCGCTAATCCCATAACCGTTCCTTGTTGAGCAAGACTCAGATCCAGGCCAAACAGTTGAGCGAAGAATAGAATTGTGATTCCCTCAAACAACGCGGTTCCGTTTTGGTTTGCAGTAGCTCCTATTGTTAGAACAAAAGCGCTCACGTCTCTTGGAAGACCCAAATCTTCTTCTGCCGATTTCAATGCTGTGGGAAGGGTTGCGTTGCTGGAGCTAGTGCTGAAAGCCGTGAGGATCACGGTCTTCATTTGCCGGAAGAATTCGATTGGATTACGTCGGGCAACCAGCTTTATCACAATACTGTAAACCACGAACATATGGATTGCTAAAGCAAGAAGGACGAGCATCACATACTTGCCAACGGCCATCAAAGCGTCAACGCCGAGCGTAGCCGCAGTGGCAAAAATCAAGAAGAAAACCCCCACGGGGGCCAACTTCATCGCATATTCGATGATCTTGATACAGACTTCAAAAATGCCCTCGAAGAACTGCTTTACGGGCAAAGCTTTTTCCGCTTCGATAGCCGCCAATGCGATACCGAAAACCAGCGCAAAAAACATGAGCGGAATCAAACCATCTCGATTGATTTCTTTGAATGGATTCTTGGGAATAAAACCCAACAAGGGGGGATCATCTGGAGCTTTCTTTGCGGTTGCCAGGCTATCTTCTCCCTTTTTCTCATCACCATAAAGCTCCATGAGCTTCTCGCGTGTCTCCACAGTAATGCCGGAGCCGGGCTTAACCACGTTAACCAGAGTAAGGCCAAGGACAACCGCGATTCCGCTGAGAACCACCGTCATCAGCAAGGATCGTAAACCGATGCGTCCAATCTTCTTAGCTGTGCCAAGCTCAGACACTCCCAGCAGAAGTGCCGAAAATAGGAGGGGCACTACGACCATGAAGATCATAAAAAGGAAAACATTGCCCGCAGGCTTGGCGATGGTGTCGACAAACCAAATGAGTTCTTTGTTGGATCTTCCTAGCGTCGCCTGCGCTATGGCGCCACTGATGGCTCCAATAAGCAAACCTAAGAAAATCTTTGTGTGAAGAGCCATTCCCTTGCGACCTCCAGGCTCTACTGATCCAAGTTGCATACGCTCCGTGTTACCTCGTCCCCATAATTGTTCCCAACAGCATAACCTAGTTGAACCTAGATCGCGAACTCTTCGCTCATGTTTCCGCTAGATTCCATTTCTAGGGCGTATCAAAGATAGACTACAAATGACCATGCTCGCCGCACTCCTGGGAATCGCCCTCCATCAGCAAGTCCAGACCTCAGTAGCCACCTGTGTTGATCTGGACAGAAAGTTAGTCGTTCCCCTAGAGCAAGGTGGCTCCAAGGCGACAGTTTTAATCTTTTACATGGCTCATTGCCCGATCTCACAGAAGATGACGCCAGAGATCAATCGGATTCATAACGAGTTTTCGTCCAAAGGTGTGCGTATTTACATGGTTCATGAGGACCTCACCTTAACGGCAAAAGAAGTTCGCAAAGAAGCCAAAGAGTTTGGACTCCTCCCGACTGTAGTCATTGACACATGGAGATCCCAGAAGAAAATATCTGGCGCTAAAATTAGCCCCGAAGCGGTTGTCTACGATGCTAAGGGCAAAACCGTGTACCAGGGACGGATCAATGATCAATTCTATGGTCTTGGCAAAATGCGCCCAAAGGTCACGCAACGTGACCTTCGAGACGCAATCGCATCAGTAGTGGCTGGGAAACCAGTGAAAGTTTCTAAAACAGAAGCTATTGGTTGCGTTCTTCCCTAGCCTCGTTTACTCATAACCCGGTCGATGGCCAATCTGAATATCGAAGAGCGATGCCAATTCGTGAGGCTTCAAATCTCCAATTGCCTCTAGGCGGTTGACATAGGCTTGGGCATCCACTCCATCTGGCAATCCTAATGCCCCGAGCATCTGGAACTTGTGCGCAAGAATATCCAGCAGATTCGCAGACGTGTTTCGAGCATGTCCGGCAGGGTACATGACCAACCCAGAATCAAAGATTTGGCCTTCCGTAGTTTCAATTCGAATCGATGTCGGAATACCATCCGGATACTTTTCATCGTATTCAGGTCCACCGTGCAAAAACTCGATCTTGTCCATTAAGTCACGCGTAGCCGGATTAAAGATCGCATTATCTCCCACCTGGTAGTCGTAGGGTGAGAGCATGTGGGCTTTCCACTGTTCATCCGTGGAGCCTAGGTTTCCAACATTTGCTTCACGTGCTTTGCGCAACAGCGTAGCCACTATGTAAGCCATGGAATGGTCCGCAGATTGGCGAGTCTTGGGTTGCTTCTTCATTGGGTTGCCAATGATGCCAAATGCAGGCTCATAAGCCAGGATCGTGATTCTTGCAATATCGGCGGAAAGCAAATCGGTATGAGCTTGGATAAGGTCGATGGCGCCTTGCAATGCACCCGCAGACTGATGCTCATACAAGCCAAGCTTGAAGTGCATTCCCATCACGGCAAAGTCATCTCCGGAAAGGCTCAGCACCAGATCAAATGGAGAGTCGCCCTGCTCTTTCCACCTTTCTGCCCCTTCTGTAGTTGGCTCAAAGAAACGGAAGATGGCTTCGGGATTGCGGAAAATATCTTTCGGCCCCACAAATCCGTTCATGGCTCGCTTGACGCACAAGATTGCAGCCTCTGTAGAGATAGCCGCACTCGCCCCTTTAGAGTCGCTCAGTTGCTTTCCTGCCCGGATCGCGCGCCAAGGAATGTAATGGGCAACCATCATGCCGATTGCGCTTTCAATCTGCTCTGCCGTCGCTCCCATCAAGGCTCCGTAAGTAGCGGCAGAACCAATGGCGCCATGAACTACGTGGTCAATCTTGTAAGTCTTCAAGCTGAAGACTTCAGCCAAGCGACCGCGAATCTCATCCAAAAGCACCATCGCCTTTAGGGCTGTGGCACCATCCAGATTCTTCTGTTGACAGGCTGCTATTACTACGGGATAGAAGTCGTTGTGACCGAACTCGCCTGCGATATAGCCGAATTCCGGTCGATAACCAAAATTGGTTCCATTGCTATCCCACTCGCGGACGGCGCTGGAATTAGCGACAACTGCCTTTTCCGCTTTCACTCGCTGGCTAGAACCAAAAACCGTGGCTCCATCCGCATCCAAGTATTCCAAGGCTTCCGCACGAAGAATAGATGGTGCGTTGGTACCAAGCGCCAACGCAGACAGGCCACATAGAACCGCATCTGTATGGAAAAGGCGCACACGCTCTAAAACCTTGGCCGATGGCTGACCGCTGGCAAGAAAGTCGATGGCATACTGCCCAATTCCCAGGGCTTGGTTAGTGTCGCGAGCAAGAGTGACCGTCAATGGCATACTAAGACTCAGTGTACCGATCCCGCCTAGGAACGCCGAATTCATTAGGGCATAAACATGCAAAGTCACCCAAATTTGAATTGAATGCGTGTTAAGAGATTGACTTCAGTGAGTCTGTAAACCGACTCATAAACTCTTCCATTACCAACTGTGGCCCTATTGATACGCGGATGAAACGGTCTAATGGGGGTTGAGTTGGCTTACGGATAAAGACTCCCTTTCTACGTAATGCCAGAACCGCCTTAGATGCGCTATTTTCTGACTTCATGTCGATAGTCAGAAAGTTCGTGTGGCTGGGGAGAGATTGCCAACCCAGACTCTTAAGTTGAATAGATAGCCATTCTCGAACTCGCGTCGTTTCCTCAACCACAGACCTTAAGTGAGCTTCGTCTTGCAGGGCAGCCAATGCGCCGGCTTGAGCAACCGAACTCACCCCGAAATGCATCCGAATCTTGTTCAAAGCTCGAACGTGCGATGCAGCGCAGAGTGCATAACCAATGCGGATACCCGCCATGCCATATCCCTTAGAAAAGGTTCGAAGGCGCACCAATCCTTCATCCTCAGCATCGAAAGATTCGGCAGCAGGGGCAAAATTGATGTAGGCCTCGTCCAACAGAAACAGCACATCAGAATGTAAAGTGGCGCGAAACTCAGCTATCTTCGCTGGAGAGTGCCATGTACTTGATGGATTATCTGGATTTGCTAAGTACACCATGGCTGGGGCATCTACTTGAGCAAAGTAGCCCAGGCTCTCTAAATCAATGGCGCCCTCGTCCGAATACAGGTCGTAAAGTAGATTTCCCCCAACACTTCGCACCGCGTAATCAAACGTGGGATACGAACCATGAGTGGTAAGGGCAGAATCGCCGTGCCCTAGATAGGCTCGAGAAAAAAGCATCAACAGTTCATCAATGCCACTTGCCAAAAGGACATTGCTAACGTCGCATCCATTACGCTGAGCAATCTCCCATCGCAAGTCATAGCCTTCAGGATCACCGTAAAACTGAGACACAACCACCTGAGCCTGCATCGCTGCAACGGCAAGAGGTGAAGGTCCAAAAAGGCTCTCATTTGCGCCTAAGCGAAGATCAAATTTTTGGCCTAGCTCACGTTCTAGAATCTCAGGGCCAACGAACGGAGTGTTAGGAGGAATGGAGGTGACGATGGAATTGGGAAGCGGCATAATCTGATTTCTAGCGCAAGAGCTTTCAAGATTATAGGCGTCTACGGTCCCTCATGAGACTTAGTGCCACTCATGTAACATAGCAGCCAAACATTTCAGAAAACGCACTTTCGTTGGTAGTCCATAAACTTGCACCCTAGGTTGAATAGAGTGCGGAGATACAAAAGAACATGACCTTACTTTGCCGCATTATCCCAATCGCTGTCGGATTTCCTCTTCTTACTGCGGGGCAAGCAGATCTTGAGGTCGATCTTATTAGCAGAAGCTCAGATAACAAGACGCTCGGCACTTTCTACGGTAGCAGCCATCCTGCTATTGGAGGCTTAGATGCAACCGGAGAAAAAGAAGGCCAATATGCCGCTTACATGACCTCCTGGAAAACGGATGCCAAGCATGGGGGACAAAAGCGACAGATCGTTTGGTTTAACCGAGGCAACAAGCGAACCGCACTAGTAAGCCTAGGATTTGATGATAAAGGAGCTAATGCAGATTGCTACAATCCCGCCATCTCCAATTCCGGTATGGATGTTGTGTTTGAAACATCAGCTTCAAATCTCGACCCAAATGACAACAACAAGGTTTCCGATGTTTATATTTGGCAACTCGTTCCAAGCGCTAAAGTAACCCGAGTTTCAGAGGGAGCGAACGCCCCCTCAGCTGAAGCCTCTATTTCGGGGAACGGACGTTATGTGGCTTTCACCTCAAATGCAACGACTCTGGCGGGCGGAGTAAAGGACACATCTTCGCCTAACGTCTATCTTCGGGATATGCAAACAGGTGCCATCACCCTCATCAGTAAGAACCCTAAAACAGGGGACGCCCTTAGCGGTAGCCGCCCCTCCATCTCTGAAGATGGTTCTCGCATCGCTTTCTACTCCTTCTCAGACAAGCTCGTGGGGGGCGATAACAATGATCTTTGGGACATCTTCATCTGGACCCGCGGATCAAATGAGTTTAAGCGAATTTCGAAAGCTTTTAACGGGGCAGAGCGAGATGGAGGCACCGAAAGCAGAAGTCGAGTTGTAAGCCCAACCATATCAGGGGATGGTAAATACGTTGCCTACTCCACCACTTCTTCCAATGTCGCAGACGGCGACTCCAACAAGATGCAAGATGTGTTTGTTGTTGAAATCGAAACAGGAGCGGTCATCCGTGTCAGCGAAGGACCGAATAACCTTCAAAGTAACGGAGATAGCCCCGCCGGGCAAGGCGAGAAGATCGCTTTATCTCATGATGGGAAGTGGGTTGCATTCACCACAAATGCCAAGAATCTTGGTGGCAACATGATTCTGAAAAACTGGGAAACCGGTCAAACCCTGAAATTCGGAGAAGTTGGAAGAAATGGTTCAGGAACACCTGCGATTACTCGGAATGCAAAATGGTTTGCATTTCCTAGCAGTGAGAAGCTAGATAAAAGGTTTAACTCCTCTGGCATCTTTGCGATCAAGAACCCACTGATCAAGCCCTGATCTTGTCGTGGACATGACTAGCGAAGAGAGCCATGTCCACCTTGAAATGTCGTTCCGCCTCAAGTATTGTTAAAGACAGGTCTCATGAAACTCAGAGCAGTCTTTGCCCTTCCCTTTCTCCTCTGCTTAGCTTACGGTCAATACCCTGGAGCTAAGCGAGTTCCAAACCAGTGGAAAAAGGGATTCGACTCTATAAAAATTGAAGATGCAAAGGATGTTTTGGGGTTTCTTGCTGGTCCAGAATTGCGAGGCCGCGGGTCACTTAGCTCTGATTATTGGGCAGCAGCAGGCTACATGGCCAATGAACTGCGCAAACTAGGATTAAAGCCTGCAGGCGACAACGGCTCATTCTTCCACCGCTTCGATCTTGTTCGAGCCACTGCTATCCCTGATTCCACTAGCATTGAATCAGTCGATGGGACGCTGAAAATTCCTTATGGAGCTGAATTCCAAACGGTTTGGTACGGCGACTTTGAAACTCGGGTCAAATTTGCTTTCATTCACATTCCCGAAAAAGATGACCTAACCAGCTTTCCCTGGGATCGCTTAAAGGGGAGACTCGTAGCGTTTACCGCCGCAAGTCGACGCAATCCAGCTTTTGCATCCAAGATTGCCAATGCTCGCCAAGATCTTGGTGTCGAGCAGATGATCAGCGTTACAACGGAACCCCTTTCTACTCGCACACCTTCTCGCATTACAGGCATCAAAGACTTCCCTGACCCCCGAAACGGCACCGTTAGTCCTGTAAGGCTGTCGCTGGTTGGAGCGAGAAAGCTCGCAGAAAAGACTGGAGAAGCAGGTTTTGATCCTGAAACCCCCGAGCAACTTCTCATCGAAACTCCCGATATGGAGTTTGTTATCAAAACCAAGTCCACCCAAGAGATCACGCCTTTGACAAACGTCATTGCGAAACTCGAAGGCATTGACGCTACCCTTGCAAAAGAAGCCGTGGTGTTTGGTTCTCATTTGGACCACATGGGGCCAAGCCCAGACGGCATCCGCTATGGAGCCGATGATAACGCATCGGGATGTACTGCCAATTTGCTTATTGCACGCGCTATGACACTGAACCCAACCAAACCCAAACGAAGCGTTCTTTTTTGCTTCTGGGCAGCAGAAGAGGCAGGGGTTTGGGGTTCCTATGCATATGTAGCACGGCCCACTTTTCCTACCCAAAACATGACGTCCTACATCAACATGGACATGTTAGGCCGCAATGAAGAGACGGGAGTGGAGATCGCAGAGAACAACTGGAATGTGGTCTATCCAGGCAGCGTTCTCACAAACTCAGGAGACTTTTATGATCGATTGGTTGAGGCGAACAGCTTTGTGAACCTTCGCTTTAAGCCAGATAAAACAGATCGTACCAATCGCAGTGACACGCGCAACTTTGTTTGGAAACAAGTGCCAACCGTAAAGATTTTCACGGGCGAACATCCTGATTACCATCGTGCCGGCGACACGATTGATAAGATCAATTGGGAAAAGTTGGTAAACATCTCTCGTTGGCTTTACCTTTGCGCCAGCGATCTCGCCACTCGACCCGATCGTCCCAAATTTGTTGCCAAACCATTCGTGGAACCAGACCATTTTGTCTTGGCCGGACGCGCTACAGTAAAGGAACAGCTTGCTCTGTCAGCAAAGGCGAAATTGGTGATGATGCTCCTAGACGAGTCGGGAAACACCCTTTCCAAGGTTGAAAGCCCGGCGACGGGAAATCGCATTGCTTTTGAAATGCTCGCTCCTAAGAAACTTCTTGCCTCGGAGAAGAAATACAGCTTAACATTCGTGATTGTAGATGGTGGCAAAGTGATTGCCTCTACCGTTGAGCCCGTATCAATCCCTCCCACGGGATGGGTCAGGGCTCAAGAAATATCGCTAACTAAGGCTCAGTAGGCTAGCCTTTTGATTTAGGCTGCTCTCCAAGGCTCCTTTCGAGTCGATCATACTCCGTGTTGCTGATAGGCAATACGGAGCCATGGCGGAAGCGAAATGGGAAGCTAAAGCCTGCACCAGGTTTGAATTGCCCACCCTTCAGATCTTGGGTCTCAAAAGGTTGGTAGCCCTTGCCTTGACTATAAAAATCTAGGATGAGGCACCACCCATTGTCCACTCGATAAACTTGCGGACCCTCGTAACCCCGCAACTGTGAAAGAGAAAAGTTTTCCACCTCTTTCCAAGGTCCAGCAATCTTTGTCGAAGACTCCATCGTGATCGCCTTGAACTTCTCATCCTTAGTAAATCGAAAGTATTGTTCACCTTCCCGAATGATCGTAGTGTCGATCACCGTAGTCGGCTTCTCAATGTAGATAAAGGGTTCTCCAAATTTGCGGAAGTCTTCGGTTCGCGCAGCCCAAATTCGATGTTTGGAAAAATCATCTCGCTTTGTGGTTGATGCCCAAAAAACCAGATAGTCCTTTGTATCTTCATCGTAAATTGCCTCTGGAGCCCAAGTGCATCCTGCATCGTCTGGAGCAACTTTTACTAGGCGCGGGGTGGACCACTTGACCAGATCTCTTGATTCCCAAATGACAATGTTTTTGCTACCCGCCCGAACGGCTCGCCCCCAGTCACCATTTAAGTTGATGGAAAGATCAGTTGCGATAAGGAAAAACTTCTTTCCATCGTGAGAACGCAGAACATAAGGATCTCTCAGGCCCTTCTCGCCCAGTTGGCTCACAAGTACTGGCTCTCCGCCTTTCAGCGCGTTCCAGGTTCGCCCATCTTTGCTAACCGCAAAATAGATCTGCTCGGTCATGGGCGTTTGCTCGCCTTTGAAAGTAACGAATAGGTATCCGCCTGAACTGGAGGCTAGGGTTGTGGTGAGCAGAAGTAGTTGCGAAATCACTTACGTTAGATTTTGTCTCATGTTTTAGTTCTCACCCTCTACCATCCGCTCAACAAAACCGCCGAGATACGCCACATTTGCCCTTTGCGACCCCTCTCTCTTTGGACTATACGGACCCGAAAAAGATGTGAGTGGATCAGCGGTGTTCTTTCTCCATACACTAGATTCATAGGCAACCACAGTATGTTCTGGTAACTCAAAATCACTGACCCTTGCTCCTGAAAGCCGAGAATTGTAGGCATAACCGAAGGAGTTATGTTCTAACGGTGCACATGGACATTGGAACATAGATTCCATGTTTTTTGTATGGCTACTTAGTGAATCCGTCCAATACAGAGAGGGCATCAAACGATCATTGTTTGCCTCAGCATAGAGAAGCGATGCCTGAACAATCGACTTCAGATTTGATATGCATTGAGTTCGGCGAACGACACCATAAGGGCCATAAGTCGCCTTCATTTCCAGATAGAACCAGCTACCTCCAGATACAGTTACGCCTACTAGCAGTACCCAAAGCAGTGCCCTCCTCTGCAATGTTACTTCTCGTTGATCAACACTTCTACCGCTCGCGGGACATCGCCGTTTGCAAGATCAACCACCCGGATGACGCCCTTGCGATCTACGAGAACATAGTCGGGATAAGAATCACACCCTAATGTCTTCATCAACTTTCCTGCCTCATCAAAGGCAACTGGAAACTCCATCTTGGTTTCTGTGATCGCTGACTTTCCTTTTGCTGTGTCTTTATCGCTATGCACCGCCACAATCACTAATCCCTTGTCCGCAAACTTCTTGTAAAGCTCATTCATCTTGGGAACTGCGGCTCGGCATGGTCCGCACCAATGAGCCCAAAAGTCGATCAGGACGACTTTCCCCTTGAAATCATTCCAAGACTTCGGAACTTTCGCCATGTTTTGCCAGCCATCAAATGCCATCGCAGGCAAAGTCTTGCCCTCATAAGCGTTCTTGGCATCATCATTCTTGCCGTTGCGCTCGCGTTGGAAGTCGTCAGCGGTAAATGCAAACGCAGCAACCGACGCACAAGCTACCGCAGCGATCAAGAAATTCCTGGTTTTCATATCAATATATTAACACCAATTAAGCTAGCCAACTTGGCCCGCTTCGCCCTAACCTACAAGTCATGATAGACTGCCCTTGGTGATCCGGCGAATACTCCTGGTTGTCCTGATCTGTCTTGGCACTTGGGCCCTGTGGCCTGTGCAAGATCAAACCGCCTCTAGCGGATCGTTAGCTGGTGCCCCAAGGAGCAGTCGTAAGTACACTATTCGCTTTGCTCCGGGAATTTACATGCCTGGAAGGCGGCCGATGAACGTGGGTACCCCGCTCCAGGGCCTAAACAAGGTGCGGGATGCCTTTGAGAAGCTTTATCCCGATACACGAATTGAGTTCACCGAAGCTCCGGTTGGATCACGTGAATACCTGGTCACGCAGTTAGCCGCCGATCAGGCTCCAGAGATACTGAATGTAAACGTTGAAGACGTTTGGCAAGATGTTCAGAAGGGTTGGTATGTCCCACTAGACAAGTATCTTGAGCAACCCAATCCGTTTGTGAAGGTTGGAAAAACCGGAAGTAAGCAATGGTGGGATCAGTTTAAGTATCAGGCCATGAGCCGCGGGAAAGCTGCCCCGGATGGCAAGATGTACTGCATCACCTATGACATGGTGGAAACCGGAATCTTCTACAACAAGGAAATTTTCCGAAAACTTGGCATCACACCTCCTAAGGATTGGATTGAGTTTTATGCCGTTCAAGAAAAGCTCAAGAAGTCTGGTGTTATTCCTCTGCTCGTAAGTAGCTCTGACATTGCCGACTGGGGATTTGATCTCATCTTTGATCAGGTCTATGGTGAAGCGCTTCCTAGCATGGACCTCAAAAAAGATCCGAGTAGGGAGCTTGCATTGCCGGGCTACTTGGATTGGGACGAGATTGCTTTTCTGAATAGTAAGGGGTTCTTCACAGCTCGCGACGCTCGCTTTGTCGAAACATTTCGAATCCTAAAGGATTGGCGAAGATATTGGCCCCAAAGCATGAATGCTGATCTATCCAAGCTGTTCATGACGCAAAAAGGAGCGATGTGGTGGGCGGCCAGCCCAACCGTAAACCGCCTTTCCCGAGATCCCAACATCACCTTTGACTGGGGGGTCTTTTATCTCCCAGCCATTCCTAAGTCCGTTAGTCGATTTGCAGATGGGCATGATCAGGTGGTGATTGGTGGCGCTGGAACTCAGTTCGAAGTAACAAAGACCGCGTACAACGACACTCGAAATCCAGAAACATCCGTGAAGCTTAAGCGAACAATTGCTTTTCTTCAGTTCTTAAGCTTGCCCGAGAACTCAGATCTTGTAGTCAATGAGATACTAGCCTTCTTGCCCAATATCATTGGGTCAGAGCCTCATCCAGAACTGTTGCCGTTTCATGAGTTTCTTCAACGCCCCGCAAGCAAGACCAAGTGGCTCTTTACTTTTGACCTGAGATTCAATGAGATTTACCGTAGAATGCTGGACCTTTATCTGAATGATGGGATTGCGGAAGATGAATTTCTGGAATGGATGGAGACAAACGTGAAAACCGCCAGTGAAACCGTGGTGCGACGTAAAAATATCGACCTCTCAGAGTTTGAAACCAAGTGGCAAGAACTCCAGTCAGAGCATACGAAGCTTCAGGAGTTTCCAACCAAGTGATTCCTTCCCTTCTGCTCGCTTGCACTGTCTCCTCAGTTGCCGAGATTCCCGCACCAAGAGAATTCAGCCGCCCTCTTGTAGAATTGTTTGAGGCTCAATGGCCCAAGAATCGAACCGTTACCATTGTTTGCCACGGTCACAGTGTTCCGGCGGGTTACTTCAAAACTCCTGATGTAAGGTCACAGGACGCGTATCCACATTTGCTTTTCCTGGCCATCAAGCGCAAATATCCATTTGCGGTTGTCAACGTCATTGTCACGGCTATTGGCGGAGAAAACTCATTGCAAGGCACGAAGAGGTTTGCCCGAGACGTGCTTTCTCTCCGGCCCGATGTCGTGACTATCGACTACTCTCTGAATGATCGCAGTATTGGATTGGATCGAGCACGTGAATCTTGGGAAGAAATGATTCTTGCCAGCCAAAAAGCGAAAGCACAGGTGATCTTGCTCACTCCCTCATGGGACACAGGTTCAGACATCAATGTGCTGAATCAACATGCTCTTCAAGTGAGGAGCTTAGCGAAAACATATGGCACCGGCCTTGCCGATTCTTTTGATGCGTTTG
This sequence comes from Fimbriimonadaceae bacterium, assembly GCA_037190145.1. GTDB lineage: Bacteria > Armatimonadota > Fimbriimonadia > Fimbriimonadales > Fimbriimonadaceae > 55-13. The sequence continues at coordinate 201,147 of JBBCJU010000003.1, forward strand.
ATAGATCAATCAAGAATGGAAAGGGTGCGGAGGCTTTCATGTCTCAACCTAACCATCCTAATCGCACGGGGCACGAACTTATTGTTGATCGACTCTTGCCCTGGTTTGGGATAACAGAACGTAGCGCCATTACAGCGACGAGGTTGCGTTCTGGCTAAAGCTCGTCAACTGACCTCAAAAGCGGCGAGCTATGCGATGTTGGTGCCAACATTCGCACTGTTAACGGTTTTCAGCCTCGTACCGTTTCTTTGGGCCTTTGCAACATCATTCTACGACTATGAAGTGGGAGGAGAATCTCGGTTTGTAGGATTCTCTAACTATGTTGAATACCTATCAGATCCGACTTTAGTCTCTAGCTTTGTCAACCTCCTCATCCTAACTCTGTTTGGATTGGCTACGGTGACTACCGCTCCCCTTCTCGTTGCAAAACTTATCTTTTCATTAAAATCAGAGCAAGCTCGCTATATCTATAGAGTTCTCTTTTTGATCCCCATCGTAGTTCCCGGAGTTGCGGGGCTTATGATCTGGCAAAGCATGATCTATGGGGATACCGGATTTCTTAATGAGTTACTCCGATGGGCCGGACGCCCCGATTTAGCTAGAGGTTGGCTCTCCGATCCCGACACCGTTCTTTGGGCGATCATGTTTATTGGATTCCCTTTTGCCGGTGGCATCAACATCCTTATCTACTATGCTGGATTAGCCAGCATTTCAGAAAGTATCCATGAAGCAGCGGAATTGGATGGTTCTACAGGGATACGAAAATTTATTCGTATTGATGTTCCCCTTGTATTAAGCCAAATGAAGTTGCTTGTGATCATGACGGTTATCGGCACTATTCAAGGATTTGAAGGCATGTTTATATTGACAAAAGGAGGACCGGGTCTCAAAACAATGGTCCCTGGCCTTTGGATGTATATGAACGCCTTTAGCTTTCAAAGAATGGGATATGCGTGCGCCATTGGCGTCATCTTGTTCCTTATTATTCTTGGGCTCACGATTTTAAACATGAAGTATTTCAGATCCTCAGAGGACCTAACGGCGGAAAAAGTATGAAGTGGATTACAGCATTCTTCTTAGTATTGGTAGTGTTGATATCGGGAGGGTGTAATTCACCAGTCGGCTGCGGAGGCGTTTATTGGGAAACTCCAAATCCCAGCTATGCTGGACGATTTGTAGGTTCCTACAAAGGACAATCAGGAGACACACAGGAATATAACATAGACATGACAGTCACAAATGCAGGAAGTCTGTCTGGCACTCTTTCTAAAGCAGGGACATCAAGTGCCACAGCTGTGACGGGCAGACTCGTTGACTTCCAGAACGGTTGTGACCGAGGGATCGTACTTCAAGTTTCTTTCCAGTTTGATGGAGAAAGTGAACGCCAAATAAATGGACGTCGCACCCAGCGCGTTCTTGAAACTTGGAAGTTTGCTTCCACTTTGTATGAAGGGATGGACAATCCCATTAGCAAAGCTGACCTTGTGATCACAAAGAGTTAACGAAAACCAATTTTAGACATGAGAAAGAAACGCGATCAAGCCCTTATTCATTTTGCTCTCATTGTCGTTTTGTGTCTCACACTTTTTCCATTTCTATTTGTCATAAATAACTCATTTCGCACTAATTCCGAAATGAATCAGTCGTTCCTGGGAATTCCCAAAGCGGCAAGCGAAGGAGCTGCGCTTGTCCAACAAAAGTTAGCCGGCAAGTCCACTTTTGAAATCTCCGTTTCTCAAGAGAAAGATTCAGAAAAAGTAAGCGTTGGTTTTGGGAAAGCGATAGGTTCAGCTTATCGACAGCTTACAGACAGTTATCGATACGCATGGGAAGTTCTTCGTCCGTACACGCTTAATACCCTTTTCATATGTGTTGTCACTGTTTTCGGGGTTATTCTTGTAGCCTCTGTTACAGCTTACGTATTTTCAAAATGCAGCTTCCCCGGCAAGAAGAAACTTTTCATGGTCATCTTGAGCTTTATGATGATCCCGGGCGTTTTGACTCTTGTTCCAAGCTTTCTATGGGTTAAACAGCTGGGCCTTCTAAATTCATATTGGGTGCTTATCTTGCCCTACATTGCTGGCGGACAAGTTTTTGCAATTTTTCTATTTAAGAGTTTCTTTGACGGGTTGCCTAATGAGCTTTTTGAGTCCGCAAAAATGGACGGCGCAAACCACTTAACGCTATATTGGCGAATGGTGCTGCCCCTTTCAAAACCCATCATTTCCGTGGTAGCCATTACAAATATTCTTGGTACATGGAATAACTTCCTCTGGCCTTTCATTGCCAATTCGGATGAGAAGTACCACGTTGTTTCCTCGGGTTTATATATCATGCGGGGTACAGCAGTATCAGCAAACTATGCCACTATGTTTGCCGCATACATACTGGCGAGCATCCCTCTCCTGATCCTGTTTCTGTACGCCACCAAGCCGTTCATGGCTGGAGTCACCAGCGGGGCTTTCAAGGCTTAAGCTTTAGTCAAAGGAGGGTCCAAAACGGCATAGATGTGAAAACCGTGATGGGCCAAAGCAAAGGCACCCACAATCACAAACTTAACTTGATTGGCGTTTAGTGATTCTAGGAGTTCGATCCAGTCTTGATTCATCCTGTTCCTCGTTCCTTAACTGGAACATGATTTCAATCCTTTCCGCAGACGTGAGCGAATGGTAATAGGCTAGATCAGCCTCATCGGTTGTCTCGAAGTTTCGATACACCTTCATCGGCATCGCTTCACGCCTCATTAACTTAGATTTTAGCTGAAACTATGCCTATCTCCTCCGCATTTTGCCCGGTAAAATTCGTTAAATGCGCATCGCCGACTGGGCGCGCCGCGTTACCGAGATTCCTGCCTTAGCGGAGGTCCTGAAACCACTCGATCAATCGACTGAGTGGCGTTCGGTCGCGCCTGAAGCCAGGCCTTTTCTCATCGCTGCGCTTTACCTATCTTCGCCCACCAAGTTGCTCGTTATTGCTCCCACCTATGAGCGAGCCTTGGCTTGGCAAGCAAAGCTGGAACTCTGTGGAGTTCCTCATGATGCAATCTCTCAACTCCCCAGCGGCATCTCAACTCTTTTTGAAGATGCAGCACCCGAACATGTGGCGCTTTCTGACCGTTTAGGTGCCCTCAAGAACCTAGTTTCTGACAGGCCAGGAATTGTTCTCACCACCCCCCAGGCCGCTCTCGAACGCACTCTTCCCCGCGAAGTATTAGTAGATGCATTCATTGATGTTAAGGTCGGCGATACCATCGACTCAGATCGCTTGCTAGGGCAACTAGTGAACCTCGGCTATGAGCCTCAAGAACCGGTTCGACTTCCAGGCCAATATAGCCGCCGCGGAGGCATCATTGATGTCTTCGCCAGTGGCCATGATCTTCCCTACCGAATCGAACTTTTCGGAGATGAAGTTGAAAGTATTCGGCTCTTTGATCCAAACAATCAACGGTCAGTAGGACAAATTGAGGAATTCTCTCTTGCACCGTCAAGAGAGACCCTTTACACTGAGTTAGATGAAGGCATCAAAGATATGTTGCTTTCCACTGCTGAGCGCGAAGCCTCTCTGCTAGAGGGTGAAGCGAGTAGCCGCTTAGAAGAGCTGGTTGCAGGAGATGCAGAAGCCCTTTCCCAAAAGGTCTACTTCGATCGTTTGGACCTTTACCGTCCACTGTTGCATCCGGATTCTGGCTGCGCCATTGACCTTTTAGAAGAGATCGGAATGCTTATTCTGGATGAGCCTCTAGAGCTAGAAGCGATTGCGGTGCGGGCGGAGGAAGAACTAGCCCAAGCCTTAGCCGCTCGAACGGCCCGGGGAGAGATTCTTCACACACCCGCACATGACTTCATGTTGCCGCCTGACCACCTGGCAAATCACGAAAAAACCTTATCGGTTACCTCTATGAATGCACTGCCGAGTTGGGTGCAGAGTAAATCATCTGAGGATATCAATGCAATTTCTCTAGAGTCTTATCGGGGACGTGCAGACGCTCTTGCCCTCACTCTGCGGAACTACGCAAAGGATGGCTTCAACTTGGTGATCTCCACAGATCAGCCAAACCGTGCTCAAACAGTTCTAAGCCAAGCCGAGGTTTTTTTAGGAGGCACGGAAAAGGACGGCGATAGTGAATCGGCCCCGTCTTCTCAGATCGCCCTTGGCAACCTTGGCGGTGGGTTTGTTTTTCCGGACCACAAGCTGGCCATCGTAACCGACGCTGAACTTTTCGGAGTGGCTCGATTGAAGTTGCCTCAGAAGCGCTTCATGGAAGGCGCTCCGATTGCAACTGTCCTTGACCTGAAGCCAGGCGATTACGTAGTCCATATAAACTTCGGAATTGGAATTTTCCGAGGACTCATTAAGCGGGAGGAGCACGGCATTGAAAAGGAGTTTCTTTACATTGAATACCAGGCTCCTGACAAGCTGTTTGTTCCCGCAGATCAACTCGATCGAATCCAGAAGTACCTTAACCCAGGCGATGATAATCCGAAGCTAAACAAGCTAACCGGAGGTGAATGGCAGCGGACCCTGGGAAAAGCCCGGGAGGACGCCAAGGAGTTCGCCCGTGACTTGGTGAAGCTGTACGCCAAGCGAAAAGAGGTCACTCGACGTCCATTCGGCCCCGATTCCCCATTCCAGCACGAAATGGAATCTACATTCCCGTGGGTAGAAACACCAAGCCAGTTAAGGGCCATTAAGGAAGTAAAGCATGATCTTGAAAACCCCTACCCGATGGATCGCTTGGTCTGTGGAGACGTAGGCTTTGGCAAGACTGAAGTTGCCATCAGAGCTGCATTCAAGGTTGTTCAAGATGGACGCCAAGTTGCTGTTCTCTGCCCTACCACTATTCTCAGCGAGCAACACTTCCGAAACTTCTCAGAGCGCCTAGGTTCGTTTGGAGTGCGGATGGACATCTCAAATCGATTCCGTACCGCGGCCGAGAAAAAGTCCGTCTACGACAATCTACAGAAAGGGCAAGTCGATATCATCATCGGCACTCACTCTCTCCTTGGCAAAGGGATTGGGTTTAAGGATCTTGGTATTGTCATCATTGATGAAGAGCAAAAATTCGGTGTGAAGCAAAAGGAGATGCTGAAACAGCTTAGGACAGAAATTGACGTCCTAACCCTCAGCGCCACACCCATTCCTCGAACACTAAGCATGGCGCTCATGGATATCCGCCAGATGTCCCTGATTAACGATCCTCCCCCCGGACGTCTTCCAATCAGAACTTTTGTGAGGCCTTATGCCGGTGAAGTCGTTCGAGAAGCCATTCTCCGCGAGTTAGCCCGAGGTGGACAAGTCTTCTACGTCTACAATCGAGTGGACTCCATCGGTCACGTTCTGGAGAAGTTGAAGAAGCTAGTACCAACCGCCCGAATCGGGGTTGGTCATGGCCAGATGACCGAGCAAGAACTAGAACCCATCATGGTGGGGTTCATCAAAGGCGAAATCGATATCCTGCTCTCAACCACCATCATTGAGAATGGTATCGATATCTCTAATGCCAACACCCTCATTGTTGAGAACGCAGACCGACTGGGGCTTTCTCAGCTTTACCAACTTAGGGGCCGCGTGGGTCGATCTGATCGACAAGCCTACGCCTATTTCCTCTATTCAGGCGCGCTAGACCGGACAATAAAAGCCGGATTAGTAGATCACTTGGCACAGTCTGGACCAAGTCAAGCGCCTGCATCAGATGGTACGAAGAAGAAGACCAAGACCGTTAGCGAAGGGGCCGTTCAGCGACTCCAGGCTCTACAGGAGTTCTCTAACCTTGGGTCTGGATATTCATTGGCCTTCCGTGACCTCCAAATTCGTGGCGCAGGTGAGCTGATCGGAGCCAAGCAAAGCGGAACGATGCAATCGATCGGGTATGAGTTGTACACCCAACTAATCAATGAGGCTGTCGCTGCGCTCAAAGCGTCGGTGGATGGTGAACCTATGCCCATCACCGAAGGGGATGCACATCTAGAAAATCTCACCCCGCTTCCCCAGTTCGATCTTCCGGTGGTGGCTCTGATTCCGGAAGGCTATATCAAGGATGCTTCCCAAAGGCTTTACTACTACCAACGCATGATGTCTTCAAGAAGTGAACCTTCTCTGGGAGAGGTCCAGCGTGAAGTGGAGGATCGATATGGGCACCCACCAGAGCAAGTCACCAACGCATTTGCCGTGATGGGTCAACGCCTAAGGGCTCGGGATTTAGAGTTTGCTAAGCTAGAAGCTAGCCAGGGACGCCTAAATGTCCAGTTTGTGGACCGTACAGCCATTCCACCGCGTGTGTTCTCAATCTTGGGCAACAAATATAAGAACTGCTATATCACTCGAGAAGCCCTTATATGGCCTTACACCGGTAACCCGATTTTGGCTGTAGAGAATCTTCTGGCGAAGTTTGAAGAAAGCTTCGACCAGCTTCGGCGAGAACGAGAAATGCTAGAAACCTGATTATCGCTTGGTCCGTAATTACAACGTCAATCAAAAATGAAGAAAAGTCAATCTGTGCCTATGATCTTGGTCGCCTCCATGGCGGCCGTTGCCCTCTCTGGCTGTGGTGCAAATAAGCAGGTTCGTCGATGTGTGGATCAACAAGGCAATGTACTGCCGGATACACAATGCGTTACATCAACCGGCTATAGAAGCGGGGGAGCTTTCATTTACCCGCGCTGGGTTTACGGGGGAACATCCTCAGGACGCAAAGTAACTGGCTTTTCTTCGACCCCCAGTTCAAGTGCAGATATCGTGGATTCAAAAGGCACCGTAGTCCGAAAAGGATTTGGGAGTTCCAGGTCCAGTTCAGGCTCACGAATGAGTTTCGGCGGCTAGGGAATGGAAAGACTTGCTTCTATCCCAAGGGCGGATTGGAAATCCAAAGTGGAATCCCAAGGCCTGCTCTTCCACACAACTCCTGATGGAACAAGCGCAGGCAAACCCTACTGGACTGAGGATGCCTACTATCGCTTCACAGCAGCTGAGATAGAGACACTGGAAACGGCTACTAATGAGCTCCATCGAATTTGCTTAGAAGCTGTTCAGTACGTTATTGATCACGATCTATTTAGCCGCTTGAAAATACCTGCGGAAGCAATAGAACCCATTAAGTGGGCTTGGGAGACTGAACCTCCTTCCATCTACGGTCGGTTTGATCTAGCCTTTGACGGCAAAAATCCACCAAAGATGCTGGAATACAACGCAGATACACCAACATCACTCTTGGAGGCTGCCGCTATTCAATGGCACTGGCTCCAAGAAATCTTCCCCTCATCTGACCAATTCAACTCAATTTGGGATGGTTTCATCGAGTACTGGAAGTGGTGCCTAGACAATAAGTTTCTAGCCAGCGATGTGGTGCACTTTGCCCATACAGAATCCATGGAAGATATGATGACGGTGACTCTCATAAGAGATGCCGCCACTCAGGTTGGTATTCCAACAAAGGGTTTGCACATGGAAGAGATCGGTTGGGACTCGGCAAAGCACTGCTTTGTAGATGTTCATAACAAGGCGATTAAGACAATCTTCAAACTCTATCCTTGGGAATGGCTAATCCATGACGAATTCGGCAAGCACGCCATCGATACGTACAAAGACGTCCAATGGATTGAACCCATTTGGAAGATGATCCTCTCCAACAAAGGCATCCTCGCCATTCTGTGGGAAATGTTTCCGAACCATCCTAACCTTCTTGAGGCCCATATCGACCGATCTCACCAAATGTCGGAATACGTTCGCAAGCCTCTCTTATCTCGTGAAGGTGCAAATGTGTCGATTAAGCGAGCAGGAGCATTGGAGAGAACAGATGGAGGATACGGCGAAGAAGGCTATGTGTTCCAACAATACGTTGAACTGCCTACCTTTAACGGCAATCGCCCCGTTATCGGGAGTTGGGTCATTGATGGAACGGCTCGCGGGATAGGTATCCGAGAATCTAGCAATCTTGTAACAGACAACTTCTCCCGCTTCGTTCCTCACATGTTTTAGCTCCTATTCGTCCTTCATCACAGAGTTCAAAACCTTACCGGACTTAAAGGCCTGGATTACTTCTACAGTTGTTGCCCGAATGCGGTCCAGAGCCTCTTTAGAGTCATAAGCTAAATGTGGTGTGACCAATGCTCTCGAATGGCCCATCAATTTCAAGCTGATTTCTCCTGGGGCAAGTTCATCTTCGAGAACATCAAGGGCGGCGCCAGCAATCTGGTCTTTATCCAAAGCATGTAACAAGGCTTTTGCATCAATCACTCCCCCACGGGAGGTGTTCACCAGGAACGCTGACGACTTCATCTTGGATAAAGCCTGTGTATTGATTAAATGGTGAGTCTGCGGAGTCAACGGACAACAGAGCGCAACCACATCGCTTTGAGCCAGTAGATCATCAAGAGGGATCGAATTCGGCTTGTAAGGGTCATGAGCTACCACCCGCATGGATGCACCTTCGCTCATCTTTGCCAAATGTCTACCAATCTTGCCAAGGCCAACAATCCCCAAAGTCTTGCCTGCAAGATCTACCCCCATCAAACCCTCCACTGAAAATTTTCCTTCCCGAGAATTAGCAACCGCTTGGGGAATACGCCGGGATAAAGAGAGCATCAGACCGAATGTGAACTCAGCAACGGTAATGGATCCATACTCCGGCACATTGCAAACCGAAATTCCTAGAGACTTCGCCGCTTCAAGGTCAATATGGTCAAATCCAGTGGAGCGAGTTACGATAAGGCGCAAGCCTGGCATTGACCGTATCGCGTCAGTCGACACCGGTTTCCCGTGCATCACGGACAAAACCTCGACGTTGGTCTCACCTTCAGGTTCTCCAGAAACCAGCACCAAGTCATCGTCTGGCAGGGCTATCGGAAAATAAGCTAAATCATCAGAATTGCAATGAGCAAAGAGAACATTCATATAGAAAGGTATTGTGGAGAACTTAGCTCCCCCATCACAACCCAGCCTCCCTTATCCACTGTTAAAACTAAATCGGCTTAGCTCACGCGAAATCAACTCTCCAAAACCTTGAAGTTCTGGGCCTGGTAAGAAATGCTGAGCACGGATATATCCATCCCACGCACGAGCAACGGCTTCACATGCTTCAAACCGTTCACCACTGCCCCTCTCCTGGTACTGAAGCCATCCAAGTAATTGATGGAGATACTCGTTAGCCATCTGGATATTGGCCATGTTTGGCTTTTTTCCAATATCACCTCGAATAGCTACAGTTAAGCTGTGCGAGAGGTTTATGATAAGGCGTCTCTGATCGTCCTTGTTAAGGATGGCAACCCTATCCACAACTTCAGTTAAAAACAGCCTGAACTCATTCTCATTCATAACATCCTATTACTATCAGCGTATGTGTCTTTTGGACTCTTCGAATCTTAGCCTTATTACCGCTCAGTTTATGCATAGGCTAGAGAGCCACATAGCAGTATATAAATCCTCTCGAAAAGGGGAGACGGACGCAGCAACACTAGAAGCTATCTCATGAATCATTTGTTGCGTTAGGTAGTGCACTGACCGGGCATTCGGATATCTGATTCTGACCTCATGTTTGAGGTTCTACGGAAATTCAATATGAAAATATTGCTTCAATGGTTAACTTATGAGATAGGTTCTTTTATCGATCATTGGGAAAGTCTCAAGTTTTTGAACTCAACCAACTCAGCTCAACGTAAGCATCGATGCACAGACGTCCTTATGCGGTTTCCAAAGTCGGTCATATCTGCGCCATTTGTTCCCCCAATCCATTCAGGCGAATCGTATTGGATCAAATATTATAAAAAGCGGCTTTTGACAATAGCCAAACATACAGTTGTGACCGTAAGTCGACCAAACTTTAGATCATGTCTTTTGCCTATGTCTCTGCCAGGGAGGCCGTTTCAGCTGTTGAATCGGGGAATCGAGTTTTCATCCACAGCGTTGCGGCTAGTCCGCAACTTTTAATCGCAGCCCTGATAGACAGAGCCCCCGAATTGCGGGAGGTGGAGATTGTCCATTTGCATACGGAAGGGGATGCTCCTTATGTTCGGGAAGACCTGGCCGAGAGCTTTAGACATCAAGCTCTGTTCATCGGTGCGAATGTGCGGGAAGCAGTGAATGCGGGTCGTGCCGACTATATTCCCGTCTTTCTGAGTGAAGTACCCAATCTGTTTCGCCGCGGACACATGCCATTGGATGTTGCATTCATTCAGGTGTCACCCCCCGACAAACATGGATTCTGTAGCCTTGGCACTTCTATTGATGCGTCTTTGGCCGCTGTGCAGACGGCAAAGCGAGTTGTTGCACAGGTTAATCGCTTTATGCCTCGCACCCACGGAGACGGGCATATTCACTTCAGTCGCTTCCATGCTGCGGTCGAGGGCCATGTACCTCTCCCTGAACATGCGTGCAATGCTCCATCTGACGTTGAAACAGCGATCGCCAAGCATGTCTCCAACCTGGTTGAAGACGGTGCCACCTTACAAATGGGAATTGGCGGCATCCCAAATGCTGTCCTTGCAGCTTTGAAAGATCACCGCCGACTCGGAGTTCACACCGAAATGTTTAGCGACGGAGTCATTGACCTGGTGGAGTGCGGAGCAATTACAAATGAAGAAAAGACCAAACACCGGTTCCGCACCGTCAGCTCCTTCCTAAACGGATCTCGTAGGCTCTACGACTTTGTGGACGATAATCCGTCTATTTTTCTGCTGGATGTCGCCTATGTGAATGACACATCCGTCATTCGGCGGCTACCAAAGATGACCGCCATCAATAGCGCTATCGAAGTGGACTTAACCGGGCAGATCGTTGCTGATAGCATTGGGCGACGAGCTTACAGCGGTATCGGTGGGCAGATGGATTTCATGCGTGGAGCATCCTTGAGCGAAGGCGGCAAGCCTATCATCGCCCTTCCCAGTGTTACTCGTCGCGGTGAAAGTCGAATCGTGAGCACTCTCCAGCCTGGAGCAGGAGTTGTTACAACTCGGGGACATGCTCAATACATCGTGACTGAGCATGGTATCGCTTATCTCCACGGTAAAAGCTTACGTGAACGTGCCGATGCCTTGATCAGCATTGCTCACCCTGATCATCGAGAGGAGCTTTCTAAAGAAGCATTCGACCGAGGTTTGAGGTCTTAGCCTAGCCCTCGAATTTCGTTGAGGAAAGCTTCCCCGTACTGATCCAGCTTATAACGCCCTACTCCAGAGACCGTCAGCATTTCCTCTGGAGATGTGGGTCTCTTACGAGCCATATCCTGCAGCGTAGCGTCTGAGAAAATCACATAGGGCGGAACCTCTTGGGCATCGGCCAGTTGCTTTCTCAGCATCCTCAGAACCTGGAAAACGCTGTCGTCATAGTTTCCAGTCCCCGCCTTCTTTTCTGACCTTCTCAGCTTTCGCTCGGCAGCCGTTTCTCTTATCGGAGCTACCACCAGTTTTAGCGATGATTCACGACGCACAATGCCTCGGGTGAGGGGAGTGAGCTTGAGCGCGGAATGATCAGCAATATCTTGCCTCAGATATCCCAAATGAATTAGCTGTCGAAACACATTTAGCCAGTAATCCTGACTCTGGCCTCTTCCCTTTCCATAGCTTGGGACCAAGTCATGCCTTTCCTTCCGAACAGCATAAGTTTGAGCTCCGCGCAATACGTCAATCACCTGGAGGATGCCGACCTTCTGCTTGAGTTCATAGACACACATCAGTGCGTGGTAGGCGTCTTCGGTTCCATCGTAGAGACTCCTGGGATTTTGGCAAACGTCGCAGTTCCCGCAAGGGCCACCCAAGTCCTCACCAAAATAGTTCAACAGAACCTGACGGCGACACGTGATCGATTCTGCATATCCGACCATCGCATCCAGTTTGTGAGTTTCCACTTGTAGCTGGTGTGGATTCTGGATGTCGGCAATCAGCTTACGAATGGTTATCGCGTCGCCAAGTCCATAAAGCATCAGGGCCTTGGATGGAAGTCCGTCTCGCCCAGCGCGGCCTGTTTCCTGATAGTAGCCCTCAACGTTCTTTGGCATGTCCATATGGACCACTCCCCGAACGTTCGGCTTGTCAATGCCCATCCCAAAAGCCACTGTGGCTACGACAATCTGGAGATCATCCTTTAGAAACCCTTCTTGTATCTTTGTTCGTTGCTCAGAAGAAAACCCGGCATGGTAGGCACCAACTGAGTAGCCTTTTTCTTTAAGCTTTTCCGCCACATTTTCTACACGCTTTCTACTGAGACAATAGACAATCACCGAGTCATCACCTAGATCTTCTAAAAATGCTTCCAACTGGTTAAAAGAGCTTGCTTTCGGTTCAACTCGATAGTGAATGTTGGGTCGATCAAAGCTGGAGATAAAGACTTTGGCCTCTGCCAATTCAAGCTTATCTAGAACATCTTTTCTCGTCTGATGATCTGCGGTTGCCGTTAAACCGACAAAAGGAACACCGGGAAAATGAGAACGCAGTCGACCGAGCTGCACATATTCTGGTCGGAAGTCATGTCCCCACTGAGAAACGCAGTGTGCCTCATCTATCGCGATGATTGAGAGCTTGACCCGCTTTAACATTTCTAGGGTCTCGGACATCAAAATACGTTCGGGGGAAACGTATAGCAGGTCAATTTCGCCCTGTCCAAGCTCCTTGATCACGGCTTTTGCCCGGTCAGCGGATAGCGATGAGTTAAGGTAAGCCGCATTCACGCCAGTTGCGCACAATGCATCCACTTGGTCCTTCATCAGAGAAATCAAAGGAGAGACGACCACTCCGACTCCTTCCCTTACCAAAGCGGGAATCTGATAACAGAGCGACTTCCCGCCTCCGGTGGGCATCAGAACGAAAGCATTCTGCCCGGAACTCAGATGGTCAATAATCTCGGCCTGATTTCCTCGAAAATCACTGTAACCGAAGACCTCGCTCAGAACCTGCCTGGGAGATCTCGTGGTGACCATACCAATGATGATGGCACCTTCGCCAGACGAGATTCTACAGAAAATGTTTGCGATACATTGTGTTTCGATGTACTATTATGTGTAGAGGTATCTATGACATTCCGTAGCGATCCCCAAACTCTTATCTTAAGCGCGTTATCGGATGGCCCAAAACACGGCTATGCCATCGTGAAAACGATCAAAGAACGATCCGATGGAGTTTTCAAACTTAGCGAGGGCCAACTCTATCCCCTTCTCCAGACCATGCTCCAAAAAGGCCTCGTCTCCGCCAATTGGGAAACTCCAGAATCGGGTCCGGCTAGAAAGGTCTACCAACTCGAGTCAGATGGCAAAAAGGAGCTGGAGCAAAAGCGGGTCGACTGGGATAAGTACACAACGGCTATGAAGGCGATGCTCAAATTACCAAAGCCTCAGGTGGAGGGTGGAAATGGGTGAGATCGTTGAAAAATATCTGACAAATCTGGAAAGAAGGCTTGCTCGAAAACTACCTCCCTTCGAAGTGCAAGAGCATCTGATAGAAACTCGCGCTCACCTTTCTGATAGTAGCATGGCTCTAGCAGCAGAGGGAGACGCATCGCCTGAGATGACCGCCCTTAAGAGACTTGGTTCTGACAAGCTGCTTGCTGAAGAACTGATTAGGGCGAGAAGGGGCTTAAGCTCAATGCCAAGTTGGAGGATTGCCCTCGCTCCTGCCGTTACATTTGTATTCGCAGCGATGGTAGAAATTGCAGTCAGTTATATGAGAGTGGATATCCCGCGAGGAATACAGCCGGTGCTAGAAGGGCTTCTCCTTGTACCCCTAGTGCTCCTGATAGTCGCCGTCGTCCGCTCAAGAAAGCTCCTTTGGGGTTCAAATATTGCTGCATTTGGAATCTTGATTTCATTTGTCATATGTGTTGAAAGTATCTGGGGGCACTTTGGGATAAGTCAGGGGTCGGCAAACAAGCGTTATGAATCAGTAAAGGGGTTTCAGGATCATATTTCTCAACTTAATCAAACTCTAGCCCAGGCTAAGGCTTACTCAGCAGATAAACCGATTTCGTCAGCGTTGCGTCGTGGTTCCTTCTACCTGTCCCCGGTGGCATATCAGGCACCAAGCATCAATGTATCGTACTTCGGGATTCCCGTCCACAACGGTACAAAAGCTTTCTCTACTCTCCGAGAGGTGTCTTCAGAACATCAAGCCCGTCAAGACTGGGCCAAGAGTGGTCACCTTTTCGTTTCGTACACCGAGGGCGAGTTACGGGAGGCGAAGAAAAGTCTTCAGGAGTGGCGTGAAACTAAGCTTGGAGCCCCACTTATGCTTCTAATGCTTAAGAATCTAAGCTTAGTGATGGCTCCCGTAGCGATCACTGTTTGTCTATTGAATCTCATTACGCTTGGGCTGCTTTCTGTGAGGACCAAAATGCTTAAAGTCTTTTGGCAACCGGAACGACTGGCAACCTAAATTGACCAACCGGCTCCTTGCCGGGAGCGAAAACCCTTACTTCAAATCGATTCCAAGGCATCGGCTTCTCAGGAGGGGTGGCTTGGATCACATAGATCGCACGGATATAGTTACCGACCACCCCATCGTAGGCGGTCGGTTTCTGTTTTGCAAACTCGCCGGCAATCGGGGCAAAGGCATTATCTAAACTGAACCATGGCCACCGCTGAATGGAACCTAGATCATAACCTTTAAACACTGCTAACGGCGAAATCCGGGGTTCCTCTCTTTCCAAAGGCGATTGTGGATTTTTCTTCTTCGCGATTGACTCAACGTGTTGAGAGTCGTCGCGTTCCTGGTCAGTCACGTAGGTTACAAGGAACCTGACATTGAGCGCAGTTTCTGGTTTTGAACTTGCGCCTTCTGTCAAATCCAGAAAATCATGTTCCTTGGGAAGCGCATAGAGCTCAGCAACAAATGTCATCTTCCCATCAAGCCACTGACGCATCTCAGCCCACCTGCGCTCTAACTCAGATTTAGGCCATTTCTCTTTGGCATTCAGATAGCCCAGCCATCGCGATATGAGTCGTGGTGACAACCAGATGATGTGATCTGTGTCACGTTTGATCTTTCCATCAAACCACTTACCCACCACCGCTCGGTCCTCTTGAAAGGTCCGTTCAATGCCGCTTTTTTGGTAATAAACCCTCTCGCCCCTAGCCAGTTCAGCCGGAATGGGTTGAGTCGGAAACTCGAATGGGTTTGAGACCAGCACAATTGCGAGGGGCAAGATCATCACTTTGGATTGTTGGTCCTATGAAGCGAGTTCGTTAGGAATGTAGCTCGGCTTCTTCCCTATTGCCAATATCATCTTGCCCCCAAGTTCGGTAGCATCAACTTGATGTCCCATGATCTGATTATCCGAAACGCAGTTCTTACAACCGGCAGCCACCAAGAAGTTGGCGATTTGGCGGTAAAGGACGGCAAGATTGCAGAAATGGGGGCTGTCTCGGGTTCTGGGGAACTTGAGATTGATGCTCATGGTCTTGCTTTGATTCCCGGTCTCATAGACACTCAAGTTCACTTCCGAGAGCCAGGTCTAGAGCACAAGGAAGATTTGGAGTCGGGCACAAGGGCGGCGATTCTTGGCGGAGTGACAAGCATCTTTGAAATGCCCAATACGAACCCAAACACAACCTCTAAAGAAGCTCTTCAAGATAAGTTGAATCGAGCTGCGGGGAGGGCTTGGTGCGACTTTTCATTCTTCGTAGGCGCAACCACGGATAACATTTCGGACCTAGCAGATCTGGAGAACCTTCCTGGAAGTCCAGGAATCAAGATCTTCATGGGGAGTTCCACCGGCACCCTTTTGGTTGGTGATGACGAACATTTGCGCCAGGTTCTGCGCAGCGGAAAGCGACGCGCTCCGATTCACGCTGAGGATGAGGCTCGCAACCGGGAACGGAAGTCTTTGATAAGCGATCATCCCCACCCACGCGAACACCCATTCCTGCGAGACGCAGAAAGCGCACGAATTGCAACGCAACGTATCCTTGCTCTCAGTGAAGAGACAGGTCGTCCCGTCCATATCCTTCACGTTTCCACACATGATGAGCTTCCTTTGCTGGCCGATGCGAAGCTAAGAGGACTCGGAACAACTTGCGAAGTCACCCCTCAACATCTGTGGTTCCAAGTGCCGGATTGTTATGATCGGCTTGGTTCCCTTGCACAGATGAATCCACCGTTAAGATCTGTAGAGCATCGAGATGCATTGCGAAAAGCCGTACAGGCGGGACTCTTTGATGTTTTCGGTAGCGACCATGCTCCGCACACACTTGAGGAAAAGAATCAGCCCTATCCCCAAAGCCCAAGTGGAATGCCAGGCGTACAAACCATGCTCTCCGCACTTTTGACAATGGCTCACGATGGACTTATGGACCTTCAAACTCTGGTGCGAATGGCCTGCGAGAATCCAGCCCAAATCTACGGGATCCAGAATAAAGGCTTCCTCCAGGTTGGCTACGATGCAGATCTCGTTTTGATAGACCCCAACAAGTCGGCCAAGTTTGAGCGCTCGATGATTGCGAGCAAATGCGGCTGGAGCCCATATGAAGGTGAAACATTCACTGGTTGGCCAATCCACGTCTTTTTACGCGGGAAGCCAGTAGTGACTGACCAAACGCTAACTGGCACTCAGCAAGGTGAGGCCGTTCTATTCAAGTGGAAATAGCTTACTGGTCAAGATAGAAATGCGAAGTTTATAGATCTCCGACCATTTCGACATTTAGTAAGTCACTCTAGCGGTCTTCACTCAGATTTTGGAATGGGCAGCTTTTTTCTACCGCCTGGATATCGAACAGTGATGGATTTGGCCTTATTTGCATGATCAAGCAAAGTCACGAGTTTACGAAAGGCTTCACCACGCTTATCTGCTAGTGCTTCAAGGATAGAGCGAGTAGCAACATCACCCACAAGCTCGATACCAGAGTTCTCGTACTGATCCAAGGACATTTGAGCTTTTGTAAGCCTGCCTATCTATTGCTAGATCTTTTTGTTACCCCCGTTCCTAGACCTCGCATTGCTGGTCTTCCAATGGCTAAACGAGCTATTGAGCACGGTATTCTGAATCCAATGCCAAAGCTTATACTCGTCCGACATGGACAATCTATTTGGAATCTAGAAAACCGATTTACAGGTTGGGTAGACGTACCCCTTACAGCGCAAGGAGTTGAAGAGGCACGGGGTGCAGGCAAGAAGCTTCACGGAGTTAACATTGATGTTGCCTATACCAGTGGGCTGCGAAGAGCCCAAAATACTCTTGACATCATCATTGAAACCCTTGGCAAAGACATTCCGACCATTAGAGACCAGGCACTGAATGAGCGTCACTATGGCGATCTGCAGGGATTGAATAAGGAAGATACGGCCAAGAGATTCGGCGATGATCAGGTAAAAATTTGGCGCCGAAGTTACGATATTCCACCTCCCAATGGTGAAGCCCTTAAAAACACCGCCGAAAGGACACTTCCCTTTTTCGAGCGCTGCATTCTAGGTGATATTCGACAGGGCAAAGATGTTCTGGTAGTTGCCCATGGTAACAGTAACCGCTCCATCGTCATGATGCTGGATAACTTGACCAAAGAAGAGGTGCTTGAGCTAAACCTTGAGACCGGAGTTCCTTTGGTTTATGATCTGACCGTTGACGGAAAGGTTGAAGGCAAGCAAATTCTTTAATCTTCAGCAGGGTTCTTTTCATCGGAAAGGTGAAAAGAACCTTTGGATTTTCTGAACACAATTATTCCTAAGACAAAGGCTGCCCCAGAAAAGTACAAGAACCAATCCCCTATCCGACGATAGATAGTATTTATGGGCGGAGATGCGACAGCGGCCTTGGTGCCTTCACCCGACAAAATTTCTTCTAGGATTCTTCCCTTGGAATCCACGATCATCGAGTAGGCAAAACCATCTGCTCTCGCAATAGATATCCCATTTTCTGCGGCCCGGAACGGCGTAAACGCGGCATGAATCGCCGCTACAAAATGGTTTGGAGATTCAGGATCTATTGTCGGCAAGGCCATCGCGACGACTTTGGGCTGCCGTGCTGCTTCCCTCACGATTGCAGGGTAACAAGAATCAAAACAGATTGCTAGCGCGACCCGCCCTCGTACACTATCCGCATACTGAGGCTGACTACCAGGCGTATGCATCTGCTTCTCACCGCCAAACAGTTTTTGCTTGAAATACTCCGCTGAGGTCGCATCAGCAGAAACCAGTGACGCCACATTGTGAGGTTTGGGAGCGAACCTATCGTTATAAGATGTAACGATGTAACCACCCTTAGTATCGCGGATAATTTTTTGCAGCGGCTCAGTATCACCTCCTATGGCAATACCCAAACCGGCAAATTCTGGCCAAACTACCACCGTATCTACAGTTGCAGATGCTTGTTGATGAAGCCTAGACAGGGGCTCTGCATCGATCTTTTCTGATTGCACGATCCCCAGGGGCAAGCCATCTGTATAGTGAGTCACTGGAAGTAATTGGGATAAACCGGCAAGCAAAACAATTGCCCCTGGCCAAGCCAATTTACGATATTCACGCCGTTCTAGCATCTGAGCAACAGTGCAGTTACTCCACCACAAAAGGAACGAGATTCCCCAAATGCCTGTAACGGAGGCCAAAGTCAACATCAACGGTTGTCGATATTGAGTGAGCGCGAGATGTGCAGGTAAGACAATAAGCAAACACATCTCTAGCAACACGGCAAGGGATGCAAACCACCATGTCGGTTTAGTTGAACCCTTGTCCGCCCAAAAAGCGATAACCAAAGACACGACAAACCCAAACAAACCGCATCCAGTGGTGATCCAACCATCTTCCCCACCTATATGCTTTGATGAGTACAACAAGCCGGACTTGACCAAGAATGCCGTGGTAAAGAGAGCAAGAATTCCCCCAACGAAGCCGAGCAAAAAACCACGCCCGCGGGCGACAGCCAACAGAGGTACAAAGGCAACCCAACCCAAGTGCCACTGATCCGTGGGAGGTAGAGCTAGGCAAAATAGTAAGCCACTTGCCATTGCAGAGATTACAAATAGCAAAGCAAATTTCATTGCAAGATAGACGGTTAGGGCTTTCCGAGTCGTTCAGCAGCGAACTTACCGCTTAGTGTAACCATCGGCAACCCTGCCCCAGGTTGAACAGAACCTCCGCAATAGAACAGGTTGGATATCTGCTCATCCCAGTTCCGATTAGGCATCATCCCAAAGAGTCGGTGTTTCTCGTCTGGACCATAAAGCGAACCTAAGTAGCTTCCATCACGTGTGGCAAAGGTCTGAGGACTCTGAACTCGCTCAAAGTCAATTTCTGCGCTGGTAAACCCTAGGTCAAATAAATCTAGGGTTCGGAGTATTCGTTCCTTTCCAGAGCTAGCAAGCTCTTTCCAGTCCAGATGATCTTCCATTGCCGGAGCCGTAACGACGGCAAAAATGTTGGAGCATCCAGGCGGAGATGCCTCGGAATCTGTGGCATGGGTGGCGTTGATGTAGACAATCGGAGATTCTGGGAATTGTCTTCTTCGGTAAAGGGACTCAAATCCGGTCTCAAAGTCCTTTGGGATAAGAAGGGTGTGATGGGAAAGCCCGGGAATCCTTCTATTGATTCCCCAGTGAACGGTGAAATAACTGAGGCTGGGCTTTAGATCGTAAACTCTTGAGAGCCATTTCCCCGTAGTGAACCGATCTACATTGCTTATAACAGCATCGCAGGCAATCATGCCTGATGATGTATTAACTGCCTCTATTCGCTCCGAAGCGACTTCAAGTCCTTCCACCCTAGTATCCATTAGGAACTTCACTCCTAAATCCTCTGCGAGCCTCCTGAAGGCCTTGGGGATTGCTTGTACCCCGCCGACGGGATAGTAGACGCCTTCGGTCAACATTAGGTATGGGATGAAGAAAGCACCGGGGGCAACTGAATCGTAAGTCTGACCACCGTAACTGGGAAAGCCATAGAAAAAGGCTCTCAGTATAGGATGTTGGAACAACTGATCTACAATCTGTTTGTAGGTTCTACGAGGATTTGCGAACCTGGCCATTGAAATCAACCGCCAATCGAGTAGCTTCCATGGTTGGTCATAAGGACGTTCGAAAATCGAACGATCCACACTGCCCATGACCTTGTCCAACTGTTTCATTAGCTTCTGTAAAGAAGCCACATCATCCGGAAAGCGATCACGTAACACATCAAGGCAAGCATCTCTCCCATCTGGCAAGTCGAGAAAAGTTTCGCCTTGGAAATAGACACGTGAGAATGGATCTAGCCTCTCAAATCTGAGGTAGTCGTTCAGTTGCTTACCGGCTCTGCGAA
Organism: Fimbriimonadaceae bacterium; assembly: GCA_037190145.1. GTDB lineage: Bacteria > Armatimonadota > Fimbriimonadia > Fimbriimonadales > Fimbriimonadaceae > 55-13. The sequence continues at coordinate 221,345 of JBBCJU010000003.1, forward strand.
AGACGTCACTATAAAGCCGAGTCAGAATGATAATGCTAGGCCCAATATCTAGGCTATAACCTGACTCTTGACTCCCTGCAGCCTTGCCACCAACATGGGATTGTTGTTCGACGACCGTAACTTCAAACCCATTGATCTGAGCGTGAATAGCGGCGGATAACCCGCCCATTCCCGCTCCGATTACCACTACATGCTTCCTCAAAAGATGCGGCTATGTATTGGCTAGTCGAGATTCGAGCTTCTTGGCCTTGTTTTCAAGCTCCTCTAGAGAACTCGTCAATCGATCATAGACTCGATCAGGATGTTCATCCTCAATGCTCTTCTGGATTCGAGTAACTAACGCACTGGCCCCTATGCCAACAAGTACGCCAAGCAGAAAAGAAGAACTAGACTTCACACCAAGTGTTTTACCCGACGACTAAAAAACAAAAGGCCCGAACCGATATCGGTTCGGGCCTTTTGATAGTGCAAGTTTAGCGTGTTACCGTTAGCATCGCACTTACCGAGTTACCACCATAGGAGGCCGTAACGTTTGTCGCAAGAGTACGAGAAACTTTGTTCGTCGTAAAGGATTGCGTAACAGACGTTTGACCAGCAGGAATGGTGATAGTGGACGGAAGGTTCAGGATTTGGGAGTTTGGTGATCGCACTAGCGATACCGTTGCTCCTCCAGCCGGAGCTGGACCATCCAGAGTTACCGTTACCTGGGTTGGCAACAATCCACGAACTACGCTCGGCGTGAACGAGATTCCAACCATTCGCGGAGCCCGAACCGTTAGGTTCGCGCTGGCGCTATTGCCGTTATCTGGGTTTGTTCTAGCGGTGAGCACCACTGTATCGGTCGCCGATACAGCTACAGTCGTGATTGGGAAGGTAGCCGTTGTAGCTCCTGCAGGAACAGTCACTGTGTTTCCACCATTAATGGTAATGGCAGAAGAGTTATCAGCTCCACCAGGTTGGCTCACCTTAGTGAAGGTGAATGGTACACCACCTGCAGGTGCAGGGCCCGCAAGTGTAACAGTCAGGGTTGACCCTTGACCACCCAGCACGCTATTCGGGCTGACGCTAATGTTGAACGAAACCGGATTGATCGTCAGGTTTCGAACGATTGGAGCGCCGCCACGAGTAGCTGATATCTGAGCGGTTTCACCCATGATCGTACCAAGTGTTCCGATCGTGAAGCTTCGAGTTGTGTTGTTAGCAGCAACTAGAACCTGTACACCAGCAGTTGCAGGATCATCATCAACGGGCAGAACCACATTGGCGCTTGTTGTTGCGATGGTCACGAAGACACCTCCGGGAGGTGCCGGTTGGTTGATCGTAACGGTACCGGTCGAATTTGCGCCACCTACTACTGTGGTTGGGCTAATCGTGAAGTTCGACAAGGCAATGTTGTCGATCAGAAGAGTCTCATCTTTATTACCACCGTTGTACGAAGCTCGAATAGTCGAGAACGTATTTGCGGAAACAAGATTTGTTACTACCGTTACTGAAGCAGATCTTTGCCCAGCTGGGATCACAATGGGATTAGGTGTGATCGACTGAATGTTGCCTGCGTTCTGAGTTGTACTGAACGTAATGGTAGCACCCGTTGAAGGAGCGTTACCATCTAAGTTCACGGTTGCAATCGACGTACCACCACCAGCCACACGGCTAGGAACCAGCACGAGACTATCAAGAATGGCCGGCCTTACAGTTAAGACCTGAGTACGAGTTCTTCCGAGGAAGGTCGCGCTCACGTTACCTTGAACTTGTGTATCCACCGTTGCAGATTGGATCGTGAAGTTAACCGACTGCTGACCTGCAGGAATAGTTACAGTTGGACCATTCGGGAAGGTAATCAAATCGGGGTTGTCGGTCGTCACTGTTACCTCGACTGGCTCTGGAGCAGGCGAGAACAGAGTGATCCGTCCTGTTGATTGGTTACCGCTGGCAACCGTAGGAGGAGTCAAAGTCAATTGATTAAGCCATGGATTGACTGTTAGCTGACGAACTTGGAAACTACCAAGGTAGTCGGCTTTAACGGATACCTGGGTTGGATCAATCACAGGGTTTGTGAAGATCGTGAACGTTGCAGTAGTTGCACCAGCAGGAATAGTGACCGTTGTTTGCGCAAGCGAAGATCCGTTCGCCAAAGAAGCGGCGACGGTGCTACTCAGCGTTACAACAACATCGACTCCCTCAACAGGCGCTGGGCCACTAATCGTGACGGTTCCCGTGGAGGTTCTGCCCAAGCCACCAGCAACGGAGGATGGGACTAGCGTTAGATTTGTTACAAGCGGAACGTCAAGTCGGAATCGGAATAGATACCCGTCACGGACTCGAGATACTCCATTGATCGACGCCGGCCCCGTCATTGGACTAAACCGACTTCCATACGGCACACCTGCAAAATCTGTTGCTCCCGGGCTAAATGCACTTTCTATTACAGACTTGAATGCCAGTGAGGTGATAAAGCCAGGAACCAATCCCCCGTTGGTTACATTAAAGTTGGTGCCACCAGTGTTGGCATTATTAGCTCGGAAATAGACTCTTCGCGAGTCACTGTAACCCATGACCCAAACATCACCGATAAGGTCGACGAACGGAGCAAACGCCACATCATCAAGATTGCCACCAATATAAGTGCCGTACAGCAGATTCTCTGCAGTCGAGTCAAGAATATTGATAAATCCATCAGTCGCTGGCAAGTCTCCAGGTCCTGGGAATGTATTGGCAGTGCGGATAGCATCCGTTGTTACCTGAATAGTGCCAGAGCTGGAACCAGTAGGAACGTTAGGATCACCGGGTGTCCCAGGAGGATTCGGGAATGTAACGCTTGCGTCTACAATTCCCGTTACAAAGGCGAAACCTCGTTGGTTGACAGCGATGCCCTGAGGGAAGACTAATCCGCCAGTCCGAAGATTCGTACTGTAGATAATTTGAGATCCATCAGTTGAAAGCTTGGTAACAAAGACATTTGCAGCACTAGTGAAGGTCTGACCAAAGGTGCCGTTCGTTCGAGGAAAGTCGGCTGATCTAGCAATACCCGTCAAGTAAGCATTGCCCGAATCATCCACACAGATTGCACTACCTGTCTCGTTACCATTACCACCCAGAAGGGCTGCGTAAACAACATTTCCAGAGGCAGTGAATTTCGCTACGTAAACATCTCGGAATCGAGCTAATCGCCCACCGTGGAATACTCCCGCAGTAGTAACAAACACAGGGTTAGGATTTGTCGCCGTATCCTGATTACCTTCTAGAACCAAAGTTCCAGTAATCAAAACATTGTCAGTTGAGTCAACCGCGACAGAGCTACCAGTAATCACTGAAGGATTGTCAGCCGTTAAACCAGTTCGTCCTCCATTCATGCTTGCAACATCGCCAACATTGAAACCCGAAATCTGCGGACCAGATGCGGTTCCATAGAACTGAGACCAAACTATTGATTGACCCGTTGGATTAAGTCGCGCAACCCAAGCATTAAGAGCTGCTCCTGGATGAGTTGCACCAGGAACATCTGCGTTTGAATGTCCAGACAACACAAGATCACCACTTACTGGTGCAATCGCGAAGCCAGTTAGTTGCTCCGCATTACCTGTACCACCATAGTAAGTGGAATAGGCGTGATTCAAAACCGTTAAAGGATTCTTGTCAAATGCAATCAAAAATGCATCTGAGGTGCCAGAAATTGCAGGCTGCAATGACCCACCCGTACCAGGAAAGTTCAGAGAAGTGGTGATTCCAGCAATCCAAACTCGGTTTCCGCTCGGAGTTATCGAAATGAACTTTCCAGTTTCTCGACCAGTGCCCCCGATGTAAGCCGAATACTCGTGGACATAAGCGTCACCACGCAACTTCGCCAAAAACGTATCAGAGTCCCCACTCAGGTTAATACTAAACGGACCATAAAGGACAGGAAAGTCCGGTGCTTGAGTAGACCCAGTGAAGTAAATTCCGGCGTCTGCATCAGCAGTTACGGCACGGATTTCATCAATTCCTTGGTCACCACCATAGTAGGAACCGTAAACGATCGGGTCAATAACTAGCTCAGACTTAGGATCATAGGAGCCTAGCTTGAAAGAAATAGTATCTTCCTTTGTCTCAACAAACTTTGCCGAGACCTTTTGCTTTACTCCATTTACCATTTGGTAAACGAAAAGACCTCGATGCTCAAAGGTCCCTTGCTTTGTCCCTAACTGAAGGTTGCCGTTCCGGTCGACATCGACGCTGGTTGCACCACGGAACTTCATTTTAATCGTGCCCGGATTCACGCCTGGCGCAACTAGCAAGTCATATCGAGGCCGACCATTATCGGTATAAACCTTCATGTCAATACCTGGGTAGACATCGTCAAGCAAAACTTCTTTATAGCTAAGCGCGGTCGTTGTTCCCTCAGGTCGGATGAACTGAGTAACGGCCCCTAACTTGTTTTGCCCCTTACTACCGTTAAATGATCCACCAACAAAAGACATGTCGATGATCTGACCAGACTTGACGTCTTTGCCGTTATTAGTGTCCGTTCGGTAGTATTCCGTTCGGAGACCATTTTTGGTTACCCAAAGGTTCAAGTTTGGAGTCTGCGAGAGATAGAGAGCTTCCTTATCCCACTGACCGCCGTTCTCCATGAAAGCCGACTGGGTCGACTTCACGCTTTTCTTCAAAGCAGCTTTATCCGGCTCAGAACTTGAGACCGGGCTGCCGATAGGCTTTTTCCCTACCCCCTCAAATGCTAAACCGACCGCATTGAGCTCGGCCATGCCAGCTCCAGCGGTAGAGACTGCTGCTATGGCCCCAAGCCAAGCCGCGAGTCTCATCGGAAGACCAATATTTCCAATCACAGACGCATACACCTCTATCACGAGTATCAGGCCACGTTCGGCCGATTCCAATTCTCCCCAAAGGAAGTCAGCAAAACTCCAGGCATTTTAACCCAGTTCAACAACGATACACCATTATGCTATCAAAGTTGAGCCAGTTTGAAAACCCACCCTGCCCTAAAAACGGGCAACGCACGCCAATATGACGTGCGTCTTGTCCCGGTTCGTTCTCAAAAGACGGTCGTGCTGGCTAAAACGACGCGACCATTTAACTCACCTAAAAGAGTTCAGCAAGTTTGCCAGTGCTATTGCCCAATGTTTCGATCCGAACTCCCATTCGATCCAACATCGAAAGATAAAGGTTGTTTAGGGGAGTGTGGTTTGGATAAACCAAATGTTGTCCCGGTTTAAAGGTCCCCCCCCCTCTACCGGCAAGAAGAATCGGCAGATCGTCATGATTGTGACGATCACCGTCACTGATGCCTGCACCGAAAACAATCAAACTATTATCCAGCAAATTGGAATCCCCTTCCTTGGTTTCCTTCAGTCGACGTAGGATGTAAGCCAATTGCTGAGTTTGGAATAGGTCGATCTGACGTTTCTTCTCAAGCTTCACTGGATCTTTACCGTGGTGAGACATATCATGGTGCCCTTCTGGCACACCGATATGAGCAAAACTTCGATTGCTTCCGTCGTTGGCAAACATGAAGGTGCAAATTCGAGTGAGGTCTGCCTGAAAAGCTAAAACCATCATGTCACCCATCAAACGAATATGCTCTCCATAGTTGGGGGGAACGCCGACAGGTCGGACAGCTCCGGCTAACGCCATATCCTTGCCCAACTTCTCCATCTTCACAATCCGTTCCTCAATCTCTCGGACACCGGTGAAGTATTCATCCAGCTTGCCTTGATCTTTCTTGCCAAGCCTAGACTTCAGCCTTGCTGCATCTTCCATGACCATATCCAAGATGCTTTGGTTGAACAGGTCTCGTCTGGCTCTGGATTGGTCTTCGCCAGCCTTATCACCACTACCAAAAAGCCGTTCAAAAACCAGTCGAGGATTTACTTCTTTGGCTACCGGAGTGGACTCTGACCTCCAAGAGATGTTCGAGGAATAGGCACAACTATAGCCAGAATCGCAATCTCCAGCCATAGCCCCCCGTTCACAACCGATTTCAAGTGAAGCAAAAGGAGTGCGATTACCAAGCTGCATAGCAGCGACTTGATCCGCAGAGATACCGGCGCGAATGTCTGAGCCAGCCGTTTTCTTTGGGTGAACACCAGTCAGCCAACATGCCGTCGATCTTGCGTGATCCCCTGGACCATCGCCTAATGCATTTGCATTGTGCTGAGTCAGTCCGGTCAAAACGGAGAAGTCTTCTCGAAGCTCTTTCAGCGGCTCCAGAAGAGAAGGCAAAGCATATCCCGCCCCTTTTGTCGTAGGTGTCCAGTGGGCCATGCTAATGCCATTTGGTACGAACATAAAGGCCATCCTTGTTGGCCCGGACTTCCCTGCTGACTGCGCCAACGCGTTTAAAGGTGCCATGCCCTCCAACAATGGAAGGGCCATTGCGGTCCCCATACCTCTTAAAAACGTTCTTCGATTGATCGGTTTATCTAGCATGATCTTTACTTGGTCTGTCGTTTCTTGAAGGGATCGCTATTTACGATCGCGATGACGAGAGAGGAAAACTTGTAGCCTGACTTTTCAGTATCGGCGGCTATCGTATCAATGTGGCATCGGTCAGCAAAACTCACGCCTCGACCCAATGCATAGGTCAACATCTTGTCACTGAAAGACTTTAGGAACTGGTCCTTTTCCTTCATCAGAAGTTTTTTCAGCTCAACGGGACCAGAAAACTTCGTTCCGTCCGGCAATACTCCAGAAGAATCCACCGGCGTATCACCCTCCATGCTTCTCCACCCACCAATTGCATCATAGTTTTCCAGTCCGAAGCCCAAGGGGTCCATCTTGGAATGGCATGAGAAGCAATTGGGATCCGATTGATGAACGAGCATCTTTTCACGAAGCGTTTTAGCCGAGTTGACTTGATGCTCATCTTTCAGGACATCAACCCCAGGAGGAGGAGGAGGAGGAGGAGTTCCCAGAATCTGCTCCAAAACCCAACGACCACGCTTCGTAGGAGAAGTTCGAGTCGGATTGGATGTGACGGTTAATACACTGGCATGGCTCAAGACCCCACCTCGGTCTGTACCGGCGAGGCTCACTTTCTTGAACTCTGCCCCATGTGTTCCTGGCAGACCATAGTGCTTGGCCAATAACCCGTTTACGTAGGTGAATTTTCCGTCGATGAAATCCAAAACTGAGCGATCGTTAACAACCACATCGTTAAAGAAAAGCTTAGTCTCCTGAGCCATCGCCTCTTTAAGTTCTTTTGTAAACTGCGGGAACTGCTTAGGATCGGGATTTGCATTCGCGAGTCGTCTTAAGGTCAGCCACTGCTCCGCAAAATTGTCCGCCAATGCTTTTGCTTTAGGGTCCTTTAGCATCCGCTTCACTTCCTGATTCAGAACCGCTGTCTTAGCCAAGGAACCGTCCGCCGCCAAAGATATTAAGCGATCATCCGGCATAGAACTCCAGAGGAAGTAAGAAAGACGCGTAGCTAACTCATAACCATTTAGGTTCCGAGAAGCTTTGGGATTTGCCTTGGGGTCTAGTTCAGCCCTGAAGAGGAAATTGGGTGAGACAAGCACGGCCTGCACTCCAAGCTGCACGCCTCGTTCAAAGGGTTCTTTGTATTTGATCGCCAAGTCGTAAACCTGCATCAAACGCTCAACCTCTTCTGGCGCGGCTGGTCGCCTATAAGCCTTCGAAGCAAAGTTGTTTAGCACCCGTCGCGCGTAATCTCGCTCTTTACCAACAGGAGGTTCTCCAGGAATGATTCTTCGATGGCTGTCGGGAATCGAGAGTTGACCTCCTAAAGGTCCACTGACTTCTATATAGTCCACCCACAAATTCCTATCCCTGTTGTTGGGTGGATTTTTTTCCATATAAAAATCATTCAGGAAAGTGATAGAGATATTGGCTTTCCCGGGTTCTGCACGGAACGGAACTTCGTATAGTGCCGGAGACTTCTTGATTGCCGCTACATCAAATTCTTGAACAGGCTTGCCACCGATGCTAAGGAGCATTTTTGCGTCCTCTGGACCAGCTTTATCTTGAAATGCTCTGATCTTTATTCGGTAAAGGCCACGCTCAAAAGTGTGCGAGGTGGTGATACTGACTCTAGAGAAAAGTCCGCCAAACTCTCCATCATTATTTTGAGCGATTTCCTCAGCCTCATACTTTGCCGACTTGGATCCAGGAATATAGATGGCCTGCTTTGAGATTTTCTCCGCAGCATCCAAATACTTCTCCATCAAGAGCGGGGATATAGATAAGACGTCGCCAATATTATCGAAACCATAACCCACGTCATCTGACGGGAAATCTTCGGCCGGCTTCAGGTCAAGACCAATAAGGTCTCTGATCGTATTGTTGTACTCAACCCGGTTAAGCCTGCGAATCGTAACCGCGCCCGGCTCCGCCAATCGACAATCAGCCGTGATCGTGCTCTCAATCCACGCCGTAACCTTGTCTCGTTGTGCCTTCGTCGGAGCGGGCATACCTTTGGGAGGCATCGAACCGTTTGACATGGCTCTAGAAACCCTCTCCCATGTGGCAAGATCAGCCTTCATGGAGGCTTCTGTTTTAAACTTGCTAAGATCTAGCCCGGCAGGAGAGTCGTTACCTTGGTGACAACTCAAGCAATACTTGCTCGTAACTGGAAGGATATCTTTTGCGAAGCTAGTCTTGGCAGGAGCAGTGGGTTTAGCAGGGGTTGCTTTACTCTTTTGCGGAGTGGTCGCAGTTGTAGCCGTAACCATTATCGAGGCTACCAACCCCACCATGCGGTAGTCCGCGATGAATCCACCTTGCTTCAAAGAAACCCCTCCAAGGCCGAATACGACCCGTTCCGCTTACATTATAGGATGGTTACCGATAAATGGCTAATCTGAATGTCAACATCTACCGTAAGACACCTTTTACTTCTTAACGGCTAACCCTCTCAAACGTTCCCCAATTAATTTGATTGGGATTGGACCACTTTGCAGAATTGCGTCATGAAAATCACGGTAGGACATGCGGTTGCTCTTCACCAATTCTCGCTCTAAGTCTCTTATCTGTAAGCCACCAATCATGTATGCGCATTGATACAGCGGAGAATAATCCCCTCCGATGAACCTCCTCACTTCGGAAGTAGCGGTGAAACGCTCGTGATTCACCCTATCCACCAGAAAATCAATCATTTCTAGAGGCTTCATCTGTCCCAGATGGAATTTCATGGAAACGATAATCCTTGCGCAGCGATGCATACGCCAGAAGAGCATTCCGATCCTATCTTCTGGACCTCTTGCAAACTTCTGGTCCCATAAAAGCATCTCCCAATAAAGGGCCCAGCCTTCTACCAGGAAAGGAGTCGAAAAAATTTGCCGGTGGGAGTTGTAACGCTTGGCCATATAGCCTTGCAGATGATGGCCAGGAATCAGTTCGTGATGCGTAATCGCGCGTGTAAAGTGCTCATTGTTCCCCCGTAGGCTCATCACCTTTGTTTCATGATCTTGAGTAGAAAGAGGGTAGGACACGCCCATCTTCTGCCCCATGTAGACTGCGAAAGGCAGAGTCTTCTGAGTTTCTTGGCCCAGCATTTCTACTCTCCAAGTCTCTTTACAGAGAGGTTCAATCGTCACGAGGTTTCGATCTTCAAGAAACTTGATTGCTTCCCTTGCCTGCTTAGCCACAAGTTGATCCTGTTCGCCAGGAGGCACACTGGCTTCCTTAACTTTCTCCATCGCTTGCTTCCAGTCGTCGCCAAAGCCCATCTCACGACTTGCTTTTCTAATCTCAGCCTCGCACCATGCAAACTCTCGATCTGCCATCGCCAGCAGATCCTCTGGAGTGCGGTCTAGCAGTTCGCCCGCCATATCTACCATCAGGGCATCACGACCAATAGGGTCTCCGATCAGTGGTGCATCTTCACCTTCTCGGTAACCTACAATTCGCTCCTTTAGAAACTTGGAATAGTCCCGCATACTGGCTAGTAGCGACTCATAAGGCTTTTTCACCCACCAACTAAAAAGAGGGTGGAATCCATCGTATTGACCAAACCAAAAACTTAATGTAGACACTAGCTGATCGAGACGTTTTGCACTACGGTCCACAATAACCGGTGAAGGGGTGTTTTTTGCTTCTATCTGCTTCTGAACGCTTGCCTTAGAATCCTTCACCTGCTTGTCTAACTTAGACAAGAGAACAGCAACCTTCTCTGGATCCACTTTCTCCATTCTCCGACGTTGAAGCTCTAAGTCCAAGACAGTCTTTGCAAAGGGCAGCAACGTATCTGTCTCCGCCGCCTTCTTTCTCTCAAAACCTAACTGCTCACGACGATACCGAAGCAGGTTTTCGCTTAGTTGGTAGTCGATACTCTCTTCAAGATTCCTCTTAAGGCTGGAGAACTTTGCAAGCTCTTTCTGAGACTCAGAGTAGAACCGATCAAGCCGATCAAAGCTATCGTCAGACGATGCCAAATTGAAGAACCTCCCAACTTCGCTTAAGTCAGTGCTCAGGCGCTGAACATAAGGAAGTAAGCGGTTTTCCGGAGACGGAGTCGATAGAACAAAAAACGCGACTGCCGATGCAATAGCGGACATGAAGCCATTCTAGCTGACGAGGTGGGAACCTTTTTTAAAGGAACCGCATTTGCATTATCAAGAGTAGAATGGATTGGCGAATTGGATTCGCCAATGACAATGCTGCCGGAGGGAAATTCATGATTAAGAAAATGCTTGGCGCCGCCGTTCTTGCGGCCGCCGTTACTGTAAGCGCATTCGCATTCACTGGGAAGGTTGATTCTGGACTGAAAGTCGGTGAGATGGTCTCTGCTTTCCATCCTAATCACATAAGCGGTCCCCATAAGGGCACCGATGCATGCCCGCCCTGCACCTATGGCAATTCGCCCCAAGTTCAAGTTTGGGTAAATGGCGATGACAGCAAAAATGTTGAGGCCATTGCCAAGCTTTTGGAGAAGCGAGTCGGTGAGTGGAAGACGTCAAAGGTGAAAGCATTCATGATCTTTGTGACGGATGGTGCCAACAAGACGGCTACCACTAAGAAGATTGAAGATATTGTCGCAAAGTCTGGTGCCAAGATTCCCATGGCCTGGATTGATAAGGGCAACGATGCACTTAAAGACTATAAAGTCAACGCTGCTAACGATGTAAAGAACACGGTTATGGTCTACAAGGGCCGAACCATCACTACGAAGTTTGTGAACCTCAAAGCCGATCAAAAAGGACTTGCTGAGCTCAACACCGCAATTGACGGAATCGTTAAGTAAACGAAACCAACCTCACAAAATGATGCCTTACTCAACCGTTGTTGAGTAAGGCATCATTTTTTGGAGCGATCACGTATTTCGAATGCAAACGATATGTAAGAGAAGCAGAACGAATAATCTGAGATGATTTCCACATGCATGAATAGGCTAGATTAAAGCTATTGCAGATAAGTATAGAAGATGTGAGCTAGTTTGGTTGCCTATCTTCCAGCCATCAGCATTTGCTCTGCAGGAGTTATGAAAAAGCCTTTTTTGAGTAGCTGATAACTGTCTTGCATAATGGCCTCCATACTATAGCCTGGTGTGCTGGGATCCCGGGAGCCATCTTCACGGATCACAGTACAGACGAAGCTACCAATCGCTCCAACTTCAATGTAACAAGCATATGGACGTTTCATCTGTATAAGTTTGGTTGGCGAAGCTCCCTGCCCTCGGCCCAAGTGATCTCCTGATTTTGCCAGGATGATCTGGAGAGTCCCAATTGGCGATTGTTTTCCATTTACTTTCTTCAACTCAAACTGAAAGATGCGTTTGGGTTTGCCCTTGACCTTTTTCCAATAAGTGAAATAGCTTCCCTGCTCCAGGCCCATATCAAAAATGACCTCATCCGCCTTTCCCACAGGCCACATGACAGAGGTGTGCTCCACCATGGTCATAGATTTGTAACCTGTGTAAGGCACATAGTTTCGGTCCGGGCCGTCGGTGTTGAGGATGGCCACAAAGAAATCGCGCCGTTCTTGACCCAGCTTTTTATTGATCACTCCGATATTGCGAGTTGGACCGTAGGCTTGGGTGAGTTTGTCTAGCTCCTTTTCTGGATTTGCAAGGATATTGGCCATGCGTTCCAATAAGTAGCCTGTCGGGGTCCGTTTGGTATAAGGAACGATCTTCCATTCCCCTTCTACCAATTGCAAAGGCACAATCTCCTTGTCAGCGGTTCCAGCGTACATGTTTCCCTTCTCTTTTGCGGTGTAGCTTGCAACAACCGTCGCACGATCTCCATCAACCTTCACCTCTCTGACTTTCAGGTCGAACTGAACGTAGACAACAGCTCGCTCTTGATCATCTCCACGAAGCTTGCTGAAATCAAATTCAGGCTTTCCTCCTACAACAAGTCGAGCCATTGCAGAAAAGTCATCCTTGGCAAGGGCTCTTGCAAAAGCCTTAACTGTGTCTTCGGGCTTAGTTTGCGGTTGATTCCCCAAAAATGCAGAGAGCCCGATAGCCAAACTGAGGGCACCTATGATGAGAGCAACGCGCAATCGAAGCATGTATCTCAAGACGCATAGGTTCCTTACGAGTTATCTTAGCCTTGGCATCTTTGTCACATGAGGACGGAAGAAAAACACCTGCAGCTTGTGCTTCTTTACACTGGATCGCTAGCAACTAATCGGAGTGCCGCTTGCTCCGCAGTATCTAGAGTTGGAAAATCTTTGATCCACAACCAGGAAAGTGTAACGGGTTAGTTCCCTTTATGACGCATACAACAAAAGAAGATAGAAAAACGTAAATCCAATATTCAGCCAAACCGATGTGAACACGATTTGTTCCCCATAATCTCCGCTCTATCGGAAAAGGCCTCCAAATTTATGTTCTGGAGGCCACAAATTTTTCGAATACTAGGCGCGTCTGTAGGTGACCTGCATAAACTGTTGCCACTCACCATTGTCGTCTTGACCAAACGAGGTCATCGTCCGGGTGTTAGCATCAATAATATCGTGAACGTCTCGGTAATTTGCTGTTTCACCTTCTGTCACCATACTTGGGCCGACACAGTCGAGAGTCATTTTCTTACCGTCTTCGCTTAAAGTTCCCTTGTAGTTCCAGAGGTGCGAGGACATGTTGGCAATCCAGAAGCCTCGATACTCTTTGAAAGAGACATCATAACCTAGACCGAATTTACTCACGAACTTGCCGCCGTCAGGCATCGTACCAGTTCCTTCGGCAAAAGCCCAAAGTCCACCCAAGTTCGTAACTGTTTCCGCTCCTTCAGCGGTGGCGGTGGTTCCGTCTGGCATCATCATTTCGGCTTCGGATTTCCATTCACCAACAAGGTTTTGCAACCAATTATGTTCTTCTACTGGCTTGGTTGGGCCGGGCATATCTTGTGATTCAGGTTCTGTGCTCATTCCATATCTCCTCGCATCTTTGACGCCAAAGAAAGCTTTGTTTGGCGACCATACCAGATGAATTTTACTTTTCTTGCACAAAAAGAAAAACGCCGTTTTTGTTCGCTGAAATCACATCCAGCAAACCATCACCGGTCGCGTCCTTCACTACAAACAAGGTTCCAGCCCCCGAATCCTCATCAATGATATGCCGAGTCCACTTTGGACCCTCCTTGGTTTGCTCAAGCTCGTACCTAACAACCCAGTGTGGTTCTTCAGATCCTACATCAACCCCTGGCGCATGTCCCCACTTCCGCTTCCCCGTGATAAGGTTCCAGCGCTTCTCTTTGCCTAATTGAACTAGGCAAGCTGAATGAGTGACGGAGATTGTGTTGTCAATCTGGCGTCGAACAAACTTCCCTTCACCCATATTTTCATGCCACCAGACTCCCCTGGCATGGGCTGAAGTCGTGAGGATATCAACTAACTTATCTTGGTTAACATCCAGGGGAAGCATTTGAGCACAGTCCGGTCCTAAATCAGCTTTCACAAATGTCCAAGGACTTCGACGTGGTTCACGCGGAGAAACATAATATCCATCTTTGGTGATGATTTCATTACGTCCGTCGCCATCAACGTCGGCAACACCTAAACCATGAGAATATCGGTGTGAACCGGCTCCTTTATGCTCACTAACTGGATAACGAATCCATTCCTGGGTGGGATCGGGACCAGGTTCAAACCAAGCAAGCGTAGAGTCATCGTATCCCATAACAAGTACGTTCTTCCCATTTCCCAGAAGGTCTCCATAGAAGATGCTTTCGTTGCAGGCAGAGGGCCAGATCAGATGCTCTTTCCAAGGCCCCGCCTTACCTTTGGGGTTTTCACGCCATGTAGCCCTTTCTCCTGGCATTCCAATGAGGATCTGATCCACCCAACCGTCCTTGTTGACATCTTCTGCCCAGCTAAGGAAACAGTTGCTGAATTGATGACGCGGGTCTAGCTTTGCAACCGGCGCGATTTCATGTGGTTTCCAACTTGGGGCCTCATACCAAACGTTGCCGGCGATGATATCAACCTTCCCATCTCGATTAACATCGCCAACAGCAACACTCTCTGCAACGAATCGGGTGTCAAGAACGTGTTTTTTGAACCTAATGTCGTTAGTTTGGACAGGCGTAACGAGCAAGGCGAGCGCGACAGTAAGATTAAGCATAGAAAACCTTCCGAAGTAAGCTTACTCGTCTTCTGAATACTCTGGATCCCCGTTTTCCCACATCAGCTCGTGTTGGTTAAGAAATGATGTGACCGTCTCCCAATCCACTTCCGGAGGAATATTAATACTTATCATTCTTGGGGCAAAACCTTCGTAGTCACATCCAAGAGCTTTGATCCCATCCAAGACCGGGATAAAACCGTCCTCGTGAATCTCAGGTCTTTCTGAATAAACCCTTATCGTTCGATTGCCACTCTTCCCGATCAGTTTGGTAAACCTCAGCATTGCGGTATCTGCCATAGCCTCGGCTTCCACAGTGTCGTCACAAGAGATTCCGTAGATAAAAAACGGGTTATTGTTGAGACGATAACGATTCAAACCAACTTTTTCTGCCCACAGTGATTCCTGGGCATCTTCAATTTCAAAGAGGATCTTTTCCATGCTTTAGCATAGTGATTTTAGCCAGTCTTGATAAAGATTGCCAAAGCCATAGCCACGATCAAAAAGCGGTATTCACAACATGATATTCTATGGGAGTCTAGGGCCATTCCTACTTCTTCTAATGCTTAACCAAGAAACCATTCGTACCATTCTTTTGCGTGCTCAAGAGATTGATCGGGAGTCTCATGTTGATCCTCAAAACGATCCAAAGTTCGCCAGCTTGGTTTCGGCAGCGGACGAGGCAGGTATCAACAAAGACTCTGTTATTCAAGCCTTGCGAGAGCGAGTCGCCATTCTCTCAGCAGAGCCTGAAATTGGAGACAAAGTGTTTGCGCTTAGTGTCGATGGCGACTATCACTTAGCTAAATTCCTTGGGGAGTCTGGCGAGTATTCTTCGGTTGAGTTCTATGGTGGCGGAACGGCGAAAATCCTTTCCACAATGATCAAACCCTTTCAAATGATTCCAGGTGCTGAAGTACAAGTTCCGTGGGATCGTAAAAAATGGGTCTCTGGGAAGGTGATTGATCTGGATGAGGAGAACAAATGGTTGTATGTAGAAGTTGATGGAATATCGCGCTATATCGACTACGACAAAGTGCGAATACTGCAAACAACTCAACCATTAAGATCTTTAAAACTTAATTACTTGAAAGATCGCATTCTCCTCATTTTGAGCTCGGCCACGGTAGGTGCTCTCTTAATGTGGCTATCCCAGCGACTATAGTGTACAAATCTGGAGTTCCGGTAAAACGCTCTTTAAGCAGTTACAACTACCAACCTCTTTCTTGCAGTTTATACGTCGCCCCCAAATGTATCCAACTCACCATCTAGGGCACGGGTTGAGCTTCACGCAAAGTGAGCCAATAGCTGGCATCCCCGGATTCAAGAGGTCCATATCTGACGACAATCGTTGTTCCATCATTTGAATATGCTGGATTGTGGCTCTGGAAGTTTCCAGCTGATAGAATCATGGCGTCTGACAGGGTCCCATCCGATTCAAACTTTCCAGTAAAGACTCCATCAGGTAAGAATGAGCCCCCGCCGTCACAATTAGCCACAAGACTCCCGCTTGCATCAACCGTAGCAGTCACGGTTGCAAAGCTTCGTACTCTTCCTTCGGTTACCACAAGCATCTCTCCAACCCAGTTCCCCTCTGCGGGAATAGATACGCTTGAACCCAAGACGGGCAGTTGCGCTGGACTTAGTTCTCCTGTAGCCGTTACACCAGAACCGTTACTAAAAGTAAAGCTAAAACCGTCGTTTAACTTAGTGACAGATAAATCACCGGTCACTGTTGCTGTCCCGATAATACTGGCTCCCTCTGATGTTGACCGAACAGATACATAGTAGTCCCCAGACTTTGCTTCACCCGCCAAATTTGTTGGATTCACATAATCTATAAACATAGGAGCAGAACCGTTGATCCAGCCATCGCTAGAGATGCTAAAGGTTCCTCGGTAAAATCCAGGTTCGATAGAGGAGCTTCGAGAAGAAGAACCTGACCCACCACAGCCAAGAGCCAAGGCTACGACACCAAGAAGACAAAACCGTCCAACTTTCATATTCCTTTGACGGCAGAAATCTTCTATAAGATCGTTGCAATTATTAAGGTTGAACATGAATCAAGCCGCTGCCAAACTCGCAACAGAATGGAATTTTCAACCTAAACTTGAAATGGAAGGTGGGCACTGCTCCTATGTCTATGCAGACAATACAAAGGTCTTAAAATTCCCATGGCGAGGAGAAGAACAAACCTTTGGCTACCAAGCCACTCTTCGTCTACAAGAATGCGGAGGACCAAGGGTCTATGCTTCCGATGAATCAACGGGCGCCATATTGATGGAAAGAATCCTTCCCGGCACCACCTTAGGAGACAGCTCTATTGATGAAGATGAAGCTCGCCAAATTTGTCGCGATCTCATCATCAATATTCAAAGCAATGTTGCTCCAGACGGCTTTCTGAACCTAGCGCAATGCTATTCCTTTCAAGACCCGGTGCTGGATAGGCTAGTTGACACAAGCCCTCAAGAAGTATTCCTCCACGGTGACCTTCACCATTTCAATATTCTGTGGAGCGACTCCAGTTCTCGCTGGGTTCCCATTGACCCAAAAGGTTTAAGAGGGGATCCAAACTTTGAACCGATCGCCTTCATGAGGAACTTGGTTCATCTGGCACCTGATCAAGATGCGCTAGAGACCCTGATTCGTAACCGCCTGGCCTACTTCTCAAGCAATCTAAACCTAGATTCGTGGAGGATCGCTGCATGGGGTTGGCTAGATCAGATGGATGGGGGAGAAAGCCGCAATGTGCCGCTCATGACAGCTTACGAACGAATCATGAAAGAGCTAGACGATTAGCGGTAGCCGTATGTATCGAGGTTGTAATGAGGCCAGATGATAGAGATTCTCACGATCATCTGGCTCCGTTGGTTAAGCGCAATCCGAATCTCTCAAGACTCTCTTTAGACCTTAAGCTTTGAAGAGTTTCTTCTTCCAAGCACAGTATTCCTGCCAAGTGACGCAGGCTTAACCATCTGGTCGTGAAACTATTCGCTTGATCGAGCTGGTAATGCAATCACCGACAAGCCAGGTTCCATAGAGTCCGGAGATCTAAAGGCTCGCTTGTACCACGGTAGGCGTGACCATTCTTCAAGAGCCAGGAGTCTATTGCCTAAAACTTCAATCACTTTCATTTGCTCAGAAAGAACTTCTACAGCTTCGGTAAGAACCTGTATCTCTTCGTCTCGGATCTCATCCAAAGACTTCCCACCCTTCTTTCTGCGGGCCTTGATAGCCGTTATCAACGTTCGCATATGTTTCTGAAGCTCCAAAGTCTTTGCAACCTCAGCAGCCATCGAGATGGTTTTAACGGCAGAAACTAAGTTCATCCTGATCTTAGTATCCCGTACGCTTACCCTAGGTTCCCATAGCCCTAGGTACAGTTGGTCATGCCATCTGTCCATGACTTCCTCACAGGAGTCCATCGTGCACCCAATATCCAAACCAATCCTGGTATTTATGAGATCGAGAACATAGCAACGGACCCAGAGGGCAAAATTGAGCAGTCCATGCGAGAAATCGCCGACTGGTCAAATCGAATTGTCGTGGATATGGGAGCAGGAACTGGCTTTTACATACCCCTATTCCACACCGATGCAGCCCACATATATGCCGTCGAACCGCATGATGAATCTAGACTTGCGGCAATGCAAAGAGTGATTGATCTTGGCTTAACAAAGGCTTCATTGCTCACAGGCTCTGCAGAACAAACGCCATTTAGAGATCGATCCATCGGCTTTTACCATTCCCGATTCGCCTACTACTGGCCACCCCACTGCGTCCCTGGCATCCTAGAGCTAGATAGAATCATGCACCCAGGCGGCACCGCGATCATCATAGATAACGACTATGAAAACGGGGAATTCGCATCATTCCTAAAGAAGCGAGCACGCCCAGAACCGCTAACTCAACAGGAGAAGGAGACATTCTGGGCTACTTATGGCTTTCAGGTTCAAAAAGTTGAAAGCGAATGGCGCTTCCGAACTCGTGAGGAGCTAGAAGCAGTTATTCTGCTTGAGTTTGGGGAAAAGGTAGGAAATCCGATTCTGGCAGACCATCGTGGCTTGAGAATCGGATACACCTTTTGCCTGTACCACCGAAAGTTCTAGCTACGAGAGCAGAGTTCCGATATAGTACAACTGCCCCTCGTGATAGGCCATGTTCCAGTTATGGTATCCAAGTAAATCTGCAACTCGAAACTCACCCGGCCAAGGCATTTCAACGACTTCTTCGAGTTCACTCTCTTTGACAGTACTCATAAACTCGATCAACTTCTCGGTTCCCTCACGAGTTATCTTCTCTAGGTCTGCAACATCAGTTAGCTTCTTGCGCTCTGCCAAGTGATTGGCAAAATCCTCGTCAGACATCACGAGTTTACGCTTCGTGATCGCATCGGCAATCCCCTGAAAAACAACAGCAACCTCTTGTAACTGATCGAGAGCACTTCTAGAAGCCTCATTGGGAGTCCATTCAATCTTATCTACGGGGATAGCGTGGAAAGCTTCAAAAAACCGATCAAGCTGTCGGCGAGTATTGTATGCAGTTAGTTCAAGAGCGTTCATGAACTGATTATGCAGTTAACTACCCCAACATGGCGTAGTTAACTGACCCGTTTCTACTTCTTCCGCCGTCTGATAAAGGCAGCCACACCTAACCCAAGAGCGGCCAGCGTGGCAGGTTCAGGCACCGGAGCCATGTTTCCAGATCCAGTCAAGAAGTAGGACCCCATATCATAGTAGTAGCCCATGTTATAGTCCCCAGCGTAGGCAAAGCCGCCATAACTTGAGATTTGGGCAAAGTAGTCGCCGGCACCAAGATTGCCAGTAAATGTAGAGAACATCGTAGAACCATCTTCTACGCCTGTACCTACCAAGTTACCAAAACGATCATAGATTCGAAGTCGACTTCTAAGGGTTGCGCCAGGATCAGCTACCCCAGGCGTGAGGTACTGACTACCATTCCGCAGGTTTAGAGTTACTTGCCCACCCGTTGCCCGGAACGAGAAGAAATCCGTGGTGTAATTTTCCTCGCCCATTGGATCTGGATTTTCTTCATCTGTTGGACGCAGAAATCCCTTTGCCTGCATGGAATCTACCGTTCCACTGCTTATGGCAAGAGGCGTGGCTGAACCAAATGTGTGTCCAATGCCATCGTCCGCAAAGGATAAGCCGCTGTTACGAGCAATGACCGCAACGTCATTCTGGGTGTACCGATTATTGGTGCTACCTGCGTCGCCCTTTCGCCAAGTACTTCTCTGGCTATCATACGAGTTTCCCATGGTCGGTGCGTAGGAACCATTGCCAGACCCGTTTCCACTGCTGTAACCGTTCGCCAATGTGTTGTTACTATGAAAATCGCACTGATGCCCACAACCTAATGCATGTCCGATTTCGTGGCTGGCAATAACTCCGACATTCTTTGTCACACCCGACCAATCCCATCCTCCTGCTGTGAATGTCCAGTTCGTTTTCCAGCCCGCACCCGCTCCACCATTAGCAGATGTATCGAAGGCATGCTGCGCGACATCAACATAGGAGACGCCTCCAGCACCCCCATACCAAGCATTCGATCCTCCAATGATGTTGTGAACCAATCGTGCTGTACCGTCATAGTATTTTTGACGCTGAAAATCGGTTCCTGCCTGTCCAGCTGCTGCAGCAGGATCTACGGTTGTCACGTTTATATCGAATGCAACATACTGCTCAGCAACTTGCGCCCAGATATTTTTGATATTGGCTAGCTCAGTTGCCGTAAAACTTGATGTGTTGCTGTCAATGCTATAGGCGGGAACATAACCGGGAGTTCGCCCAGTGTTTCCCCAGCTACCCGTGAAGTCGAAGCCACCAAAGTTAAGATAAAGCGTATAAGCGGCATCGGCTCGACTTGAGAATGACGGAACCTGTGCGTACACACTTGCACTTGAAAAAACAACACTAAGAGCAGCTAACCCTAACCCGCGGCAAATCAAATTCATTTAGTGAAACCCTCCTCAAAACCCCAATAGACTGTCTTTGAAGGACAGTCATCCTATCTAGTGTAGTCCGACACAAATGAGAACGGGTCAACCATTACAAAAAGTTCGTAAATACCACGTATAAGCACATGCTCTAATAAAAAGAAGCGGGGCTGTTCAAAAACAGCCCCGCTTCTTACACTTTCTACTGGCTAATTACCAGCGACCGCCGCCACCGGAACGGCCTTTGCCGCCACCGTAGCCACCGCCACCACCGGAGCGACCACCGCCGCCACCGTAGCCGCCGCCACCGCCGGAACGACCACCACCGCCGCCGCTTCCTTTAGGTTGAGCTTCGTTGACGGTAAGGGTTCGACCGCCAAGTTCCTTCTGGTTCTTGTCGGCAATGGCAGCCTCAAGCTGATCTGCATTAATGTCTACGAAGCCAAAGCCTCGACCCTCGATAATTCGAGCGTTCGTTCCACCATAGGCGTCGAAGTGAGCCTGAAGATCTCCCTCAGAAATTGAGTAAGGAAGATTACCGACATATAGAGTTTTTGTTGCCATATTAGGCCTCCTGTTTTTGGGTCCAAGACCCTCGAGTGTTATTCGCAAAGATACGGAAGGAGAAGGCTGCGATCTCGTTAAACAGGTTAGGCCAATGCCGTAAGACTAGTCGAGACAGTTGCAATCACGATACGTAACACATTAACAATACCCGAAAATGGGTTCTGTGTGAAGACAGAATTATTTGACTGGGATGAAACTCTAAGACCAAATTCCTCCCAGCCTCCAGTTATAGTTCTTAAACTTTAGGACTTATTGCGTCGACGTCTGATCAGGGCGAATGCACCAACCCCTAAGGCAATGATCGTTCCTGGTTCTGGAACGGGAGCTAAACTACCAGAGCCGCTCAGGAAATAGGATCCCATATCGAAGTAGCTCGCGCCATTAAACTGTCCTGCGTGAGTGAACCCTCCAAAGCTTGAAACCTGGGCGAAATAGGTTCCTACACCTAGGTTGGCTGAAAAGTTTGTAAAGAGTGTTGAACCATCTTCAACCCCTGCACCCACTAAGTTGCCAAAAGCATCAAACACTCTCAGACGACTTCGGAGAGTCGCCCCAGGATCAGCAACTCCACTTTGCAAGAACTGGTTTCCGTTTGTTAGCCTGAGATTGACTTGCCCACCTGTAGAAATGAAGGAAAAAATATCCTTGGAATAGTTATCTTCACCAATAGGATTGGGATTATTTTCAGTAATAGGGTTGATATGTCCCTTCGATAAAACCGAGTTAACGGTATTGCCAATCAAAGCTAAGGGGGTAGCGGAGGCAAAGCTATGACCGATGCCGCTATCCACCATATCCAAGCCACTATTCGCCCCTAGCAAATGAACATCATTCTGAGTCGCTCGCTGATTGTTTGAGCCGGTCGTGTCACCCACTCTCCAAGTCCCGCGTTGACTCCTATACGAGTCGCCCATTATAGGAGCATAGGAGCCTGTACCCGTGCCGCTTCCGCTTGAATACTCCTCCCAATAGGAATTACCGATGTAATCTGATTGGTGACCTAAGCCCAGACCGTGACCATTTTCGTGTGCAGTGACTTCTCCTACGAACTGAACATCGGAAGCCCAACCAAAATTTGGCCCCATAAAGGACCAGTTTGTTTTAAGACCACGGCCGGCACCACCGTTCCAAGCGGCAACGCTGTAAGCGTTGGGAGTTGTCCGGAAATTTGATACGCCTCCATACTGCCCTCCCTCAAACCAGTTCCCATTTCCTCCAATAACAGAGTGCATCAGACGTTGTGTACTGTCGTAGTAGGCTTGTCGAGAAAAATCACTCCCAGCTTGACCTGCCGCAATGGCAGGATCAATGGTCGTAACATTGATATTAAATCCTACGTACTTTTCAGCCGTGCGAGCCCAAGCCCGACGGATGTTCTGCAGTTCTGTGTTTGAAAAAGCGCCCGTGTTTGAATCAATGCTATAGGCGGGCGTAAGACCTGGTCTAGGATCATTCGTTCCTCCACCCCAAGTTCCAGTAAAGTTAAACCCGCCAAAATTCAGATAGAGGGTGTAAGCCGCACCTGGTCGGCTGGCTAATTGAGGCACTTGTTGCCCTATTGCGGAAGTCCCAGCGAAGACAACTCCCAATGCAATCAACCCTAAACCACGGAAAATGCAATCCCTCATTCTAATCTCCTAAACCTAATTAGCCCAAGCTAACAAAACACATTGTATGTGCTACAAACCCTAGCAAGCTACGCAGGAAACACTTAATTCAAACAACTAGCATTTATATCAGCATGCTACCTGCAACACAATCCGAAATAGTCACCTCTGTTCAAAGCGATACAATGAATGAACATGGCCCAAGAACCGGTGTTCAGTGAACAGGAAGCGACGAAAATTATCCAGCGGGCCGTGGAGCTTAGTGAGCAACAAGCTGCGGGAAAGTACCAATCTGGAATCACTCGGGCCGAACTTGAAAAGATTGCCTCAGAAGTGGGAGTTTCAGTTGATGCTCTAGATAAGGCTATTCAGGAATCTGTTGAAGTTGCCTCGTCCAAAGGAGGATTTCGGTTTTCCGAAGAGTTCGAAAGAGTTGTTGAGGGTGAGCTAGACCCTAGTCAGTACGATCTTGTCATCGAAGGATTAAAGCCGATGTCAAATGCAGGTCAGCCTCATGCCGCTCAAGTTGGCCGATCCCTTTCGATGTCCACTTGGACCGGTGTTGGACAAGCGAAGATTGATCTCACCTCTAGGAATGGGCGAACAAAGGTCAAGGTGAAGTCCAATTCCATATTCCAATTCCTTATGACTTTGCATCCAGCATTGGCAACCGCCCTCATTGCCACGGGTGCTCTTGGAGAAAAAGGAATGGTTTTGACAGGGGCGGCTATTGGAGCTGTAGCGCTCGCCGTCGGCACCACTTTATTTGGCATCCTAACAAAGAGAGGACAAAAACAAGCTGAGGCTTTAGCTAACGAAATGCGTGACCGCATCGCAAATACTTTGGAATCCGAACAATCTACTCGAACGCATACCAATCCATTAGGACAGGAACTTCACCAAAGAGTTGGACAAGGTTAGTGACATCTCCGTTTGATACTATTGTCGCCCCAATCACAGGGGTTGGGGCATCACCGGTAGCTGTGATCCGCTTGAGCGGCCCTCACGCTTGGGAAATCGCCAAGGGACTTGCTACCAACGTTGATTCAGGCAAGCCACGATACGCTCAATACCTCCGGTTCACAACTGGAGATGACGGCTATCTAATCCTTTTCGAAAACGGTCGAAGTTACACCGGGGAGTTATCTGCCGAACTATCCATCCATGGATCACGAGCTTCGGTCTCAGCTCTATTAGAGGCTTGCAAGAAGCTAGGAGCCAGGCTCGCCGAGCCGGGTGAATTCACCCAAAGGGCCTTCATGAACGGTCGTATCGACCTCACAGAAGCTGAAGGGGTGAGGGACACTATTGATGCTGAAACAGAAGCTCAACTGAGGATGGCGAATATCATCCGCGACGGAAAGCTACATCAGCACCTTAATCACCTCTCTGACAACCTCGTCGGAATCCTCGCTGCTATCGAGGCAAGTGTCGACTTCAGTGAAGAGGTTGGTGAAGTAGATACTCTAGACCTAAGCACCCGATTGTCGGCAGCCATCCGTTCATTGGAAGACCTCTTAGCTACCGCAAAAACAGGACGAATCTTACGGGAAGGCTTGCGTGTCGCCATTGTTGGCCCACCCAATGCAGGCAAGAGTTCTCTTCTAAATCGACTGCTAGGAAGTGAACGTTCTATTGTCACCGACATCGCAGGAACCACACGCGACTACGTAGAAGAGCGAGTTGACTTCGATGGATATCCAGTTGTCCTTATTGATACTGCTGGTATTCGTGAAACAGATGATCTAGTGGAAACCCTTGGTGTACAGAAATCAATAGCTCTGGCGGCTAACGCGGACCTTGTTTGGCTCATCACCGAAACTAATAAGGAATCCGAACTATTTGAACTTAAAGACAGCGTCCCTATAATTAGGATAACGAATAAGATAGATCTCGGGACGGATCATTCAGACACGATTGGAATCAGCTGTCTCACCGGAGAAGGATTCGACATTCTTATCAAAACCGCAAAGGATCAGTTTGATAACCCGCTAGGAATGGCGATCCAGATGCGTCATGAACCTGAAATCCAAGAAGCCATCCAGGAGCTAGGGATAGCCAAAGAGGTTTTAATCTACAATCGCCCTCCAGACCTCGCGGCCGTTGGCCTTCGCTCGGCTATTCAATCGCTTGGACGAATCACGGGTCAAACGGCTGATGCCGACATGATAGCTCGTATCTTCCGTGACTTTTGCATTGGGAAGTAAGAATTCCGGCTTTTATCTTGACTCCTAACCTATTCACCACACTTCCCTGCTCTGCCTCTAACCACGTATCATCAAGAGCGTGAACTATTATGAAATCTGGGTGAACTTGGCTCCAGGAGCAAGCGATCTAGAACTAGTTAAGGCCATTCAAGATTATCTCGACCACTTTAAGAATCAAGGCAAGTTGGACTCTTACACCATTAAGAGACGAAAGTTCGGTTTCAGCCCTCCTGGACTTGGCGAGTTTTACATTTCGATCGCATTCCAAGATTTAGCCCAGATGGACAAAGCATTCCTTGGGGCAGCCACCCGTGACGAAGTCATTGAGCCTCTTCACCATGCAGTCTATTCAAGAGTTGTTGACTTCAAATCCGCTCTATATCGGGACTTTCCGGATGAAGTAAGGAAAATCTGAAACTAATCCTCATCAACCAACGTTACAATGAGAGTAAGATCATTTGATAGCCTTACACTCAATACGATATGCGATTCGACAAACTAACATTAAAGGCCCAGGAGGCCATTCAGGAAGCTCAAAACTACGCCGGAAAGTTCAAGCACTCTAGTGTAGAAGTCGAGCATGCGTTGTTTGCTCTCCTGTCGCAGAACGATGGCATTACGCGCCCTCTGCTGGAAAAATTAAGCGTTGACTCCGAGGTTGTGAAGGCACAGCTTCAAAAAGAGCTAGATAGCTTGCCAAAAGTGTCTGGTTCTGTTAATTACGGTGGCACCATCGGGAGTAGGCTCTCCAATGTATTCACCGATGCTTTCTCGCTTGCCGACGACTTAAAGGATGAGTATGTCTCTACAGAACACCTGCTCTCGGCGATTGCGGAGGAACCAGGGGTTGCGGGCAAACTGCTACGTTCGAACGGCGTCACCAAAAAGGATCTTCTCACCGCGATAGAAGATTTGCGAGGTGGAAGACGTGTGACCTCTGCGAATGCTGAAGAAAGCTACCAGTCTCTTGAAAAGTATGCCGTTGACCTAACGGCGCGAGCTCGCATGAACAAACTCGATCCCGTAATTGGGCGAGATGAAGAGATTCGGCGAGTGATCCAAGTTCTAAGTCGTAGAACCAAAAACAACCCTGTCCTGATTGGCGAACCCGGTGTTGGCAAAACCGCAGTTGTTGAAGGCTTAGCCCAACGGATTGTGAGTGGAGATGTCCCGGAAGGTCTGCGAGGAAAATCCATCATGAGCTTGGACTTAGGTGCCTTGCTCGCAGGGGCCAAGTTTCGAGGCGAGTTTGAAGATCGCCTTAAAGCAGTCCTTGATGAGATTCAAAAAGCAAATGGGGAAATCATCCTCTTCATTGACGAGCTACATACTTTGGTCGGAGCCGGAAAGGCTGAAGGTGCCCTAGACGCTGCCAATATGCTCAAGCCGATGCTTGCCCGTGGCGAACTTCGCTGCGTGGGTGCAACCACACTTAAGGAGTATCAACTTTATATTGAAAAGGATAAGGCCCTGGAACGCCGTTTCCAGATGGTCTTGGTTGATGAACCGACGGTTGAAGAAACCATTTCGATCCTAAGAGGTCTCAAAGAGCGCTACGAAATACACCACGGCGTCCGCATTACGGACAGTGCTATCGTCGCCGCGGCTACTCTCAGTAATCGATATATCAGCGACCGATTCTTGCCCGACAAGGCGATTGACCTTGTTGACGAAGCCGCATCAAGACTAAAGATCGAGATTGACAGCGTTCCTGCTGAGATTGATGAGGTAGAGCGGCAAATGCGCCAGCTTGAGATTGATCGTGAAGCTCTTAAGAAAGAGGAGGATGCCCCCAGTAAAGAGCGACTGGCTCAAACGGAAAAGAAACTTGCTGAGCTGAGTGAGCAATCTAGCGCTAAGCGAGCAGTTTGGCAAACCGAAAAGGACAAGATCGAGCGTGTTCGGAAGATCAAGCAAGAACTTGACGATCTTCGAGCTCAATTCCAACAAGCTAGCGACGCTGGCGAATACGCCAAAGCCGCTGAGATCCAGCATGGCCGTATGCCCGCGCTTCAAAGCGAGCTTGAAAAAGAGTCCGCTGAGTTAGAGAGAGTGCAGCTGGGCGGAAAAATGCTGAAAGAAGAGGTTGACAGCGAGGATATCGCCGAAGTTGTCAGCAAATGGACAGGCGTTCCAGTTAGCAAGCTTCTCCAAGGCGAGATGCAGAAACTGCTAACCATGGAAGAGTTTTTGGAGCAGCGGGTAGTTGGGCAAGATGAGGCACTAAGAGCGGTATCAGATGCTGTTCGTCGATCTCGATCTGGACTTAGCGACCCTAACCGTCCAATCGGTTCATTCCTTTTCTTGGGTCCCACTGGCGTGGGTAAGACCGAGACAGCCAAGGCTCTTGCCGAGTTCTTGTTCAACGATGATAAGGCGATGGTTCGCATCGACATGAGCGAGTACCAAGAGAAACACTCTGTGGCACGCCTCATCGGTGCCCCTCCGGGATACATCGGATATGAAGAGGGTGGTCAGTTAACAGAAGTGGTACGACGTCGCCCCTATGCGGTTGTTTTGCTTGACGAAGTCGAGAAGGCTCATCCAGAGGTGTTTAATGTTCTCCTCCAGCTTCTTGACGATGGTAGATTAACCGACGGACAAGGCCGGACGGTGGATTTCAAGAATACGGTCGTGATTCTCACTAGCAACCTTGGGTCTCATAACTACGCAGATCCATTATCGGCGGAAGACAACTGGGATCAGGTGAAGCAGAAGGTGATGGATGACGTTCGCCTCTTTTTCCGCCCTGAGTTTATCAACCGCCTGGATGACGTGATCGTCTTCCGCGGACTGGGTGTGAACGAGATCAAGCAGATTGTCCGCATCCAGCTTGCTGGACTGGCAAAACGTCTGGAAGAGCGCAGAATTGAACTGAAGCTGACTGACGATGCCTATCTGCATCTCGCCACAGCCGGGTTCGATCCTGTCTACGGCGCTCGACCCCTGAAGCGAGCTATTCAACGAGAGGTCATGAATCCGCTAGCCCAAGCCATCTTGGGTGGAACAGTGCGAGATGGTTCGACTGTATCAGTGGACTACAAAGATGGCGAGTTTCATTTCGAGGCAAAGAGCCAAGAATCTGTAAACGGATAATCCTAGCGGGATCAAGTTTGGATAAACCTGATCCCGTCTCTATTTGAATTGTAGCCATATCGCCTAGATCATGGAGTGGGGCACTCTGCTCTATGGAACACTTTTGCCTTGGAATGGCGTCCGGTCATATCAGAACTCACGTTCTGACTAGTAGGAGTGGATATGAAGTTTAGAGGAATGCTTTTTTCGTTGATGATCGTGGCTAGTTCGGCAGCAATTGCCCAGGTGAAAGTTACGACTGGTAATGGCAACACGGAGACCATGAACAAGGTCTTGCCGGGCAGTGCGATGAACTCAATCGATCGTCGATACTTTGCAGAAGCCAGAGTGGCAACCGTGTTCAACTTACGGCTATCCGAAATGGCGCTGAAGCAAGGTTCTTCCTCATGGACCAAAGAGTTTGCGAGAATACGGCTGAAAGACTATTCGCAGAATTATGCCGAGCTTAAGGTAATTGGCTCAAAGATTGGAACGAAGGTTGACAAAACATTGCCACCGGCTTGGGAAAAAAGATTGGCATCGATAAAGTCCAAGCGTGGGACCGCATTTGATAACAATTTCCGTACAAATTACATTCGTGTTAACGAGCAGTTTGCTACGCAGTCAGAAGGCGCAGTGAAGCGAGGAAACAATTCTCACGTGCGAAACTTTGCTGTCATGCAAGGCCCGGTTGTGCGCCTAAACATCAAGATGGCTGAGCGAAGGGTAACGAAGATTTAATCTCCAACTAGGTTGCATATTGCCAATATGCAACCTTACCGATCTATCGATTGTAAAATCAGTGGGAGTATGAATCGGGTACTTAAACCACTAACACTGGGTCTCGCAGCCTTAGCGTTTCTTTTTGGTCTGGCCTATCTTGCCTTCCCAGGGTTAGAACGGAAGATCGACCATTGGCGGATGGGGGTTGAAGTCAGGGAATCTCCTGGCGCGAAATTCATTTCGTATCGCATTGTATCCAAGGGCGAAAGGCACGACAAGCGATTTGATTCCTCATCTGGGAGTTTTCATGAAAGTGGAGGTTGGATTTATTTTAAGATCTTTCCCCCGATCACCTATGCTCCCCAAATAACCTCCGAGAAGGACTTCAACAAAGGCGTTTATGCTTTGGCAGAAACCGCTGCTGGCGAAAAAATTCCTTTACAAATAGATACAAGATCCGATAGGAACGGACTCATAGCCATTTCTCTTCCTGCCCGCTTTCCTCCTACGATCAAAGATCTCGATATAATCCTGTTTGACCGTAAGAGATTGTTGAGCAAGATTCACCTTAACAAGTTGCCTCGCACAATCTGGAAGACTTGGCCAGATGCCAAACCAAGTCTGGTCTACAACGCGGGAGCAGTCAAGGTAAAAGGAAGCGCGCATGTCGAATTACCCAAATCTTCCTCCGGCTGGAGTTGGCTTATCTACCGGTTGAATCTGAACGGGGTAGCTCCGGAAAAGAATTGGCGTGTAACCGACCTCAGAGCGGTAGCGCCTTATCAGAGCCCAGATGCAGTGCCAGATCTGTCTTTTGGAGGAGGATCCGTGTCATTTGAATTGCATAAGCATCAGTCCTATGCTACGGCGCAATGGGCTCCATACAATGCTCTGGTAAAGCGAATCACAGTAGAGTGTTCCCTGGATAGATTTGATAGTCACGAAGAAACAGCCGATTTTGGAATCGTACAGATCCAGAAGGACACAAATCCAAGTACAACCCGCCCTGATCGAGCTTTATACCTAACTCTCACTAAACCAATTGTCAGGGTATTGAAAGATGGGACCAAGCTCACTCTGACTCCCATGCTAAATAGCAAGGATCAGAACATCCATTATCTTGACGAGACCCTCTACATTAGGCTCTCTGCGGAACCAAATCGGCCCACTCTAATGGATGGAAGTTTCGTCATAGAGTGTCGATTGGAATCTGCCAGTCAAAAATACTTCTCCCGCCTGTTTCCTGAGTTGAATACCAACACAAGTTTTCCAAACCTCCAGTTTATAGAGTGGAAGTCAGGCAAAAAACAAATCCACCTCAAGTTCAATGTGAGAACTCTCAAGCGAATTGAGCATCATCCCATCTCCCTCACATTACCGGTAAACCCCTTAACAGAAGGAAAACCTGATAAGATGAGTCCTCCACAATCAGATTTTTGGCCGACCAGCACCTCCATGAACTAAAAAGGGTTAAGCATCCTTAACCCTTTTCACGCATTAAGGATGCTTAACCCAAAATCTTCTTGACCGCTGCTACCACATGGTTCTCATTGGTTACCGCTTCAAGTTCTAGAACACGAGAGTAAGGCATAGGTACGTTTAGACCGCCCACTCTGCCTACAGGAGCGTCAAGGTCGTCGAAGCAATCTTCGCTGATCCGCGCATGAATCTCGGAGCCAAAGCCACCGCTCTTCCAATCTTCGTAGACCACAACGGCACGGTGAGTTTTCTTTACTGAGCCGTAGATCGTTTCAGTGTCCAAAGGAAGCAGAGAACGAACGTCTACGACCTCTGCACTGATTCCATCTTTCTCCAACAGCTCAGCGGCTTGAAGATTAATCTGAGTCATCAACGAGTACCCGACGAGCGAAATATCTGTTCCCTCCCGCAAAACCTGAGCCTTTCCAAACTCAATTGGACCTTGATCTTCTGCAAGTTGTCCTTTCATTGCGTAGAGTCTTGGGTGCTCATAGAAGACAACCGGATTGTCATCTGCAATCGCTGTCTTGAGCATTCCGTAGACATCGGTGACAGTTGCCGGAGCCACAACCTTCAGGCCGGGAACGTGAGCAAACCATCCGTCCATCGAGTGAGAGTGTTGGGCTGATAACTGCTTAGCCGCGCCTCCTGGACCTCGAATTACGATCGGGCATTTCACGACACCGTTCGACATATAGTGAATCTTGGCGGTGTGATTGATAATCTGGTCAAGCGCCAAGATCGAAAAGCTCATGGTCATGAACTCCACTATTGGACGTAATCCAGCCATCGCCGCACCCGTTGCAATACCGGTGAAGCCTGCTTCTGTAATCGGTGTGTCAACAACGCGTCGGGTCCCATACTTAGGGAAGAATCCCTTGGTTACCTTGAACGTTCCTTCGTATCTACCGATATCTTCGCCCATGAGGAAGACGTCAGGGTTTTTGTCCATCTCCTCAAACATGCTCTTTTGCAGAGCTTCTCGATAGGTCATTTCCAATGTAGCAGCCATTAGTGTCCCTTCTCCACTTCCATGTCGGTGTAGATGTTGTCATAAACCTCAGAAGGATCTGGGTGTGGACTTGCATCAGCCTCGTCGTAAATCTTATCGACCCTTTCGATGGTTTCCGCCTCAATGGCCTCAACGGTTTCCGCGGTAAGAATCTTCTTTTCTAGCAAAAGGGTTTCGAGTCGCTTAATCGGGTCTCGTTCCCAAGCGGCTGCTTCTTCTTCCTTAGTTCGGTACAGTTGGCGATCTTGGTCTGCCGCACCGTGTCCAGCGTAACGATAGGTCATGACTTCGACCCAATAGGGTTGTTGATTCTCACGAACCCAATCCACGATACGTTGAGCGTCTTTCTTCATTTGAATGACATCCATACCGTCGATTCTCTCGCTCTTGATACCGAACGGGACGCCTCTCTTCCAAAGTTCGGGGTCTGCAGCGTGGTACTCAAGTCGCGTCCCCATCGCAAACTCGTTGTTCTCAACAATGTAGATACAAGGCAGGTCCCAGAGGCCAGACATGTTAAGCGTCTCAAAAACCACGCCTTGGTTTGCCGCACCATCACCCATAAAGTTTAGGGTGACTCGGTCTTCGCCGCGATACTTACTGGCAAAGGCCAAACCTGCACCCAGTGGAATGTGACCACCGACGATTCCCCAACCACCATAGAAGCCTCTTTCGGGGTCAAAGATGTGCATAGAACCACCTTTTCCTCCTGCAGTACCTCCCTTGCGGCCCATCAATTCAGCCATAACGGCGACGGGATCTGTGCCAAGGAGCAATGCATGAGCATGGTCACGATAGGCTGTGATAACGTAGTCCTCACCTTTACGGATGGATTCAAGCCAGCCAACAGCTAGCGCCTCCATACCAATGTAGGTGTGCATGTAGCCTCCTACCTTGCCTTGGCGATATGCCAAGTTGCACTTCTCCTCATAAATACGGAGAAAGACCATATCGCGGTAGTACTGCTCTAAAACGGCGGGAGACTCTGTGGAATTCTTGACGGCTTGTTTGGCCACGCTGTACCTCGGGAAGGATTATAGGAGGTCTCAGGCTCACTGCTGCACCATTGGAGCTTGACAGCCTTTGACGACTAGTTATACCACTCCTGAGCAACCTAAACGGTAAGAGGTCATGTTTGAAGTCAGTTTTAGCCAGACCGAACTTTATCCACAAAATCGTCACAGAATTTATTGGGATTTGAAATTATTTTGTGATATCGTAATCAAGACTTTCAGTTTTGTGCACACGTGTGCACAAAATTTATTGGCCCAATGGAAACCAAGCAGATTAGCGCTAAACGAGTGACTTTAAAGCACATCGCCAACAAACTGAGTGTTTCTCACGCCACAGTGTCTCGCGCTCTAAGTCCCACCCGTGACTCTATGATCAGTGAGGAGGTTCGGGAGAAGATCCAAACGATTGCTCAGGAAATGGGTTATCGCCCCAACCATGCAGGGCGAGCTTTGGTAACAGGAAAAACTGGCTTGACTTCGCTTTGGCTGTGGGCAGAAACGGGGCTCACTCCCTACCACACTTTAGTCTCCCACGCAATGTATGAGCAAGCCAATCGCCGTGGCTACCAGCTTATCGTTGACGCAATGGGAAATCAATCTGAAGAAAACTTTCCCACCAAAGCATTTGATCGTTGGAATGTTGATCGGATTATCGCGCACGAGTCTGGACCTGCTATCCAGAAGCTTCTCGAAGGTCGCGCCCGACCACCAATACCGATCGTTTCGACAGGCACTTATCACTTTCTACCAAATGTTGACCGCGTGACTATCAATCTCACGACAGCGGCACGACAGGTGATGGATCACCTTTTACCAGACCGCAAACGTATTCTCTACATTGCAGAACAAGGCCTGATGCCGCTTGATGATTCTCGTTATCAGACATATCAACAAGTCATGTCGAATGCGAACCTACCACAGGAGGTCCTGCAAGTTTCTCCAAACCGACAATCAGCAAGAAAGACGGTTCGGTCATACATTCAAGCCAAAGGTTGTCCCGACGCATTTCTTTGTCACACTGATGATGTAGCCATTGCTACTTATCGGGCAGTATATGACCTAGGCATTAAGGTTCCCGATGACTGCGCCATTGTGGGTTGCAATGGAATCGAAGACACCAGTTATCTAGAGGTACCGCTTACCACGATCATCTTGCCCATACCGGAGATGATGGAAATCGCCTGCAATTTTCTTGAGCAGCGTATTCAATACCCAGATTTACCCTTGCAAGAGGCCACGCTGCAAGCCAGCCTCGTTATTCGTCCCTCGTCCGGAGGTCCGGACATTTGGCCAACTTAGGCCAAAACCGATCCATTTGCTATTTTTCCTTTAGTTGAGGTTCCTATCAATGAAGAACAGAGCTTTCACCCTTATTGAGTTATTAGTTGTTATCGCAATCATTGCGATCCTTGCCGCCATTCTGTTCCCAGTCTTTGCCCAGGCTAAGCGAGCAGCTAAAGATTCCGCAGCCCTGTCAAACCTAAAACAGACTGCAACCTCGTTAAACATCTACACCGCTGATTACGATGACCAGATCATCCTATGGGAAACTGGCCAACCATGGATTGCTTGGCCAGTTCTAATACAGCCGTACATGAAGAACACACAGCTTGTGTTCGATCCATCTCGTTCAATAGGGATTCCAATCGGAGCCCAACCCTGGACGGCAAGTCCAAATATTGATTGGGGTTGGCAAACTCATATGGCAATCAACCGATATGGGTTTGCGAGCACACCCGGTTGGCACCAGCGAAGCATGACAAGTCTTGAGCATATGAATGACCGAATTGCTTTTACATTCCAAGAAATCCAGCATTCGGGCCTTCAATTTTCACAACATTGGTTCGATGCTCAGAGAGCGGCTTGCCCCGCCCTCACCCAAACAGCCGGGAATCAACTTGATGGTCAATACAATCCAGTCGCTCGAGCCGCAGTAAAGTATCACGGAGACGGAATCATCGCTTCCTTCGCCGACTCTCACGCCAAGAAGTACAACTACAAAAAGTGGACAAAACAAAACACCACATTTGCGGCTTCGGCTCAATGTGAGCGTACTAACTTCTATGGCGCTGATAGCACGGAGAACACAGCCGACGATAACGATACAGAACTAACCCGCTTCTGGGGTCGGTGGTGGGCAGCAAGTTACTGAGATGAAAGAAGATATACCAAAACCGCTCATCATCTTGGCAGTTGCGCTTGTCGTGATCGGAGTTGGCTTTGCCTTCTGGAAATTCAGTCAACCACTGGAACCAGATATCAAGCTCCCTGACACGACAAAGATGTCAAGGGAGGAGATTCAGAGGTTAAAGCAAGGTGAGCACGATGCAGATGCCAGTCGCGCTCAACGGAGATAAGTATGAGAGCCGAAAGGCTCTCATACTCTAACTTCCAAGAGTCACGCTATATCTTAAAGCCGCCTGTCCTCCAGCGGGTGCTGTAACCTCCCATTGATTAGTCGATGAGCCCAGGCGCTGACTCTTTACTGATTCTGTGGCTATCTTCCAAGTTCCACCAAAATCTTGAACCAAGCGAACTTGAACTGGATATGGTTTCTCGTTCGTTAGTCGAACTTCAATCTCTCGACTAACTCGATGCTTATCAATTCTCTTTGTGGAAACCTGTCGGACTTGTGCATAGACGTCAAACACATTCGTTAGTGAGAGGTTTACTCGAGCATCTTTTGGTGTGTCAATTAAGCTAGCCGCACCAATGTATCGGGCCACACCTGATTTATCAGGCTCATAAACTCGAACAGCTCCTGCTGGTAAGGGCTGCCCCAATCCAGAATCCTCATTATTGGTAAAGTTCACTCCCATTTGGGCTGTAATTCTTTTGTCTGGGTTATTGCCTGCCGAAGTGTAATCGCGGTAAAGGGTTGGTACACGAACGCTGTAGACGCGTTTAACTTTCACGCTCCCGTTCTCCATCATCCGGACACGATTCATCTGATCTTGGCGAATGGATGCTTTAGATAAGTAGGGATAAGCATACAGTTCACCCATAGCCGCCCCGGAATTGAAAGCTGAATAGCCGCTCAGGTCAGACTCCCTAAAACTCGCTTTGAGCTCAAAATCTTTATATCTAGTTTCTTCAGGCCTTCCTCGGGCTCGCACCGCTCGATTAGGCGAACCGGCCACAAACTTGATTTGGGCATTCGGAAAATCGACACCGGTCTTGTTTGTCACTGTAGCCCAACACTCTAGTCCCATATCTTCTAACTCTGGGCTCAAGACAGCTACGTAGTCAGCATTCCATGATAAACCTTCAGTCATATAGCTAACCGCCAGTTCTTTTGGACCACCTGACTTGCTCTCCACTTCGACTGACATCTGAGGACTCAATGCAATATTTTCATCTGAAGGAGCCTCAATGGTTGCATTAGGATTGATGATATAGCGGCCATCTGCCCGCACTACAATGTTTCCCGGCTCGGCAATCTCCAAAATGCCCTTGATTCGATCACCCGATTTTCCATTCAAACCGTGATAAACCAACTCGACCTCTTTGCCGATCAAACGCTTAAGCAGGTGCTGGCTGTTATCCAAGCCCATCTCATAAGTGCTTGATAAAACTTTTGCATCACCTTTCTCAGGCCAACTAAAAAACAAGGAATTCTGATCAAGCGACTTGCTGATCTCCCGCAAGCCAAGGTTCTTTGTACCTGCAGAAAGTTCGACACGACGCGTTTCATTGACCATGCCAAAATCGCCCGAGTAGATAACGAGTTCTATTGATCTACGTTCATTATTCTGATCAGCCTTCTCAGTAGCTCGTGCACCGATAGACGCGCAGCCAGAAGCAGAGATGATTCCTAAAGCAAGCAGAACGAGGGGAGTATCTATTCTCATGATGTCTCTCGTGTAATAAGTGCCGAGAGCTGCTTACATTGTTCAAAGCTTCTTTAAGGAACTCACTCTGTGGGTGCCGGAGACCTCGCACGTAAATGTGCTGGAAGTTTAGGTCTGCTTTTGTGAGCCATTCTCGGCCCGACAAGAATCCGTGTATCCTAAACTATCTCGGATTAGCGAGAAACAAAGGGGTTTATGGATTATGCGAATGGATAGGTTTTTCTTTGTCTCGGCTTGCGCCATAGTTTTAGGAGGAGTTGCCTTGGCGCAACGTCCGGTCGCACCTGAACTGAATAGTAACCTTGGTGCCCGATACAATCTCTTCTTAAACTTCTCTGGAATTGACTACCGCAATGTTGCCAACGGCAATTCAACGGGTACCTGGGGCAACACCGGCAAGTCTCCAGGCAACGTACCAGCTTTTGACATTGACGGAAACACAAGCACTTTTTCTGCAACAGAAACCCAGCGAATCAAAGACACGTGGGCACGCTTCGCAAACGCTTTTCGTGGCTTCAACATCAACGTCACAACTGTTGATCCTGCATCTCCCGGGTTGACCGATGCCCAGAGAATCGCCTTCTATGATCAGAAACGTTACTTCGGACATACGGTATTTGGAGGAACAAATGCCTGGTATGGAGCCGCGGGGGGTGTCTCCTATGTGGGTACGGCAGGCTCCACAAGTGTAGGATCTGGACGCCGTACCAATTGGGTTTTCCCTAATGGTTCTGGAACCTCTGCGAAAGGGATGGCCGCTGCTGGTATTCATGAGGATGGCCATATCCTGGGGCTTTCCCACCAAAGAGATGAAAACACAGGTGGGGATTACAGCAACAATAATGGCGCTTCCGGAAACGGCTCCTATGCCCCAATCATGGGCACAACCTATTCCTCTCAACGCGGCACCTGGCGTCAAGGAACCTCAGGAATAAATGCTAACGACGTGGCAAGACTGCAACAAGCTCCCAATATTGGTGCTTTACTTGATAGTGGTCGAGGTCACACGTTTGCCAGCGCCACTCCACTAGCCATCGCATCTGGCGGAGTGGTTGACGTGAACAATGAAGTCAACAAAGGCTTCATCATGCCAAAAGCTTCCGCCGACTACACTGCTTCTGGTCGTGATAACTACACCAAAGACTACTTCTCCTTCAGATCTGGAGGTGGGCTTGTTACTCTTAGGGTTCACGATGGCAATGACCTTTTAGTCAAAGGAGTTGCGGATCCCGGAGCAACTATGAGAAGCGTGATGAATATCTACACGAGTTCAGGCAACTTTGTAGGTTCAGCCATTGAAGATTCATCAACCATGTTCCGCACGTTTGCAGGTGTGCTCTCACAAGGAGATTACGTAGCCGAGATCATGAGCTATGGCGAGTACATCTCCTCATATGAGCCTGGCAGTCGTTACTTTAACATGGGCGGCTACTTCTTGACTGGTTCGAACATTCAAGCAGTTCCAGAACCAGGAACCATGGCCGCAGTAGGAATTGGCCTCCTCGCCCTCCTTCGTCGACGAAGGAAGTAGACCTTAAGCTCACCTCACCTTAAACCACGAGGTGAGGTGGTTTTTTTATAAACCTACCAAAAATATCCGAGAAACCTCGGTGGCCGTCTCCTGCTTACTTTTCCAACATAAGTCTCTACAGATGCTCAAGGACACGTCGGACACAGACTATTAGGGTTCAAAAAATGTTGCGGACGGTGGCCTGGGCCGCCGTTCGAGACCGCTTCCCCACCCGATAAACTCGCGTCGTAGGGCCGCTTTGCCCTCGGCTAAACACGTCTGTGCCCATCCTTCCCCGAACGGCATCCACTATTGCTGAATAGGCAACTAAAGCCATTTTCATCCTCCCACACCTCGCTTATGTTTATTTAAATGCCTATCTAAGGTCCGTTTTACGAGGTATTGAAATGCCTACTCCACACATTTATCGCAAATCCATGACGCGCTTTGAAAAATCTTTGTAAAGTGATTGCATTGCTATAAGGTCCTCACCACCTTACCCTTCACTGACTTTTAGTTCAGTGAGATGTCCTAGAATCGATGTATCTATTCCGCTGGACATTGGTATCACGAGATACTTCAAGCAAACGCATCCTTTTAATGGAGACAAATCACGGATTTGGGTTCCATCTAAATACAACTCTTCAAGTTGCTTTAACTCTGAAAGTGGGGACAAGTCCTTAACTAGAGTGTTACTGAGATATAACTTCTCTAGCGAGTTCAACCCAGAGAGGGCTGCCAGTTTCAAAATATTAGTATCACTTAAATGCAATCTCGTCAATGACTTCAACTCAGAAAGTGGACTTATATCTGAAACTTGAGTGTGACTCAGATACAGCCTCTTCAACGACATCAAACCAGACAGATCTGACAAGCTGGTAATGTTTGTGTTGCTCAAATAGAGCCTTTTTAGCGACTGCAATCCTGAAAGCAAGGATAAGTCAGAGAATTCCGTGTTACTCAAAAATACCGTTGTTAGCTCGGTTAGTTCACTTAGCAAGGAGAAGTTCGAAACGGCAGTGTTCCTGAGGTCTATACATTTGAGGCTTTTCAACCTGCTTAGTACCGAGATATCCGAGATCTGCGTATCACTCAGATACAAAGTCGTCAAACCTACCAACTCGGATAGTGGAGACAAGTCCAGCACCTTTGTGCCCTGGAGGTCTAGCCCTTTAAGCCCCTTTAAATTGGACAGATGAGATAAGTCTGATATCTCTGTTCCTTGAAGAACCAAGCCAACTAGGTCCACACTGTTCTCTAGTAACTGCAATCCAATATTGCTTACTCCGGAGTATTGCAGGTCCAAATGCCGAGCAGCTTTATAGTCACGATCTGTCAATGGTTCATTTTCATTCCGCATCAGTGACTTTCGTATCCCGGTTTCCACAATCTCTCGCTGAATCAGCTTTTCCGACGCTTGCTCTTCTCGGGTCGCTCGCAGGAAGTCTCGGGTGGCTTGGCGTATTTCGGGGAAACCCGCCCAAAATCGACCAATCCCCTCCTCGGCAAAGAGCGTTTGCAGGCCAGCGTCCTGTATCTTCTTCCACGCCAAATCCACGGCCGTCAGCTTGGTTTCATCGACCCCTGCTTGGCCAAAGGCTTCCGTTTCGGACGTCGGAATGTTCTCCGCCGGCTTGACAGCCAACTGGATACACAGATCCTGCCCCTCGGCAAAGAGGTCGCACAGACCTACGGGCCAGACTCGGCCCACCAACCGCCAAGTTACCAAACACGCCGCTTCGATATGGTCAAACTCATCCTCTCGAGAAGTGTGCATGGCTTGCCATACGGCCATGTCCAGCAGGATATCGTTGAGGAGGCGTTTGGCTTCGCGGGGGTTCTTTCTCGCCCCCCGGGCGATGACTTTTTCTAGGCCCTTCAAAGCTCCATAGGCAAACGGTTGGCTGCCCCTAAACGATTCGATCAAGCCCGCGATGTACTTCTCCATCGGGTTATCGCCCATCGGCAGGGGAACAGTCACTTGCACCAGCTTCTCTAAAAAGCGCTTGCCGATAGTCGGGTCGTCCTTTATTCCATATTCCGTCTCGTAGCGATGCTGGAGGTGTTTGGTGATCACCTCGGGATCCAGCGCGAGGACAAAGAC
Organism: Fimbriimonadaceae bacterium; assembly: GCA_037190145.1. Taxonomy (GTDB): domain Bacteria; phylum Armatimonadota; class Fimbriimonadia; order Fimbriimonadales; family Fimbriimonadaceae; genus 55-13. Next base: position 260,973 of record JBBCJU010000003.1, read on the forward strand.
AAAGCCGGAAGTCCAAAGGACATGCTTGATGGCCTCCAACAAGCGCAGGGCGGCATCGGGATGACAGCGGTCCAGGTCATCGATGCAGATCACAATGCGCATATCCGGGATACTGAGTTTCCACTGATCGCGTAGCTTCGTGCGTAGCCCCACGGGCACCGGCATATCATGTCCCGCTTTAGGGTCAGTGCCCAATTCGGCAGCGGTCCCCGCTACTTCGGCAGCTGCGGATGCGGTTTCGACGCCTTCTTTCGCAAATGCCACCGGTAAGGCCAGGGGAAGCCCCAGCCCTAAAGAGGCTAAGTTTGCCGCCAGTTTGATCCCGCTCCACACCTTTTTATTTCCCAGGGTTTCTCTTATCTTCTTTAGCTTCCCTCCCCTCTCTGGCTCCTTCACGGTCTCTAGCCGCTCGTCAATCTGCTCCAGAATATCGGCCACCAGATACCGCAGCGGGTCCGGGGAGTTCTCATGCTCCCAAGCGTTGACCACAAAGGCCTCCGTGTCCTTACCGGTAGACGCCAACTCTTGGACGCGGTGCAGGAGAGAGGTCTTCCCTGTGCCCCAGCCGCCATAGAGTCCGACGGTGAAGGGGCCGTCTGTGCCGAGGGCGATTCCGGCGACTACGCGCGCCCACCCCTCTCGATCCAGGCCACACGCCTCTTGGGCGCAAGGCGGTTCGTCGCCCAAAAGGCGGATCAGGATTACTTTATCGGGCATCGCCATGCACCATACCGACTTTTGCGCCAGTGTCGCAATTCCCTACTCCTGTCTGCCTCCGTGATTCCCTGAGTTGTGGACGCACCGGCACAATCATTCGGTGGCTACTTTGGCGCACCGGTGGAGGAATCCGGTGTCTACTCTGGGGGACCGGCGACATGGTACGGGTTTATTTCGTACAATGTTTCTATATGGGTCGAAAACCTGGGAAGGCAGCGATTACTCCGGCAGAGTTAAAGATTCTGCAGGTGTTGAATCAGCAAGGCGCGAGCACGGTGCGCGAGGTCCACGAGACGATACAGAAAGATCAGGATGTGGGCTACACCTCAGTGTTGAAGACACTACAGTTGATGCATGGCAAGGGCTTGGTAGATCGGGACGAATCGGCGCGCAGCCACACCTACTCCGCCAGTGAATCGGCCCACCAATCGAAGCGCAACTGGATTAGCAATGTGATGCATTCCGTCTTTCGCGGATCCGCATCGGAACTTCTTTTACATGCAGTTGATCCTAAGACGGTGACTCAACGCGATATTGACGAGCTTCAAAAAGTGGTGGATCAATTGCGTGAACAATCTCAACAAGAGCAGCAATAGGCCTCCATATGGAGCCTGTCTACAATGCATAGCACTCAATACACTATGTGAGATGAGCATCCGTCAGGACCAGAGACCATAAGCAAAGGTCGAGAAACTGGAGGGCTCCTGAGGAGCATCACTGCGGTGGAGGAAAGAGGAGCTCAAGTACGAAAGACCGCTCAAGAGCAGGTTCATGTCGTAACTCTTGTGTGAGCGGGAAAAATCAATGTTGTATCGCCTTCGTCAAAAAAAGCAAAGTCACTAGTCCAAAGGTAGTCGCTCCCCTCCCCTGGCCGGTATACTAGGCCAATGGTACACGAAACCTCCCTGATCGTTACCATCGCCGCCGGACTTGGACTCGCTTTCATCTTCGGCCTCGTCGCAAACAAGCTCAAAGTCCCTCCCTTACTTGGTTACCTACTTGCCGGTATCGCGATTGGCCCTTTCACACCGGGAATCGTCGCGGATAGTGAGATTGCTCACCAGTTATCAGAGATCGGCGTTAGCCTATTGATGTTTGGTGTCGGCCTGCACTTCTCAATCAAAGACCTTCTAGCCGTACGAAAGGTAGCGGTACCTGGCGCTATAGCGCAGATTGCTGCGGCTACCGTTCTAGGCATGCTTTTGGCGCGACTCTGGGGTTGGTCATGGGGAGCAGGCTTTGTCTTTGGACTATGTCTTTCCGTAGCCAGTACGGTTGTTTTGTTAAAGGCATTAGGTGACCGAAACGAACTCGAAACAGTTAATGGAAAAATAGCCATTGGCTGGCTGATTGTTGAAGATCTTGTAACCGTCATCGCTTTGGTTGCTCTACCCGCTTTGGTCATCCCCTTAGGCGGCAAAGCACCAGAAGGTGCAGCCGAAGCGAATATCTACGCAACTTTAGGGTTCACCTTAGTCAAGGTCACCGTATTTGTGGCGGCTATGTTGGTCATTGGCAAACGAGTGATTCCAGCCGTCCTTGGCCGAGTGGCGCGTTCCGGTTCTCGAGAGCTGTTTACACTGGGAGTCGCGGCCATCGCGCTTGGGATTGCGTTTGGAGCAGCGGCACTGTTTGGCGTATCACCTGCGTTAGGAGCGTTCTTCGCCGGTGTTGTGATCGCCGAGTCGGACCTTTCTCACCAAGCTGGTGCAGAGATTCTCCCGCTTCAAGAAACCTTTTCCGTACTGTTCTTTGTGTCGGTAGGCATGATGTTTGACCCCACGGTTTTGGTCAAGTATCCGCTCCACATATTGGGTGCCCTCGGAATCGTCTTGATCGGTAAGTCAATTGCCGCTTGTGCAATTGTTCTGATGTTCCGATACCCAATGGCAACCGCGCTGATTATTTCGGCAAGCTTGGCGCAGATCGGTGAATTCTCGTTTATCTTGATCAGCTTAGGTATTTACCTAGAGATTGTTCCCAATATTGCGTTGAGCATTATCTTGGCGACAGCTGTCCTGTCGATTGCCGTGAACCCGCTGATTTTTGGTTCACTCGGAAAATTGAATCGCTCACTTGAACGTAATCCTCGGTTCCAAAAAGCCTTAGAACGGCGTTCGCGTGACCTAACCAAGGAAATATCGGACGTACCTCATGGACTCACTGACCACGTAGTCATGATCGGCTATGGTCGAGTGGGAATGATGATCGGCAAGGCTTTGGAGCGAATCAATGTAACCTATGTGGTCGTTGATCTCGATCGAACGATCATAGAGCAACTACAACAGCAAGGGGTCCCCACTGTCTTCGGTGATGCCGCCAGACCTGGCATCTTAGCTCATGCCGGACTTAAACAAGCCAAAATGCTGATCATTGCCACTCCCGCAAAATCGGACGCAAGGAAGTTTGTGGAGTACGCGAGAAAGTCTAATCCTGATATCGAAGTTTGTGTCCGAACCCACCAAGCTTCAGATGTTCCTTACTTTGAAGAACTCGGAATCCAAAGCATCGTTATGGGTGAACTAGAGCTTGCCTTACAGATGGCAGACTTCTCACTACAAACATTCGGAAAGTCTGAGACAGAAGCTCACGACATCGTTTGCCAGTTGCGGGATACAGGTACAGAGTTGATGACTCGGCCGCGCTAACGTTTCTTCGATAGTTGATGCCTTAACAACGATCCGACTCCGGCATACCGGAAAGTCGGATCGGCATACTTCTCAATCACATAAAACAAGAAATAGTAAAACCTACAGAATGCCCAAATCATGATCATGAGGAGGATGAAATTGCGCAAACTTGGGTTCTCCAATAGTAAGAGACTCGCCGCCATCATTCCCAAAACCGCGAACAGAACGCCTTTCCAATATAGAAGCTTTTTGTTCTTGATATCTTTCATCAAGTCCATATGGAGACGACGTTCACGCCATATCTGCCGTTCACGTTTATATCTCGCATACTGTTTGTTCAGTAAGGAATCTGTATGAGAAAGTGGACCCGTGTAGCCGCATATGGACTGATTGTCCGGACCAATCGCATCCTACTTTGTAGACTTGCCGCTATCGAGCAAAACGTTGGCAAATGGACTCTCCCGGGAGGAGGACTTGAGTTTGGAGAATCACCGGAAGACGCTGCCCTGCGAGAGATTCAAGAAGAAACCGGGCTCAAAGCATCATTGAAGGGGCTTGCGGACGTTGACTCTGTACTGTATGAGTATCAAGATAGAAAAGCTCATTCCATCCGCATTCTCTATTGGGCTGAAGTGGAATCAGATGCGCTTTGTGTCGAAGTAGGCGGGTCTACTGATGGCTGTGATTGGTTCACAGAAGAAGAGGCACTATCGCTTCCACTAGTTGATCTTGCCAAGTTGGGAATCAGCCTTGCTTTTGATCAGGCGGCCCGTCTTCGCTCCACTTCCCTGTAGTGCGTCACTTGATCGCGCCCGTTGCGTTTGGAGGCGTATAGGGCAACATCGGCCCTTCTGATCAATTCTTCTCGATCCATAGCTCCATTTAGAACCGTGGCTGCACCAAAGCTAGACGTAATCGTTCGATATGGCCATTTCCGCTTGTGAATCGCGTCACGAAACCGTTCAGCAGCGTGTATAGCTTGATCTGGATCAGCCCCCTCGAGAATGACCGCAAACTCTTCACCGCCGTAACGAGCGGCAGGTTCGTGTTTACGGGTGGTGGATTGCAGCATATCTCCAAACTTCTGAAGCACTTCATCCCCGCCCTGATGACCGTATGTATCGTTGAACTGCTTGAAATTATCAACATCCATAAGCAGCAAACTTAAAGGTGTTTGATTCCTAATATGTCTTTCATAGGCTTTTTCAAGCTCTTCCTGAAAGCCTCGGTGATTTAGTAAGCCAGTCATTCCGTCCGTCAAAGCAAGTTGCTCTAGCCGGCGATTCGCTTTCAAAAGCTGCCCTTTTTGTCTTTGGAGTTCCTTCGCAAACAGATTGATGGTCAATATTTGCTCATTGATCCTTTGTGTAGCTCGTTTGCGTTCCGTAATGTCCAGATTCGCACTAATGGCTCCAACAAGTTCTCCCTGAACACTGCGTAAACCAAAGATGTTACATACAAAGAATTTTTGTTCATCGGACGGCGTGATAAAACTCCACTCAAGGTGCTCGATGCTTTGTCCAGAAAACAGGCTCCCCATGGTTTGGCTATTCCAGAATGTCTCTGCTCCAGAGCCTAAAACCTCCCAAACCGGCCGTTGAAAAGCCTCATGGGTAGCAATACCAAAATCGCTTTCACATTGACGGTTCCATTCATGAACAAGTCCGTCCTGATCCATCGTGAAGCAAGCCATGGGCAAACCGCTGAAGAGTTCTTCAAATCGACGAGACGCATGCATCAGGCTCTGATTCACAGTCCTCATGGTTTCGCTCTTGTGCTCCATCTCCATTCTCTGAGCTTGAAGAGAGTTCTCGACTTTCAAAAGCCTTCTCGCAACCAAGAGTCGTTGATGAAGCTTCTCTCTTTGAAGTGGCTTTTCTAGGAAGTCATCAATACCTGCGTCGTAAGCCTCTTGGAGATTGCGAACATCAACAGATGTCCCGCTGAGCACGAAGTAGACATAGTTTCCATCCAACTCTCGTATCTGACGGCACAATTCAATGCCTGAAAAGGCAGAGAGGCTCCATCCGGAGACCACTAATCGATAGCGGTTTCGATGAAAGAGAGCGAGAGCTTCAAGTCTGTTAGAAGCAATATCAACGCGAATACCTTCTTGCTCAAAGTATCGCCTCAGGGCTACGACAGAAGCTGACTCATCATCCGCAATCAACACTCTCGCATGCTGGCCACGTCCCATGAGAACATCTCTGTTCAACTCCTCCAACTCTCTTAACCCCATTCACATCACGCAGACACGTTACACGAGTAAATATCGGCACATTCGCCGAAAGATTTACTAGTACTAAAACCGCATGGCAACGCACACCTTTGGATAGTGCATGACGATTGCGAGGTTTTTGAAATTTACACGAAAACCCTTGTTGATATATCGACATATCAACTATGATATGTCGTTGTATCATAGTCTGACAATAACGAATGTCTATTGCGTTATTGGTCAATTGAAATTTTGGATGGGCGTAGTTGCCCAAGTATGAGATCCGCCAATTGAAGGTGGACAACAATCTGAACGAAGGTGATTTTAATGAAACGTAGTGGTTTCACGCTCATTGAGCTTCTTGTAGTGATCGCAATTATCGCGATCTTAGCCGCAATCCTGTTTCCGGTCTTTGCTCAAGCAAAAATGGCGGCCAAAAAGACGCAGCAGATTTCAAACCTCAAGCAAGTTGGTTTGGCGATCATCATGTACGCTGGCGATTACGACGATAACACGTCGCCAAGCTACAACGACCTGAATGAGAATGGAGGTTGGGCGGGCGAGATCAACTTCGTGAAGTTTAACCTGCCTTACATAAAGAATGTAAACACGTTCTTTTCACCCATCGATACTCACGCGGGCAAGATTTGGCCAGGCATGGATTGGGCCGGGGTTAATTTCTCTCTCAGCGCTAATAGCTATCATGGTGCTTGGGGCGCAAGCGGTTTTGAGATGCGCGGAACCATGGGCATGATTGCCGCTTCGGGAGACGGGTGGCTAGAACCAGTAGGTGCGGTACCCACGACCTCGGTAACGAAACCAGCAGAGACAATCCTCCTCAGTGAGCGACATGCCGCCGATGTCATGACGATTGCCGGTTATGAGAGCTACGATACACCTTTGACAAACTATGGTCCAGGAGTCTTCTTCAGCGGTGCTTTCTATACAAGAGCTAACTCGATTCCTGATGGAACGCGCCCCAAGACAGCAGCCTATCCCAACGGCCCTGCAGGCTCAGTATCGGCAAAGTTTGGCGGAATAGGAGTGTTTGTTTACGCAGATGGACATGTGAAGGCACAACGTCCAGAAGCGACCAATCCTGATCCGGTCAACCAACCAGATCGTAATCAGTGGGATGCTAAACGATAGCATCTGCACAACGACTAACCTTCCCTGTTTACTCAGGGGAGGATTGATCCTATGAAGAAATCTATCATCGTTCTATCTGCTATCGCCGCGTTCATGTGCGGATGTCAATCGAGCACTCCTCAAGCTTCAGAGGAGGTTAAGCAGCAAGTGCTTGGTCGCAAGCCTACCAACGAAGAGCTTCAACAAGCCATGAGCAAGGCCGCAGACCGTCAGAAAGGCCCGCCCACTAAGTAACACCACTTTGCTTTGCGGCACCGCCGACACTGGATTTGTCGGCGGCTTTTTTCTTTCTCGTTCACAATAGAACCTAATGGCAGTTACCCTTCGTGATGTCGCAAATAAGGCTGGAGTGACACCGGTTGTTGTCTCAAAGGTCCTTCATAACAAGGCTAATGGAATTCGTGTAAGCGAAGCCACTGCCCAGCGAGTCCGTGAGGCTGCCAATGAGCTTGGATATCGGGTCAATATTTGGGCTCGGAACTTTCGAACTCAACAAACCATGGCTCTTGGGGTCCTTCACGGTACTGGTTTTCCTCGTCCCCTCATGGACCAGGGCTCCCGCTATTTCGCATCGCTAATGGATGGGATCATCGAAGGTGCATTCCGTCATGACTATTCGGTAACGCTGTGCCCAAAGCTACTCGGTGACGATCCTTCAGATGGCATGAACGATGGCCGTTTCGATGGGCTCGTTTGGTATAGCGCCAGTCCCTCTGACGAGATGAAGCAACTCATGGCACGGTCAAGAGTGCCCATTGTGGCACTTCATGCTCACACCTCCGATTTTGGTGGTCACGTCCCCACACTCATGTGTGATAACCGCCAAGGGATTGATTTAGCCATCCAACACCTGAAAAGCTTAGGACATCAAAAAATCGCCTTCGCTTACGAAGAAGAGTTAGTATCCGGAGAGGCAGATGAGAGGCGCAATTCATTTGTGGATATGGTCACTATTCATGGGCTGCAGGGTCATTCCTACCCCATCAAAGTGGATCCTCAGCGTCAGGAACTAGACCGCTACCTGTCCAAACCTAGTCACACCGCCATTATCTGCTTTAGCGATGGACTAGCCGCCGACGTCATCCGTATCGCAACTCAGAAAGGACTTCAACTGCCACAAGATCTATCTGTAATTGGGTTTGACTCGACTGCCTATTGCAACGAACTCCGACCTGAGCTTACATCCATTTCACAACCTCTCCATCAAATGGGAGTTGAGGCAATTGAGATTCTAGTCAAACGAATAAATGATGAACTGATCATGCCGTTTGAAAAACTAATGCCATGTGGACTAGACATAAGGAAATCCACCGCTCCACCGGCTATTTGAGTTTGCGCAGCAAAGTGATTCGCCCGATTGGCACCCACTCAGCAACGAGGATGTCTCCATTGCGTAGAAACATTGCGTCGTGAGGATGGATGAATTTGCCGGGAATGAAGTCCTTTCTTGCTGCACCTCGAAGGTTCGTCGGGTGTCCATCTCCCAGTTGAACCACGGGTTTATTATCCGTGTCCAAGATTGTCACCACGCTATCCAAATCTGGAACGAGCATTTGATCACCCCGTAAGGAAAAATGGCAAGGCGAACGCATACCTTCTTGGCTAAAGCGTACGTGCTTGCCATCTAGGCTGAAGTATTGAATGCGACGATTACTACGATCTGCGACCGCAAGTAACGGTTCTTTTCCGCGAGTATCTACCCACAAGCCATGTGGACAGTTCACCTGTCCCGCCTCTTTCCCAACACCACCAAAAGTTCTCATGTAATTTGCCTTACGATCAAACTGGTGAATCCAATGTGAGCCATAGCCATCGGCCACATAGAAATCTCCATTTGGCGAAAAAGCGACGTTCGTGGGCACAAATGGTGCGCCGTCTTTATACTTCTCGGATTCCTCTGGCGCTCCCCTTTCCCAAATGACGCTGCCACCCAGTTCAGTTTTAACAACCCTTTTGGCGTTGGTATCGCAGTGATACAGGAACTCCTCGCCATTCTCTTTTCGCAAGTCAAGCCCGTGCGCGCCACCTTTGAATCGTGCTCCCCAACTGTTGAGAAACTTCCCTTTCTCATCGTAAACCACGATGGCATCTTGGCTAGCGCTACTGCTATTCACCGTATGAGCAATGTAAATGCGTCCACGGCCATCCTGAGCAACTCCGTGTGTATCCCCAAAAACCATCCCTGATGGTGGAGTAATCCAATCATGAACACACTCATATCGATTAGAACCACTGCCCAAGACTAGCCTTTCTTGCTCAAAACCTCGAAAACCGACCGCGACCGAAGCGGCAACCCCAGCACTCGCAGTAAGAAAGGCTCGCCTAGAGAAAGTATGGTCCATGCTCATCGCTCGCAAGTCTATACAAGATGAGCTTGCAAATCAAGAGCGCTCAATCGTTATGAGAGAAGCGCAGTGATCGTGGTACGACCGATGTGTGCCAATACGTGGGCTCGGACAAACTGGATTTCCTCGGGTGTGCTTGTTGAATACCACTCTGACCTAATTTTCACGATTGCCAATCGATCACCCAAATCATAAACGTTGACTCCCGCCCAGTTAGCTCCTCCGCCTCCAGACGATGGCATGACTCGAGTCCCTACAAGATCTGGTGCAATCGAGTCTGATTTAGGTAGGCCAGTATAGGCTTCTATGTTAAAGACATAGTTGGCCGAATCATTAATACTCAAGGCAGGATCCACGTATCTGGAGTTCACATACAATGTGCCTCCGAAATAGCTATTGCTTGCTCCCGTATTGCGGCGCTTCTCAACAATCCCCATTCCGTAGTGCCAAGTTCGAGTTGGCTCTTCAAATGAATAGGAACTCAAAAAGAACGCATCGACCCTCGTGAATTCAACAACATCGGAGCCAACTTCTTGTCTTTCTGAACCAACGCCTTCGTAAACGACACACTCGATAATCGCCGTTCCCATAGCATTGGCTCCCGGCTTAAACAAAACCACGTTTTGATCCGTTTCTATGTCTGCGCCCGTCTTTCCGGCTTGGTCATCCAAAGTTGAATTGGAAACACCGCGGAGGCTCCACTTGTAAGTCAGTGCGCCTGATTGTCCGCTGACCGTCATGGAAATGGTTTTGTCCTGACCAGGTTTGTAGTCTCCACCCGATGGATTAAGACTAAAGCTGCTGACGTTGAGAGATAGTTCCAATACAATTCCCTGCTCTCCTTCTGTTAGATCACGATACTCCGGTCCTTTGTCGAGCGCAAAAGCTAAGGCACCACTCAAGGAGATCAATCTTAGTGCAGCACGGAATGGCTGAATCTCGTCGCTCTTCAGATTGCCCTTAGCTAAGTCCCTTGATAGAACTGGGTGAGCTTCTTGAAGAAGAGGAGCGATCGCCGCCAAATGCTCATACGCGCTTTGAGATGTATCTCTTGTTTCTGCGGCAAGAGTGCTGATTGCAGAAGCTAATCCTCGCCCTTGTTGGGCATCGGTGATGGTCATCCCCGTAGTTCCACCCAATGCAACCAAATTCTCCAAGGTCTCATTGACTCGAGAATCTGGGAAAGTGATGCCTGAGATTCCCAGAGCTTCTAGAGCCACTTTGCCATAGAGAGAGGTTTCGGCTCTTTGATACATGTAGCCCAAATCGGTTCGCCACTCTGCCTTATGTGATTCAAATCCGCTCGCGGTAAACGGTTCACCCTCCACCGAGTCAAATACTGGAGTGAGATAGATCACTCGTAACTCATTGTTTCGATCCGTTGGATTATCCAAGGCCATCGGAATATCGGGGGAACTTTTCTTTGCTTGAAGGTGGATTCTCTGCCCAACGAGCTTTTCCGGTTGCACAAAGCTTGGCACGTTCTCGGAATCCGTTTTTCGTACAAGGTATGGCCTCAGGGATCCCTCACGGAGACGTTGGTTATGGATGGTTATTGATTGGTGATTATTGTTCACCCAAGTTAGCCCATTAAGCTCTTCACCAATCCTTGGTTTTTGGAGTGAAATCTTTGCGCCTGATTCAGCTCGACTTTTGGCGGACAAACCCTTTGAGGTTGATGAGTAAACCATCGAAGCCCCAGATGGTCCCGTTACAGCTAGTGCCAAGGCATCCAGGATTTCCCCATCTTCATTTTCTAACGCGTACATATCGGCTTGAAGTCGAGTTTCGATGACCTGCGCCAATGGAGCGACGACAGAAGATGACTTAGTAGCAGTCCAGAAGTTTTGTCGATCGTCGCCAGTCAGTTGTGATCCGCCTAAAGCGATAAAGATAAGCGTTGCGGCGCAGTTAGTTGCATCAATAACTTGAGTTGAAGAATCTGGGTCAAGCATTCCGATCAAGATTGCCTTCTCTGAACTAGGTTCATATAGGGTAACCAGCGTTGCAAACTCACTAAAACCTTTAGCCGTGAACTGCCCACCCGTTACTTCCGAACTGGAAACAGCTCCCACAACTCTTAAGCCATTGGAGCTCAATCCAGACGGCAAAGAAACCGTGCCGGTGTACTCTCTAGATGTTAAGGTGCCCCCTGTTGAACCACCCGAGCCACTGCCCCCTCCCCATCCTCCACAACCTTGGAGAACTAGGGTTGTCGCTCCTAGCGAAATTAAGAATCTCCGACGCGTGAACTGCTTCCTTTCCATGCCTCAACAATCGTAGTGAGACAAGCATTAAACAACCATTAGCTATTGCATCCAGAAAATTGTTTTAGGTTCGATGACCTAGTAAGTCACAAACAACATCAAGATAGCTCCAACAGACTTCAAAAATGAGGGGTGTCGCTTCCGATTAACTAAGTCCAAAGTCAATACCGTTGTCTATTCCTAACTGAACACCCGATCCGAACAGCCGAAATGTATCAAGGGGGTCTTGGAACGTATAATATGCTTGAGGTCCCACACTATCATGAGTAATCGAGTTTTAGTCTTTGACACAACCCTGCGCGACGGCGAACAAAGCCCCGGGGTACGCCTATCCGTAACGGAAAAGATTGAGATCGGACGCCAACTCGTGGACCTTGGCGTAGATATCATCGAAGCCGGGTTCCCGATCAGCTCCCCTGGAGACTTTGAAAGCGTTGAGACTCTTTCAAAGGAACTGAAAGGCGTTACGATCTGTGGTCTTACGCGAGCCCGCGAAAAGGACATTGAAGTTGCTGCGGAAGCACTCAAGCCTGCAGAACGACGTCGAATTCATACCGGACTAGGCGTCAGCGAGAACCACCTTCAGTACAAGCTTAAGATGACTCCAGAACAAGCGTTGGAAACGGGGGTTCGAGCCGTTAAGCACGCTCGTCAGTTTACGGATGATATTGAGTACTTCATGGAAGACTCAGGCCGAGCCAATCCTGAATATGTCTATCGCGTTGTAGAGGAAGTCATAAAGGCCGGTGCAACCACCATCAATGTGCCCGATACAACTGGTTACACCTATCCCAACGAGTATTACCACCTGATCAAGGGCATTATTGACAATGTTCCCAATTCCGACAAGGCCGTTTTCTCCTGTCACTGCCATAACGATCTTGGCATGGCCACGGCAAATACCCTTGCGGGCGTAATGGGAGGTGCCAGACAGGTTGAGGTCACCGTCAATGGGATCGGCGAGAGAGCGGGAAATACCGCTTTGGAAGAGGTTGTTATGGCGCTTCATATTCGAGCCGATAAGTTTGATTGCCAAACCGGCGTTGATACGAGAAAGCTTTTGGCGACCTCCCGAATGGTTTCCAAACTAACTGGAATGGTGATTCAGCGCAATAAAGCCGTGGTTGGAGCAAATGCGTATGCCCATAGCAGCGGTATCCACCAGGACGGAGTTTTGAAGGATCGTTCAACCTATGAGATCATCGATCCTACTTTGGTCGGGGCTGAGAAGAGTGAGATCATCCTCACCGCTCGATCTGGGCGTCATGGTCTGAAGTTCAGATTGCACGAGATGGGATTCGATTTCAACGCTGATCGGTTTGAGCACCTCTATGCCGAGTTCCTGAAGATGGCTGATACCAAACAAGAAGTTGGCGAAGAAGATTTGCGCGAGTTAGTTACTCGCTAAACTTCTTCACGCAGGTCTCTTACTCCACAACGTAACTGTTTCACGTTGTGGAGTAAGGGCGTTTTTCAGCAGAACACCACAAAGCATGCCTCTGCCAATCTACATTGTCGACGCCTTTACTGACCGTCCTTTTCGCGGAAATCCCGCTGGTGTATGTTTGCTAGACGAGCAGATCTCCCATGAGTTAATGCAGCAAATCGCCGCAGAAATGAATCAAGCCGAAACGGCATTTCTTCTCAAAATAGGGGACGGCAACTACAATCTACGATGGTTTACGCCCACAAATGAGGTCCAAATGTGTGGACACGCCACACTGGCTTCAGCCCATATCCTTTGGGAAACTCGAAAAGAAAATGGCTCCATCCGATTCCAAACCAGATCGGGTGAAATGCTGGCGGAGCGAGAACGCGATCTTATTATCTTAAACTTCCCTTCTGAGTTCACTACCCCCGTCAGCAACGTAACCCAGTTCGAAGAAGCGCTGAGAGTAAAGGTCAGTTATGTTGGTGATAACCGCCTGTACTGGCTGATAGAACTACAATCGGAGCAAGCCATCCGAGACTTCTCCCCTGACCTCGCAGCTATAAGCAAACTAGGGCGGAATGGCGTTGTTATCACTGCAAAAAGCGAATCCGAAGCAGATGATTTTGCATCCCGTTTTTTCGGTCCAAATATTGGTATCCCGGAGGATCCCGTCACTGGCTCTGCACACTGCTTACTAACTCCTTACTGGGCCAAAAAACTTGGAAAGACAGAAATGCTCGGATATCAAGCATCTCAGAGAGGCGGATTCATTCAGGTTGAGTTTTTAGGGGCTCGAGTACTTCTGAAAGGATATGCGGCGATTGTCCTTCGTGGCGAAATACTTTTAGGGTAAGCAGAATCTGTAAAGAATCTACTTACCCAATCTAGCTACTTCCGCTTACGCCGGAGTAGTGCAGCTGCTCCAAGTCCTAAAGCTGCAAGCGTTGCAGGTTCAGGAACTGGCTGAGGCCCAACAAAGTTAGTGATCGTTAACTCACCGGGACCAAACGTCCCGTCAGCAGAAAATATATTGAATCCAATAATATCACCTGCTAAAACACTGATACTCTCTGATCCAAACTCCCCGTCAGTATCGGAAAGCAAAAAATAATCATCAAGACTAGATCCGTGGATATAAAAACCACCGTCCCAACCTGGCTCATCCTCGGAAGCGTATTGCCAATCAAAGCTAAAGATTCCATCGGCAGCCGCGGTTATAGTGAAATAACTATCAGAAGCCTGATCATCATCACCACCAGTCATGACAAGCATGCTTGAATTAACGAAATAGGTACCAACACCATCAAAAAGCTCGGTATATGTCCAATTCTCTGGAGCATAGTAGTCAGTAAAACCTACAGCTGAAGAAACAGCTGGTAAGCAGAACAAGCTACTCCCGGCCAAAACAGCGGTTACAAAACGATTCCGACTTACAAAAGATGCAAATAAACTCATCATCCACTCCCAATTAGACTCCTACACAAATGTGAGGAAGTTAACTCATTGTAACACCATTTCAGAACGTTGCTACGTCGGTAAAAAGCTTCTGTAAATTTTGCTAGGTTCCTAAATCCAAGTCCCTCCCGTCTTCATAAGCACTTGCACCCTATCTAAAGACAGTTTTAAAGCAAAATCGAGTAGTGCATCATCAAAGCAGAGGTGATTATCTTGCGAAGAAGTGCTTTTACACTCATTGAACTTTTAGTTGTTATTGCGATTATCGCGATTTTGGCGGCAATCCTATTCCCAGTCTTTGCGCAGGCAAAAGAAGCAGCCAAAAAAACCGCTTGTTTATCCAACCAGAAACAGTTCTTAACCGCATTCAAACTATATGTTTCTGACTACGACGACAACTATATGCCGGCTTGGACGTTCTCGCCAAACATCCTATGGAATCAACTTTTTCAGCCCTACATCAAGAATCGGGATATGTTTAAGTGCCCTTCTCATTCCAATCCTGGGATCACAAGCTGGGCCGACCCAAATCCTCCAGCGGGAATCGATAAACCATTCAAGCTAAGTTACATCGCAAACTTTCGAATACTCGGGAATGGATTCAACCGCGCAACAAATCAACCCGTTATCACCAGTGATACAGGCACCAATAGTCCAGCGACCACGATTCTCATCGCTGACGGCGGTGCAAAAGCCAATGCCACAGCTCCTTTTATTCCTGAAAATTGGGAAGCAAAAGACAGAGCCTACATTCTTGAGGATCCCATTGTTGATGGATTAGGCGGAGGGTGCTGTGCATCGCTAACAAGAGTTTCCGATTCTACAAATCCAGATTGGGCAGGACCGGCTCCACGACACGGTGGCAAAATGGCCGTCGTTGGCTTCATGGATGGACACGCAAAAACATGGAATGTAAACCGGTTCTACTACGGCGATACACCATGGCTTGATCCCATGCGAGGCGGCTAGAGCCCATCATCTTCACGGCTTTACATGAATTAGGGACCATTAACCCGAAACCATGTTAAGCCGTGAGCCGGACCTCGGTAAACTATGGGCCATGGCAGTTGAGATCTTGATGCCCGAATTGGGCGAGTCTGTACACGAAGGCACAGTGAGCCGCTGGCTCAAGAAAGTGGGCGACTTTGTGAAAGAGGACGAGCCCGTCGTCGAGATCATGACCGACAAAGTGAATACCGAGCTTGGTGCCCCCGCCAGCGGTGTTCTCACCAAGATTCTGATCCAAGAAGGCGAACAGGTCGAGGTCTTCCACGCGATGGGCCTTATCGAAGAAGGGGCTACCGCCAACGGTGTAGCAACTCCCACCGAACCAACTCCTGCCGAAACAAAGAAGGAGGAGCCTGTTGCCGCTAAAACTGAGACGGTAAAGCAAGAGGCAGCTCCGACTGCTCAACCTGTTGCCGATGGTGAGCGTCGTTGGTACACCCCGGTCGTCCGAAGCATTGCCAAGGCTAATAACCTTTCTGATGCGGAGCTTTCTACCATTCCTGGAACAGGTACCGGTGGCCGAGTCACGAAGAAAGATCTTGAAGCCTATCTAGCGGGTGGAGCCAAGCCTGCCGTTGCTGCACAATCTCAACCTACTCCAAAGATTGAGCCTAAGTCAGTACAATCTACTGTAGCCGGTGCAGATCAAGAAATTTATCCACTCGTTGGTATGCGTAAGATGATTGCCGAGCACATGGTCAAGAGTGCCGCTATCCCAACGGTAACCACCATCACTGAGTGCGATGTCACATCTATGGTTTCATTCCGTGAGCGAAACAAGGATGCATTCCTTGAGCAATACGGAGTCAAACTTACTTACACTCCTTTCTTCATCAAGGCTCTTGCCGAAACGCTAATGGAGCTTCCGATTGTGAACTCCAGCTTGCGAGATGATTTCCAGGTAGTGAAGAACAATGGCGTCCATATCGGTATTGCCGTTGCCCTCGGAGCAAAAGGACAAGACGGTCTCATCGTTCCCGTAATTCGAGATTGCCACAAGAAATCTCTGATTGACATCGCTAGAGACCTGGATGGTATCGCGAAAGCTGCGCGAAGCAACAGTCTGAAGCCGAGCGATGTTCAAGGTGGCACTTTCACCCTCACTAATCCAGGAACTTATGGAGCACTCTTTGGCACGCCAATGATCAATGCTCCTCAGGCCGGAATTCTGGGTGCCTATGCCATTACCAAGCGTCCTGTAATCATGAATGACATGATCGCGATTCGATCCATCATGAACTTGGTGCTTACATATGACCACAGAATCATTGACGGAATTGTTGCCGGTCAGTTCTTGGCAGCAGTCAGAGATCGCCTGCAGAAGTTCGACTTCTTTAAGTAAGCAATATTCGGCCAGATCACATCTGGCCGAAACCTCGTGGACTCTGGATAGTTACCCTAGAAAACTATCCAAGTCAGCTTGGCTGACTCCCGGCTCACCGGGAGCAACGTTATTGAGCTTTCCTTCCAGCATCCACTTCTCTAGGTCATCAACCAATGAAAACAGGTGATCAAAGGAGTCTACGTGAAATAATAGTGGCTGATAGTGGTCAATCTCAAACGATTGGTTAATTACCCACTCTAGCTGGATCGGATACCTCTGCACGGCCGGAGATTCAAGACTATGAGCTAGTTCGCCGAAAGAGCTTAAGAGTCCACTGCCATAGGCTTTCAACCCGTGTCCCGTGTGGCTTTTCATGAGACCAAACTCGATCGTAAACCAAAAGAATCGGGCCATTGCCTTGATGATGGAGGTCAGCCGTCTTGCCTGCTCATCATGGCTTTTAATGCTCTTCACTATCTCCGCTGCGGTATGGGCGCAGTCGCCAAACTTCACCAAAGTATCCGCAAAGGCTTTGTCCGTGTGCATGGGAACATGTCCCGCGATATCGTGGAAGATATCCGGCTCCGGTAGATAATCTAGCTTCTTGGAGCTTCGGATGGTTATGGTAGTCGGGAATTCACGATTTCGAAGACAGTCAAAAAAGATAAAGGCCGGGATATATCCGCTGACCGCTTTTGCTTTAAAACCCGTCAGTGGATTCAAAAAGGTATTGACGTCATCTAGCTTGGGCACGCGATTAGGATCGAGACAAAGTGCATCAATCCCTGCCTGAAAATGCTGGTTGGCGTACCGTTTCCACCGAGGCTCCATCCTGGCAAACAGCATCCTCCACGCTTCGTGGTTCTCTTCCGAGTAGAGATCGTAGGGCTGAAAAATGTAGAGGTTGCCTTTAGCTTGCTGCTCTTCAATAAACGGGGCTTGAGTGGTGGTCAAACCTGCCTTCAAACGATCAATCTCTTCCCTGATTGGAGCGCCTTTGCTCGGTACAGTACTCATACCGCTATTATGAGCGGAAGTTGTCAGTAGCGATGATCATATGCGCCGCTGCGCTTCAAGTACAGGTGCCAGACAACAACGGTAATCAAGGCTATGCTTGGTAAAACCAGCGCCAAATAGTGACCGTAGATTAGCTTTTTACTCGCTAACATGCGCTGATAGGTGTAGTCGCCAACCTGCACTGTCAGTTGGAAACCAATGTACAACCCGATTACGATGGGAACAAACGCGAGCCACTTAAGCCAAGACTTTTCAGTTCGATTCTCAAACAGCAATCCGCCGTACCATAAACTCAGTCCCAGCAAGAAACAAACAGCTGGAATAGTGATGATATCAGTGAGGCCTGTTGGAGCAGATTGCGCGATTAGATACATGAAACTTCCCTTATTGTGGCCCAAGGCCACTCACTAAGGAAGCAAAGTTTGGACCAAAGGGGCCATGCCTCCCTTAGTTCTGAGGCATAGCTTTGATTTCTGCAATGGCTTTATCCTTCTCTTCTTGTGAAACAGGAAGGTCATTTATGCCTTGAATCTTCTGAGCCTGGGACAGTGGCATCTTCTTGATTCGCTCGATTTTTTCCGATACCGGAGTCTTTTTCCAGGCTTCTGGACCATCTGAATAATCTGGCTCCCCGCATCCAATCAATGCGATCAATCCAAGACTTGTAACGAGAATTTTCTGAATATGCATCATAAATCGGAAGTCCCCATCCTAAAAATGGATGGAGACAAAGGTTTTTTTATTGAACGGATTGGTGAGCCCAGTCAAAGCCCCAGCACTGCCACTCGATCAATTCGCCGCTCCAATCTGTGTTTCGCGGCATCAGCTTGCTGTACTTGTAGAACTTGGCGTGGCCATCAAAATGGGTTACGTTAGAGCCTTCATTGAAGAGACCTTTGAAGCTATCCCCACCCCAGAAGTTTGGATCGGTACCCCAAGGTCCTCCTGGCCAAAGATATCCAGCCATCGGAAAGTCTATGAAGAGAACAACCTTCGCAACGTCTGTGATTTTGCCGTCATTCTGAGTGTAACTACGCTTATATCCACCATAAGCACCGGTGCATGTTCCCCCAACCCAATCTGAGAGCGAGTCCGAGATGATGTAGTCAGTGGGAGGGTAAATATCCTTGTAATAGTTTGGCTTAGGCCCTACCGTCGAAGTTCCTAACCCAACACAGCCGTCGTTTGGCGCAAGCATATAATCGGAAACTCCATTGTTAGCTTGCTTATGCTGAACAGAACCCGTTGACCATCGTGAACCCGGGCTCTTCCAGATGTCGCGATTCTTTGTATAAGGCTGAACTCTTGCGGCGATGATATAGCTATGCTCTGAGCCGTTGGTTTGGGGCAACGTATCATCGTAGTCATTCATATACAGAAACGTTGCGGTGCCGTTCTGCTTCAGATTGGAAAGATCCGCAGTCTTCTTGGCCGCAACCTTTGCCTGAGCAAAAACTGGGAAGAGGATCGCAGCGAGAATAGCGATGATGGCGATTACGACGAGGAGTTCGATGAGCGTGAAGCCCTGTCGACGTTGACTGTTCATGAGTTTCTCCAAGGGTTGAATGTTGGGCGAGCGGCATTCGTGGCAGCGAACCCGCGAGACGATGGCTTTCCTCCTGGCAACAAAACAAGGGCCGATTTTGGAGGAATGGTGATAACAAGGCGATCCTTCGTGGCCGTTATGCGTGCTCCACTAAGAACATCGACAAACCGGCGGATCGAAATATCGGAAGGCAATGAGATCGTCGACTTTTGGGGCGTCGAAGATCGATTAATGGCGACAATGGCTTGGTCTTCTTCCAAGACTCGGGCAAAAACTAAGGTTTGATTGGCATCCGATGCTGATAAAAGGAGAGGTGTTCCGGATTGAAGGGCCTTGGAAGACTTTCGCGCCGCCACCAGCTTTTTATAGTGCTTCAAGAACGGATTAGTCGCGGTGGCTCTTCCCCACTGCATCCCTCTACGGTTGTCAGGATCCTTATCTCCGGCCATTCCAATCTCATCACCGTAGTAAATTGAAGGTGCACCAACCCAAGTTAAGAGAACCGTTGCTCCAAGCAGAGCTCGCTTTTCATCTCCCTGACATAGAGTCAGAAAGCGGGGCGTGTCATGGCTTCCGAGCAAGTTGTACTGCACCCGACTAACTTGTGGAGCGTACAGGTTGTAGTTGCGCATGAGCCGTTGGCCAAACTCTTTGGCAGAAATGGATTGATCCGCCAAAAATCGGAGGCAGGCATCTCGGAACTGATAGTTCATAGAAGCGTCCCACTGATCTCCCGTAAGCCACTTGCTCGCATCCCCCCACTCTTCACCCAAGATGTAAGTGTCAGGAGCAGACGCCTTTACATGTTTGCGCAAGGCTTGCCACATCCTTACGTCCACTTCATTAGCCACATCCAGTCGGATTCCGTCCAAAGAGGAGTTCTTCCGCCAGAAATCCACCACTCCCAAAACATAAGCATGAGCAGCAGGATTCATCACGTTCAGCTTTGGCATCGATGGGAATCCATACCAAGCCTCATAGTTCGGGTTTTCCTGAACTTGTATTGGATAGGACTTCGCCCAATACCAATCTTTATAGGCCGATTTCTCCCCCTTATCGCGCAGATCTTGGAAGGCATAAAAATCAACCGCCGTATGGTTGAACGCGAAGTCCAACATGGTCCGAATCCCAGATTTCTTCAGTTCTTTGGAAAGGGCAAAGAATTCCGCATTGGTTCCAATTTCAGGATCAACCAACTTGTAATCGGTCGCGTCGTACCGATGATTGCTCGGCGATTTGAAGATCGGGTTGTAGTAGATCGCATTAATCCCTAGATCTCTTAAGTAACTCGACCTCTGACGAATCCCAGCTACGTCACCTCCAAATCGATTGAAGTAAGTCGGAGTTCCGTTCCAAGCCACAACATCCTTGGGATCGTTTGCCTGATCTCCATTCGCAAATCGATCTGGAAAAATCTGATAGAAAACGGCTTGCTCAACCCACTTTGGAGTCACAAACGGCTTAAAGTCCTTCGCCTTCAAGACAAATGGAGGCTTTGCCGTTTCCGTCAGACCGCTTGGCGTGTAGTAAAACCGCTTTGGACCATCCACGAGCATGAATTGATACTTGAAATCTGTCTTGCGATCCCAAGGAAACTCGGCCCTATAGAAAGCATAGAACTCATCCCGTGAAGTTTCCTTGAGTTCCACGCACATCTCACCGGTTGTGGTGGGCACAAACATTTCCAAGTGAGAAAGATCACCTGGACGAGCTCGAAAAGTGACGGTCAGCTGACCACGATCATAGTTGAGATCGGGAATCGACGTGCTGTGTTTTAACGCACTCTTAGCAATAGTCCCATCGCCTGCCTTGGCCGGACGCGCATAGTCAGGTGGAACCAGTAGCAGTACTGAGTTGACGTTTCCGCCCCCGTCGTCCTCATTGCGCTTGGCTTTGGGATCCGTAATCCAGTCAGTCCCATTCAAAACGAATTTGTAATAGTGCTTCCCAGGAGCCAACCGCACGGTAACTCGCCAAGTTTTGCCATCAAGAGACCGTTCCATTGAGGTCGCATTACGGTCCCACCCATTAAAAGTGCCCGCAAGGTGAACCTTATCAACCGCCTTTTCTAAGCGAAGTTCAAAAAGGTGGCTGATCTTGCCATCTTGGACAAATGCCGGAACCAATAAAGTAGACAAGCCAAAGATCATCGCTGGCTCGACCCCCTGACATGAAGTTGAGTCGGAATAATGCAACGGGAGGGTTCTAAACCTTCCTCACCGTTGATCGCTTGGATGAGTTGTTCGCAAGCGTGGCGAACGATGGACTCAATATTGAGGCTAACCGAGGTCAATCCTTGTTCAAGCAGATCGCACAAGTGCGAATTATTAAACGAGACAAGACCAAGATCGGCTGGAATCGACCGGTGAACTTCCCGAGCGGCTTGGACTACGCCCATTGCCATAAAGTCATCAAGCACCACTAAAGCATCTGGCTGCCGATCACCCGTCAAAGCCTTCAAAGCCGTCTCTTTCGCCGACTTCGAACCAAACTCGGAATGCCAAGTGAGAGGATTTTGTGCATTTAGAGCGACTGCCCGACGGTAGCCCTCTAGTCGATCTTCACTAACTGTGATTCCGGTCGGACCTGCAATCATTCCAACTCTTTCGTATCCCTGATCCAGCAGGTGTTTCGTCGCCATTTCCGCAGCCAGGACATTGTCATTGTCAACGGACCATATTCGCCCCGAATCTCGCGGATTGCCGATCAAAATAAAAGGAAAAGCGTCATCTTGAAGTCGTTGAATGCGTTCATCACGAGCTTCCGACTCCACCAAAATCAAGCCATCAACGCGGCGCGTACGAAGCATCTCATCGTAGATCGCAACCTGGGACTCTTCATCTGAGGCAACGTTCAGACACAGGTGAAAGGGTTCTCCATCCAGAAAGTCCATGATCTCCGCAACGAGATTTGCGAAAAAGGGATCGCTGCTTAATCCACCATGAGGCCGCTTGAGCACCATCCCTATGAGTCCCGTTCGGCGAGAACGTAAAGATCGAGCCCTTACATCTGGCTGATAGTTATGCGCTTGCATTACGGCGCGAACGCGCTCGGAAATCTTTGAATCGACCTTCTCATCTCCCGCCAACACCCTTGAAACGGTGGCCTGGGAGACCTTAGCCAGTCTTGCAATGTCTTGCTGTCGAACCCTCATTGGTTAACTCATGCATATTCCCAACATTGAGAATACGTATTCTGTGAATTCGTATTCTAACATCAAAAATTGAAAAACCAATACAAAACAAGAAAATTTCTAAAAACTAGCAACCCCAAAGCAAAAACAAAAAAAGGAGCCTGAACAAAACTGTTCAGGCTCCTCGCTCTCTAAAAGCTTAAGAGTTACACTTCGTAGCGCTTAGGACCGCTATCATCATTACCCTGGGCAATTCGCTTCACAAAGGTCACGAGTTCCATCGGGTTGAAGGGCTTGGTCAGATACATATCTGCACCATAGTGATATCCTTCGAAAACGTCCTTATCCTGTGCCTTTGCCGTCAACATAATGACGGGAAGGGACTCGGTCTCGGGCTCTCGTCGCAAATTCTTCAGAACCTCGAATCCGTCCATATAGGGCATCATGACGTCGAGCACGACTAGGTTCGGCTTCTCGGCTCGAATCTTCTCTAAGCCTTCTTTTCCATCGAACGCCGTCACGACCGTGTAGCCTTGCCGCTCCAAATTCACCTGGATAAGGCGCACGATATGTCGCTCGTCGTCACAAACCAAAACTTTGAGGGGCATGTGTCTCCTAAACTCCTAACTACCAAAAGGTGAAACGATGCTACCTGATTCAACATTGGCTGTCAATCAGATAAATAGGGGCTTAGGACTGGATAAGCGCAACCAGGTAACCTAACGCACGTGAAGCTGTGCCGATTCGAACTCAAATCAAGTCCTGGAGAGATTCGAAGCGGAATTGTTTATAGTGGAAAAATCTATGAAACAGATGG
The DNA here is from genome assembly GCA_037190145.1 of Fimbriimonadaceae bacterium. GTDB lineage: Bacteria > Armatimonadota > Fimbriimonadia > Fimbriimonadales > Fimbriimonadaceae > 55-13. The sequence goes on from JBBCJU010000003.1 coordinate 284,031, forward strand.
CGAACAATCGGTGGCTGTTCACGAAGCAGACGCCGTTAGACCCCTCTCACCTGTAGGGCGTCCCCCCAGCATTCGATTTTTCCGGATGAGTGAAGGGCGACTGGCTACCACAAGTGAAGATGGGTTACCTCTATACTTCCACGGTAACGGATCAAGCATCTACGGTCCAAGCCAATCCATTCCGAAGCCTTCCACCGTGGCTCACCTAGACTTTGAGCCTTACGTCATTGCCGTTGTAGGTTCCGATGGCGTGCAAGTTCCGGTAGACAATGGGGACGGCTATATTCTCGGATTCTCCCTCGCCTTAATGGTCGTTTCACGAGATTTGATTCGAGAAGAACAAGACCTAAAGACCGGTTTCGGACGTTCTTTCGATATTGGCGGCGTCATTGGCCCCGTGATCACCACTCCCGATGACCTAGAAGAATCCATTACCGAAGAGGTTCCTGCGCTGAAATACGGCTTATCTGTGGTAACCCGCGTCAACGGAGTTGAAGTCGGGCGAGGACATTTGGCTGAACTTCCCTTCTCGTTTGCTGAGCTTGTTGCTGCGGCCAGCGATGTTGGCCCGGTCCGCAGTGGAGATGTTTTGGCATTTGGCCCCATTGCAACCAGCCCCGAGCCTGTCTTCCTTGACTCCGGCGACGATGTTCAAGTCTCAGTAGAAAATCTTGGAACGCTTTCCCTAAAAATCGGTTAGCAACCTTTACTCATATGGCGATTCATAAGCACACTCTCTCTAACGGCGTCCGTATCCTTGTTGAGCCAGTTGGCCATGTTCAATCGGCGGCTATCGGCCTCTGGTGCAGAACGGGTAGTCGACATGAATTCGATAATGAAGCAGGAATAACCCACCTGATTGAGCACATGTTGTTCAAAGGCACCCAAAAACGGACCGCCAAGGAGATTGCAGAGTCCGTAGAAGGACGAGGCGGATCGCTCAACGCATTTACCGATAAGGAAGCCACCTGCTACTACTGCCGAACCTTAGCGGTGGATGCAGAGAACGGCATTGATGTCCTTACCGACATGATGCTCAACTCGCTCTTCGATGCCGAAGAACTCGCTCGAGAAGAGAGTGTGGTTCTGGAAGAGATCAAGCGCAGTGAAGATGAGCCAGGAGATCATGTCCACGAACTTCACCTTTTTCAGCGCTGGGGCAATCACCCTTTGGGTAAACCGATTATCGGCACCAAAGAATCGGTAAGCGGATTCAAGCGAGATAACCTGATTGAGTATATGGATCGTCGGTACCGGGGCGAAAATATTCTGCTATCTATCGCCGGGAATGTGGATCCCCAAGCAATCTTCTCCGCCGCCGAGCAGCGGCTTGGAGAAATCAAGAGTGGCGTCCTAGACTCTCAACCCGAGCGCCCAGCAGGAACCAAGGGCAATGCATACATTGGCAAGGACGTAGAGCAAGTTCATTTCTGCATCGGCACAGATGGCACTTCCCTTTACGATTCCGAACTATTCACCATGTCTGTCCTCGATTCCGCATTGGGTGGAAGCATGAGCAGTCGCCTGTTCCAAGAGATTCGAGAAAAGCGCGGACTCGTCTATTCGGTAGGCAGCTACACCCTCAACTATGGCGCCGGGGGTGCCTACACGGTATACGGTGGCACTAGCCCAGAGCACTGGCCCCTAGTCCAAGAACTCACTCGCCAAGAGTTTGACAAAGTAATGGCAGAAGGACTTGGAGAGGATGAACTCGCTCGGACCAAGCAGCACATCAAAGGCCACATTGTTCTTTCCTTAGAAGGCATGAGCAGCCGAATGATGCGCATGAGCCGCAACGAACTTACCCACCAACGCGATATTCCGGTGGAAGAAACCATCGCTAAAATCGATGTCGTTTCAAACGAGCAAATTCGGGAACTCGCGAATCGAATCCTGAACGAGGCGAACGTCAATACCACCGCCATTGGCCCTGAACTCTAGATGGAAACGGCCTCCGCTTTACTTGGAATCCTAGCAACGCTTCCTCGGGCAAAAACCGAGGAAACGCTTATCTCAGAGCTAGCTCAGGAGATTCATAACGCAACCAAGGCCGACACCTGTGACATCCTGTTCCGCGAACCTGGAGATGGCTTAGTCCAACGTGCCAGCACATTATCTCCTGAACTCAACCGTCGATTGAGGCTGGGAAAAGGGATTGGACTTTGCGGTAAAGCTCTTGTCACAAACACTCCAATATTCATCGCCAAAGACGCCGCCAAAGATCCAGATTTTGCTGCTTATCCGGGCACTGAGGAGCGACAGCATAGCTCGATGGTCGTCCTTCCGATGAAAGGCAATGGGGACGCATTGCTGGGCGTCATGCTCATCAGCCGGAATAATCCCTGGAACTTCACCGACAACGATAAAACCACGCTGGAACAACTTGCTTGTGCAGCCTCAAAGGTTATCCTCGGCTATCGGCAAGCTTATCAAGCGGGCAATCAGAGCAACCGCCTTGGCGCCCTTAGCGAGGTTTCCAAAACCATTTCCACAAGTCCATATGTGGAGGAAATCCTTCAGCTCCTGGTCAACCTAACCGCCCAACAGTTTAACTACCGAGTTTGTACGGTGCGGCTACTTGACGAGAATCGCCAAGAGTTGGTGCTCCGTGCAACCCAGGCTCCCGCGAAGGCCTACCAGAGAAAACGCGCGATTAAGTTGGGTGAGTCCATTGCCGGACGCGCCATCTCAGAAAACCGCCCGATCATTGTCCCGGACGTGCAAGTGGAGGATGACTACATCGGCCACGATTTGGCCGAAGAGCAAGGGTTGCGATCCATGATCTGCGTCCCCCTCACCATGCAAGATCGAGCGGTGGGCGTCCTCAGTTGCTACACCAGCGAGGTCCGCGCCTTTGCGCCGGACGAAATTAAGGCCCTCGAAACCTTGGCTAAACAAGCCGCCGTTTCCATTGAGCATGCCAAACTTCAGGTTCGAGACACGCTGATGCAAGAGATGCATCACCGAGTTAAGAACAACCTGCAACAGGTCGCTTCCCTGCTCCGCCTCCAGATGCGCCACGGGAAGTACAAGACCTTGGAAGAGGCGATGAACGACTCTCTCGCCCGAATCCTCGCCATCGCAGCGGTTCACGATCTACTCAGTCGCGACGATCTGGACCACGTGGGCATGCGGTCCATCGCCGAGTCATTGGTTCAGCACCAACAAAGCTCGTTGATGCTTCCCGACCGGTCCATTCGCTTTGACGTGAGAGGTGCTGACGTGCGCCTCAACATGAATCAGGCAACACAAATCGCACTGGTTTTAAATGAGCTAATCTTAAACGCCGTCGAGCATGGCTTCAAGGTAACAACTAACGGAGAGATCCATATCAATGTGGAGGAGAAAGAAGACGAAGTTTCCCTCTGGGTCTCCAACAATGGCGATCAACTCCCCGTTGATTTCGACATCTCCACCGTCAGCAGTCTCGGCCTCCAAATTGTCGAGAATCTAGTAAGAAGCCTCGGCGGTAAGTTCACGCTTAAGAACGTTCTGAACTGGACAGTAGCAGAGATCAAGTTTCACCGAGCTACCAGTGAATAGCGCAGCGAAGCAAATTTCTGCACAACGATCTCGCGCCGAAGAGCTATCAAGCATCAGGTTTCAGACGCTTTCAGAAAATCAAAGTCCACCGTTGGATACATCCTTGGTGACGGGTTCACCGGCAATTTCTCAAAGTCGTAAATAGTGTCAGCTATTGCCTCGCCAGCAAACACTCCTTGGGAATGAAGATTTTTGGCGATCTTGACCTGTTCTTGATTGAGAACATTTAACTTAAAATAGCTCGGCGCCCAGGTGAAGGGCTCGAGTCCAATGGAAGGGTAGGTAACGCATACAATATCCTCTAGGTGAGGGAAAACGTACTTCAATACTAACGCATGTGTGTATGACATTATCCCACGCCTTTCGGAATATTGCAGATCAGACTCTCCGGTCTGCTGATTCGTACATAGCAGCAAAAAGCCGGTTGTCTGTCTTTCACTAATGACAAAACTCCGCCTCATCGAGCCAGGCATATTCATTCTAGGATCCTCCACCGCATTCTCCATAAGTTGAGTCAGCTTTCTACGTTCTAATCGACTGGTTCCAGCAAATGCCCTAATCATTTCCTCGACTTCACCAAATGTTGAACCTCCCCTTAAGAAATGTCCGCTATTGAGGTCTTGTATAAAGTCTTCAATCATCGCATCCCACTTCAGACTACTTAGACTTTCCTGCCTCCAAACTTTGTATTCGTCCCTATCTTCAAAGTAATCCCACATCCCTCGCAACAATACATAGATGCCATTAAATCTCTCACTAGGAGGATACGGAAAAGTCCGAGCTTCACCAAACTTTTCAGTTTCAGCGATGTAGGAGAAGAAGAGATCGTGTTCGCCTTCACATATAATTGTGTAGGGTCGGGAGAGGAACTCTTCGCGCCTGCGAAGGTAAGTCAGCAAGTCAGGAGCCGTGTCAAGATGATACAGAAGGAATTTCAGAGCTGTATCGTCAAGTACATGAACAAATTTCCTATCGTTAGGCTGTGCCAAGAAGAAGTGTGATTCTCCACTTGAATCAGACTTGTTAGTGATTCCGAGGAATCCACGTCCACCAACGAGATCGGAGCATTTGGATGATGCCACTTTCGCAATAGCAACTAGGTGAATCCGACGCCGTTCTTGAGGTGGCAGAGAGATGCGTAGTCGTACTGTGCAAAACGAGTCCTCATATAGTTCTGGACTAGACCTCGCTAAATATCTCTCAGCACCAAGCAATTGATCAATGGAGTCATTTACGGCTCTTTTTTTCCACCGCCTCCAACTGGTATCAAGGTCGGACGAACTCGGAAACTGGCATTCTTTGTCAGAAAAGACAATTACGTCGTCGCCGAAGACAGCTATGACGTCGCAGACTTCCTTTGCTGGAACTCGTTTGTTCGCTGAGGGACGAAACACGTTGGGATAAGCCCAAAGAGACAAGAATGTTCTTTTGGCCAAAAATGCGAGGAGTTCCTCTGACCTCGTCTTCATAACTTAAGGTTCTTAACGAAGTTCCTATAACTCATGTGTAAGATTCACGTTTTCCACAGGAGGACCCTCCTGAGCTGTAGCCACTTCGACAGCTAAAGCAAATCGAACAATCTTTGATACTAGTTGTTCTGCCTCTTCACTTGATAAGTGGCGGATGGAAGCATGAATGTCACCTTCTTCCTCAGTTTCGCCAGGCAAGCTAGTAAAAACCGACCGAATTTCGTCGAACTCGACTTGAAATTTTCCGGGTAGGGATCGCCCAGTAAGCATCGATAACTCCATACATGCCCTAACAAGGCGTTCCCTTAAAGGCTTATCAAGCCTAGCAAGCATATTAAGAGCAGTGCGCGCCTTTTCGGAGGCTCTTGAGGCATATAGATTGCTTTTTAAGCTATTCACTTTTTTAACGACGGATCATAGAACACATTTGAACTTTGATACCTCTATTCTGACTAAGAAGTTATCGACGCTACCTATAGACTTTCAACCTCAGCAAATTTAAGAAGTCCCTCACCCTTGATGGGGGAGGGATTTAGGGTGGGGGTGACGGGTTATTGCTTAGCTTGTAGAGGGCTAGACAAGGGGTGACAAAGGCACCCTTTGAAGAACTCCTATTCCCTTGATAGTATTCGGTTTCCCATCACCCCTATCCCAAACCCTTTCCCCATCAAGGGGAAAGGACTTTTTTGTCTTGTGGAGGTTGTGAGTTGGTAAGCTTTGACCTCGATGCGGCGATTTGAACTTACTAAGTACGCCAGGCAGAACCGCAAAGCCTACACTCCCGCTGAAGAGGCTCTCTGGCAAGTTCTTCGCAAGGAGCAGACAGGAATTAAGTTTCGTCGCCAACAGCCTGTTGGTCCATACATCCTCGACTTTTACTCGGCTGAAGTCAGATTAGCGATAGAGGTTGATGGCTCTATTCACAAAGGATTGGAGGCCTACGATGCCAAGCGCGATGAGGACTTGGCGGCAGAAGGCATTTTAACTTTACGATTCAATAACCAGGAAGTTCTGGAGGCGGTTGATTCGGTGGTGGATAAGATTCTGCGGGCGGTAGACTCGCGGCCCCGGTTTCGGTACTAGTTTTCTGCAGTCGATAGGTACACGGCATTCGTTTCGATCCTGACGCTCGGCTGACCTTCATCACATCCCAAACTCTTCCGTCATCAAGGGAAAAGAACTTTTAAGAACCGAGAGACCCACCCGTAAAAAACTAAAAAGTAGGGTGTCATAAAGTGGGTTTCAACAGCTTACATATATAGAAATGATTGTTTTCCCTAGATTTGGTTGAAAGCAAATTGAGGGCTCCGGTTCTAGCATGATATGGATGATGATGATGATGACAGTGATTTCAGACCAGTTCAGATTCCAATCGGTATGCTGAATGCCAAACATGCAGCCAACTCTTCTATCCACCACTCGCCCAGGCAGTAGTGAAACGACCCTTGTTGTTCTCCATGGGCTGGGGAGCAATGAGCAAGACCTCCTCTCTTTAGCCCCCATGCTTGGGCAAGAGTTGAACGTCGTCGCCTATCGTGCCCCTCTCGAATATGGCCCTGGATTTTCCTGGTTCCCTATCGAGTTTGATGCAAACGGAATTCGGTTGGATTCAGAATCTGCGCTTTCCTCACTTGATTTGCTGATCTCGAATCTCACGATGCTGAGGACCAAAACTCCAAAGCTCATCTTGGGAGGTTTTAGCCAAGGAGCCATCATGACGTCGGGCATATTAGCGCAAGCTCCAGAGTTAATCGACGGAGCGCTCTTGATGAGTGGTCGTCTGTTCCCTCCGTTCTTCGCAAATGCCAAATCGGCTGCGAATTCGAGCCTTCCCATCCTGGCTCAACACGGTATTCATGATGATGTCCTTCCCGTACAAGGCGGTCGAGACTTGGCGCAGGCTATCACCGAGCTAGGCTATGCGCCAAAATGGCATGAATACCAGATGGCCCACCAGGTTTCCGAAGAAAGTTTGGATGATATTCGAACCTGGCTCACAGAGAACTTTTAGTTCACAAAGACGCCATCTAAATGGATAGACCCATGCGCCTATTCACTTTTCTTGAGCTATGCTAAACCAGTAGTGGAGGAAACCATGATCAAAATTCTTGCTCCTGTTGCGGTCGTTGCTATCGGCGCCGCCCTTATCGGATTCAGAGCGCCATCCGCTGAATATCCGCCGATTGTCAAAGAGAAAGAGCTTTATGCTAAGAACGATTTCCGTGGCAAGAAAGCTCCCAAGCTTGAGTTTGGGGAGTGGATTCACCAAGGCAATCCAAATCTGAAAGGAAAAGTCGTCGTCGTTGACTTCTGGGCAACTTGGTGTGGACCTTGCCGAGCGCTTATTCCAAAAATGAACAAGTGGGCTAAGCAGTTCGAGAAAGATGTTGTCTTCATCGGCCTAAGCGACGAGAAGAAGGAAACCGTTGTCGAGTTCCAAAAGAAGACGCCAATGGACTATCCGCAAGCGATTGATACCACCAAGAAGCTGTCAAACGAGCTTGGCGTAAGAGGTATTCCCCACGTTATGGTCGTATCACCAGACGGCATTGTTCGATGGCAAGGCTTCCCCGGAAGCCAAGAAGATCCTTTGACTGAAGAGAAGCTTCAGCAGATCATCGACGCAAGCAAATCTAAATGATTCTAGCCGCGATAACCTTGCTTGTTACCGCGCCGGTCTCGGCAGAAGAAATTCTGTCGAGACCCATTGATGCCACCCAAAAGCGATTCAATGCCAAAGATGATAAAGGCGTTGTGTTGGACTGCATCAAGGTAGAGCAGATCGGACCCAAGCGGTACATCGGCGTCCACCACGCGTTGATAAACGATGTGTTTCACCTCCGGTTGGTAGAGTCAAACAATCTTCTGGATTGGAAGCACATTCGCACTATCGAACAGCACGGACATCAGGGCACTCTGAAAAAGTCTGGAAGTCGCTGGCTAATGGCGTGGGAAAAAGATGGTCCAAAAGGAAACTGGATTCATATTTCAGCTTTTGATTCCGTTGACGACTTGATCCAGGGCAAACCCGCTAAAAAGATTGATCTCCCTAGAGAGCTTTCTCAATTTGCCGAAGGAACTCCCAGCATTTACGGAAAGATTCCCGACGGTCCGTGGGACAAGATGCAGCTTGATATCCGATTTCACTATTGGCGAGATGGAGACGTTGATCGTCAGGCAGAAGGCAAACTTCTCAACTTTAAGACTTGGCGCTCTGAGATTCGCAAAGGTGCCCCGCTACCTCTAGAGTCCATTTACCGGGGCAATATCGGAGATCGTGACTACTTCACGCTCGACAAAGAGTATGAGGTCTTGGAGGGACAGTATCGCAAGAACGATTGGACCAGTTGGCGCATTCTTCTGCGCGATGCTCGCCAGCCTTTTAAGGAGTTAAAGATTGTCACGGAGAAGAAGTCAACCTCCTTCGCCAATCCTGCGGTTACCGTTCTCACCTTGCCAAATGGCAAACGGGGTGCCTTTGTCGGATACTTCATGCCTTCGCAGGGCAATCATAAAGATGAGTCTGGACAGCTCATCTACTATCGAGAGCTAACAAAGTGAATTAGCGCCGAGGCCCAACCGCCAACGGCGCTTCTTCTTCCACTTCTAGCCGAATCTTCAGCTCCTCTTCATCGCCACCCGGCCACATCTCAAAGGGGCCACCGTCGGAGTCAGGATAGCGGCGAGGAAACCATTCGCCCGAAACAAAATTGCCATCCCACTTACCGACATACTCATAAGGAACGCCCACTCCGCTTTGAGTAGGTTCCGTCGTCCACGTATAGGTTCGAGTCAACAGCACTTCCTGTTTCCGCTCAATGTACGCCCCAACAAGCTCGAACTCTCCGTCCTTATCTGTACCATGCCCCAGAATTCGTCCCTTGGTAATCGTTAAGTGCATCGATTCCGTGATCCGAATCCCAAACTGGATTGACCATCCCGCCCATGCGCCAGAGAGTTCGTTAAAGTCACGCATTAGCTAACGGCAGCAATCCATCCTTTCAGGTTGTAATAACTAGTCACACGGCTGATCTTGCCACCCGAAACCTCAAAAAAAGCGGCAGCAGGAATCGAATAAGTTTGACCGTTCGCCTCCACCAAAGGACCATCTGTCTTTAGGTAGGTTCCCGAGCAGGTGAACTCCACCGCGCCGCGATTGCCATTCACCATCACACAAAGATCAGAAATTTGCTCGGTATAGCAATCATCCATGTGCGCCTTGAACTGTCGGAAAGCATCCTTGCCAACTTCACGTCCACCCTCGTTGATATCATGAATGACGTCTTCACTCAGGGTCTCTAGCATCCCTTCCGCATCATGGCGGTTAAAGGCATCAAAGTAAGCACGAATAAGGGTTTCGGTTTCTGTCATTCCTTAAAGTCTATCTGAGGTTGCATAGAACGTGACGCTACAGCCGAAAAGTCAGGTTTCCTTTTGTCTTAGGTTCCGTTGAACCTCTCAGGAATCGGCCCAACTCATCAAACACCATCAAACGAGACCGCCCGAACCTTGGAGGATACTGCACATTGCCTGCTCCTATCGCACAGATTCCGCCACCAGGCAGATCAACCAAAGCCACAAAGCCGCCCTTTGTCAAATCCACTTTGGTTCCCTGATAAGTGAGTTGGTTCCCTTGTATCTGTACTCCAACTTTCATATACAGCGAACGCAGAACCGCGCTATCCGTCGGCTTACCAATCAAGAACAGCCCATTGGGGTCACTAGAGGCCGCTCCGTTGCTTCCCCGTCCAACACCATCGAGCCATCCCTCTTGGTAAACCACTCGTCGTAGCCGATTTAGGGTGGAATTCAGTTCGGTTGGAGTTTCGTTCGCATTTACCTTGCGCAAGATTCTGCGCCAAGGGTCTATCGAAACCAAGGTCGGTTTGCTCGTTACCGGAATTCGGAAGCGTCCTCCCATCAGTTCGACACGGGTAAAGGATCGCTTCCCATTGGTTTCCAAAAGAACGTCTGCATGGATTCGATAAGGCTTGCTGGAAAATGCCACGTCCCCTACAACCGCACCATTTTCATACCGGACACCCGAGACCGTAAAGTCCGCAAATCCAGGTCGCCGAACCCACTGTTCGAAGAACCATTTGTAGTCTTTTCCAGTAACTGCCGTAAGGCGCTTTTCAAAGTCCTCCCATTCTCCCGCAACTGTTGGGTCCTGCTTGGCAATCCATTCACGACAGACCTTCACAAAAGTGTCGGTTCCCACCTCTTGTTCTAGCATCTGTAGTACATAGGCACCTTTGCCATAGCCAAGCTCCGTCGCCATGGGACCGATTTCGGCGGGAGCATCATTCAGAGGAGCTAGATTGAATGCTTCCTCATCAATGGAAGGTGTTCGTATATAGGCGAGTTCTCTTTCTTGCTTGTTACCAAGCGGAGCATTCCGGTCGTAATAGCCTTCTGCCCACACCGCAAAGCTTTCATTCCACAGTGAAGTGAGATATGTGTTGTTAATCATCCCGCCAAACCATGTGTGGGCCAACTCATGCGAGTCCTCGCCAGAATAGTAGCCACTGGTCACAAACGAATAACCCTCTAGGGCACCGCCTCCATAAGCAGGCGTCATCACAGATCCGTACCCAGAAAATGGGAACTTGCCGAAGGGTTCGAAAGCACGAATAATGAGCGGGAAAAACTTGGGCTGTAAGTTCAACAGTCGATCATCAAGAACCATGCTCCAAGCCTGATAGTTGCGTCCCTCAATCTTCTCCGATACCGACTTATAGGGTCCGATATTCAGGCTCCAATAGGAGATCGGCATCTCCATGTCATAAACCGTCTCTCGAAAATTCCCCTTCACATGACTTGAAATCAGTTCGCCGTGGGTGATGGGTGTCCAATCCACCGGCCCCCGCACGATGATGGAGAAGTTGGAAGGCTTTCGCCCAATCATCGGATACCAATAGTCGTTGGTTAAGAGGGCCTCACGATTAGAGATAGAGCCTGCAAACCCTGGTCGATTGACGACGGCTTCATACTGAATCGTTAGCTTGTCGCCATCCTTCAGCCCCCCAACCATAGTGATGCCACCGATCTGAGCCCATTCGATCACTTCGCTGAGGTTCTTTTTTACGGAGGATATTCGGTAGTTCGGGCCAAGCCGGAACATGAGGTTAGGAGACTTCCCTTTCGTATGCACCGGAAATGTATTGGTAATCGCAACCTTTTTATCCGGAATATTGAAAGTAACAATTAAGCCTTGTTTGCCAATGCGCCAACCCAAGTCATCCCGCTCGTCAATGAACTTGGTCAGTTTCTCTGCATCTCGTTCAAAGAGTCGTTCGCCCACATCCTCGCTGGTAAGTGGGGTGCTGAAAACCGTGTAACGTTGGCCCCAAGGGGCAGTGCCAGATATCGCGGTCCAACCAAACCTTCCGGTCTCATAGGCAGAATTTGTTCGGAAGACTTGAAAAGGGTTACGGCCTTTCCAAGCATTGGGCGCAGCGCTTGCGGTTAGTCCAGCGACATCGCGCGCCTTTGCAAACAGATCCAGTTCGCTGGTTAGCGAATCTGGCTGAGTCAGGAGGAGAAGAAGTGGCGCAAGCATCGTCCCAGTATTCCTGAGACGATGCTTGCACAGCGGATTTATAGCCTGATTAGTTGACGTTTACGATCATTCCACCCGCAGTTACGGTAACCGTTGCCGTAGCTGACTTCGTGGGGTCCGCAATGCTCGTTGCTCTTACATGATAGGTTCCAGGTGTGAGAGGTGCCGTATACAAACCCGCGATAACCGATCCGCCGCCAGGTTCGACTACTGACCAGTTCACCAAGACATTGGCACTTCCCGTTACGGTTGCTACAAAGAGTCTCACTCCCAAAATAGGCATCGTCACTGTAGTTGGGTTGATCGATACTCCGACCTCAACATTGACGGTTGCGGTTCCGCTAACCCCTGACTCAATGTCAGTGGCGGTAATGGTAGTAGTACCGGCAAGAAGTCCCAAGACATCCCCATCCAAAAGTCCAACGGTAGCCACCAGTGGATTTGATGAGAGATAGTTGATGTTCAGCGGACTCACCAAAACAACATTGTTATCAGCATCTCGTGGCGTAGCCGTCAAGGAGGCGACCCCGCCGCCCGTGATCGTAACTGGAGAAGGAGTTACGTCAATCCTAGTGATGGTTGATCCCATGGTCAGATTTACCACCGTAGTGTTTCCGACCGTGATCAAGGCTCCTGCTGTACCGGTAGCCTGGGCTACACCGGATCCATCCGCGTTAGGATAGGCAGTTGCTACCACCGAAAGGTTTCCCGTTGGCACATTCGTAAATGTAGCCAGCGTGGCGGGCTTGGCAATAAGCTCGCTCGCCACGAGATTACCGTCGTCAAAAACTTCAATCTTAATACTGTTCGATGCGATCGGAATCAACCGGGTTGATTCCGGCCAGATAACTCCGACGGCCAGACTTCCACCTGAAGCCCCCGTGGTAGCCGAGGTTCCTCTGCCGCCACAGCCGGCGAGGATCATTCCGACCATCACCAAGCTCAGCCATAATACTTTTAAACTCATTTAAATCACCAGCTATTTAAGTATCTGGTTTATTTCCATAAATGATTAGTTAATTGAGTATAATTTTGTGGTTTGTTCCAATGACAGATTGAGAGGCAGTAGAAACCTGAGGTCCTATGACAAGCCGGATCAACAAGCAAAGAGGTATAATTTTGGTCGCGTGGCGAAGTAGCTCAGTTGGTTAGAGCGAACGGTTCATACCCGTTAGGTCACCAGTTCAAGTCTGGTCTTCGCTACCACTTCCCCCTCTGTCCATACCGGACACATAGGTTACATTTCGTTCCGGAGACATAGGTTACACCTTAATGACTCCAAATGGGTTTTCTAGGGGTTGCAGACATCTCTCGTCGAGGTCGATGTACCCCAGGTCGAAGTTCATAAAAGAGACGAGCCATGTGTTTTCTTCCACCTCTTTGAGCCCCAGTTTCTGTCCTTGAAAGACGTGCGAAATATTGATTTTCTTCCGGTGGATGCAGACTCTACCGCATGATGTGACGACGATCTCACGGTCGTGGAAGGGATA
>JBBCJU010000004.1:0-343729 GCA_037190145.1 Fimbriimonadaceae bacterium
GACCTTCAGCCTTCAGTCGTGCGAGTTCCTTGTAAGCCCAGTGATTCTCGGGTACATCGGGGAAGTTGTCTTGAGCAACAGCCGGCATAACGATGGCTGCGCCAAGAACGAGCGTGAGTGCGTATTTTGCAGTTCGCTTCAAGTCCTTATATCTCCTGTAATAAATGCAGGCACAGACTTGTCGCATCGTCTCTAAGTTTTGGTGCTACTCACAACTTCCTTGAGTTTCCTATGAGTCGCATCCCAGAGCCAAAGACTTTGCTCGTTAGTCCGCTTCCTGCGATTTTCTGAACTAGTTGACCTAGCTCTTTAGCATTATGCACCTTTCAGAAAGAGATAAGTAGAGTGAAAGGACTATAAAAAGGAAAACCGCCGCGACTTCACGGCGGTCCTTTACGTCTTCGGACAGACTTCGTCGATTAGAAACGTTAGAGTTTCAGATCGACAATCCCGCTAACTCCGACTCCATCTACCTTGCGAATGTTCTTTACTACATCCTGAGACTCCACCGGAATCATCGCGCGAATCTTGATCTCTCTCCCGAACAAGTCTTGCTCCAACTGGGCCACCGCCTGCACCTTATCCACCAAGGACTTTGGACCCATCACTTGAGCCGCGCCTATCGATTTACGGCTGTTGATACCCGCACTGATGATGGGAACAACCTTCGTAGCTCGAGTGCTAGTGTCCTTATGGTTTGCAAGTTTGTTCATCGCCGTGTTGATCTGAGGGCCAAACTGCTTGACCGCCGCGCCAACACCCACAATCTTGATAATCTCCTTAATCTGGGTTGCGCCGATTCCCGAAAGGGCTAATACACCTGCCACCACGAACCAAGCTCTTTTCATTTTCATAAGTACTTCCTCCTACTCCAGTATGCGTCGAGATTTGTACGACGGCGCATGACCTGCTCATGTTTCAATCGAGAGGGTACAAAGAACCGATGCTCGACCGAGAACTGATTCGACGCGACCCCGACTTTGTCCGGGCCGGTATTCGCAAGAAACGACTGGATCCATCTGTTGTAGATGCCTTTCTTCAGGTCGACTCAAGTTGGCGCGCAGTCAAAACCCAGCTCGATGAGAAAGCGGCGGAATCAAACCGCATTAGTAAGTCTATTGGACAGCTGATAGGACAAGGCAAGAAGGAAGAAGCCGAGGCCGCCAAAGCAACAACCGCATCTTTAAAATCGGAAATCAGCGGCCTAGAGGCACAAGAGCGGGAACTAGAGCAATCCCTCCGCGAGACGGAACTTCAGCTTCCAAACCTGCCCCATGAATCTATTCCCGATGGAGACGATGAAACAGCTAATGTATTGGTGAGAGAGTGGGGAACAAAGCCAACATTCTCCGAAGCTCCTAAACCGCACTGGGAAATCGCTGACGCTCATAACCTTCTGGACCTGCCGCGAGGTGCGAAGATTACGGGAAGCGGCTTCGTGGTCTATACCGGAAAGGGTGCTCGACTCCAAAGAGCCCTTTTCAACTTCATGGTTGATCACCAAACCCTCACCAACGGCTACAAAGAGATTTACCCTCCATTCCTTGTCAATCGAGCCTCGCTGATCGGAACAGGGAACCTTCCCAAGTTTGAAGAGGATTTATATAAAGTTGATGACGATCTCTATTTAATTCCAACCGCTGAAGTTCCCGTCACCAATCTGTATCGTGACGAAATTCTAAATGCTGAGGATCTAACCATTAATCTGGCAGCTTTTAGCGGATGCTTCCGAAGAGAAGCCGGAGCAGCGGGTAAGGACACACGCGGATTGCTCCGAATTCACCAATTTGATAAGGTTGAACTTGTCAAATTCACAAAACCAGAAGACAGCTACACGGAACTAGAACTCTTGGTGACCCATGCCGAGTCCATTCTCCAAGCATTGGGACTTCATTATCGAGTTATTGAGCTTGCATCAGGAGATATCGGGGCAAAGGGGTGCAAATGCTACGACGTCGAAGTTTGGTCGCCCGGAGTAGATCGCTACCTTGAGATTTCTAGCTGCACAAACTTTGAGGCCTACCAAGCTCGTCGAGCAAACATTCGCTTCCGAAGAGAACAAGGAGCGAAGCCTGAGTTTGCACATATCCTCAACGGGTCAGGTTTAGCCTGTCCGCGCTTGTTTAGCGCCATTCTAGAGGCATTTCAACAGCCAGATGGATCGGTCATCATTCCAGAAGCCTTGCGCCCATATGTGGGATTCGAGACACTCTGATAAAGGAAAAGCCCCTAACTTCATATGAAGCTAGGGGCTTTTTAGGCAATCTACTTGCCGCCGTTCTTAACCCATTTATCCAGCCAAGCCACAAATCGTGCCCACTGATCCAGGATCGTTTCTTCGGCAATCTGTCCATGATCCTCATATGGATACATATACAAAGCCGCATTTTTACCGAGAGCTTCCATAGCCGCAAACAGCTTGGGCGAGTTAATGGGATCCGTCCCCATGTTCTGATCTTCAATACCGTGGTACAGAAGCACAGCGCCCGTCAATTGCTCAAGGTAAAGCATAGGAGACATAGTCAAATAGACTTCCCGCGCATCCCAAAGTTGGCGTTGCTCGCCTTGGAATCCAAACGGGGTTAGCAGTCGATTAAAGTTTCCGTCACCCGCAATACCGGCCTTGAAGAAAGGAGTGTGAACCATGGCATTTAGGGTGCTAAATGCGCCATAGCTATGACCTCCCAAACCAAGCTTATTGCGATCAATCGTTCCATCCTCACAGATGGCATCAATCGTTGCGGAAAGGTTGTTCCTCAACTGAGGAATATAACCATCGTTCTTTCGATCTGCTGCGCCAATGATCGGACATTGTGGATTGACGAGAACATAACCCGCCCGAAGCAAAATCGCTTTATTGCTTGGGGAGATGTTCTTGAACGAATTTATATTGAGTGTTCGCTTGCCTTGATCAATTGCGGCTTGCCCAGTGAACTCACTCGGATAGAACCAGAAGAATGCTGGAAGCTTGTCTCCAGGCTTAGCTCCGGCTGGGTAGGTAACTTCAACCTCAAACTTGATGCCATCCGGCCTCGTCACCATAAACTTCTTGACTCTCGCTTGTGTAAGGTCAGAAGCATAGTCACGGTTCGAGGTTAAGCGAGTCTCTTTTTTAGCTCCCAAATCCACTAGGAACGTTTGAGAAATTGAGGTCGGCGATTGCCGAGTCAACAAAACCTGCTTCGCATCGTCATCAAGCAGTGAGACGGACTCAGTCCGGCTAGGATCGGCCTCAAAGATTCGCTCCTTCTTACCTGATTCTATGTCAACTCGATCAACAAAACTCCTCGGCGCATCCTTCTCTGGATCCTTGAAGTACCGGGTTCCACTCAGATACACAGACTTGCCGTCGCCAGAGATACGGACAACGTTGCCAGTAACGGGTCCGTCCTTAGTCAGAAGCGAACCTGCGTCCTCGTAGAAGGCATTGCTTCCGGTCGCAGATTCTACAACTTTATAAAGTTTTGTCGGAGCATCTAAGCGGACTGCAGAAACCCTTGAACGACCGTCTACGGTGTGAGATATGAAGAGTGTCTTCATGTCTTCGCTGTACTGCACACCACTAATTCGCTGGTCACTTTCGTAAACCACCTTGGTGTCGTTTTCGCCATAGGGCGGCAGCCATTGCATCACTCGATCTTTCTGACCAGGTCGCAGTGCGGTTGGGGCTGTCTGGCCCGCTGCGCCGGCCCCTGCTCCTGGTCGACCGCGACCTTGCTCACCATCTCCCGATGGATCATTCTGAGGGTTGCCTTCTCGTCGAGGTGGTGTTGACAGCTGAAGGAAGCTAAAACCTAATCCATCTGGTCGCCACGATAAAGAGCGCCGCTGCGAATCTCCACCCTGGTTGGGAGTAGAAGGAGGAGTTGCACCGATTCGGATCGGGCGATTCTCCAATTGCCGAATCTGCTTGCCCGTCACATCCCATATGACCTCTCGGCTACCAAAACTGGAAGTCGGCAGTAGATAGCTAAAAGGCTTCTCCATGAAAGTGATCCGGAAATGCGAGCCATCAGGCTGTGGGCTCACGCTGCGAATCATTGCAGGCTTACCAACCTCTTGAATCTTCCCCGAATCTACATTGACAATTCCAAGTTGCCCGGTTGCGTGCCACTCCAGTAAGTCAAACTCGTGCGGTGAATTCATTAGACCGGCATAAGTTCTTAAGGAGGTCGGCTTATCATCGCTAACCTTTACTTGAGGAGCGGTTGCTACCAAAGGAATCTCAGGCATAGCCGAGCGCTTATTGGGGACAAACACGGTCGAGATTCGCTTCGAGTCCGATAACCAGTCCAGATTTGTCCCTAAAGTGCCCAAGATCGGAAGGGAAGATACTTGCTTTATCCTCCCCGTCTTAGCATCCGCAACGTACAAGAACGAGCCTAAATCTTGAACGGCCAAGAATGAAATCTTGGTGCCATCAGGCGACCATGATGGATTGGAAATCGTCGCTCCTTTAGGAGGATTGATTACAACCGAGTTTCCTTCGCCAACGGGCTTGATTTCTAGGGAAGCGATTCTTCGAAATGCCGCACTTCTTGCGCGATGCGCGCGGAAATCAATCTGTGTTCCACCCAAATTGTGGAAGGGTCGAGCAAGATCAGCGAGTTTAGGAAGACCAGCGCTAACGCTGACAATGTAGTGAGTTCGAGCCGGATTAAGGTTGGAAACGCCGCCATTGCGATACCACGGTGCCGTCACTACTTCTTCAATCTCTTTCGAAGGCCGCATATAGCCTTCCATCGAAATCGCATTGGGTTTAGTCGTGTCGTTACCAAGAGCAAAGACGGTTGCCAAGCACAAAGACCAAAAAGCAACCTGCTTCATGCAGGGGGTTTACCCGATTGCGAGTGTGGCTTGTGGATTTGTGAACAGCAGTGTAGCTAGAAACTCTTACCAAATGGAGTCCGTCGCGAAGAACGCAAGGTTTTCAAACCTCACTCCTACATTTCAAATTTCACATTCCACACTTCACAGATCTCACTAGACTCACCTCTCCCCTGGAAGCACAATGCCGCGCATAATCACCCGCTGAGCGAGAAGGAAGACGATAAGGGTCGGTAATGCCGCCAAGGTAATCGCCGCCATCATCACCGCCTTCGGCGCGATGCTTTGCAGCTGATAAATCCACACCATCAAAGTCCACATTCGCTGATCCTGAACCACCAGGAATGCGTAGATGAACGTTCCGTAGGCTCCCATGAAGGCGAGCAATGCTAGGTAGCCCAGAACTGGCCGGGACAAGGGAAGCGTAATTTTGCGAAGCATCGTAAACTCCTTCGCACCATCAAGCTGCCCTGCCTCATAAAGCTCTTGAGGCAAGGAATCAAAGAAGCCTTTCAGCAGAAAGATCATGTATCCACTTGCCGCCGTTGGCAAAACCAAAGCCGCAAATGTATTCAGCAACCCGAGATCCTTGAGTAACAAGAACGAGGGAATCAGGGCTACCTCCGCCGGAAACGCCATGGTTGCCAGCAGGAAAATCAGAATCTTGCCACTTGCTCGGATCGGGTAACGACTCAACGCATACGCTGCTAAGGGATTCACGACGAGTTGCGTGAGGATCGCTAGAAGACAGAAAAGGACCGTGTTCCAGACTGTGCGGCCGTTCAAAAGGATGTAGTCGACGACATAGCTGTAGTTACGTAGGGTGAAGTCCCGCTTGACGAAGGACTCTGTCTTGAGGAGAGTATCGCGTTCAAACGCAGCGATGGGCATCGGTCGGACGCCTAGGTTTGTGGCATCGATGAATCGTCTACCCTCCACACCAAAGAAATCCCAGTTGGATTCCACAGAACCAGAGGTCGCAAGCTTCTGAGGAAGGCCCTTTGCGACAAACTCATTGATGATCTGCTGTGGAGCCCCATCAGGGGTTAGCTCTTCAAACTTAGTCGCCTTACCTTTAATATTATTGGGAACGGTTGGCCACTGCCCCTGAAACTTACTCTTCACCCACTGCTGATATATCCACTGAGTCCGTACAGGAACTCGAAACTCAGCGGGCAGGGTTGCTTTGAACTCTAGCCACTCTTTGTACTTTCGATCGCCCTTCGGTCGCCAAGCCTTGCGGTCCAATTGCTCCGCAGGAACAACGATCGTCTGAAACGCCGTGTTCTCTTCAATATAAGCTTCGTTAAGCGCGTGAATGTCCTTGTATCGGTCCTTCAACCAACTCTGGTAACGGATAACCAAACGGCTTGTGACCTGATTCGGAGCCTGTTGAAAACCCGCCATCCATCGATCCAGTGGTAGCGCTTCAAGGAACTTTCGATACTTCTCAACTTCTTCGGAAGAAGCTTCGGCCCCAAGTCGAGAAGAAGCGATCATACTTGCATCCCCTCGATACTTATCATCGATGTATTTCCCGAGCAGCGACTCTGGCTTGAGAACTCCTTTCTCATCCTTGGTCTCAATCTCGGACCAGTAGGTTGGAACAAGCCTATTATCGTTTTGGTCTGTTGGCCCCTTGAAGCCCGTTGAAATCATCAGGACAAAGGGATAGAGCGTGGTTAAAGCCCCAACACTCAGGATCAGGTACAGGACAAGCATTGCGATTCTTGCTCGCGGCCTCTTCCTTCCAACCTTCCCGACTAGGCTCATGGGTTCGCAGAGGATACCTTTGGGATTCTAGGGTCGCAACTCTGACACACTCGGCAGCCAATTTTGGCCCTCCGGTGCAACCAACGCTGCTCCCGTCATGACAAGTAATGTATCGCAGCCTGCCTGCTGACCTGCCTCAATATCAGTATCCATCCTATCTCCAACCACCAAAGCCTCATTCGCCGGAACCTTGGCATCCTCCAGTATCAGATTGACAAGGAAGGGATTGGGTTTGCCTACGACAAATGGCTCCACTTCAGCACAAGTTCGAACCGAAGCGACAATGGATCCAGAACCCGGAATAAATCGACCACCTTCCATCGGATAAGTTGGATCGGTATTGGTAGCAACGAACCTAGATCCACCACGTATGTGCTGCATTGCTTGGTTCAATAGGTCGTAGTTGAATGATTTGCATATTCCAACCACCGTAGCGGCCGGCTGATTGTCGGATATCTGAATTCCCGCAGTTCGAAGGGTTTCGGATAACCCTGGCTCGCCCACCACAAAGGCCGAGTTTAGGTTCTGGCCAAGCAGATATGCGGCCGTGCCAATCGCCGAAGAGTAAACCTCTTCCTCATGAGCCTCAAACCCCAAACGAGTTAGCTTTGCCATGTACGTTCCGCGCGTCTGGCTAGAATTATTAGTGAGGAATCGAATCCCAGCTCCTGTGGATCGCAATTCCTCTAGCACCTGAGCTGCCCCCGGAATCGGTTCATCTCCCCTGAACAGAGTTCCATCAAGGTCAAAGATATACAGGCGGTAGAGCACGCGTAATTTTAACCCAGTGATCTTTGACCCGTCGGGTTAAAAAAGGTCCCGGGAACTTAGCCTTAACGATTTCCGGGGCGACCCATTCGCAATCGCTTGGCAAAGGTAGCCTTTAACTCCGTGTTGACCGTTGCTTTCCGCCGCCTGGAGCTACAGAAGCTTTACCCACTTGCGATCAGTCGTGGAGTTTCTGCTTCTTCAGAGAACCTACTTGTAGAGGTAAGCGACGGAACTTACACCGGCATCGGAGAGCTTTCGCCGGCCACGTCAAGTCTTTGGACTGCGGAACGTGGAGAAGCACAACTTAGAGAGTTTGTAAAACCTTTTGAATGGGCCGTTACTCAAGGCTCGTGGAACCCGTCCGTTTTGTCTGTAGCCACCAGCGCTATGTGGGAAGCCACTAAAAGTGCTAACTGTATGGAGAGCCCAAGAGCTCGCGGCACTTATGTTTGCCCTCACAAAACATGGCAATTCATGAAGGACGCAAAAGTTGATCCCCCCGCAATGGCAGCCCTTGACATGGCCGTTTGGGACTTACTTGCTAAACGCGCTCGGATGCCACTCTTTGAACTACTTGGACTCGAGAATCGCCAGGTTCCCACCAGCGTAACCATCGGCTTGAACCCTCCTGAAGTCACCCAAGAGCGAGTTCCTGACATCCTCCGCAGGACCGGAGCCAAGTGTCTAAAAATCAAGCTTGGTTCTCCTGAGGGCCGAGAATTTGATAAAGCTCACTTCCTTGCTGCTGCCGAGGCAGCAAAGCCATTCAACGCCAAGCTACGCGTGGATGCGAACGGAGGCTGGACCGTAGATGAAGCCAAGATGATGATGGCGTGGCTAGCGCCGCAGGGCGTGGATTATGTCGAGCAACCTCTTGTCGAGGGAGCCGAAGCCGATCTTCCCAAGATTTTCGAGAATCGCCCCTTGCCCATCTTTGTAGACGAAAGTTGTCGCTACAGCCAGGACATTCCGAAGTGGGCTCATACAGTTGATGGGGTGAACCTAAAATTGATGAAATGCGGCGGAATCACCGAGGCTCTTCGCATTGTCTCCACCGCCCGTGCATTTGGTCTCAAGACGATGATCGGGTGCATGAGCGAGTCAAGCATTGCCATTGCTGCCGGCGCTGCGATGGGTGCACTGTTTGACTATATCGACCTTGATTCTCACCTGAACCTAAACCCAGACCCTACGACCGGCGCTCCGATTGTGGATGGAGTGATTACGCCCACCGATCTGCCGGGCCACGGAGCTAGTTTGCGCGATGCTTAACCGAGAAGAACCGATTGCCATCTATATGCAGGGTGCCACCCAAACTTCCATCGGAAAGATGGGCTTTGGCGTTTTGCGTTACTCCGCAAACCCAATTGCATGTGTGATTGATTCGGAACAAGCGGGAAGAGATGCCGCAGAGCTTACGGGCATTCCCCGATCCGCTCCTGTTGTTTCAAACATTCGCGAAGCAAAAGAACAAGGTGCAAAAGTGCTTCTCCTTGGGATCGCTCCACAGGGTGGATTGATCCCTGCTGATTGGTATCCAGTTATCGAAGAGGCAATCGCCGAAGGCATGTCGGTTATCAATGGTTTACACGACCTGCTTTCTCATCGATATCAAACTCTCAATGGACAATATGTCTGGGATATTCGGGTTGAACCCAAGGACATCGGGGTCGCATCTGGAGCAGCTCAACACCTACCTAACAAACGCGTTCTGATGATCGGAACCGATATGGCCGTCGGCAAAATGACAGCTGGGTTGGAGATTTACCGCGGCTTGCGCGAGCACGGTATCTCCACCGAGTTTGTTGCTACCGGCCAAATCGGCATCACGATCACCGGACGCGGAATCCCTCTCGATGCCATTCGTGTGGACTACGCTGCGGGTGCCATGGAGAAAGCCGTACTTGAGGCATCAGAAGACGGGACTGAGGTTGTCATCATTGAAGGTCAGGGCGCGCTTTGTCACCCCGGGAGTACCGCCAATCTTCCCTTACTGCGCGGATCCATGCCCACTCACTTAGTGCTTTGCCACCGAGCCGGGCAAACTCACCTCCAAAAGATGGAAGACATCAAGATTCCGCCCCTTGGGGACTATATTCGGCTTTACGAAGACCTTGCATCCGCCGGTGGCACTTTCCCAAGACCCGTGACCGTGGGCATTGCCCTCAATACAAGTCACTTGGACGACCACGCCGCAATCTGTGCAATGGCCCAAGTAGAGCGAGAAACCGGCCTTATGACCTGCGATCCCGTACGTTACGGACCCGACCGGTTGGTCAACAACCTAGTGGGATTAACCCCAAAGCGCTGAGATAGGTATCGCCCAGGTATTCCCAGCAAGCTGTTCGACTTTGTCCCCGCAGTAGAGCACGATTCCAAGCTTGAACTTGTCCTCTGCCAATTCGGCCAAGAACTTCAAGCCTTTAATGTCATTGGAGCTGATCGACTTGGCTGCCTTCACCTCAATCCCAATCACCTCGCCCCCTTTCGCTTCCAGGACGAAATCAACCTCTAATTGCTTGACCGTTCGCAGATGATGCACAACGGGTCGGCCACTGGCAAATCGCGCCAATTTCTTCAATTCGATCGCCACAAAACTCTCCAACACTGCATCAAGGCGATCCCGATCTCGGTGCAGCATCGCGGGCGTAACATTGTCAAGCTGGCAGAGTAATCCTGAATCCACAAGAAAAGTCTTGGGAGATTTCGTCACCCTAGAACCACGATTGTTTGACCACGTAGGGAAGTCATGGATCAAAAACAGCGCTTCTAGTAGCTCCAGGTAACGGTTCAAACTGGTATTCGGAATTCCCGTATCCCGGGATAGGCTCAAAACATTTAGAGTCGAACCTGATCTAGCCGCCAGTAATCGAAGCAATCGCGGCATCTGGGCCAATGCATCGATGTTTGCCAAATCCCGTACGTCCCGCTCGATGAGAGTTCGCAAATAGTCCTCAAACCATCTATCCCGACTCGCGGCAGATTTACGAGCATTCGATTCTGGAAATCCACCAACCGTGATGCGACGAAACAGATCATCATCATCCATCGCGGGTGTTCGTTTTGGTATATTCCCCGCGAATAGCTCCTCAACCAAATTCCCGGAATAACCCTCAATCTCGCTCTGCGAAAAGGGAAGTAGATCAACGATCGCCATTCGTCCCGCCAATGAATCTGCAATCTTGGGCAACGAAAGGACATTCGCGGATCCGGTCAAAACAAAACGGCCTGGGGTGCGATCTTCATCCACCAACAGCTTGAGAGGCAGAAAGATCTTCGGAACTCTCTGAACCTCATCCAGCACCATCGGCCCCGCGAAATCAGTCAGAAACCGTAAAGGATCAGAGGTCGCCTGCGCTAGAAAAAGTGGATTGTCAAAGGTGACGTACCGACGTTCATCGTTTACAAACGACTTGGCCAAAGTGCTCTTCCCACACTGACGGGGTCCGTGGATCAAGACAACGGGAGTATCGGTAAGGACATCCTCCACTTCGGCTCGGGCTATTCGATCAATCATGGCTTCTTTCGGCTAGAATTATGCCATGAACTGGGAATATATTTCCCACTTAGTGGGAAATATATTCCCAACTGGTGGGAGTTTACACTTGAAAGTTCAGGCAGACGGAGGAACGGGGGGCTGCCCTTCAGCACGTGCCGCTTGTTTCTTCTTTGATTCCTGGACCAAGCCTACAATGATGAGCAGTGCTCCTACTCCAAATGCAGTTGGAATAAACCAGATAATCGTGGTCACCACCCAATAACCTGCATAGATCAGGGCCGAAGCGGCAACGACAAGAAGTCCGTAATACAGCAGCTTATTTTTGGGCATAAGTTCCTCGTGCTGAAAGAGTGTACGGCAATCTGGCCAGCTTCGATGCAACCAAAACACGGATATCCGACATGTAAGGAACCCGATGTATACCAATCTCGCAAATTCATAACCGCAGGTTGAGGAATGCGGTTAAGCTGATATTGCCCATGCGGAACCTGCTTTGTCTATCGCTCCTTGCTGTCGGTTGCTCGGCCAACTCTCAAACACTCAATCCCGATAACACTTGGCCTTTCCAACCAAAATCAGATGACTTCAGTCCAACCGCTCTGCTAGACCTCCGCTCCCTCAATGAGAAAGTTGCGGGGGAACGAGGATTCGTTAAAACAAGCTCAGAAGGGGACTTCACCTATGGCGATGGCAAACCTCTCCGTTTCTGGGCCGTAAATACTCAAGTCGGAAGCGAAAAACCGTACACCAAGCGCCCTCTCTGGCAACAAACGGAACCCGAACTCGCCCGCCATGCTCGCTTCCTCGCCAAGCGGGGCGTCAATATCGCTCGCCTCCATACTCAAATCTCACCCGATCCCAAAACAGGTGCCAAGATCAATGACCTCAATCTTGGTGTTCGAGACTACATTTGGCGAGCCGTCGCCGCCTTCAAAAAAGAAGGAATCTATACGTGCATTTCTCCCTACTGGGGCGTACCCATGAAGTTCGCCGAGAATTGGAATGTTCCCGGCGGCACCGACCAAAGCGCGCTGGGACTTCTATTCTTCGACCCCACCCTTCAAGCTGCCTATAAATCTTGGTTAAAGGCTCTTTATACTGAGAAGAATCCGTACACTGGCATCCCTCTTTCCCAAGATTCTTCCATTGCAGTCATCCAAATTCAAAACGAGGACAGCCTCTTCTTTTGGACCGTTAACAACATTAAGGGAGCGCAACGACGGAATCTCGGCAAGCTCTATGGAGATTGGTTGAAAAAGAAGTACGGCTCCCTCAACGCCGCATCTCAGGCCTGGCAAGGGAATCGAACCGAAGGCGATGACCCCGCCGCGGGAATCATGGACTTCCACAACATATGGGAGATGACCCAACCCCGTGAAGGCGGAATGGCAAAGCGCCTCACTGATCAAACTGAGTTTTGGGCAAAGACAATGTACGACTTCAATAAGTCGATTTCAGAGTATCTGCGCAAGGATTTAGGCTGCAAACAACTTATCAATGCCGGAAACTGGAAAACCGCAAATGCTGCCCGTCTTAACGATCAGGAGCGCTGGAGCTATACGGCGAACGAGGTAGATGCAACGAACCACTACTTCGGTGGAATCCATCAAGGACAATACAGCGGCTGGGCCATTGTAAACGGAGATAAATTCACCTCCGACTCTGCCCTTCTTGACCCTAGGAAGCTCCCCATCAATCTTAAGCAGACCGCTGGTCGACCAATCATGGTCACCGAAAGCACCTGGGTTTTCCCAAATGGTTATGCGAGCGAAGCCCCATTCCTGATCGCCGCCTACCAAGGGCTCACGGGAGTTGACGCATATTTTTGGTTCGCTACCGGCGATGATGAATGGACTCATCCTCAATCAGCCAACGGCTATCTTCAGTCACAAGGCAAATGGCTCTTTGGAAATCCAGATATGCTGGGAACCTTCCCGGCCGCAGCCTTGATGCACCGCATGGGCTATGTAAAGCGCGGCACACCCGCCGTCAACGAGAGTCGATCTCTTACCGATATGTGGACCCGAAAGACGCCCATCATCGCCGAAGAAGCCTCTTTTGATCCCAATCGAGATGCCGGTGACATTGCTCCCCAGTCAGGCGTGAAAACCGGAGTCTCCCCTTTGCATTCCTGGTCGGCCCTGTCCAGGTTCATTTTGATGCCGACCCTTCTAGAACCCAAGCTGTTGACTTGGCAAAATACACTTCTGGCGGGACGATCCGTTCCACGAGCGGGGAGCTTAGCGCCAATCCCGATAAAGGGTTCGTGACCTTAGATTCTCCATGCGCCCAAGGTGTCGCCGCATTCTTCGATCGGGCTACCACTCATACCCTTTCAACCGTCACCTTTACATCTCGAAACCGCTTTGGCTCAGCTCTCGCGGTTTCAATGGATAACCAGCCCTTGAAGACCTCGAGAAAGATTTTGGTACAAGTAGGCACCGAATCCCGTCCAACGGGTTGGCAAGAGACACCCACAACCATCTCACTGGAAGGAGGAAAAACCATTCCCGGCTTCCAAGTGTCCAACTTTGGCAAATCCCCATGGCAAGTTGCCAAAGCAAATCTAGATGTCGCTATTAAGAACCCGGGCCTCCATAGAGCTTCCCGGCTAGATATGAACGGAAATGCGGTTGGGACGATAAATCTGACGAAGGAGAATGATGGAGTTAAATTCAAGTTTCCAGAAACCGCAATGTATGTGATTCTTGAGGGATAATTGGATAACGATTGTGCGCGTAAAACCGATCTTTTTGCTTCTTGCATCCCTCGCAAGTTTCTCTGCGTGCAACCCACGTAAAATCGTCTTCGATTCGGCAGGTATGCCACTAACCGAAGCGGCATCCAAGGGTAGCGTCCATGATGTCAAAGCGGCGATTGAAGAAAAACGGATCAACCCAAATGTTTTCACCTCGCTCCATGGGGGACGAGCGATTCATATTGCGGCAGAAAAAGGCCATACAGAAATCGTTTCGTACCTCCTTTCCAAAGGTGCAGATCCAAACCTTCCGGGTGGCTCTTTTGATCAAACGGCTCTCAATGTGGCCGCCCAATCCGGACAGGTTGGAGCTACAGAAGTCCTTCTCCAATCTGGAAAAGTAAAGATCGAAGATGACAGGAATAATTCAGCGCTCATTGATGCCAAAACTTTGAGCATCGCAAAAATCCTTGTCGAAGCTGGAGCAGATCTTTCCTATATTGACCGCTGGCGGCGAGGTTGTTTAACGGAGCCCATCCGGAGACGCGACATGGCAACATTGAATTACCTCCTCGCGAAGGGAGCCCCCGTACGTTCACCTGCCAACTACTTGGCCCAAGCCGCTGGCGAAGGAAATAACGAAGTACTGCAAATACTGGTCGGTAAAGGAGGGGATGTGAACGAAATAGTGCCTCCCTTCACTTATCGGTTCGAATCCACCTCTCCAATACATGCCGCCGTTAGACGTCCGGAAACCCTTAAATGGCTTTTATCTCACAAAGCCGACGTCAATCTAGAAAACAATCACAAAAACACCGCTTTGCATTTGGCATGTCGTGCCCAACTGCCTAGCTCTGTGGCAATTCTTCTGAAAGCTGGGGCTGATATCCATGCACGAGACTCGATAGGGAGAACACCCCTGCACCTGTTGATCAGTGGGGGAGAGCGTTACTCTGAAGAAGTGGTCAACCAGGATCAGAGAGTTTTAGAGTGCCTTGCCACCTTGCTGAAATTTGGAGCAAGCCCTAATGCAACGGATATAAATGGGTGGACTCCATTGTTCCGAGCAGCAACTGAAGGTGACTTTGACCTTGCCTTGAAACTGGTCCAGGCTGGAGCGGATCCTAAACTCAAAGATGTAAAAGGACGGTCAGCAATCGATCTCGCTCTTGAGTTTGGACACGCAAAACTCGCTAACCAGATGGAGAAAGGGAAATGAAGGGAATAGCACTCGCGCTATGTCTGGTCATAGTTGGGTGTAAGGCGATTCCTTCCCCTCTACCATCTCCTACAAAGCCAAACCATCTGGTGGAAAGGGTGCGTGCAAACGACCTTGCTTATGTCTTAGGCATCTCGCCAAATGATCCAGAGCTAGAACGTAGCAACTCTCGTGATGACAAGCCACTTTGGGTTGCCATTCATATGAGGAAGGTGGATCTCGTCAAAGCCTTGCTTACAAAGGGAGCGTCAACGCGTCGTGACGAGTACGGTCAAGATCCACTAGAAGCGGCCATCATCATAAAAGATCCAACGATGGTAGCTCTTCTCCTTTCCCATGGAGCAACCACAGGCAGAATAGGATTTGGGGACTTCCCCCTTCACATCGCGTGCCGATTCGGAAACGCGGAAATCATCCAATTGCTTCTTCGCCATGGTGCGAATCCTGATGAAATCTCACCTACAAATGGCGAAACACCTCTTGAGTTTGCCCTTCAAGCAAACCAACTTGAGGCCGCAAAAGCAATGATATCGGCTGGGGCTAAGCCGGAAGCTCGAGAACTATATCTAGATAGCGCACCAGCAAAACGCATCGCAAAAGAACTCGGGATAGTCACCTCTCATCGACAATTCGATCAGGCAGAATTCTTGCGACAACATCCTGGGTTAAGACCAAACCGGTAGTCAATTCTCACCAACCCTTGAACTGCGAATGCCGGTTCGGTAATGCTTGGAAGCATGAGCATTGAAGCTTCTTTCACCGGTCGTTGGGATATGACCGTCCACCATCCCGATGGAGACTTTCCTTCTTGGTTTGAGCTAGATACAAAGGGCAAAGGCCAGTTTGTCGGACAGTTTGGCAGCGCCCGTCCGATTGCTAAGGCGGGAATCTCTGATGGCACTCTGACCTTCTCCCTTCCCAAACAATACGAACCTCGTCAAGACGATATGGTTTTTGAGGGGAGGTTCGATGGAGACAAACTTGAGGGAGACACCACTCACAGCGATGGCACGCCGCTCAAGTGGACAGCAGTCAAAGCACCTGCACTTCCCTATCGCGAAACTCAGTGGGGCAACGCAACCAGTCTGATTGGAATAGACCTCTCCAACTGGACTCCTCGCTCTGCAAACATGGAGATGAATTGGAAAATTGAGGACGGTAGCCTCGTGAATACGAAAGTCGGCTCTGATCTCATTCTGAATGATGTCTACGGCGACTTCAAGTTGGTCTGCGAATACAAGTACCCGTCAGGAAGCAACAGCGGTATTTATCTTCGAGGACGCTACGAGGTTCAGATTGTGGATGACTACGATAAAGAACCCTTCTGGGGATCCAGTGCGGCAATCTACGGTTTTATCGTCCCCAGCTCCCACCCCATCAATCCTCCCGACGAGTGGAACACCATCGAGATCGAACTGATCGGTCGCTGGGTGACCATCACCCTCAACGGCACCACCGTCATTGATCGACAGGAAATCCCTGGCATCACGGGGGGTGCTCTGAATTCCGATGAAGGCGCTCCAGGACAAATGTTTCTGCAGGGCGATCACGGACCGATAACGTTCCGTAAAGTCGAAATCTCGCCTGCGGTGAACTAAGGTGAACCCACCTCGCGTTGCCATTGCTGGTTTAGGCGGCTTCGCCGCCAACCATCACGCTGCAATCCAACTGTTGGAGGAGCAAGGTCTGTGTAGGTTAACCAGAACCTGCGATCCTGCTCTAGAAAGCCATTCTGAGGCAATTCAGAAGCTTGGACTAGCGCAACGCGAGGTTCGGATGGCCTCTTCCTTTGAAGCCATGATGGAGGATGCGGATGAGTTCGATGTCGTCCTCCTCCCAACCCCCATTCCTCTTCATGCAGAGCAGCATCGCCAGGTTATCGAGAGTGGCAAAGCTTGCTATTTGGAAAAGCCACCTACCTTATGGTGGCCCGAATTTCAGCAGATGCTGGAAGTTGAGATGAAGGCTAAATGGCAAACCCAAATCGGCTTCAACTTTGTCGGAGATCCTTTCCGGCGTAGTTTGAAGGAACGACTGCTGTCGGGAGAGTTCGGACAGGTTCTAGGAGCTTCCCTTTTCGCCATTTGGCCAAGAGACTTGGCTTATTACCAACGGAATAACTGGGCGGGAAGGATGCAACTCAATGGCAAACCCGTCATGGATTCCCCAATCGGCAACGCCTGCGCGCACTTCGTCCAAGATTTGCTTTTCTGGTTAGGTTCCGACGGCCTAGACTCCCTCATGGAACTGTCTGAGGTTCGCGCAAAACTGACCCGTGTGCATCCCATAGAAACTTTTGATACTGTAATGCTAGAAGCAACCTCTCCCGAAGGGCGCTGGCTACGTTTGGGTGTCACTCATACCGGATTGGAGGGACATGAAGACTGCGAAACCATTCATTGTGAGGCAGCAACGATCACCTTAGAGTCTTGGTGGCAAGCAAAGATTGAATATACCGATGGACGAACCGAAACCCTTGAGTCTGGACTACGCTCTGGAGCGGGCCCCCTTGGCCACAACCTAAAAACCTACTTCAACTACATTCAAGGAGCTTTAGATCGTCCCGGAACAACTCTTCTAGAGACCACCCAATTTGTCCAACTCCACAACTTAGCCTTCAAATCCTCAGGCTCCATAGAATCTGAAACCGTAGGTATAGAACGACGGGACGGCAAAGTGGGCGTTGCAGATGTTCCAGAACGGCTAAAACGGTTCGTTCAAAACAGGGAGTGGAGTGGCCCAGAGCCCGCTTCTGTCACACCAGATACGCTTTAGCTTTTCGCTAGCCACTTCACCGCATTCGCTATCAACAACTGGACCGGCTCTGAGTAAAGAGAATAACTCGTCTCATGCCCAAATCGCAGATACACAATCCTGCCCGCTCCTTCTCCTTCCCCAACACCCTGTCCAGAGCCTGAACGCTCAATGATTTGTTTCCCCGATCCGATAGTCCAAGCGAGACCGGAAGGATAGTATCTGCCATACCTTGGGAAACAGCTCTGCAATAGGATCGTCTCTGCTTGAGGAAAGGATGCGGGAGCTCCATAAAACTCCTCATCATCCACCGAGAAGTCACCAACCCCTCTACAAATCGGATGGTCTGGCGCACACACGCGCACCTGCTCTACCTGTGGCTCATCGTCCCAACCACCCTTGGAATAGACCCGATTGCCAAACAACGCTTCGGCAACCCGAGATTGATGCCCTGAATGCAAAATCAGAATCCCTAACTCACCGCCCCGAACTCGTTCGGCAATGATCTCCGCCGCCTCTACTGTCAGCTCGTTATGCCGCGCATGACCCCACCAGATCAAAACCTGAGCCCGTTCAAGCTCCGTTAGCCCAAACCCTGGTTCATCCAAGTGATGGACTTCATTCTCCATTCCATACTTGTCCAACGCTATCGAGATGGTTCCTCGAATGCCATTGGGATGAACTTCCAACGGAACGTGAGAGCCATTTTCATCCCAGACAAAAACCATATTCCAAGGCTACCTTCCACGCGTTTTGTTCAAAAGTGCCAAAATAACGCAATGGCAGGCCATTCCAAATGGAAGAACATCCGAATCCGTAAGGGTAAGCAAGACGCGGTCCGGGGCAAGCTCTTTACGAAAATCAGTCGAGAAATGATTGTTGCAGCACGAGCTGGCGGCGGCGACCCCGCAATGAACCCTCGACTTCGCGTTGCGGTAGAGAAAGCCCGTGAAGCTTCTATGCCCGCAGAAAACATAAAACGCGCTATTGATCGTGGAACCGGCGCCATTGAGGGTGCTGCCTATGAGGAACTCATTTACGAGGGCTATGGCCCCAGCGGTTCCGCCATCATCCTTCAGTGCTATACCGAAAACAAGAACCGTACGGTAGCTGAAGTTCGGCATGCATTCAACAAGAATGGTGGCAACTTGGCAGAGAATGGCTCTGTGTCTTGGCAGTTCAAACATATAGGCCAAATCTCTTTCCCGAAAGACGGCATTGATGAGGATGAGCTGACCATGGCCGCCCTGGATGCAGGAGCCGAAGACGTGCAGTCGGACGAGGAAGAGTTCACGATTTACACCGCCCTGGAAGACCTCCACAAGGTGAATGATGGACTTGCTAAAGCCGGATTCACGGCCAAGGAAGTTGGCCTAAACTATCTTCCTACCAACAAAGCAGACCTTTCAAAAGAAGATACGCTAAAGCTCCTGAAACTCTTGGACGCTCTCGAAGAATTGGATGACGTACAAGAAACCTACATGAACGTTGACATTTCGGAGGACGTCCTCCAAGAAGCTTGATTGAAAAATCCCGGCTCCCGATTGTAACGCTCCTGCTGATCATCGCGAATCTATTCGCGGCGTTCGCCGTTGCATTCAATCCGGAGTTGGTGCTCACCTTGGGCTTCAACCCCAAGGACCCCAGCTTCTTCACTATCTTCACCTCCCTGTTCCTTCACCAGAACCTGCTCCATCTATTGGGCAACATGGTGTTTCTGGCGGCCGTCGGAGCCGCAGTTGAGCTTGCAACGGGTTCCGGTCGATTCCTTGCCGTCTACTGCGTAAGTGGCCTTTTTGGGGTTCTGGCTCACTTCATTTTTTCTTTGGCGCTAAAGGACAGCACCACGTTGATCGGTGCCAGTGGAGCCATCGCTGGCTGTGCCGCCTACTACAGCGTTCGCTACGTTCGCCTCAAAGTGCCAGTCGCTCCAAAGAAAGGACTTTCTGTCGCGATCATCACTCTCATTTGGCTTGTTCTCCAGTTCGTGGGAGCCTTTGTAAGCATCGGAGAATCTAGTGCCGTCTCCTACTGGGCCCACATCGGAGGCTTCTTAAGCGGGCTGCTCCTCAGCGCAATCTTCCGAGCCCCCGATCTTGGCCAAAGGAAGCTTGGTCATGAAGTTTTAGATAAGATGAACGAGCGTGGCCCCGCTGCCGTGGCCCTCGCTGCACGCGAGCTACTGAAAGAGCACCCCGGCGATATCAAGGCCTTGAGGAACCTGGCGGAAGCGGAGCGGCAGTTGGATCACCCCATTGCCGAGGTAGAGACCCTGCTCAAGCTCATTGATGTCCTTCCCGAGTCAGAGCAAGCCGACCCCATCCATCGTTTGGGAGAGATGGAGAAACTGGGCGCAATCCCGTCGCTACGGAGAACCCTCCTCGCTGACCGAATTCGGGAAGCAAACCCAGAAACCGCTCGCATGCTTCTGGATAGCGTTGTTGATGGCCCGGATAGCGACCCCCAAGTTCCCGATGCCATGCTGGCCCTGGCCTCCCTGGAACGCGATCATGCCCCCGAACGCGCAACCGAGATTCTAAACAAGCTTCAATCCAAATTCCCACTCCACCCAACGGTCAATCTGGCCCGTCAGCGAGGTTGGATTACATGAAACGCTGGTGGCGTAACGTTCGACCCAAGATTTTCAGCCGATTTGCCTTTTGGCTCGTTCGATTCCTTGGCGCGACTTACCGCGTCAAACTCGTGAACTACGAAGCGATTGAAGCCCTGGAAGGTGGACGCATCATGTGCACCTGGCATGGTCGATCTATCATCGCCAGCACCTATTTCAGAAACAAGGGTTTCTGGGTGATCATCAGCAAGTCAAAAGACGGTGATATTCAAACCCACGTCTTTAGCAAATTAGGCTTCAAGATTATTCGGGGCAGCACGGGAAGGGGTGGAGAAAGGGCCCTTATAGAATCCATCCGCGAGCTTCGCAAAGGCGCCATCATGGCAATCACCCCCGACGGCCCTCGGGGTCCAAACAAAGTGGTGCAAGGCGGAATCATGGCAATGGCCAAAAAAGCCGGAGTCTGGCTGGTCCCGGCGGGCGTTTCTGCTCGACCTCGGTGTTTGGCAAAATCATGGGACCGATACATGATCCCGCTTCCCTTTGCAAAGTGCGTGATGAACTTCGGAACCCCAGTCAAGGTTCCCGCCGATGCCACCGACGAGCAAGTTGAAGAAATCCGCCAAGCCTTCGAAGCCCAAATCACCCGCCTAGAAGACGAAGCCGAAAAGATGATGGGTTTCTAAAACAGCTGCCCCGGACAAGGTGGGGGGCACATCAGGAGTATCCCGATCCCACTAGGGCTAGCAAGTTGCACGACCGCACTTGTGAGGTTCAATAAACTCCAAATCCCCAAACTCCAAATTCCCAAATTCCCAACTCCAAACTCCCCAACATGCTCTTCGACACCCACTGCCACCTCAACCTCACCGAGCACTTCCCTGACCCCGCCGCCGAGGTGGAGTTTGCCCGAAGCATGGGTGTGGAAAGGCTCATCGTTGTGGGAATTGATCTCGAAACCAGCCAGATAGCCATCAATCTTGCCGAACGTTTCGAGGAGATCTATGCCGTCGTTGGCATTCATCCAAACCGCACCGCCGACTTCAACCCCGACCTTATCCCGCATCTCCGAGAGATGCTTGCTCATCCCAAAGTCGTCGCCCTCGGCGAGATCGGCTTGGATTACCACTGGGATTACGCCACGCAAGAACAACAACACGAAGCGCTAGCCGCCCAACTCGATCTCGCGAATGAGCTTCAATCATCCGTAGTCTTCCATTGCCGAGAAGCTTATGAGGACATGCTGGACATCTTGGAATCCCGAAAAGAACCGCGCGTGCCCCCCCGTGCAACTCCCCAAATTCCCCCCTCCTCTCCTCCTCATCTCCCCAACTCGCCACTTCCTCAATGGCTCTTCCACTGCTTTGCCGGCAACGCACAAGACGCCCAACGCGCCATGGATCTGGACTGCTATTTCGGAGTAGATGGCCCCCTGACCTATAAAAATGCCCAAGAGCTCCGTGACCTAGTTCTAACTCTGCCCAAAAACCGAGTCCTCGTCGAGACGGACGCCCCCTATCTCACCCCTGTCCCTCACCGCGGTAAATCCAACCGCCCGGGCTACGTTGCCCACGTAAACAGCATGCTCGCTACTCTCTGGGGAATCTCGCAAGAAGAAGCCGCCGAGATCACCACCGCTAACGCGAGAACATTCTTTCAAATGGATAAAAAAGCCCTTCTCCCTTGACGGGAGAGGGGTTTGGGGTGAGGGCGTCGCCTACAGAGCGTTTGGCGTCAGAGTCCGAAACCAGCCGATCTACAACACCATCCCAATACTAATCTCCGCCCGATAACCCGACGGCGTCTGCGTCAAGGCCGGCATCAGTGAGTTTCCGCCTTGACTATAAATGTTGTCATTTGAATTCAAAGTATCCCGTTGACCATGCGCGCTATACGGCGACTGCGCATGCACCGCCGAGTTAATCGACTCATCAAAGAATAGCTGCGAAGTGAACTCGCGATTATTCACTCTCACCTTAAAATGGATGTGTACAGCCCGACCGGAGTACCAGCCTGGATAGATCGTTGTAAACGCCGTTTGACCACTCGCATCTGACAAAAGATAGCCACGCAAAAAGTTGAGCCCGCGCGTACCATTCTGCGAGACATCAGAATACAGACCTCCTGCGTCGCAATGCCAAACATCCACCATCGCTCCAACAATGGAGTAGCAAGTGGACCCCACGCTCACCAGATTGATCACCAGCTCCAAGGGCAGCCCCGGGCGAGCCACCCCGGTGTCCGTATCCATGCGAATGTCGCTCCGATTCAGACGTTCATCCACAAAGTAAGGACCCTCCGTCAGCTCCGGGCTAACAAGAATGCAGCCAACCTCGCTCCCCGCAGTAGTCCCACCGGTCGTAGCCGTTGTTCCGCTGGTCGCTGAGGTTGAAGCTCCACCGCCACCCGCGCAACCCAGAAATGCGGCAATCCCCGTCACTCCCACAATCCCCATCACTTCTCGGCGACTCAGAACTTTGCCAACAAAACCATCATCGTTATCCATCGCGCTCTCCTTTCTTACATCCGAGATTTCTCGGTAGTTGAGGGCAAGATACGAAGCCGATGTTTGGAAGTTGTGAGTTTCGCAATGAGCTCTTTAGGCATCATCAAACTTAGCGAAAATTGACTGGTGCTTCAAGCTAAGTTACAATTGCTTCGCGATGAGAGAAGGTCTAGAGAAATGTCGAGCGACTCTTCGTCGTGTTGAAACAAAGCTCGGTCAGCTTAAGAGAAGTATTAACCGCTACCATACGAACTCACATGTAATAGTTCCTCAAGATGATTTGCAAAATGGCGAACGCCTGTTTTGCCTGAAACAAGTCAAACAGCCACCTCTTAGCATCTCAATTCAGGTTACAGAGATTACTTGTCTTATGAGAGCAGCATTAGACCATCTCATGTACCTAATAATCTGGGACTCACTTGGCCACGAGCTACCCGCAGGAGAATTTGCGCCCTACTTTCCAATTTACAAGAATGAGGACGACTTTGATAAGCAAATGGCAAAGTTAAACCGCAACTATGGTTTACAGCAAGATGTCGCCGATTGGTTAAGAAGCCACCAAGGCTATTCGAGCCCCAACCTTACAGAACGAACCCTGATCATCCTTAACAGTATTGTTGGGATTGCAAAACACAGATTTCATAATGCTTTTGATGCTAAGTTGAATCAAACAACTAGTCGTTTGACTGGAATCAGTGGCGTTTCCGACGGGATGCAAGTTGAGAATAACATTATCAACGGTATTCAGTTGCGTAGTTTTAGAATCGAGAGAGCAGCCTTTGAAGAGGGGGCTATTGTCGCTCGAGCAATTTTGGGTAAGGATGTAGTCGGACCATTGCAGATGGGTGGTGGGATGGGTATCCACCTTGTCGGGGGCACCTCTACTGGTCCTATAGTTCAGGAAACCATGGATTCAATAATGCGGCAACTTGACATTAATTTCACATTAAGTCAGCGGCTTGAGTTCAGCCCTGGAGCCGGAGTTCCGGCTAATGTTGATGCGCATCAACTACTGTCTGTAGTTAATCGATCTTTAAGAGATCAAATTTTGGGAAAGAACTTTGTTACAGATAGGTTCTAGTTGCGGTCGGAGGGGCAATGCTTCTTGAGAATTAGTATTCGCCTTATTGTCTATATTTGCTTAACGAGAACCCAAGCATGAAATCTCGTTGGAAGTGGCTGGTCGGCATCCTCGTCGTTATATCTTTAGCTGCTCTCGTCCTCCTAACTACCCTAAATCGCGAGTGGCAACCCGATTTCCTCCAAACTCTCAAAGCCTTCAAGTCCGAAGAAAACACCCATGTCGACGATAAAGGCAAATGGAGCAAGACTCGTGTTTACCATATCCCTTCGAACTATTCAGATGTGGTCGCATCCATGGAAAAGGAGATGAATCAATCTCAATGGCAGTGGTCGAAAAGCACCATTCAGGACCACCACAATGGCAAACGACGAACTTACTATGGTTGGTACATTGAACGAGACAACCATAGCCTCCAGATAGAAGACAAACCCGAAGACCGCTTGAATCACACCGTTCGGTTGGTCTGGCACGAGACTCCAGGAAAGTTCGAAACTTACTGGAATAGCTTCAAAAGCTGGCTCGGCGCCTCCGCAAACAAAAAGCCCTAAAATGGCAATAATAGGTTGACAGATTTATGTCTGCGGCCCGAAATAGATGTGAGACCAAAGAAACTCCTTTTGGGTATGGACGACCCAATCCGCGCCGCTCAGGTTCGTGACGAATACAACGACTACGTCGATACTCTCTTTGAACCAATTGACCAAGACCTGCAAGAGCTCCCGATGGAATACCTGGTGGAGGGTTTTCTGCCAAAGGGCTACCTTGCCATCCTTGCCAGCGCGCCGAAGCAAGGCAAAACTAGCCTCGCCACTGCGCTTGCCCTTGCTGTCGCTACCGGTACTCCATTTGCCGGTTTGCCCACTCAGCAGTCATCCGTGCTTTGGCTCTCCATGGAGGAGTCCCGGCGCGAACGTTGGCTCCTGCTAAATCAATCGCCTCTCGCGGATCCCGCGACTCCGCTCTATACATGCTACGAATATCTGCCCATTGACCAAGAAGACGTTTTCGACCTTCTTGCCTGCTGGATAAGTCGCACCCAATCTCGGCTCATCATCGTGGATTCTCTCCACGCGGCCTCTTCCGGTAGATCGCTAAATGACGGCTGGAACGCTCGCAAGACCCTCCAAAGGCTGAAGCACTTCTGCGGAAACCACGGCATCACCGCCCTTGTTCTGCACCATGCCAAAGACCTCTCGCGCACCGGCGCCCCAAGAGTGGCGGAGAACGATCAGATTGCCGCCACCGCCAGCATGACCATGGTTCTGGCCCAGGCCGAGGGCAAAGGGCCAAAGTCGATCAGCAAGCCGTACCGTATCGTCACGCTTTACTGTTCTGGAAGAGGCGATTTCGCCAATCGAAAACGAACCTTCATCAGCCGGGCTCCTCTCGATTACCAAGTATTCGATGAAGTACCGGAAACAAGAAAGAGACAAGAGCTAACTCGCCCCGATGATGAAGCTATTGTGGATTTCCTAAAGGGTCGGCCAAAGACCGCTGCCCAGATCGGAGACAATCTCCATCTGACG
Organism: Fimbriimonadaceae bacterium; assembly: GCA_037190145.1. Classification (GTDB taxonomy): domain Bacteria; phylum Armatimonadota; class Fimbriimonadia; order Fimbriimonadales; family Fimbriimonadaceae; genus 55-13. The sequence continues at coordinate 25,230 of JBBCJU010000004.1, forward strand.
GATGTCCAACTCCGAAACTGCCTGACTCGACTCCGCCAAAAAGGGCTTGTAACCCTCGTAAAATCAAGCCTTCGTCCACGAAAATACAAACTATGTGGCGGACTGCACCTAAATGTGCAGGAAAAATCAGATTCAATTTGAATCTGAGCTAACCACGGATTTTTGAACCTGGCTTCGGTTGCGTTTTTCGAAAAATTGAACCTAAGTTTTCGTATCTATCAATTAGAAAAAGGCGTTGCAAGTGATCAATATTTACCACTATCAACGCCTTTCCTAAACTTAGCAATCTAGCGATTCAGCTATGAGTTACTGAACTCCCTCAGGGAACCAAAGCTGCAGCTCTCGTTCAGCCGCTTCGGGATCACTGCTGGAGTGGGTCAGGTTATCGTCAATCGTCAAAGCGAAATCACCGCGCACGGTACCGGGGGTAGCTTCCAATGGATTGGTCGCACCCATCATCGTTCGGATCGCCTTCACTGCGTTGGTGCCTCGTACGGCCAAAGCCACAACTTGGCCAGAGCTGAGGTAGGTAACAACATCCTCAAAGAAGCCCTTACCGCGGTGCTCGCCGTAGTGCTCTTCAACGATAGATCGCTCGGCCTTGATGAGCTTCAGACCAACAATTTTGAGGCTTCGAGCTTCGATTCGGCGGCAAATTTCGCCGATCAAATTGCGCTCGACTCCCCCTGGCTTAATGAGTACAAGTGTGGTTTCCATATTTGTAAGTTCCTTTGTTTTGGAGCCTATAGGGTACCGGACTTAGAGGTGCGGAAATAAGGACGATGAGTTTGTGATTCCCCACGAAAATCCTCTAACCCTGCGAAAATGAAATAGCAACCGAAGGGATGGCAGATCAATATCCGCATTTGTATGGGTTTCTGTTCTAGAACTTTGTGGATGGCCCAATCTGTGCGTAAATAAGTTTGATCATGCTGGTTCTTATTCCTCTGCTCGCTTCAAGCCTCACTCAACCTGCCTTTGCCGAATACAAAGTCGTCAGCGTGGATCGCCACGAGGTTTATGCCGGCAAACTCGGTCGAGAAGTAACCCAAAAGATCGTTGCAGAAAAAGATGGAAGTCGATTCGAAATCACCATCAAAGGCCACACGTCGATCAAGGGATCGGTGAGAAGCTATTCGACCGGCGATACCATCAAGCAAAGCTGGGATCTAGCCGTAAAAGAAGCACGCTGACCTCAAAACAGAGAATGGATTGGTTGGAAATGATCCAACCAATCCATTCTTTTTTTCAAGCACCGGCCTAAAGCTTAAAGCCGTACCAGAAGCCAACGGTGTACTGAATTCCTTGAGCATTGCGATCGGATGGAATTCCTGCCCCCAACCACAAGTTGAAACCGGGTAATTGCTTTACCGGAATGTTTAAGGAAGCCCAGCCATAGGCGCCTGGCCCTGTAGTCCACTCCAACATCGCGGTCCAGTCTCCAAAGATCGGGAAATCCAGACCAAAGAAGGCTCGATGCTCATCATCTTTCAGATAACCCGCATGGAATCTCAGGTTCTTAAAGTCATAGCGGCCCACCGCAAACCAGTCAGCCTCGATCCCGTTTCGCTCGCCCATGTTCATGGCTCCGCCACTGACGGCCCAGTTAGAACCTTCTAAAAATTTGAACTTGGCGTGTACAGTCTGCTCTTTCTCAAGACTGTCCCCGTAAGCCAATTCCGCGATGTCACCAATCCCAACGCATGTCCAAGCGTAGTGATAGAACTTCTTGTCGATCTTGCGCTCATTACCAAAGCCAAGATAACCGACCACAACTTCCCGATGGCTCAAGACATCTGCCACGGGAATAAAGGTCAAAGCCGTGATCCCCGCATTGGCGTAGCTTGCGCCTAACCCAAGTGCCAGCGCCACTGGCATTTTCCAACCCATCTTCATTTTTTCCTCGCCGGGCTTAGCCCGTGCGATGACATTCCACAGCCTAGTAAGTTCCCCACCGGTAACGTTGCTGGTATCGACTCCAGTAAGCAACAATGGAACTAATAATGCCCCATATTCATTTGGAGACCACTGCCGACCTTCCGGAGAATGGCAACATTCCCGATATTCTCGAAGCCCTCGTTGCCAAACTCTGCACCTACGAGACCATCCAATCTGCATCGGTAAAGGCTTATCACCTCCTCCGATCAAACTGGCATATGGGAGAAGGAGCCCCTCCCGGATTCTGCCACTGCACCGTCGCCATTCTAGACGGACGCCCTTTAGGACTGAGGAAGCAGATTGCCGAAGGCATGTATACCGAGCTAAAAAGCCACTTTGATATGTCCCTGGAAAACCAGGAGGTCTCCATCACCCTCGAAGTGAGGGAGATGGATCGTGAAACCTACATGAAGTAAGTCTTAAGGAGTTGCTCCGATTGACTGGCGCAGTAAAGCGGCGGCATGCACATTAGAGGTATGCCCGCTGCGGTCCGCCGCTACATTAAGGAATCGAACCGGAATACCCGCAAGGTAAAGATCACCCATCAGGTCTAGCAGCTTGTGACGAGCCGGTTCGTCCGGGAAGCGAGCCTCATTTTTATATCCTTCAATGCCGAGGATCAGAGCAGAATCTTGGTCTAGACCTTTGGCTAAGCCCAACTCAAGGATCGCCGTGATTTCTTCTGCAAGCGCAAAGGTACGAGCAGCGGCAATCTCCGTCCCATAGTCCTGTAACACATTAAGCGACTCAAAGGTCTGCTCATGCGGCCATCGTTCACCCAGATCATAGGTGTACTTCCAGTGCCCCTCACCCTTCCCTATGGCGATCTTGATCTTCTCTTCCTGAAGAAAGACTCTCTTAAACGGCAATTGAGTTTCACCGTCTCCCACAGCAGAAAACCCAACCGCAGCAAGCCCAGAGTAGAAACCCTGTGCAGACCCATCAAGAGCAGGCATTTCGCCGCCCTCGACTTCAATTTCCGCATCCGTGATTTCAAGGCCCGCCAACGCGCTCATCAAGTGTTCAATGGTTGAGATATCGCCAATCCGTGTGCATCGAGTGGTATCCGACACATTTTCAGGAATGGCAGGCCAGCGCCCTCCAATCGTGCGAAACGCAATTCCATCTTCCCCGGGGTTCACGGTTACGCGTACCGGATCTCCTCCATGCAGACCAAGGCCTTCAAAAACAACAGAGTTCGTGACAGTTAATCGTGTATAGGTCAAGATTCTTTCGCCTCAAGTTCTTTGACTTTCTTTTCCAGTGCGCGAATTCGACTGAGAAAGTCAGGCAGTTTCGGCACCATCATAAATGCCCGCAGGCCCTCACCAGCCGGCAACGCCGGACGACCAAAGTAAGCACCCTTTTCTTTGATATCGCTGGCCACTCCGGTTCCACCACCAAGCGTTACATCATCAGCGATGTTTACATGATCGCTAATGGCAACCACTCCCCCAATGGTTGCGCGATCTCCAACTCTGGAGCTACCTGCGATCCCAGATTGTCCCGCCATGACCGAGTCTCTTCCCATCTGAACGTTGTGAGCTATCTGAATGAGGTTATCCAGTTTCGTGCCGGATCCAATTCGTGTAACCCCAGCGGTTGCGCGATCTATGGTGGTGTTCGCTCCCACTTCAACATCGTCACCCAATTCCACTCCACCGACCTGTGGAACCTTAAACTGCTGCTTACCATTCCACATAAATCCAAAGCCATCAGCAGCGATAACCACTCCGCTATGGATAATGCAGCGTTCACCCACCAGAACATCGCGGTAAAGCGTTACTCGGGGATAGATGGTGGTATCCGCTCCAATGCGACAGGCTTCTCCGATGTAACTGTGAGCATGGATTCTCGCTCTATCTCCTACCGACGCCCCAGCCTCTATCACGACATACGGGCCTATTTGAGCTGTAGGGCTGATCGTTGCTTCTTCATGCACCACTGCGGTGGAGTGGATGCCAGGATTGATAGGCATCGGTCGGTCGCAGATGGCTAACAATTGACCAAACGCCATGCGCGGATGTTCCACATAGATAGCAGGCTTCAGGTTAGAGCGGAGGCTGTAAGGAAGAATCAGAGCCCCTACACCACTTGCATGAGCCTTTTCTAGGTACGGTTCCGATTCACAGAATGCAATGCCTTCCGGGTCATCCGAATCAGCAGGTACAGGGCGTTTCACCGTATAGTGAGGGTGGCTAGAAACCGTACCCCCGAGTATCTCGGCTAACTCAACTAAGGTCCAACTTTGTGCGACTTTCTCCATGCATCAAACTCTTCCGTGACATCGGCTCCAGCCGTCCTTGTCAAAGCCCTTACCCGGCCACGGGTCTTTAGCCAAATCTCTAACTGCTGCTCAAGACTTTGCTTCCGCTCCGCTGTACTCACAACAGGGACTGGTTGAAGGCTTGAGATCGGCTTTGTGGATGCAGACGATCCTTCTACTTGAATAGACTCGCCTTGAACCTCAGAGATTACGACCGACCTATTTTGACCGAGATTGAGGTCAGAAGATGCAGTCGCTCGCTCAATCGTTCTTCTGGCATCGCGTAATGCCTGCTCAAATGCATTTGCTTTTAGTGTTTCAAACTTCGCTTGAACCGCACCAACTTCACCGCTAAGGTGGATCTGGGCATCGTCTAGGATTTGAGTTGCCCTTTTTTGATAGTCAGCTTCTAAGTCGGTGATAATCTTTCTCAAAGCAGCCATCTCTTCGCGCTGATTTTGAGCAAAATTCGTTGGATTGGATCGACTTATATACAGGTCTGGGCGACGATATTGAAGATATTCGGCCCTTGCAAATTTAGGGCCCCGCTCCTTGGCATACTCTTGAAAAATAGCGTATATCTGATCGTAGATACCTCGCATATATTGGGCTTGCTGAGTGCTCAACTCTTCTAGAGCCCGAAGTTTATCGACTTCAATCTGTTCACTACGAACTGCCGCGAGCCTTCGGCTTAAGATGCGAATCGCATTTTCACGATCTTGCTCAATGAGCTTTCGGGCAATCTCAATCTTGCCTGAGGCCCGGTCCAATATGATTGTGCCATCAGAACTGGGAATGGAAGCCTGCTGAGAAGGGATTTGGACAGACTTATCGCCGGGGAGATCAGGTAAATGAATCTCTGGAGATAGATCCCGGCGCGCAATGAGGTCTAAATCGACAAAAACGGCCTTCGGAGGCTGAGAGCATCCGAAGGCCAGTAAAGCAAATGCACCAAAGACTAGATCACGAACCTGCATTCATTGCTTGAAGAGCGGGTTGAGTCAGGTCGTTCGCACCATATGGTGCTACGCCTACTTCGAAAACAATGGTGTAGCCCTGAGCCTTCGCAATTGTTTGGATGGCAGCTCGAGCTTTCTCAATGCTTGTCACCTTTTGCTTGTCGGCCCAAGCTTGCATTTCATTGGTGAAATCGTTGAACAACCGACGAGCCAATACTTCCATGGCTTGACCGCGCTTTGCAAACTCATCCAAAAGAGTTCGATCTTCAGCAGTCAAAGGAGTTTGCTTTGTGCCCAATTCATTCCACTTCTTATAGGAAGCAACGACATCGGCCTTAATGCGCTCCATACGACCTTTCTCTTCCGCAGTTGGATTGTCTTTTAGCCAAAGAGTGCGTAATTCTTGCGCCTGCTCATTGGTTAACACTCGGTTATCGTCAATGAACTGAAGAAAATCTTCTCGGTTCTTCTTCATTGTGGAGAAGAGATCTTGATTCGCCTTTCCGAGATTGCTCTTCTCAACTACCTGGGCTATATCCACAACGGCAATCTTGGTCGCAGAATCTTGGAAGCCACTGGCAACCACCAACCCAACGAGGGCTGCTGCTACAACCCATCCTAGTTTTACAAATTTATCTGTCTTCATGTGCATTACTTCTTAGCGTTCATCGCTTTTAGCGAATCGTTGGTGATGTTGTTTGCCGCGTAAGGCACTACATCTTGAACGTAGATAACCGAATACCCTTGCTTGGTGCCGACCTCTTGAACCGCGGTTTTTACACGATCCATAGCATCCTTCTGTAGCTTGGCCTGCATTGTTTGTAGCTCTTCACCAAACTCCCGCGCCCAACGGTCAATGGTCTTCACCATTGTCTGGTTGCGGTCATTAAACTCTCTGAGGGCGGCGACTTCATCCGGGGTTGGCTGAGGCTTAATGATCAGGTCTTTAAACTTCTTGTCCTGAGCAATCACCGTCGTCTTCAGCTTTTCCAACTCTGCTTTTTCCGCAGCCGTTGTTTGCGGCTTCACGCTTAGTTCTCGGAACCGGCTGGATTGCTCCGCCGAGAACACTGGGTACGTGTTTGCAAACTGTAAGATATCTTGCCTTTGGGTGCTGAGATTGCGAAGGGCATCCGTTTGGTTTTTAGCAAAGTCACTCGTGGTGAAGACTTGGGCTAAATCCACTACCCCCCATTTTTCGGTTTTAGCCTGGAAGCCGCTGCCGCCCATGGCGCCAGCGATTCCTGCGGCTAAAACCCAACCCATGTATTGAATCTTCATGTGTTCCTTATTAGAAAGACGTCGCAATCTGGAAATGTGTCCGGCTCTTTCCGCGATCATCAAAACCGATATCTAGTCGAAGCGGTCCGAGCGGGGATCGGAAGCTAACTCCTAAACCGTAGCCAACTTTTAGGCTCGCAGTCTTGGATTGGCTAAAGCTACCAACCTGTCCATAACCGCCCCAAGCTCCACCGTAATCGATGAAAGCACTTACAGATAAGGCTTTTTGCAGCGGATGTCGGTACTCCAATGTACTGAGGAAAGATTGCTTGCCCCAGAATCGATCTTCTTGATAGCCACGGACTGTGGAAGCTCCACCCATGAAGAACTGCTCGAAGAACGGTGCATCGCCGGAGATGGTGCCGTAGCGCGCTCGGAGAGCGAAAACTCTTCGAGGAGCATCCAGCTCATTTCGAGCTCGTGCTTTTTGTGGGCTCCAGTAGTATCGATACTCGGCGGTGGTCTTCAAGAAATTCTTATGACCCAAGCTGTCTGAAACATCGCCACCCACTGCGGTGATGTTGGCAAAGCCCGGCTGAACCTCAATGCGGAACCAATCTCCTTTTGCGGGATCGATATCTACATCGCGGCGGTTTTGAGTCATGCCCAGAGTCACTGTAGCCAATGTTCCATCCTGCTGAATGAAACCGGTCGTGGCGTCGGTATCTAGATCGCTAGTACGAATATCTTCATATCTAACGGCGATGTTTCCAGAGATGGCATCTGAGAATGAACGGCCAATTGCGACAGCCGCACCGGTTCGCCGCTCGGAGAAAATATCATCTTCGGTTGGGGAACCGTTGTTGCCGAAGCCAATACCTTGGAAACGATAGATCAGGCGGCTGTACAACGATACGTTAAGCGCAGTACCTCGATCGTCAAAGTATGGGTTACCGTAGTCAAGCTCAATACTTGGACCACCGCCCGCTGTACCTTGGATGATGTTAAAGCCAACCGACTGGCCACTGCCTCGGAAGTTTGAATCTGATAGCTTAAGAGTTCCGGCAAGGGAACTTCGAGGGTCTAGCTGGACACCGATTCCAAAGTTGCCTGTTCGGGCTTCTTTCACGTCCGCAACAAGGTCAATCTTGCCAGGCTCAGGCTGATTCTCAACGGGACGAACGTTTTCAAACCATTGAGTTCCGATAAGGCGACGAAGGTCGGCAACCCATCGATCCGTTCGGAAGGGTTCTCCCGCACGGGTCTTGATCATCTTCTTCATCACGCTCATCTTCGTTCGGGTATTTCCCTGAACAGAAACAGAGTTGACCGTCAGCTCGATGATAGAAACACTGATCGTGCCGGGAGACTCAACCAGGGGAGAGATATCTTCAACCTGAGCAAAGAAGCCACGCTTGTTATAGAGCGCCTCAATTTTTTGCGCACTTGGCCCCCGAGATCGGATATTAAAAACTTTCCCGACCTCAAAATCGAGTTCTTTCATGATGTCTTCCGTTGAGACACCCTTATTACCCACGACTCGAATCTCTTTTACTACCGGCCATTCTTGCACCATGACCACTACATCGCGATTGGTATCGTCCACCACATTGGTCTTGATATCAACAGCTTGGAAGAATCCTAGATTCTCCAAAGTAGTCTTGTCTGCGTCGATGGTCGCCTGCACATAAGGTTGTCCGACCTTGGTGCGCATTGCAGCAAGGATTGCTTCGGTACTAACCTCTTTGTTGCCCTCAATGGTTATCGTCTTGATGACAACTGTTTGTGCGCTTGCGATCGCAACGGCAAGCCATAAAAGCGCGATCGTGCAAATCCGTATGTTCAATCTTCCTCCTGAGCCTCGCGCCCATTACAAGAACGCAAGAGACCCGTACGGTTGTTCCAGCCCCAAGACTTTACCCCCGACGAGCCGAAGCGGTCTTTCCGCATCCGCCAAACCCTTAGAAGAATAGGGCGGTTGGTAGTTATCAAGAAAGTGAAATGGTCCCAAAAGACAACGGGCCCGGCGAAAATTCGCCAGGCCCGTTTCTTTTCACTGAAGATTCTCTAGTCTTCTTTCGGTTCAATCGCAATCGTCATTTGGTCCGTAAAACGATACTTTAGCTTGGTAGCCCGCGTGATCTGATCAAGCGCATACTTCAGAGACGTGTTGATCAAAAATGCGTCCAGTTTGTAAGCTGGAACATCTTCCGCAACCTCAATGGTGACTCCAGACTGCTGCGCAATTAGCCCGATGACATCTCGGATTTCGCGCTTTTGCATTCTCGTAGTCACTCGCTTTGCCAAAACAGAATTTGGCAAAGTGCCTTTCGGTTTCGCAGTCTCAACTTTTGCGGGCTCAGGCTTTACTATCGGCAACTTCTGAGGCTCAGCCTTAGTCACTTCCGGCTTTACTTCCGCAGGCGGAGCAGTCTCAACCGGGGGCTTGGGCGGATTATTGGAGATATAGAAAATCTCTTTTTGTCGCTCAACCTTTAGGTTTGCGTTCTTGCAAATGATGTTCAATGCATCATCGAAACTGACTTTATCTAGCGAAAGATATAGAACAAACCGAACGCCTGGGTTTAGTACATAGTTTTTTCCTGATTGCTTAAACAAATCATGAAGAACTGATCGAACATCATCTCCCTTTGCATTGATCGTAATTGTGGGTTTGGCTTCCTGAGCAAAGCTAGCTACAGCAAGGCTTGCAAAGATCATTCCTAGTAAAACGCGTTTCATTTTTTCTCCTCCCTATGGGTTGTAAACTTTGATTCCTCGACTCTTAACCGGCGCTGGCTTTTTGGCAACGATGCGGCGGATTGGCTTTCTGCGAACAATTCTCTTGGCCACCACTTTCTTAGCGGGTGCCTGCTTGATCACGGGCTTAGCAGGTGCCTTTGGTGTTGGTTGGACCACTTGTGGCTGAGGAGCTTCTGGAGTTGGCGCTTGAAACTGAGTCGTAGATTCGTCGCCAATGTTGCGACCCGCAACTTCTGCTACTAAAACGCCAGCTTCCTCGTTCACGGGATTGGGTTCCGTAACCGCGGGAGCCTCTGGGCTACCAGCCGACGCCGTTGGGGTTAAAACGGCAACTTCATCACCCGTTGGAGCCGCAGGCGGGGTTGTTGTTTGCGGCACATTTGGGTTTTCCGACACAACCGAGGCTGTAGTGGCAGAAGTAGAGTCGGGACTCACTAAACTTTCAGAAGGTGACTCTGGAGCAGGATTCGTTTCAGTTACAACGGGAGCCGCACTAGCCACCAAATTCGATTCGCTCAACTTTGGACCCAAAATCTGAGCGATATTCCCAGAAAAGAGACTCATTGCGACAAGAACACCGGCCAGAGCAAGTGAATAAATCAACGACTTCACTTGGTTCGGCTTTTTCTCGGACTTCGTCTTAGCGTCGGCTACCTGAGGAGCGGTCTCTTCAACCACAGCCGTAACTGCCTTGGCGACTGGAGCCTCAACTTTAGGAGTTGGCACAGGAGCCGGAGCGGGAGCTGGTTCCAACATCTGTTGAAGTGATTTCTTGCGCAAAGCAGTCGCAATGCTCTTTGCCTTGGTTGCTTCTGCCTCTTGAGCAATCTTCTCAAAATCAACAACGGCTTTCTGGCCCGTTAACATCGCCTTTAACTCGCTGCGGCGCTCGTTCAGGACGGCTTTACAGCCGGGACAGCCCGCAATATGATCTTCTAATTGCTCCATCGCATCTTGCGACAGCCCACTACCGGCGAGAAAGTTGCCGATCTGAGCCTGGGCAATTTGACACTCTATGTTTTCAACCTGCATTTCTAAGAACCCGCTTTAGGTTTTTGCCTTAGGCCAAAAGCGGCCTAGTAGGATTGTCGGGTTGAGCTCCCCGCATCTTTAGGGGGTTCTTGGAGCAAGTTCTACAGATGTCGAATAGAACCTAAATGAGAGGTTTTGAGAATATTCACAAATAAACGCTTCGCCTAACGAGTAGGGATTGAGAACGCCTTCAGCGGAGGAACCTTCTCCGGATAAGAGAAATACATCACTTCGTCCACATTGGCACTACTCATCCCGGTATAGGGGTAGTACTTGACGCCATGTTGGTCAATCCCATCGCGCCCCACGCTCCAAATTTTAAAGCCATTCCCGTGCCTCGTGTATCGGATGGGGTGATCATCCATCGGGTCTATTGCAAGCTCGCCATAGTGGATGAGATCAGCAGGCAGTCCTCTAGAGCGATCTTGCAGCAATCGAATGGAAAGGAGTGAGAGTCGATAACGTGCTTGGAACATCCCGAAGGTTTTGGAGAATTGGTCAGCGTAAGGGAAGAAAAATTGATTCAGTTCGTTGACCTTTGATGGGTCAGCCTCAATAGTTTTGGCAACTGTCTCCATAGCATTGCCTACCCCTTTCCAATCATGGCTATCTTTGGGCATCTGGGCAAAGGCTTTGCGCCAAACCTCTAAGTGTTTAGCCTCGAACATACGGCGGACAGCAGGATCTCCCAAAGTGAGGTGGTCCAATACATCCTGCTCCTTTACATAAATACTATCCCATTCCTCTTCTACATTCGAGCCATAACAATGGGTGGAGAAGGACTGCCAACTGCGAAGCTTTTGAACGGACACTCGCCCGAGAATGAACTCGCCGAAGAGAGGCTTTTGCGCATCCAGTGAACTTTCTAGAAGTTCAAGCATTGCCCGCGCTTTGCCAAGTGCCTGTTCATTTTTCTCAATCACAAGAAGATGGTTAGCGAGTGCAGTGTGGCCTATCTCATCGACTTTCATAGCTATGCTCACACTATATGAGAACGGATCTTGGGCGACGAGTCTGGCAAGGACAAAGATGGATTGGAGTGCCTTTAGGCTTTCCTGAATATGCCCCTGCCGAACTAACAATCGAGACCGGACAGATTGCCACTTAGCCACTTCTCTCAACGGGCCCAACCCTGCGAATTGCAAATCTGCCCCTAAGCTAGCATCACGTTTGAAATCCAAATGCTGAAAACGGTTGACGCTGTCTAGCTTCCTAAGAGTCGGGAGTACGAAAGAAAGGCCGCGTAGAGTTGTAGAATCAGTTTCAGGCGCTTTGCCCCGCAACTTTCTATACGCTTCTCGCGCGTCTTGGTACGGTTTGTTCTTCTGGAGATTTGATAAGTCTGAGATGATCTCATCAAGAAGGAACTTGGCATTCTCGTGATCAGAAACGAGAGGGTTAGCGCGCAGATCAGCTGGTTCGGTGGGAATCCCCATACCTTGAAGAGCGGCAAGTTCACCCGGCATTTGATTGCCGATGCGATTGATTTGGACCTTAACCGCGCAAAGCGTAACTAGAATCGAAAGACACGGCAGGCCAAAACATCCGATACAGGAAATCTTAAGCCATTTCCGGTTACGCCCCTCTTCCATAGCAAGAAGACGGTTTGAGAGAGACGGATCGTTTTCTAAATGGCTATGGGAAGCCGGGAGGTGCACCAGGCCCTCCAGAGAACGAGGAGCCTGCTGATCCGACTGGACGTATAACGGGAGAAGGGAGGCCCATACCCGTTCCCTTAACAATATCAAAGTCTCTATCGCTTGATCCTGGCTTTCTTGGTTTGCCACCTTGATCCACCAAATCTTGGCCAATGCTCCAAACCTTAAATGCGTTTCCCTTTCGCAGATAACGCATTGGCTTTCCATCCATAGGATCGACCGCGAGCTTGCCAAACTGCGATAAGTTACTAGGAAGGCCAGGGGCACGAGCCCGCAGTAACTTGACATTAAGGAGCGAAACTCGCTGTTGAGCAACCGATTTGGCGAAAGCTAGGGACGCTTGATCAAAGACCGGAAAGAGAATCTGATTTAGCTTGTTCTGAAGCGAGTTATCAGCTTGAACTTTGGCATCGACTTCTTGAAACGCCTTTTTGAAACCTTGCCAGTCCAAGTCATCTTTTGGAAACTTTTCAAAAAGCTCTCTCCACATGGCGACGGAACGGGCTTCTAGCATCTTTTTGACTGCTGGATCTCCGATGGTCATCCGATCCCAACTTGCCTCTAGGCCTGAAAGCTCGATGTCTTCATCGAACATGCTCGAAGTGACTGCCCTCCAGCTTTCCATGGTTTGGATACCAACCCTCCCCAGTACCATTTCTCCATAGAAGGCTCGACGCAAGTTGGGCGCTTTGAGCCTTTTCACCAGCATGGCTTCCGTTTTCGCCAGCATCGGCTGGTTATTTTGAATGGCAGAGAGTAAACGGTCAAGGCTTGCATCAGCAATAGCGCCAATGGCGATATTCACCAAAGCGCCGATGAGTGTCACTTCCTCTGAAAGATGATTGGCAATGATGTATTGGGTTTCTAAATCTTTGAGCGCTCGATCGTATTTCTTCTCATCTATCCAGAATTGGGTTCGAGTCGCGAGCATTTTCACCACATTTTTCATCTGCGCAAACTCTTCAAACTCGGTGAGAAAGCCCTTGGAGTAATCGCGCTTCATATCAAACCCAGGTTTGGTGGGGAGAGTTTCGATGAGAGCAAACACTGGCTCATACTTTTTAAGCGCCGCGCGATAGTCTGCCAAGTCTCCAGGAAATCCTGAATATTGGCTGATTAAGTCCCGCTCACGCTTGGAAGCCAAGTTGCTAGATGACTTATCCGCACTGGCGATCTTCTCGTAAACAGGGGCCGCATTCTGTGAATCGGAAATGGGAGGGTTTGGCCGCAAGTCTTCCGGCTCCGTAGGAATTCCCATAGCTCGCAGCTTTGCAAGCTCGGGGGCAAGGTTTTCTCCCTCTTTGGATATCTGACACTTGATAAACCCAAAGGTAAACATGAGACCAAGACACGGCAAGCCCACGCAGCCAATGCAAGAAATCTTCAACCAATTCCGAGAACGAGGTTCGGACATGCTAGTGAGGACGGTTGAGGAGTGGATTTTTGCTCAATTGCAGTGAGCCGTCACTTGGATAACGCCCCACCAACAACATTGTTATTAACTGGCTTGGTGACGGGAGCAGGTTGGCCCAGGCCAAATCCTTTCACGATGTCGAAATCTTTGCTTGAACTACCAGGAATACGACGCTTACCGCCTTGATCAATCAAGTCCCGACCAACGCTCCAGACCTTGAAGTCCTTGCCATTGGCGAGGTAGCGCATCGGCTTGCCGTCCATAGGGTCGATGGCGAGGGTGCCGTATTTGGAGAGGTCCTTCGGAAGGCCAGCAGCCCGAGCTCGTAGGAGTTTTACGGAAAGGAGAGAAAGCCTTTGCGTGGCCGCGTGTTGGGCAAAAGGGATGGAGCTATCACCAGATGTGGGAAAAATCGCTCTATTCAATACATTAGGAAGGGAATCATCGGCTTGAATTCTTGCCTCAATCTCCTGAAAAGCTCTCCGATATGCCTGCCAGTCTAAATCATTCTCAGGGAATCTCGCAAAAAGTTGCCGCCACATTGCGACAGTCCGTGCTTCAAACATACGCTGCACATCTGGATTGCCGATGGTTATCTGGTCAAATCTTTTCTCTAAGCTAGAAGGCTCGTTGTACTGTCCATTCTCCGTAGCAAGACTGCGCCAACTGTCGTAGTGTTTTATGCTATTGCGCATGAATATTAATTCGCCATAAAGGGCTCGGCGCAGATTGGGAAGCTTTAACCTTCTTTCCAACATAGCCTCGGTCTTAGTGAGCATCAGATGGTTATTCTGTATTGCATGAAGAAGCCGATCGAGGCTAGCGTCCGCAATCGCGCTTATTGCGATGCTCATGAACGCTCCGAGCAGGCTTACTTCTTCAGAGAGATGATTTGCGATCACATACTGAATCTCTATATCTCGCAAAGCCCGGTCGTAATCCTTCTGGTCGATCCAGTAGACCAATCGGGCAGTGAGCATTTTTGCCACATCCTTTGCCGTACTCGATTCGGTGAATCCAAGGTTGAAGCCCTGCACAAAGTCCGGCCGGTGATCCAGATAAGGGCGAGAAGGAAGTTTATCGATGAGAGCAAAGACGGGCTGATAGGTTTTGTGGGCAGCTCTGAACTCGACCATATCTCCTGCATAGCTGGTGTTGAGACTGATCAGATCACGTTGCCTTTTCGAAGCAGTTTTACCGATCTCGGAGTTTAGCTTCTCAATCTGCTTGTAAAGGAAGGCAGCGTTTTGGTCCTCCGGGACCGGAGGGTTTGGCCTCAAATCCTCAGGCTCCGTGGGAATGCCCATCTGCTTTAGCTTCGCGAGTTCGGGAGCAAGTTGGTCAGCTTCTTTGGAGACTTGGCATTTGACAAATCCAATGGTCAGCATGAGCCCAAGACACGGGAGGCCAACACAGCCAATACATGAGATTTTCCACCAACTTCTTGCTCGGGAAGTAGACATTACTTGCGAAGTAAACGGAGTGTGGGTTTACTCGGTTGCAGAATACTTCTTAGGCCTGAGCCATATGGAGGCAACGGTTTGGTAGGAATGGCATATCAAACTCAGTGACGACACCAAGTGCCAATCACCCTGGCACGAACATCCAGGGACTAAGGCTTGGCGGGAATTGGCATGTCAAACCCCATGACAACATCAATTCCTTCATTGCCGGTTTGGCCCACAGAACGTTTTGTCCCGCCCTGGTCGATTCGGTCCGGGCCGATGCTCCACACCTTAAACGCTTTTCCGTTCCGCACGTAGCCCATCTGCTTGCCAGTGAAAGGATCAATCCCAAGTTTTCCAAATGATGCGAGGTTGGAGGGAAGTCCTTGGTTTCGGACTCGTAAGAGTTTCAGCGATAAAATCTCCAGGCGTCGCTCGGCGACTTGCTTTGCAGATGCATCTACCGCTTGATCCAATACCGGGAAGAGAATGCGATTCATGATGTTGTCTAGCGACTTATTGCGCTCAATGGCTGCTAGCTGCCTTTTGACCGCATCACTAAAACCATTCCAGTCTTCAGCATCCTTGGGAATATCTTCAAAAATACGACGCCAAGCTTCTACGTATCGAAACTCGAAGACCCCCTTCATATGAGGTAGGGAAAGAAGCGCATCCACCCCTCCAGCATCACGCAGATTGGGGTCGCTCATCATCTCCCCCATCGCCTTAAAGCTACCGGATCCCTTGGACCACTGGATGGTGGCCCGGCCCATCACTATCTCTCCACCAAAGCCCATTCTCATATCGGCGCGATCCTTCAGTCCGGTCAACATCGTCTCCATTTGGCGAAGCAGGGCGGGATCATTTCGAGCCGCAACCATAAACTCCTCAAAAGTCCGGTGACAGATGGCGGTAATGGACATACACACCAGTTGGCCAATGATGCTGGGTTCGCGGGAACAGTGTTCACCCACACGAAAAGCGGCGCGCATGGTTTTGAGAGCACCCTTTCGATCCCCAGACATCCATTGAGCTCGTGCCCGACTGCATTGCCATTTCACGGTACGCCTCATTTCTGAGTATTCAGGAAACAGCACCATCGCCCCTTTCGAATAGTCACGACCAAAATCGATCCGAGTCTTAGTGTTTAGCTTGTCCGCATCAGCGTATAGATCCGAGTGCGTCTGTACAGCTTTGAGAACTTTGTTCAGGTCCAGGAGAGGTTTTTCAGAAATATAAAAGGTGTCTAGGAGCTTCACCAAGTCTTTCTGAGAAGAATCTTTGGTGATCTTTGCTAGCTGTGCACCGATGGTTCTGTACAGACTGGCGGCGTTATCAGATTCCGGAACGGCAGGCTTTGGGGCAAGGTCAGCAACTTCGGTTGCAACTCCAAGACTCCTAAGTTTAGCCACCTCACCAGGAAGGTTGGATGCGGTGCGCGAGAGGGAGTTGCAGAGGAACCCACCTCCAATTCCACACGTTAGCAAGGGCAAACCAAAGCATCCCAATAGGAGCGGCTTACGCCAATCTTTCGACATTAACTAACCTTGGGTGGCTTTCTTATGAACGTAAGCGGCGCTCTTCTCAACCCAGAAAACAAAGAGTTCTACGTTGTCCAAAACCTGCTTCGGCATGTTCACATACTCACGCATCGGCTCGGACTCAGGTTCAGGTATCAAAGGGCCAGCCCCAGGCAGTTGCATTGCCTCGTCATAGTCGTCCGGCGAAAGCTTAAGACCAATCTCTTCACCAACGAGAAAGGCAAACATACGCTCACCGGTGTAGACGCCCATGCCGCCGAACATTCGACGCGCCCGGACATCATAGGCCTCTGCGGCCTTCATCATCTGTTCATATCGTAGTGGACGATATACCATTGCGCTCAAGGCAGACTCTCCTTAGCCAGTAAATGGATGTAACCGGTCTCCCGAGGTCGCTCGGGGAATACGTCATTGTACCCGGTGGTTTCAATTACGACACGAAGCCGCAGAATTCCTTCTTGCTTAGAAGAATAAATGATATTTACTTAATACTCTGGTTTGGGAGGTACCGCAACTCGGGCCTGAACTAACTTGGAAACGACATTCTCTAATGGAAAACTTCCCAATTGTCTTGAGTCAATCGATAAGCGAGGATTATCTCCCATAACATAAATCTCATCCGCTGGCACGGCGACAGTCTTTCGGGGAAAACGCTCCGGGTGTCGTAATCCTTCCTTCTGCAGAGAATGATCGGGAATCCAGCTACCACCAATCTTGGTGTATGGAATCTTGTCTCCCGGCATATAGGCGACTCGCTTGATGATCGCCGACTCCCCGTACTTGATAACCACCACATCTCCCACAGTGAGATCGCTCAAATTGGTCGTTGCAATCGCCCATTCCCGATCTTGATAGGTGTTTGACATAGACTGCCCTACAAACACCACTGGACGATAGGGCTGCACTAAGTACATGCTCGCGGCAAAGGTTGCGACCGATACCAGTTTGAAGATCCGATGTCCAAAGAAGTTTTTGAAATCCATTTCTGATCCCGCTTTCGTTTTTCTCCGCGTCGCTGCGCAGATCGATACATGTGAAACGGGTTAAACAACCGATAACGTTTGCCGATTTCTAAAATCGGAGCCAAATGGACTAGTAGGAACCGTGCAACAAGTCCCGGCAAATCTTGTACGATCCCGAAAACCAGGTCCTTTCGACCCTTTCTAAGCCTGTAAACTGAACATCATGGACGCCAAGCGTTTGGTCATCATTGACGGTTACAGTCTGCTCTACCGTGCCTTTTTTGCCACCCGGTATCTGAGCACCGCCGATGGACGCCCAACCAACGCACTCTACGGCTTCTGCCAAATGTTATTCCTCCTGCTGGAGCGCATTGAGCCAGATGCCATTGTCGTCGCTTTCGATGCCCCCGGTAAAACCTTCCGCCATGCCACATTCTCGGAATACAAGGGAACCCGGCGCGAGACCGCAGAGGAACTTAAAGTACAGCTTCCCATTGCCCGCGAGTTGATCGCTGCGTTAGGCATCACCTCTGTGGAAGTCACGGGCTATGAGGCCGACGATGTGGTGGGCACTATCAGTAAGCTCGCCGAATCCAAGGGCTATCTCACCACAATCGTCACCGGTGACCTGGACTCCCTTCAACTGGTAGACGACAACGTTTCCGTCCTCACAATGAAATTGGGCGTGACCGATACCGTCACTTATGGGCCTGAGCAGGTGATGGAGCGATGGGGCGTTACCCCGGAGCAAGTGCCCGATTTCAAGGCAATAAAGGGGGATACTAGCGACAATATCCCGGGCGTGGCCGGTATCGGCGACAAGGGTGCGGCGGAGTTGATCAGTATGTTTGGCTCCATCGAGGCCATGCTCGAACGCAAGGACGAAATTCCGCCAAAGTACTGGAAAAAAATAGAGCCCGCTCTCGAAGCCTTAACGATGAGTAAGTTCCTCGCTACCATCGATTGCAACGTGCCGCTCGAGTATGATTTCGCGCCCTTCACACTTACTCCTCAGCAACTTGAAGACGCCAAAGCGATGCTTGAGGCGTACGAATTCAAAACCCTCCACAAACGGTCAGACAAAGTTCTGGGGCATTACCTCAGCGGTTCCGGTCCCCGAGTTGAGATTGCCGAAGTTGAAGCGGAGGCTGTTGAAGTCAACCTGAAGTCCGTTGGCAGTCTTGGGGAACTGGGCAACTTCATCGGAAGCGGTCGATATGCGCTCTACTTCGCCGCCGCGCCCGCCCGAGATCTCTTCGACGACCCAGAACGCAAAGCGTATGTCGCCGTGGGCAAGCAAGTCGCGGAGTGCAGCGAAACCGATGCCCTCCAACTCTTGGAGAAAGACCCAACCCGCGCCATCTTGCACGATGCAAAGGCCATCTATAAGCGGCTAGATGCTTTTGAGGCAAAGCCAGAGCTCCATGCCACTCCCGGGTTCGATTCCATGCTGGCTGCGTTTGTGCTCCAGTCTCAGCGCTCTTCATACACCCTTCGAGACTTGGTGCAAGGCTATCTAGACCTCCAGCCTCCCACTAAGCCGGAAGAAATGGCGGCGGCGCTCTACCTTTTGGAACCTGCTCTTAAGGACCGGCTAGTCAAAGAGGATCAACTCCGAGTCTTGGAAGAAGTTGAATTGCCGCTGGTCCCCATCTTGACCGAGATGGAAAGGCACGGTATCCGTGCGGACCGGAACCAACTCCGTGAGTTCTCTAAAACCCTACAAATAGAGATTGAGCGCCTCACCGGGCGCATTCATGAGCTTGCGGGGCAAGAGTTCACCATCGGCTCGCCCAAACAGTTGGGAGAGATTCTGTTCGAGAAGTTACAGATTCCGGGAGCCTCAAAGACCAAGACCGGCTATGCCACCGGCGCCGAAATCTTGAACCAGATCGCCCCTCAATACGAGATTGCGGCCGAGGTGCTGAACTGGCGCGAACTCACCAAGCTCAAGTCGACCTACGCCGACGCCCTCGAAAAATACATCGCCGAAGACGGACGCATCCATACCACCTACACCCAGATCGGCGCGGCAACTGGGCGACTCAGTTCCAACGACCCTAATCTGCAGAACATCCCGATCCGCACCGAACTCGGTCGAGAGATTCGCAAGGCGTTTATCGCCGCCGATGGGTGCGATCTCCTATCCCTCGACTACTCCCAAATCGAGCTCCGGGTCCTCGCCCACATGTGTCAAGAACCCGCCCTCAAGCAGGCGTTCGATGAGCATGAGGACGTTCACACCGTGACTGCCCAACATATGTTTGGCCTCGGCGATCAGCCGGCGTCAAAAGAACAGAGGCGGCTCGCAAAGATGCTCAACTATGCGGTGCTGTACGGCGTCAGTGAGTTCGGTCTTGCCCAACAGCTCGGAGGCGGGTTCTCCGTTGCCGAAGCGAAGGAACTTATCAAGACCTATAACGAGCGGTTCCCATCCGTCAAAGGCTTCACCGACGGAATCATCCAAGAGGCTAAGTCGAAGGGGTTCACCCGAACTTTGCTCGGTCGTCGCCGCTATTTCCCCGATATCCACTCCATCAAGGTCATGGAGCGCAAAGCCGTGGAGCGGCAAGCGATGAACGCCCCCATCCAGGGCACCGCCGCCGACATGCTCAAGCTCGCTATGATCGACGTCCGCAAGCGCATCAACGGAACGTCCACCCGAATGCTCCTCAATGTCCACGACGAGCTTGTGTTCGAAAAACCCAAGGGAGAAGGGGCATTAGTCGAGCCTATTCGTGAGGGCATGGAAACGGCATTGCCTCTTCAAGTGCCGGTTGAAGTCGATGCAAAAGTGGGTGTCGACTGGAACCAGATGACCCCCATCACCCACCCTTAATCCTCGGGACTGCACCCGTCCAGGGTGCTTCCCAGCCCTTCTCATGGTGAGCTAGACCACTACATTTCGGTCTACAGAAAGGTGTTGAAAAACCATGCCGCAGTCCTAGACCTCTATGAACGAGATTCGAGACCAGAAGGTCAAAGAGGACATAAGGAGATAAAACATGACACGCAAGACGATAGCTTTAGCCATCGCGGTCATGGCGACCGCTCTAATCGTGGCCCCCAGTGCGGAGGCGCAACGGGTAACGAGGCTAAACCAAAACCACGGTTATCAGATTCCAGGCACCGGCCTGAAGATGTGGCCGCCACCACGTTATCAATATCAGATAAACGGGCTACGCATCTACACGAACCGAAACCTCAATCAAGGTTGGAACTACAACAATCGAAACTGGCCCTACGGCGCGCCCACAGGATATCGGTGGCCTTACGGATATCCAAACAATTATCGTTGGCCATATGGACGATAGACAAGGATAGCGCTCATCAGGAATATCGGTTTCAGTCAGCATTCCCTAGGATTGCTCGCTGAAAGCGATATCCTTATAGCTGCCGATGAAGCGTCTTTCCATTTGGACCAAGCTCTTTCTCGGTTTGGTCCTATTCTCTTTGGCGGGCAGTTTATTGACCCGCCAAACGGGACTGGACCCTGGCCCCATTCGCCCCGTTGCCTCCCTGCTCACCATAGCAACGGGATTCGTAGCCTTAGCCAGGTTGGCTAAGGGGTGGCAAGCGGGCGCGGTCTTGCTATTGGGGGGCGCGGCGGAGATTTGTGGCCTCTATACGGGCTATCCCTTTGGCGCATACCGGTACACCTCCGCATGGTGGCCAGTGATAGATTTGCCCCACGGTTTTCACTTCCCCGTTCTGTTGCCCTTCGCCTGGTTCCTCATCGCCGGAGGTTGCGCCCTCGCGTTACGCCCGCTTGGAAAACCGATGCTCGTGCTTGCGCCGTTGTTGGCTACGCTTATCGACTTCTTTATGGAACCGATCATGACGCAGCGGCTCCGGTACTGGATATGGCTTGAGAAGGGTCCCCTCCCAGGAGGTGCCCCTTGGCTAAACATGGTCGGCTGGTTCGCAACATCGCTGCTCGCCGCCTTCGTGCTCAGGCGAGGCAAGGGTGGACATGAAGAAGCAACTTGGATATTGGCCGCATATGTGGCTCTGATGGCCGGGCTGTGGGTGGTGGGATGAGCGTTCATCAAGGTCAACCAAAACCCGCAAAACATATCGTCGTGGTGGGAGCGGGCTTGGGTGGGTTGGCGGCGGGCTTACGGCTCGCGCACCAAGGCCATCGCGTAACCATTCTGGAAAAGACCGATCAGGTGGGAGGCCGAAACCGCCGCATCCGGGTGAACGACTGCCACTTTGACGGCGGGCCCACCTTGGTGATGATGCTGGATCCATTCCGCAAGCTGTATGCAGATGTGGGCGAGCGGTTAGAAGACCACCTATCGCTTTCGCTATGTGATCCCGGCTACCGCGCTTTCTTTGCCGATGGCCTTCGCATCGAGGCCACACCAAACACCGCCCAGATGGTCCAGCAGATTCAGGCACTCAGCCCTCAGGATGCCCGTGCCTACCCCAAACTGTTGGGCGATCTTGCCGAACTCTACCGAGACTCGATTCCCCACTTTGTGGAGAAGAACTATTACTCACCCGCCGACTTCTTCGGGCCCGCAGGGCTAACGAAAGTCGCAAAGCACCGGATGCTGGGGAACCTGGCAAAGCGGATTGAGAAGTACGTGCAAGACCCGCGCCTTCGGATGCTCTTCAGCTTCCAAACCATGTACCTCGGCCTTTCTCCGTTCGAAGCGCCGTGGGTCTATGCAACCTTAATGTACATGGAATTCGGGGAGGGAATCTGGTACCCGAAGGGCGGCGTGCCCGCGATTTCGGAATCAATCGCCCAGCTAGCCACACAGCGCGGCGCAGAGATTCGCTTGGAGTCGTCGGTCGTAGCGATAGATGGGAAGACGGTACGGCTAGAGTCAGGGGAGACCATCGGGGCGGATGCGATCCTCTGCAACGCAGACTTGCCGTATGCAGAGAAACACCTCTTGGGCCAAGCGGAAAAGCCTCGGAAGCACTCATGCTCCACGTACATGATCTATGCCGACTACGCGGGAAGCATCCCGTACCTCCTGCACCACAACGTCCTATTCGGCGAGGACTTCTTTCGGAACTTGGATCAGATATTCAACCGTCGCGAGTTGCCGGATCACCCCGCATTCTACGTCTCAATCTCGGGCCGAAGCGACCCTGCCCGAGCCCCCCAAGGGCACGAGAATCTATATATCTTGGTCCCCTGTGCAAATCTGGATCGCCCTTGGACCGACGCGGATGCCGCCCAACTTCAGGATCGCGTCTTCACGCGCCTAGAGCGGGAAACCAGCTTCCAGAGAAGCCGGATAAAGGCGATGAAAGAGATCACTCCGAAAGATTGGAGGACAGACCTGAACCTGAATAAGGGAGCGGCCTTTGGCCTTTCTCACCACTTCAACCAGAGTGCGTATTTCCGCCCGGGAAACCGGAGCCGCGCTAACCCTCATCTTTACTTTGCCGGAGCCAGCACTGTGCCCGGAAACGGGATGCCGATGGTGCTTATTTCTGCAGACCTGGCGGTGCAGAGGATGCAGCGCGAGCTTGGGCTTTAGCCGCCATCCGTCGGCGGATGAACTTGGCAACCATCGGCAGTAAGAACAAGGCCACCACCACGCCAACGCCCACAATGCAGAGAATCAGCACCGGAGCAAACGCCGCCGCAAAAGTGGAGCCCAGCGCATAAACATCCTCCGTGGTGGAGACCACAAAGTTAGAGACCGGTTCAGGAGACGTATTGACCGCCGCCCGGGTGGTGGCTTTGGTGGCATGGGAACCGAAAGCGAGGGTGCCCCCAATCAACCCGGCGATGACTTTAATGGCCGGATCGTAATCCCCAAACGCACCCACCGCGAGGATGGCTCCCGCCGGGATTCGAATAAAAGTGTTCACCGCATCCCAAATCGAATCGATAGCGGGAACCTTATCGGCAATGAACTCAATCACAAAAAGAGTCGAAGCCACCCCGATGACGTACGGATTCTCCAGGATGGCGAGTTCGCCGGGCAGATGAAGACCTCCATATTTGCCCAGCAACCCCAGGGTGCCGACCATGGCGTAGAGTCGAACCCCGGATAACCAAGCCGCGCCCACGGCGAGCGCCAATGTTTGAAAGAGATCCATCGCCAGCGTTACAGACAGGATACAACGGAGGCAGGTTGCATAGACCTATTGGCAGGAATCCACACGTCCCGCAACACACTTCCGACCATCCAGTCGTCTAATCGGGTAGGTTCGATTGCACATCTAGATGAGAGCTTGGTCCGGGTTGATACGCTTTGCGACCGTGCTGGCCCCGATAGTGATTCTGCTGTTCTGGGGCGGCACGTACCTATTGGCCTGCGCCGAGTTCCTAGCAAATCCCGGCGTGCCGCTGAAGATGGCCTATAAAACGCCCGGGGGCGAGCTTGAAATTACGGCTTCATCTTATGTGCTGAACACAAAGAGCGGTGATGTGACCGTAGTTCAGCCAAAGGTGGTGGGGCCAGACAAATCGGTCCTCTTCTACGCCGACCGAGTGGAAGCGCTCGGCCTTCCCCTTTTGATCAGCGATGCTCGAAAGGCCGTGGTAAAGGTGCGGAATGCATACGCCACCCTTCAACGCGGCTCGGACGGCAAGATGGACCTGCTTAACTATCTTCCCGAGCAGGAAGGCCCCTCCGGCGACTTCCCCTTTGCCGTGCAGATCGACCGGGCAAAGCTAAAGTACGTTGACCTTACCGGCACCGAAAAATGGACCCAGAACCTGGCTCTCGCCAACATTCAAGTGGACGGCGTGGGGGATCGCTGGATGGCATCGGGATCAGGCACCTTGGAAAAGGTGGGCGACCTATCCCTATCGGTTCAGAATCAACCTAATACTGGGCTCTGGTTGCGCGGAAAAACGGATCGTCTGGAACTGGTAGACCTTTTCCGAGCTTTTCGCAAAACTCCAGAAGGCCGCCAGACTCCAGAACTCTCTGACATCGACGCGAATTCTCTAGTGGTCAGGGGACCTTTTGAGCTCTTCCTTCCTTCCAAGTCGCCCGCCCGTCTCCAGGTGGATTTATCCGCCGAAGCAGAAGGTTTCCGGTACGGCAAAGATATTCAGGCCCAACGTTTAGAGTTCAACGGCTTAGTTAGCGCCGATGGCGCCAGGGGCCGCCTGGATGCCTCGGATAACGGTTTGGTGGCGGATTTTACGGGGTTCGTAACTTGGAAAGATGCCTTCGGACTGGATGGCGTTCTGAACGCCACCGCCCCCCGAACCCAATCCCTTCCCAAACTCCTCCGGGATCAGGTTCCCCAGAACCTAGCCGTAGCCGGGCCGATTAGGTACGCCGGAAAGCTGAGCTACCAAGAGAAACCAGGTTGGGAACTCAGCGGAAATGCGCAGGCAGGATCCATCTCTGCCTATGAGGAAATCGTTTTATCACCCTCCATTGACGTGAACTACTCTGGCTCTAAGTTGGCCCTCAAAGCCACGAACGGGGTCTGGCGAGGCTCCTCCGTCGAAGGATCGCTGTCCCTAGATAGCCAGACCCAACGACTATCGGGGGCGCTAAAGCTCCCCAACCTGAACTTGTCCAACCTCGCCCGGCGTTTCCATATCGACGGGTTGCAGGGAACCGGAAATCTGAACCTGCTCCTTACTGGATCGGTCGAGAAGCCGGTCGCCTTCATCCGGGCTCAGTCAAACGGTTCCTATCTTTGGAATACAGATCTGCCAGCCGCGACCGGTCGGATGGTATTAGCCGCGACTTTAAAAGACAACCGCCTTCGCTTCGAACAGGCTTACATAGTCACATCAGCGGGCTCCGTTTCCGCATCTGGCACGTACAACCTGGGAACTGAACAACTAAATCTGGTCGCTGTAGGTTCTGGAATCGACCTAGACCGCATGAACACGGATCTGGAAGGGATCGGGAGATTCAAGGCTAACATTGGCGGCTCCCTGGCAAAGCCTCGCTACAGTGGCTCTGCTGAGTTGTTTGGGTTAACTGTCCAAGAACAACCGATTCCTGTAATCACCACAAGCTTCACCGGCGACCTCCAGTCTGTAGTTGCCCAGAACCTAAAAGTGGTGAAGGGAGCCTCTCAAGCCAATGGTCAAGTCTCCGTCAGATTTAAAGACATGGCCCTAAACGGCGAGTTCCAAGCCCTTGGCTTACAACTCAGCGACTTTCTGGGTGAGCAGTACCTTGCGACGATTGACCTCTCTGACGCTAGGCTCTCGGGAACCTTAAGCAACCCATCTTTTAGCGCCACCGCCAAAGCGTCCGAAATCGTTCTGCAGAACAATAAGATGGACAGCGCATCGGCAATTATCTCCTTCAAATCTAACTTGCTGGAAGTAGATGACTTCGTAGCGAAAATCGGCGAGGGCGGGATTGAGGGGTTTGTTAGTTACGATGTATCGAAAGGCAATGGACAAGCCAACTTCACAGCAGAAAAGATCGCCTTGCAAAATTTTGTCCCACCCAACCTTGGAGCAAGCCTGATCGCCGAACTCTCCGGTGAAGCGGGCATCACCTTTGATGGAACCGGACTCAAGCTAGGTTCTGGAGAAGGTAAGTTGGCCAACGTTTCTATCAACGACACAGAACTGGGAGGGGGGGATTGGAAGTTCAGTGCGAATGGTGAAGAAGTCACCGGAGAGGCATTTGTTGGCACTCTCGGCAGTTCATTCGACCTCACCGGGTTTCGATACGATTTGGACTCTCGGGAGGTAGGAGGGAACGCATGGGTTCGAAACGTTCAAGTGCAGGATCTTTATAAGATTGGAAAACAATATCTGCCTTCAGATAACACTCAGTTGGCGACATTGTTCAGTCAGATATCGGGAACACTCGGCCTCTCTGTGGACCTAGGTGGAACGGTTGATAACTTAAGTCTCTCTGAGGGCAGCTTCCTTGCGGAAAACCTGAATTACAACCTATCCGAAACGACCTACCGTCCGGTGGGAACGTTAAAAGCTGACTTTCAGCGAACCGGAAAAAAGTGGGATATCAACTCTCTGCTGTGGCAAGGCGGACCGTTAGGGTTGGATGCTAAAGGCACATTCACTGAATCAGGACCCATTTTCATCGAAGGCCGTATTGAAGACCTCGACCTTTCTTACTTGAGTCTGTACAGCGATAGTTTTACAAATCTTGTTGGAAAGATTGATTCTGACTTTAGGTTGTCAGGAACGACGGATGAGCCGTTGCTGCAAGCCAGCCCGGTTTCGGACAACAAAGCCGTTACCTACTTAGTTCGGTCACACCCAGGTTCCGATGGACAGCCGGTTGTTGATCAAGGCATTCCAACCCCAGGAATTGGAGTTCTAACCAAAGTTCCTGATCCAGACAAACCGGACCAGTACAAGCAGATTCTCGCCAATCCATTCAACTTTTCCTTTAATGAGTTATCTCTTTCAAACTGGACATGGCAAGGTGGAGGCCTGGAAGGATTAGCAAGTTTGTACTTTGAGGGTTACAGCGGAACCCTTAGCGCCAGCCTTCCCTTCCGCTACCCGTTCGACCTGGTCCCCGGCGCTCCCGTATCCGCCAAGTTGCTGGTCAGCAATCGGGAGATTAAGGACATATCGCAGCTAGCTACCGTTTTTGATACCGCGCGAAGTGAGGGACGAATCTTTGGTGAGGTGAATGTCTCAGGAACCAAGGAAAACCTATTGACGGTGGGCAATGTACAACTCGATGCTCCGCAATTGGTGGTTAAGGAAGGGGGACAAGTTTTCGAGAACGCCAAAGCAAATGTTGGGTTCGAGCCCCAGAAGCTGGTCACTTCTCTTAGTGCGACCTCAGCAAATGGCGGAACCGTGAATGGCACCGCTTCCGCCCAGATCCCAAGCTTGGATGAGATTCTGCGGATGTTTCGAGGCGGCACGATCGCAGAGATGTTTAGCTCCCCAGTCATGGGTGCCTTGGAGACGAATAACCTTGTCACAAATCTAAAGATTGGAACTGATGGGAACGTAGCCTCAACAGTATCCGGAAAGCTCGACTTAGCCGGCACCTTGAAAGAGCCCTCGATCAAGGGCTCGGTAAGACTAGATAAGTCTTCCATCGTCATGCCAAGCGAGTTTGCGGCACCCAAGGATTCGGGATCTCTAGGTATCAATCCTGAGTTCGATATTCGGGTTCAAACAAATTCCCCGGCAACCTTCAAGAGTTCTACCGCGGAGATTGATATGGCAGGCGGTGGCACGATTCAGGGGAATCTCAACTCACTGGATGTCAATGCACTCTTGCGGGTTACTAAGGGAAGCCTAAGACTCCCCACAACCCGAGTTACCCTTGAGCCAGGCGGCACTATTCGTCCTTCCTTTGCCATGTCAAATGGAGTTTCGGATGCGCGACTGGATGTGGAACTAGAGGGCAAAACTCGCGTGGTAGCCGCATCGCGGTACGGAGAAGGAGCCCAGCGATACGATGTCACTTTGGATGTAAGGGGCGACTTGCTGAAAGACGGTGGGCTTACGCTTAATGCAACGAGCGATCCGGGCGATCTAACCCAGGATGAGATTCTTGCTCTTCTCGGTCAAGTGAGTTTGATTGAAGGAATTGCCAGTGGAGTTCAAAGTGGAAACGCAGAGTCGCAGATCCGCGATGCTCTGGTCGGAATTGCTGTTCCATACCTGCTTGATCCCGTCACCTCAAAGATCGCCTCCGCCTTCACCCTAGACTACTTAACACTCGACATCAACGCCTTGGATGGAGCTTCGATCTACTTCGCGAAAACTCTGGGACGAAACTTAACTCTCCAAGGAAGTAGACAGGTCTCCCAGGTGGATCAGAACTATCCAATCAAATACGATTTGCGACTTTCCTATCAGTACCGGTTTGGCAATCGAGCCGACCGTCGTCGATTGAACTTCTTGATTGGAATGGACGAGACTCGTCCCTGGAAGATCGCCGTAGAATATAACTTCCGATTCTGATAACGCAGCGAATTCTGAAGCATCTAAAAGTCGGATGAAAAGGATGATGCGACTTACATGGGCTGTGGCTCTGGTCCTCACTGGGGCTGTTACATGGGCTTCAGGCCAGGTTGCCCGGCTCAATGTTATTGGGGCAACCCGAGTCAACCAGGAGGCTATCATAGCAGCCTCAGGCATCAAGCTTGGAGCGTCCTTATCTGAGGATGAGTTGCGTGCAGCCGAGGCGTCCATTGATCGCTTAGGATTTTTTAAGGCCGTTCATATCACCAAAGTCAAAACGGTCAATGGCGAGGAGTTGGTCATTCAGGTGCAAGAGTGGCCCATCGTCGAAAAAGTCCAAGTTTCAGGAAACAAAGCTATTCCAACCGCCGATATTCTCCGCCTTCTTGATATTGAAATTGGAAAGATTTTTAACACGCGAACCCTACTCGAAAACGTACGTCATGTCAGGGAGTTATATGCTCGGCGAGGCTTTTTTGGTGACATCCAAGATATCGATTTTGTGGATGAAAACTCCACGACTTTGAACGTAACCGTCGTGGAAGTCACGGTGAATAGCGTCACCCCTTACGGCAACAGGCGAACCAAGAGCGATATTATCGAACGGCTTCTTAGCACCAAACCCGGGATGCCATTCAACCGTAATCGATGGGAATCGGACATGCGCAGACTTGCTGCCACGAACTGGTTCAAGGATGTGAAGTCTTACAGTCGTGAATCCAGCCTTGGAAAAGTTGACCTTGTGCCCACCGTAGAAGAAGGCAAAACTGGGGAGTGGACCGCTGGCTTAAGCACCGAACCTGGAAGCCCGATTGTGGGAACGTTTGGAATCTCTGAAGCCAATATTCGAGGAACTGGGCAATCCCTTGCCTTTCGAGGTGCGCAGGGCGTGAAGACGAATGGACCCACACTCGAAGTGAGCTACGGAAACCCATTCTTGACCAAACAGAACTTAAACTTTGGCCTGACGCTTTACACTCGCCAAACCTACCGGTTTGCTGGACTTGGCGTCTCCAATGGTTCAGATCCCAGTGGGCAAGAGGCGCTGGGCGAACGAAGGACAGGGGCCGTTTTGGGAGTGACCAAACAGGTAGACCCCAGTTCTACGGCACAGGTTGGAATTAGGGTGGAGGATGTACAGTCAAACGAACAATCTTCCCCAGAAGAGACCGGAATCACCCGACAAAGTGGCTCTTTGGCCAGCTTGATTCTGGGATTCACGCGAAACCGGAGGGATGCAGAAACAGATCCTTCCCGAGGAGATTGGTTAAAGCTTGGGGTGGAGCCAGGGTTTAGCCGGATCACTCGCGTCGGAGGTTCTCTTTCAGGCGGAGTTGGAGTAGGAGACCATACCTTTGTCAAATCAACGGCTGAGTACCGCGCCTATTGGTCCCCAGATCGGGGAAAGAATATGGAGACAGCCAAGGTTCCGTCTCGAGTCTATGCGCTACGTGTGCGCTATGGCTCTCTTTACGGAGAAGCGCCGTTCTCTGAGCAGTTCTTTGTGGGCGGCACAGACACGGTGCGGGGCTACGCTCAAGATCGCTTCTGGGGCAACCAGATGTTCATCAGCACGCTGGAGTACCGTCATCCAATAACGAAAGACATGGGCGTGATCGGCTTTGTCGACTACGGCGGAGCTTGGGGCGGGTATGGAGGCCTAAACAACTTCACCCAGTCAAGAGGTATTCAGATGAACCTGGGCTACGGTATTGGGATTAACTACCGGGTTCCACGGATCGGGCCGTTGAGGCTCGATTTTGGGGTAGATCGAGAGGGACGGGTCCGAACCCATTTCCAGATTTCTACTCCGTTCTAGGTTCTAAATGGGGGCCCCATGATGCGGGCAACCCTACTTTCAGGTTTAGAGAATGGACTTCTCTTTGACCATGAAGTAGAAGTTCACCAAAGCCGTGGCTAAGTCTTGGGGTTCGGCTTCTAGACTATGAATGTTTGCCACCGACAATGCGATTCCCGCTTCTCTTCGATCCTTTGCCAGCAATGCTGCGGCAGCCCGCATATACATCCCCTGCTGATGCTCAAGCGATGCCTCGGCTGCATTGGCAAGTCGAGGGTCTGCAACACGTGCCACCAAGACCAAATGTCTTCTCACCAACGGCCCCATGGCAATCGTTAGCTCAAGCGCCTTATCCTGATTCTCGCAATCAGTAAAGGTTACGAGCAAGGCGCGGCGTTTCCAGCGAGAAGAAAGGTATGCAAACGCGGCCTTTGGATCGCTCTCTACAGGCTCCGCAACAAGATCATGCAATGCTTCGATGATAATGCCAATCTGATTTCGACCCTTGCGAGGGGGAATGTAACGCTTAACGACATCAGAGTAGACCAACAAACCCACAAAGTCACCCGCCATTGCGGCGGCGTGGGTGAGCATCAGACACGAGTCTAGGGCATGGTCTAGTTTGCGGACACCGTTCACCTCGGCCAACATTCCACGACCGACATCAATGACGATCATGACAGCCTGATTGCGCTCTTGCTCGAACTGGCGCACAATCAGTTTGTCTCTACGAGCCGTGGCTTTCCAATCGATTTTTCGGAAGTCATCGCCCTCTGCATACTCACGCAAAGATTCGAACTCTGTTCCTAATCCACGTTGCCGTGAGCGTCTAATGCCAATTTCACGCAGGCGCCCTTGCTGTTTCAGCAATTCAAACTCCCGCAGGGCCAAGACGTTTGGATAGATGCGGACGGGCTGCTCTGTGTTTAGCTTCACAATCCTATCCACAAGCCCAAGTGGACACTGAAGTTTTAAGTATGTGCCTCGAAAGAAGTCGGAGCCTCTTTCGGAGGGGGTTAGGTTGTATTCATACTCCACAACGCCCTCTCCTTTGATCGCAAGAGGAAACTCTTGACGAGAGGCCACACAGTTTGTGGGAGGTTCATCTCTCAGCAATCCCTTGATAGGTTCCAATCCCTCATTCTCCAAGTGCAGGGCCACCTTGTTTGCGGCTCGAACGGATAGGACGGGATCAAAAATGCGTTGCAGTCGGAGAGTCTTCGTGGAAGGAGCGAGCCGAGAAGTTGCAATGGCGATGATCAGAAGCAAAACGTTGTAAGCAACCAAGATAAGAGGCTGATTTGCTTGGTAAGCGACAGCCGCCACGGGAATTCCGAGGATAACTGCTAACCAAAACCGCTTTGTAGGAACTATCATCTGCTAACCCTCCGGGTAGCATCGGATCGTGCAAAACGACCTCGCGGTACTAAGCCCCGAGAAGACCATCATAACTTACCGACTTTCAAGCATCGGTAGCCGCATTGTGGCGCACATTGTGGATTTGATGATTATCTTGGCGGTAATGTTCGCCGGCACCTCTTTGCTGAAGTCTATTATTGAGCGTTTCTTTCCCGAATTCGCTAACTTCATCGTCGCCCTGATCTCTACTTTCGGAATGTTTGCCTATTTCATCCTGTTTGAAGGTCTTTGGAATGGACAAACCATCGGTAAAAAAGTTGCGGGCATTCGCGTCAGGATGGCAGATGGGCTGCCAATTACCTTTGCCGCGGCGATCGGAAGAAACCTACTACGCCCCGCAGACTTGTTTCCCGGAACTTACTTTATGGGTTTGCTAGCCATGTTCTGCTCACCCAAATCGCAAAGGTTTGGTGATTTGGTGGCGAATACGGTCGTGATTCATGAAAAACGAGCTATCCCTTACTTTACACCTGCGCCGCATTCTGCTGGCATTCATGCTCTAGAAGGCCAAATTGGCGACTTGAGGGGGATGACCAATGAAGAGTACAACGCCTTGCGCCGGTTTGCAGACCGTTTTCCTGAATTGCCTACAACCGTTCAAAACAAGCTGGTGAAAGAAGTTTTTCAGCCTATTGCGACTCGGCGAGGTATTCCTTCAATTTCTAATGTCCATCCGCTCTATTTGGCAGAGGCAGCGGTCATGAAATATGGTCGTGAAAATGGTTTGCTATAACCTATGTGGAAAGCAAGTGGAAAGCGTGGATAACAACTTTATCTGTGTAAAACCATCCCCCTCAAACTTATACAAGCGTGAGTTTGTCCACAGGGTTTTCCACATTAGACTTTCATCATTTCTTAACGTGTTTGAACCTAAAGACCTACTGTCAAACTTGTATTTTGAGGCTTCGCTTGAAGGTTTTCCACCTAAAAGAGGCTGCTTAATAACAACAAGAGTCTTTACCAGCAGACTTTCCCCATAAGAAGATACATGGGGGAAAGCACGATCGCCAATCGAATCCAGAGAGTGGACTTGAGCGACTTCCGAAACTATTCTCGGGAGACGATTCTTCTTTCTGAAGGGTTCAATGTGATTGCTGGTCCCAATGCCCAAGGAAAGACGAATTTCTTGGAGGCCCTCTACTTGTTAGCCACCACCCGTCTTCTTCGCGGAAAACGTGATGTAGAGGCCATACGCGATGGTTCTGACCGAGCTGCCGTCACCGCAACTCAGTTTGAAACTGAGACTCAGCTAGGTTTTCTTCTGGAGCGAGGCACAAAGAAAAAAGCTCTTCTGAATGGATTGGCTTTGCCACGAGCTTCCGACTTAATTGGTCGACTCCGATGTGTCTGTGTTAGTGCGGCAGACATGGAGATCGTTCGAGGAGATCCTGCACAAAGGCGTCTTTTTCTTGATTTAGAGCTATCTGCACTGTCGGGGGCATATTTACGACACCTCACCCTGTACAAGCGCGCTATGGAGCAAAGAAACGCCTTACTGCGCGATTCTCGTGAGAGATTTCATCCTCCAGAAGCATTTGAGATTTGGGAAGATCAGATAGCTCAAAACGGAGCAGAACTAAGATCGGCTCGTTTAAGGTTTGCCAATGAGTTAACTCCTTTTGCCGAAGCCGTTCATCGGGAAATGGGTTCTGGGGAAGGTTTGCAGATTCGCTACCATATCCAAGATGAGGCTGCCGACTACGAAAGCCTCCGCGATGGACTCGCAAGGAATCGGGCGACTGATGTAGCTAGAGGAGCCACCACCCTGGGACCGCATCGTGATGATCTCGATTTGCAGGTCAATGAGAAGGAAGCTCGGCTCTTTGGTTCTCAAGGACAGCAACGAACCGCAGTCATTGCCCTGAAGATGGCTTCTCTATCGCTCATTCGAGACAGGGAGGGCGTACCTCCGATTCTGTTGCTTGACGACATTCTCTCCGACCTTGA
Organism: Fimbriimonadaceae bacterium; assembly: GCA_037190145.1. Taxonomy (GTDB): domain Bacteria; phylum Armatimonadota; class Fimbriimonadia; order Fimbriimonadales; family Fimbriimonadaceae; genus 55-13. Next base: position 58,463 of record JBBCJU010000004.1, read on the forward strand.
CGAAAAACGTCGCGCGATGTTGGTAGAAATCGTACTCGCACGTGCAGGACAAGCAGTGCTAACCTGTACAGAAGCCTCAGCCGCGGGACCTGTCATTTTGAGCCAGGCAAAGCTCTTTCACGTATACCAAGGATCCATTACAGAACAATGAAGAAAGTTGGACATATGGTTAGAGGAGCCGTCGGAAATGATGAGGTTATTCGTGCCTCCAAGGCCTTCAAAATCCTCCGTGATTGGTCTTCCATTGTGGGTGATGCGATGGCTCAAAGATCTTTCCCGGACCGATATGATCATGGAACCGTCTGGGTGGCGGTAGAGGGTTCTGCTTGGGCTCAAGAATTGCGGATGCGGCGAGATCAAATTTTAGAAAAACTAAAAGAAAAGTCAGGTGATCCTACACTTTTCATCAATATGAGGTTTGGAGTTCGACCTCTGCCTAAGCCAGAGATAAAACCGGAGACTAAAGAAAAGAAACCGAAGCCGCCTCGAACCAATGAATCGATTAAAGAGATCGCTGAACGGCGACTAAGGAATTGGCCGGATGGTGGAAGTTCTACGTAATCGACCTCTGCTTGTCTTTTCAGTTGCTCTTGTCATTGGTCTGTCGCTTCGCGAATATTCTTGGAATATTGTTTTTATTCCTATCTTGGGATTTCTCTTGCGAGATTCTCGAAGTCTGATCACTCTATCTGTAGCCGGGCTACTTGGCCTTTTTCTTAGTCCAGATGTTCCTAGTAAGGGAGTGGAGCGAACTCAGTACATGAAATCCTCCGCCTACGTGGCATCGGTACCCCGTCTCTTTCCAGATGGGATTTCTTATGTTTTAGAAGTCCAGGGAAAGCGGCTTGCCGTCAGCGAGGATAAATCGGTGGATCGATCTTTGGGTGACCGATTGCTCATTGAAGGGATGGCAAAGCCACTCAGAGAAGGCTCAGAGAGTAATCAGCTTGCTAAAGGCATTGTTGGAAGGTTTGAACCGATCCGAGTAGAGGTTGTTTCTCCCGGTCCAAGCTTGTATCGTTCCGCAAGTTTGATTCGGAGCTCGTTTGTGGCTTTTACCCAGCGATCTATGTCCCCGGAGAGTGCGGCGATTTTAGATGCCCTTTGCTTTAATATTGAGGGCGGTTTGTCAGAAGACTTTTCACAGAATCTGAGTACAACGGGAACGATCCATATTATCTCTGCATCTGGTTTGCACGTGATGGTGATCGCTTTTGCCGTTAATGGACTGTTGGGTTTGTTTCCTATTCCAAGGTCATTGAGATTGGGGCTCTTGGGAATGCTGCTTCTTTTCTATGCTGCAGCGGCGGGAATGCAACCGGCCATTATTCGATCGGTTTTGATGGCTATGCTGTCATTGTCAGCCTACTTGTGGCGTCGCGAAGCAGACTTGCTGTCAGCATTGGCCTTATCAGCGATTGTCTATTTGGTATGGCAACCCCTGGGCATCTACAATCTTGGCTTCCAATTTTCATTTCTGACGGTTGGAGCATTTGCTTTGTTTGGCACCCTTCGCGAGAGCTTTTCTACTACTGCGCAAGGATTTCTCAAGGACTTCTTCGCCGATAATCTTCGCACTACCGGTATTGCTTATCTCTCGACGATTCCCATTTTGGTGTTCTACTTCGGGAGTTTTTCTTTGGTGGCGATTCCAACAAACTTGATCATCTTTCCAGCGGTGAGCTTTCTACTGATTGGGGGTCTGGCAACATTCGGGGTCGACTTAATCTTGCCAGGCATCGGACAGGCATTTGCCAAGTTTCTACTTGAGCCCTTCATTGGCTTTTTGCAATCATGTGTAAATATGTTTGGTAGCCTAACCATATCTAGTATTCCCAGTCCATACTTTCATGGCTACTGGCTGGTACTGTTCTATCTTGTAGCTATTGGTTTGTTTGTGAAAGAACGTGTCCGCCCGGCTTAAGCTCTTCTTTGCTCTGCTTATTTTGTCCGCTTTAGCGGGTGCGTATTGGGGTGATAAGCAAGTAGCCGCCAATCCAAAGCTAGTGTTTCTCGCCGTGGGGCAGGGTGATTCCGCCCTTTGGATGGAAGGTGGGCATGGAATTCTCATTGACGCAGGCCCAAAAACAAGAGAGGGCTTTGATGCAGGAGCAAGAATTGTGTTGCCAAAGCTGAGAAAAATGGGGGTTGGCAATCTTTCCGCGATTATCATCACTCATCCCGATGCTGACCACATTGGGGGATTAAAAGCGGTCGCGCAAAGGTTTCGGTCTGCCAAAGTTATCCTATCGGCGGGTTTCCAGGAGAACGATGAGATGCGATGGTGGTTGCGTGAAGCGCAGATAGACTCAAAACGAATTCTTTGGGTTGATCAACCTGTACGTCTTCGACTGAAAGAATCCACCCTGGACGTAGTTGCTCCACCGGTATCGGAGTCGACAAATGACAATGACGGAAGTTTGTTTGTACGCATCGAACGTGGTCCTGCATCGGCCGTGTTAACGGGAGATGCTTCAATGACCCTAGAAGAGTCGATGCAGAATCGACTCGGATGGTCAGGTCAGGTCTTAAAGGTTGGGCATCATGGAAGTCGAACTTCCACTTCGGAAATGTTTCTCAAGAAACTAAAACCTAAATGGGCGGTAATAAGCTGCGGGCGAGACAATCGCTTTGGTCATCCTCACCCCTCCGTTCTAGAGGTACTAGAAAGGCAAAAGGTCGGTCTTTTTCGGACCGACCTTCAAGGTGACGTTGTTTTCGAAGCAGGACGTAAAGGTTTTCTCCCTTTAGCCGCCAAATAGCTTTTGCCGATCTCGAACCTTTTCTAGCTTAGCCTTCAGCTCCGCAGCGAGCGCCTGGTCACGCTCGATGATTTCGGGTTTTGCCTTACTAACAAAGTCGGGGTTGTTTAAGCGTTGCTCAAGTTTGGTGACGTCCGAATTAATCTTTTCCTCTTCCTTCAAAAGACGAGCTAGCTCTTTGTCTGGGTCTACTAGATCGCCAATAGGAATATGAATATCGACCCCGTGAACGGTAGTCGAGATAAACTTCTCCCCGTCTGGCTTGCCAGCAACCAAGGTATCAGCCCATGCTTGGGATTTGAGGATATCTTCGCCACCTTGCAAATCTCCTTCGTAATATACGGTCGGAATATTCTTCATTGCCGCTAGTCCTAGCTCAGCACGCAAAGCCCTCAATCCCCGAGTGATATCGAAAATCCTCTCAACTTTTGCTTCAGTTTCTGAAGACTGTAGAGAAGCATCTAGCTCTGGCCACTTTGCCGACATGATGAAATCTGCTTTGTCATCCAATGGCAGTCGAGAATAGACTTCCTCTGTGATGTGGGGCATGATGGGATGCATCATCACAAGGAAAGCCTCAATACAGGTCAACAGGACCCACTGAGGTGTTGCACGTTTTACTGGATCATTGAGTCTGGGCTTGGAAACTTCAATGTACCAATCGCAAAGCTCCCCCCAGAAGAACCGATAGAGGGCTTGAGCTGCGGCCTGATTATCGTAGGTTTCGTATGCTTGGCGAACCGTTGTTTCGGTTGCATAAAGTCGACTCAAAAGCCAGCGATCGACATCCTCCAGTTCTGATGGTTTCTCAGGAAACGTTTCAACGTTCAGCAGAACAAATCGAACAGCGTTCCAGATCTTGTTGCAGAAGTTTCTGGCCTCTTCCGTTCGTCGCTCGCTATATCGAATATCTTGGTTGTAGCCTGTCTGACTGAGCAATGTGAACCGAAGTGCATCTGCGCCAACACTTTCGATCACCGTCATCGGATCGACCCCAGTTCCGAGACTTTTACTCATCCGCTTCCCGTCTTCGGTGAGAACAGTTGCGTAAATATAAACCTGATTGAAGGGGATATCCCCTGCTCTATCCAGGCCCATCATGATCATGCGGGCAACCCATAGGTATAGGATTTCTTGTGCAGTCACCAACAGGTTGGTAGGATAGAAAGCCTTCAGGTCGGCTGTTTGCTCAGGCCACCCCAAAGTTGCGAATGGCCAAAGACCACTGCTAAACCAAGTGTCTAGAACATAGTCATCTTGCGAGACGATCTTCTTCCCTGATTTCTTCTCGGCTTCTTCCCAAGTTAGCGCAGCAGTCGCGGACCCGTCTTCGGCATAGAAAACAGGTATCCGATGACCCCACCAAAGTCTTCGACTTACGTTCCAATCGCGGATATTCTCCATCCAGTCCAGGAAGATTCGCTGATAGCGCTCAGGAACAAAGTCAATCCTTCCGGCTTTTACTGCGTCGATAGCAGGTTGAGCAAATTCGGTTTGCTTTGCAAACCACTCTTCTCTTAAGAGCGGCTCAATGACTTCTCCAGATCTCTCACTGATGATCAAAGCGATTTCATGATCTTTGATCTCAACGAGATAGCCTTGTTCCTCAAGGTCAGCCACAATTCGCTTTCGTGCTTCATACCGATCCAGGCCCGCATAGGCACCGCCATTCTCGTTGATCCTTGCCGATTCATCCAAGACAATGGGCATCTCAAGCTGATGACGTACGCCAACTTCATAGTCATTGGGATCATGAGCAGGAGTGATTTTCACTGCTCCGCTGCCGAATTCCGGATCAGGGTAAATGTCGGAGATCAGCGGAATCTCACGATTCATGAGCGGAAGAATGAGGGCCTTTCCAATCTTGTCCTTGTACCGCGCATCGCTTGGGTGAACCGCTACCGCCACATCTGCAAGCATGGTTTCTGGGCGAGTCGTAGCAATAATGATTTCTCCAGACCCATCCGCAAACGGATAACGAACATAGTAGAGCTTGCCTTTAACGACCTTCCGCTCTGTCTCAATATCGGAAACACTGGTTTTTAGAACCGGATCCCAGTTAACGACTCGCAATCCTCGATAAATGAGTCCTCGATCAAACCAATCGACGAAAACCTTAAGAACAGCCTGGGCATAGTTATCGTCAAGAGTGAATCGGAGACGTGACCAATCGAAAGCATGACCAAGACGACGGAACTGGTGAATGATGGTATCACCACTCTCTTTTCGCCACTCCCAAACTCGCTCCACAAACTTCTCACGACCCAGCTCAAGCGGGTTCTTGCCTTCTTTCTTAAGTTGCTTTAGAACAACGCTTTGGGTGGCAATGCCGGCATGGTCTTGTCCGGGGAGGACGAGAACATTTTTCCCTCGGAGACGATGGTATCGACCCACCAAGTCTTGAATGGAGTAGCAGAGTGCATGCCCCATATGCAAAGAGCCCGTGATATTGGGTGGAGGAATGGTGATAACGAACTTCTCTTTCTCAGAGTTTTCTTCCGGTTGAAAGAGTCCGGCCTGCTCCCAGGCTTGGTACCACTTTTGCTCAGTCAAAGACGCATCATAACGCGTCGGATAATCCTGTTCTGTCATGTTAACCTCCCTTTCCTGTCGTGAAAGGAAGACTGAGTTTACCGGTCTAGGCAATGTTTCTTGAGAAACATTGCCTAGACTCAGGGACGCTAACCAAAGGTATCGGTTAATCCTGGAGTCATCAAGTTTGAGGTGTGCCTTCTCGACTAAAGAGGGCGCGAATCACTTCATCAAACTCGACTTCTTCAATGGCAACATCATCCACAGGTAATTCCTGTAACAAGCGGGAAGTGATGGACGCGGTCTCGCCTCTTGGAACTTCGATGATGGTTCTTCCATCCTCATGTTCCACAACACGTCCAAATCCCTCAACTTGCGCGGCTGTCAAAGGTTCACGGAAGCTAAGACTAATGCGTTTGAAATCCGAGAATCGATTGGCCAGTTCATCAAGTTCACCATCAAAGATCATGGTGCCTTGGTCAATAACCACTACGCGATCGCAGAGTTCTTGGACATCTTGCATGTAGTGGCTGGTGAGGATAATGGTGCAACCATCTTCATGATGCAGTTGCTTTAGGAAGTCTCGTATCCGCTTTTGGCTAACCACGTCAAGGCCTATGGTCGGTTCATCCAGGAAGACCACCCTTGGAGAATGCAAGAGGGCCGCGACTAATTCGCACTTCATGCGCTCTCCAAGACTTAACTTTCGAACCTGGGTGTGAATCTTCTCGGTTAGCTGCAGAGTCTCGATGAGGAACTCGGATCGACGTTTAAACTTGGCTTCGTCAACATCGTAAAGCTCCTTCAACACGATGAAACTATCCCAGGCCGGAAGGTCCCACCACAGCTGCATCTTGTTTCCCATGACCAGCGAAATCTGACGGAGCATTTCTGGATTTCTCTGGTGTGGCTGAAAGCCCAGCACTTCGGCTCGCCCATTGGATGGATAGAGAATTCCGCTGAGCATTTTGAGAGTTGTGGTTTTTCCTGCTCCGTTAGGCCCTAGGAAGCCAACGAGTTCTCCTTGTTCAATGGAGAGATTGATTCCCTTAACGGCCTCAACTTCTACCTTTTCACGAGAGAACAATCCCTTGATGCCTCCCCAAATCCCAGGTGCCTTTTTATGGGATGTATAGACCTTCTTAAGGTCTTGGGTGAGAATAGCGGGCATAGATGGAGGTTACCTGGCTACTTCCAAAAGAGCAGGATTAGAGCGACAAATGGAGCGGTGAAAAGGATGCTGTCGATGCGATCGAGCACGCCTCCGTGGCCCGGCAAGATAGTTCCGCTGTCCTTCATGTCTACTCTTCGCTTTACCCACGACTCAAACAGGTCACCAGCTTGCCCAAGAACTCCTGCCAAGAGGCCACAGACTAAGCTTTGTGGCAAGGGAATCCCTACAGCACTCCCCAGCCCCCATGCGGCCAGGACACAGGCGATCAGGTTAGCAATGCCTCCCTCTACTGTCTTCTTTGGAGAAATCGTTGGGGCTAGTTTATGCTTTCCAAATGCCTTTCCGGCAAAGATGGCGGCTGTGTCGCCGGCCCAGAGTGGAACAATCGCAAGGATCAAAATGGTTCCAAAGTGCCAAAGCTCATTGCTTTGTGAAGACTGATGCAAAGCGAAAAGGGAGGCAGACGGCCCCAGAATCCAACCGCTGAAAAGGAGGGCTGCAGGACTAGATTTCTTGATCTGTGGGTTTGTAAACCCTATAGCGACTAGCGAAAGGACAAAGAATACGACTCCACCAAGCGCAATATTCGGATACCACTGGCGACCTCCCCCATGATTAAAAGGCTGCATAGCGAATGCAGAGATGCCAGCTACTACAAGGAGCGCCCCAAAAGCGGCTAATGCTTGTCTGGTCAAGCGGACGATCTCACTGATCCCAATGACGCAGACGAGCGCAAGAAGGCCAGCTATGGGCCATGGAGATGTGCAAAAGACCGCTGCTAGAACTGGAGGGATAAGAGCAAGGGCCGTTAAGACCCTCGCTCGCATTAGTTTTCGGACTCCGAAATCGTGGCCAAAGTGAGGCGGAGTGCAACCTGCACTCGGTTCTCGCATTTCAGCTTGCGCATGATGACGCTCACTAGGTTCTTGATCGACTGCTCTCTTAAGCCGGTGACCGCAGCGATGCGTCGGTTAGAAAATCCCTTAGCGACTAAAGATGCAACTTCGTACTCTCGACGAGTGAGCTCAATACCTGCGCCATAGTTTGTGCGGCGCTCACGAACTCGACCAACAGGTGTTTTTACAAACGCAGCCCCGACTTCACGAACAGTCTTGAAGAGCGAGGTAGAGCTGGCATCTCCGTCCAGAACGGCGTCCAGATTATGGTCCTTATCTTCAAAGGTTTCATCTCCACTGGTAAGCAAGATGATGCCGAAGTCGCCATAAGCGCGTGCCCCCATGAAAAACTCAATATCGTTGGGTTGCAGGCCATGACCACACAGCACGATTAACTGTGCTTTAAGGTCCTTTGCGGCGGTAAGACAACCTCTCGGGCTCGATTCACGAGCTACGACATCAAAATTACCTTCATGGCTTAGTAGGCTACTGAGAGCTTCACCATAAAGTGCTTCACGGCAACAGAGGGCGATTCGCATACTTTTGTCCAGCGTACAGGAGTTGATACCAATCTGCTTCCAGATTCAGATACCGTCTGTAGTCTATCATACTTTGGTCGAGTGACCAGTATAGTGGTTGATCTAAACCTTCAGTAGTGTACTGATTTTGCGTTTAATACGCTGGAGAGCATTATCAATAGATTTTGAAGGGCACTGTAAGGAATCGCTCATCTCTCTGTAAGACAGCCCGTCCAGGTAACAGGATAGTACTTTTCTCTCTAAATCGCTGAGGGTGTTGGTAACGGCTTCGTCAATATCGCCAAGAGAGCTTCCTAAGATGGGAGATTCGGGCCGAGCACAGTCAGTGTTAGGAAGAATATCCAGTAGGGATTGATCCGCGCTATCCACATCAAGAGATCTGTTTAAAGATACGTAGCCATTGAGGGGTACATGCTTCTGACGGGTAGCTGTCTTAACAGCGGTAATAATCTGCCGGGTTACGCAGAGTTCAGCAAAGGGTCGGAAGCGGTTTGTACGGTCAGAGCGGAAGTCTCGGATAGCTTTGCAAAGCCCGATCATGCCTTCTTGGATGACGTCTTCACGATCTGCGCCCATCACGAAATAGGCCTTTGCTTTGTTCTCAACCAAGGGTCTAAATCTAGAAATCAAAAATTCTGTGGCACCGTGGTGGCCTCCTTTGGCCAAATCCACCACTTCTTCTTCCTGCATATAGCCAAAGCGGCAAGCAAAATCTGTCGTCCCCGTCTCCAAAGCTCCCTCACATTGAAAACGACCGCTGCATCGCGGTCGCTAACCCCAATTAAGTGTATGACAAACTTGTGAAGAAGCCAAGAGCTTTAGCTAAAAGAAAGGCGCCCACCCTAAATGGAGTGGACGCCACTGATGTACTCGACGAATGGATTAAGGATTAACCTTGGCTGTGATCGTCGTGGTGTAAGGCTTCTTAAGGCCGTACAGGTCGCTAATGGTCAAAGTGATTGTGTAAGTTCCGGGTTTGCGGAATTGCCGCTTGATCCATTGACCAGTAGCATCCTCTTGGATTCCATCGGCACTATCAAAGTCCCAGCTGTATTTCAGGATGCTCGACCCGCCAAAGCCACTTGCTCCTAGATCAACGCTATCGCCCAAAGCAAGATTGAGATCTCTAACATTGGGGTCGCCGGTGATCGGAGTTGTATCGTTGACAACTCTCAGGTCGCCAATATAGAAAGTTGTGGTCGCGTCGCCTGCGAAGGCAATTGACTTCACTTCTTTATTCGTTTTATCGAATCCGGAAATGGCTTGTAGTGGAATGGCAACGGTCTTCCAACCTGTTGCACTGCTGGTAGATGCCGGGATATAAGCTTCACTCTTCTTGTTATCTGTTGTTGTAACAATGACGCGTAGGGTTTGAAGCTTGGGTGCTGTAGAGGCACCGCCCATCTGACCGCCGGGCCCTCTGCCGCCACCCTGAGGGCCGCCCAGACCACCAGGAGGACCTCCTACCCCACCGGGGCCTCTACCGCCGCCTTGAGGTCCACCCAGTCCACCAGGTCCTCTACCACCTCCTTGAGGACCTCCTAATCCCCCGGGAGGACCACCTGCAGCCCCTGGACCACCAGCCGCTCCTGGGCCACCCAGTCCTGGGCTGCCGCCGCCGCCAAGAACCTGACCGGCTTCTGCTGCCTGATAGGTAATCCGAAGGAGATTATTCTTGTCGCCAAACTGGTTTGAAAGAGCAACCGCGTTTCCAAACTGAAGAATTCCGCCCGCGAATGTATTCCGGGTGGAAATGCGAATCGAGTGGCCACCTTCAAATGCCATCTCGTCGGTTTCTGCTGCGGTGCCTGCACCCCAGCTTTGTAAACTGATTGCCTGATCCTTAATCAATTTCACGGGAGCATATAGAATGGTTGCTCCCTGTCCAAATGCGACGGCTGTGGCTAAAACGCCCATACCAGTCATCCAAATCTTGTTCACTTTCGAACCTCCGCTCATGCTCAGTCTGTCTCGCCGACCTGGATCCTCTGGATCGCCACGGCGCGTCCTGTATTTCTTTCGACGCTTATCGCCACCCCACAGATTACACCAGGTTCGTTAGCAACCTCAAATCTCTGAGGCAACGTTGTGCGAAACCGCTTCAAAATAATCTCTCGATCCATCCCTAAAACACTCCGAACGGGTCCACACATCCCAACATCAGTTATATATGCGGTTCCCCCAGGCAAGACGGTTTCATCGGCAGTTTGCACGTGAGTATGGGTTCCAACAACGGCGGTGGCCCTTCCCGCACAATGCCATCCCATCGCAATTTTCTCGCTAGTGGCTTCACCATGAAAGTCCAGAAAACGATGGGGAGTCTCCAAGCTATCGAACAAATGATCGACCTCAGCAAATGGATCGCCGTAAGAGTCCATATAAACTCGTCCACACAGGTTCATTACCGCAAGCTCAATTCCATCCTTTGTCACGGATGTTTTGCCTTGACCAGAAACTCCCTGAGGCATATTGCCAGGCCTTACAATGGGTTTTCCGCTGTCCAAGTAGGGACCGATTTCTCTCTTATTGAAAGCATGGTTGCCCAATGTAATGGCATCCGCCCCTTGGCGAAAAAGCTCATCTGCGATATCCGGCGTGATTCCCACCCCACCAGCACTGTTTTCCCCGTTGATAATGGTGAATAAAGGGCTGTGCTTCATCAAGAGAGCAGGAAGCTTTTCCTTCACCGCCTGACGGCCTGGTTTGCCCACTACGTCGCCAAGAAAAAGAATTGTGTAATGCAAGGTCCTTAAAAGGATACTTTGGGAGGGCTTGAACTTGTTAGCGCTTTTCTGTGAAGCATAATGCAGGTTATGAGAACCCGGTCTGTTTTCGCAGTTGCTCTTTTGGCAGCAGGCGCTGTTGCCTTCGCATTTCAAGACGCTAATACGGTGAAAGCAGCGATTCAAAAAGAGATGGCGGGTTATGTTGCGGCAATGAAAAAGCGCGACGCGAAGGGGGTTGAGAAGTTTATCTTGGCCAATTTTTCACAAGACTTTAAGGACACAGATATGAACGGACAAAGCCGAAGTCGAAATCAGACGATCGAAGCGGTCCATGCCAATATCTCCATGCTAAAGTCGGTGAAGTCTATGACTCTTCAAATCACCTCGATAAAGGTGAATGGCAATAAGGCGACTACCACCGAGAACATGGTCCTGGATGCAACCATAACTGGAATTGCTGATCGCACCAAGACCAGCACGCTCAAAGTAGATTCCACATGGACTGGCACCTACGTCAAGACGGGAAATAAATGGCTTTGCAACACCTCTAAGACTACCAAAGAGAAAGTTTGGATTGACGGAAAGGTTTTTCCTTAAAACAAACTTCCAGTTAATCCCTGCTCAAATCGCAGAAGCTGTTCTTTCATAGAAAGTCCACCTGCATAGCCCGTCAGAGTTCCGTTGGTACCAATGACTCGATGGCATGGCACGATGATGGCAATTGGGTTTGTGGCATTTGCCCGCCCAACCGCTCTAGAAGCTCCTGGTTGGCCGAGCTCTTTGGCCAGTTCGCCGTAGGATCGCGTTGATCCAAATGGAATCTGTTGCAGAATCCTCCAAACCGAATGCTGAAACTCCGTACCTTTCGGATTGAGTGGGAGGTCGAAGACTGTACGTTCCTTGTGAAAGTATTGGTTTAGCTGAGACTCCACCTCTTGGGTCATTGTTTGGTCCAGGATGGCTCCCTTTGGGTGCTTTTCTCCAAAGTGAAGAATCATCAGCGCTTTTTGCTCATCTACGAGGGGGGTGAGACGGCCAAAGGGTGTTTCGATTACATTGTAGTAAGTCTTCATTTAAGGCTCTGCCATAGGTGATACGTTGCAAAACTTCGATAGGGAGTGAACGGCTTCATAAGCGCTTCAACCTCGGCTGTAGTTGGTTTAGATTCTAGTTGGAAAAACTTAATGAGCCCTGCAGTCAAACCTGTGTCGCCAATGGGAAGGCAGTCGGCAAAGCCTGCTGCTCTCATCATCACATAATTTGTAGACCAAGCTCCGAAACCTCTAATCTCAAGCAACACCTTCTTAAGTCTCGTGGCCGACATTTCTTCCGCCATCGAGAGCCACTTATGCCCTAATTTTGCTACTCCGATAATGTATTCCGCCTTCCTTTGTGAAAACTGTAAGGGGAGTAATTCCTTGGGTTCAAGGCTTGCCAGACGATCCAGGTGAGGAGAAGAATAGAAGCCATCTCCCAGGGGTTCGCCATATGTTTGGAAAAGACGCTGTCGGAGGCGATAAGCAAACGGCAAGTTAATCTGTTGGCCAACAATGGACCAAACTAATCCGTCGACAAAGCTAGCCGTTTGAGGGATTCGTGTTCCAGAACGTTCAGCAATGAGTCTCTCAAACCCTAGTTCATGTATAAGTTGCTCAAACAACTTAGGATCTTGTTGAAGTCCGAAGATTCGATGGATGCCTTCAAACACATCGATACTCTCTCCTTTCAACGTTTGTACCGATGCAGATTCTCCAAGTTCAATCTCTGCGATACTTCCTTTAGGCGTCGTAAGCCAAACCCTGTTTCCTAAAACCCTTTCTGTCGGACTAAGAGGATCCCGTCCGAGATAGCCAAGAAGAGTCTTTACATGAAAGGATGTAGGTACATGAACGTGAAAGTCGCTTTTTACTAGTAGTTTCCGATACTCTGAAGGGGATACCCCAAGTCTTCTCTTGAACGTCTCATTAAAGCTGGATAGAGATTCATATCCGACATCGTATGCAACCTCTGCGATGCCTTGGTTTGTTTCTAACAACGCTTGCTTTGCTCGATTCAACTTCGCACGGGTCAATACTTCAGATGGCGTGGAATGATAGTGTCGACGGATTAGGTCGTGAAGCTTCGTGGTGCCAACATCCAAAGTCTTTGCCAGATCAGACGCATTTGTGAACTGTTGAGGGGATTGCCGTACAGAAGAAACCAGTTCTTCAAGCCGGATGAGTTCTCGATCTTCACCCGATTCAAACTCGTCAGGCTTACATTTCTTACAAGGTCTGAGGCCGACCGCTGCGGCCTCAGCTCCGGTCGCAAAGAATCGCACATTCTCAGACTTTGGAACTCTGGCGTGACACGAGGGAAGACAATAGATACCGGTGCTCAAAACGCCAATAATGAACTTGCCATTCAAGCTATGATCACGCGACCCCATTGCCGCCAGCATCTCCTCCCTTGTCATCTTCATGGTTAGAAGTATTCGGCGAATGTGATTTGTATGGCTACCGGATTCTTTCGTTTGTCTCGACTATTTCGCGATACCAGAGGCTCGTGTCTCGCGAATCACGGTCACTTTAATCTGTCCTGGATATTCCATTTCGGCTTCAATCCGTTTGGCAACTTCCCCTGCAAGCCTAGTGGCAGCCAAGTCATCAATCTCCTCTGGTTTAACGATCATCCGAATTTCTCGACCGGCTTGGACAGCAAAGGACCTTTCAACACCCTTAAACGAGTTCGCTAACGTTTCAAGTGCAGTCAGTCGCTTGATATAGTTTTCAAGGTTTTCCCGACGCGCACCGGGTCTGGCCGCCGAGATAGTGTCGGCAATGATCACCAGCATAGCTTCTGGGGAATTAGGTTCAATCTCGTAGTGGTGAGCCCCTACTGCGTTCAGCAGTTGCTCCTTTTCGTCCAATCCACGCAAGAATTCCATTCCGGTCAGCGCGTGTGGTCCTTCCCATTCGGGGCCAAGGGCCTTACCGATGTCATGCAAGAGTCCAGCTCGCTTGGAAACCTCCGTATTCAGCCCTAGCTCTGCGGCAAGACTTGCACAAAGTCGAGAAACCTCAACCGAATGGTCCAAGACGTTTTGCGCGTAGCTCGTACGGAAACGAAGGCGTCCCAATGCCTCGATGGCTTTGAAGTGCAGGCCGGGAACATTGGCTCTCTCTGCGGCTCTCTCGCCCGCATCCTTGATCATCCGGTCGACTTCCTCTTTGGCTTTCTCAAAGAGTTCTTCAATCCGCCCTGGGTGAATGCGGCCATCCACCATCAAGTTCATTAAGGCAAGCCGGGCAGTTTCTCTTCGCACTGGATCAAAACAAGAAATCACCACTGCTTCCGGGGTCTCATCAACAATCAGATCAACCCCGGTTACCTGCTCAAAAGCTCGGATGTTTCGACCCTCTCGGCCAATGATCCGTCCCTTCATATCTTCACTAGGAAGTTCAACTACGGCTAAAGTGGCTTCGGTAACGTAATCCACTACAGATCGCTGGATCACATCCAATACGGTTTTCTTCGCTTTTCGCTCGGCTTCAGCTATCGCATCCGTTTCGATCTGCTTCGCGCGCTTGGCGGCAAGTTCAGAAACCTCCACTGAAACTCTACTTAGAACAAGCTCTTGAGCAGACTCCGGTGATAGCCTTGCCACTCGGTGAAGCTCTTGATCAATTTCTTGCAAACGTCGTTCGGCTTCTTCGCGTAACTCTTCAATCTCTCGCCGCTTATTGGAGAGGGTTTCTTCTCTCTGCTCTATCTGGGTGCGTCGGACATCCAGCGCATCTTCCTTTGTGCAAAGCTTGTCTTCCTGTTTCGTAAGGGCTGCCTGCTTTTGTCGAACTTCATCTTCAAGCCGATCACGCTGGCGGATGGCCTCTTCCTTTGCCGCTAAAATAGCGGCGGCAGACTTCAGTTCCGAGTCTTTTTCTGCGAGGTTACGGGCGCGAGCAACCGCAGGACGCAGCCATAAAAAGTAAAGCCCTCCGGTAAGGATGGCGCTTACTCCCAGGCCACCGGCTAAGGCGATAAGGGTATCAGGCATTTTTAGTTTGCCAGGAACTTAAGCGGAACCAAAGAAGGAATCAAGAGGCGCTTCGATTTCATCCTCAGAAAAGCCTCGGGTCAACAAGAACCGAGCGCCTCGAACACGGTCATCCGTAGGCTTAAACTTCGCTGAGAGCGCGGCGATCATGGCCGCCGACTGGTCGTCGTCCGTAATCACGCCGAGGCACTCATCAATGATTTCTTCCGGTGCACCTCGCCTTTTGAGCTCAGCGCGTAATTTTTCTATCCCTGCCGCCCGCTTCCCGGTCATACGAGCTACAAGGTTTTGTGTCGAACGTTTATCGTCAACTAGTTTACGTCGGTTTAGGTGACGAATGACGGTTTCAATGTCTTCTGACCCAAAACCCTTGCGTGTGAGTTCTCGTTCTATCTCGGCAACAAACCGATCTTTGCCGCCCAACATACGAAGGGCGGCTTCCAGACACATCGTGTCAATGATATCGCTCAACTAAACCTACCCTTCGTCGGCAACTAGAGCCATCGCTTTTGCGGTGAGAGCGATCTTATCTTCACGCAGCTTGCTACGCAGTTTGCCGTCAATCTCCTTGAAGATATCTTGATGCTCATCTAGGAAGGTACGGGCATTGTCTCGGCCTTGTCCAAGTCGAACCTCTCCATAGTTGTAATAGGTTCCAGAGCGTGTAATAAAGCCCTTTTCGGTAGCGATATCAAGAAGATCACCAGACTTGGAAATGCCCTTTCCAAAGATCATGTCGAATTCAGCAGTCTTGAATGGAGGGGCTACCTTATTCTTAACCACTTTCACCTTGGTGCGAGCGCCGATTTGATCCGGACCACTCTTAATGGCATCGCCCTTGCGAACTTCAAGTCGAACAGAAGCCCAGAACTTCAGGGCACGTCCACCCGGAGTCGTCTCAGGGTTACCGTACATCACGCCAATCTTCTCTCGAAGTTGGTTGATGAAGATCGCAGAAGTATTGGATTTATTGAGCGAAGCGCCTAGTTTTCGAAGAGCTTGACTCATCATTCGAGCCTGCAAACCCACAAATGAGTCGCCCATCTCCCCTTCAATTTCGGCTTTCGGTACAAGGGCAGCAACGGAGTCGATAACCACCAGATCAACCGCGCCAGAGCGAATGATGGAGTCTGCAATTTCTAGAGCTTCTTCACCGTTGCTGGGCTGCGAGATGTAAAGTTTGTCAATGTCAACACCAAGTACTTGGGCATATTCGGTGTCCATTGCATGCTCAGCATCAATGTAGAGGGCCAAGCCTCCTGCTTTCTGACACTCGGCAACGCAGTGTAAGGCAAGGGTGGTTTTACCGCCCGATTCTGGACCGTAAACCTCAATAATGCGGCCCTTAGGAATGCCACCAATTCCAAGCGCGGTATCCAGACTTAAAGAGCCAGTAGAGATGGCTTCAATCGACTCACGGTCGCCATCCCCCATGCGCATAATTGCGCCTTTTCCAAAAGCCTTTTCAATCTGCCCAAGGGCAAGTTGTAGCGCCCTTTCCTTTGCTTCGATGCCTTCGTTCGCCATCTTCTCTTCTCGCCCGTTAAGTGTTTCCGCTCGTCGCATGTCTACATTAGTCTACCAAAAAATAAGTAAAAGCAATAGATAACTTTGTACGCGGATCGGATTTCTTGACGATACCAGCGATTTGACGAGGTTCTTACTGGACGACTTGCCCCATTCGCACCACTTCAAAATCGCTTCCTTTCACCTGCTTCAAGGTGTTCAGTTCCGAATCACTCCAACGCGAGTCAGGCGCTCCCGATAAATACCAATCGGATCCGTTATCGGCAACGATCATTCCGTACTTCTTCAAGGCTCTTAAAATGACTTGCGCCGAAGCAGGGTATGTCGAAATGTTAAAACTGGCTTTCAAACGCACTCGCATTCCCATCGGCGGTCGATTGGCATCTGTAGAGCTGCTGGCCCAATGCCGAGCCGGATGCACATAAGCCCGACGAGATCGAGAGACAGTGAACCGAAGCGCATGATTGATTTCCCCATTGAGCATCACTTCGTCATAGCGAACCAAGCCTGGGAAGATGGGGAGTCCCGCTGCATCAGCAGAAGTCCAACCTGCCGGTCGCAGGGCGTTAGTCTTCAAATCAAACTTGGCGCCGGAACCACAATGCCAGCCGCTTCCATTCGGAAAACTGTAATAGGTTTCCCAAAGCTCCTTGTTATCACGATCAATCACCAAGATATGCCGGTCTCCGTCCGAGCTTGGTCCTCCCTCAATCGGTGGATTCGGTGGTATGGGATAGGGGCCAGGATCGCTTTCGCTGGCATAGTCAAAAGTCATCGGCACCCGGGGTTGATTGCCTGGAACCACTAGGTAAGGAATTCCAAATGGCCCTCCATTCCAGTTCGCGCCGAAGTCTGGATGCAGATTCTTATTCAATCCTATAGAAGCAATGATATTGGCGGAGTTTGGGTCAACGGGTTCTTCATCAATGGGAGTGTTCCAAGGATTGTCTGAGGGAAATGGTCGAAAGCCATTCATATTCGCTCCCACTCCAAGATCGGGAAGGTTTCCGGTAGAAGATGTTCCTGTAGTAGCGGTCGTTCCGCCGGTTTCTCCGCTGGTGAGGCCAGTAGAGCTAGAACTCCCACCGCCGCCTCCGCCTCCACAGGACGAAAGGATGAGTGAGGATACAAAAACTCCCAAAACTACAGTTGGCAAACTCCATTTAACCAATGATTTCTCCCACGCAACCGTATTGCGATTCACTTTCCATTTGGAAAACCTTCCTTGGTGACGGTCACAATGAGTCGTCTTGTTCCGTATTCATTCGGATGAAGACGCCCGTAGCGTTTACATGAATCTCATGAATTCCCGAAGCATATTTCTAGTGGCCGCAATCAGCGTTTCCGTCAGCGCCTTTGCTCAAAGTGCCAAACCCGTCAATTTTGATGATCTCTATCCTCGACGGCCGTTCACCGGCAAATCTGCCGCAGGTATGGAGTGGTCCCATTCGGATCGCTATGTTGCCTATCTCTGGAACTCCTACCAAGATAAGGGGCTAGATATCTGGCTCTATGACACGCAATCTGGCACCTCTCGAAGACTGACCTCCATGGAAGTCATGAGGCCCTTTGATCGAGATATTCCCAAGGCGATTGAGCGCTATAAAAAGGATGATGAAGAGCTGGACAAGGCGGATACCATGTCCGATCTTGACTATCGAGAATGGCAGCTAAAAAAGAAAAAGGAAGATGAAGACCGTAAAGAGCCGTTGCCGGCTTACCCTGGTATTTCTGGATTCGAGTGGGCCAAGAAGAGCGACGAAATGCTCTTCACCTACAAAGGCGACATCTATCGCTTGAAAATTGGAGAAACCCGGCCAACTCGATTGACTCAAACCCGGGATGGAGAGAGCCAACCTGAGTATTCGAAGGACGATCAAGGCTTTTTCTTCCGGAGGGGAGACGGGGTCTATTACATGAGCTTCAATAGCCCAGTCGTTCGACAATTGAATCCGGCTCTTCCCAACAATATGCCCCTGCAAGGCTATATGATTTCGCCCGAGAACGATCGGCTTGTCATCTTCAGCGGCCGCTCCATCGGGGCCGATCGGCAGGTGGACTACATCGTCTATCGAAATCGGTTTGCGGAAGCTAGAAAGACGGGTCGAGGAGTGGCCGATGATCGGTTCAATTCCGAAAGCTACGTATTCATGTATGACCTGAACGATGATCCTGAGGCCAACCCAACTAATGATGGCAAGCCTTGGGAAATCTGGAAGTTCCCTGGAGGCGAGGAGTATCAGGAAACAAGCATCAACTCCAAGCCTTGGTCTCCCGATGGCAAACAGTTTGTTTTCGCCAGCTGGAAGCGAGATAAGAAGGAACTCGCCTTCTGGACCGCTGATATTCAGTCTAAAACGCTGAAGCAGATTTACAAGACAGGCCACGACGGAGAACATCGCTCTCCAAGCCTCGCTTCCCCATTCTTCTCTCCTGATGGAGCCAAGGTTTTCTGCCTATTGGAGAACAGCGGCTATCGCCAAGCCTGGAGCATTGATCCTGCTACACAAACGGCGACTCAAATCTCTAAAGGTGATTTCGAAACTTATCCCATTGAAGCAAGCAAGGATGGCAAATCACTCTTTGTTCGTTCTGGCAAAGATAGCCCTGCTCAAATGCAGCTTTACAAGGTGGATGTGGCCTCTGGTGAGTACTCCAAATTCTCCAAGCAGGTAGGCAGTTATGGTGAGCAAGTTGTTCTGAACAATGGTCAAACGCTCGGCGTTGGAACATTCGCCAACTGGTCCAATCTGAACGAGCTGTACTTGCTTTCAACGGGCAGCGCCGCCGACAAAGTGCTCACGAGTTCTCACCGGAAGGAAGCTTTCGACAAGATAAATCAGATCAAGCCCGAACTCTTTACGTACAAGAATCGAAATGGCCAAACCATTTATGGCTACATCTTTGCTCCCAAAGATGTGAAGAAAACCAAGAGACCCCTGATGATTTATGTCTATGGCGGTCCATTGGGTACGGGCAAATCGGTTGTCGATGGAACGTTTAATTCAACGGCTTACCTTTTCAACATGTACTTAACGCAAAAGTATGGGTTCGTGACTGTTACCATCGACCCTCGTGGACAAAGCGGTTATGGTGCTGAGTTTGGAAAGGCAAACTGGAATGCTCCAGGAAAAGCGCAAACGGAAGATCTGACCGACGGCGTGAAGTATCTGGTCCAGAACTACAACGTAGATGCTAAGAAAGTCGCGATCAACGGTTGGTCCTTTGGTGGGTTCCAAACGCAGATGTGCATGTTCTCTGCGCCAGATGTCTTCACTCTCGGCATTGCCGGTGCTGGTCCCACAGAATGGCAAAACTACAACACCTGGTACTCGGGTGGCGTCATTGGAGATTCTGCTCTCAATAAGCTAGATGATTTAGACAAGTTTTCTTTAACAAAGATTGCTAAAAATCTCAAAAATCCGCTGATGCTTCTTCATGGAGTAGAGGATACAAACGTGCTGTTCCAAGACACCATTGCGGTCTACCGAAAGCTCCTGCAATACGGAAAGGGAGACCTCGTAGAGCTTTCCATCGACCCCACTGGCGGTCACGGAATGGGTGGCGACATGAGCAACCGAGACCGTCACGCGATCTACCTATCATTCATCAAGCGCTGGTGGAGACTCGACTAGCGCCATTGGGCGGTGTGCGGATAAATAGTCCGCACACCGCTTCGTGTCTTTAGAATCCGCCACCTGGTCCACGGCCTGGCCCACCTGGTCCTCCAGGACCTCCGAAACCCGGTCCTCCTTGTGGATTCACGATCTTGAAAGCCTTGCCGAGCATAGATTGCCAAGCGGTTTTCTGAGAGTTGGAAAGAACCGCCACAATCTTTCGATTCAGGGCCTCCCGGTTTTTCTCCATCTCAGCTCGCATCTGCTCGGGATCTGGCCGTTCGCCTTGCCCACCCTGAGGTGGTCGCATGTTCTGACGGTTGGATTCCATGATTTCCCGAATCTGCTCGTGTTGAGCCTCGGTGATGCCCAGCTTTTCTGCAACTTCAGGTCGAGAAATAGCAGATGCGCCTTGCTGTTGCAAGCTAATCTCTTGATATCGCTTATATTGAGCAGAACTCAGGATGGCTTTGATTTTCTTCTCCATCTCACCCTGATCGCCGGGGCCACCAGCGCCTCTTCCACCTTGTGGAGGTCCGCCACCTTGTCGACCTTCACCACCACGCTGCCCACCCTGTGGAGGACCACCGGGGCCGCGTCCCGCGGGGGCGAGTGCCTGAATTTGTTCCTTCTGATCCTCAGTCAAGTTGAGTTCTTTTTGCACACTGGCATTCATCAGAAGTTGGGGTCCTTGCATTCCTCCGCCTGGCCCCATGCCTGGGCCTCCACGCATTCCTCCTCCAGGACCTTGGGGTGGACCAAAGCCACCGCCCTGCGGACCTGCTTGTTGCCCGAACGATAACGCGCAAACGACGGTGAGTGCGGCGATAGCTAATAGTTTCTTTTTCATCTTTACACCTCTCTCCCAATGGCTTGGGGTTGGTGTATCTGTTGTGGCAATGTTTTATGAGGAATTTATGTGAGGATAAGTTTTTTTTGGCAGTACCAAAAATTCTGTAGAAAGCAATGTTGTGCAGAGCGATACCAGACCTGTAGACTGCCCATTATGCTTTCGGCTCTCCTTGTCACCAC
Organism: Fimbriimonadaceae bacterium; assembly: GCA_037190145.1. Classification (GTDB taxonomy): domain Bacteria; phylum Armatimonadota; class Fimbriimonadia; order Fimbriimonadales; family Fimbriimonadaceae; genus 55-13. Next base: position 79,304 of record JBBCJU010000004.1, read on the forward strand.
GGTTACTTCCTCCGGTAGCCTTGTTCCCACTCTCTTGCGGTGTGAAGCGACCATTGATCCAGTTGGAACCTGGACCGCAACTCCTCGGCTAAGTTGGAAGCTTGAACCCAGCCGAAAGAACCTGGTCAACCTTCGCCAGAGTGGCTACCGTATTACAGTTGGCAGCCAACCTCACACGCTTGATCTTTGGGATTCGGGCAAAGTGAGTTCGGATGATACGATCAATGTCCGATATGCGGGCAAAACTCTTGCGTCTGGCCAAAAGGTTTGGTGGAGAGTGCAAGTGTTTGATCAGAATGGCCGTGCTTCCGCTTGGAGTAAACCGGCTACTTGGTCGGTTGGTCTTGTCAAACCGAGTGATTGGAAGGGTAAATGGATCGGCTTTGATGCGCCCGCGCAGCTGAAAGTTACGGCCGACCCATATGCAGGTGCCAAGTGGCTGTGGTCGGCAAAGCAAAGTAATTCAGTGACATTCCGACGAACCGTCAACCTTCGTGACGGCTTTACGAAAGCTACGATTCGAATGACGGTTGATGACCAATTCACCTTGTGGGTGAATGGCGCACAGGTAGGAGCCAGCGATGGAAACACGGATGCCTGGCGAAGGCCACTTACGCTGGATCTCTCCAAGATTCTGAGGAAGGGAGAGAACGTCATCGAAGTTAAGGCCAAGAATAACGAAGGCGAGGCCGGACTTCTGGTGGCTATGGATGTCACTTATCCTACGTCTACTCAGCGACTTGTCTCTGATGAATTCTGGGAAGCGTCCGAGGCGGAAAACGCTCCTTACACTCAGGCTAAGGTTTTGCGAGAGTATGGAGCGGGTCCTTGGGGCAAACTGGGTGCTCAAGCCCTTCACCTTCCCCCTCCAAGGCTCCTTAGAAAAGAGTTCAGCTTGAATAAGCCTGTTAAGCGAGCGGTACTTTACGGAACCGCCTTGGGTCTTATCGATCTTCGTTTGAATGGAAAAGCAGTCTCGGATGAACTCTATACGCCGGGTTGGACGGATTATGCCAAGCGAGTGAGCGTAAGAGGCTATGACGTAACCAAGAACCTGAAGCGTGGTCAAAACGCGCTGGGCGCGGTATTGGGTGATGGCTGGTATGCCGGTTACGTAGGCTACGGAGGACGTCGCCAACACTACGGTTCCAAGATTCGCGCAAACGTTCAGTTGGAAGTGGAATACACCGATGGGTCCAAAGCAACCATTGCCAGTGATCCAACTTGGAGAGCTTCCACCGGTCCAACTTTGGAAGCCGACTTTTTGATGGGCGAGCAGTACGACGCGCGACTGGAAAAGACGGGCTGGGATACCGCTAACTACAATGCCGAGTCCTGGTTACCGGTAGTAACGGGAGCAGAGATGAATCCGAAGATTGAGCCGTTCAACGGCCAACCGGTTCGACCCTACGTCACTCTAAAAGCAAAAACCATCAAGCAGACCGGACCAGACACCTACGTGCTGGATCTAGGCCAAAACCTAGCGGGTTACCCGCGTATTCGGACCACCGGAAAGCGGGGGCAAAAGCTCACCCTTCGGTTTGCCGAGCGGCTTAATCCCGATGGAACGATCTACACGACCAACTTACGTGGCGCTCGCACCATCGACACCTATGTCTTCAAAGGTTCTACAACCGAGACATGGGAGCCCAGGTTCACATTCCATGGATTCCAATATATGGAAGTTAAGGGTTTGGGCCGCAAGCCGAACGTCGATGAGTTTGTGGGCATTGCCGTCAGCTCCGACACTCCTGATACAGGGAAGATCACAACCAGTGATCCGATGATCAATAAGCTCATCAGCAATGCTTGGTGGACCCAAAAGATGAACTTCATCGATATTCCCACCGACTGTCCGCAGCGAGACGAGAGACTCGGTTGGACTGGCGATGCTCAAGCTTATGTGCGAACGGCGGCCATGCTTACAGACGTCCAACCTTTCTTTACTCGTTGGTTGATATCGCTTGACGACGCTCAGAGAGCCGATGGTCAGTACCCAATGGTGGCTCCGCTCAAGGTTGCCGAGGGAGATGGAGGCCCTGCCTGGGCAGACGCAGGTGTTATCTGCCCTTGGGAGATCTACAACGTTTACGGAGACAAAGAGCTGTTGGCTCGCCACTATCCGCAGATGAAGAAGTTCATTGAGTTTTGCGTGAAGCGGTCGAAGCCCGACCTCAGTCCTCCTGATCGATTCCACTGTTTTGGAGACTGGCTCAGCATCAATGCGCACACCCCGAACGAAGTGATCTATACGGCCTACTTTGCGGGGTCGGCACGAATCGTTGCGGATGCGGCAAAGGTTCTCGGTAAGCCTGCTGAGGAAGCCCATTATCGAGGCATCTACAACAAGGTTCGCGCAACGTTCCAAAAACACTACGTCAATGCCGAAGGCAAGGTTCGAGGCGAAACCCAATGCGCGTACATTCTCGCTCTGGTCTTTGATCTATTGGATGCAGAAGGAATGAAGAAGGCGGCTAACTATTTAGTCGCCGATATTGAGAAGCGGGGTTGGCACCTGTCCACTGGGTTCGTGGGAACCCGAGACATCATGCATGTTCTCAGCAAGATCGGACGAAACGATGTAGCCTTCCGACTCCTTCATAACAAGACCTTCCCCAGCTGGGGCTTCACCATCGCGAACGGTGCAACCAGCATTTGGGAGCGTTGGGACGGTTGGACTCCCGAGAAGGGCTTCCAGGATCCTGGAATGAACTCATTCTCTCACTATGCGTTTGGCGCAGTGGTTGGTTGGATTTTCGACCAGCCTGCGGGGATCCAGAATCTGGACCCCGGCTTCAAGACGATCCGAATTGCTCCACAAATTGATCCCAAACTCACCTGGCTCAAGTCAAGCTATGAGTCGGTGCGAGGAACGATTACTTCAGAGTGGAGCGTCAAGAGCGGAAAACTGACCATGAAGGTTGTCGTGCCTCCCAACACCAAGGCGGAAGTTGCTATCCCTGCGATTAATGTTATTGCGCCAAAGGGAACTCAGGTAACTGAAGCAGCGGGTAGAGCCTCGCGTGTGATGGTGGGCTCTGGCGAATACACCTTTACGGGTGACTTAGTCAAATAGTCCATGCCTCTAGTTCAACTGCGAGGGATTTCTAAGTCATACGGCGGAGTGCATGCACTCCGCCCGCTGGACTTGGAGATTCATGCGGGTGAAGTCCTTGCGGTCTGCGGCGAAAACGGGGCCGGAAAGTCCACCCTCAATAAGGTTCTGTCCGGAACCGTGGTGCCGGATACCGGTGCAATCCTGGTGGATGGACACGAGATTCAGCTTGGTTCCGTAGCTTCTGCCGAAGCGTCGGGGATTGCCATCGTCCACCAGGAATCTGCGGCCTTCCTGCACCTCTCAGCAACCGAAAACCACCAGATGATGCGGGAGCCTGGCAGTGCTTGGCTAGACCGTGCAGAAATGCACCGACGTACAGCGGAATCTTTAGCCGGGGTTGGGGAGACTTTTGATCCCGAGACTCCTTTAGAGCAAAGGAGCCTTGCTCAGCGGCAGATGGTCGCTATCGCCAGGGCAGTTTCGGGCGATTGTCGAGTGCTAATCTTGGATGAACCCACTGCGTCCCTTTCGGCTAGAGAAACGCAATCCTTGTTTCAAGTTATCCAGAACCTAAGATCAAGAGGGGTGGCGATTGTGTATGTCAGCCACCGAATGGATGAGATTTTCGAACTTGCAGACCGGGTGGTGGTTCTGCGCGATGGCCAACTGGTTGCGGATAAGCCGATCGCGGAAACTTCTCCTGACGATCTTATTCAGGCGATGGTCGGTCGGTCTGTAGAGTTTGAGAAACGGGTTCCGGGGAATCTGGGCGAAGTTCTGCTTGATGTAAGAGACCTCTGCGCTGGGCCCGTTCAAAGTCTCTCCTTTCAAGTTCGAGCGGGTGAGGTTGTCGCGATGGCGGGCTTGGTTGGGGCTGGAAGATCCGAGGCAGCCCGAGCTATCTTTGGTCTAGATTCCGTGGACTCTGGGGAAATCCGAGTTGCCGGGAACCTAGTGAAAGAGCCGATTCGTCAAGGTTTGGCTTTGCTTCCGGAAGATCGGCAGCACGAAGGTCTTCACCTCGCAATGAGCGTTCGCGAGAACCTGATGATGGCTGCTGTGCCGGGCCAAACCTCATTGCTTCAACCCAATATAGAGTCGAGGCAGGCAGAAGAGATGATCGGCCAGCTCTCGATCAAGACCGCCTCCGACCTAGCTGCAGTGGCATCCCTTTCGGGTGGCAATCAGCAAAAGGTTCTGCTTGGCAAATGGCTGGCGACTCAACCCAAAGTTCTCATCCTTGATGAACCCACTCGGGGCGTGGATGTCGGAGCGAAAGACCAGATACATCGTTTAATCAGTCGATTAGCCGAACAGGGCGTCGCCGTACTCGTGATCTCTTCAGAGTTAAACGAAGTTCTCGCACTGGCTGACCGGGTTCTAGTCATGCAGCAGGGCCGATTGGCGGGAGAACTCTCTGGCTCGGAGGCGACTCAAGGGAAGATTCTGGAGTTAGCGTTGCCCCAAAATGCACCGCCTCCCCTTGTTCACAGAGGGATTGGAAGAGGTGGTTCCGCGCTTGGAGCCATTCGTGTTCTTGGCGTTGGGATTCTCCTGGCAGCGATGATGATTGTGGCCACCATCATCAATCCAAGTTTCTTGAGTATTGAGAATATTCGGGACATGCTCATCGGCATTAGCCCGGCGATCATCGTGGGTTCCATGATGACTCTGGTGATCCTAGCTCGCGAGATTGATATCTCAGTAGGATCGTTGATGGGGTTGAGCGCGGTGTCGCTGGGAATTGCCGTTTCGCCCGACCGGCTGGGCTTACCACCAGCCGTTGCGGTTGGGGTTTGCTTAGGCGTTGGCGTTCTGGGAGGGCTGTTTAATGGCCTTCTAGTGGCCTATGCGCGCATTCCATCCATTATCGTGACTCTTGGGACCCTAACCCTTTTTAGCGGCCTTACAAAGCTTCTGATGGGCGGAAAATGGATCGAGGGAATTCCGGCCTCGTTGAGAACGCTTGGGGCAAGCGGTTGGGTTATCCCGGTCGCGGTGCTTGTTGCCTTGCTAGGTTTTTGGGTTACTCGACGAACCCGGCTTGGGTTACGAATTTTTGCTTTGGGAAGTAACCCCGATGCCGCGATTCTCTATGGAATCAAGGCATCCCAGGTTCGGCTTCTTCTCTTTATGTTTACTGGCCTGGCTGCATCGGTGGCGGCCCTCTTTAGCGCCACCCAGCTTCCTGTCATTGATGCGGAATTTGGCCGTAACTTTGAGCTCACGGCTATCGCGGCAGTCATTGTGGGTGGAACTTCCATTCGAGGTGGTCGAGGCGGAATTCTGGGAACGATCTTAGGAGCCGCCTTACTAGGAACGGTGTCCACGGTCCTCATCTTTATGAAGCTCGGGCCTGCCGTCACTTATTGGGAGCGGGCCATCCAGGGTGGATTTATTCTAGTGGCGGTATTGGGCGATCATTTGGGCCGATGGAGACGGACATGAAGTTTCTTCGTTCCCGTGAAGCAGTCTTGCTTGTCCTCTTGGTTCTGTTAATGGTTGTTGCCTCGGTACTGGAGCCAAGGTTTGTTACCGTCCGTACGCAAGTTTTGCTATCCAGCCATCTTTGGGAGTTGGCGCTCGTCGCTATTCCAATGCTTTTGATCATCATGATCGGGGGGATCGATCTCTCGGTCGGAGCGATGTTGGCTCTTTGTGCGGTGGTCTTGGGTCTCTTTTTTGAGAAAGGAATGAATCCGTTTCTCGCTGGAGTCATAGCTATCCTGGTGGGTGGAGCATTGGGCTTTGCCAACGGATGGTTTGTGGCTAAGCTCAAAGTTCATCCGCTGATTGTTACCTTGGCTACCATGGCGGCATTCCGAGGAATCGCGGAAGGAATCAGCCAAGCTCGCCCCATTTCTGGCTATCCCGAATCGTTCCAAGCCATTTCACAGGGCAAGGTTATGGGAGTGCCTTATCCCGCCCTGATTTTTCTTGCGATTGCCGCCTCCGCCTGGTTCCTTCTCACCAAGACTCGAAGAGGTCGTTGGTTGGTAGCGATTGGCTTGGAAGAAAACGTCGCCCGATTCTCCGCAATCCCAGTGGCTAGAGTTAAGACAAGGCTCTATGCCTTTTGCGGTCTCATCTGTGGGCTGGCAGCTGTGTTGTTGGTTGCGAGAAACAACACAGCAAAGGCTGACCTAGGGATGGGAATGGAACTGGAAGCAATCACTGCCGTTGTCTTGGGTGGAGCCAGCATAGATGGCGGCAAAGGCAAGGTCCTTGGGGTTATTCTTGGGCTGTTGCTCATTCACGAAACACGTCAGTTCACCAGTTTTCACTGGAAGCAAAACGAGTTGGACGCTATCGTACTGGGCGGATTGCTGATTGTAACGTTGCTTGTGGAGCGAATCCTTTCTCGTGAACGTGCGAGAAAGGTTAAGCAAGCCTAGTCGCTATACTGAACCTATGCTCCCTCCCGGTGTCTATCCCGCTTCTGTCACCCCAATGACGTCGGAGGGGAAGGTGGATATGCCTGCCGTTGCGCGGTTGATGGCACATTTTCAGGCGGCGGGCTGCCAAGGGATGGTGATGGCGGGGACAAATGGGGAAGGTCCTTCGCTGAGTGCCGTTGAGAAACGCGATCTGGTCCGGGTTGCGGTGTCTATTTACCCCGACCTAAAGGTGGTCGCGGGGATAGCAACTCCGAGTATCGAGGAGGCAATTTGGCTAGCTAACCAGGCCTGCAAAGCGGGAGCGGCTGCCGGTTTGGTGATGCCTCCAGCCTATTTCCGAGAAGCTTCTGAAGACGCAATTGCGCAATGGTTCGAGCGACTGTTTGCCGAGACGGATTTGCCAATCCTAACTTACAATTTCCCTCAACGCACCGGTATCCCATTAACAGAAAATCTCATCCAGCGCCTTGCCAATCACCCTCGGATGATCGGGTTGAAGGACAGTAGTGGCGATGAGAGAAATATCGACGTGTATGCGAAGGCTGCTCAAGGAAAGAACCTTTTTGTCGGTAATGAAGGATTGCTTTGGAAGAGTTTAGAAGCCGGGTGGTCAGGAACGATAAGCGGGGCGGCAAACTGTATTCCCGGCTGGTTAACGGCGGTGGTCAAGGACTATGTGGAGGGCAAGAAGGAATCTGCTCAGACCAAGTTTCACCTCTGCCTACGCGGTATAGAAGCCTTGCGAGGAGTTCCTCAACCGGCTACCAATAAAGCTGTACTTCACCGCATGAATATCCTTCCCCACCCCGATGTCCGCTTGCCTCTGGAGAACCTAAGCGGTAAAGCCTTGGAAGCAACTCTTGAGAAGCTCCAAGGTTTATTGGATTAGGGCCGTGCCGGACAGCCTAGGGTGAGATAAAGCTTTCGCTCCAGTACACGGTCAATAAGCTTGTCAACTTACGCTAGAGGATTGAGTGAACCTACCCAAGTCACGATGCCAATTCGGCATTGATATCCGTGGAGGGCATTCTTGCGCTTCGATAGGTTTTGTTTAGCAGCCCACCCATGCATGCGAAAAACATTCCCGCTCCCATGATGACCAAGGCGGTCGCAATCCCGAAGTTCTTTACCATTTGTCCGGCGGTGAGCATTCCTACCGGCATGATTCCCATACCGATCATGGACACCACGGAGTTCATGCGGCCTCGATACTCATCTGGCACACTGAGTTGCAGATAAGTATTCATTGGGATATCGGCGAGTGGTACTGCCAGGCCACATAAGATATTCCAGATGACATAGGGCCAGAAATAGGGGCTGATTGCCATCGCCGCTACAAAGGCACCCAGGGAGGCCAGGCCAAAGGCAAAGGTGATTGTAGGCCGAGTAATCCTTAGCTTGCCCACAATGGGACTGGCGAGGATCATCCCAAAGAAAAACGAAAACTCGAACCAGGCCAGTGTGGAAGGCTTACCTCCAAACCATTCCTTGTTAGCAGCCAAGTGGACCACAAAGAAGGGGGAGACAAAGAGTCGGAAAATCGTGAGCATCACCAACCAAACCTGAAGCTCTCTGCGGGTTTTTAGGTAGCTCCAACCCAACCGAAAATCGGCCATCACGTGCGGCGGATCTTCATCCTTTCTCTCTGGTTGCAGCTCTGGCAGTCTGGCGATGTAGACCGAAGAGCCGAAGAATGAAATAGCGTTGATGACGACACAAGCGAAGAAAAACCATCGGATGGAGGCCTCGTAAAGAGGAGTCATCAGCGAGGCTGCAAAGGCGAGACCAATCAGCGGCATGAGGCTCTGAGTAGTCATGCTAAAGGCGTTTGCTTCGGCAAGCTTATCCTTGGGAATGAGGGTTGGGATTGCAGCGCTCTTGGATGGCAGAAAGAAGCATCGGATGGTGCTGAGAATAAACGCCACGGTACAAAGCAGCCAAACGGGTGGGTGTGAATTGAACGCGAGAATTGCACCGAACATGAGCAGAGCAAATCCACACACGATGTCACTTAGCCACATCACACGTCGTCGATCCATACGGTCGGCAATGACTCCGGCATAAGGGCTAAACAATAGGTACGGAATGGCTTCAAGGGCTCCGACGAGTCCTGCCGTTTCAATTTTTCCGGTCAACTTCTCCGCCATAAACATGAACGTAACGAAGTAGAAGGCATCTCCAAGCTGAGAGATGGATTGTCCCAGCCAGAGGTCTCGGAATGATCGGTATTGTAGAATTTTTGGAAGACTAAGTTGCAAAGAACTCTCCTGTGTTCGGCGCGCAAGTGATGGCAAGAAAGGTTTGCGGGCCGAGAAAGCGGCCAGCGCTAAATAGGAAAGGTGTGCATAGGGAATAGACTTTAGCAGAAGTGTTCTTTCAGGTCCTAGGCATTACAGTGTCTTTGACTTTTGAAAACGTAGTCGCCATGCCTCAAGGTAATCGTAAATGGTTTTTCGGAAGGCTGGATCAGGCTCTGCCTTAGCAGCTGACTCCAAAAAGTCACCGATGGATGGGTGAGGACAATATTGCATCCCGAAGAGGAGATGATCTCGTTGTGACTTTCGAATTGACTGAGTGGAGGCTAGTTTGAGCACGGTTTGGACAATCTGGTCTGTGCTTACATGAGTTAGCAATTCATAAGCTAAGGCCGTTTGCATAGGGGAGGATATTTTCGGCGAGTTCATACAGGCGATGGCTTGAGACCAATCTTTTACTCTCAACTGCCTCAATGCCCATACGGCACTTTGAAAGACCTCCTTTGCCAAATGGTCTTCAGCACCATCCGTTACTTGGGAAGTTTTAATGGCCGTCTTTTCGATAAGCCGGAAGATATAGTCGACTGTGTCAGGTCCGGGCAGCTCAGCAAGAGTTCTAATCCAGTAACTGTGAAAAGCAGGTTCTTGATCGATAAGCTTTATCGCCATAGGAAGAGCGCGCCGATCTTTAGACATGATCAAGCCTTGTAAGGCAGGACGCATATTTATTCCCAATGCCCCAATGTTTGTGGTCCCGTTCACAGAGCCTTCGCTCAAAGCTTGATAGTAAACAGAGTTCCGAAAGGAGGGAAGCTGGAATACAGCCTTAGCCGCCGCTATCTGTTGAGGAGTCCAAACTTCTCGAATCCGATACCACTCCAATAACCATTCCCGAGCAGCCATGGCTGCATATTTGTACAGTTCAGGCGGCCCTTTGAGAAGCGTATCCCTAACTGCTTGGATAGCCTCAAGAATCTGGGAATCTTTTCCCCACCCTATTCCTATAAATGACATGTGGAGTAAGGCCCACTTTCGCATCGTAATGGATTTATCAGAAACTAGGGTTAACCAAGGCGTAAGGTCATGATCTTTCCAGCCAATCAATAGTTCAGCAAACAGCTCTCGTACCTTTGGATACCGATGTGATAAGTATGGCTTGTAGTTAAAATCTTGGAAACAAACTAGCCGCTGGACAGCCGCTCGGCGAACAGCTAAGACAGGATCATCTAGCCCCTGGAGAATCCGATCTCGATGATCTACATACTTCATCGCTTCGGCTCGAGTTTTGGAATTTCTATGTTTTGACAGTCGAAAGAACTCGGGCTGTCCTCGCTCAACATAACAGCGGATCGCAACAAACGCTGCGGGCTTTCCGTTTTCTGCCATTCGAACCAAGATTGGCCAAGACGCTTTTGCATGAAGCTGCACAGCTTTGAAGCCTACGGCAGCTTGAAGCCAATTTGGTGAATGGATACCTTCTAGGAGCGTTGGTAGATAGGTGGTCTCTCCAGAACCAAGAAAATTAATCTTGCAGCATAGGCTTTCTTGTCATCTTTATTTGTCGCCCATTGAATGAGGACTTTTGTTTGACCACTTGTCAGAAGATTCGCAGCCTTATGAAGGGTCTTGGTGTCAGCGGGGACCGGTTCAGCCGCCAGCCCTCCCAGGTAAACCTTATAGCTAGGATCAATCTGGTTTTGGGAAAGGGTGGCGAGAGTAAAAAGGCTTATGCTGAACAAAACCATTTTCTATTCTCGACGCTGGCTGAGGGATGAGGTTACGGTGTCATTGTTTGGCTAGCTGGACTAACTGCTCCACATATTTTTCCAGATTGATACTCGAGCAGTGGGCATGAGGGGCGCCTTTGACGGTCCAGAGCTTGCATCCGGCAGCTTCGGCGAGTTGTTTTCCGTTCTCAATAGGAAACAGTTCGTCCTTGTCTCCGTGAATCACCAAGGCCGGTTTGCCCCTCCACTTAGCGGCGGCTTCGACCGGATTTACGGTTGAGGGGTCTACTCCAGACATTCGCTTGGCAAACCAGATGACTGGAGCGAGGTAGGTGGTGGCGCCTGGGGTCTTGCGGTTAAACCAACTACGAGTTGCTGGTTCCAGACGGGCAAAAGAACCTTCGGTCGCTACGGCGTAGAAATTCGGGTCTTGTTCGGCGGCAAGCCAACTAGCGGCTCCGCCTAACGAGATTCCGACAAGGATGATTTTTGCATCTTTACCTGCTTTTTCTCGAATCCAATCCGCACCTTCCAGGATGGTTTTTGATTCCGATATGCCAAATCCACATTTCTCATCTTGTCGGTTATCGTGGCCTGGAAGTGCCGGAATAACGACGCCAAAACCTTTTGCCCTCAGCGCAGAGGCCACGTCTCTCCATCCATATTGGCTTCCGCCATAACCGTGGACCAAAACGAAAACCGGCTTTCCCGATTGCAAGGTATCTGAGACCCAAGAGTTGTAGCCAACGGATTGGGCGAATCCATCGGGTGGAGGACCGGCATTCTGAGTTCCCGGGCGGACGTACTTGCTAGCCAGGTAGTAGCAACCGACTATATAAGCCAGTCCCAACCCGAGGAAAAAATAACCCACTCTACGCCAAGGTCGCTTCCGCCGCATCAACACAATTGTTCAACAAGCTGGCAACTGTCATAGGTCCAACTCCTCCCGGAACCGGAGTAATCCAGCCCGCAACTTCCTTGGCGGTCTCAAAATCTACGTCGCCCACATCCCCTTGGCGGCCCTCGACTTTGTTATATCCGGCATCAATGACAACGGCTCCGGGTTTGATCCAATCGCCTTTTACCATCTCGGCTCGGCCAACTGCGGCTACGAGAATGTCGGCTTCTCGGCAGAGATCAGGAAGATTCTCGGTTTTGGAGTGAGCAATGGTGACCGTTGCGTTCTTTTGGAGAAGCATGAGCGCCATCGGTTTTCCGAGAATGACGCTTCTACCAATAACTACTGCCCTTTTCCCCTGACAAGGAATCTGATAATGATCAATGATCTTAGTGATTCCAAGCGGAGTTGCACATCGGAATCCAGGAAGATCTGCAACAAGGCGTCCCAAGGATGCAGGAGTGATTCCATCCACGTCTTTACCGGCTCCTAGCGCCAAAAGAGCTTCGTCCTCGTCAAGGTGTTTGGGGAGCGGGTGTTGGAGAAGAACTCCATGAACCTTGGAGTTGCCGTTTAGCTGATAAATCTTTTCAATGAGCTGGTCTTGGCTCCACTTTTCATCCACATGATAGCTTTCGCCCGCGATTCCGGCGGCTTCCGCCCACTTGTGCTTCATATTCACATAGGCCAAGCTGCTTGGGTCTTGTGCTGCCACCAGAACGTCTAGGCGTGGCACAACTCCTTTTTCACGGAGGGCATCCACCCGAGCCTTCAGTTCGGATCGAAGTTGTTTGGAAAGCAATTTGCCATCAAGGATTTGGGCTGACATGGAAGGTTAGAAGATACCCCTAGCCTTCCTTGCTGATCGTTTGCCCTCGGGTTTAATAGGGCCTCACCCCTGACGAAAAGTCTTGCAATGTGGCAATGGCACGAGTCTCTTTGTGAAATCCATGATCGATTCCCGCCTAATCTCGATTGAAACACGTCTGTCTGCCATTCGATTTGAGGTTGACGCGGGAGGAAGGCTTTGGCAGTTAGGCTATGGGGCCAAAGATGAGGCCGCCGATGGTAGACAGGTTGCCTATCCGGCGGGGGGAAACGGTTGGGTCTTTGAGCCTGCGATTCAAGCGATCCATGCGGACGGAAACACTTCTACTGACCTGCGAGTTATTGATGTTACTGAGTTGGAGAATGAGTTCCGAATTGATCTGCGGGACCCTGAGTATCCGTTTTGCGTCTCATTGAACTTCCGCACGTATCCTGATCAAGATGTGATCGAATCTTGGACAGAGATTTGGCACGAAGAATCGGGCGTGGTTACCCTTGGAGCCTTTGCATCTTTTGCTCCTGCTTTTGGCAAGAGCGACCACTGGTTAACCCAGTTCCACGGAGATTGGGCTGATGAAGTCCATATGGCGGAGGAAAAGCTTGGATACGGAATCAAGATTCTAGATTCCAAGCTAATGGTTCGCGCGCAGCAGTTTCGCAGCCCTTATTTTCTTCTTTCCCGAGGCGCGGAAGCGAGTGAAGATGAGGGTGAGGTCTTCGGAGGAGCCTTGTCTTGGTCCGGTAGCTTTCAGTTTCTTTTCGAGAAGCTGCCCAGCGGAGACTTGCGCGCAAACCTTGGGATGAATCCATATGGTTCTGCCTATCGATTGAAGCCTAATCACCGATTTACGACGCCGAAAATGGTGATGGGTTGGAGCGGGCAAGGGAAGGGGCATCTTAGTCGAAATTTTCATACTTGGGCTCGGCATAACGCGTTGCGAGATGGAGACCGACCACGTGAGATATTGCTGAACAATTGGGAAGCAACCTACTTCGACTTTGATGAAGCGAAGGTATTGGACTTGATGGAAAAGGGCAAGGATCTGGGGATGGAGATGTTCTTGCTAGATGACGGTTGGTTTGGCCAGAAATATCCGCGTGACGGAGATGACCAGGGGTTGGGCGACTGGATTCCTGATGTGGCAAAACTGCCCAACGGAATAAGCCCGCTTTGTGAAAGAGCTCAGGAGCTGGGGTTGAGGTTTGGAATTTGGATGGAGCCAGAAATGGTGAGTCCCAGGAGTGAGCTTTTTGAGGGGCATCCAGACTGGGCCATCCAGCAACCTAAAAGAGAGTTAGAGGTGCAGCGCAATCAGCTCGTTTTAGATTTGCTGAGACCAGAGGTTCGAGAGTACATTTTTGATCTGATCGATCGCACGCTCTCAGCCAATCCAGGGATTAGCTATGTGAAGTGGGACTGTAATCGCTATGTCACTCAGCCAGGTTCTACTTACTTGTCTAGTGAAGAGCAATCTCACTTGTCAATAGACTACACACGGGCATTGTATGAGGTTTTGGAGAAGGTTGCAGAGCGTCATCCTCAAGTAGAACTGATGATGTGCGCTGGCGGAGGTGGTCGTGTGGATTACGGATCGCTCAAGTACGCCCATGAGTTCTGGCCCAGTGATATGACCGATCCGGCCCGAAGAGTTTTCATTCAGTGGGGTTACAGTCACTTCTTCCCTGCTATCTCCATGGGCTGCCATGTGACCGATATGGGGAAGCGTTCGCTCAAGTTTGCCTTTGACGTCGCGATGAGTGGACGATTGGGAATGGATGTGGATGTGTCTAAACTCAATGATGAAGAGTTATCTTTTTCGAGGATGGCCGTAGAAGCTTATAAAGATATCCGAGAGGTCGTCCAACTGGGCACTCAGTATCGCTTGGAATCCCCCTATGCTGGTCCTCGATCAGGCGTATTGTATAGCTATGATTGCTCTGTAGTTGTATTTATATTTAGCCTGGGTGAAGCCTCCGGTGACCAGAGAGTCCAGTTGAAAGGTTTACAGGCAGATACTCGCTACAGAATCGAGGAACTATTGCCAGCTGGACTAGGGGTTTCCTTAGAGACTTTGGGCTCCGAACTGATGGCGGATGGTCTTGATGTTGGACCTATGGCTGCTTATACAAGCCGAGTGTTTAAGTTAGAAAAGCAGTAGCCAAGACTCGCCCAGGTCACTATAATTACCGCCGTGAAGGTTTATATTTCTGCCGACATTGAGGGCATTACGGGTCTGGTTTCTTGGTCGCAATGTGGTCGACCCGATGACAAACATTTCGACTTCGATTTTGCTCGGCGGATGATGACTCACGATGTAAACGCTGCGATTCGAGGAGCGAAAGCTGCTGGAGCAACCGAGATTGTGGTGAAGGATAGCCACGGTAACAGCAAGAATCTCCTTATTGCCCAACTGGAGCCTGGTATTCGCCTTGTCAGCGGTCATGGTGGCGGAATAGACGGCATGATGATGGGGATCAACGAATCATTTGATGCCGCTCTGCTGGTGGGATACCACGCAATGGCAGGTACAGCAGCAGGAATCATGGAGCACACCATCACGGGCGGTGTCCATCGACTACATATCAACGGAGTCGCCGCCGGAGAAATCGCGCTAAGCGCAGGAGTGGCGGGAAGGTACGGCGTTCCTTTAGTTTTCACGTCAAGCGATGAGGCGGGTTGTCGAGAGGCAGAAACGGTAGTGGAGGGAATCCAGACAGCCGCCGTTAAGAAGGGTTTTGCCCGGTACATGGGAGAGTGTTTGTCACCAGATCAAACCGGTCCGATGATTGAGCAAGGAGTCGAGGCCGCCGTTCGTCGCCGTTCTGAGATTAAGCCTTGGTTGCCAGAGGAGCCGACGACTATCCGAGTCGAGTTCAATCGGTCAGAAGAAGCAGACATGTGCCAACGGCTCATCTTTGGCGATCGGCTGGACGGATACACTGTCGAGGTGACATTTGATTCGTACCTCGTAGCTCATCAAGCTTGTTGGAATCTAATGGCGATGTCTTTCCAAGGGATTGCTTCCCAGCATTAACCAGCGTGCCTCCTGTTTTAAGGCTCGCCAAGAACCTTGTACGATGCTCAACAGAGGAGATTTACGGGTAAACGCTTTTGTGATTGCGTAGAGCGTTTTCGGTTGTATCTGACGTTCCGTGGTGATGACGTAGATGGGATCCCAATGATCGGGATGGAATTTGTCTTTAAAGTATTGCAAGCCGTCGAAGTTATAGAATCGACGGCCGTGTTGACGAACCCAGTTCACTGTGATTTTCAGCCAGGCTGGGTCAGTCGGATTTCGGGGCGTCTTTTGAGATAACGGAACCATCCCCATAGTCATCATCTCGGCCCCTTCAGATGCAATCTGCTCCACTGCGGTGTGCAACATCAACTCAACCGTTCCATTGGGTGCATCAGGAATTCGCACAAACTGTTCTGTCAACCAGCCTTTACGAGTTGGGATCGGGCAAAGCGTAACAAACCCAATTGGCCTGTCCTCTTGGGTTGCAATAAACATCCGTCGATCTAGTAAGAAACCAAGCGTATCTGGTTCGACCAGGAAATGCATCTCTGGCAATCCGCGAGTTTGTAGCCAAGACGCCAAGATGGCTCGGAGAGCGGGGTGTTCTGTAGCTGTCAAAGCATCCCATTCCTTAACTTGCACACCCTTGTTGCGGGCTCGGTTTAGTTGTGCTCGCAAAGATGAGTCTTGTTGCACCGCTGCACACCAACTTTGAGGTTTCCAAACGGGTTGTGCCCCAAGGACCGTGAATGAGTAGTGGCTAGTTTCTGCCACTTGCTGAAACAAGCGATCTTCCGCACCGAAATAGCAGATCACTTCACCACTTTCCCGCTCAAACTCCAGAAGAGTTTGCTTGAGCTCGTGCTTTGGACAAACGGGT
This sequence comes from Fimbriimonadaceae bacterium, assembly GCA_037190145.1. GTDB lineage: Bacteria > Armatimonadota > Fimbriimonadia > Fimbriimonadales > Fimbriimonadaceae > 55-13. Next base: position 95,368 of record JBBCJU010000004.1, read on the forward strand.
GCCCCCGCCACGATTCTTCGTCGCCCTATCTCCACGTAGCCGACAACTGAATTGGACCGGTGCCAACGGCGGATGCCTGGATTCAGGATTTGATAGCATGTGGTATTCCAGCCGTCCTGAAGAATGCGATGTCTGGCAGACTGGAACTCTGATGTCATTTCCTGAGATAAAGGCTTGCAGCTATCCTTAATTTCTCGAACCGGCTGATTCTTGCTCGCTTCGAAAAGACATCATAACCTTGCCTCTCGATTCGATCCAGAATCCGAGAGTAGAGAGTTCGAGCCATCAATACAGCAAACTGGGCATCTTTTGGCAAGAGGGGAATACCTTTGTCCGCGCGGGAATAGAGCGCACGCGCTCGACAAATCTGGAATCTCATCAAGTCGGTGAATTGGGGTGATTTCTTATGATCGAGAATCTCTTTTTCCGTAACGCCAAAGGCAGTCAAATCTTCTAGCGGCAAGTAGATGCGACCTCTTTGAGCATCTTCTCCCACGTCTCTCAAAAAATTAGTCATCTGCATCGCTTCTCCCAAAGCACTGGCGGCATGGGTGGTTTCTGGGGTCATAGGAGCCCCCAAAACGCTACACATCATGTATCCAACAGCGGAAGCGGAACCACGCATATAACTCCTCAGATCCTCATAGGTCTGATATCGAGTCTTCACGAGATCTAGCTCCATGGCATCTAGGAAGAGCATGGGCTCTTCAAGGGGCATCTGAGTTTCATGCAATACATCGCAGAAAGCGCGCAACGCAGGATGGTTGGGACGGATACCTTCCAGTCCGCGTCTAAGTTCAAGCCGCCAATTGCTCAATCGCACTCGAATCTCTTCAGTGGTTGCACCATTTGGGTTATCAACCCACTCATCGGGCACTCTTACAAAGCTGTAAAGCGCATGAGTACGTTGCCGAATTTCAGGAGCAAAGAGCTGGGAAGCAAAGTAGTAGGTGGTTCCATACTGCCGATGGATTTGTCGACAAATGGCATAGTCTTGCGCGTCTGCGAACGCACCGTCGATTTCGACGGATGCATTTCTTTCGGGCAAAACGATTCCCACATATGAAGCCTACGACATTTGCGCCGTTTGCGATGGCCTTTTGGGCGAAATTCTGAAACCTATCATGCTGGTTTCCGATCAAAACTCCATCGCTCGTTCACATCCCGAGTTCCTTTGACAAGCGTGGAGAACTGATCCCTACACTGCCCGGATCTTTCTAGGAGCTGCTGAACCTCTGAGCGTGTTCGCTCCGCCAGGCCATCACCGGGGGCCATCGGAGTTCCAAAGGTGAGAAAGGCTTCTGGTCTTTCGTGCATCGCATGTTCATACCGAATGCCAACTGGGATCACTTGAGCTTGGGGCACTTTCTGGGCAATGACATCGAGGCTTTTCCCAAACGGCAGAAGCTCTGGGGGAGGGTGCAGGTGAGCCTCCGCAAAGAGAAGGAGCGACCAGTGGTCATCCTGCATCATCCGAATCGTCCGCCGAACCGTTGCCGCTCGACGTTTGAGATCACCAAGCGGATACGGCATACCGCCAATGCGAGCGAAGAGAGGAAACGTATCAAACTCCTGAATCCAGTCCAATGTGGGGACTTGGAGCTGAGTCACCACGTGGAACATCAGATAGCCATCAAACCATCCATGATGGTTGGGCACAAAAATACAGGGAGGCTTCAGTTCAAATGTGGGAGGAATCCAATGGACGGTGTGAAATCTCCGACGCACTGAGCGTCGGATCATTGCCCCAACCTGACGGCCAAGAAAACCTTGTTCTTGCTGCTTTATTCGCCGCCCTCGGCACCCATCTGACTCATTCCAGCAGGAGATCCGGCTCCGGCTGCAGCACGCTTAGCAGCGTCTTTAGCCGCAATGCCTACTCCACCGCCACCTGCGCCTTGAACACTCTCCGTTCCAGCGACCGGTGAAATGCCGCCAACTCCGGGCGACATCGGAGTGATTCCACCACCACCGCCTCCGCTAGGAGTGGGAGTATTTTGTGCGGCAGGCTCGCTCGGCGGAGCTTCTGGCGCGGGCGCGTTCTTTACGCAACCACCCAACAGGAGGGAGCTTGCAAAAATGACGGAAAGGGCTGCCACTCTGATCACAACGAACACTTTACGCTAATTCCGGGCAAAATGTTTGAATGGTTGATCCACGCGTAACTCAGCTTGCCGAACTTTTGGTGAGCCACTCGACAAAGCTAACCCCAGAAGATAAAGTCCTAATCCACGCCTTCGATATCCCTGAAGAGAGCGTGGCGGAGATTGTGCGGGTGGTGCAGAGTAAAGGAGCGCAGGTTGCCGTTCGTCTCGAATCCGGCTTGATTCGTCGCCAGTTGATGCATGGCCTTACAGAAGGAAATGTAAAGACCATTGCCGCCATTGAGAAGTATGAGATGGAGCAGATGACTGCCTATCTCGCTCTACGAGGAACCCCTAATCCGCTAGAGAACGCAGAAGTTCCAGACGAGAAGCTAAGGCTTTGGAGTCGGGAATACACCACTCCGGTCGTATTTGGAGTTCGAGTTCCTAATACCAAATGGGTGGCACTAAGGTGGCCAAATCCTTGCATGGCGATGGCCGCCGGAATGAGCACCCCTGCTTTTGAAGACTTCTACTTCCGAGTCTGCACCCTCGACTACAAGAAGATGGCAGAAGCAGCCAAGCCTCTTGCAGACCTGATGAACAAGACAGATCTGGTGGAGATTAAGGGGCCAGGAACAGATTTCAGCCTTTCGATTAAGGATATTGGAGCCGTGCCGTGTACTGGAGAGGCCAATATCCCCGACGGAGAATGCTTCTCTGCCCCAGTTCGAGATTCCGTAAATGGCGTGGTCCAGTTCAATACGGTATCGCTCTATGAAGGAACCGAGTTTAAGGACATCCGCTACGTCATCAAAAATGGACGCATTGAGGAAGCAACCGCCGGCGCCAACACTGAGAAGCTAAATCAGATTCTGGATACGGACGAAGGCGCTCGATACTTCGGAGAGTTCGCCATCGGCTTCAACCCCTACATTCTCCACCCGATGAAGGACACCTTGTTTGATGAGAAGATCGCTGGTTCCTTCCACTTCACTCCAGGCAACTCGTATGCCCCTCCTGGAGGCAATGGGAACAAGAGCTCTATTCACTGGGATACGGTCCTGATCCAAAGGCCTGAGTACGGCGGTGGTGAGATCTGGTTTGACGGCAAACTGGTCCGTAAAGACGGTCTTTTTGTCTTGCCCGAACTTGAAGGACTCAACCCAGACAAACTGGGTTAGGGCCAAAAAAGGGCTTCCCACTCTTGAGGGAAGCCCATTTTTTATCGATCTTTGTTGGTGTCGTCCGTGATACTAGATTCAAACAGCTTACGGAGGCGCTCACGCTCGTCGCGCTCTTTCTCTCTACGCTTAACATCATCGTAGTAGCCCTTATCCATTTTTTCTGTCTTATGAAGGAATTGGCTATCTGAAGCCCTCGATCGTCCAAACCCTCCGGCACCACGAGAATATGGCCAGAATGGAATCTTGTTGAGCGCGAAAGCATAGGCAATGGGAAGGTGTAAGGCGGAGATAATGCCTAACAGGGGATTCCCAAACCCCGCCAGCAGAATCGTTGAGACCAGGGTGACGATGGCAAGAATCTGGCCGCTCATGGGAATGATGCCGTACATCATGATTTGAGCTTTTGGATTGCGCGCGCACCAGACAATCGTGACTCCACCCAATGGTAGCCACAGACCCGCTGTCCCGTAAACCTGGCTGACCAGCGGCCCAAGGAGTACCTGGAAGAGAGCGGGCAATAGGATCATTACCGCCCAAAGTCCGGCGTATTTTATAGCTCCTAGATCGCGCTCCACAAAGCTACCTGTCCAGAAGGTCCACATGATCATGAAGACAAAACCAATAATCGCGAAGCCACTTACGAATGGTAACTGGGCCCATGGATAGGTGAAAAGCGTCCAAGGCTGGCTTTGCCAACCAGGGGCGAGAACAAACTTTTCCATCCCTTTGGCGCCCGAAAGCCACCAAACGAAGGCGAAGATAATCAGCGACGCGAGGAAGCCGATGGTAACGGGGGCCGCTTGGTGGCGGAGCCAAGATTTTCCTTGTTGAAGGGACATAGGTTCTCTGGTTATTATGCGTGTCTACGCCACGAAACCCCAGGATTGTGTCGTCCGTTTGACATAATGGGCGCAAGCAATCATGTATTTCGTAGTTCTTCCTGATGGTCAAAAGTTTGGACCGGCTGACTTAAGCCTACTGAATCAGTGGGTTTCCGAGGGTCGAGTTCTCGCCACCACAACCTTGGAGGATGCCCAAACCGGGCAAAGAATTACGGCGAACATGTTGCCTGGGTTGCAGGTGGCAACGACTCAGCCCAATCCCTACCCGGCTCCGGGAACGATGAATCCGCCTCAAAACTACTCGAATTACTACCGACCAGGCATGGTGACGGGCGACAATGGGCAGCAAGAATTAACTATGGCTTATGTGTTTGGTGCCATTGGGCTTGCCATGTGCGCCATGGGCGGAGGCTACTGCTCCATTATCGGAATTATCTTCCCGATTTTGGGTTTGGTGTATGCCAAGAAGGCTCAGGATAAGGGGAACCCAAGCGCGAATACCGCGCGTGTCATCTCGATCGTGGGCTTGATTTTACAAGCGATTGGCTTGGTGATCGGCGGATTTATAGTTGGTCTTGGATTCCTCGGCGGATTCTAAGACCAGACCGTCGTTACCTTGCTTGCTTTTCGCTATCTCTTGGCTGCAACGAGAATCTTTAGCCACTTGGGAGAACCGAGGAAGTCGGTGTCTACCCCGTTCTTTCCGCGACTGGAGTGCACGAAGTAACCGTTGCCTAGATAGATGCCGGTGTGACCAATCTTATTGCGCTTGGCCTCCCAGAAATAAAGTCGGTCGCCCTTCTGAAGATCCTCTAGTCGAGTAATGGATTGCCCAACCAACGCTTGTTCGGCAGCAGTACGAGGCAGGTTCATACCTACTTGGCCAAACAGCTTTTTGACGAATCCAGAGCAATCGATTCCGCGATTAAGGTCATTGCCTCCCCACACATATGGGGTGCCTTGAAACTTCAGGCCTTGGTCCGCTGCCCAGCCTCTCGAACTGGTGCTTCCACCTAGGCTTCGGCTATTGCGTGGCTTGGCTTCTGTGGATACTTCGTAAGGAAGTTTTGCGATGGTGTCCGCAGGGACATAGCCGTACTGACCATTTTGCAAAAGAACACGCATCCAGTTGTCGCGTGGAGAGTCCTTTACAACCAAATACTCGTATTGCTTGACTCGGTAAAAGACCCGCGATTTGGTATTCATACTCGCGTAGATCGGAGTTTTCTCCGTTGCTTGCCCCAACTTACCAAGCACTCGCTTTTCAGCGTGAGCTATCACTGAGGTAGCTAGCGCTACCATTGCCAAAACTGCGCGAATTGTTACCATCTGTCCGTTTGTTACCAGAATTATAGGCGAACTTACACTCGTCTAAAGACCAGCTCCAACAACTGTTAACGCTTTTAGTATCGTTAATCCGTCTGTAGAACCTAAAATAGACTTTGTAGCCCGCTCGGGGTGAGGCATGAGGCCTAAAACATTTCCTTTCTCATTTAGGATGCCCGCAATGTTTTCCGTGGAGCCATTAGGATTGGCTTCAGGAGTTGCGTTCCCCATACTATCGACGTATCTGAACGCAATTCGTTCAGTATCGTTCAAGTTTTTTAACGTATCGGCTTCACAAATGTATCGCCCTTCACCGTGAGCGATAGGTACGTTGATGATTTGATCAACACCTGAAGTCCAGATACTGGATCGGTTTTCTGCCTTTAGATAAACGTGTTTGCAAACGAACTTCTGGCTTTGGTTGAGTAGCAATGCACCGGGAAGCAATCCAGATTCACAGAGAATCTGGAATCCATTGCAGGCTCCAATAATGGGTCGCCCTTCTGCTGCAAACCGTCGTACTTCGTCCATGATCGGCGCGCGACTTGCCATGGCCCCACATCGCAAGTAGTCACCGAAGCTAAAACCGCCCGGAATAAATACGGCCTCAAACCCTGCCAGGGACGTGTCTTCATACCAAACGTATTCGGCTCCAACTCCTACATCATCTCGTAGAGAGTGGAAAGCGTCTTGGTCACAGTTAGAACCTGGAAATCGAAGAACGGCTACTTTCACGCTCCGACCGCCTCTTTCACTTCCTCAATTCGATAGTCTTCGATAACTGGATTGGCGAGAAGCTTATCGCACATCTCCTTCACTCGTGCCTCATTGTATTCCGATACTTTGAGTTCTATGAGCTTGCCGATACGGACCTCTTGAAGCTCGTCATAGCCTAGCTTCTCCAAGGTTCCCGCGACAGTGCGTCCTGCGGAATCAAGCAAAGAGGGTTTGAGAGTGACGTAGACGCGGACGATGGGCATAACAATATTTTGACATACGCCAGAACCCAGGTGGGTGCGACGGCAGAGGCCTCAGAAAACGGAGACCTGGTAATTCGTAAATTTAATGATAGGATTCATCTTGAGAGGTCATGCGTCGAACCAAGTTGGATACTGAGGAACCGAATATCCCGCTCACTTGGAACGCGGAGGGCAAGCTTGTTCCGTTGGATCATGTGGAGCGAGCTCGTCAGAAAGAGATCTCACAGAATCTAGCGACACAAAATCAACCCCTTCCCGAACCCAGAATGCTCTCATTCAAAGAGTCAATGAAGCTAGTCGCGCTAGATATTGCTCATATGATGGATCTGCTGGTCAAACCTCCAGAGCACCTTCCCATTGTTGTCTCGGCTCCGGTTCCGCTTTTGGTTTTAGGGGCGGCTGTTTTCTTGATTAAGGTTGCTTGGATAGTAGCCGTGCCGGCGTTGATCCTCGGTATCGCATTCCGGATGTGGGTCTTCTACGGAATTGAGAGGAAGGCTCGATAAATTAAAATCCCCATGCTTGGCCAATGTGCATGGGGACGCCCTCCGAGATTAGTTCCGAATCTTCACTTCTTCGTAATCATCTGGATTGAGTTTGAACTTCCTCAAAGTATCCAGATCCCAAGTTTTATCTCCGCCAACATAAGTGCCGTTGCGCTTGTGCATGAAGTATCGCTGGTAGCTATTGTCAACTTGGAAGGTCTTTCCGCCTGTTCCAACAACCGTGTGTTCATCGTTGATGTAGTTAATGAACCTCTGGTGCTGCAAATCGCTGGAAGCAGACCGTTGCCAATAGCTCTGCATGCTCGCATCATTCGCCGACCAAATGGCCTGCATCCTTTGCTGATGGCGTTGAGCACTACGCTGAATCCAAGCCATATTCTCATTGTGGCGCTGGGTCATCATTCGACCATGCGCTTCAATCTGCGCCATCCTTTGTTGGTGTAGTTGCTGCTGCTGAGCCTGCCACTGCGGGTTCATTTTGAAGGTGGTACGAATCTTCATTCGCATGGCTTCGTAGTCTTCTGGCTTGCCTTTGGTGGAGATACCGCTAACATCTACGGCAAAGATGGCGTTATTGACGGCAACGGCTACAAACAGCTGACCGTTTGTTTTGCTTCCTTTATCGTTGTAGCTGAAATTCAAGACTGCAGCAGATGCGCCAATCTGTAATCCATGCTTGGCATAGGCTTGTTCCATCATGCTCGCCGTTGTTGGGTCGTCATCAACGGACTTAATCTGAAATCCTTCTAGCTTCCCAAACTTGCGCTTGGCATACTCAGGCGCATAAACCGACGCGGGGCGAGCGTTCTCAATCTTCATCAACGGATTGACCTTTGCGAACTCGTAGTGCATTGGCGTGGCTGCTTGGGGCAAGTAGTATTGAGGAAGCGAAGGATCACCGCTGAAGATCACGGTATCTCCATCTGGGCTAGCCGTAATGCAGACGGTTCGATGAATATCATAGGCTCGGGCTGAGTAACCGCGATTGTTCCAACCCTTGGGCATTTGAACGGTGAAGGCGTTCTCTACCGGATCAGAGATGTTCACATACTCGGTAACTGGTTTGGCAATCTTGGTCTGGGTTTTGGCCGCCGCTTTCTTCTGAGGAGATGCCTCAGCAATTTCAGACACAGTACAAGATGCACTGAGAAGACACGCGAGAGTGAGTTGGCTGATACTCGTAAACAATTTCATCGTCACCTGTTGAGCGTAATGTACAACTGAGACCATTAGCCAGGCATTAGGTTGAGAATGGCGGTGCCTGTCACAATAGAAATTGTCGATGCTCGACGTTTCAAGTCCCGCTTTGGTTTTGGCTCCTATGGATGGCATCACAGATGCTCCTATGCGGGCATTGCAGGGGGCGACAGGAGCATTCAGCTACTCTGTGACTGAGTTCTTACGGGTTGCCAACGGATCTATTCCCGCGAAGGTTTTCCGTCGAGATGTGCCTGAGTTGGAGAATGGCTCTAAAACCCGCGATGGGATGCCGGTACAGATACAAATTCTTGGCGGTGACCCTGAGCATATGGCGGAGTCGGCGATGAACGCAGTCCAGGCTGGAGCCACCGGTATTGACATCAATTTTGGATGTCCTGCTCCAACTGTGAATCGGCACGATGGCGGTGCGACTCTCCTGAAGTTCCCTTGCCGAGTCCGAGATGTTGTCGCCGCTGTTCGGAAAGCGGTTCCTCAGAGTATTCCGGTGTCTGCGAAGCTCCGACTTGGGTGGGACAGTATTGATGCCATCCATGAGAATGCGGCAATGGCTGCTGAAGGTGGGGCCAGTTGGCTTACCATCCACGCCCGTACACGGTTGCAGGGTTATCAACCTCCCGTTTATTGGCAACCGATCGGTCAGGTTCGTCAGAACCTAGGTTTGCCGATCATTGCGAACGGTGATATCTGGACAATTGATGACTTCCGTCGATGCCAAGATATGACCGGTTGTCAACATTTTATGATTGGACGCAGTGCCCTTGCCAACCCTTCGCTGCCATACCAAATTTCATATGAACTTGGGTTGTATGAGGGGCCGGTGCCAGCTTGGACTTGGGAATCGCTGATGAAGAACCTTCAGACCGAAATTGAGCAATGCCAAGGACCAGCGACTAATCGCCCCGTAGTGCGGTTCAAACAGTGGCTGAAGCTTGCTAGCAATTTTGGTGATTTTTCTCACTTTGATGCAGTGAAACTCTCCGCAACGCCCGAGGAGTTTTTTGCCAATCTCCAGGCTGCCCAGAGCCTAGCTGCCTAGATGTATATTCAATCGTTCTAGTGCTTCGGAATAGCCGAGGGACGTAAACTCCGCATATGGGTGCGATCTGGAGACTGGAAATGTTGGGCACATTCCAGGTTCGTCGCGCCGAATCTACAGTTACCCGCTTTCGCACTCGTAGGGTCGCAGTGCTCCTTGCGTACCTTGGCTTGTTTCCCAATCGGCATCATTTTCGGGATGAAATCGGGGAAATGCTTTGGCCAGATAGCGAGCTATCAGTTAGTCGCAGAAATCTTAGACAAGCGTTGCTTTCGCTTCGCCATGCCTTGGAGCCTCCTCCGATGCCTTCGGGCTCGGTGGTACAGGTCATGCAATCTCATCTCCAACTCCACCCGCAATCAGTGGTCACTGATGTTGCGGAGTTTGAGCGATTGCTGGGACGAGCAAAGGCGGAGATTGAGCCTAGAGACCGAGTTGCGCTCTATCAGCAGGCTGTGAGTCTGTACAAAGGGGAATTGCTTCCGGGTTTTGATGAAGTGTGGGTCCTCAATGAACGGTTGAGGATGGAGGATCTGTACCTCTATGCGTTAGGGCAATTGATCAAGGAATCGGAAGCCCTTGGGTTAGTCGAGGAGTCGATTCCTTACCTCCGTTTGGCGATTGCAAAAGAGCCTTTGAATGAGGTTTGGCACACTTCGCTGATGTGGCAGTATCTCAAATTGGGGCGAGCTCAAAACGCGTTGACTCAGTACGAGGAGCTCTCACGTCTCTTGCAGATTGAGTTGAACTGTGAGCCTGACGAGGATGCCAGGAAGCTCGCTGCAAAAGCTCGCCGAGAGGCGGGAGGAGGTTCAGCCAAGGTAACTGCAAACGTATCTGATTCCGTGCTTGAGGAGGTACCTGTTGAACCGAAGCCGGAGAGGATTCGACTCCCGGTTCAGTTGACACGGCTCTTTGGAAGGCAGGCTGAAATCCAAGAGCTTAAGCATCGACTGGAAGATACTCAGACTCGGTTAGCAACGATCCTGGGGCCTGCGGGGACGGGCAAAACACGACTCGCGGTAGAAGTAGGCCGAAGCTTGGCGGACCAGGGGTGGAGCGTTTGGTTTGTACCGCTTGCGGATATGGATGATGGGAGCTTGCTACCAGACCGTATTCTGGAGGTCCTTAAGCCTCGAAGTCAGGGACGAAGCGATACGTTAGCTGAGGTCGCAGAGATTATCGATCGAGAACACACCCTCTTAGTGCTAGACAATCTCGAACATGTCATTGAACAACTTGCTCCCGTTGTTTCTGAACTTATTGCTGCCTCGCCCCGGACAAAGATACTGACGACTTCTCGACAAAGCTTAAAACTCCATGGAGAATTGGAGTTTCCGCTAGAGCCGCTTCCCATTCCTGACTTCAGTAGACCGACAATTTATGGCAGCACTCAGGAGCTTGCCAAGCTGGCCGAGTGCCCAAGTGTCCAGATGTTTGTGGATCGGTGCCAATCGGTGCGACCAGATACTCAGTTGACCATCAACAATGCGCCGCACTTTGCCGCGATCTGCGCCAAGCTTGAGGGAATACCGTTGGCAATAGAGATTGCTGCGGGGCTTTCGAATACCTTTGCACCATCTCAGATGGTGAAGCACTTAGAAAACCGACTCTCGGCTTTGAGTAGTCGAAGGCGAGACATACCAGCCCGTCACCGAAGTTTACGTGCTGCCATTGAATATGGATACGCTTTCTTAACCCCGGAATTACAAAGATTCTTCGCGGCCTTGTCGGTGTTTCGAGGTGGATTTACCACTGAATCTGCCAAGTCTGTTTGTCTAGAATGGTTGGGCAATCGAGAAGAGGCCCTGAGCTTGATTTTGGATTTACAGGAACGTTCCTTCTTACGCCCAGAGGAGGATTCAGGCGATCTGCGATTCAGATTGCTAGAAGTGTTCCGAGAGTTTGGGGAAGAGTGTCTGACTCGCGAAGAACTCGCAGATTTAAAGGGACGCCATGCTCAATTTTATTTGGATACTTCGGTTCCAGAAAGTACATTGGCTGATGCGGAAGAACGTTCTCGGCAACTTGCACGCATCGAAGCGGATTACAGTAACTACCTAGCCGCTCTGGAGCATTTATATCAAGAGAAGCGCGTGGAAGAGTGCATTCGATTGATCGGGGCTTTATCTACCTTGTGGGATACGCGGGGAACCAAGCAAGTGGAACAGAACTATATCCGGCAGCTTGTCAATTTGCCGGAGACCGAAAAAGCGACCCCAGCCGCCCGCATTCACCTTCTACGGATGCTTGGTACCACATACCTGAGAACTTCCGATTTTAGGTCAGCGTACCAAGCTTGTAAGGATGCGCTCAAGGTCGCTAAAGAGACAAAGGTTGATGGCCAAATTGCGGTTTGCTATTATGGTATGGCCTTATGCGCAGGCTACATGGGGCAAGCGGATCACTGCATAGAGCTTTGTCAACAAGTGCTAGATCATGCTCCGGCTTCGAATGGCATTTTGCTTGAGCGAACATATGTAAGTATTGGTAGCGCTTACTGGGCGAAAGATGATCTGCCAAATGCTCAAGCTGCATTTATTCAGGCGAAGGAGATTTCAGAGGCTTTTCGCAATGGTGAAGCGGACGCACTCATTTTTGCTCACCTCTCCGGTGTCTACTTGGATCAACAGATGTTTGACCAGGCAATGACCGCGGCAGGAGAAGGGATTCGGATTAGCCGTCGCTTGAGAAACGAGATCAGTCTGTCGGCTTGCCTTACTCAGGTAGCACGATATCATCGCATGTTGGGCAATATGCCCGCTGCGGTTGCCACCAGCCATGAAGCTTTGCTCTTAGGGCGAGACGTTGCCATCGCGACCTTGGCTTTGGAGGCCATCCGTGGACATGCCCTGATTCTATGCCAGTTTCATGAGCATGGAGCAGCGGCAACTCTGGTCGCGGCGACTTTGGGAATGGAGGCTTCTGAGAAAAGGGTGGATGCTCGCGAACGAGAATTAGCATTGGGCGAAGTGCGGGCGAAGTTGTCTGCGGAAGAGTTTGAGAGAGCCTGGGCGAAGGGGTTAGCCATGGATATGGATGAAGCGTTTGCCTTGGCGCTCAAATACAAGTAGTCCTGTTTCCAAGCAAAAGACGTTACTTTGCAATCGAAAACGTGTAGATGGTTGGTTTAGTGCGATGGAATCGTGCTAAGAATTAGCTCGGTGTTAAGTTCTATGTACTTGTGCAATCATACAATTTGTGTCTGCAGAAGCGTCCAGAGACGAAAGCCTTCAACCAAGTCACCCCTCGGCACATAGGCCAATGCTTGATGGATGGAGAGGCTTGGCTATCCTGCTATTGTTGATTGGGCACTTTGTCCAGGGAAGGACAAACTTATTAGAGATTCCTTTCAACTTAGGAAGGTTAGGAGTTGAGTTATTCTTTGTGCTAAGTGGCACATTAATGGCCAATTTGCTTTTCATTAAGAACACGGATTTGCCACGGTTCTACCGACGTCGAATATCTCGCATTTTCCCAGTTGCTCTTGCTTATATAGCTGTAATGATTGCTCTGTATTTGCTCATGAGTAAATCGTTTAGCTGGAAGCAAGCTTTGTCCGCGGGCACGTTTACTTATAACTATGCGATGTTTTTTGTGGAGAGAAGTAGAGACTTCGACCATTATTGGTCGTTGTGTGTCGAAGAGCACTCTTATATTCTATTAGGACTGTTAGCTTTCTTGATTCGCTCAAAAAGTCTTAATGCCCTTCTGATCTTGCTTACTACGACTTTGCTCATTCTAGTCTCAACCGTTGTTTGGGGAACGCTACATCAGTGGGAATACTACACAACATTCTGGGTTTCTCACACCCGTAGCTTATCAATTGTTTCAGCCGCACTATTGGCGGTGGTGACTTCTCGAAGACTTCTGTTTACTTCTCCGATTATTGTGCTAGTGGCTTTTGCTGCAGGAATATTCTTAAACGGAACGTATGTTCCAGACTACATAAAATACACCGTTGGTACGTGGTGTCTTGCATATGCCGTTAATAATATTGAGCTGATGCCAAAACTGATAGGTGCCTTGTTTGCATGGAAACCGATGCAAATAGCTGGAATCGGTTCATTCTCCCTTTATGTTTGGCAACAAGTGTTCTACAAAGGAACGATTAGAGGCGGGATTGTGGCAACGATCATTGTTGCAATAGCATCGTATGTTCTTATTGAAAAGCCCTTTCGTCAATACTTAAACGCTCATTGGGGAGTGCGAAAGGCCAGTGTATAGATGCCGTGATTAAGGCAAATGGTTACTAGGTAAACGCTAGGACTTTCATTCGCTCTGGCAGAGGCTGTTTTATGTAACTTTCCGGGGTTTTTAGGCCTCAATACCGACTGTTGACGTTTGGTTGACGCCCTTAACGTATGGTTCCGTGTGCCTTCCTGGCACCCCCGAAACTATTTTCCGGAGGCGGAATCCCATATGAATAAATCCAGACAAGCGTTTACTTTGATTGAGTTACTTGTCGTCATTGCCATTATCGCCATTCTCGCCGCGATTTTGTTCCCCGTTTTTGCCCAGGCTAAAGAGGCCGCCAAGAAGACCTCTTGTCTATCTAATCTAAAACAGGTTGGAACGGCATCCTATATGTACAATGCCGACTACGATGACATGGCCCCGATGATCGTGGTTTCCACGATGAGTGGTGCGGTCATGACTCAAAGCTATTGGTTTGGTGGCTTCGTAGTCGACTTCTCGACGATGACATCCACCTTCCGTCCTGAAGCGGGTTTGATGCATCCCTACATGAAGAGTCAGCCGATCACCGGTTGTGCCTCTACGGCAAGCAAGCTGAATATCCGCAGCGCGAATCTTTGGCCTAATCCTCCCTTTAACCTCGTGAACTTTGAGAATGCCCCAATGGGTTACGGTGCCAATAGCCATGTTTGGAAAGGTTCCGGTGAAGCCGTGAACATGTCTTCGGTGGCTGCGGTTGCAGAAACAATCCTCATCGCAGACGCAGTTCGCATTGATCTTGCCACCAACGGTGTTATGCCTGGCATTAGCACGGACGGTGTGAATGTCTATCAGCCATCAACGTATGGTGTCCATGCGAAGAAGGCGAACGTAGCTTGGGCTGACGGCCACGCGAAGAGCATGAATGTTTCTAAACGCCCTGCAAGCTACTACAGCTCAACTCAGTTGCAGCAAGTATCTGAGAACAACAATATTGGCGATGTGATGCACGGTAGTTATCCCTATGGCAATACTTGGGAGAACTATTACTATCGGATCGATAAGCCGTGAGAAATCTTGGGATTGCGCTAGCGGTGGCGTTCTCTGTGGGTCTTGGATGCTCCAAGGCCCCGGAGAATGCACCCGTCAAAATCGATACTAATGATCCTCAGTCGGTTGCCAAGTCTGAGCTTAGCGATAAGCTCAAAAATATGACCCCCGAACAACGTGCTCAGTACATCCAGCAGAACCCTAATGAGGTTCAGCAGGTTTACGCAGCCCCTGTTTCGGGTGGGACTGGTCAATGAAAAAAGCTTTTCTACCCCTCTTTTTAGCGGTTGTCTCACTGGTTGCAGCCGAGCCCGCCAAGTATGTCACGATCGGTGATCCTGCGCCGGCACTGAAACCAGCAAAGTGGCTGAAGGGAACGCCTGTTTCAAAATTCAAGACGGGCCATATTTATGTGGTCGAGTTTTGGGCAACTTGGTGTAATCCTTGCAAGGAGAACATTCCTCACTTGACAGAGCTTGCTAAGAAGTACAAGAAGGATGTGTCTATTATCGGAGTCAGCATCTGGGAAACAGCAAAGCCTGGAGACGGCGATCCGATGAAGAAAGTGGAAGCCTTTGTGAAGCAGCAGGGCGACAATATGGACTACATCGTAGCCGCAGACGGTCCCAAGAATGTTATTGCCGACAGTTGGATGAAAGCCGCTAGCGAGGGCGGTATCCCCTGTTCCTTCATTATCGGGCGCGATGGCAAAGTAGCCTGGATCGGTCATCCCGCACAAATGGAGAATACGCTCCAGCAAGTCATTGCCGGAACCCACGATGTGGCGGCCGCACGTGAGGCTCGCGAGACTCGCCTGAAGTTCATTAGGCCGGTTGAAGAAGCCATGGCGGCAAAGAAGTACGCCGAAGCGGCTAAAGCGATCGAGAAAGCGATTGAGGCTCGCCCAAACCTAGAGTATCCGCTTACTTACCAGAGACTGGTGGCGCTGTTCCATTCGGATGTTCCGGGTGCGATCCAATTGAGCGAGAAGATTCTGGAGGAATCGAATCAGGCTCCAGGCGCTTACTACATGATCTCTTCGATTTTTGCCTCGGAATCTAAACTGCCAAAGAAGGCATACGAATTTGGGCTACAGATCATTGAGAAGGCGCGAAGCCAGGCTCCTCGCGACTATATGTTGGTGGCGATTCAGGCGGAAGCTTCTTTCAACATCGGCGATAAGCCAAACGCTATAAAGCTGGCCGAAGAAGCCCAAGCAATGGCTGATAAGGAACCTCAGGCGAGTGCAGAGCATAAGAGCCTGATTAAGAAAAATTTGGCAAAGTATAAAGCTGCCAAGTAGGAGTGAGGCAGGCACTTATCGCCTGCCTTACTTGATAACTTCCCCCTAAGGTCCCCAGGCGGCTTGGCAAAAAGCCATAATCACGGGGGCGAAACTCGCCTGATTACTATGCCGCTAGACGAAATCAATCGCGAGGCCGAGCGACGTCGGACGTTCGCCATCATCTCTCACCCCGACGCGGGAAAGACTACGCTTACGGAAAAGCTTTTGCTTTACGGAGGCGCAATTCAGCTTGCTGGATCGGTGAAGGCTCGGCACAATCAGCGTAAGGCCACCTCAGATTGGATGGAACTTGAGAAACAACGCGGGATTTCGATTACATCGACGGTGTTGCAGTTTGAGTATTCCGACCATGTTTTGAATTTGTTGGATACGCCAGGTCACGATGACTTTAGCGCGGATACTTATCGAACTCTGACCGCAGCGGACTCTGCAGTTATGTTGATCGATAATGCTAAGGGTGTGGAAACACAGACCCGAAAGCTCTTTGCGGTCTGTAAGCAGAGAGGAATCCCGATTTTCACATTCGTCAACAAGCTCGACCATGAGGGACCGGGGCCGCTGGCGATTCTGGAGAACCTGGAGGAGAGTTTAGGGATTCGGAGTTATCCCATGAACTGGCCGATTGGACAGGGAGCGGACTTTAAGGGAGTCTGTGATCGGCGCTCTCGAACGGTCGCTCTTTACGAAAAGGTTGCTCACGGGTCTACTCGAGTGGACACCCGATCTATGTCGATGGATGATCCTGAGTTGCCAAAGGTGATTGGCCAGGACATGTTTGACAAGTTGGTAGAAGAGATTGAACTGCTGGAGATTGCGGGAGAAGCGTTTGATCTGGAGAGGATCCTGGCGGGAGACTTGACACCTGTTTTCTACGGTTCGGCTTTGACGAACTTTGGAGTGAGCCACTTCTTGGATTCCTTTATCCAGATTGCCCCCGATCCAGTAAAACGGATGGCAGATCTGACTCAAGATAAACCGGCAGAAGCATTTAGTGGTTTTGTCTTCAAGATTCAGGCAAACATGGATCCCAATCACCGTGACCGCATTGCATTCATGCGTATTGTTTCCGGCGTTTTTGAGAAAGATATGGAGGCGCTGAATCAACGCTCCGCCAAGAAGCTCAAGCTGTCTCGACCGCAGAGGTTGTTTGCCCAAGAGCGAGAGACGGTGGAGATGGCCTATCCGGGCGACATTGTTGGCTTGACAAATCCAGGGGCATTCCAACTTGGCGATACCGTGACGACCAACTCAAAGATCAAGTTTGACGAAGTGCCAGAGTTTGTGCCGGAAGTTTTTGCGCGTCTTTTGAACATGGATGTATCTCGCCTGAAACATTTTGAAAAAGGTGTTGTTCAACTCTCTCAAGAGGGCCTGATTCAGTTGTACTGGGATACTCGCGCGCACCGTCGTGATCCAATATTGGGTGCCGTTGGCAAGCTCCAGTTCGAGGTAGTTCAGCATCGCTTAATGTCCGAATACGGGGTCAAGACTACGTTGGAGCCGCTGCACCATGAGATTATTCGGTGGCTAGATGGAGATAGAGATGCTCTTCAAAGTGTTTACTGGGGTGAGCAGGCTTATCGATTGGATGATAACGAAGGCAACCCAGTGGTGTTGATTGGAACTGAATGGAATTGTGCGTATCTAGAGAAACAGAATCCCAAGATCCGCTTTAAGAAAACTCCATCCGAAGCGTTCACGGCACTCGCAGGTTAGGCCTACATGCTTCGGACCACAAGGAAAGACGCAACGCTTATGGCGACCCAGAGGATAACGCCTTGAATAAGGGGTTTTGCGCCGACGGCCTTTAAGGTTTTTCGAGTGATGCCTGCTCCGATCAGAAAGAGAGCGATTGCTAGTCCAATGGTGGCTACCATTTTAATGTTTGGAGCGAAATCGGCGATGGTAGGAACATATGTTCGAACCACTGAAGCCCCGATGAATCCAAGAATGAAATAGGGGAATGGTGAAGTTTTTTGCTTGCTTTCCGTAGATTGTGATTGGTGGCTACGCTTTATCCACCATGCCGCGACTAGCGTGATGGGGATGAGATAAAGCACGCGGGAAAGCTTGACTGCGGTACCTACATCCAAAGCTTCGGAACCATAGGCTTTGCCGGCTCCTACCACAGAGGCAACATCATGGATGGCGATCCCAGCCCAGGTGCCGAATTGGGCTTGGGTCAGGCCAAAGTGGTGTCCAATTGGCGGAAAGACGATGAGAGCGATGGCATTCAGGATGAAAACGGTGCCAACGGCGACCGAGACATCTTCTTGGTCAGCGTCGGTCACGGTGCTCATGGCGGCGATAGCTGACCCTCCGCAGATAGCAGTTCCGGTCGAAACCAAGAGTCCGGCAACCGGCCTTAGTTTAAGAGCGCGTTGAAGCAGCCACCCTAATAGGAAAACGCCGATGATGGAGGCCAGGGCAAAGAGGATTCCCTGAGAGCCCGCCTTAAGGACGGTGTGAAGATCCATGCTGAAGCCTAGTAGGACTACACATACTTGAAGGAGGATCTTCGAGACGTTCTTGCTTTCCTTGGGAAAAGGGTTTCCTAAAGCAAGCGCAATGGCAATTCCAAGGCACAGTGCCACCCAAGGTGGGGTGATGGGAACCAGACAGACGGCTAAGCCGATGAGAAATACCGACTTAGCCAGTGTCATATTCAGAGTCTAGCCGCTTTGACGGCCTTCGATGGCAGTGATAAGGACGGCACAGGCGATTCCGAGCCTTCGATCCATAGCTTTAGATGGGTCTACGGAGAAGTCAATATCTAGCTTGTAGAGGAAGGGATTGAAATGCTGGCGAAGATCTAGCACCTTGGTTTGCCCGAAAAGAACATCAAAGTTTTGAGGCACTAGATTGGTTAGAAATCTGCGGACAATTGCAAGGGCGGGGTTATCCTCAATAATCTTCCCGAGTTCTCGATCATTGGCGTCCATCACAATCCATTCGTCGCGGATGATGGATGTCCAGCCTTTGCGCTTGAGGGCGCCCACTTTTTGGCCAGTTAAAGAATCCACGACATCATAGGCGGCTTGGAAGTCCATGATTTGCCGCGCCTTGATGTTGAGCATTTCTACAGATTTGTTTTCATCTGCATACACTCGTATATCTTCTTTCAGCTTGAATGCAGCTTGTTGAACAAAGAACATAAGCTGCTCGCCCGGGCCATAGATGCGAAAGTTTGCCCCGAGGAGTTTAGCGAACTGTCTTTTAAGCAGGTACTGGGAGTGGGTGTAGCGTTGGCCGAGCTCTTCGAGTCGGGCGGGGGCGATGTTTGAAGGAGGTAGGCCAGAGTCCACAGAGGTTATTATCGCCATTTACAGGCGTTGAGTAAAGGGTAGGGCTAGGTTTCAAGCCAGGAATAAATACGAGGGTGAGTTTATAGGTTCTTCATGCCCACCCTTGAAGTGCGTCGTTACCGCTATTGAACTGGTAATCCCACTACTCGTCAACTCTTGAGAAGTAGATGACAGTGACGTGGTGTTCTGGAGTAATGAGGTCGCCGTAGATTCGGGAGAGCATTTCAATCACCTCGTCTTGAGTGCGGAACTCGGGATTCTCGCGTTCAATGTCTCGGGGAGAGAGATCGGCAATCTTCTTGACTTCAACACGATCAAGGATTGCGGAGTACATTTTCTGACGTCGGCCAAATCGTGGGCCAACCGTGACCCAAACAATCATTCCGGTCTCATATTTATCAGACTTATCGCCAAGTCGGATTGTGACGGTTTTACGATTGTTTCGTATTACATCGCCATAGAGGTCGGAATAAAAGTTGAGCGCGAACATCGGAAGCCTATTATCGGCTATAACGTGTCTTCCTCGCACGGGGTTAGGGACGGGTAGGTCGAATTGATCTTAGTTGTATCCATAATTGCGGCTTCTTGGCTGGTGATAAATCTCGTAGTCGTCTTGATCGCAACCCGTCCCCCAAGGACGCCGTCCATCTCTTCACCCGGTGCGATGGGGGCTCCACAAGAGTCGGTGGTGATACACTCGCGCGATTCGATAGAGCTTTCAGGTTGGTGGATACAAGGGACGCATCCGACCTCAGTGGCGGTGCTGTGCCACGGCTATGTTTTGACCAGGGGGGAACTGGCACCCATTGCCTTTTCGCTTTGGCAGCAAGGTTTTTCATGCCTTCTATTTGATTTCCGATCTCACGGCAAGTCAAAGGGAGGCAAATGTTCATTTGGCTTTCACGAGCGGTTTGACGTCCTCTCGGCTTTAGAATGGGTTAAAGATCGCAATCCTCAGGCACGAACTGTATTGATTGGAAGCAGCATGGGCTCAGTGGCATCAGCGATGAGTTGGGCTGAAAACCCAGAATTGGCCGACGCTCTGGTTTTGGATAGCGCCTATGCAAATCTCGGTAAAGCGGTAGGTGGGTGGTGGCATTTTGTGGGTGGAAAGGCACTGGCGGCCTTTCTATGGCCTGCCGTAGGGCTTGGCGGATTATTTTTAGGATTTAATCCATTTTCGATCCATCTGTCCGATTGGTTGGAGAGGCTCAAAGGGCGTCCAGTGTTGTTTCTACACGGGACAGATGACCTGGTTGCGCCTGCAGCAGAGGCAGGAAAAAATCTGTTTGCGCTGGGGTCCTCGTGCGAATCTGTATGGTTTGAAGGTTGTGGACACTCGGAAGGTAGATGGGAGCAACCAGACCGATATCGAGAGGCTCTTTTGCGGTTTTTGAGCGCAAATGGCTTTTTTGAGTCTAAAGGCCGTGAAATTGACGGCGATTGAAGGGTATATCACGTCCTACATTCAGAACGAACGTAGAAAAAGATGCGTTCGTCATGAGTGTCCTCGACCAAAGACGTTCGTTGACAAACCTGACTTCAGGTGAAGATCGATGTGGACGACTTTTGAAACATGGCAGTTGGCCCAACTCCAACGCCTTTCGCAGACAGATACCGAGCAAGTAGAAACCGTGATGAATACGGTTTGGAACAGCTACCCAGGTTTGCTCTCTCAACTCGCTATTTCAGCAGTAGATCAAGAACAACTGAGTGTTGATGCTTGCGCCACTTTGCTAAATGTAGATATCGAAGAGATTGAAGCTGCGCTCCTTGAGTTTCGGCAAAAGAATGCTCGGTGTGATTATCAATGGGCAGTAGTGGTGGATCGAGATTCCAGCATTGCAAAGCTCGCTGATAGCCGCGTAGCCGTGTGGGAGATTGTGCGTGAGTATCGCAAGCTCGGCTCGGTTGAGCGGTTAGTAGAAGCTTTCCCGACGCTCCCAAAATCGGAGTTGGCAGCGGCTTTAACTTATGCAGAGCAGAATCCTGGCGAAATTGAAGCTCAGATTGATAAGTACGAAACCATTCTCCAGAAGAAGCGCGCTGAGTATCCGTTTATGAAGTGATCTGCTCCAATGTCATTGAGTGTTTACCATTCAATGACATCCCCAGCAATCTTCTTCTCGACCTTGGCTTTTACATCAAAGCTGTAGATTCTCATCGGCCTTGAAACTCTCACGATGCAAACGGACTTGATGGTGTCGAGGGGAGAAACTTGGTCTCCCAGGCCATTGGTGCTTTTTTGACTGGACCAAAATCGGACCGCCTTCTTTCCGTCTTGGGTGTATGCCCAACCTAGGAATACGGTGGAATGGCCGATGCCGCTCTTCCAAGAAATGTTAATGAAGTCGCCTGGGCGGGCTTTTTCTGGCGAAATGCGTTCGCCCATTTTGCTGTATTGGACCAGGGCGAAATGATTGCCAAAACCGTCGGCGTTCCAGTGCCCCCAGAATTTAACTCCATCTTCTCGCCGACCTCCATCTGGTTCTTGCATACGGAGCGCTTCCAGGCGATCTTTAGAGAGTTCCATCGGATAAGTTTCGGGGAGTCTATTGAACTCGTTTGACCAAGATCGGCCTTGGGGTAACCACAGGTTTAGTGCCTCGATAAACGCAGCATAGGAGGCTCCAGAGCAATAACTGGTGGTTCGAGGCGGATTCAGGAGTGAGTTTTCTCCAAGGCATAAGGGATAGCCGATGGGAGATTCCGTGGGTTGAGCCTTGATGCCAATGAAGTACCCTCCGCCTAACATCGCGCTGGACTGGACCTCATCAATTCCTTTCAAAACCAATCGGTTGAAGTAAGGAACGCCTTTGCCAAAGACCGCCTCATGACGGGTGTGCTGGGCAGGCAGGTCTAAATGGTCCGATGACAGGATATGCCAAGCGCCAAGAGCAAGGGCTGTGATCATGGTTATAGTTTAAGCCGAAATGGCTGAACATGGGACGCGTTGGCAAGTCCGCTAATGAGCGGGTACAATCTGTGGCCTAATCTAGCTAGAGACGATTTAAAGACATGAAAAGGACCTACCAACCGAATAATCGACACCGGAGCAAAACGCACGGATTCCGTATCCGAATGCGAACGACCGATGGTCAGAACACTTTGAAGCGACGCCGTTTGAAGGGTCGCCACAAGATTTCTGCTTAAACAAGGGCTGTCAAAGCGCCGATTTGAGGCGGTCTTCAGCCAAGGGAAGCGGGTTTCGGCAAAGGATTTCCGAATCACTGCTGACCAAGGTGAAGGTCGAGTCGGTATCGCCACATCAAAGAAGATTGGCTGTCACGCAAGACGAAACTGGGTCAAAAGGCGGATTCGCGAGTGCATACGAAGCCTCGAATCGAACCTAAGACCCGATTTGGACTACATCGTGATTGCAACCCCTAACGTAGTAAGTTTGGACTATGAGTCAATTCGTACGGAGTTGGAGGAAGCGCTGGGGCGCTTAAACAACCGATGGGCCGTCGACTTGGAGTCTTCTTAATCCGCCTCTATCAAAGGACCACAAAATGGATGCCGCCAACTTGCCGATTCACGCCGAGCTGTTCGAACTATACGCTCGAGGCGGTGGAGAAGTATGGGCTGTTTAAGGGTTCTTGGATGGGTTTCAAGCGCATCTGCCGATGCGGTCCTTGGACCCCTGGAGGCCATGACCCCGTTCCATAATTGTACGATTGCTGAGGGCTTCAATTCCAAAATGGCTCTTGACCGATCTCGCAATCTCGCAATCCTAATACCTAGCAATTTCTAATGGCTCGTCCTGCCCCTACTCCCAAACAGAACTTTATCCAGACATTGTTGCTGGTCACTACGGTTTTCCTTGGCGTGCAGATATTCTGTAATCGCCCACAGGCTCCGGATACCCGTACAACCACTCAAAATCTGGAATCAATCCGCAAGCAGAATGCCCAGATCATGGATATTTCGGTTGCCCAGAAGGATCTTCCGGCTTACCGAAACAAGCTTCAAGCCGATCTTGAAGCCAAGAAGATCGATGAGGCTCAGAAGCAGAAGCTGACTTTTGAAGCGACCATTCTTGCGGCAGACACCCAGCTGAAGGCGGGCATTATCCGCAAAGAAACCCAGCGCATTCGAAACGCCTACATGTTGCTGGAGCCGCTTCATCGAAAGGAAGCAACAAATCCAAATTGGACTCAGCCAGTTGTCAATATCCCACCAACCGAGCGTCAGCCGGAACGATTTGCTTGGTCATCTTGGACGGGACCACAGCTCTACGACAAGGTCGTAGCCGAACTTTCAGAACGGAATAAGACTGACCTCGTTTGGGGATTCATGCCCGGTGGCTATGCCTTTATCGACACCTTGGTGAAGATCACGGGGGCGGTGCCATCTTTTAGCTATTGGTTTGCGGCCCTACTATTGGCGTTGCTGGTCAGAGCGATCATCTACCCACTTGCTCAAAAACAGCTCATGTGGGGGCGGCAGATGTCTCAGCTGGCTCCGATGATGAAGGAGATCAAGGAAAAATATCCTTCTCAATCAGAGCAACAAGCAAAGATTATGGAGCTGTATCAAGAGTACGGGATCAATCCGATGGCGGGTTGTGGTCCGGCTCTGGTTCAGATGCCTCTGTTCCTCTTTGTTTACCAGTGCATGCTGCACTACCAGTTCGAGTTTCAGAAAGGCACCTTTGCTTGGATCAACCCCGGCACCAGCCAAGCTTCGGGTGGTTTTGTTGCCCAGAATCTGGGTCAGCTAGACCTGATTTTGATTGTGGTGTACGCCATTTCGATGTGCGTCACAACCCTTTTGCAGCCGGTGAACGACCCCACACAGGTCAAGACTCAACGCATGATCGGAATGAGTTTTGCAATCCTGGTGCCGTTCTTTATGGTGTTTGCTTGGCCTGTGCCATCAGCGTTCGTTCTCTACTGGACGTTCACTAACGTCTTGGCAACTATCCAGTCTTTGCGAGCCTATCGCATGCCAATGGCCCCTATTGTAAAGGTGAACACAAAGGCTGGCGGAACCTACCCAAAGGGTGGCGGAGGCTTTTTTGCTAAGCTACAGGAGCAAGCCCGATTGGCCCAAGAAGAGCAAGAGCGACGAAACGGGACCAGCAAATCAAACAATGTATCAACGGACGGATCGTTGAACGGCAAGACGGGAACACCCGCCAAGCACAAACCTAAAAAAAGGAAATGAATTGTAATTAGTAGGGAGTAAGTGGTAAATCGGACACGCGGTCGAAGCGCGAGCTATCCGTGGACGTGCCGACCGGTGAATAAAGACTCACAATTTACGAATTACGGCGAATAAGAGGACCATGCAATCAATCGAAACGACGGGGAAAACGGTCGAAGAGGCCACAAAGACAGCTGCCACTAAGCTTGGCGTTGCGGAAGACCAACTTACGGTCACCGTTATTGAAGAGACAAAAGGGCTTTTTGGTAAGAGCACTGTTCGTATCAAAGCCGAAGTAAAGTCTGCTGAACCAGCACCGAAACCAGCGGCAAAGGAAGCTCCGAAGGCTGAGAAGCCAGAAGAGGAAGCAAAGCCGGTGAAGAAGGGACGCGCGAAGACAACCAAGAAAGAAGAAGAGAAGGTTGTTGAGGAAAAGCCAGCCCCCGCAGCTGCAGAAGAAACTGAGGAAGCGGAAGTTGCTGCCACTGACGAAGATGGCGAGCAGTTCATTGCATTGATTGATGATCTGATCAGCAAGGCAGAACTGGAAGTTGTAGCAAAGGTGACCCAGGTAAGTGGTCGCTACGTCAATATTGAATTGGATGGCAAAGACGTTGCCTATCTAGTTGGAAAGCACGGCGAGGTTTTGAATGCTTTGCAGTATTTGGTCAACATCATTGCCGGACGCAAGTTTGGAAATGGAGTTCGCGCCACCATTGACGGCAATCACTACCGAAACCGACGCGAACAGCAACTAACGGCTCATGCTCAACGAGTGGCAGATGAAGTTATCAAGCGCGGAGAGGAAGCTGTTTTGGATGCGTTGCCTGCATTTGAGCGACGAATCGTTCACAAGGCTCTATCTGAGTACAAGGGTATTTCTACTTACAGTGAGGGTGAGGAGCCCAACCGCCGAGTCGTTATTGCCCCGGCAGAATAGTTTTCTGTCATAGCCTTAAACAGAATAGGGAGGATCGAGTTTTCGATCCTCCCTATTCTGTTATTGAGGCAGAGGCTTGCCCTTGGTTTCCGGCGCTAGCCACACGGCAACTAGACCGAATGCATAGATTCCGGCGGCGATGACAAACCCCATTGCCAGTGAGCCTGATTCACTGATGACCATTCCTGTAACCATGGGCATAATGATCGAGAAGATGCGGCCAACGTTGTAAGCCATTCCTGCGCCAGTTGCTCGAATGTGCTTCGGAAAGAGCTCGGGGAAGTATAGGGCGAGTGCGGATGAAATTCCAATGGCGAAGAAGTTATAGACTGGCAAACTCCAGAGCAGGGTGTTGTAGTCTGTGCCTATCTGGACAATCATGATGGCGATGATGGGAGACATGAGAAAGAACATGCCAATTGTTCTTCTGCGGCCAATCCTTTCGCAAAGCCAGGGCACCAGGAGAACTCCGGCAAGGGTGCCGATGTGGGAGATAAGGGTTGCATAGCCTCTTCTCTCTTTCGCTAAAGAGGCCTCTATGCCTTTGTTTGCCGCATCCATAAGGTTTGGAGCCCAGAAAGACGCGGTACCCGCTCCTGTGACGACTACGGCCCCTATAACCATCGCAATTAGCGTATTGCGCCGAAGCTTCGGATCAGACCAGAGCTGAGCAAGAGGACTTCTTGCTTTGGACGCCGCATTGTTTGTGGATTCAGGTTCTTTGATGAAAAACCGGATGACCACACAAATGAGAGCAGGAGCAATACCGACGAGGTACATCGCCTGCCACCCGTGTTTGCTCAGAGCAATCAGGGCGAGAGAAGTAAGGGCTGGCCCAATTGCTGCGGCACTTTGAAGGAACCCAGCGGCTGCGGCACGGGTCCTTTCCGGCATGACCTCAGCCACCAGTGCAGCACCTGCAGCCCATTCTCCACCTACTCCCAGGGCGGTGATAAAGCGAGCGATACCCACTTGCCAAGGCTCTTGGCAGAACACGGTGAGACCAGTGAAAAGACTGTAAACCAGAATGGTCAGAGTAAGGGTTCGCGTCCTTCCCCATCGGTCGGCAAGGATGCCAAAGATGAGGCCGCCCAAAGCCCAGCCCGCCAAGAAAAAACCCTGAATATTGCCCTCATATCGGGCTCCGTGCAAAGCATATTGTTCCGGGCCCATCATGTCTTTGAGCATGTCGCCTTTGGTCAGATTGAAAATGGCGGTGTCAAAGACGTCGAACACCCAGCCTAGCCAGGCCACCAACAAAATGGTCCACTGGTACTTAGTCAGGCCCTTGTACCAAGCTAGGCGTGGTGCTGCTTCAGTCATCTGGGGGAAGTTATAGCAGGATTCCGAGTAATCTCATAGATATGGCGAAGCATAACGACGGGTGGTATCGCTTCGTCAATTGGTTGGTTCGAACCTTCTTCTTTGGCGGGGTAACAGGGGGTTTGCGCTCAGTTGGGCGAGAGAATGTTCCCAAATCGGGTGCGGTGATTATCGCTCCGATTCATGTTAGCCACCTAGATCCGCCTGCAACGGGCTGCGCCATGCCTCATCGTCGCTTGCGGTTTATGGCGAAAGAGGAGCTGTTTAAAGGCATCTTCGGAAAGTTGATTGCCAGTTTAGGAGCCTATCCCGTGCATCGGGGAGAGGGAGACATGGAAGCAATCCGCAAATCCATTGAGATGCTTAACCAAGGGGAGGCGTTGCTTGTCCACCCGGAAGGGACCCGTGGCGACGGTGTGCACATGCTTCCGATTAACAAGGGCGTAGCCATGCTGGCAAAACGAGCGGCTGTGCCCGTTGTTCCTGTGGGAATCATTGGCAGCAACATCGTGATGCCGCGGGGCAAAGCAAAGCGAAAACGGCATCGAATCACCGTTGTCTTTGGTAAACCGTTTACCTACGCTGAGATTGCACAAGGCGGAAACGATCGGCAAGCGCGAGAAGAGTTCTGCAGAGTCTTAGCAGAACGAATCATGGAGCTTTGCAATGCGAATGGTTTTGCCATTCAACCGCCCGTCGCTGGTTCAGAACCGGACCGTGAGTTGAGCGCCCAGTAGGACATCTCTTCCTTCAAAGACAGCTCTGATTCCAATGTCTTTAACCGGCCGAACCTCAACTCCGGCAGATACCCGACGTCCGTCGTACTCAGAGAGAAATCGCACATAGTCGGTGAAAGGAAGGGATGCACCGATAAAGGGAGCATTGATGGCCCCGAAGTAGCCGCCAATGGTGATCTCGGCGGGAACACTTCCACTCACGGTATCAACGTAGCCATCCCGATTGGTGATGGCGATGAAGAACCTTCTTCCGTCTCGGGTGACTCCCAGGGCGTCTTGAATACCAAAGCTGAGGCCAGGGCCAATGCCGGTAATGGGAGGAATATAGTTGTACGAGATATCTATGGACGTACGCATCCGCCGACCATCAAAAACTTCTCCGGTGATATGGGCATCTATCGCATCGGTAATGCCAGCTCCAATGTAGTACCGGCTGTTTCGGTTTCTCGATTGTTCTAGAAGTCCCTCGATCTTGATGGTATTCATCGAGATCTTGGTTGCAGTGGGAACGCTAATCACCTTATCTGCATGAGCAAAAGTCGAAGCACAAACGAAGACAATAGGAAGTAACCGACGCACAGTTCACTTTACTTGACCGGCAAAGGCAATCGTTTGCAGAACTATGCGCTTTGTTGCTCAAGAGCCACGCTGAACTGCTTTTGGTAAAGCCCAGCATACAAGCCGTTTTCTTTCGCGATAAGCTCGTGGTGAGTGCCCTGCTCGACGATAATGCCTTTCTCAAGCACTACGATGACATCCGCTTTGACGATGGTTGAGAGACGGTGGGCAACGACAAAGCTGGTTCTGCCGGCAAGTAGATTATCGAGCGCGGTTTGGAGTTGAGCTTCAGTTTGCGAATCGAGAGAGGATGTGGCTTCATCCAGAATGAGAATTCGGGGGTCAGCCAGAAGCGCACGGGCAATGGCAATGCGCTGCTTTTCGCCAACCGAGAGTTTCACTCCGTCTTCACCAATCTTGGTTGCATAGCCATCGGGCAATTGCTCAATAGCTTCATGAATGTTTGCCGCAGTCGCAGCTTCTATAACCTCAATATCAGTTGCATCCATCCGTCCATAGCGAATGTTTTCCATGACGGTGGTGTTGAAGAGGATGCTTTCTTGGGCGACGACTCCTACCTGCGCCCGATAGCTGAGGAGTTGAACATCCCGGAGATCGTGCCCATCAATTGTGATTTTCCCCTTCTGAGGATCGTAGTGGCGAAGTAGGAGACTTGTGATGGTTGTCTTTCCACTACCGCTAAACCCGATGAGGGCGACCATCTGGCCTGCCGATACATTGAGGTTAAGGCCTTTAATGACGGGTTGGTTGGGTTCATACTCAAACCAAACATCTTCGAACTTAACGTCGCCGTGAATCTTCGGCATCGGGGGAGCCTGAGGGCTGTCATCCACGATACTCTTGATATCCAAGGTTCGGAAGATTCTTGCCATTGCGTTTTGCGCACGCGTGATCGGGTCAATGGCGACAAGAAACTGGATAATGGGTCCGTAGATGTAGGTTACGGAGTACATCAGGAACATAACGAGGGTGCCAGCACCGATCTTGCCCTGAAGGCACAACACCCCACCATACCAAAGCACAAGCCCTTGACCAATCCCGCAAAGCGCGTCGGCTGAAGTCCACAGCCCACCACCCAAAGCACCTTGTTTTACGTTTAAACCCATGAGTCCACGGGTGATGGCCATGAAGCCTCGGGATTCCCGTCGCTCTTGCCCAAAACTCTTTACAACCTGCACGCCGGAGAGCCGCTCTTGCATGACGCCAAACATGGTGTCTCGGCGTGCGCGAATATCTTCGCTTGTCTCTTGGAGCGGTTTTAGGAATCGGCGGAAATTGAGAATGTAAAACGGAACCGGGGTCAATGCCAACAAGGCTAACTGCCAGTTGATCAGGAAGAGGACAACAATGACGATGACAAACTGTACGGCCCCTGAAACAAGCGAATTCAAGCTTCCTGTAATCAGGTTGTTAACCGTGCCTGCGTCATTGATGACATAGCTGACCAGCTTCCCTGTTTGGTTCTTCTCAAAGTAGGAAAGAGGGAGGCTTTGCATGTGGCGATAGAGCCGCTCACGCATGACGAGCAAAAACTTTTGCCCCATCAAAGACGTATAAACTCCCAAGGCGTACCCAAGGATTCCCTGCAAAATGGCAAAGACGACTACGTAGGTGAGGTAGACCACCGCATTGACGGGGATTCCCTTTTGAAGCTTGTTTACGATGTCTCCAAGGATGAGTGGGGGCACGAAGCCAAATGCGGATTGGAGAATCGTTAGCGCGGAACAGGTGATAAGAAGCGCCAAGAATGGGCGCAGCTCTTTAGAGAGCCGTCTAAGAGATGAAGGCTGTTTTTCACCTTGCCGTTTACGTTCGTCGGGATCGTCAGAATTCGACATCTCGGTTCGAATTGCGAAGTTTACGTTAAGTTGGCTTCAGAAAGGACCATAATTCCTTCTGAATCGTGAATCCTTTGTAAAGGATGGATAACCCTACCGCTTTGAGACAACAATTTAGCCAGATACTTGATGAGATACGTCGCGACGTCGTTCGCATGGGTGGTCGTGTTAACGACTTGGTTAAGCAAGCGGTGGACGCTGCCCTTACGGGCGACCTAGAATTGGCTCATGGGGTTATTGCGAACGACGATGAGATCGACCGGTACGAGGAAGAGATTCATCGCCGTACCGTTTTGACGGTGCTTCAAGAAGCCCCCGTAGCGGCAGACTATCGATTTCTTGTTTCTGCGCTCGGTGTTGTCGGAGAAGTTGAGAAAGCGGCAGACGATGCCGTCAAGCTCGCACGACGAGTAAAGAAGCTTAGTGGTCACTTCCCAACTGAGATGAAGGTTGCTTTACAGGAGCTTGGTGAAGTCAGTCGTCAGATGTTTTCTGCTTCGCTGAAGCTGTTTACCGATTACTCTGAGGAACTTGCGCTTGAGATCATCGCTAATGATAAGGATGTAGACACCCGCTACTCCCAGGCTCGAAACCGAGTGATTGAGATGATTCGCGAGAATCCAGAAAACTCAGAGAACCTCATTCGCACCATCGATTCATTCCACGCGTTGGAGCACGTGGCTGACCACGCGGTAGAGATTGCGCGCCGAATGAAGATGTTGTACGAAGCTCGGCCGAGTTCGTAGGTTCCTACTCGGCCAAGGCAGCTTCTGTCAGCTCGGGATTCAATTGAATCGAAACTCGGGTGATTCGACGTCTCGCCATATTCTCCACTCTCATCTTTCCTAGCAGCGAATCAATAGCATCGCCGGGGCGTGGAACTCGCTCCAATGAATCAACCATCACTTGCGCGAGGGTGTCCGTATTCTCATCTGCTTCCAAGGGAAGGTGGAGGAAGTTGATGAGTTCATCCAATCGAACATCGGATTTTGCCGAAACGCGGCCTCCGGGAAAGACTTCAATATGGGGGCGTTCACTTTCAAGCGTATCTTCTAGTTCCCCGAAGACCTCCTCAACTACGTCCTCCAAAGTGATCAACCCACTGGTGCCGCCGTACTCATCCATTACGATGAGAATCTGCGTTTTCTGATCGCGCATCGTGGCAACGATCTTTTCCATCGTTAGGTTCTCAGGAATCGCTACGACAGGGCGCAGGATATTCTCGAGTTTGAAGTCAGGCCGATTGAAGTGCTTAATGACATCATGCAGATAGGCCACGCCGACTAGGTCATCAATATCGCCGCTGCAGACCGGAAGGCGGGTGTAAGGGATGGCGGAGAGTTTCTCAATCAGCTCATCCTTGCCCAAACTTACGTCCAGCCACTTGATATCCAGGCGGTGAACCATGATATCGCGGGCCCCAAGGACGTCTAGCTTAAGGGCCTTGGTGACCATTTCTGCGTGCATCTTATCCAGGGTCCCTTCGGCTCCTCCGGTTTGGATGAGCATCATAAGCTCTTCACGGGCCATGGCGTTTGATTCCGAACCCATGGTCGTACCGAACAGCTTCAAGACTCCGTTGGCCGCCTTCTGCACTAACCAGATAAGGGGTTTTAGGATCGTAACAAAGAACTTGAGAGGGCGGAAAGTGATAAGGGCTACTTTTTCCGGCGCATTTAGAACCAGATACTTGGGAACAAGTTCACCGACAACCACCAAGACAAAGGTGGTGACTAGGAACGAGATTCCGAAGCTGACGCCGTGAGGAACCGAACTTCCCAAACCTGCCACCAGCATTTCGGTGATATAGGGTTCGGTAACGGTACCTACGCCAATTCCAATCATGGTGATGGCGATCTGAACGCCAGCAACATATGGCGATAAATCATCCAACTCTTTGGCAAGGAGTTTGGCGGACCGATTGCCTTTCTTCGCGAGTGCTTCTATTCGCGATTTGCGCGTACTCACCATCGCATACTCTGCGGCGACGAAGAAAACGCTGGCAATGATGAGCAGGAGGCTGATTAGCGCTAGCAGCGGTGACCCTCTTCCATGTGTTCCTTATTGTATCAAAAAAATGTTACCGGGGAAGGACCCAAATTCTATGCTTTCGCCAATGACCAATACATCGAGCGATGTACCCGAAGATATTGAGGACATCACGGTACAGGTCTACGACGGCGGCGAACTCCTCACCCAGGCGGCGTCGAGCAAGTAGTGAGGCAAGGTCGTAAACCCAATAAGTTAGGTAAGCGGCGTTTACGATAAGCCCAAATCGGGCGTTATCAATGCTAGATGGAGCCATGACGGCGAGAGCCGCAATGGTGGTGCTAGAGGCGATAAGTGATAGCAGGTATTGACCCACAAAGCTAAAGTCGCGCCCACACAAGATGCAGTAAACAAGAGCAAACCCTGGTCCTAGTATGAGAGTCCATAACGGCCGACCAGAGAGCACAACTGGGTTCAGGGCAAGGCCAACGACAATCAGAAGGGGAATCAACAGGATGGACGAGACCTTGGCCTCCTTTGCCCCTCTACGCAGCGCTACACGAATAACCGCTAATCCTAAGATCATCACTGCCAAAGGCCACCAGGCCATGGCTGTGGGCAACCCTATTGGGCTGTAAGCAATGGCAAGAACAATGACAAGTGTCGCGAAGTGGAGGGAGGCCACTCGCTTAATGAAGGCAACCCTCGCTAAGTAGGGTTCCTGCGTCACATTCCTGGGGATTTCTATCGGGTCCGGAATATAGTTTGGGACGTACATCTAGCTCCCGCTGGAAGTTCGGATTTCAGGCGTGGGTAAGCCCAAGCCCTCTATCTGTTTCAGAATTTGTGCTCGATCTCCAACCAGTACGATCAGGGCTCGATCAAAAGGAAGGCCGGTCTGGGCGACAGCATTGAGGTTGGTCAAACTTACCTTGGCGTATTTCTCAAGTTCGCTTCCAATCTGAGAGAAAGAGATGCCGTTTTCTCGGAAAGAGATTCCGGTTGCCACAATGCCTTGACGAGTCCCTGCCCCTTCAATGTAGCCAACCCTGACTGTGTTGCGCGCTTTGGATGCCTCTTCT
The DNA here is from genome assembly GCA_037190145.1 of Fimbriimonadaceae bacterium. Classification (GTDB taxonomy): domain Bacteria; phylum Armatimonadota; class Fimbriimonadia; order Fimbriimonadales; family Fimbriimonadaceae; genus 55-13. The sequence continues at coordinate 128,023 of JBBCJU010000004.1, forward strand.
TCAGTTAAGTCGCCAGAGGCGATCTTGCCGAACTCTTTGATGAACTCTGATAAAGAGGCTCCGGTGACATCCTGCCGAACAGCGGTGGATGCGACGACGTAGCTGATCGGTTTTGAGAACGCAAAGCTAAGTCCGGCCCCATAGGTATAACCCTTTTCCTCTCGTAGGTTTCGGTTGATTCGAGAGGTAAATGATCCGCCGAATACCACTCCAAGCTCGGTGAGGGAGTGTCGCTTTTCGGAAGAAAACGCTTCCGTTGGCATCATGATTCGGATAACGGTTTGGACTGCTCCGGGTTTATCCACGATGACTAAGCGTTGCTTTTCGGCTGAGACCGAGGGGTAAGCAGGTATGGCACTTGCAGAACCTCCTTTCCATGCTCCAAATTTCTGAGCGATCATCGCTTTAAACTTGTCAAGCGGAAGGCTGCCGCTAGCGTAGATCGCGGTTCCAGTGGGCGTATAAATCCGCTTATGTGCGGACTTAATGTCATCCAGAGTGAGCTTTTGAACCGTTTGCGTGGTTCCCCTAACTGGGCGTGAGTAAGGATGGCTCGCTCCGAAGAATTCACGACTGGCGACTTTGCTTGCCACAGAACTTGGCTCGTCATCTTCTTGAGCCAACGTTTCCAGGTGAAGAGCCTTTACATCCGCATAGTCTTTAGCATTCAGTCTAGGCTTTAAGACAGCATCAGACATTAACGCAAGACCTCTTTCAAAGCGATCCGTGAGGGCAGTTAGCGTGACGGTGGAACCTTCTCGGTCAGCACCCGTGGAAAGTTCTACACCAAGCTGCTCTAGAGCGATAGAAAAATCAGTTGCGTCAAGCGCGCCTGCTCCTTCATCAATCATATCTGCAGTTAACTCTGCCAACCCAGCTTTGCTTGCTGGGTCTGATGAAGCTCCCTGATTCAGGCGTAACGAAAGGGTTGTCAAGGGCAAATCAGCTTTGTACCAATAGTAAACCGGTACACCGTTTGCAAGTTTGAACTCGGTAGGAATTGGGAATGCAAATGGCTTCTCTGCACCAATTGCGGGCGCTTTATCTCTTGGATTTTCAGTAGGAGCAGCCTGCTTGGGAATGACCCGCATGACCAGTCTTCGATTAGGGTCGAGAACCTTTGCTGCCGTCGCCTTGATGCTAGCTGGCGTGACGGCTTTATACAAGGCTTGAACTTTGGAAAATGAGTTGGGATCTCCAAAGTAGAACTCAAACTCATTAAGCTTGTCAGCACGCTCGGAAAGCGACTGAAGACCATTGGTAGATTGGAAAGTGATCTGAGCGATTTGGCGATCCAGTTCTTTATTGGTGACTCCCTGAGTGCGAAAGGTTGCGAGAGCTGCGTCCGTCGCTTTCTCTACTTGGTCTAGAGTAACACCTTCGCGGGCGGTGACTTCGACGGTGAAAGTTGAGCCGAGAAGGAGGGAGTATTGATAAGCAACAACATCGCTGGCCACCTTCTTATCCAAAACCAAAGCCTGATACAACCGACTGGTGTAGCCTCCACCGAGTAGATTGCCCGCAAGACGCATTTCTACATCGCCAGGCTTATAAGCCGCGGGGCTATGCCAAACCATGATCGATTTGGGTGATTGGACCGTATCCACCATCGTTGTTCGCTTAACTCCCCCGAGTTGTGCCAACGATGAAGGCTTCCTAACGATGTCATTGCCTCTAGGGAGTGTGCCAAAAAGCTTAGCAACGAGGGGCTTAATTGTTTTGCTGTCAAAGTCTCCGGCAATGACCATGCTGGCGTTATTGGGGACATAGTAGGTGTCAAAGAAACCTACAACGTCTTGCACTGTGGCATTGTCTAAATCCTCCATAGAGCCAATGACACTTGTGCTGTATGGGTGCCCCTTGGGAAACATGAGGCCGGGGATAGTATCGTAGGCTTTTCCATACGGAGTGTTCTCCACATTTTGCTGACGCTCATTCTTGACGACTTCTCTTTGAAGGTCAAGCTTAGTTTGATTCATGTCTTTGGCAAGACCTTCTAGTCGGTCTGCTTCTAACCAAAGAAGAGTCGGGAGGAGATAAGAGGGCCCAGACTCAAAATAGTTAGTTCGATCTTCCATCGTGGTCGCGTTATTGCTGCCACCGTATTTCTCCATCAAAACATCAAACTGTCCGTTCGGCACACGTTTCGTACCCATGAACATGAGGTGCTCAAATAGGTGAGCGAAACCGCTTCTTCGGTCGGCCTCATCCTTTGATCCAACCTTGTACCAAATGTTGACGCTAGCGATCGGTTGACTCTTATCCTCGTGAAGTATCACCGTCATTCCGTTCGGCAACTTATACTTTTCAACCTTAACGGTTTGGGCTTGCAGCAAGGAGAAGGTGCAACAAGCGAGGATCAAGGCAAGTCTTCGGACCATGAGTGATCGTATTGTGACGCAGATCAGCGATTGCCCGCAGAATATCGAATTGTGCATTTTTGGTTAAGAAATAGAACAAGTGTGTGAACAAAAATAGTTGACGCACGTAAAGTTTCTTATATCTCTATGAAGCGCGCGTTTATTTGGGGAGCCCCGATGGTTCTCCTACTCGGTCTTATCTTTTGGCGGTTAACTACAGAAAAGGCGGCTGCCCAGGAAACAGCGAATCAAGCTGCTAGTCGCCGCACAGCTCCTCAAGCCGCTGATCTTGCAACTGCGGGGCCAGCCTCTATTGAGCGGATCTTGGATGCCGTCGGCAATGCAGAGTCGCCATTTAAGGTTGATATAGCCCCTAGGATTAGTGGGCGAATAGATTCCTTAAACCTAAGGGAAGGTGATGCTGTGAGGAAGGGGCAAGTGGTTGCGTTACTCAACCCTAGCGACCTAGATGGTCAGCTTCTTCAGCAACAGGCAGCGGTATCTGAATCCCGAGCAAGGCTCGCGGAAGCCCAAATCAGCAAGTCTGCCAACGATGCTTCGATTGAAGGCAACCTTCTACAACAACAAGCAAACCTTTCTACCGCTCAGGCTGAGTACGAACAAGCAAGACAGACCTACGACGCGCAAATCGCAGAGGCACAATCAACCGTAGTGGACAGTCAAGCCAAGGTGAGGACCGCCGAAAGCGAGGTGCGAAACAATCAAGCCGCTCTAGGTTCCGCAGAAGCCAATGCTGCCAATGCAAAGCAGAGGTGGGAGAGAAACCAGAAACTTCTGGAACAGGGATATATCGCGGGACAGGCTGTTGACGATGCCAAGGCAGCATCGCTAGTGGCGGATAAGGCAGTAGATGTCGCACAAGCAGAGGTCGAAGGGTCAAAGTCTGGTTTGGAATCTGCCAAAGCGCAGCTCCGATCTTCCCAGCACCAGTTGGACATTGCCAAGAAGCGCGCCGATGCAAGCGTGAAAACAGCTCGAGCAAAGGTTACGCAGGCAGAAGCTGCGCTTCGCGTTGCTCGGGCGAATCGATCCGGCACTGCTGCCTATCAAGCAAATCTGAATGCTCTTGCCGCGGGAGTGAAGTCTTCCGAGGCTCAGCTAAATCAAGCCCAATCTCGAAAAGAAGACATGGTTCTCAAGTCATCTATCGATGGCATTGTCACAGCCAGAAATGCCGATCCTGGGAGCATTGCTTCCGTTGGCCAGCCGATCTTGACAATTCAGTCTCTGGATTGGCTTTATATCAAGTCTTCCTTACCCATCGAATATTCTTCGAAGGTGAGGGTTGGACAAACCATCCGCATCCGGTTCGATGGGTTTCCCGATCGCACTTGGGATGGAAAAATCAGCCAGATCAACCCAGCGGCTGATTCTCAAACAAGACAATTCAGCTTCCAGATTCGCTTAGAAAATCCTGGACAGATGATTCGTCCTGGCATGTACGCGCAGATTGCGGTGCCTGTAGAAAAAATTCAGGTTCAGGTCGCTGTCCCCAAGACTGCTATTCAGGATGATGGGGGGCGAAAATCGGTCCGAGTCATCGATTCTAAAGGTGATGTCGTAGTCCGAACCGTTGAAGTGGGAGAAGAGAACGACAAGCTTGTTCAAATCATCTCCGGACTCAGCGCTGGAGAGAAAGTGGTGGCGCTTTCTTATAACCTATTGCGCGAAGGCCAAAAAGTGCGAGCCCCTTCTGGACAAGCCAAGGAGCAGGGTAAATGAACGTAGCCAAGTTCTCGGTAACAAGACCGGTAGCGGTCACGATGCGCATTGCGGCGCTTACCTTGCTGGGACTTGTCTGTTTATTCCGTCTCCCGATAGATCTTCTCCCAAAGGTTGACATCCCGACGGTTGTTGTCAATACAGATTGGCCAAACACGGCCCCCCAAGAAATTGAAACTCAGCTAACCCGTCCAATTGAGCAAGCGGTTTCATCGGTTCCAGGGCTTTACAACGTCAGCTCCACGTCTCAATTGGGGCAATCCTCGGTCCGAGTTCAGCTTGATTACGGTGTTGACGTTAATCAGGCGGCAAGTGACGTTCTGCAATATGTGCAGCGGGCGGCTCGTAGCTTCCCGAATGACCCCAATATTCAGAATCCGATTGTCTTCAAGTTCGATCCAGCTGCGCTTCCGGTTCTCATTTATGGAATCTCCGGCATTGATGATCCGATTCAGCTGAGAACGCTGATTGACAACGAGATTGCCCCGATTCTTGAGTCGGCAGGTGGGGTTGCGCAAGTCAATATCTCGGGTGGACAAAAACGGGCCATCCTCGTTGAAGCGGATCCAACGAAGCTGGAGGCGTACGGAGTTAGTCTGACGGACATTATCCGTAGGCTTGAGGCCGAGAATATCAGTGTGCCTGCCGGGATTGCGGCAGATGGCGGGAAAGAGTTTTCAATTCGGAGCACTGCGTATTTCGCTTCTCTGGACGAAGCGCGAGCGATGCCCATTGGCTCGTACAACGGTCGAAATCTGACACTTGGAGAAGTTGCCAAGGTTGTTGATGAGGGTCAAGAACAAAGAATCTCAACCCGCCTAAATGGTGAGCAGAGTATTGCGATCTCTATCACCAAGCAAAGCGCCAGCAACACTGTAGATACCGTAAAGAATGTTGAGGCCAAGGTTCAGGAAATCGTGGCCCGCTATCCGAACCTGGAGTTTGGGAAAGCCTACGATCAATCAGGCTTTATCGAGAAGTCGATTCTTGAGTTGCAGGAGACCGCGCTTATCGGCGGTGGGTTGGCGGTTCTCGTTATCATGTTCTTTCTGCGTAGCGTTCGAAGCACGCTCGTAGTCGCCCTTTCGATTCCTATTTCTATCATCAGCACTTTTGCCCTGATGTACTTCATGGGCTTTACGCTCAACACCATTTCGCTCAGTGGTTTGGCATTGGCGACAGGATTGATCGTGGATGACGCAATTGTTGTCCTTGAGAACATATTCCGCCACATAGAACGTGACAAGAAGAAGGCGGCGGTTGCGGCGGTAACGGGAACGCAAGAGATCATGTCTGCGGTAACGGCCTCTACGTTTACCGTAATGGTGGTCTTCTTGCCGCTATTAATGATCCAAGGTCAGTCTGGTCAAACGTTTACCCAGTTCGCCTTAGTTGTTATCTTCTCGATCGCGGTTTCCTTGCTTGACGCGGTGACCGTTGTCCCGATGCTTGCTTCTAGGGTTATCAAAGAAGAAGAAGTTGAGGAAGAGGCTCACCCCGAACTCCGAGCTTTGCGAGGCAAAAAGACCGGCCCTCTTACAAAGCTCTTTGACTCCTTTGGCCGGTTCTTTAATCGCATGGATGAGTCATACCATCGTGGTCTGGCTTGGGCGATTAAGCGCCGTTGGCTAGTTCTCGGAAGCGTTGTTGGTCTGACCGTCGCAGTGTTTCCTCTAGTTCCGTTTATCGGTTCAGAGACTCTGCCAAAGACGGACACAGGAGACTTCACCGTTCGCGTTCGCTTGCCTATTGGAACCGCGCTGGAAACAACGACCACCAAAATGATGCAAGTAGAGCAGACTCTGCTGAAGCAGCCAGAGGTGGAAACGGTTTTGCTCGCTATCGGAGCAAACCTGACGATGCGTGGTACGACTGGGTCTGGCAATTCCAATGAAGGTTCGGCGACGGTCCGCCTTAAAGCCAATCGGAACGTCAGCACCGAGGATGTAATCAAGCGTCTGCAACGTGAGCTAGGCTCGATCGCGGGTATTCGACCCCTTGCCCAACCTTATGACTTGGTCGCGAACAGTCTTGCGGGGAATAATCAAGGAATCCAGGTAGATGTTTTTGGACAAGATCTGGACGGCATTCTTGACCAGGCTCGGCTCGTTCAACAAACGATGCAAGACATCCCCGGATTAGAGTCTGTTGACTTGGCGGTGCAGGATTCTTCACCAGAGCTTCAGTGGAAAGTTGATCGCCAGAAGGCGGCGACCCTTGGCGTTAGCTTTAGCGATATTGCGGATGCGATTGGCATCAGCACCAGCGGTAAGTTGGCAACCTATTACCAAGAGGGTGGATTCCAATATCCAATCTATGTTCAAGTTCCCATTGACCAGAGAAGATCGATTGAAGAACTTCGAAAGCTACCGGTCAAGACGATCGCTGGAGATCCTCCTCGTCAAATCACGCTTGGTCAAGTAGCTGAGCCAGTGATCGGCACAGGCCCTAACCAAATCACTCGAATCAACCGCCAACGGTATGTTGCGGTGACTGGGCGTGTCGTAGATCGGGCTGAGAGCGAAGTGCAAGGGGCGATCAAGACTGCGCTCGATAAGATGGAGTTTCCAAGTGGTCAGTATTGGTCGTTTGGAGATCAGCAACTGCGCAGGCAGAGGGAGTTTTCTGGCCTTGCCTTTAGCGTGTTCTTAGCGATTGCTCTGATCTACATGTTGCTGGCGACTCAATTTGAGTCGTTCATTTATCCACTTGTGATTCTGTGCTCCGTGCCTCTTTGTATTATCGGTGTGGTTTTGGCCTTGTTCCTCACTGACCGCGCCTTCAGCTTAACCGCTTATGTGGGCATCCTCATGTTAATAGGCATTGTTGTGAAAAACGGCATCCTTCTGGTGGACTATACAAACCAGTTAAGGGGGAGGGGTATGCCTCGCGATCAGGCTATTTTGACGGCCTCGCCTACTCGATTACGCCCGATCTTGATGACTTCCTTGTGTGCTAGCCTTGGTATGTTGCCACTTGCCCTTGGGTTAGGTGCATCCTCTGAGCTACAAGCTCCGTTGGCTACTGCAGTTGTTGGAGGACTTGCCACCTCAACCATCTTAACCTTGTTCATCGTTCCGGTGGTTTACACGTTCTTCGATGACATTGCTCGGAAGCTACGCAAAGATCAGAGAGACCTGGCACATGCGGACTTGGTTGAACCTTCAGTGGCATCGGTTGGAGGTAGCGATGAAGAGTCAGAGTTGCTTCCCGAGCGTCCCAAATCTTCGGAGAAGGTAGATGAGCCAACCTATTGAGGAGCAAGCTCGGAGGTTGGAGGCGATCCTTCCTTTGATCCTGCGAACGATCTACCCTCCCCGTGAAGATGACCCATTCGCGGAGCTGCCCTTGATGCAGCTTCGCGTGATCCGGTCTTTATCGGTCGGAGAGCGCACGATGTCTGATGTGGCCGAAGAGTTGGGCATGTCTGCGAGTCGATTGGCTCACTTGGTAGCCAGATTGGAATCGGTTGGATTGGTTGTTAAGAATTGTCATCCCGAAGATCGACGCGTAAAATTTTTGTGTCTTTCGGAAGTCGGCAGAGTTCAGATGCAGACTCATCAGAGTTTGCGAGCAAACCGTGCGACCGAGATTCTTTCCCAGATTCCACCGTCTCGTCGCGCGCTTGTGATGGAGTCTCTAGAAGATTTGTATCATCACGCAAAGTCAGCAAAGCCAGTCGATATCGCGAAAGAAATGTCCGCTCTGTAATAGCCCGTCGGGTTTAAACGGATAACATGGTGTCATGGTCAGGTTAGGGATTGTTGGCATTGGAAATATGGGGTCTGCCCACATTGGCTGGATGCCAAATATCAAGAACGTTGAGCTGAAAGCAATCTGCGATATTGATGAAGCAAAGCTTGCGCGTTTTCCAGACATTCCACATTTTGCTGAGAGTGAGACCATGATTCGGTCTGGAACCATTGATGCTGTTCTAATCGCGACCCCGCACTATGCTCATACAACGATTGGTATAGACGCCTTAAAAAATGGACTCCATGTTTTGGTGGAGAAGCCGATCTCAGTTCACAAGGCCGACTGTCAACGCCTCATATCTGCCTATGAATCGCATGGGAAAGATTTAGTTTTTGGGGCGATGTTTAATCAGAGAACAGACCCTCACTATCAAGTCATCCGCCGAGCCATTTTGAATGGCGAGCTTGGAGAGATTCGACGCACGAACTGGATCATTACGGACTGGTTTCGCACAGAAACCTATTACGCTAGCGGTGGGTGGCGAGCTACCTGGGCTGGAGAAGGCGGAGGGGTTTTGCTGAATCAATGCCCTCACAACCTTGACCTCTTTCAGTGGATTTGTGGCATGCCTTCCAGAGTACGTGCTTTCTGCAGCTTTGGAAAGTATCACAATATTGAGGTTGAAGACGAGGTAACAGCTTATTTAGAGTATCCAAACGGAGCGACAGGTGTCTTTGTGACTACAACGGGAGAAGCTCCCGGAACGAATCGGTTGGAGATTGTTGGAGACCGAGGAAAGATCGTTTATGAAAGCGGGAAAGTCCTTTTCACCAGAACCGAAACATCTGTTTCCGAGATTAACCAAACGTCTCCTGAATCATTTGCTTCCGTACCTACCTGGAAGTGTGAGTTGCCAGCCAACGGCCATGGGGCACAGCACCAAGGCATTCTGCAGAACTTTATAGATGCCATAGAAGGCGGTTCGAACCTTGTAGCCCCTGCCATAGAAGGCATTCATTCAGTAGAGTTAGGGAATGCGATGATCCTCTCTTCGTTACTCGGAGAAACGGTGGAAATCCCCCTAGACGCAAAGGTTTATGAAGATAAGCTAAAGTCTTTGATCGCCAATTCAACTCATACCAAGGAAATAAGGGAAGTGGCCACGGTGAACATGGCTACTTCCTTTGGGCGTTAAAAAGGGACAGCGATATGCTGCCCCTTACTCTCCTTTGATGTAAAGCTTTTAAGCAATTGAAGCAAGGCTCATCAAGTTTGGATCACTCTTAATCACTTCTTGAAGGTTAAGCCGAGCGCGGTGCAAGCGACTCTTGATGGTGCCAGCTGGAGTAGCTAATTTTCTTGCGATCTCTTCATATGTTAGCTCCTCTTCGTGATACATCAATAGCAGCTCTTTTTGATGAAATGGAAGCAGATCTAGTGCTTCACGAACTCGCTCTGAAAACTCAGACTTTGCACTTGTTTCATAGGGAGAATCACTTTCATCAACTGGTTGCATGAACACAGATCCCTCATCCGTATCCATTGCATTATCCAGGCTGGCTACTACCTTTACTCGTCGTTTCTTGCGAATATCAAGGAAGCAATTCCTTAAAATCTTAAACATCCACGTAGAAAATGATGAGTTTGCTTGGAATCTTCCGATGGCTCTGTGGACACGAATGAATCCTTCAGAGACTACATCCGCAGCTTCTTCAACATGCTTGGTCATTTTCAGCGCATACATGAATGCGGTGTTATGATATTTTGTGAGAAGTTCATCGATAGCATAGGGATCACCTAGCTGACTTCTTTCGATCAAAATAGCATCTACATAAGTCTGTTCTTTCATATCCTTCTCCTTCGCAATCTCACGACTGCGGTTGAGAATATTGTCGAACAACCGGCAATAAATGCGTATAAAGGCGAATGCCAAATCTATAAAAAATTTGTTAAAGAGCATGAATTGAGTGCGTTTTTTATATGTTTTTTATAAATAAGGAACTTTCTTTTACAGTTCTGTAAGAGCCACTCACATTCCATGAACATGAAGAGAAGATGAGTGTATATATTCAACCCAATGTTTATGTTAGAGTAGAAGAGTATTTAGGAGAAAACCCTCCCCAGCCCCTACCTTTGGCAAGTGGTTTCAGTTTGGGGCGTTTTTATAATGTTCTAGGATTGCACGCCGCGTCCGAGACATCAGAAGCCTTTCTAATACTGAGGAATGATCGTGATGAAATGTGGTTTATCTCTAACCGTCATTTCCGTATCGTGGATGCACATCCAATCCATGATTCATCCATGCTTGTAGAAAAAGAATAGGTTTGCAATTCTTGCAGAATTTATATGCTTTAGCCGCCAATCGGTATTGCCTATTCGTGTAGGCTCATGGGATTGTGTCATGGCTCATCGTATAAGGATTAAGCTTCCACGTTGGGTTCACTTCGTGATCCCCTTCGTTTTGACGGGACTGGTTGTCAGCTTGCGCTATGGCCTTTCACCCATTCTCCAGCAATCGGGCCCATTTTTCCTCGCCGCCTTAGTGGTGACAATCTCGGCATTCATTGGTGGACTGTGGCCTGGCCTGGTGGCTACCTGCATAACAACTTTGTCAGGTCTCTACCTCTTTATGCCTGGAACTCCTCTGAATGCGATCTCAGATCCTCGACTAAGGATCATGACGCTCGCGCAACTCACGGTAGGGCTATGTATCAGCCTTATTTGTGGTGCTCTGCGAAGCAGTGAAGCGGTGGCAGCCCAAAGCGCGGAGCAAGAGCGTGAATCTCGGGACAAGTTAGATGCGCTCTTTCAGAGCATTACAGATAAGCTACTCACGGTTTCAAAAGATTTGAAGCTCCTTAGCTTTAATCAGGCAGCGGCTAATCGATGGGGAATCAGGCCAGAAATGATTGGGGAGCACCTCTCTAAGATTCTTCCGAAGGCCATTGTAGATGGGCTTGATACTCCTATCAATCGAGCCATCAAAATTGGTCAGGCGATCAGTATTGAAATCCATGATGATGAATCTGGTCAAACCTATGAGGTCAGGTCGTTTCCTAGTCCAGAAGGGCTGCTGGTTTACTTCCATAACATATCGGAAAGGATTCGGATCAATGATGAGATCTCTAGCCTGGCCGAGGACCGAGAGCGCACGAATGCCTTACTTGATTCGTTGCTCACTCATGCTCCATTAGGGTTTGCCTTTTTTGACAAGAACTATCGCTATCAAAAACTCAATGAGCAATTAGCTCATATGAATGGAATCTCTATTGCCGATCACGTGGGGAAATCTTTGCGTGAAGTCGTGCCCGAGAATGCTCCTGACATTGAACCCATCATTGACCAGATTTTTGCGACCGGCAAGGAAGTGAAAGAAATTGAAGTGAGCGGTGAAACCCCAAAGGCGCCAGGAGTTTTGCGCCATTGGCACTGCGGCTTCTATCCGATTACAGATGCTCGGGGTGTCGTGAAAATGGTGGGCATGGTGATGATCGAAATCACCCAGCGTAAAGATACAGAAGATCAGCTAAGAGAAAGCGAATTTCGTTTCCGAAACCTCACAGATAGCTCGCCCATGATGATTTGGGTTTGTAATCCTGATGGCTCGGCGAACTGGTTTAATCAGCCTTGGCTGGATTTTCGACAGTTATCGCTTGAAGATGCACTTTGCGAAGGCTGTTTCGCAAATATTCATCCCGATGATGAGCCCTGGGTTCAAGAAACAAGACGCGTTGCTTTCGATGCTGGCGAAGCTTTCTCCGTTGAGTTTAGAACTCTCTCTGCAACGGGCGAATACCGTTGGATTCACGTAAAAGCAAATCCCATAGTGGGTGACGATGGTAAACCCCTGAGTTACCTAATGTCCAGCCTGGACGTTACGGACCGCATCAACATGGAGGAGAACTTGCGTCGGAGTCTTGCCAATGAACGTGCGGCAAGAAGCGATGCTGAAAAGGCAAATCGGATGAAGGATGAGTTTCTTGCCGGATTGTCGCACGAACTTCGAACTCCGCTTACCACTATGCTGGGTTGGACGGAGCTTTTGATGAAGCCCAAAATCCGAGAAGCGGAGCTTCTCGACGGTTTGCAAGTGATTCAGAGAAGCAGTAAGTTGCAGATGCAGCTAATAAATGATCTGCTCGATATGAGTCGGATCAGCATTGGAAAGATAAATCTAGAATTTGAATATTCAGAGCTTTTCGACACGGTCCAGTCGGTAATGGACTTGGTTCAAACCTCGGCTTACGAGAAGAACATAGATCTTGGTGTGAGGGAGCCTGCGGATCCTATCATCGTCCGTATGGATCCAGATCGATTTTCACAGATCATCTGGAATCTTTTGTCTAACGCCATTAAGTTCACTCCCTCCGGAGGCGATGTCAAAGTTGAAGTGGGTGTGAATGCGGATACCGCTTTCGTAAAGGTAGCCGATTCTGGAATCGGGATCGAAGAATCGTTCCTACCATATGTTTTTGATCGGTTTCGACAAGCTGATGCTAGTCGCTCTCGCAGGCATGGTGGGCTAGGTCTTGGATTGGCAATTGCCAAACAGCTGGCCGAACTGCATGGTGGAAACATCGCGGTGCAAAGCGATGGTGAGAACCAAGGCTGTACGTTTACCGTGACTATCCCCATAGCTGAGATGTCTCCATTGCCACAACGCTCTCGGGTGAAAACGGTCACTCCAGAACCCTTAGATGATCGGCGACTAGTGGATATTTGTGTTCTATTGGTCGAAGATGATCCATCGTCAAGGGATGTCTTCCGCAAGATTCTCGAAATCGAAGGTGCGGTAGTCATAGCAGCAGATTCTGCGACGATGGCCAGGAAGCTACTAAGAGAGACAAGCCCTGACGTAATCGTAAGCGACATCGGAATGCCAGAGGAAGATGGTTACCAACTCATCCGAAGTATTCGTAGCGCTGGTGGTGACCTCAGCGACATTCCCGCCACCGCGCTCACTGCTTTTGCAAGCAGTGAAGATAGAATGCGGGCTTTTGAAGCTGGGTTCAACTCATATCTAACAAAGCCGGTGGAGCCTGAAGAACTGGTAAAGACTGTGATTGAGTTAAGAACCAGAGATCTCTAAATTGGTCGGCGTTTATCGTATACCAGTGTTACAAAGGCCGCGACAATCAAGGCAAAGAACGCAACCTGCGTCCAATCCGCGATTGTGCCGGAAAAGACGGCGAATCCTAAAACTCCCACGAGAATGGTGGCGAGCATGAGTAGCATGAAGTACAAATTCATCTTCCCATGTCACCTTTGAGTCTTCTCGCCCGTAGGGCCTGTCCATGCCTCTAATACGTTAGAGCACTGTCGAAAACGTCGCATGAGGTTTTGGTAACGATTGCGTTGCCAAGCCTTGTCTTCAAGTGCAGCCGCAAGGGCGGCATATGCGCAGTCAACAGCTTTTTCTTGACACATACTCTGCGCAAGGGCGGCTTTGATTTGGAGGCGATAGGCTTGGATTTTGCTGATTGTTCTCATCGTTAACCTCGTTTGGCGGTGCATTTCTATTGACTAATAGAATGCCGAAACCGCCGTTAACATAGAGGTAAGAGATGGATGAGAGAGGTTAAAAAACCGTAAAAATCAGATAGCTAAGCGATATCCAACACGCGGTTCGTTCACCAAAATCTTGTCCGAATCATCATTTGGCTCTAGCTTACGCCGGAGATATCCAATGTAAACCCGTAAGTATTGCGAATCCTCGGAATACTCATTTCCCCAAACCTCGGAGAGTAGTTGGCGATGAGTCACAACTTTGCCCGCATGTTGAACAAGTACGGAAAGAAGCTTGTACTCAATCGGTGTTAAATGAACCTCTTCCCCATGGACCCAAACCTTTCTATTTGCCCTATCGAGCTTGAGCTGGGCAGCCTCAAAAATGGGGTCTTCACCCGCTGCCGGAGCCAGCGAAGTTCTCCTTAACGCGACTTTGATACGGGCGATCAGCTCCGATACTCCAAAGGGCTTAGTCACATAGTCATCTGCCCCAGCTTCCAAACAGTTGACTTTCACATCTTCCTGGCCTTGGCCAGAAAGGATGATGATCGGCACTTGACTCCAGCCGCGCACCGTTTCTACAACATTGAGACCATCTTTGTCAGGCAATCCAAGGTCCAGAAGAACGATATCCGGGTTTCGCTTAGTGATCTGATCAATGCCCTCTTGAGCCGTCTCTGCTTCCAGAAGCTTATATTCTTCTGCATCGAGCGAGGAACGCAATAGCCGCCGAATCGCGGGGTCGTCTTCTATTGCAAGGATGGTAGGCCGGTGGCCAGTCGATTGAGAGTCCATGTGAATTTTACGGTGTCGCCCCAATATACCGGGCACTTAGGTTGACAACGCCAAAACGCGCAACGATGTTACGATGATAGGGCGGATGCCAGTTTTTGAGTTCCAGTAGTTGAGGAATTGTGTTTCCAAACCTGAGTCTCCCGAAGCAAGGCTAGAAATAGAAATCTTTCGCTACTTTCTCTTTTGGCTCTTTGCTACCTACAGCGGGCAGGTGACTGAAATTTGAAAGAGAGTAAAAGTCGACCTGATTGTAGACGTACCTCTACAAACCACCCAAGTCTCATTAAGCTTTCACATCATAGGTTTTACTTCGCCTATCATTAAGTGGTGAGTAAGTGTGATGTTTTCATGCATATCAGATGAGAGTTTTACAACTACTCTTGTTTTTTAGAAATTACACTTTGATTGTTTCCAAATCTGTGTTATAAGTAACTATTAGTTTTACGAAGGTGTAAAACTGAAGGAGGGATTCCATGATTGCGTCTCACTTTTCGCGCGCTGTCTCAGTGGTCAGCGCGACGACTCTGCTCTTTAGTAGCAGTTTTGGGGGATTCTATTCAGCTTCCGAATCTATCGGGGCAGTAGTTTCGCAATGGGCCAGGGGAAAGCCTGGGCAGTTTACAGATACGCCTCGCCGAGCCTTTTTGGGTGACAAACCTGGTCGTTCGGCAAAGGACCGGGGTGGCATGTGGAGTAAACGTGCGCTGGAGTCTGCTCAAAAGTCAAAACTGCTGAAGCGCAATCCACGAATCGGCTTGTTTGTGTGGGACTTGGCGATGGAGTCTTGGGAAGAGTACCAAGGTGTGGTGATGCACACTCTCGCCGTGAATCCAGATTCTGGCGGCTCCATGCCCTGGGAAGGAAGCTTTGGCGGCGTCAATTCTGGCAACGGCAACAAAACCACCAGCCTCAATCTTTTCTCTTGGAAGACTCGCGGCGGCATGAGTGTGGATTTCACTCTCTTCCACAACTCTCAAACTAACTACAACGACGAGCTTGGCCATGGATGGACTTGGACGTACGACATGTACATCAATCATTCGGGAGCCACAGCAACCGTCCATTTTGGCGATGGCACCGCAATTCCATTTAACGATCCCGACTACTCGGGAGGCGGTGGAACTGAACCCGGAGGTCCCGGCGACGGTCCTCCTCTGGGTGGATCTGACGGAGGAGGCGATGGTATGACACCTGCTCCAAAGGCACCTGCCCCACTTCACGCAGAAAGCGCCTACACTGACAATCCATTCAACGCTCCAACCGGCATTTTCGATGAACTCGTTCAGCACAATGACGGAACTTGGACCTTGACCAAGAAGGACCGGACTAAGTTCAAGTTCAATGACGACGGGTTCCTTCAGCAAATTGAAGACCGGAATGGAAACCAGATCACATTGACTCTGAACGGGGCCAATTACGTCACCCGGGTAACAGATGCAACCGGAAGATACTACGAGATCGATCTGGATGGCTCCAATAACTTTGAGTCAGTCACCACGCCTGAGGGCAAAACTTGGACTTTCACCCGCGATGGCTCCGATGATCTAGTAGAGGTGGAATGGCCAGAGCTGGATTCCAATACCTACACCGATGAGTTCACCTATTCTGGCCACCGCATTGTCACCCACACCGATAAACGTGGCAAAGACTGGACCTATACCTACAACATGGATGGTTCTCTCGACACCGAGAAGAACCCATACAACCACACCTGGACCTATACCTACGCAGGAAGCTATACAGAGATTTCCAACCCGCTTGGGAAAAAGGTTCGGCACAACTACAGTTCGGGCAAGCTTGCCAGCGTTGTGGATGAAGCCAGCTTCAGCACCTCGCAGACACTTGGAGCGATTAACAAGCCCACCAGCGTGACCGACAAGCGCGGCAAAATCTGGACCTATACCTACGATGCGAAAGGCAACGTTCTCACCAAGACCAACCCCCTAAACAAAACCTGGGAGTACACCTACGATGGCAACAACAACCTGTTGACCTCAGAAGATCCGCTTGGCAATGTCACGGAGTACACCTATGACGGGAACGGCAATCTGCTCGAAGTGGAAGACCCGCTAAACCGGACATCTGCCGAGAACACCTACGACATGTATGGCCAGCTCACTTCAGTCGAGAATGCGCTGGGCAAAGTCACCGAGTTCACTTACGATGCTCATGGGAACCTAGAGACCGTCGAAGATCCGCTTAACAACTCCAGCACCATGGACTACGACACCATGGGCCGCCTCATCAGCACCACAGATGCTCTGAGCAACGAGGAAGCGGTAGCTTACGACGATTGGGGTCGCCCCGTGACCTATACCCATGCGGATAACTCCACCAGCTTGGTGGCTTATGACGCAGAAGGCAACACCACTGCCTCGACCAATGAGCTTGGTAAAACCACCAACTACGTCTATGACAATGCCGGAAGACTCACCAGCGTCACTAATGCAGAGAGTGAGACCGAAAGCTACGCCTACAACAATGCCGGCCAGCGCACCAGCGTCACCAATGGTCGCGGCAAGACCAGGACTTACACCTACACGGATCGCGGCGAAGTCGCGACTCTCACGCTTCCCGACAGCAGCGTAGAGGCTTGGAGCTACAACGGCAGTGGAGCCACCAGCGCTTACACCAACCCATTGAGCCAGGTCATCTACTATGTCTACGACGACGCAGGCCGCCAAACCGGCATCGACTACCCCACCGGCACAGACGTAACCTTCAGTTACGACCACGCCGACCGTCGCACCGGCATGACCGACAGCACCGGCAACACCGGCTGGACCTACAACGCCGCCTCTGAACTCACGGCATTCTCTTCTCCCCAAGGGAACCTGAGCTACACCTACACCAGTGCAGGCCAACGCGCGACCATGGTCGATGGCGGCCTCACCACAACCTATTCATACGACGACGCCGGACGCCTCACCAACCTGGAGAACGGTTACTCTGAAGACACCGCCTTCGTCTACGACAACCTTAACCGACTATCCAAGAAAACTTACTCTTCCGGGCAATACGAGGAATACGCCTACGACATTCGTTCAAGGGTCACCTCGGTCACGCTTAAGAACTCCAGTCATTCCCCGCTGAGAACCAATGCATACACCTACAACAACGGTTCCCAAGTTGCAACCAACACCGTGGATGGAGTCACTACCACCTATGGCTACGACGACATCGGCCAGCTAACTTCGGAATCCAGAAGTGGCTATTCCGCAAGCTACACCTACGATGGCAACGGCAACCGCTTAACGCGCACCATTGGCGGGGTGACGGAGAACTATGCCTATGACGATGCAGACAAGCTGTCTACGGTCAAGATAGGTGGCGTCACCCAGAAGAGCTATGGCTATGACACCGCCGGAAGAACAACCTCCGTTGTAAGCAGTGCCGGCACAACGACTCTGGCCTACGACTATGAAGGCCGCATCTCAACGATAACCTATCCGTCCTCTGCAACGAATACCTTTGCCTACAACGGTCTAGATACCCGTGTATCCAAGGTAGACAGCGCGGGAACCTCAACCTTCAAACGAGACGGAGCCGGAGTCACTGCCCCCGTTCTTAGCGACGGCGGAGCAACCTACACTCCCGGAATCTCCGAAAGAAGAAGCTCCACCACAACCTTCCTGCACTCCGGGCTGAAGAATGCCGATTCTCAATCTGGCACCGCCCAAACCGTCACCGCCACCAAGCAGTACGACGCATTTGGAAACACCCTAACTAGTACTGGAACTTGGAAAGGTCCCTTTGGCTATGCCGGAAGCTTTGGCTACCAAGAAGATGCAGACTCTTCGCTCAAACTGCTGGGGCATCGGTATTACGATGCCTCTACTGGAAGGTTCCTGACAAGAGATCCAATAAAGGATGGAAGAAATTGGTATGCATACTGTGATAGTAATCCGAATTCACGGATTGATTCCAGCGGCTTGTTCTGGAATTGGCTAATTGATCCAGTTCGATGGTTTGGACTAGTGTCACTAGAAGGCTCCTGGGTTAGGCAGGACTACATAAACCGGGTGTCGAAACTTGATCCTAGTGATTCAGCAGGTAGAGATGCAGTTCGTGTAAGGGCTCGAAGATTGACTCCGGAACCATACAAGAGCATGTTGCCTCCTCGGGAGCCAGGTCACGGTGGAAGCAACGCGAGCAAAACCAATCCTGGCTGGAATAAGCTGGGGAAGAACGCTGGTCGAATAGGAAAGGCGCTGGTAGCGGTTGCTGTAGTTAGCGACGTCAATGACTTTGTGCACTCAGACAATCGAGGCGAAACTGGTTCGGAAATTGCCGGGGCTTGGGCTGGAGCATGGGCTGGTGGAAAGGCTGGTGCCGCCGTAGGTGCACTCTTCGGTCCCTGGGGTGCAGTGATTGGCGGAATAGGAGGTGCCATCGTGGGTGGCATCGCCGGTAGGAATGCTGGGAAATACTACTACGAAAAAGCAGTAGGGCATTAGGATGGTAGAAAATGAAAACTGAGCTAAAAGTTAACTGCTCGCCCAACGAGCTTCTGATTTCCTTGGGAAAGGAAACTGTGAGCATTCAGCTATCAAGAATTTCAAAAGTAGAAATCTACAAATCAGATACTATTACTTTTGATACTATAGTTCTATGTCTGCACTGCGACGAGCGCATTTTCGAGATGTCAGAGGATTCCGTGGAATTTGATAAGGTTATAGCATTCCTTTCTAATCGCCTCCATGGTTTTCGCACTGATTGGAGAAGTATAGTTCTCGCTGTCCCCTTTGAAGAAGCTCGAACTATTGTCTGGGAGGCTTAGTGTTCTTTCCATATTCTTGACCAACCAATAGTCACCTCGCTTGATTGACTCCCTGAAAGGTGTTTACTTGTATGGGAGTTGGGGAGACTGTCCAAGGTTACTCTGGATAGTCTCCTTAAGCTTGTCGACACCCGCCAAATCTATAAGCCTAAGTTACGATCTTGTCGCACGACCAAGCCTAGGTTGACAAAAACCCTAGTTTTCGCCCTTTATATATAGAGATTAAAACCACGCGACAAGGCAATGAAAAGCTGCCAACCCATTACCAACTAGTCCAAATTCACAACCAAGTCCACAAAAACAAGAAAGTCTGTGCGACTTACAGATAAACACACACCAAAAATCAGATTCATTTTGAACCTAAGCTAGCCACCGTTTTGTGAACCTGCCAATGGTTGCGTTCCAGACTGTTTTGAACATAACAAATCCGTAGCTAGCAGTTAACAAAACCCATACTTCACTTGTCCAAAATCCATAAATTCCTTTAGCGTAAGATTCATGTTCTGCAACCTATTGCGATGCCATTGGCAACCGGTCTTCCAAGACTTTAGAATAATTGCAATAAACATACACCGCGACGACGCGGACAAGCCGTGCAGATAGAGGTCGGCGGAGGTGGTCAAACCATGTTGCAGCTTTATGAGTATCGGCAGCATTTATCAAAATCGCTTGCCAGGTAGCTGATTCTGTAGACAAGGCTCCAGGTGACAGTAGAACAGAGGCCTAGAACCTGCTGTCAGAAGCAGGTTCGATTGAACTGGTGGAGGCGGGGAGAATTGAACATCACGCCATAGACTCAAAGGGGTGACACTTAGAAAGAGCAAATAGGTTAAACATACCTGTAGAAATGTGTCTAGGGGTGACAGCCGTTATGACAATAGCCATTGAGCAGTTAACTCGAAGAATTTATAAGTAGACTTATTTCTGCTATATTGTGCGTGTATGTCTCCTCAAGCCACTGTCCACGAAGTCAACGGCTACATTGTCGAGGTGGTGCCGGTTATCGACGACATCCTGCAAGCGGTAACGCTGTTTGGTGGCATGCCCTACACCTTGTGTACAAACTCGGACAATGACCTAGACACGAGCGAGGACATGGATATGGACATTCGGGCCGCGCTGTCGGAATCTATTAGGCAAAGGCGCAGTGGTGAAGTTGTGCCGAGTGGCGCGAGGGTGAAGATGTGGCAGAACCATCTGAATTAAGCCGCGCTTACTACAAAACCCTTCCCGGCGAATCCGAGAAAGAAAGACTTCAGCGGCTGCTAACTTTCGCCACGGAATGCGCTCGAGGGGAGCAAGGTGGATTTTGGCCACTGGAGAGAGATCGGATTCAGAGGCTATTGGACAAGGTTGATCGCAATCATGACTGAAATCACTCAGCACATAAGGCGTTTCTATCCACTTCGCTCCGTCTTAGTGGACAGCAATGGTATGCAAGGTATTGCCATTAAAGAAAACGGGAATCCCTACCAGCTCCTACACATTTGCCAAGACTCAGAGACGCTCATAGGACATCTTGAATGGCATAGTGATCGAGATGGCTACAGGTTTGAACCAAGCAACTGGACACCGTCCGAAACTCACATTGGACCCCACGCCATCAAACTGTTGCGGGAAGTCTATTTTGATTATCTGAACTCAATCAAATAGGTTCATATCATCAAGACTTCTATCTTGCCTGTTGCGTTGATCCTCCGGCCTTTGCTCAACAATCAATAGATCATCAGGGATGCTCTGAAATAGTCTAGTGAGTTCAAACGGATCAGAATTGGGGTCCAGCCAAGCGTCTTCATCGTTGACCGAAAGAAGCACAACTGGCACACGGTGATGAAACTCACTGACTCTGCCTTTGGCTTCAGTCGTGATCATAGTGCAGCTGAATCCTGGGAACCCCTCTCTATAAGTGTAAAGGCCAGCTATAGAGATATGTTCATGGCCCTTGACGGTCAACCTGTTGGCGATCTTCTCTCCCTTGTCACCTGTCCATTCACACCAACCAGAAACATCGATAATGCACCGTTTACCCGACTTCATGGATGAGTAGAACATGCCTTTTCGCTCGTGGAGATTTTTGATAATCGTATCGTCACGAGCATTGTTCGGCTTCATAAACTTGTGAAGGTCCTCGTCTTTCACCCAAGGTGGGATGAACCCCCAGAACATGGATCGCACCAACCTGCCATCAGGCTCTTGGAAAACGATTGCGGTTCGATAGCCCGGATAGACATCTTCGCGGACCGCTCCATACGTGGCCATGTCCGCCGTTGTCATGTCGGTGGCATTGTATCGCTCTGCAATCTTCGCTGATTGATGTGCTTGGAAGTAGCGGTTACACACTCGCGGGTTTTACCACGGTGGCAAGTGGTGCTGCGATTCTTGCTGAGTTCGTGATAGTCACTTAACCGATAGGCCCAGAACTACAACAAAATACTTACTTAACCGTATCGAGTCTAATGTTTACGTTATCTAAACGTCGATTCGGCATCGTCTTCCCCAATCTATATAAGTGAGCTCAAGATGTGGGCCTATGGAAATGTTAGGGCGCTTTTGATGAGGCTCTCCTATGTGTGTATCCAACCGGGTGATTCACATTATCAAATCGAAAAGAGAGCAACTGAAAAGGTGTTCAGGGGCAAAGTGCTTGTTTGCTCCTATCAATATTCTGAAAACGAATGCGCCGCCGTGATACCGCTTAGATTTGGGTCCCCCAGAATACTGGTGGTCACGGGATGGATCAAACGCAACCTTGGGCCAAATCTCGACAGAGACCCTTCACCTCTTGCGCGACTCTGGAGATACAAATTCGATCCTCGCGTCGACCTGGTTTTGTCAGTACCTAAAAGCAGATCATCGGATCTCGACAAGATCATTGAGCAGCTTTCATGTGGTACCTATCCCAACTTAGCATCGTGGAGGCGAAAAGCAGTTAAGGCATTGCTGGGCTAAGGGTTAAACACAGAAAAGCCCCTTCCAGCGCTTTGCTAGAAGGGGCTTGCTTTGGCCTGGATATTGCAGTAGAGCTATCTCATGGCGCTGATTCCGTTACCTAGGTATTTGGAGAAGCATACATACAACTGGCCTATTTTTTACGCGCAAACTGGAAACTCACAAGAGTTTCGAGAAGCTTTCGGAATCATTAGGATTAATGGGCGTTGGTGGATCGATAAGGATGTAGCAAACCAAGCCTGTATGGAGGATTGGACAGCCGTTGGCAAACGCAAGGATTCTCTTGATGGGCTAATCAATGTTAGAGAGACAGGTCTTTATCAAGCAACCAATGGAAGAATCTGCCATATCCTGAGGTCGTCGCCAAGGATTCGAGTCGCGCTTGGAGCCAGGAAGATAGTAGGCGCTCAGGGATGGTTTATCCTTATCTCCAAACTCAACGAATTCAACCTCAACGAGTGGGAATACAGTAAGCGGGATCGCGAATGGATAGAGCGCATCATGGAGGCCGATGCTACGTCAAGCAGAACGAAGGAAGTTGTGCTTGTGGAGTCCAACAAAGATCACACTAAACGGGCTCCATATCCACCAGGATTTATGGGAGTTCGAGAATTTGCAACCTATCTTGGAATTAGCTATGGTCAGCTTAGACACCAGATGAGCAATCCGGGCTTTCTTGAATCAGTCGGCGCCAGAAAGGATGAGCGTGGATGGTGGATGTTTCCTAGCCATTTTCGTGACGTCACGAAAATGGTCAACTCCTAGGAAGATGAACCCCGACTTCTCCGTTTCTTCCGAATCAGAAAAGCAACCCCCATCAGAAGTGAAAGGATCGTCACCGGCTCAGGCACAGGGGTTATCTCAAATCCTGATGCCTGCATACCAGAAAGTAGGTCAGCGTCAGAGATCAAAGTTCTAATCCCCTGAGCGGTGCCGAAGTACATGAGAGAAGTAGAGTCGGCCAGGTGGCCACCACTTACTGGTATCCGTGATCCTGCGAACAGCCGTGGCGAAGTTAAATCCACATGGCCATCGGCTACCTCATTGGCCCAACGAGGCCCTACGCCGATAGAAAGCGAATGCCCGATTTCGTGCATGGCCACTGAGAGCAGATCGAACCCTGAGGGGCCAGATAGATAACGCCTACCAACGTTCATGGGTCCGGCGCCATAGTCCCTCGATGTCTCGGAGTAGTTTGAAAACTCAGAATGCTCCCAAGGTGTGGCATCGGCGAACCAACTGTATTTTGGGTTGAAAAGGATCCTAGCTTGAATGTGTCGCTGGTCACCAAAAGGGAACCACCATCCGTGGTATTCAGCCAAGGCATTGCCGATAGAATTACTCCATCCATACTGAATGTTAAGCGACCAGTTGTCGCCAATTTTGGAGTTCCAGTTGTTGGCAGCTTGGTCAAAGACAGCCTGCAGGTTTCCGCCACCAGATAGATTAGGCGGGAACATGGAAGAGACGCCATAGATGCTTCTTCCAGGCTCAATGTAGGTGCCACGGATGTCAATTGCGCGGGTCAGGCAACAAAAAAGCGCCATCAAGGCGCTTAAGATCAGTTTATTCATTTTTTGTCCTGTTGAATTTGTTTGGGTATTTCAGTACAATGCTCAGGTGAGTAAGTTCATTGCTTTATCAGTGTCGTTGGGGATTGCCGCGTTTGCCACAGTTGGATCGCCAAAAGAAGCCGTAGCTAAGTCATGCTGCGAGGAAAAGGTAGTTGCACGTTGCAACCCTAACGGAGTTTGTAGAGCTTGCAAGAACTGCAAGTACTGCGCTCATTGCTCAAACGGCGGCAAGTGCTCGGTGTGCAGATAGAGATTCCTAAGTGATACGGATAGTCCCGACCATCCGGACGACGGATTCAGGTGAAACATCTAGCTTCACCCATACTTTGTAAGTGCCTTTCGCCAGATCAATGAGCGACCTGGCTTTATAGGCCCCATTGACGGTCACCCATGAGCCTGAAGCCCAGCTATCAGGTTCGGTGTCCCCTTGTACGAATGCGAATGAGATGGGTGAGGCTGTAGGGTCGTTCCCCTCAAGGACATCCTCCACATCCACGTAAACGTACTCTTTCGTTTGTGATGATAACGTCATTCCGGGCACCCCATTTGCCATTTAGTGTTTGGGCAACCGAAGTCGTATCGACCGCCGGTACACCCCATTTGCCATCTGGTGTGAGGGCATCCGAATCGCCAATCTCCCGGAACTGATGAGCCTGAATCTGTTCCAAGACCACCCGTTACTAGAAAGTGATCTAGAAGCCCTCCTGTAACTAAGCTCATACCCGAGTCCTTGCCGTTGGGCGGCCCTGCCCGTCTAGGGTTAGTTCAAATTCAGCAGCGATATCACCTTCCGGAGTCTTTTTGGTGTACTTGTCTCCTTCCACCTCTTCATTTCCAATCAAAGTTGCTGAAGCGAGAGCTGACTCGCCTAAAGTTCCTGGCTCGACATCTCCAACAGATGGCCTTTGCTGACTCCAATCAATGTGCATCACGTCGCCTGGCTTGGCTACTGTCCCGAGTTCGCTAAGAACCTCATGTTTGTCGGATGCAGCTTCGCTCCTAGTCGGCGGATCGTAGTCAGACAGGGCCTGGTCAGCCTGGGTTTTGACATCCGACGCGCTGATGTCATTAAGTGCGTCAATTGCGTTGATAATTGCCGTTTGCACTGCGCTCAAGTCAGAGTCTTCCGGCAGATATGCAATAGCATCGAGGATCGCGAATTGCACCGCGCTCAAGCCGCTCGAAGTTGCTAGGCCACTCTGTATCTCCACAATCGCATCAGACGCAAGCTCCGAAGCACCAATAGCATCGGCAGCGATTACACCGGATGTGATTGCGCCAGTGGCAAACTTAGCACTTGTGATTGCGCCGTTGTTGATCTTGGCGTCGGTGATCGCGTTACTGGCAATCTTGGGTGCCGTGATTGCTCCATCGGCTAATCCATATCCAGTCTTGTCCGCGTTGGTTCCGACCGTTACTCGGCCTGTAGCGTCGGTGGCGAGTTTGTTTGCAGGAGTAGCCAAAACCGCGCCCGACACATCGCCCTCAGTCCCGCCGTACTGCCACATCCTCACCAACGGCTGAGGCATGTCTGGGTGGTTGATCTCTTGCAGGTAGGTTGCGCCTACAGTGAGGTTGGTGGCATCTAACTCATATGTCCAGGCAACGGAGTCAGCCCCATTGTTGACGGTTTGATGCGTCAGGCTTGCTGTCGCTGTGGTGAGCGTTGTGCCGGCACTCTTGAGGGTGTCGTCGTCAAAGTCAAAGCCTTTGTATGTGCCGTCGCCCTGCTCTTCTCGCAGGCTTATTGTTGCCGTACCGCTGGTTATCCTGCTGCCGTCGGATTTGAATAAGACCTCGCGGATAACGATGGTCCCCGCCGCCTCTCTGATGTCCACGCCCATTAGAGATAACCTCCGTTAAGGATTCCCCTCGCTATCATCTGCCCCGTATCGCCACTAGCAGGCCAGAAAATCAAGCGACCCCCACGAGGGATGCTACCAGTCACGGTGAAGCTAGGAGTAGATGACGTGCTTTGCACTCGGTTACGGATCGGCCCGAGTTTGCAGTTAGACGGCATGTTGTTTTGCAATATGCCGATGCGTTCGTAGTTGGAGGAGTCTCCAACATTTAGGGTCTCTACCCTTGCAACCACAAAGTAGGACGTACCCGCAAGCATCAGATACGGATCAAAATTAAAACGCCGAGTGCCATCTGTCTCCCTGACTTTGTTGACCGATGTCGCAAGCACTGATGAGGAGTCACAGATTTCTGCGATCAGAGGCCATCCTGTAGTGCCCGCAGGTGGAGCAAAGATAAACTCCACTCCACCAAAGTAGACATCTTCATCGAATTGGACTTCATATCCGTGCCTTCGGATGTCTCCCGAAGGGTTATAGAGCAGAAACGAAGCACCGACCGATGTCGAACTTGTTCGCCCTTGCATAGACTGGACTTCGCCATCGGTTGTGTAAATTGCCCATATTGAGGCGTTTACGTTAAAAGCAGTCCACTCGTTGGTTGGGCTCAGCCTAAACCCAGATGATGTATCTCCAAGCGTTTGACTGACCGTGAAATGGTTTGACCCTGGTACCCCCGCGACGTTCTTGATCTTAATCCCATATCTCTTAGATGAGCTATTGGAGTAAGCCGACCCAAACGTAAAGTTCGCATAGTTTTGATTTATTGGGGTTCCAGTAGCCGTCGCTAACGAAGACCCTGTAGGTTCACCCGTGACGGCATCTAGCTCATAAAGATCGCCCTGAAGGATGTTGGTTTGTGTGCCAGTAGTCGATTCAAAGAAGCATCGGAAGCCAGAGATAGAATCTCCGGACAGTGATGGTATTTCCTGAAAGACCTCAATACTGCCTGAGTTCACCTGGATGAGCGACCCGTTTGTGGCAAGCAATATATTAGGAGTCCCCCTGTTATAGTTGCGGTAACCCATTACTCACCCCTCAACTCAGACACTGTTAGCACGTCCACAATCGCCCCCGAACCAAATCCTAACTGCTCTAGTGGACTTGGACCCTCAACGATTTCATCGCGGGGTAGCGCAACCTTAAAGAGCCGATCGTAGTCGTCTTGGCTGACTCCAAAATGTAAAAGCAATGCTTGCCCAAACGCCTGAGGCTCAGGCAACCGCATATCAATCTCATCCGGAGCATTGACGATTCGGTAGCACCCGGCTCCAATGGGATCGGTTGACGGGTTGCCACCATAACTGGCTGACAACTGCCTCATCAACGGGCCTAAATCCAACCCATCGCCTGTCTGGATGCGGTCCAGCGAGTACCACAGGTCAGCCTTCTTGATCCATCCGCGATCTACGAAGGTCACGGGGTCAGGGTTAGCTATCCTCTCCGTTTGAGCAAGTTTGTAAACCACCTGCTCATCTGTTAAGCCTTCGCAGTTGATCTCAATCCACGCCGCCAGGTCGTTGCGTTCCTCTAGGGTCATGTCACGCGCCACGCTTGCGCGGCCTACGTGGTAGTCAAAGTCTCGGTTAGGGTCTACGTTAATCAGCATTTGAGGTGTCCTTGGCCAATGGCCTGGTTAGGTAGCGGGTTACATCCGCAAACAAGCAACGAAAACACGTTGTTATTTCAGTAACATTTAATGAAAATCTGCCACTATCATGTTTAGGTGACGTCAAGAACAAGGAGCCTGAGGCTCAGAATCAGCAAGCTACGCCAGACCTGTCAAGATCGAGAAGACAGTGAGGTTTTGGATGTCGCCGATGAGCTTGTCGACTTACTCGATGATCTGCAAGACCAGATAAACCAGTTGCGCAAACAGTGCGACACCGGCAAGCCTCCTGGGTGTCTATAAGGGCGATTCGTAGTAGGTTCGGCCCTCGTCGGATGATCGGTAGCGAGCCCTAGTTCCATCTTTCATAGCCACCACGTCGATACCATCGTCTTCGTCGGACCAGACCTCAACATCAAAACTAGAATCGTCAAACTCTTGCCCCCCGATTCCATCCATGTTCTGAGGGAATGTTCCAAGTGATCGCCCTTCATAGTCTAGGATTTGACACCTAATCTTCAGGTCGTCGGTCATCGTATAGATCAAGAACTCATGTGTTCTCGGGTTAAATCTCTCTCGCGCGTGCATGACACCTTCACGGTAAGGGGCGGACCCATCTGGACTAATCCATGTGTCTCCGTAGTCTTGAGAAACCCTACGGTATAGGCTGTTTTCTTTGATGAATATCGCGTGAAACTCGTGGCGCTCCGGGTCCACGGTTAGCCTTACTTCACTTATCCCAGGTCCTTCATCAAGGGTTTCGGTCAGTAGAACGTCATAGGTTGCATGCCATCGGCTTTCAATGATCAGTTTGTGGTCCTCGTCGACATAAGCAATCATGTATCCCAGATCGTTTGAGACTATCGCCACGCATCCCTTTCCGGGGGGAAGCTTTCCCGAAACATATATATGGTAGCGTCTACACCATCCGTTGAATCTATAAAGTGCCTTAGATATTGGAGGCTTATGGTGGGGCGCAAAGTGTTCAACATTCAGAGGAGGCAAGCTTGGACTGTTTGGATTGAAAGCCCTACTTTCGGCAATAGCAAGACGTCCAAATCCCTCTTCATTTGTGAGATACTCGGACGTTTCATTCGGGTTGCTAGGAGAGGCAAACTGAATTGTTGTGTTTCCGGGAATGCTCGTTGCGGCAACCTCGTTACCCCACGTAGCCATGCCCTCCACCTGATTTTGCCATCCAAGCTCCTTGCGACCGTAAAAGAAGGTGACTCCATCCGGGCTACCGCCAGATGCGTAAATGAAAGCTGACCCGAGAAGGCTTTGGTCCAGTCTGAGAATGTGAGATTCATCTTGAGTGGCCAAGTCAGAACGGGGCCTCAATGTCCACGAAGAGAATGGGGCGTGACTCGGCAAAGAGTAATTGGTTGATCCTAGACCAAGGCCTTGAACATTGACAAGGGAAGTAACGAGATCCGTAACATTGATGTTGCTTATCCTGAAAGCGTCCCGACCGTCTACTTCTCCTGCAAACCAGTGAGTGACTTCGCTCGGAACAGAGTCGCTTACTGGGCCGGAACGGTGGCTGAGCGTTGCGGAGTATCGGCAAACCATCCGGATGTTGGTTATCGTGATGCTGCCGGACTGAAATCTAACCCTTAACCCTCCTGCGGAAAGGAATCCATCAAATCTAGATATTGCCTCTTGTATGGAGCCAACTTGCGCCTGGTTAAACCTCTCTATTGTTGACGTGGGCACAACACCCTGAACTAGCTTAGGACTCAGAGTATCAACGAAGCAGGTGCCAGACCCCGATAGTGCTTGGGACGGATACTCCTTTGTGAACTGTGAGGGATGGCTGACGGTAATAGGAACAACGGACAACGGACCGGATGAATGCACTACGTAATCGAAGGCTAGCCAGCGGTAGGGCCTGGCGTTAGAAGGAGGGGAAAAACTGTTCGAAAAAGTTGTGACCGTTTCCCCCGCGCTAAGTTGATCTCCGGCAACAGATCCGCTTCCGTTTTGCGACCATGTTCCTTGGCCTAGCGATTTGAACGGCGGTAGAAAGACTTCTGCAATCGGTTTGTCGGTTACGCCCGCGTCGCGGACCCACATATGCTGAACGCTTAGGAACCGATTTATAACTTCGGTGTAGATGTTAGGAGCATCTGCCCGACCGTCAAAGTTTCGATATCTCCATACTATTCGGCAAGAAGTTAAGTAGCCCTGCAGATCGTGGCCGTCAGTGCCAAACGGACCGCCAGTGATTGGGTTGTTCCAGAGCTGATAAGACGAAGATTCCGCTCTGGCCGGAAACTCGAACGTCTCGTCAATAGGCGTCCTTCGATGGACAAGAGTATTGCCATGGTTCACACCCGCAGTAAGGCCAGGCGATGACGGCGTTCCCCCTTTCACCCACTTTGGATAGAAATCGATCAGAACATCTTTGTTGACAAGGTTTCCCGCGAGATCGACAGGTTTGAAGGTCACATGAAACTGAAGGTTTCCTCGGAAATTATTGCCTCCGGTGATGCGATAGGGCGCGAGAAACGGAGCCGACGCCGACAGCGTTGAGCCGCCTGACACATACGTGTATCCACTTTGGGAAAACGAATGCGGGAAGAAGCTCTGTGCGGTTCCTGCTATCGCGAAGGAGGCAACCGTATGATTCGTGTTATAGGTATCTCCAAATCTTCCTTTCTTGCCAGCTTGGACGCTGACCTGAATGAATTCACGAGTGAGTGCCTCGACACCGCCGAAAAGCGCTTGAATGGTCGTTGCGCCGGTGAAGCTCTGGTTATATCCTCCGTCGCTAGACCATGTCTCAGACACTTCTACTTGGCTGGTAGGCGTGTACCTACAACCGCTGGTGCCGTTGTAGGTTGAGTACGCAGCCGTGGCAATGAGTTTGATCGAGACCGTGTGAGTCCATTGAGTATGTGTCCCAGAGGGAACACCGCTAATGAATGGATTTGCAAGACAGAAATTTCCATTTGGAACAAACCCAAATGACTCGCTTGAGTAAGGCTGGCCAACAAACGTCTCTGTCAGAGACAGGAAATCGGCAGTACCAGTTTCAGGCATGGGGAACCTTTACAGCCCAGGGTTAAGAAAGCCCAAGGCTAAATCTTGGGGGTGTATTTCAATGGCCTAGCTATGGGATATCCGGTATCAGGATTTAGGATAGACGAGGGGAGTAGATTTTTCTCTAGCTGAGACCGTCTAATGTACATTTGCCCGTGGGACTTAGAAAGAAGTTCCTTAGAGTGGGCTCTAGGCTCAAAAGCTACTGTGATTAGTTTTACATTAGTTTCTGATCGAACGCAATCAAAAGCTGGACCAATATCCGAGTCTCCAGTAAGCACATATGCTATGTCAATTTTGCCGCTCAATGCTTTACATACTACGTCAACTGCTATATGCACGTCAGTCTCTTTTTCCTCATACCCGGGACGAACATAACTACACACTCTGCAGGTCTGATCTCGCCTTTTGAACCTTCCTAACTGGACATTTATTCCTTCGGCTTGACACGCTTGAATGTAAATTTGATGGCGATCTACCTTTTTCTGGACTCCCTCATAACCAACAATCGTCGCGTCAACGATGGGTAGGGCTGTATAGAAATTGATTGATTCAACATCTATTTGAGAACGAATACCTTCAAACCCATTCAGGTTGCGTATCGTCTGCGGAGACCTTGCAATCCAATCGCACAAAGACCTATATGAAAGCCATTTCAAATGGTGAGGTGGAGACAGCCCATTTTTGCGGTCCGATTTTACTATCTCACAAATCGCACCGTATATGTTAAAACCGTCGATAAAGAAGGCAGCACGCAAAGTATAAAAAAACCCATTGGTCTTGCCAATGGGGGGCCCTCTGGTTTCCCTCGGGGCGAAGTTAATATTATTATTGACGAAAAATGACGGATTTGTAAAGCGTTTTTAGGGTCTCGATTGCATACGAACCTGCTGTCAAGTCAAGTAGATATCGAGATCAGGTAAAAATGCCAGGTCACAATGAGGCCTAATCTTTACATCAGGCTTGGTCTAGCCTAGTCCTCAACGTCCGCGGGGTAGTCGTAGCCTCTCAGAGGTGGCAATGAGCCGTCCGAGTTCTGCGGCTGCCAGATTGTCCCGTCATCGTTGAAGATGATTGCGCGAGAGGCTCTCGTTAAGATGCTCAAATCCTGGAAGTCTTCGGAAGCTGCCAAGATACCTCCTGGGTTATTTCCGAACCCGTTCTTTCTGTTGGAGTGAAAGCGCGAAGCTTCTTGAATGATCTGTATTTCTTTACTCATGATATTTACCTTGGGTCGAGAGGTCGTTCTCCCTAGCCGAAACGATGTCAGGTCTGGGACGAATCCATATTCCGAACGAGTTGTCTCTGACGGGTGGAAGGCAGCGGAGCGACAGGCTGACGCTGAGAAGAAGATTGACCTAGAGGCACCGAACGGTTTCCGAAATAACCCAGGGCCTTTCCCCGGACGCGTAGGAGAATGAATCCTCCACTAGGTACGTCTGCGCGCCGTCGAGTTCTAGAATAGTTGCCATGTTGGTACGAAAAAGCCCCGGCTGCGCGGGGCTGGAGGTGATTAACGGGAGGGATATTGGGAGTCTGACGAGTGACCAAAGAGCCTACGTCAAAGCGTATAGAGAAACGCTCTTACGCTGTCATACAAGGTTTAGTGGGTAGCGGATTTCCGTTATCGGCGCCCAGTCTCTTTGCGGGTGGGCGCTTTTAGTTTTGGGGCCAACGGTTAGCAGGTAACAGGCTTTTTTTCATGAGGTTCAAAGGGAATAGTGCCACCATTTCTTGTGGCCTGTGCCGCAAGTATCTCACTATGATCCATATTTGGACACTTGTCTTCCGCATTCGAATCCTGAATCAGGTGATGATGGCTACCATAGGGTTCATCTTCAATAGGATTTGGAATAACATCTAGCTTTATTCCCTCGACTTCCGAAACGCTGACGTAACAGATGCCAAGCTTTCCCGTGTCTTGTATTAAGGCATTTCTATATTCTTCAATATGTGATGGCGTACACAGGTTTTCGCCACAGAGGGTTGTAGACAGGCCAGTGTTCTTGTCTCTTTCCATAGCCTTAAAAGCTTTTTTACTGACCTGCCCGTTCTTTATATGATCCGAAAAAATAATTCTTCGGATCAACATCCCATTTCTAACCATTGATTAGCCACCTAACTAAGTTAGGGGCATCATACAGTTTCGTCCACAAACCGGACGTTATCACATGGGAGTTGTGAACAAGCCTCACCCTGTATTTCAAGTCCGCATGTATCTCAATAACGAGCCTCTTCTTAGTTATGGCGCTATCAGCCGTAACTTCCAGCAATTGATCCTCGCTATCCCCAAAGATCGTTATTCGCAAAGGTGCATCCCCGACTGCCTTTGCTATCAATCTTGCCGCCTGACTTGCCGTCTGCCGTTGTTCATCCTTGGCAAAACCACAGTCATTATTTGCCAAAGCATCTCGAATCGTTCTAAATGCCTTAACCTGGCTAAGGTACATATCGCTAGATCCTGTTCTCGTCTGCTGACGATTAGAGTCTAGCGGTCCTGCCACACGGCTCATTACAATGCCGTCTGCTTCAATTACCTGCACGTGCCCACCTCCTGTTGGCTTCATCTGTGATCAACGAGTCAAAAACATCGCTGATAGCGTCGTGCACCAAATCAAGTTTCTCACTATATAGTGTCGGATCACTGAATGCTGTTCCTCCAGATGTCAATAAAGAAAACCCGTATGCGTTTTCAATTTGATTAGAGACGTATGATGCACGACATTGAATTCTTAAATCAACTAAATTTCCATTCCTCCAACTCAAATTTACGTCATGTAACTTGTCACTGTTCCCAATGGGACCGAAAGACATATCCTTTAAGAAGGTACATATGTCCTCAAAAGTGGCTTCGTTATCTGTCTCTATTAGGTTGGAGTAGAACATGTTGGCGACCGAAGGAATAACGCACTCTTCGCCAATAAGATCAACAATCGAATTCCGTAGCGCTTTTAGCGCTGGTTGCAGGGTTTGATGAAATCTCGGATAAGCTCGTAGCTCTCCATCATCATCTTCTTTTGATCTCCACGTAATGGCTAAAAGCTGTCTCTCTACTCGAAGAGAGGTGCCGTCCTTGATGTTGTCCGCTGTGACTCCGTAGGTTGAAGGTGGCGTTGAAACCTCGAAAGTAGGTATTCCTGGCGGAGCAGTAATCTGGTCAATATCATTGATTTCTGTATATCCTGCTGGAAGAGCCCCAATCAAATCGTGAAGAAAGGAGACACTGAGAGGTAAAGGCTGTGCTAGTGACCAGCGTGCTGTAACCTCTACTAATGGGAGCTTTGCGAATTCCAGCGAGACTCTGCTCATTCACTAAGATCATACCGGAGATAGGAAATTTTCCCAATCGTGTAAGGCAAAACTCATACGATTACCGGAGTGACCAGGTTCAGAATTCTTAAAGTTTCGGTAGCGCAAGTGGAAGGATTCGAACCTACGGAGAGCGACTCATCCCAACAATAAGATTGCTACGTCTTACTTTAACGTCAGGTTCGTCGAAGAGGCGATCACTGAGAAGCTGGACAAGCTAGAGGAGAAGGGCTAGGCGGCATCTTCGTCGATCAAATCATACTGGGCTGGATTGTTGGGTCGTGGAAAAGCTCGCTCGTATCCTCTCAGGAACCCCTCCCACGAACTAGATCCGCGCATCATGGCCGTGCAAGCGTTCACCTGGAACTGCAGGTGTGTTTCCCCCATTTCGTAGGTTAAGTGCTGGTGATGCTTTCGAGTACGGTTCCCGTTTTCGTTTGTTGGGTTGACTTCCCGCAGGGCTTCGAGCACTCCTAGGGGCAGCCTCTTATAGATGAGCGAGTTAATAAGGTGTCCGATCGCTCGATACATCTGTGGGTTTTCCACCCATTTCCAATTCTTCAGTCTTGCGACTTGCTCGAAGAACTCCATCGGGAACATTTTGGCGTGGGGTTTCGCCTCGCGCCTGATGTAAAGGTCCAAGAGCCGTTGCAGCTCATCTTTCTCACGAATGTCTTGGTAGCCCGTTGCCTCATCAACAAGAGCAACAATGCCTACGTCCATCACGGCATAGGCCATGGTTCGGCAGTGGTCAACTAAGTGAAGGTGTTTCTTGCTGAGTTTCCCAGCATCGTTGGCTTTAAGGATCGATCTCCACACCATTGGAAGAACTCGGGCATCATAGCCGGATGCCATTGGCCCCTCCGTTCTCTTGAATGGAATTGAATCTAAATGCTCTAATGGTTTTGAACCTAGCGTTTTTGGATCTAGGTTCAAATTCTCCAAAAATGCTCTAATGGATCTGTTGCCAGCTTTGGCAAGCCCGACACCATTCTTAACTCCTAGCTCCGTGATGACGCGCGTCCCGTTTTCTAGGACATAGCATGGAATTCGGACATTCCCGATATGCAGCGGTGCATCAGCGCGTCCGCAGACGGCTTGCAATGGGTTGACGACAGAGGGTGTTACCTTTGCAGGTTTGTTTTTCATGGGGTTTCTCCTAAGGAAGATAGGCGGACCCCCGAATAGGGCTCGGGGAGTCCTGTACCCGGCGTCACCGGGCAGTTCTGGTCGTTGCGATCAGGCAACAAAAAACCCGGGAGTGAATCACTCTCGGGTTCAAACTTTTTTGATTTGCTCAGGCCCGCAAACGGGCCGAAGTAGGGCACAACAAGTATAGAGGATTATCAGGACAAAGACAAGCTAGAAAAGTCTGGTCAGGATACAATGTTGAATGATGTCGGAGGTCACCCAGAAAGCTCATAATTCGACGGAAGATAACCTTCTCATAAGTGGTAGGCCAGATCCGGGGCGATACGCGATTCCCGCGGCCTCAAGGAAATCAGGTGCTGCCTTGGCACAAGCTTGGAAGCGTCAAAAGAGAAAGGAAAATATCGCTTGGACATCGGGCCTGGTTTTCCTTGTACTTGGTATCTGCATATTAATAGTGGTAAGTCGCTAACTGCGATACAATGGTGAGTAATGAGCAATCTAGTCACTAGCCAGCATGACTATATAGATACAGTTGGGGTGGATGTCGCCGATGAGCTTGTCGACTTACTCGATGATCTGCAAGACCAGATAAACCAGTTGCGCAAACAGTGCGACACCGGCAAGCCTCCTGGATTACTCTAAGCCGTTGGTGCTCCGGCAGGCTCGTACTTTGTGCCATCGCAATAGATCCACTGCGACTTACCAGCGGCGATAGTTACACCTGCGCCAGAAGTGGTTTTGAATGTTAAAGACCCACCCGAGCAAGCGTTATGGGCCAGGAATATCGCTCCAGAAACCGTAGGCAGAACCACATTTCTGGTTCCAGTTAGCGTCCCCGTGCATTTGATAATTTGTCGGCGATATTCAGCCGCCGATAATGTGTAGTTATCATCCGATAGTGCGATTGAGACAAAGCCGTACTCTGCAACCTCACCACCGATCCTTAGCCAGGATTCGCTATCCCATAGCCATGTGCCGTTTAGAGTTTTGGTAAGAAAGGAAACAGCAGCAGGTGTATCAGAAGGCATTTCAGGATCGGCTGTTTCACGGATAGCTAGATTGCCTCTTATCTCCATCCTTCCGGCGTACTCAATCGTTCCTGAAACCGTCCCACTAGTTGCCGTCACTCTCCCGAGATAAACAGCATCAATGGATGGAGGAGTCGTTGCCCCATTGATTAGCTCAAGAGTTCCATCTTGCTTCAGCCAAACATAGGAGTCGGCGTTGTCGAATGCCGTCGCTTGAGTGGCTGCAGGGAGCTCTATCAAACTCTCCATCAGTGCGTGCCCTGCCGAGACTTCAATGGTTAAGCCACTGACAACAGAGATCGTCAACCCATAGGCAACCGCAAAGACCCCTTGAGGTCCGTACCTTGCTAGTTGCTCTAGATACTGAGCATTCTTGTTGAACTTCGAACTAATCACAGTGGAAGCAGGGGTCAGTGTTGCCGCTGAAAGCAATAGAGGTGGAGATGCTGCTGCATCCGCCAATGATTTGAAGCCTGATGGTCCTTGCACTGCAGGGCAGGCCGATGCTAAGAGTGTGATTGCCATATCGGTGTTACAATAGATGGGTGAATGAGAACTCGCCAGACTTTAGCGATGTGGGTGGGAAGCAGATGCGCGATGGAGTTTGGTCCTTCGGGCTCACTGATGCTCAGATTGACCAAATAGAAAACGGTTATCCCCGCTGGAGCGGTCACGAAATTGAGTACGAACCAGTCAAGGACATTTCACGCTAGCAGAAATCACCTAAACGGCCTTAAAGGTTTTGCATTCGTCGGTTGAATACCATTCAGAAGCACCGTCATCGCCTTCTGCCTTCCCGACAAGTACCCACCTTCCGGGCCCTTGCTTGTCATAGCAGACATGGAACGTGTCAGGTTCCAGTTTCAAGTCTGACCCGCCACTTTGAACGGTTACCGCAGTTGACCAAGACAAGTCGCCGGGCCCTCTCAAGCGCATCCTGAGTGTTCCGGGTCCAGAATCGCCAGAGTCATAGATAAAGCCCAGGACTACGAGTGTCCCAATGCCGTCATTTGCGATCGTGACGAAGTGAGCATCAGGGATTAACTCCATTTCGCTCCCAAAAGTTGTCCCCTCATCGCTAGATGCCCGGATAACCGCACCCACGCCCTCCCGGATGTAAACCAAGTACAAAACGGGGCGACCATCTTCCGCCATCCTCGGATGAGAACAGTCTTCAGATTCTGTGACTTTGCCTTCATGTTCAAACCCTCCAAATGGCGCAGAAAACGTAGCGCGCCTATACCAAACATCGCCTTCTTGCACATCCGTTCGGTGGTATTGACCGATAGCAGACATCAGATTCCAAGGGTAGACACCATCAGGGGTAACTCCTTCTGCAAGTAAGCAAAACCATCCATGCCAAGGGCGGACTGTAGCCCAATGCTTTGGGGCATCCGTGACAATCTTCCAGCCGCTTTCTGTATTGTCTAGCTCGGGTGAAAACTCCCATATGTGCCAGCCCGAAGGCGGCGAAGGCATGGCGGAACCTACCGAGTTATCATCATCGCCCGTCAGCTTCGCAGGGTTAGTGTCGGATGAGATGAGAAGTCTTTTTTCTTGAGCCCAGTCCCAAACCACCTGAGCGTGATCGCCGGTTGGTTGCCATGAGTCATCTCTTTCTCGATAAGGGAAGCAGGCCATCGGAGGCACTTCCGAGAATGAGTTCACCAAAGCGCACCTTATCGTCGCATCTTCATCTTTAGGAGGCAACGGGCAAGCGTGGCTGAATTTATCGACTACGCTAATCGCCTGGCCTTCGTAGCTATCAAACAGCTGAGTGAGTTCTGTTGTTAGGTTAGGAGTTCCTCCGGTGCCTTCCACCCCTTGAATCACGCATCTTCGGAAGCTCAGCCAGTCAATGATCGTGTTCGCGGTTCCCAGATAGGAAGGGACGGGTGGCCATTGATATCCAACGTCGGGGATGTAAAAGGTCCAAGTTCCCCATCGAATCGCTGGCCCGTCTGCCCAGAGCCAGGTTTGGTGCTTCGCGTTCTCCCAAAACTGAAGGGGATGCGTGTCATCGAATAGGAACTCTGGCCAATCAATGATGACGGGTTCTTCTGGATCGGTGGGAGTAAAGACAAACCTCAGTTTTCGATAGGTTTGCCCCGTGCCAAGCTGGAAGGCATAGCCTCTTTCGGAGTCACCGAGGGTTGTACTTGATATCCCGCCTGCGGCAACGTCGCTTCCTGTGTCTGTGATCGCTCCAGCGCCGTGATCGCTTGCCCAGGAACCTGCGTATCTCGTTTGCGCTCCCTGCGGGTACTCGTATGTAGTCTCAGATGATCCTAGACCTGTCGTCGCTCCGTCATGCCCAACCAAAAGCACGGACATGGAATCTACATTTGAACCCCATCCAACCTTAACCTTCTTGGCAAGTTGAAGGAGCATATACGGCTCTTCTTCCCACTGTGATAACTCTAGGTCCAACTTGACCGAGGAGCCAGTGAAGTTGTCGCAAGTGATCCCTGATCCTAAGGCAATGTCACAGTCTTCACTTTCCCAAACCCCCGGCCGAGAGCTAGATAAGGTGAGCGATTCTGGCAAAGCAATTTCATCTGTCTGCCATCTTGATATCCCAAGCCACCTAAGCCCACCAGCGAAGGTATCTAGGAACGGCGTATTCCCATTCTCATTTTCGATGGGGGACAGGATGAGAGAATTCCGTGTTTTGCGCTGCTCCCCCCCTGGCAAAGCATCGTTAAACAGCCACTGCTCTCGGATTAGCCCCCAGTAGTCTGCCCAAGGAGCCGGAGATTCATCTACTTCCCAGTCTTCGCGCCAGAAAAAGAATTGCCAGTGAGGGTTTGCCCATGTTCCAAGGTATCGAGCTAGCCCTACTGCATGGCTTTGATATCCTCCACCGGACCCAACGGCAGACGGGAAAATAAAGGAGACAGATTCCGACTCAGACGAGTTCTCTGGATCAGGGCATCCAAAATCACAACCTATTGAGGCCAGCCAAGGAGATCCATCATTCGGGCAGCTGTTTTGCCAGTCTCCCATCCAACTCGGAGGGCAGATACAAATACTCGTCGCATACCCCGTTTGGTTCTTTGAATAGTCCTTGCTCTTCGATACAGAGCAAGGAGCAAAGGTTGACACCACGAGAGGGTCTTCTATAGCGTGTAGCGTATTTTCAACACAACCTAGGAATTCGGACACGCTCGGGAATATCACCGGCGAGTCTGATGACGAGATTGTTACATCATCAATGGTGCAAGTTCTTGAGTGCGCAGCTGTAGCTGATGGGAATGTTCCTCGATACCAAAGAGCGC
Organism: Fimbriimonadaceae bacterium; assembly: GCA_037190145.1. GTDB lineage: Bacteria > Armatimonadota > Fimbriimonadia > Fimbriimonadales > Fimbriimonadaceae > 55-13. The sequence continues at coordinate 166,708 of JBBCJU010000004.1, forward strand.
GATAGTCATCACCTATCTTCTTTATTGCTTTTTCGAGGTCAGGGATAAGGGTGATCAATCCAGATGTTGATTCAGACCAACTTTCTGTATTGTATAAGTCAACGTATGCGTCTTCATACCCTCCAGAGCATAAATCTTCGCACATGCCAGGCCCCGTGTATTGGGATTCAACCGTGTCAAATGGAGGGTTTTGGCGTTGGCAGATGACTGTAACTGTGACTGGGCAGACCTCCCGCCCTGCATAAGATAGCTTAAAACGAGCGTACGATTTACACTCTGCATCCCCTCCCCACGTTTCGCTAAAGTTCAGGACACCCTCACTACTTAAACCGTAAGGGCACCCCGAAGATGATGGGTCACTACCGGAATATGGAGTGACAGGAAGACTAATCCAACTATCATCTAGCTCCTGAAATCTCCACCCACCATAGGGCCCCCCTGTAGTCTCAGCTTCCCACTCAATGGGCAAATCTTCGTCAGGGTCGCATGGGTTGTAATCCCACGTCGGGACGTTGGTTCTTCCAGCTGATACTCCTCCCGATAAGGTGAGCGGGATACCAATCAAAGGGATGTAGTTCGGGCCAACCCCGGCGGAGGTTGCATCTACTCCGCTCCCTGTAAGAGTGATGTCGAAAGAGCCGTTAACATAGATGTCAATCGCAGACCAACTTAACTGGAAAAGGCTTCCCGTGATCTTGCAATAGAGCTTAACATCACGTGCCACCGCCGAAATGGAGACGTCTGACAAGTAGCTAGACCCTCCAACGATGTAGCCCCCAAAAGGAGCCCCTGGACCGTCGTAAACAACTTGCCAACTCCCTGACGTGCCATCAAAATCAGACTGCGCCGATAGATAGATCCCAACCGCTAAATTGACAGCATCAGGCGCGTATTGAGTGTACGCCTCTGCGCCATGGCCATAGACAGGGTCACCGTGGCCAGAACCAGTGTGCGAGCCGGTTGATCCACACTTCCATTCGACAGCCTGAGCCTCGAATACCTTTCCGTTATTGGGCATGTGAGGTTACACTTGAGAGGTGATAGTAAGTGTTTGGAGCGACGGAAACGCTATCCCCGAGATCCTGGTTGACAAGTCAAATCCAGAAACACTTCAATCTGCCAAATTCATCGCGTCATCGCTCTGGAGGTCAACGCCCAATCCAGACCGCATTCAAGTGGAATTCGAGGGCGGAACGCATTTTCTTGCAAAACAATCAGATCTTTTCGGAAAGCTTCCTTAACGTCTACTTGTCTTTGCATCCGCAAGGCTTGGGCTGGGTTTGAGTGCGTTGCACTCGCTTGTCCGCGTCTTTCTTCCACTGCTTCGTAAAGGCAATAAGCGCCATCTGGAAGTCTTCGGCCCGGCAGGCGCAACCCTTGATCGTCAAAGGGATTTCAACCTGATCCCCCTCGCCGCCGATGTTCACTGTAATGGAGGTCATAGGATGGGAGTTGGTCCGTCTACTGGATCAACGTCGGGCATAAAAAAGAACTGCCCAAATGTTTCACTCTCAGGGTCAATGTCTTGAATTGGGGCAATTGTCCTTTCCGGAAGGCTCAATACCTCTGAGTATTGCGGCTTTAGCCGCTTCTGAATCGATTGGTTGATGGCGGTACCTGGTCTTCCACCTTCAACCTTGACAACACTTTGTTCCAGGGCCTTTCGATAAACGTTTAGAGAATCCATTTCATTCAGGTATGAGGAAAGCCTCTCTTGGAGCTTCTAGCTCATAAATCGCCCACTGTAAACCATCTTTAACGTAGGATGGGTTCACATTCCGAACGAGCCATGTCGACTCAACTCCAAGATGAGTGACCGTTACTGGGTCATAGAATCGAAGCGGGCGTTTTCGGCCTTCTTCTATTTCGTGGTCAATGAGAAGCAAGGGAGCCATGAACGATGCAATGCGAGTCGATTTACAAGCAATCTCGTACACCCGCCTCGTAACAATGTTTACAGCTTCGAGGGTTTGAAGCGATGGGTCGACCACATAGATCGGAACGTCATAGCCTATGTAATCGGGGTGGTTGGGGTCCGGGAAGTTCGGGTGAGATTCGTCCAGCCCTAAAAAGTTGCAGGAGTCGAAGTTGTATACAACTTGCGTCAACTTCTCCATATCGGGAGGAGCACCTGCCAGCAAGCCAGTGCCGGTTACGACCAAACGATTCCCCTCCAGAGGACGAGTCTTTACCTTGAATGCATCTCTCCTGATAAACGCTGTTGGTATCTCTACCTCCTCCCCGTTATAGGAGAGCAGAGAGTGCGATAGCTTTCGAACCCCAGGATCTACCTCTATGTCAGTAACGAAAGCCGCCTTGATATCATACGGGGCTGTTGGGGTGCCGACTAAAGTCCACTTGCCATACTCGCCCGAGTTGGCATCAAATGTCAGCCACATGGCCAAGTAGTCTCGAGCAATCCTGGCAATGTAGTCACATAGGTTTACCAGCGGCTCTATGAACAGATCATTTGTTGCTGACGGATAGAGCCGAATATCTATGTCGGGGATATTCCTCATCTCGGGCGGAAAGCCTGCCCAGCCAAGCATTGTATCTATGGCCGTTGTGGCTTTGTACGGAGGTTTGACTCCGTCAGGACCAACTGCTGCAGTTGGATCAGGCCCGTGCCAATCAAAGCGAACACTACTAAGCGATTCAGAAAGCCGCTTCCACACGCCCAAGAACGCTAGATCATAACTTTTCCATTTGCGCGAAGGGTAAGAAGTATCCGAATGTCCATATCCTCGGACTTCCCCTTCATTGTCAACCATGTGCCCACGGAACAACACGCATCGCTTTTCCTCGTCTTCTGGATCGTATTCGGTTTCCAATTGAGCCAGCATCCGACCTCTCACGCTAAGTCGGTCGAATGAACCTCCCAAGTCCTCGACAGTAACGCGCATTGACTCTTGGGATGGATCAGCTTCCGACCCCGTGATGCTCACTGAGGTTAGTCCGTAAGGGATGTCACCCACCCCTTCTGGTTCAAATTCGCCAGGCTCTAGGGTAGTGATGAGTTGGTCCATCCGAACCTGGTAGCCCTCCAAGATTGGAGTCGTTTCTGATGTCCCTGCGAAGTCAAATCTGGGATAGAAATGACGCATCCCAAAAGGCAGATCGAACGTGTAAACGCCGTTATCTGAACCTGTGGAGGGAATCTCCGTGTCATCATCGGCCCGAAAAAGTCTGGGCGTGATACTTGTGCCTGAAGGGGCGTTCCCGATCAATGCCAACGTCAGTTCAGCATTCACCTTAGGGAAGAAGTCCAGCGAGAACACATCGTCAACCAGGTGCCCAGATGTGCGATACACAAGCTTTGATAACTGGAAAGGAATTCGCAGGTCTCGCCTTACATCGACGCGAGCGGGAGCATTGACGGTTGCCGGGGGTGACTCACTAGACCTAGACTCTGCATTTGCAAGCACATACGTGCTTTGCGCCGATCTTCCCGGCTTTTGCGTGGTACCAGCTCTTAGCAAGCCCGGGCCCGCGGCATAGTCTGTTTGAGAATTTACTTGGACATCGAAGACGATTGCTCCGTACTTAGCAAACAATAACTTTCCAGCGGGCACTGGCCTAATCTCGATACGATGAGATTGCCCTGAGACAGAGTAAGCAGGTGCGTACTGGAAGCTATGCTGGCGCAACCACTCGTCATCAACCTCGCCTTCATAGCGAACCTTTTCCGCTAAGATGCACTTGCCATCCCCGTAGAACGTAAGTTGATATTGCCCCCGACCCTTCCATTTCTTGCCAGCTCCTGCCGGGCCATTGAAATGAAACTGAGCTATCTTGTGAGGGACGTTTACAAAGCTACTTGGAGCGATGAACGAGAAGATAATAGGGGCCTGATCATGGTTGTGGGTTGTCTTCGCAACCCGATCCATCGGCATGTTTTCACCCTCTGCTTCTATGGCGCTAGGAAATGAATCTTGGTCCGCAGACAGCCGTTGCTCTGTTGAATCTGATCCGGATATGCGCTTTTGCAGGAACACATCGCCCTGAGCAACAACGTTAGCGTCGTACCATCCCGGATCGTATCCATTAAGGTCAGCAGACTTTGAGAACAGTGGGACTTCAACATGGCTCGATGCAACTGCTAGCAATCCATTGCTGGGCAACAGTGTCCCACTAGCGGCCTCGTTTCGCTCATGCTTGAAGCTCAGGTTTGCCTGATATGGCTCTAGCTCCCATCCAGCGTTCTGAAGGTATCTGACCTGAAACACTTTTGAGTCTTGGCCACGGGCAATCTCAGTTCCCATCCTGATCAAAGAGAAAGGAGGCTGGATGAGCACCTGGTCCGGTACATCAAAACGAAGATGTGACCGACGATGAGGCGTCACCAAGTCTTCTTGGTTGATTTGTGCCATGAGTTACCAAGAAAATGCGCCCATAGCTCGCGCCTGGGCTCGCATGTATTTGTCCTGAAAGTCTTTGCCTTGCCATGCGGATGGCACCGCGGATCGAGCGCGGTCCCCACCACCGAAAGTCTCCCGACCACCGTTAAGTGCGCGAGTGTTCTCGTTCACAGCATCGGTGTTTCGGTCAATCGAGCTCTTCTGCTTGTCTTCATCCTGGATGCCAAGCCCTTTTAGGATTCGGCTAATGATGGAGTCCAGAAATTCGAAAACCTTAGTTATTTGATTGGCCCGATTGAAGCTTCCTTGTGTGATCTTGTCAAACATCACTGAAAGTTTGTCGAGCACCTGGAGGACACTACCAACATTAGTTGGTAGCTTAGAACTAGATATCCTATCGACTAAAACGGATATGGGCTCCAAGACTCTTGTCGTGAGTTTCATGAACGGCACTGTTATAGAGTCCATCAGTCTTTTGAACCCTGTCTGAATCTCCGATAGCTCAAAATTCATTTGAACAGCCGCAGAAGATCCTTCTGATGCAGAGCCGTTCTTTCCGGAGAAAAGTCTATTTCGCTGGGATTGACTAAGTTGCCTTAGGTTTAAGTACTGCTCCATACCTAGCGATTGAGCGGCTCTTCGTGCGTTTTCTTCGCTCGGATCATTGGCGATTCCTTGAATCAGCCTCATAAATCGATCCATTTTATTGGAAGGGTCTCCCATCCCTGGTACAGATCGAACGCCATACCGATTGGCGTATGTGGCAGCAGGCCCTCCTCCGGCAATTCCATCTATAATGCTTCGAGCCTGAGCTCCAACACTTCCAGGGTCCTCTCCAATTGCCATGGCTATTCGCGCAGCCTGAATCGAGGATGACGGCCGACCACCAGCAGTGTTTTGTATGGAGGCGTATTCCATCATTCTTTGTCTGGCCTCTTCCAACTGCTTCCCGAACATCTGCGCGGCTTTCGATACACCTTGAAACGCCAGAATGGCCAGCCCGATAGGACCAGCAAGTCTTGCCAATCCAGCACCTGCTGCACCTGCCCCGCCGGCCCCAGCACCACCGGCAGCCTTGCCACCAATTCCCAAGAGATCCATTGTCTGGCCAACCAACGGGGAGAATCCACCCGCACCAAACCTGGTCGACCTAATGAAGTTCATCAATCGCTGGTCAAAAGGCTTCTGCACCCCCAAAGCACGATTCACTTGGGCTTGGGCCCTGCTTTGAGCCAGAAGCGCGTCTTGTTGTTGAGCATAGGCCGGGGCAAAAGATGGGTGCTGGCCTAGCTGAGAGTTGATACGGTTCATTCTTTGAAATGGACCTTGAATCGCTGCTATTGGAGGACGCCTTCCGGCTGATCGAGACGAACCTACCGATGAACCCGAAGAGCTGGAAGTGGCAGCGGATAACGCCTGGACGGTCCCCTTGCCATCTTGGTCAAGCTTCTGCAACTTCTCCAATTGCTTGTTGAGTTCTGCAATTTGCTTAGCGACTTTCTCAGTATTGCTGAGCAGTTCAATTCTTAGTGACTGTGCCATGGTGATTCACAAAAAAGCCCCGCATGGCGGGGCTGGGAAAGCGTGAGGCTAGAAAGTGGCCAACAATCAGTCTTCTGGATACATCCAGTCAATATAGTCCACTGGCTTGATTTTGAACTTCCTCAGCTCTCCTGATGAAGAAGCGCCCGCTATGGCCAATCCATGTGGATGAATCGTGGTGGGACGCGTTACGGTCAGCTGAGCTATTCCTTGGGAAGGGTTGGTTATTCTAACTATGCTCGTTGATGCATCGCTATCGACTTCAAACTCAATGTAGTCTTTGTGTCTGGAGAAAGATCTGACGGGCTCCTCAGTCCACTTTATTCCTTGGGGAGCATTCCAAGTTTTCCCATTAGCAAGTCTCTCTGAAGCAAAGAATTCTTGCCCCCCGAAAGCTCTAACCTTGTCCCCTTCAACATCAAAAGCCGTGTATCGAGCGAACGCTGCTTCATCCGTTCCTGGCCTTGGGACGGTAGATCCTGAAACCCAAGAACCATCCCAAGAGTTTAGCCATTTCTGTTTATCTTTCCGAGAGTTCGCGGAACTAATCAACAAAACAGCAGTCAAGAGTCCGCAGATTGAAACAAGCGCTATAAACGCCCAAATCAGCGGACGCGTATCTAGTGACCCATGTTGATTCATAGCTAGATACTGAGTTTTACCACGGCAGGGGAAGGGTTAACCTGAGCCAACTCCAGCATCCAGTCTGTTCCGAGTGGGCCTATCTCGCGCCCCACACCACCGCCTAAACGCTCATTGATTGAAACCAGGAGTGCGTCAATCCTAATCATTAACTCTGGATGGATTGAACCATTCCTTATTATTCGCGCCAACAGATCTTCTCCTAATCCGCTTTCTGTTGAGCGCGCTTCCTTTTTCCCGCCTGAACCTCTAAGAGTAACCCGTTAAGTTGATCCCACATTTCAGGGTCTCTTGCCGCAATGACAACTAACGTTTCTAGTTGAAGTTTGCTACCTCCAACCTGCATTGCTTCCATAAAGGCTGCCACCTGGAAGAGAGATTCACTTAAAGCTACTGACTCGTCCGCATCAAGCCCAGGAAACTCCATCGGCCTTCCGCCGCTACATAGTTCATGCTCTCCAGTTAAATACTTTCGAATGGCATCGTTGGCCATGCTGTTAGCGTGCAACTCATCTAAAGTGTTTGGGGCGCGTACCGTCAGTGACAGAATCTCGCCGGGTGCGTTGGAGCTTTCCAAATCTCTTGTGAAGGTTGGGCGCTCAATTCTTGGAAGTGTGTATGGGTTATAGCTCATTAGGATTGTGTGACCGCCGGGTTTACGGACCCTGGGGTGTGGAATGATTCAAAGACAACTGTGGAGCCAATAGCTCCTTTTCGGGTTGATTCGTCATAAGAGACCATGAGCCCATTCAAGGAAAAACTTGTTCCGCCTCGCGTGTAGATAACTTGACACCGCAAGGTGTTGCCGTAGTACAAGGCTCTCAGCACATCGCGGTCTGTTCCAGATCGCCTCAAGACTTCCGTGAGCGTAATCCTGGTTCCAACTTCGAGTGGTACTGGGTTCCGGTCAACGATCGTGACTGGTGACACGTTCTCAGTATCGACAGACCCAGATATTCCCCCACCCTCGCCCAGGTACGCCTGAATCGATTTGGGGGTACCTACCGTTCCGGTTCCTCCAGAGTATGTGATAGGCGCAATCGTAACGACAGTAATGTCTTTGCCTAATGCGTAATCGACAATATCAGCGGCCATTTAGATTTCCTCCTCAGGCTTCCAGTCATGGGTTTCTGTGTCGGGCGTAGCCTTCACTTGACCATCTTTGAGTTTCGTTCCTTCGGGAACCTCGATGACCCGGACCATGCGGATCGTCGTCAGTCCCGCACCTCCCAGGCTTTGTTCAGTTGTTCTTTCGATGACTTTCATAGAGTTAGAGCCTTCCGGATGGCTTCTTTGAGGTTGCTTATGCGGATAGGCATGAGCCTTTCCACAATTCGATCTTCAACTGGCCGGCGCATCATGCGAGAGCGTCCACGACCGGAACCTGCAATCCATTTCGCGGATTCGGATTCATTGAAAAGCGCAGTGACTAGATCCTGCGACTTGTTCTCTTGAGAGGCTTTCCAAGATTGAGCAAGCGAGCCCGTCTGAGAGTTGATTCGCCCTGGATCAGCGGGCGGGCGAGGGTTCTTTCTTGAGTAAAGTCCGGGGCGATGCTTGCGTAGCCATGCCGTCTTGAATGGGCCCATCGTTTGTCCCCAAGCAATAGCTCGAGCCGTTATGATGGTTGACATTTCTGCGTCACGAACGTTCTCAACAACAGATTTCTCCATTGCTTCTAACTTCTGGGCAGCTTGCTGTGGAGTCAGAAGCATGTAAACTACACCTGTGAATCTGCTCCGCACCATCTGCATAAAGCACGCAGACGGAAGGATTGTTGAAGGCGAATTGTTATCGGAGATTCGTATCCCGAACGAACACCATCCCTTTGAAAGGGTAAGCGACTTCCATATTCGGGCAATTGCTCATTTTCAACCTATCCAAGCCAAGATGCTCAGTGGAGTAGTGCTATCGATGACGCCATCAAGAGTCGAAGCTAAAGTTGGAGACAAGGCACTACCACCTTTGGTAACGATTGAGAGTGCTGATCAGATCTGGGAGACTTTCTGGGCAGATATATCAGGAATCACCACACCACAGCGCTGAACGTGAGTGTCCCGGCTTGGAGCGGGTGCGACCCTTCTAGAAAAACCAAGTTTGCCGGATTGTTGTCGCCTACATCCACGTGCGGCAGCCCAAACACCTGAAATGCGGATAGATTTCCTGCCCTAAGGATCGGCTTGAGTATCTCTAGATGAGCAGCAATGATCTCGGCGATTGTTCTGCCGCCTGACTGCTCATCTTCGGTCAAATGATTTGACCTAATGTAGTGCAAACTAATCGGATGCATGGTTGTCATGGCGGTAACAGGCAATCCGTCTGGAGGGTCCGTTTGCGGTCCAACTTGCATAACCACAAATGGGGTTTTTAATCCCAGACCTTCCCCGTCCTGCTCAAGTTTTTCAAGTAGTTCGCGCCAATTGAACCGGTCGGCCTGGTCGCCAGTCATCGTTATCTCGACGTCTGGCCAATGTGTCTCAACCAACCCTCCGGCCCCAATGATCTTGTCCCAGACATCTTGCGTGACTGCCATCTATTCAACCCCGTATGGCTTTAGCGACTTCTTCATGCTGACCGTCTGAGTGTTTATGGGCCTTCGAGCACGCGCAGGCCTCATTTTTGCACCGCCCTGACACACCCACCACCCCTCTTTATCAGGGTGTCTAGAAGTCTTGAGGTGGATCACGAAAAGGTCCCCAATCTCAAGCGGCGTTCCATCGTCTCGCCTCTGGTCAGCGCGGCATCGCCACCGGTCAACCGTAAAGTTAACGAGGTCTTTCTCGCTTCGTCCGACAGGGGAGCCGCCATCAGCTGACTCCGATTTTGAAACGTACATTCCGCGAACATTGGTTGCTATCGGGGTTGGCGACGTTTTCCTATCAGCCATGCGTTTCGATCCAGATTTAACCTCGATTGGAAGTGGCTCATAAATGTCGGCAATGTCTTCGTACAACCTTGCCTGTCTTCTTGTAAGCATATCGTCGTGTTTCTCAGGAAACAAATTTGTAGTTTTTGATGACTCGGTTGGCAAACGCCTCGTATCCGTCACCCAGTTTCTGAATCAACTCGACTGAGTATCGTTCTTTGACGTCATCCTCTGCATACTCAACCAGTCCTGATGCCAGGCCTTGTTTAAGGTCTGTAAGTGCAAGGCTGGCCGCCCCCCTGATGAGGGCCTTGTACACGTCGTCAGGGATTGTGGACCAGTAGCCCCACTTGCCACTAACTTTGATCGACTTAGTAGCGCCTACTACTGGTCGCACATAGTAGAAGTCTGAGCGGCTGAGAACCGTTCTTGAGAATTCGATCATCTCATAGGGTCGTTCTTCCGCCGCCGCATTGTAGTCTTGCAGGAAGAAGTCTTGATCTTTGATCAACTCCGTTCCCGTTCCTGGACCCGCATAGCCAACGGTAACGCTTTCGACTTCGATCAAACCGGCGTCAAGGAATAGGGTTTGACCGCTAGAAGAAGGGCGCGGAGGATCATAGAATCTGTCAACGAAGGATTCATCCATCAGGAAAGGCTTGTATCCAGTCCTTTTCTCGAAGTCACGCATGGCTGAGGCTACATAGCCATCAAGATTCAACTCGCATGGGACATCAATACCCGAGCCTTCGAGTAACGACTTGACCTCGTCGTCATAGGGGATGTGATCGTATGGCATGGCTTTAAGCGACCCGGCAGCTTGTGCCGGGTCCCAGGGTTGTGGCTACTTCTTAGAGAGCTCTTTCAATTGCTTTTCAGCTTCTTGAGCCTTCGCCTTCCACTCGTCGCGGTTCTTGACTAAGCCTTCGTTGGCTTTCTCAAGGCCCTCGACTTTCTTAGCCAAGTTGGCTAGTTCAGTTTCGGACTTCTCCGCCTTCGCCTTCCACTCGTCGCGGTCTTTAGTGATGTCCGCGGCTTCCTTAGCGTCGGGAGTGTCAGGCACATAAACTTCGCCCTTTAGATCGGCTAGCTCGCGATCAGTCAGGTGCTTAACGGTGCCGTCCTCCATCTTGACAACGTTCTTGCCGTTGTCCCTTCCTAGAACTTCGAATTTCATAGATTTCTCCAAATTGGGATAGCCCGAAAACTACCGGGCCACGGATAAAAGGATTAGGTTGTGGACCGGTTCGGACCTGCCAGTAACTGGGAAGCCTCCACATCAGCCGCTGCCTGCGTTACAGGGGCGTGAGCCGGGTTGAAGAGTTCGACTAGAACTGCGTTGATCGTGACGTTGCCACCTGTCCTCTGATAGCTCGGTCGCACATACCGATCCTTGAGCTCAGTGAACTCATGAATGATCAGTTTCTCATCGTCGGTGTCGGCACTGTTTGCCAGGTCGGTTCCGATTCGGTCGATGGTTCCAGCTCCGTACGTGGTTGACACGTTCGAAGCTTTCACGCGAGTTGTGATGACGCCAGAAGCAGCAATCACCCCGACCATAAAGATGATTCGGATGCCGGAGTACCCAAGCATATCTATCTCGGCAAGGTTTGCAAATGCACCATCAGTTCCAGCAGCTACCGGGCCACTCAACTGAAAAGTTCGAGTGGCCGGCGTAAGGTTTCGTAGAATCACGTTCTTCCTCCTTTAGGAAGTGAAAGTCAGGCAAGCGCCTTACGACTGGACACCGACTCGTAGAGCACGAGGTTGAACCACGTCTCCACCGACGCGGAAGCGACCGACCAAGTAGACCAGAGCGTTTCTAGGAAGATCCTGGAGGCGAAGACTCATTCCAAGCCTTGTCCCGAGGTAGTAACCACGATTGAAGTCTCCGTAGACGGCAACCTTATTGGCAGAACCACTGGTTGGCATGAAAGGATCAAATGTAATCGGCTTTCCTCGGATGGTCTCCAAGCGATCAGTAGCCAAACCACCGTCAATGTTCTTCCAAAGTCCAAAGATGTAGTTGTTAGCTGTGTCCTTTAGCGTGGTTAGGGTGGTGTACACGTCGGTTTGCTCGATAAGCAGCCTTGCATTTGCTTGATACTGCGGCGGCAGACCGTACACCAACTTCAGGAGATTATCCGCGGTAACCGGGTTGCCGAGGTTTACGGTTGGAGGCTCATTGGCTTGGCCAGGATTCTCCAAGATTCCGTGTGGCTTGGAAACGCCGTTGCCATTGAGAATGACATCGCACATTCCAAGTCGGTAAGCAACCCCGAGTTCCTCAGCAATGATTTGATCAGCATCGCCACGATCCTCAACGAGTGATCGTGTGAGAGGAATCTCAACCATGCCCTCATGGATGTCGATTTCGGCCTGGCCCCACTTAGGCTCACCAGCGTTTTCTGCATCCGTTGTTTCGCCGGTCCACTTGATGCGCACAGGACTTGAGTGGATGTCGTCAGTCGTGTAGTCAAGCTTAGGATAGCGGAGCTTGTCGCTAAGCGTTGGCACCTGGCGTACCAGATCGTAAACGCCACCGGCTTGTGGGCTTCGGCGAATGATCTCCGCTTGCATATCTGGCGGGACAAGGTAGCCACCTTCAGTGTCGACGCCCTCACTCAGTACCGCTTCAAAGTCGTGACGGTCGGCCTTGCCGAGAATGGCCCGAATATAAGCCTTCTTGTAACTTGGCTGACTGATCGCTCGGAACTGAGCATCAGAGATTCCAAAACCTTGCGCGTCCATTAAGAACGGCAAGCCTTTAGCATCAAATGCAACCAAGTCCTGACCCACAGGTCGAGACTCGAAGGTCATCTTTGTTTCGATTGCCGCTACGTTCGATCCACCGACTTCTGCCCGAGATCGCTCCGTATGTTTTGCCGTGCGCTCATCAAGATCAATCTCTGTGGCAAGAGCATCGCTTTGTTGAAGCAACTTATCCCACCGCTTGAGCTCATCTTGCGTCTTGCCCTCCTTAGCGGATAACTCCTGGATTTCGGCGTCAATTGCACGCAACTTCTGCTGTTTTTCTTTAAGATTCATGTGCTTTTCCTTATCTGCATTTGCCCAGTTGGGCAGTTCTAAGCGCAAGAGTTCGCTCCATCAGTGCCTGCTCAGATAATCCTGTATCTGATTGCTCAGATTCAGGTTGACCTTCAGGCTCGGGAGTCGGCTCCTCTTGGCTTGGGGGTTCGCACGCTTCAATCATTCCGCCAAGTTGAGCGTGCAAAGATTTCGCTTGCTCAAGCCTCGCGGGCGATAGGGGCGGGCGGTTATGCTCCACTCGCCATTCGGAAACATCCGTAAGGCGTGTGTTTGCACCCTGCACAGCAGAAAGCGCTGCGTCTAGCTCGTCCTCAAGCTGAATCCCAGAAAGCGGGTCAGATGCGGACAATTCGTGTTCGGCTTTGGCGCCGCGTGTCTTGGTTCGCAGTCGGTTCACGACATCTTCCCAAGATGCAATCTCATCGATCAAGCCCAAGTCTGCTGCCGCTTGACCGACGTGAGTACCGCCATCGGCGAGGTCCTTTACTTTCGACTTAGGAAGCTTGCGTCCCCGCGCAACACCTGCGAGGAAGTGGCTATTCAGATCGTTAACGAGTGCTTGGAACTTGTCCCGCTGAGCGGGGGTGACTTTGGAACCAAACGCACCGGCACCTTTCAATTCACCCGTTGCGAACACGAGACACTCAATCCCTGCTTCCTCTGTCATCGCCGAGTAATCGTAAAGAACGAGCAGCGTTCCGATGGACCCGACAATCGCCGTTGCGTTGGCGTAAAGCTTGCTGCATTGGGAGCCAACCCAATAGGCGGCACTACATCCTAGATCCTCGATGTAACCGTAAACGGTCTTCTGCTTCGCCGCTGCCGCCACGTCATCGGCGAGCTCCTTTGTTCCAGCAACTGATCCTCCCGGAGAATCAATTTTGATCAGGATTGCCTTGACATCTTCATCATTGGAAGCTAGTCGGATAGCCCGACGCATTCGACTTGTGGATGTACCGCTGTCCCACGACGTCGGGGCCTTTGTCATGACTCCCGAAAGCGAGAAATAGGCAATGCCATCACTCAATTCATAGGGGCGATCCTCTTGGGCCCTGTAACGTGCCTCAGAAGCCTCGAATTGCGCCCTATGAACGTCAGCATCCATGCCCTTGACTTGTTGCCAAAGCTGAATGCCATTGATCTCACGGATCGCCCACTCAGCGTCGTGCGCAAACGCGATGGGGGCCAGACTACTGTCGATTCTCATTTTCTTTGTCTTTGTCCTTTTCAGGTTCGTCGTCTTGGCCATTGCCAGAATTGGCAGCGGCATAAACACCCTCATCCTCGGGCTTCGGTTGCTCTCCAATGCGCTCTTTTGCGGTGTATCGATCTACTAGGCCGAATCGGAAGTTCTCTCGCCACCGTTTGTGAACGAGGTCTACATCCTCTTGCAGGCCAACTAAGCGATCTGTGTTCCAACCAAGCCGATATTGGGTCGGATCGATATCGAAAAGCGGAAGGATTTGATGGGAAAGTTGGTCAGAGAACAACCAAGCTATGGGGAGAAGACCATTCTGTAGCGCAGCTTTTAGCCCCTGCTCGAAATTACTAAACGTTTGCCTCTGTGTGTCCACGGCCACAACCATCGGATCTATGCCAATGGCGCCGCAGATTCGACCAGCAGGAATGCTCCGCACCTTATCGAGGACCATCTCCTCAGGCGAAAGCCCAGCCCGCTCCAACTTCATTGGAAACGGAGCCATCAATGGTTCGCCCTTGTTGTCACGCGTGAAGTTCTTCCAAATCTCTGTCAACTTCCTCCGCTGTGAAGGGTTTGGTCCGTCTTCGTCGGTTTTTACTTCTGGGATGAGAACAATGCCTGGGCAAGCTCCATTTCGAAGAAGAGCAGCCATGTGTGTGGCACTTTCGTTGTCGGTACAGATTTCACGCATCTGCCCAAGCCAAGGTGAAAGCCCGTAGCCAGGATTTAGCGGATCAATTCCCCACCTAAAGTGGACAACCTGATCAATGTCCTTTGGTTCTGGTACCCCACCAACGGGCGTGTACTCATAGTGGGTGATTAATTTGCGACCGTCGGCATTGTCCTTGTTGGACAGGACACGGATCTGCGAGTTGTATGCCCACCAAAATCCGATTGGGTAGCCCATTCGGTCAGTTCTGGTAAGCCAGAATCCATTCCCTCGGCAGCAATGGGAAAGAGTCGTCGCCTGCCAAAGGGTGCTTCCGTCATATGCGTCGTTCGGGCGATTGACGGCTTTTAAGACATACTCTGCACCGATCGGGCCAAAGTCCGGCTTCCATATCCCTGGCTCGGTTTGCTTTTCAAATCGTAGAGTGAGTTGCGGAAGCTTGCTCCAAAGGAAATTGAGGCAAAGCTGAGCAATCGAATTGTCGTAGATCGGGCCCGCTTCACGCCAGTAGTCAAAACTACTGCCTGAAAGTAGATATCGGTAGTTAGAAGACCCCGCAAACCCACTCCCGCCCACAATCCTGTGATCGCCCTTCGCGGACAGAGCGCGGCCGCGCTTAGCAAGATCGAATACACCCATGGTTGACCTAGCGGTAAGCGATTTCCTTTGCGATAGCGCTTAGGATCAGAATCAATACGGAGGTTATAAAAACAACAAGGAGCGGATTGTTGAACCAACGCAATCGATCTCCATCACGCGGCACACTGACCCTTGGAGCAACCGGCGCACGTGGATCTGTCAAGGCAAGGAGAAAGAGCCTCAAAAGCCAAACTGCCATTCCAATAACTGCGCACACAAGCACTCCGGATCCAACGGCTACAAAATAGAAGAACAACTGCAGTGGAGTCATTACCAGTCCCAGGAATTTCCAGTTTTGAAGATGAAATCGGGCGCAACACAAAGCACGAACCCGTCGCCATCGTCAGGTGAACGTCCCACTCGCGTTGGCTTCTTGAAGGTCTCTTTCTTTTCTAGCTTCATCAGATCGCGACCGTCACGATTGACATACTCATAAAATCTTTCCGTCAGGTCTTGTTCAAGCTCATTAGGAACACGTCCTAACCGCAGACCCTTAAGGGTTTCCGCGGCTTGCGCGTACATCTCGGTTACGATGTCGTCGTACTTGTCCCTTTCTTTCGCGGACGATCCGAAGTGGACTTCGACAACTACGAATTCTCTGTTTTCGTTTGCAGTTGGCTCAAAAGCTTCCCGCAACTCCATATCTGCATTGAGAGCATCCACGACTCCAGCGCCGAACCCTCCCGTACCATCAACTCTTACGTGGACACTGGTTACGCCTTTTGCGCGTAATTCCAAAGTCGCTTTCTTGATTGCCTGGAAGTAGTCAGACGTGAGCCCTTGCGATACCTGGGCCGCTCTCCAAGCGATACCGGCATGTCGTACATAAATCGTTCCAGAGTCGGAGCCAAACCGTGCGCAGTCAACACCAATACGAGCCCAGCTATCTTGACCTTCAAGAGGCTTGTTCTCTTTGGCCTTCTCATAGCGTCCTGGGCTAACAAATGCCTTCGTGGTTAGGTTCGCAGGGGCGATTCCCATCACGCGAAACATGAACTCGGCGTTCGGCTTGAAAATCGTTCCTGCAGGATGCTTTACGTGGGGCAAAACGACATTAAACGGCAAACTGAAGGTGTAATCCTCATCGTTGTGTTCGTCAACAACCTCGCACCACCAATCAATACGGTCCGCTACCCATTCCCGGCCAGTTCCGCCTTTAACAGTGTCTTTTCCATCAAGGACATTTGGGAAGTCCAGCACGGATAGCCGGTAGTTCTTAACCCCTGATCGCTTGCCTAACTTATGGAATCGGCTAGTCCTCGTCTTTGGGTTTCCGATGAGTAGGACGATGATGACCTCACCACCTGTGGTCATTGCGTCGATCGCGTCGAATACGAAGTCGCTTACGCCCTCGGCTTCATCGACCACAAAGAGCAGAAAGCGATCGTGCTGGCCTTGCAGTCGTTCTGAGCCTTTCCCTCCGGCGTCGCTTGTCGTTCTTCCGAAAGCAAAATGATTGTGGTCCTTCTCCATCCGAGGACTGCCGGGAAGCACTCGTCCGGGCAACCAGTGGGGACGGAAGGTCTTGATATTCTTCCAGAGAAGTGCCTCGACCTGGTCCCTCGTGGGGGCCGTCGTCATCGTGATGGAAGGCTGAAAAGCGTCGAAGAACCAGTTGACTATGCCCGCGGCGCTGTATGTCTTACCGACTCCATGCCCTGCATCAACGCGAAAGAAGCGGATTGCCGATTCGCCAGCAAGTTGTCTACGGACCGAGTCTCCAATATCTTCCAGTAGTTCGTATTGGCCAGGCTGGTTCCTTCCTTTCCAGGGCTCAATTTTCAGGATGTCCCGGAAGTATCCGATTGGGTCTGTTTGGTAACTAGCAAGCTTTCGCAGAAGGGATTCGTCAGCCGAAACCTCTTGCTCAACAAACCGAATACCCTCAACCGCGTCCAGCTCTCCGAAAATCTGCAACGTTGGCCACGGCTCAGATTTCGGGATGCTACGACGCATTGCCTCCGAAAGGTAAAGCCCCTTGGTCAGTGGACTTCAACGCCTTCCCCTTCTCTATGAGCTCGAGCATCCGAACGGCCTTATCCATCTCAATGCCGAAAAGTAGTGCAAGATCACCCGCAGACTGCCGTTGCAGCCACTCCTTATCGCGGAAGTGCTCTAGCTGAGCGATAAGGGTCTCGAGCTTCGCGTCAATCAGGGTGTCGAGAAGTTCCGCTCGCGTTTTTTTTTGCGTACTAGGAACCGTACTATTCGTGTTAAAACTGTTTGATTCTGGTAGGTGTGAATGAACCTGCGGTATCGTGCTGTTTGCCGTACTATTCGTGTTATTCTTGGGGCGGGGGGCATCCCCTTTGATTTCCTTGTACCAGTTGCTAACCGAAGACTTGGCAATCCCTAGCTTATCGGCAGTTTTGCCAATCGAGGTGCCTGCAAGAAGAAGTGCGATAGCCTGCGCTTTGATTGCTGGGTCGTGGGCCACGTCATACCTTTGCTCCGCATCCGCAAACCACGCCTCGGCTCTGGCTTTGTCGAATCAACGGCTTACTGTTTAGGGCGTCTTTAAGTTGGAGCATGCGAGGGTCCCCAAGGTCGCCATAGCGTTCAACGACACCGACAAATTCCTCAACATCATGTCCTCGCATCGCATACTTTGGGACACCGTTTTTGTTGTACTTAGGAAAGCCGAAAGCGTCTTTTGCTTGTCCGCAATGGTAGATTTCATGCTCGATAAGGGCGCAAATTTGGTCGGGGTTAGCATCCACAACGTAGGGAGCGCAGATCGTGATAATGAAATCTGGGGACTGATTCTTGTTCCAAGCCAGATACCAAGACTCGATAAACTCTTTTTGTCCAGGCCCTGATGGACGTTGCTTGCCCGGTTGAGCTGTACCAACAACTACCTGTCCCTGTCGCTTGAAGTTTACGCTTGACCAGACAAACAAGATGTCGGCTAGGCGCAAGTGCTTATGGTCAGGGTTGACCAGATCTGCATCCTTGTCGATAAAGGTTCGTCTAGCCCAATCTCTTACTTCGTGAGCGGGAGCAAACACAGGGAAGAGGGAATTCTTGCGAATCAGTTCCGGCACTTCTGGAAATGCCAACATGGCTTACTTCTTCTTTTTATCGGTCTCTACAACAACCTCATCAGGCCGCGTGAACCGGTCAAATTCTTTCGTGTAACGCCCGGTTTTGGCGTCACGTACGTTTTGATTTCCCTTGAGCTTAGGCAGTCGAATGTTAAAGCGCTCAAGGATATCTCTGATGGTCATGGTGGGTTTCCTCCGGTTTAAGACCTTGAAGGATGAGCGGGAGGCTTTTCGCTCAAATCGTCTTCTATCGGCGGCAAGCTCTTTCGCTGTCTTGCCGCCGTATTGGTTAGGCATTTATGAGCGGAAGGGCACCATGTACTGGACGCCGATCTTTCCTCCCAGCTCAATGTTTTTCAGGTCAGCGAAGAACTCCTGGAAGGTTTCTGCACGCTTAACTACATCAATCCCAGCCGTAAAGCTGACGCGAGGGTGAATGGGATAGATGATTCCAACACCTCCACCAAGAATGCCTGCGTTAGCGTTTCCACCACCAATTCCATACAGCTCAATGTTGAAACCCTTCTTACCTCCTATATCAGCCCAAAGGGTATCGAACGTATAGGCCCCAACTAAGCTCCACTCTTTGCGAGCGAAAGCGTAACGGCCAGATAAAGAGAAAGGTTCGCCGGGCGTAGGCTCAGATTGATTAACGACTGGCGTTAACAAGGCCTCGGTGACCGGCAACTTAGTAACGGTTTTTGAGTTTTCCGTTAATAAGGATGTGGGGCTTTGCGGCTCTACAGCATAGCAAGGCGTACAGGTCGAGCAGACAGCGGCGACCATCGCCAACACTAGTGGTTTGAATTTCATAGTTTGGTCTCCTAGAGATAAGGTTTGAGTGCGCCTAGACTTATTTATCTTCGGGCACTTGAGGAAATTCGGCTGGCAGACCTGCCATGAAGTCGTCTAGTCGGACGCACTCTTTCAGGTTCGGGCAAGTGTGAGCACCGCCAGAAAATGGCGCGAGACTGCCATTACAGTAATCATTTCCAGCTACCGCGTTGTACAACACTCCGGCAACTGGACGCTTAGTTGGATGCCCATGGGCAATGTGGACGATAGAGTCACCGTTTTGGGCTGGGCGCCCGTTCATGTAATGCATAGGGGTCTCCTGTGGAGTGGAATGTTTCCCCCGGATGTTCGCGCCTAGGACGCTACTAGTCCGGGTTACGCCGGCTCTGCCGGGTCAAGCCTTGATCGTCAGCGGCTTTCCCTCATCTGTAAGGGGACAACGTTATTTGCCAGCTATCCAAGACTTAGCGCGAAAAATCACGGCGTCAAGGACTGGGGCGACGATGATTCCGCAAGCTACACCAGCTTCCGGCGTCATGCCAATGTGGTTTGCTCCAAGCCACCCGATAAGAGCGCCATAGGCGGCGTTTCGCACACTTAGTTCTTTATCGAACTTGGGTTTGAGTTTCATTTACGTGGGGTCCAGTAGCTGTCTTCAATTCGGCTAAGTCGCTTTTCTTGACTTGCCTGAATCGCGGTCAAAGTTGTGTTGTTTTGAGCGAGCGTCGCAAGGGCGGTTTCCATACTCTTGGCCCGGTGGGAGATATCAGATATATCTCGGTCATGGGTGATGTCCTTATTGTTGAGATTGGCAACGAAGCCGCCAATGATGAACGCTCCAACAATGATTGACCCTGCGACGCCAAAGCCAAACTTCCAAAGCATTCGCGCTACTCGGTTGAGAAGCCGATTCTCCAGGTCTTGGATTTCGATTTCGGTCATGACCGGCTCCACAGGACTAGATAGCCCTCCCAAGTAGTTTTTCAGCTTCACTCTTGGTCACCAATATCTGCTGAAACTCTTTTCCCGGGATTCCCGATGGATTTGCAAGAACCATTTTCTCGGTCACTCCAAGAGCTCGGTAAATCGTGTCTCGGTACTCCTTCCATTGCAAAGGAGGAACAGTCATACAGCCTTCGCTTGAGGTTCCAAGCACGCCGCCGCGGTGTAGATTTATGCCGAAATACCCCGTTTCTTCTCCGAAGTCGTCCCTCACCACCTTTACGTTCCTGAACTGTCGAAACGCTGCATATCCAGATGGGCTCAGTATCTTGTGTTTGCCAGGAATAATCCAAGAAACCGGAGAAACAAGCGTGGCCATACCTCTTCGATATGCGCTCGGGTCTGTGGAGAAATTGAATGCGATGCACCTATCCGCCAAAATGATCCAGGAGGCGTCATCGTACGTGTTTCTATCGCCTTTACCGGGCTTTCCAATCGTATCGAGATAGTAGTCCCTAATGTGAAGCACAGCAACTTTTCCGTGCCGAGGTATCTCAACGCCATTAGCCTGGGCCAACTTCCGCACATCTACGGCAGGCAACTTTGGACGACCCTTTGGAATGATGCTCATATCGTGGCCCTCAAAAAGTGCCCGGGCTTGTGTCAGGAGGACCCGGGCTATTAGTTTCGTCTATGGTTTCTCCAGGCTCGTTGACCTGAAATCGTTACTTGGTCTGCGTGCGCCTGGCTCCGCACCCCTTGCACTGGTCGCTGCGAGATTCGCCACCACAGTAGGCGCAAACCCTTACACTTGCGGATTTGGTTTGAACTGCACTTCCACCGATAGGCGGCTTGACGGGCGAAGAATGGGGAGTTCTTGCCATAACGGGTGAATCCTTAGGTCCGTAACACATGTGAATTCTTATCGCCAACCTGTACGGATCGGAGGTTCCAATGATCCTGGTTGGCAGGCGAGACCATTAAGCGACTGTGGGAGCTCTATCTGAGCCAGGTGCTTTTCTTTCGACCCCGAAAGGATGATCTAGGCGACTTCTAGTTGGCAACTATTCGGGATTTTCGAATAGTTGGAAATTGGTTAGGGACAACCCCTCGATTTCAAGGGGTTTAGAAAGTTAGTCCCGCCACCCCGGAGCGACGGGTATGCAGGCTGCATCAGGTACCAAGATGAGCCCGGCAATCGTCATATCTCAAACCGCTTCCAGAAGTCGGAAACGGTCTTAAACTCTTTACTCACAAAGGCATTCCCGTCAAACGGGCCATAACCCGCAATCTTGAGCTTGTCTGTGTACTGCCAGATGTCGCACTCGGTCGCCGGAGGCTTTGCGTTGTAGCGAGCAATCCACTTGCGGCAGTTCTTGAAAACAGGATCAGCATCCTCTCGGGAAAGCAACGTTCCCAACTCTGCCCTGTCGCCTCCGTACAGCACCGGATGCCGCCAAAGACGCTGAACCATCTCCTTGACCATTGAGGCCAGGATGGCGGGCGTTGGTTGGCCACCCGCGTTCGGGTTCTTCTCATAGTCAAGGCAGAGAACCAGTTTGCGGAAAGGCTCAACGGCCTTGAGGAAATGATCAAGCTGGGTGGTTGCATCCTCACCCGTCACAAAGTGGTAGGCGCCAACCAGCAAACCCTTGGATCGAGCGCGGTCAGCGAAGTCCGCAAACTGAGGATCAAACCGGTACGTGCCCTGGGTGGCTTTGAGGATCACAGCCTCAACCCCTGCCTGCTTCAACTCACCAAACTGGATGTTCCGGTTGTGGTGAGACAGGTCAATGATCTGGGCTTTCATGACTTCCTCGGGCAACAAAAAACCCGGGAATCAATAATGACTCTCGGGTCTTTCCTATATTCGGCTACATCCACTGCCCAAAACGGGCTGAAGTAGGACACAAATATTATACACCCCTTTCCCAAAAAGGGTCAAACAACTTTCGTAAATCTCATCTGTAGGACTCCACCGCATCTGGATCCCCAATGCGGTCGATTAAGTTCCTTACCTTCAATTTGATCGACCTTAACTCCACAAAACACTTCTCGGCTGTCTGAGAGCTAATTGCGTTAACAGACTTTTCCTTCTCTATCTGAGCTATCTTTGAGTCCAATATCGCTAGGATCGAATCACAGAACGAACTTTGCTTATTGATCGTCAAGCACCCGATTTTCAACTCATCGATCGGGCCAAGCACAGCCTCTAAATCTTGCCCGGTACGATCTCGCACAGGGTGCCTCCGTATCTCCTCTGAAAGCAAATGTATGGCCTCGTCGCTTACCAACAAAACCGAGCCTTTGACTTTATCCCTCAACTTCACTTCGATCTCTGACAGAGTGCCGAATACCTCTTCTTTGCAAAGATCCTCAAATCGGTTTCTGCTTGTGATTTTTCTCATTGGTGAATCTCTATCCTGCCTTCCTAATCTCGCCATTCACTTTGAGTCTAGTTTGCTTATTCGGATTATGATGAGAGTCCATCCAGTCTCTTGCGGCAAGAAAATTAACGTAATACTGGCTGCCTTTCTTTACCACTGCCTTGTAAACCCCACGGTGCATTACACCAGACAGACCTTTGTCGATCCAGCGATGAATTGTTCGCCCGGTCACGCCAAGCATCCGGCCGCATGCAGAGATCGGCACAAGTGCATCATATGCGTCCTTGGCCTGATCTACACTCAGATAATCTACGAATGGTCGCTTTTCGAGAGATATCTCCAGTTTGATTTCAAATTCCGAGCATCTCTCAATCGAGAATGGATTTGGATTAACATCTGAACAGTAGACTTCCAACAATTGAAACATGTACATATCGTAGGTCGGTTCACTTGCTACTCTGGCGAATGCCCGTGCGTACTTTCCATCGGTTTCGATGCTCATGTATTTGGTCTTCGAATAACCTCGACCCTTTGGCTCGGACAAAGGTTTATCCTTAAACCGATCTCCCTTCACAAACTCACCGTAGAGCTGGAGCACGTCTTTCGCACTCCAGCGCGAGCTAGTTTTTGCCTTCAGGACCTGCGATACCGCAGACTCCACAGTCTTCGATGCCTGAATCTCTTGGGTCGCAACCCGCTTCTCAAACGATCTTCTTGACTTGCTCATACCTGTGAATCCTCCTTGACAACATGGCGCAACGTTAGTGACTCACCTTGCGCATTTTTTAGAACTCGAATACCTCTCGACTGATTGGGGACCACGTGCAAAAACTGCTTTTTACAAAGTGCTTCTATGTGAGTTTCCACACCCCTGTTAGAACCAATCCTTACCGCTTCACCGATCTCCCGAAGTGTCGGAGGGAACCCAAAACGCTCGATGAATGCTGTGATTGTGGAGAGGATCAAAGCTTGGCGATTAGTTAGCTCAATCATGCTTTTTCTCCTACATACTCGTAAATCCAGAGAGTCTTTCGCCCATGGATGACTTGATTCGCGTAGCCCTTACCACGCCGCCCCCAGTTGCCACCCTTGCCAGTTGAGCCGGCTTTATCTGTGACCTTTCCCCAACCATCAAAACGGTAGATGTCACCGCTATGAAGTCCGTTGTGGGAGTAGGAGACCACCGCCTTTGGTCTCCATGCACCGTAGTTCGGCGCACAGTACTCTCGCCAGAGACGGAGCATAACACGGTTAAGATAAGGGGTAGACGAGCACAGTCTCGCAAGCTCAACAACTTCTTTGACGGAATAACCTGCGACTGGACCATGGACAATTGAGCAGGACATAGCAACCGCAATTGGCTCCCCTTCTTTCTCAATGGCAAACGACTCCGTTAGAAATGGCCGGTTGCATGGTCCAAGCTTATGGTCCCATTTGACAAGGCACTCATTGGCTAACTCATTTGATATACGGTTAAGCCCAAGGATAGGGCATTCAAGCAGCCTGCTCATGCCGCCAACCTCTGTTGTTCACAGTAGCTTGTCCACTTACGGGTGGGGTTCAGGTTCCGCTTTTCGAACCATCCCAGTGCGTCGAAAAATCCAGACTTGTCTGGCTCATAGAATTGGGCGGACTCCTGGCCCGGAGGGCAGTAAAGAATGTAATCTACACCGGACTCGGGCTCAAGTTTGGTGACCGTCAACGACTGATCCTGCACAGGTCCAACTTCGATTTTGTATTCGTTGTTCCATCGCCTGTCTTCAAGCCAGGTGGTCATCATCGGGACTGTGCGGGTACCGGCAATTCCAGTGCGCTCTGCGAACTTTCGGAATCTAGTGGCACCTTCGATGATCTCCATCGCTTGATCTGACCTCTCGAAAAGCTTTAAGTGGGCCTTCCTAGCTCCGGCAATGTTGACGTCCGCATCTCCCCTTCTCGGATACTCCCGGCAAAAGGCTTCGAATCTCTCACCCGCCGATGTCGGCAACGACTCGGCATTAGGGTGGTTATCTGGATGGTTAATGGATGGTTCTTCCTTATAGGGGGGTATGGGGGGAATGTCGTGAATTTCAGGGGTAGTACTGAAATTTTTGCAGGGGTCAGTGCCATGAATTTCAGGGGTGAAATTTTTGCAGGGGTGCAAATTGTTCAGGGGTGAAGGAATTTCAGGGGGTGCCAAATTGTCACCCCTCGGCGAACCTGCAGCCTCTTCAGACTTCGGCTCTTTGATCTTGGAAACCCGCGACAATTTGTCACCCGTTGTAGGAAGGCAATAGATGGTCTTGCGACCCGGCTTTGCCTCCTGAACGCATAAGTGCCCACTCTCAACCAACTCGCCAATGATCGTGTAAATTGACCGTTCGGTATATCCCGTTTTTCGCGCAATCAGTGGCACGCCAGGATACATGTTCCGCCCCTCGTGATCTGCGTGGTCCGTCATGGCCAAAAGCACGTACTTGTGATTTGGCGGGAGGTCCATATCCCAAACCCTGCCCATTGCGAGAACGCTCATAGCCGCACCGCCTGAAAGAGAACATCCCTCACTGCTCCTGGATGTGTTTCGATAGATTCACCGCCGATTCTTAGGGATTCGTCAATGATTCGTCGAGCCATCAGATCAGTAAGTGGCTTGATAGTGTCAGTACAGCCGTGTGGACATGCCAAAGACTTCGTAGCACCCCAGATGCGACAGATCGCTGGCCTAACGTCATAACCGCGGCACTTCTTCGTTTCATGGTCTAGGAAAGGGCAGGAGATATGGTCTTTAGGATCAAACTTAGGGGGCGCCGCACGTCGCATACGGGCCATCTCAAACAAAGACATCGCAACCGGGCCACATGAGTCATGACACAGTCCTTTACAAAAGCCGGTAGGGATGCCTCGATAAATCGTATCTAGTTTCCGTACAGTTTTCTTGACGCTCATTCCTTACCCTCTCGTTGGTGATAAGAAGCGCGAGCAGATAATGCTTCCGCCGACGTGTCTTCCGGGTTTAGCCAGAGATATCCCTTTTCGAATCCTCCAAACTTTGCGGCCTTTTCTTCCGCTTGCCGCTTGACGTCGTACATCAAATGCCCTTGATGAGAAATGATCGCTTCCAAGACACTATAAAGATCACCTAACTCGCTCAAACTTCCATGGTCATCACGAGCCTCAGTAGCTTCCTCTACTAACTTTTCTAAGAGCCAGTTGAGCCGGCTTTCGCCAGTCACAATCGATATCTTAGGCGAGTAACCTCTCGATCTCATATCTTCGGGAATGCCGTCACGAATGAGCTTTGGCATTACATTGCCCTCCTGACTTTGTTGTCTTGAAAACGAATATATGGACAGCAATCACTGATGTGTAAGTAGTGCTGGTATCTGGCCTTCGAGCTTGTTTCTGCCCGGTAGTACGATTTGTGTGTCCAATCGTCTCCGGTTGTGCACTCAAACCACTTGGTTTTGGCGCGCAGATCAAGAGCGAACTTCTCACCTTCTGCCGTTACGAAGTAGGGTTGACAATCAGTTAAGCCTGGTCGCTTCTGACCTTTCTCCATAAGCCCGAGAGCTACTAAAGAGTCACAGACAGAATCACCCTCGGACGGAGCCATGAAGATGTTTCGATATGGTTCGTATGAGCGATCCATCCCAAGGGAGTGCTTGAGATGGCTTAGTTGCTCGGGAGTGAGTTCAGGCACTTTTAGACTCCTTCAAAAGGCTCCAGTTAGAGCCGACAAGAACGCCACGAGAAACTCGACCAACAATTGCGACGAGTTCCTTTTCCGTGTAGTTGGATCGGCACTTGTCGGAGCAAGAGATAAATTCCCGGAAACCGTTATCGTTGTGGGCGATAGAACCAAAAACGGCCCATCCTTTACTCCACACCGCTATTTTCCCGCAGTGGTCACACCTATGGAGGCGAACTTCGCGGCTTATGCCTTCACGGGTTAGGTTTGGCATCTACGCCACCTCCAAAAGTGCATCTGCGACTTCCCAAATGCCAAGCTGCCCTTTTATGGGAAAAGGCTCCGTCAACGGAACTGGATTACGAACCATCCAGCAGAAGTAATCTGGATCGTCACCTGCTTTCCATGGGGAATCGCATTTCCAAGACTCAACGCAATCAAATAGCTCTACGTAACCAATGATCGCTCCAAGGATGTGATCAGGCTGTTGGTTATAGCCTCTGGCCATTAAGTGAAATGGTTCTCCGTAGACACCTCTAGAGTAAGCATCCCAGTCAGCGCGATTCATATCGAAGGCTTTGCCAGCATGAATTGCAAGGAGACCTCGGTAGTTGGTTTTCCAAGAACGATTCTCGACGTCCTTACCGCCGTGAATGAGGGCCCAAGCCCAGGGTTGGCGAACAGATAGAACCTTCACCCCTTCACCTCCGGAAACTCATCCCAGGTGCGACCGTCAAGAAGGCGACCAGCTTTGTGCTTGCCGACCTTGTAGACGCAAGTCTCATCCCCAACGGCATCACCGCAATCATCTAGATGCGCCCATGCCAACTTTCTTATCGAAGGCAGAACTGCATCCTCAGGAGATTGATCTTCGGTTACCCATGCTCCCCACTGCTTAAAGAAGAACGGGACACCCGCAGCTAGACACTGATCTCTTAATGACCTCACCCAATCCGGGTGCATGGGTCTTGCGTTCGGGCCTGACTCACCGCCGCAGATGACCCAATGAATCGGAGAAGGTCCGACAGGTTGAAGTCGATAGCCTTCCGTTCGCTGAGCCTGAAGAAGAACGTCATCCTCTCGATAACCTGGGGGCCTTCGATAGTGAATGGACCCCGAAGGGCCAAGCACTTGTATTTCGGTTCCCAAATACTGGGAAAGGCTGGCGCTTCCGATAAAAGGCTCACAACTCAGGAACCTCACCTTAGCTGGACACCTAAGAAGCTCAGGAATCCGTTTGTCGGCTTGCTCTTGGTTTTCTACACTTGTGCCAAGCCCGAATGCGGTGAAGATGGCCCGGCGCCCGCCACGAACCGCCCAGGCGACAATCACCCTCTGGAATGGTTTCAGAATCGGATTTACTTCGCCAAGCTGGCAATCAAAACCGAGAACGGGAGCAATACTCGCTTTGGCGGCAAGGAAGGCGCGATAGGCTGTGAGCTTGGCGTTCATTTCTCCACCTGCCGAGCGATGTTTTCAAACCGCTTAACCATGCTAGAAAGCAGGGGGTTGTTCAGCTTAGGCTCGAGTTTCCGAAGGGATGACAGCCCATCTTCGAGGCTTTGAACAAGGTCAAATTGACCCAAGATGTGAGCTTCTTTTTGCTCTTGGCTAGACCAGCTAACTTTGCCCGGTCTCTTTAGTTCCCAACCGAGATAGCAGGGAAGCCCAGGAATCGGGATCAATATATCGGCGATCCCTTTAGAGACTCCGCTTGCCCCCTTTTGACGGTGAGCAGAAGTATGCAAGGGCGCAAACCCAGCGAACCTCAAAGCGTCCAATATCTGGGTTTGGACATCGTTTTCTCGTGGGCGTGGCATCACGGTTCCACCTTTAATGCATTGCCATGATTGATCCGTTGATCACTACGGCTGATAACGCTTTCAATAGGAACTTCTAAGACACTAGGAATAACCCGAAGCTCAAGTTCAGCTTCCTCGACGATATCGTAAACTCGACACGCATTGTAAAGTCGTCTGTCGTAAATTCGAGCGAGTTCGAGGAGACCGGCGTAAAGCTCTTTTTGAATCTCCTCGAGTTCAGTTCTTTGTTTTTCACTAAACATTAAGCAGCCCTCCCGTGGCTTCGCACAATGAGTTCAGGGCAGTTAGCTTTGGCGATGGATTCAGCAACGTCCGGCGAAACCGAATTGCCACACATGTGAACTTGATCCGTGCTGGAGAATGGTTTGCCGTCCGCGCCACGGTCGAAGATGTATCCGGGCCTGAATCCTTGCGCGAGATAGAGCTCCCTAGGTGAAAGCATCCGCATCGCGATATCTTCGATGAAGTAGGTTTGGTCGCCAATCTTAACCGTGACCAGGCCGAAGCGATCGACGGTCGGAATGGTGTGAGTAGGCTCGTTTACACTCTGCCCGATGCCCTGACCATAGTATTTCGAGAGGAAAGAGGCAATCAGACCTGCTTTCCCAAATCCATCGCCGGTAATCGTTCCTACCGGTTGATCAGCCTTGTGACCTGTCGAAGTTCCGAAGTCTCGCTGGATATGGGCCGCTACAAGAGATTGAGGCGAACCACTAGCGCAAACTGTCGGGTTCGGCTCATCAAGCGGTCTGCCGGGCCCGTCATAGAAGCCTTCGTTGTTCTGACTTAGGAAGCTGGCAACAACTGCATGACGGTTTGAACAGTCCAGTGTATGAACAGGAATCTCCATTCCTGCGCCCCTCGACTCCCCGTCAAATTTCTCGCCGTGATAGCTGACAAGATTCGCAGCGACAACTCCCATCGGAGCCCGACCACCTGGGCTTGAGTTCGTATCATGCGAGTTTGCCGTGATGGTCTTGGCGGGCTCGGACAGTTCGTGGCCGGTGGCACCACTTCGGAAGGTGGAGAGGTGAACGGCAGCGACTTGCCCGCCATTTCCATCTGGAACAACAACCGGCGAAGGTTCCTCGACGCTTCGGACACGCGGCTCCTGCCCCTCTCTTTCGCCGTAGCGAGGAACTAGGTAAGGGGCAATAACCCCAAATGTGTTCGTACTCGTGATGGTACGAAGGGGCTCGCCTGGACTCCAGTTGTTTGGTCCGCGCCCAGTGGTTTTGGAGTTGGCGACAGAAGCCACAACGGGCGCCACAAGCGCATCCCCGTTTGAACACTTCACCGTTCCCAAAGGCTTATCAATCTCTCGGTCTGTTGCTCCCCATCGCTTCTTCCCGTTTGATTCCTCGCCATGAGCAAGGGTCACCAAGAACGGTTTCGGATTGTTGAGAACGAATCGCTGAACGCCTCTAGCAATCCGCTTCATGGTGTTGTCGGCCAGAGGTCGCTTTGGCGCGGGCCGGTGGTGTGAAATTCCCCACTCTTTAGCTTCATCTTTGGTGAGAAAGATGCTCGCCATTGGGATGGACCAATCAATACACTCCGCGATGGCACGATACGGTTTCAGCCGCTTCGCCTTTACCTCTAGCGAGCTAGGATCGCCGTGAGTGGGCTCAGGCCAAACAATCGGCTGACCGTCGCAGCGAGCAATGACGTAGAGGCGCTTACGAATCGTCGGCGATCCAAACCAGCAAGATCGTAGTTCACGCCATTCAACCACGTAGCCTAAGCGCTCAAGCGCCTTAACCCACTGCCGGAATCGAAGGCCCTTTCGCTTAGGACACCTTCGATATTCACCTGGCTTGCCAATGAGAGGGGACCAGTCTCGAAACTCCTCGACGTTCTCTAAAGTGATGACACGAGGCCTTACGGTCCCTGCCCACCGAACTACAACCCAAGCGAGGGACCTTCGCTTCTTTGTTCTTATAGGCTGACCTCCCTTAGCTTTCGAATGATCGGTACAGTCTGGTGAGAACCATGCAAAGCCGACGGGCCTGCCATGGGTGACCTCGCGAGGATCCACTTCGAAGATGTCGGACTGAATATGGAGAGTCTGCGGGTGATTAGCCGCGTGCATGGATAAGGCTTTGGGGTCGTGATTGATTGCAATATCAACCATGCGACCGAAAGCCTGTTCGATCCCCGAGCTAGCTCCGCCACCGCCAGCAAAACAGTCCACGACCAGCTCATCGTGAAGGTCAAGGAGTGATTGCGCGTAAAGGCTCATGCCGCCACCTGAGCTGTTCCCCGGTAGGCCAAGATCGCTTCAACAAGACAGTGGACGCCAAGCTTTCTGTAGGCCTGGGACGTGTGAAGATCGACCGTGTGAACGGTGATGCCAAGCTTTGCCGCTACGGCTTCTCGCTTTAGCCCTTCCGCTCTAGCTTCCAAAACCTGACGCTGGCGAAGCGTCAGGTCACAAACACTAATCGGATTAGGCATTTGCAGCCTCCCGTGCATGCGCCTTGAAACCAGCAGGAATATCAACCTCGCCCGCAACGGCCTTCTGGCCCCATTGAACTAGGTAGTAATAATCCTGGGTGTAGAGGTGGTCCGCCTTCTTGATTGCCCGACCGGGGAAGAGTTTCTTCAGAACGACTTGCCAGGCGGCGTTCGCTTCCGCGAATCCAGGCCAGCCTTGGGCGTCGGATATCTTGCGCCACTCCTCATACCAGTCCTTTTCGCCCCCCTCTTCCTCACTCTCGCTAGTCTCAGGCTTGGGCTCCGAAGATTTCCCGGATTCGGTCTGCGAGACTTGGTTCCGGTGGTGACCCGGCTCCGCTTTTCCCCGGTTCAGAACTGCACCTACCTTGCGGAGGATCACGTCAACTTTGGCGTTAGACTTCTTACATTCCAGGATTACTTCGAAAGCTTTGAGGTTTTGTTTCGCGCAAGCGTCTTTGAGAGAAGCCATATCGGCATCGGTGCCGTTAATGGACTTCCAATAATCGTTAGCCTCTGCCTTAAGGGTATCGGTATCCGCGGGCTCGGCTTGCTGCGGGTTTGCCGGTACCGCCTCAACTTTTCCCATCGACACCATAGCGAGGCCCTTGATGTACATTCTCAGACCGATGTCGCAAAGATCTTCGACCCCTTCTGTGTCTTCTCCGAACTCGATAGCAGACTTGACTATCCCGGCAATGCTAGTGGAGTGAATCTCGGCGTCCGACTTTGGCGTGTAACTCTTGCCACCTCCGTAGCCGCCTCCACCCTTTTGCTTGCCCTTGTTATCGCCACCGAAGCTTTTTAGCCAAGCCTCGATCATCTTCTCGCCCGACTGAGAGTGAGTCCTCTCAACAACGTCGATGGTGGCTTCAGCTTCGACACCTGCTTCTAGCTTCAGTGCGAACTTATCTGCCTGATCCGGCCATATCTTGAGCGATTTTTGTTGGCCCTCAATCTTCACAAAGACGGGTTTCTTTGGCTCGCCAATAGTCGGCGTTTCCTTGATGGTAATACGGGCCGTATGGAGGCCAACCTTGCTTAAATCCAGTTCGGACATACGATTTCTCCTAGGTTTCTGGTCATGGTCCGCATGTCTCGGTTACACTAGGTTTGCGTGTGGAGACGGCGGCAACGTCGATTCACCTGGCCCGAGATCCTTTGCCGAGGCATCCGGGCCCTTTTTTTTGCGCGAGGCAAGTACTCTGGAAACTCCACGTCGCTTCGATTCCCTTTTGTCAATCGCATAGACAGTGGGAACCGTAACCCGATACTTAACGGCAAGCGGCTCAGGCCTCTGTCCATCTAGCAAAAGGTTAAAAATCTCTGCCTCTATCTTCAGGGCTGCTTCCTTGCAAAGACCTTGCGACTCGAAAGCACTGACGCCCCGGCGATTGCCGTTTGGGAACGTAGCGGGTGTTTCCATTACCAGGATTATACAGGAAATCTTTACGTTTATAAAGAGTAATGTAAAATGACTTTTATAAAATGTATTGCGTGGCTCAAGGAGACATTGGGAGAAGGGTTAAAGAAGCATTGGACGACTTGCCGACAAAGTATCGGCCTGCCGACTTTGCTCGAGATCTGGATATATCTCCTCAAAGACTAAACAACTGGCTTATGGGTGAAAACGACCCACCGGCAGAGATGCTCCCAAAACTAGCTAGGCGCCTAAACAAGTCAATCCAATTTCTTCTTGGCGAGCCTGATTTGCCTATGGAGGTTGGCTCCGCCTTATTCCCGATATCCGTACCTAAAGTGCAGCTTCCGAAGATTGGATCTATATCGGCAGGCGACTGGTCGGACCCAACAGACAGCGACGACTTTGAGTTTGTCGATGCTGAAATGGCAGATGGTAAGGGTCGGTTTGCTTGTACGATTGACGGCGATTCTATGTACGATCTGCTGTGGCCAGGTGACTTAACGATTTGGACCAAGTATGAGTTTGGAGGGAGACCCGGACTTATCGTGATAGCACGCAATGGATCATCTCAGCTAACAACGAAGCAATTGATCAAGCGCAGTGAAGGCTTCTACCTTCACCCCCTAAATCAAAAATACGAGGACCAGATACTAAAGGGCGATCCTCTCGGGTTTCTTGTAGGAATAATCCGAATAGTTGGAAGCAAGAGAGTCACGGTGTATGACCCTCGCGGTATTCGACCCTAGCCTAGCAGAACCGTGGAGATTCACAGAAAGGATACATGGCAAAGAAGGCGAAAGGAAAGGACACGCCCATGACGAGATGGTTGAAGTCTCTACGGGCGGCTCACGGGCTAGATCAGGCAGATCTGGCTTCCGACATTGGAGTAAGCAGATCGGCTGTTGCGATGTGGGAAACAGGAACATCGGTTCCTGAAGACATGGTGAGCGAGATCGTCAAGAAGTTTCCGGATGGCCCTAAGCCCCCGGACGGACCGAGTAAAGAGAAGCCGTTTGAGGTTTCAGTCCCTGGCTTTACCGCCAGCTTTCCGAAGATTACATTGAGGTACGCGGGATTGGTTCCAACATCTGATGAATGGGGAGACCCTTTAGCTAGCGATATTCCGTGGGAAGTCGAGGCCAAGTTCGACAGTCCATTCCGATTCGTCTGCAAAGTCACAGGCGAGTCTTGTTACCCCGCATTGCAGCAGGGAGACGTTACGATTTGGCATCAGGATTTAGCGCCCCCTCCTGGCCGCATAGTGCTTGCGCAGCGGAAACAGGATCACGGCTGCACCGTAAAAGAGTTAGCTCAATCTGCGGACGGGAAGAATCATCTCGTCCCAGTAAATCCTAATGCATCGGCCCCACCGGACGGAGATGGCTGGGGCGTGATCGCTAGATTGGTGGGAGTGGTCTTTGATGATGAAGATGGCACTGAGGTCAGCATCTACCGCCCAAAGGGAATCACGGCCAAGTTCTTGTTGAAGCTGCGCCAGACCTAGCGGCACTCCATGGTGATTCACAAAAAAGCCCCGCATGGCGGGGCTGGGAAAGCAACACAAAAGTCTTGGTATCTTACATCTGCTTATCGATCACATATTAGGAGGAGAAACTCTTAATGACAGATCAGAAACCAAGCAAATCATCAAAACTGACCTGATTCAAATATGGATCTGAGGACGGCAATGCTTCGGTTAGCCATTGCGTTGGACAGGGCACACTTAGTGCCAAATCAAATGGACCTAAACCCTTGTCTCCAACCTCGTCCAAGAAGAATTGATGGACTTTTGATGTCTCGGGACGCATGGCTCCTGGCTCAGATTTGCGCCACCCACGGCTTGATATTCCTACATTCAGTCGTCGGTATTGGTCTTCATCGATTAGCTTAAGCTGTCTGGCCCTATAAACCATTGCCGCGCATGATGCCATCCAATAACTCCGTTCATCAGCAATGGCGTCTAGAGTAGGGTAGCGTGGGAATCGTCTTGCGAACGAGGCGGCAGGCAGCAGGAATGCTGCCGCGAAGCGATTTGCTTCCGTGTCAAGAATACGACGTTCTTCCTCGTGTCGGTCAGCATCGGTTGATGCACGATGACAGCACAAATGCCCACACTCGTGCAGGACCGTAAACCGTGATCTGTAGCCATCGCGAATGTTTCTGTTTAGCAAGATATATGGTCGATCACCATCCCAAAAGCTTACACCGTCAAAAGCCGGATCACCGTTGACCCAAAAAACAAACACTCCAAGGTGTTCAACGAGATCAATTGCACTTCTTAGCGGTGCATCTGCGATTTGAATTTGATCTCGAATCTTACGAACTGCATCATCAACATCTTCAAGGGACTTGACAGGCGTATAAGGCACGCGAACTGGTGGCATCGATATATGCCGTTCCATTAGACGCCCATACTCAATTGCCATTGAGGCAAGTCCCTGAACATGCCGGACGTGTGGTTGCCTAAGAATCTCCCTCTTCCTATAGGAAAGAGCCGTTGTCGGCACGACCCTGATTGGCCCAGCGTTTAGGAAGTCGACCGTTACCTGCAGATGGTTAGCGACTTCATCGATTCGATCACCCAGCGGACGATTTCCACTTTCGTATGCGCGGTACGTGTTACTGGTAACGCCAACATCTTTCGCGACATCTTGTGGCGTTTTTCCCAGCATCAGCCGGGCAACTTGCATTCGAGCGCCAACTGACGCTTGATCCGTAGAACTCATGGAGTACCCCACCCTACCTTAAGAACGAGGAGTTAGGTCTGTAAGTGGCGATGGACCTTTAGCTTCAGGCGGTGCTGAAACACTAGAAGCTGCAATTACGCGCGAATCGACTACGACTATGTCGCGCTCAATGGTAGCCAAGAAACGGCGCTTTGGCAAGTCGGCGACACCATAAAGCAACCGTGCAATCGCCCGAATACCTTCCTTTCGCTTTCGCTCGGCATCCCATAAGTGTTTCCACTCTATTGCCCACATAAACTGTGATTCTGGACGCAACTCAGCATGCTCTTCATCATCCAGAAGGGAGGGATTCTGTTGGGACCCTCCAACATATGGGGATTCGTCACCTGAGAGTCTGTAGAGTAATGATTGAAGCATCCGAGCGCAGTTAACGGTTGAATCAATTACTCCGGCAGGGGTTGCTACCTGAAGCCAAGTTGTGTTGACAGGGCTACGTATGCCTACCTCTTTTGCGCCTATGAAACCAGCAGGCAGGAGCAATCCAGGAAGCGCTCGAACCATGTCAATACGAAAGGAGCTACCAATATCTGCTCCATTTGCGCCATCGAACCAACTTGTTGCAGTTCTGTTAAGCGACTCGCGTACGGTTGGCTTAACGGCACGCACGATGTCATCGACAATGCTTGCAGTTACAGGAAGCTGAGTAATCATTGTGTCTATTATAACGCATCGTGCAAAAAACGTACATAATTTGTTTCAAAAATTGCTGATTGACCCATGTGTATTCTCCTATTACTTGGTTTGCAGGACCCCTTGTGCCCACTAGCTCAATAACGCAATCTAGACTCTCTGCCGTCTTCTCCTTCTGCTTCGGATCACGCTCACCTAGCATCCGCACCTCTGCGTCTCCCGCGAAAAGGGGGCTTACTCACCAGCGCGCACCAGTAGTTTAAATTTCAGAGCAGAATGGTCCAAATTAAATTCTCAGAATCATTTATAAAGAAAGTCTTTATAAATGATTAAATATCTTGTATAATCATCCTATGCCCTTTAGTGGGCGAGGTGATCTATGCACACGCAAAGCAACACAGAGACCGGGCGGCAACCCGCGATCAAACCCAATCCTGTTATTCGGCGCTTTCAAAGTCCGATTGACCCTCTGCAATTTGACAACGGCTACCTTGACGGTCTAGCTGCTTTTCAAACGCACGGACGATGGGCGACCATCAAACAATCAAAGAGTTCAAATGCCTACGCGCTTGGCCTATGGCGTGGCTATGCGGATGGGCTCTACGGTATTCCTCGGACCTTCTCATTTCCAAGCGTGGAAGGCTACAACCAGGTTGTCAGCGAACTTCGCGGCGAAATCGAACCGCTTATCGCTTCCAGAATCAGCCTCGTTGATTTCACGGAAGGCTATCTGTACGGAATGGGCCTCAAAAAGCGTTATCCCCAACAAGAGTTAGAGGATAACGAGTGCGCTTTCGAAATGGGTAAGCGCAAGGCGGCTCATGACATTTACCGAAACATTGATAACTCCCAATGCATCGTTCGAGCATACAACGAGGCGGAATATCAAGCGCGGAGACTCAACCTCACTCGTTACGGCTGGCGCAGTCGAACTCCCCTCAGAACGATTGAATCCGAAAGTCTTGGGTTAGACACCTTTGAGCTGACTCCAGAAGCCGCGGCCTGGACGTGGATTTGGGAGGAAGAAACCACAGCTTCTCCCGCATGGCACGGAGGTGTGGCCTAGTGATCGTGATCGCATCTTCCAGAGAAGCCAAAAAGGCCGCTATCGAATTGGCCAGGAAGCAAAAGGAGTCGGCAGAAGAGCGACTGCGATCTGTGACCGCTGAGCTTCTAACGCTTAAATCCACCATCGCACGATGCAACGGGATCGCATCCGGTTTCCTGTCATACGCTGAGTCCCAAGGGCTTGACCTGCGAACAGTGTCTGCTGACGGAAAGTACGGACCAATCGATACGTTCGTGGATGAAGAAACCGAAAAGGCTCACTCACGGTATCAGGCCGGATTCCAGGACTGCTTTGCCAAGTTTGATCAGATTCTTAGGCTTGATGAAATCTTGGAAGATCCTTTTCAGGCACAGGTGCAAGCGTGAGCCGCCTAACCCGAGTTGAGAATCAGGGGCGTTTCGCTGCGGTTCTTGCCGTCCTCTTTGTAATAGTCTTGTGCGCATTTCTCCACCAGAGCGCGGACGTTAGATTCGACCGTAACGCACAGATGGAGGCCCTGCGGTGAGCCGGTTTGATATGCGGGGCTGTTCGCGAGATCCCTTGTCACATGAGCCAAAGCCAGAGACTGTGGCAATGGCCAGCTCAATGTATTGTGCGAAGCCGCATCCTCTAGCGGCTTGGATTGATAAGTGGTGTCTGCAACTACTAGTTCTTGCATTCATTGCTCTACTCGTTACGCACTTTGTCACTTTCGAGCCTTCCGCCAAGGTTCCACCGACCGAGGTGACCCGATGAGAAGAAATCGCAAGCCAATTGGCGAGAGGGATAAGAAAATTCTACTAATGATGTCGCTCGGCATGACTCAGCAGGAAATGGCTGACGACCTCTTTTTGAATAAGTTTGTGATTCACCGCCGGTGCACTTTGCTCTACGAACGACTGGGTGCTTCAAATGCTCCTAGCGCGGTTGCGATCGCGATTGCGACTGGCCTTATCCCGAATCCCTACGGTAGCGATGGGCTTCCAGTACTTGACCAGCTCTTGGAGGCGTCATGACTCACCCTCTAGTTTTGCTGTTGGTATGCCTGGTGATCTTCTTGATCTTCTGGCTGTCATTTCGTCCTCTGCAGGACATTGACTACGAAAAGCTCGAAGGCGATGATCGGCAAACCTTTCCTTCGCCATCTTTTTGGGAGGACGAATGCTAAGTAGGCCCCGACCTGATTGCATATCGGAACACCGGTGGGAAGAGTTTGAACAAAGGCTTTCCGGTCTTAACGAAGGCGAGTTCAAAGTCCACGAAAAGAAGAAACTCCGCCATTGGCTTAGGCACGCCGCTAAAGAGTGCATAGCAGAGGCAAACGAGTATTCAAAGGCTCGAAACGGAATGTTCATCCAAGCCACCGCAGACGCGGAAAAGTGCCTGAGCCTTCTACAGATTCTCGGCGACAACTCAATCGCCACAGACCCAACCCTTGAAGGGGGAGAGTAACCATGCCACAAGAAGTAATCGAAACAACTGGCGAAATCGTTCGCAAGAAGAACCTGTTCGAGCTAGGCC
The DNA here is from genome assembly GCA_037190145.1 of Fimbriimonadaceae bacterium. Taxonomy (GTDB): domain Bacteria; phylum Armatimonadota; class Fimbriimonadia; order Fimbriimonadales; family Fimbriimonadaceae; genus 55-13. The sequence continues at coordinate 204,161 of JBBCJU010000004.1, forward strand.
AACAACTGGAAGCCGTTTTCGACTCGCTAGACCAAGTTGATGGTGAATTCACACCAGAGATTGAGTCGGCAATCACGGCTTGGCTTGAGTCTGTCGATCTTGATCTAGATCAGAAGATCGATGCCTACTGTTCTCTGATCGATAAATTCAACGCTCACGCCAGCATTCGGAAAGCGGAGTCTGACCGATTGGCGGCAATGGCTAAGGTTGATCTAAACAACGCTAAGCGCCTCAAGGACCGAATGAAGCAGTTCATGGAGTTCACCGGGAATCAGAAGATGGAGACGAAGTACCGAAAACTTCGACTCCAGAACAATGGTGGAGCTTTGCCTATTCAGTGGATTGCCAAGGACGGAGACTTCATCACTGTTCTTCCGGACGAACCCTCCATAGACTCGCTTCCCCCAGAATACGTCGTCCAAATTCCTTCGATTGACATGGAGGCTATCCGGTCCGACCTTGAAGGTGGAGTGGAACTTAGTTTTGCCAGACTTTGCGATCGCGGCCAGCACCTGAGGATTTCATGAACGCCATAAACAATCCCAACCACGAACAAAAGAAACTGACCAACTTCAAAATGCCGCTCTCTAGTGGCTTGGTGAAGGAGGTTATAAAGTCATTCTGCTTTAGGCCAAGTAAGGGTGATGACTCCTGGGAAACTTGCTCCGTCGGCGTAGCGGAAGACTCCCTCGTCGCGACTGACGGATCATCAGCAATTCTAATTGGCACGCCTAAGCCGGCACACTACGCGACGAAGCGCAAAGATACTTTGATCGAGTGCGAAAGGGCCAAGCAATACAACGCTAGGGTGATGGTCGAAATGATCCACTCCAACGATGACGCCGAAACCGGAAATGCCAAACGAATGCCTGATGTCTGCAAAGTTATCAATGACCGAATGACGAACATGCAGTCAGTGGCCACCATGGACCCGGCGTCGTTAATGGCCGCGGCGAAAGTTGCCCTAGCCGCAGGGGCATTATCGATTGAGCTGTTTCAACCTCTGGACGATAAAGGTGATTCTCTCGGCTTTAAGTTTGAGTTTCCTCCAGACTCGTCACACATAAATCTGTTCTCAGAGTGGGAAGGCGACATCAAAGCCGTTGGAGTCTTCATGGCTAGCCAGTCGGAACGGCAGATGGCACGTGCTCAAGTGGAATCCGAGCCGAGCGATGAAGGCGCCGTAAAGCCACCTGCTGAAGCTCCGAGCGTAAGCCTTACGGTAGTTGAAAACCCAGTGCCTGTGCCGACTCCCGAGCCAGAGGAAATATTCGACATTCATGAGCAACGGATATCAAGCGACGGTCTGCATCTCCCACTCATCACGGCTCTGGCGCCATCGCCAGAAACCGAGGAATGGACACCAGATCACATGACAGTGATTGAGGACACGTTCAAGAGGTTTGGCGTCGTTTCTAAGTTCATCGGATACCAACGTGGGCCCGCTGTTACTCAGTACCAATTTGAAATCCCGCCAAACATTAAAACGAGTCGAATCACCGGCATGACCGATAACCTCGCCATGACCTTGGCGGTTACGAACGTTCGGGTGGAAGCTCCAATCCCTGGAAAGAACGCCGTTGGCATCGAGGTTCCGAACCAAGTCCGCACTACCGTTTCCATGCGGGAAATGGTCGCATCCAGCAAGTTCTATGACACTTCTCCGCTTACCGTAACGGTTGGAAAGGACATTCAGGGCAGGCCCGTTTATGCCGATCTTGCCAAAGCGCCGCACCTCCTTATTGCCGGTGCCACAAACTCTGGGAAGTCGATCGCTATTGCGTCTCTGATCACTTCACTGCTCATGAAGAACTCGCCAAAGGATCTTCGCATGGTGATGATCGATCCCAAACGCGTTGAACTCGCTCTGTTCGACCGAATCCCTCACCTCATGTGTCCGGTCATTAAGGAAGTCCAGGAGGCGCCTGGCGTTCTTAGAGCTGTCTGGCGAGAAATGGAGCGACGATACGAACTACTCGAGTCAAAGTCAGTCCGCAACATTGTCGGTTGGAATGACAAGTCCGCCGATGATGAGAAGCTTTCTTACATTGTCGTTGTGATAGATGAGCTCGCCGACCTGATGATGTCCGCGAAGGCCGAAGTGGAAACCTCCATTGTTCGCCTAGCTCAAAAGGCTCGAGCGGTCGGTATACACCTAGTGGTTGCCACGCAGCGCCCATCGGTTGACGTCATCACCGGACTCATCAAAGCCAACATCCCGTCAAGGCTAGGCTTTGCTGTTGCGTCACAAGTTGACTCTCGAGTTATTTTGGACAACCCAGGTGCCGAGCAGCTTCTAGGCGCTGGTGACGCTCTGTTCCATCCTATTGATTCCACCAAGCCGCGCAGGGTCCAAGGCGCCTTCGTAAGCGAAGAGGAAGTAGAGGCGATTTGCAGCCACTGGCGATCCGTCTCTCCACCAAACTTCACTCTCAAGCTCGAAGAGCCGGAAGAGGATGATGACAAAGGTGAATCAGACGGTTCGGATCCTTTGCTTCTGGAGTCCATTCGCTTTATCTGCGAGCGTGGCCAATGCTCTACTTCAATGCTACAGCGGAAGTTCAGTATCGGATTCCAGCGTGCAAGAGGAATCATAGACACCATTTACGGCTTAGGCATGCTCAGCGACCGAGACGGGCCAAAGCCGCGGGACGTGATTATGGATGAAGCAACCGCGCTCGCTGCTCTTGAGAAGGCTGGTGGCAATAGATGAGCAACCTCATTTTCGCCATAGACTTTGAGGGCTCCCATAAAAACCCTCGTGTGGGATGCCCAATCCAGATCGGTCTCGCGTTGATGGCGGGTGAATCTGTTCTTGAATCTTGGGAGTCGTTGATTCAGCCTCCAAGGCACTACAAGACCGGCAGGCCAACGCGTGAGGCTGACGCCTATGCCCTGCAGGTATCCGGACTGACATTAGATGAATTGGATTCCGCTCCTGCAAGCCGCCAGGTCTGTCACTTGCTATCAAAGGTCATAGAGGATTGGGAGAACAAGCACCGTTTTGAGGCTGACGACATTCCAAATGTCGCCTTTAATATCGGCTACGACTTCGATTCATATTGTGATCTGCTGTTCCAGGGTGGCGAATATGATCGGCACCTCGCAGAGTATGTAGGCTACAAGCCAATCCTTGGGTCTCAATGGATATGCGCTTCCCAAATGGCGAGGCGGACAATTGACGCTTACTCCATCAGAAGCTACTCGCTAGATGACGTAGCCAGCTACTTTGGCATGGAGCGGTCGACTGACAAGCACGGAGCCCTAGAGGACGCAATCCTGGCGGGACAAGCTTACAACCGTTTGGTGATCCGTAAGGGGGCGACTGTTGGTTAACTCTGTAGTTCTCATCGGTCGGCTGACGCGTGATCCTGAACTTCGTACCACCACTACTGGGAAGAACGTGTGTTCCTTCTCGATTGCGGTGAATAAGAAGTTCAAGCCAGCCGGAGACGAGCCTGACGCCGATTTTATCAATATCGTAGCTTGGGGAAACTCCGCCGACTACGTTGTGAATTACCTCACAAAAGGGCGTCTGATTGCCGTTGAAGGTCGACTTCAAGCAAGAAAATACATGGCAAGCGATGGGTCGAATCGTGAAGTCGTTGAAGTCGTTGCCGATTCCGTAACCGGTCTTGGCCGTCCTCGCGATGAAAACCAGCCCCAAACCCGTTCCCAAACATCAAGGCAGGCACCAGCCGCTGACGAATACGATCCGTTCGCGGATGAGTGAAACCATGGAAACATTACGATCTGATCATTGGAGAAGGTTTATTCGGAGAGAGGTTGGAGCCTGGTCGGAGACACGAACCTGTACTTCGAACTCCCAGCATAACCAATGTCAATTTGATAGATTTCTTCTTGGCTGCCGTCACTTGTCTGAACTACATAAAAGTAGTGGCACGAGTGGTGGACACCATTGCGAACAACGATATTGGAACCAATACCACCTCGGGACAATACGACAAACTCTCTTCCGGACTTCACTTCGATCAATGTTTCCCCGGGTGAGATTTCTTCTTGTACGACACTCATTGTCAATATTCTATCTTCTGAGGGCCTCATGACCATCATGCCTGCCAACAATACACATTGGCTAGTTCACTACTGGCAAGGCAGATACGGCAATCTAGGTCACCTGTATAGTCCATCGAGAGTAGAGAAGCCGTTCCCACATATTCGGTACGTCCTTGACAATGGTGCGTTTGGATGCTGGTCCAAAGGAAAGGAGTGGGACTCGACATCTTTCCTTAAGCATGTGGAGCGCTACGCATTTCACCAGAATCGTCCGGACTGGGTAGTCGTTCCAGATGTTGTTGCGGAAAGGCATCAAACCTTAGCTAACTGGGATCGTTGGGCGCCTCTGCTTAAACATGAGTACATGTTGCCTTTGGCCTTAGCAGTTCAGGACGGAATGACTTTGTCTGATGTGCTTTGCCTTGATATTCGCCCAGACGTGATCTTTGTTGGCGGATCTACTGAATGGAAGTGGGACACGTTTAACCGATGGGCGAATGATTGGGATCGGGTCCATGTAGGAAGGGTTAACACTGAAAAGTATCTGTTAAAGTGCTTGAACTCCGGCGTTGAATCCTGCGACGGAACAGGATTTTTTAGGGGTAGGCCGGAACAGCTTATTGAGGTAGGAAGGACGCTCGCTAAAATGTCTGGTCAGTACGGGCCGGCTGAAGAGCGAGAGATATGTAGGGTCGTTTACCATTCTAGGGTTTCAAGCCACGAACAGTTAGTGCTACCAATCGGGGAGTCGGCATGAGCTATTTCTTCGAGATACGGACTGGATACTACACCGATTTTGTTGTAAAGGATCTAGTCTCCACCGACCCTGTAAAGCGCTGGAGCGAGTTTATGAAAACTCAGGAAGTGGACTAGCCATGCCGCGCCCCCGTAACCAACCGGCCCCAATGGATACAGACCCTCTGTCTCGACTGATGAGCGAGCCTGCGGTAATGAGATTTTTGGGGACAGATAGCAAGGGCATAACAAAGCTAATCGTTGAGCGAAAACTCAAGCGAGATCCGACCACTGGGAGTTTTTCCCGCAAGCAAGTTTTACAGGTGCATGATGAAATCGAACGGTACATACTCAGTAGCCAGGATGGAACCGAGGTGGGACGAAAGCAACAAGAGATGGGAGTGTTCAGTGGGTTCCGGTCGGAACCGAACTTGGTTTAGGTGCAAAATCGCCGGAGACTCGGGTCGTGAGGTAGTACTCAAAAAGCGTACATTGTTCTTGCAAGGGCCTGCACCTCTACTGCCTGGAAGCTTGGCTGAGTTCATGGAAACTGTGTGGTGGCCATGGGTCAAAGCCAAGTCCACAGATTCAACTATCCGGGGCTACCGCTACACATGCAAAAAACATATCAGTCGCTTCTATGCCTTGCAAATTGACGATATTCGATTACCCCAAATGCAGCCTTGGATCAACGGGCTTGACCTGGAAGTCAATGACGATGGGGAGCCGGTCTATTCAGGAAAGCGCATTCAAGGAATCTTTTCCATCCTATCAAGCATCCTGGAGCTTGCTCGCCTGACGGATCGCTACCACTGCCTAGATCACCGCCTTGTCATCCTGCCGGAAGTCGAAGATACTGTACGTGAAGACCTGCTAATCAGCAAGGTGCATATGCTTGTTGCGGCTGCCAAAGGAACGGAGATGGAGGGCCCAATTTGGACGGGAGGATATCTGGGGTTGCGCCGCAATGAGGTTTGTGGGTTGAAAGTGCCCCATGTTGTGCTTCATGAGTCAACTGCTACGATTCGCATTCAAGACAATCGTCAACCACAGGGCGAAACCAGAAAGCTTAAAAGCAAGCGAAAAGGCACAGTGAAAGAGGTAGAAGTTCCAAAGTGGATGGGAGAAAAGCTTCTATCATTTGCCGAGCCTGGTGCAATTTACATCTTTCACTACGATGGCAAACCGATCCATCCAGATCGGATCACAAAGCAAATGCCCGATCTTTGCAAAAAAGCGCAGATAGACCCCATTGAGTTTCGAGTACTGAGAGCAGCTTGCAGATCTAATCTTAAAGCATCTGGCATGGAGGAGGTAGACATCATGCGAGTACTAGGGCACAGTTCTAAAAAATCTAGTCGCACATACCAAGATCGACGCCCTGAAATTGAAGCTAGTGGTTTTGGCAGAATGATGGAGTTGTAGGGGTAGACGGTTTGCAATGTGTGTCACCCCTCTGGGAATAGAGGTGTCACCCCTAATCCCAGTTTTAAGTTCAAACAGTTGGTGGAGGCGGGGAGAATTGAACTCCCTTCCAAAACTGTCGGCCCTTCAGTTAAGCCACGAGCGTCTCCCCTGTACTTTATCTCGACGTCAGTCTCTCCCGGGGCTGGCTGACTGAACGCCCAGTTCGATTTTTTTAGCTCGGCTAGCTACGAACAGAAGCCGACCAAGCGATCCGGATTTTATTAGACCCGATCTCTCCCCTACCGGCTCGAGGAGGGCGGATCTCGCTGGCTATTTAGGCAGCGAAGGCGTAATTGTTATTTGCAACTACTTTATTTCTCGTTTTTGACGTGGCCAACGAGAATCCACGGCTCGCAACCGAAAGTCGAACCAGCTCTGTCGAACCCGTTCGCCCCCGTTTGTGTTCAACAGTATAGAACGTCGGTTCTTGCAGACGCGTTGCATAGGGCCTATTCTTTGGTAAGAAGACACGCTGCAATGAGAAATGATTCCTCAACCGAAGTTTCTGCAAGGGCCTTCATAGACTCTGTGGGCATAACCTTAAGCAGAATCTGCAGGGCTCTTGGTTCATCACCGCTCCCAAAATGATCAAGGGCAGATCGAATTCTCTTATGATTCTTTATCACGGGTTGCAGCAAGGTCAAAAGCTCGGCGTCCCGTTGGAAACCGTCCACCAACATGAGCCGATAGACAGCAGGTTCAACCTTCAAAAGCCGGGCCGCTCCAAGTAAACACCGATGCCTAGCTGTCTTGGTGCGTTGAGTCTTCGCCTCTTCCAGAATGATGCTAAGGTCTTCATCCGTTCCCACGGCCCCTAAGGAATAAGCTAACTCACTGGTTGCCTCGTCTTCGTAAAAAGCTAGTGCCTGGCGCACATAAGGTAAGGCGTCGTAGAGCTCTAGTTCCGAGACCGCTTCTGCGGCCGCAATTCTTACGCTCGGATGAGGATCGAAGAGAGCGTCATAGATAGCCGGCCCGGCATCCCTTGCTTCCAAAATTCTCAGAGCTTGGATACTTGAGCGCCGCAAATCTGGATCTCCCACTTCCTGAGCAGCAGAGGTTAAAGCTTCGATGGCATTGGGGCTGCCCAAACGCCCCAAGCTCTTTGCCGCAGCACGTCTCAAGAGCGAACGCGGACTGTCAAGCAAATTTATGAGAACGGGAACCGCATGCGGGTTTTCCAGGTCGCCCAGTGCCTCAACCATCTCTTCCTCAATAAGGTCCGGATGCTGTTCCAAATGAGTCACCAGAGGTTCGGCGAGTCTTGGGTCACCAAGCCTCGCAAGAGCGCGTGCTGCATTCCGACGGACTCTCGGTGAAGGGTCTCCCAATGCCTTGACAATCTCATCACTGGCTAGGGAAAAACCTTGGGTGCCCACGCGTTGAATAGCATCTGCCCTCGTCTGAACGTCAGAGCTGGTTGAAAGAGATCGCATCGCGCGCATCCCCTTGGGCGTCACTTTTCGCAAGTCACGTAGGGTTTTTTGAACGCGGCTCGATCCCTCCTCTTTCACTGGGGCAATGAAGATTACGGAAATGGCACGAAGAACAACGACACAAAGAAAAATAACCTTATAGGCTTGCTCTGTAGGTAAGTTCCCACGCATCTGCGACATAAGCTCGGCGCTGATAAGGGGAGCTAAACCACTGATAAGGCTCTGGATGGCTAATCCTGCCCCAATGTAGCTTGCTCGGTCCTCTGCTTTGGCTGTGGCAAGCAATAGGTTGAATTGAGTAACGGCTACCCCGCACCAGAAGACGCCCATCAAAAGGTGCCCAGCAACCAGAACTCCAATGCTTAAATGAAGGTTGCCTGATTGGGTTGATAGCCAGCTTGCCGGACTGATGGCAATGCCAATTCCCGACAAGATCAAACAAGGCTTATTCCCATAGCGATCCGCCAAGAATCCCCATAGTTTGGAACTGGCCATGGTGGTTGCGGCTTGGCAGAGAATACAAATCTGGAACCAAACAAAAGGCATTTTGAGGGATTCCAGAGCGTAGGCCGCGTATAGATTTCCCGCAAAGGTCTGGCCGAGGAAAAAGACACCTAGAAAGATCAGAACTTTGCGAAAGTCGCGGTCTTGGAAAGGAGCCGCAAATGCCCCCAGCCCCTCTTTCAAACCTTGACGTACAACTGCTGGGCGTTCAAGATCGCGCATCTTCATAAAGAAGAAAAAGCTCAGCCCGGCACACACCACCCCTAAACCATAGACAACGGAGTAGCCTACGGCTTCTTGGTCAATAGCCTTGAAGTGGTCCAACAAGAAGCCGCCGAGCAGACCAACGGAAGCTCCAATGCCGGTGCCAATCGCGTGTCGGCGAGAGAAGTACCAACCTCTTGAGTTAGTGGGTACCAGTTCCGCAAGCCAGTCGTTATATGTAGAGTTGACAAGGGCAACGCTAAAGGCTCCGATAGAAACACAGGCCGTTAAAACAAAGAGCCGTAGCTCATTAGCCCAGGCCAATAGCGGAAGAGCCACAACCGGAATGTAGAGCAGCCTCCATAAGCCTCCACCAGGGGCTACAAAGCGCTTGTAGCTTGGGTAGCGCCTTGCAATGATGGCTCCAGGAATTTGGGAGATTCCCAGGAAGGCAGGCACAGAAGTCAGTAATCCAATCCATAGATCACTGCCTCCCAAGAGCTTCACAAATCCAACGAGGAAAGCGCCGGTTACAAGTGTGCTAAAAGCCGTAGAAAAAGCAACATCTAGATTGGCAACCCGCAGGGTCTGGAGAGTCTCCATCCGAGTCGGCGGGTTAAGTCGATCTGACACCAGAATTATTTTGGCTGACTGTTCGGGTAGATCGCTAATATCCCTAAGGTATTAGAGTTAGCTTTGGCAAGAACCTAACAATCTCTCGTAGCTTCCGCGATCAGCCTCTTGGAGGGCTAGGATGTACTCTTTTCTTGCGAGATTAGGAGTGGCCAAGTTTTTGGAACCCCAAGTAAATGGAGCCCAACCATAGTGTCTGCATAGAAGGTCGGTTGCAAGTCGAGCATGACGACCGTTGCCGTTCGGAAAGAGATGGATGAAAACAAGGCGATGATGAAATCTTGCAGAAACTTCCTCTGTCGAAAACGTTTTATGCTCTATTCAAAACTGTAAGTCGTCGAGCAATATGCGAAGTTCACTTATACATGAACCTTTTGAGCCGTCATGTTCACAAATTGGTGAACGCTCGGCTTGCGTTAAGGTCTCTTGGCTGGATCAGTCCATTTCCAATCAGAAACAAACACTTCTGCTAATAGATCGTGAAGTGATCGGTCTTTTGCTTTTAGCTCAGCCCGATTCCAGATTTCGTTGTGAACGCCATTGCCGCCAACGGGACCTTTCTGGTTACAGTCGAACCAAGATTGAACTCCCTCTGCCCAGTACTCCTCAATGTTGGAGATGGCATAGGTGTTTCTCCAAGCCCCAGACTTCTTAGCGGCTTCATAAGCGGTTTGCAGCCGCGGCTTAAACGTTTTATCAACTCGCTCCAGGCCAAAATTGAGTACGGTATGTCCAAATTCATGGATCAGGATGGATTCGCCCTTATAGCGATCCCCCGTAAGTCCCAGTAGGTTTTCTTCACCACAACTGACTGCGGGACGAGGAACGGTGGCTCCCAAACCTCGAGCGCGTTTGTTCCAATCGGTATCCGGAAAAACTCGCTGTAAATCGGAATGCTCTGGAATATCAAGTGTCTGCTCAGAAGGAGCCATCACGGCAACTCTTAGCTTTAGTTGCATCATTGGCTTGGCGATTTCTGGTCGCTTCTTCAACATGATGCGTACCAACGCAGAAGCTTCCCGAAGTCCTTTATCACTCACTTTTTCAGAGCTGACAACTGGAACGCCTTCAACAACGATGCATTTCTTGTAAAAAGCATCAAGTTTCAAGTCCGCCGGAGGCGAGGAAATTGCAGCTTGGACACTAACAATGGCGGCAAGGGCAGACCACATAGCTCAGAATACTCTGGCAAACGGACTATGGGTTACCAATTCAGGCGGAAATACGGGGTGTTGCCAGCTATACTTGATCCTAATGTGTAGGGTGCTTGTTATCGACGATGAAGAAGCTGTAGTTGCCTCTGTGAAGCGGCGTCTAGAAAGAGACGGCTATCAAATCGATACTGCATCAAGTGCGGCCGAAGGTATTGCGAAGATCATGGATGCTCAGAAGAAATTTGATGTCATCGTGACCGACATGAGCATGGATGATCCCGATTCTGGCCTCCATGTGTTACACGCTGCATTCACTCGAGACCTTTTTGCCGAAGTCATCGTGATGACTGCTTACGGAAATGTCGCCAATGCCGTGGAGTGTATGAGGCGGGGAGCATTTGACTACATCGAAAAAAATGCACCGGGCGTAGACGTTTACGAAATCCTATCCATCAAGATCGGACAAGCCATGGATCGTCGCCGTCGAGATGTACGCACCGTCGAACTCTGGGAACGCGCAGCTAAGTCAAAAGAGGCTATCAGCTAGCACACCTTTTCCTCTATAGTGATTAGTTGCATAACTAGCATTTGCCCCTTTTCTGGGGATTAACTTATGTAACATAATCCAGGGCTCATGCTTCTTCCAATTCGTAGCAAGAACCCGCCGGAAAACCTTCCTATCATCACCATCATCCTCATCGTGGTGAATGTGTTTGTGTACGCACTCACCACCAATGGATGGGAAATAAAAGAGGCGGTGCTTCGCGATTGGGGATTAAAAGGCTCCAATTTTAACTTCATCCACATGAACTCCAGCATGTTTTTGCATGCCGGATTGTTCCATTTGCTAGGAAACATGTGGTTCCTGTATCTCTTTGGCTTTGCAGTGGAGGGAAGACTCAAGTGGTTCAAGTTCCTGATCCTGTACTTTGCGGCAGGTTATGCTGGGGATGGTCTCCATCAGGTACTTGTTGGTCACATCCATCCAGATATTCCATCTATCGGTGCCTCGGGAGCCATCATGGGAACGGTTGGAGCGGCATTGTGGATGTTCCCCCACGGCAAGATTGATGTTTTGTACTACTTCGGTATCTGGGCTGCTGGTGTATGGGAATGTCCCATGTGGGGAATCGCTTGCATTTACCTTGGTATGGATCTCCTTGGAGCTTTAATTAGCGCGGGAGGGGGTGGTATTGGCCACTTGGCGCACCTTGGCGGTGCCGCGGGGGGCTTGGTGGTTTGCATGTTGTACCGACCCAAGCGGGATGACGACTTCACCAGCACAGCCAAAGCCACTTTGGCGGAAACCAAAGATTTGAGCGTCCTTTCCCGACTCCAGCTCTCCAATCTGCACAAGGCAAATCCCGAAGATGATGCGGTGATCTTAAATTGGATGTATAAGAGCTTGCGTGAACCTGGCGGCCCCAAGCCAGAGTGTAGGGAGGCCTTTTTCAAGTTTCTGCCTCGTATGCTCCAACAGCAGGAGATCGGACCCATTGCCCAATGTGTTAGTACTCTGAACCTGCCTCCGGGAACGGTTAAGTCAAGCATCGTCATAGATTGTGCTACAAGGCTAGAGAGAGCAAATGACAACATGAGTGCCATTCGGATGTATGAAGCTGTATTAAAAGATCCCAACGCAACTCAAGGCGACCAAGAAGCCGCTATGTTCCGTGGCGGGTTGCTAAGTGAAGCCGTCTTTCAGCGTTATGATTCGGCTTACGCTGCCTATACAGAACTGATTCGGCGCTGGCCGATGAGCCCTTTTGCGGATCAGGCAAGAACTCGACTGGCCTATGTGCAGACCCGTCTGCCTTCCGCCACAAATCCTTAAGGTTGTATCCTATTGCCCATGTCTCAACCAATTGTCGGTGTGATCATGGGCAGCAAGTCTGACCTGGATACGATGCAACCCGCCGCCGATATTCTAAAAGAGTTCGGTGTGCCCTGCGAAGTAAAGGTAGTGAGTGCTCACCGAACGCCGGAAGAGATGGTGGACTACGCTAAGTCGGCTAGAGAGCGTGGACTTCAGGTGATTATTGCAGGAGCAGGAGGAGCGGCTCACCTTCCCGGAATGGTGGCTTCACTCACCACGTTGCCAGTTATTGGAGTTCCGGTACAGACAAAGGCATTGGGGGGAGTAGATTCGCTCTATTCGATAGTGCAAATGCCCGGCGGTGTTCCTGTCGCTACCGTATCGATTGGTAACGGAAAGAACGCAGGATTATTGGCCCTCCGCATCTTGGGAGCCTCTGACGCTCAAATTGCGGAGAAGCTAGAAAGCTACCGCTTGGGACAAATTGAAGCGGTAGCCCAAATGAATCGAGAATTGGCCTAGCCGCGTTGGCCAGCCTGCATTCGAACCAGAATATCGTAGGCAAGAGGATCCAGCAAAATCTCTCGCACAAACAAGGTTAGTCGAGCATCGTCGGTGATCTCTTCTGGCTTCACATCGGGGTTGTAGAACCCAAAATTGAGGGTGTTGCCTGCAACCTTCAGTTGGCCTGCATTAAACGTGGTTTTGACCACTGCAATGACCTTCGTGGTGTTGTCATCGCCAATCTCTTTTCGCTTCATCGAAAAGAATCGCAACAGGGCGCTTAGTTCGCGGAGCAGTTCCTTATCTGGCACATCACCCTTCTCCACACCATCCTTCACGGCTTTGTCTACTTTCGCCCCTCGCTCGGCAAGAAGCTTGGCCTCTTCTGCTTCCTGAGTTCGAACGTCGCGTCGGGCCTTCTCAATTTCTGGGAGTAGTTTGCGAATTTGCTCTTTAGTCATCGCAAGCGGTATGAGGTGATTTAGGAGATCAATCTGCCGCATCTTCTCCATGATCTCAGTGGACCGCTTCGCAGCATCGCTCGTTTGAGCGAAGGCACCGCCTGAGACGGCAAGAACAAGGCTTAGGACGATCAACAAACGCTTCATATCTTTCACTTAACGACCTGTGTAGGTTCCTTCTTATCTGACGGGCTAACGCTTTCCGATGTTACTACCCCATCGTACATGAGCGATACCAGAGTGGCCATCGCCATGGTTTGAGCATGGACAAACCCCAACCCTCCAACCGCAACGGCTACCATCGTGAGCGGCGTCATGCCGTTAGAGCTAAATCCGCCGTAACCGTGGGCCAAGATAAGGATTACAAATAATCCTGCGGCCCCCGCAAGCATAAACACGGCACCATTCCATGCCCGACGCTTTCGGCTCTGCCCCGCAAGTTTCTTTCTGATCTCATCGGATCGCCGAGACTGAACAAAGCCGTACACGATCCAAATCGCAAAACAGATCAGCCCCTGAATCCAAATCATAAACCTCAGGGTACCGGAATCGGGGAGCTACCATTGGAATCTAGCTGTGTTCAGCACGTTGCGGTGTGGCCACAAGTACCAAGAGTGTGTCAACGTTATCCCGGAACACCACAACCATTCGACTATCCAACGATCCCACTTCCCCCATCATCCTTATGGTTCTTATCTTTGGCACAATCTGCATTGACCGCATTCGCCGCATTCCTCACTTTCCGCCGATGGGTGGATACGTGGAGGTTGAGGAGGAGTTTGATCTTCTGGGCGGAGAAGCCGCGAACACTGCCGGTGCCTTAGCCGCGTGGGGAGCAAATGTCCGGCTGCTTGGGAATGCCTCAGGAGAAGGCCAAGAAGGCACACTTCTGCGTAAGTTGGCCCAAGATAAAGGGTTGGAGGTTGAATGGCTGCCTACGGCCAAAAAAACGCCGCCAACACCTATCTGTGATGTTTATGTCACGCCGGACGGGGACCGGACCATGTTCGGGCTGCACTTTGGCGCAATGGAAGAAGGTCTCAGCCTGGAACCCCTTGAGAGTGCCAATGCAGATTGGTTTACGGCGGAACCTAACATGGCTAATCTTTCTCGCGAAGCGGTATTGATCGCTCAACAAAAAGGGATGCCCTGCTATCTGATGGACTTTGTGGATGAGATGGCTCCCGTATCTCCAAAATCCTTTTGGCAATCTAGCACCGACTGGTCCGGTAGCCGAGGAAACACTCAGAAAAATGTCGCTTGGGTACAGAGTTTTGTAGCGAAACATGGTTGCTTCGCCATCCTCAGTGATGGCCCCAATGGGTTTGTCGCTGGTTCTCCAGACTTACCCGTCCGCCACTATCCGCCATACCCCGCGCCGATCATCGTGGACACCACCGGGGCGGGAGACATGTTTCGAGCGGGCATGTTGTTTGGACTCGATCAAAACTGGCCCATAGGGCGGTGTTTGCAGTTTGCATCTGCGGCAGGTTGCCTCAAGTGTCGAGGGTTGGGAGCAACGTCAGATACTCCTACAGTTACGGAAATCCTCCATCACATTTCTGCGCATGATGACATTTCTCGCCAATATCTGTAATGCAAAATCTGCGCTTTTAATCACAGATGCCAATGATTCCTCTACAGGTTGATTGTTATGAATCACGGAGAGCGGTATCTCAGGCTAGGCGACATGCTCCTTCATCGAGGAGAATTAAGCGCTCGCAAATTGAAGCGAGGCTTACAAGTTGCCCACGACACGCGGCGGCGTCTCGGCGATGTGCTTATTGATTTAGGCTATGCGTCAGAGGAGACAGTTGCCCATTGCCTTGCGGAGCAATATGGATTTCCCTTCGTGGATCCAGCAACGGTTCAACCAAATGTTGAGGCGCTCAAGAAGTTAACTTCTGAATACGCATTGAAATGGGGCGTGCTGCCCGTCCAAGACGAAGATCGTTTTGAGTGCGTCATTTCAGACCCCCTGAACGTTGAGTTATCCGATACGATTGCCGCGATAGTCCGCAAGCCGGTCGGTTTTTCACTTGCCGGACGCAATGCCCTTCAACTTGCCATTCGAAAAGCTTACGGCCTTCCGATCCCCAAAGCGACCAAGGGGCGTCGAAAACCGCCGCAACCTGAATCCATTCTGCAACGGGACCGGGTGATGCTACTTGAGGCCATCAATTTTGAGTTATCCATGGACAGCGGCGTTAGGAGAGCAAGCTAATGAGAATCATTTCCGTCACAAGTGGAAAAGGCGGCGTTGGCAAAACGAACCTGAGCGCCAACTTAGGAATCTCCCTCGCTCAGTTTGGCTACCGCACTGTCATCTTTGATGCCGACCTTGGTTTGGCCAATCTGGATGTGGTGTTAGGCACCAGCGCTGAGTACTCTCTTCATCACGCATTGGATGGAAATCTATGCTTGGCCGAGGTGATTGCCAATGGGCCGGGTGGCGTTCGGTTTGTCAGCGGTGGCTCGGGCATCTCCAAGCTTTTAAATGTTAGCCGTAAACGGTTACAGAACTTCCTGCTGGAAATTGCGCAACTTGAAGATTCAACCGACGTCCTCATATTTGACACCGGCGCGGGAGTTGACCAGAGGGTCCTCACTTTTCTTCGAGCAGCGGATGAAGTGGTGTTAGTGGTTACCCCTGATCCGGCTTCCGTCACCGATGCTTATGCCACCATGAAGGTTCTGCTTCGAAACCAGAAAGATGCGAACATCCATGTTCTGATGAACCAAGTTGAATCAGAGCGCCAAGGTGAAGCGATCTATCGAAAGCTTAACGAAATTGCCAGCCACTTCTTAGAAGCAAATCTCACTTACTTAGGCTCTGTTCGCCAAGATGCGGAAATCGCGCAGTGGATTCGATTGCGCCAACCTTTCGTTCTCGCCGATCCCAGATTGCGAGCATCGCGAGATGTGATTGACATTGCGAAAGTGGTTGGAAACCGAATCAAGCTCTACGATGATGCTGGACACCTTGTAGAAAGACTTGAAAATGCTTTCGGATTGAAGAAGCCTGAGGTGATAGAGTCCCAGGCTCAGGCCGCCTAAAGGCGTTCCGCCGGGTTTACTGGCGGAATGCTTCAAACCGTAACCGAAGAACGCATTCGTGTTCGCTATGGCGAGACGGACCAGATGGGGCACGCTTATTATGCGAACTACCTATTCTGGTTTGAGCAAGCGCGAGGCGCGTGGTGTCGGGATCGTGGCTTTACCTATAAATCGCTCGAAGAGCAAGGCATCTTGCTGCCAGTGGTAGAAGCGCACTTGCGGTACAAAGGCGAAGTTAAGTACGACGACTGGATCACGGTCCGAATCTGGGTTTCCGAGATTAAGCGTGCGGCAATGCGGTTTGACTACCAAGTAGTCAATGAGACTTCGGGGAAAGTGGCGACGGAAGGTTACACTTGGCACGTGATCATGAGTCCTGAAACTCGCAAAGCGATGTCTGTCCCGCCGTTTATGAGGGAACTTCTTGAGCGTGATCCATCTTCCTTTGAGAGGTTGTCCTAGAAAGAAAACAACGAGCGCATTTGCGCCGTATCATGGATGAGCGGATGGTGAATTCCAGCGTAAGCGTTAAGGAGGCATTGAGGCAACTTGAAGAAGTTGCTCCCGGCGCGCCATTTCTAGCACTTGGTCAAACGATTTTCTGGGACGAGCCTATGAAGGCCGGCATTGCCCTTGCTTCCAAGCGCCAAGGCTTTGATCGAAAATTCGTCGCTGGCGTACACGACACCGATTATTTTGCCAAGCTTCCCAGCGGCCGCCGTCAGCCCGGAAAGTTCAAGGCTTTTGCCCACAACGACACGACGACGAAGGGACTGTGGAGTGCAGCGGGCGAATTCTCTACGCTGTTTGGCTCCGAAACAGTGGTGAGTCGAGAAACGCTTATCCAAGCTGGGCTGAAGATCGAAAAACTTCGCCGAGCTCGTCCTGACCTTCTTGATGAGGCTACCGAAGCGTGGGGTTGGCGAGGCATAGTGAGCTTGGACGAAGCGCCTCCGGTGAGTGCAGAACTTCCGTTAAGGCCCGTTTTTGCGGAACTCCGAGCCACTTTTGACTGGGCGTTGGACAACGCTTTGGCGAGTCTAACCGGCGAATCCAAGGCAAAGGCTGAAGAACTGGCTGATGAATTACGAAGCAAGCTTTGTGATGCCAGAGAGGCGGAACCTAACCCTACCCTTTCCAGCTTCTATAAGACCCTGCTTCCTGATTTCTATAACTTCGCTGCCGGAACTCAGGTTGACCTGTCCGTCGCTACCACGACGGAACTTCTCCGATTCAACCAAGCCACCGCTCATCTGCCGAGATTTGAGTTACTTGATGCCTTTTTGCGACCCCAGACAAAAGAGATCGCGGCGCAAGCCTATGATCGTTCCATTCAAGGTTCGGGCCTCTATGACTTGCGGCGATTTGGCACGGGAGCGATTCCGTTCGATCTGATTGTTCCCGGGAAAGGAAGGGGCACCATCCGTCTTGGCAATCGAGGCATGGTTGTCATGACGCGTCAGCCTCTCTTCGCTAGCTTGAAGAAGCCTATTGAAAGCGTAGCTGAGCTGGCCGAGGTCATTGAGCGCAAGTTTGGCGCGGAGTGTACTTTGGTGGGCAAAGCGGTGAGCCTTATCGGCATGCTTGCCCGCGAATTCGTCTTTGTTTTCCACGAGGGGGCAAGTGGATATGTAAAGTACAGCCGCAAGCTTCACCAAACGCTTGCCGAGAATGGTCTGGATCTGCCGATGAATCCGATCCTGCGGGTTCGCTACCAAGCTTGGGATGGACTGCAAGTAGCCTGCTCTTGGTTAAAGCTCCCCGAGCCTTTTCAAGGCCCATTTGCGACGGAAGAGCTATGTGCTCCCAGTTTTGCCGGAAGGTGGAAAACCGTTTGTGAGGAGCAAGCGAGCCTCCTCGTGAAACTAGGTTCTCTGAAGCGTCCCATTGATTTGATCCGCTACCTTGAAACGGGGGTTGGCGGAAGCTGGAGTTGTCTCGCTCAAGAGTATATGAGCTTACACAAAGAGCTCGAAAAACTTAAAGGCGAAGTGGATCGGCTTACCGAACATCGCCACGAACTGTACGCTGAGATTAAGATTTTGAAAGCCAAGCGAGTAGAGCTTGAGCAAGCGAAAGGTCAACATTTTCGCGAAACGATTTTCGAGAAGGGCCCCGACCTTTCGGCTCTAGACCGCCGAGTGGGTTATGAGCAAGAGATTGAAACCGTCATCGCTGGGATCGAATCTGCTCGTCGCGAGGTGAAGGAACTGATGCGCCGACAACGTGAGTTTGCTCAAGCTCCCGAAGTTTTGAAGGTTCATGATCGACGTCGAAGTATCGAGTTGGAGGCTGAACTAAAGCGAATGCGCCTGATCCGTAATGCCGTGATTTCCTCCAAGGGACTTCAAAACGCAAATCTACGTCCCAGTGCCTGGTGGTTCCCGTTAGTCTGTCCTGATGGCCTTTGGTTCCGGGACACCGTAGATTCGGCGGAATGTTATCTGGAGCCTTTACAGTAGAGGAGGGCTTTGTGGCTTGTAATCACTTGGGTCATCATCCATATCATTAACTTTCAGTGCAAAATAATTGCGAGTTAGTTTAGTGTCCTCTTATAAAGATCGTATTTGAAGAGGATTTTTGTAAACCTCAAATGTTTGAGATAGGTCAATATTCGTATCGCGTTCGTAGCGGATGCTAGGATTAGGCGTGGGCAAGCTCCCTTTTTGGAAACACCAAGCGATCGGAAACGACTTTCCGCTTTTCCATGCCTCAGATTTGGAAGGCGTCGATTTGTCTCAGTTGGCTATTCGTGCGGCGGATAGAAAGTTTGGGATTGGCGGGGACGGCCTGCTCGTTATGCGTCCGCTGGAAGAAAATCGAGCGGAACTGCGAATGTTTAACCCAGACGGGACAGAAGATTTCTGTGGAAATGGACTCCGAATCGCAGCGAAGCACGCCTTTGATCAGGGGTGGGTAGAGCGCAAGTTCACTCTGGTTCACCTTGATCGTGAGGTTCCTTCGGAGGTTCGAGAGGATGGACAAATCTTGACCACCATTGGCACTGCGACCTACGATCCGACACAGGTTCCGGTGAATCTAGGTCACGAGTTATACGATTCGTTGATCGTGGAGATGGACGGCCACAGGTTCCATGGAAGCTCCCTTTCTACCGGGAGTACGCATACAGTTATCCCGGTTTCGGAGTTACCCACCGATTCTGAAATGGCTGCTTGGGGACCTGAATTGGAGTACTTTCCCCTATACCCAGAGCGAACCAGTGTGATCTTCACGCAGGAGGTAGCTCCCAATGATCTTCGAATTCGAATATGGGAACGCGGGGTTGGCGAAACCTTAGGTTGCGGTACAGGAAGTTCAGCCGCCGCCGCCGATTACTTACGGCGTACGGGCGGTAGTGGAGAAGTCTTAGTTCAGAACCCCGGCGGCAACATTCGAATCCGCATGGATGCTTGGGATCAGCCTATTACCATTCAAGGCGAAGCAACTATGGTTTACCAAGGTTGCTTCTGAAGGATGGCGCGTGAGGGCACGCGCTTTGCTCCCTTGTTACTGTGTGAGCCGAGCGGCATTGGAATTGGCCGAACTCCAATCCCAATCCTCTGCTACTGAGCAAAGGCCAGCGCGTACCGGATTGTTATTGATGTAAGCAACTTCATTCCAGTAGTGTTCTTCATCACGTATGTATCGGTCAAAGAAATCTTCCGCCCAGACGCGCTCAATATTCGGCTTGGAACGACGTATCAGCCGATTAGAGATGCTTTTCCATCCTTTCACAATTTCACCAAGACTCACTACATTGAGGGGCGTTATCAGTACATGAACGTGGTTGGGCATAACACACCAAGCATGCAGATAATAGTATTTGCCGTCTGCATTCAGCAGAGTTTGCTGAACGATCTTGGCGACCATTGGATCCTGCAATAATCCCCAACCTTGGCTTGTGTCTAGGAAATGATCTATTTTCCTTAACATTTCTTTTTTGACTTCTTCGTTACTCAAAGATTTAAGTTCAGCTTGAAATGCCTCGATCACGGATTTCGGCAATGTTCCATACAGTCGAAAAGTTACACTCTGAGTCAAGCCAGGAGCATCAAGATGGGGAAGATAACCTCTCGAATACCATCCCTTCGGTTCCATATGGCTGTTGTTCATGGCCCTGTAGGTATGTAAGTATGCCCGTCTTTTGAGGAGACGTAGAGACCCTCAAGTTGGCCGAGTCTGCTTTGCGCGTGAGGGCACGCGCGGTCCAAAAATAAAAAAGGCCCCGTGGGAAACCCATGGGGCAAACGATGGACCAGTGTCGTTTCCCGATCGCGGTCGGGAATGCTATATATAAATTGTTGTCCTAGCCTCCCGAACGTTGTCGGCGGAGGAAAGTAGGGATGTCAAGATCAATTTCATCCAGTCCGATTGGGTTGGATGGGGTGGCAACGGCTCCGGCAAGCGGGGCGACGTTGGCTTGAGCTTGGGGTGGATTCTGTTGAGTTGGAGGTTGAGCCTGGTAGAAAACCTCTGCATTGCGTGAGACGGAAGTGGATGGCTCCATTCCGGCGGCCAGCAGGGTGATCTGCACTTCGTTCTCCGGATTGTCCTTCATCACATGACCCATGATGATGTCGGCTTCCTCGGCGTCGGCGAACTGGAGGATGTACTCCATGGCTTCGTGAGCTTCACCGATGCTGAAATCTGAACCAGCCGTGATGTTGATCAGAAGCCGCTTTGCGCCCTGAATGTTGGTTTCCAGAAGAGGAGAAGTCGCGGCATGCTGTGCAGCCATTCGAGCTCTTTGATCTCCCATTCCTCGACCAAGGCCCATCAAAGCGACACCGGCGTTGCTCATAACGGAACGAACGTCAGCGAAGTCAACATTGATGATGCCGGGAAGCAGAATGATATCTGAGATACCTTGAACACCCTGACGGAGCACATCATCTGCGGCGGCAAAAGCCTGTTGCATGGTTGTCCGCTTCTCAACGAAACCGATGAGTCGGTCATTGGGGACGGTGATGAGCGTGTCCACATGATCTTTCAATCGTGACGCTCCCTCTTCGGCCAGTCGCTTTCGCCGAGGACCTTCAAACAGGAATGGCTTAGTCACCACACCAACGGTGAGGATTCCCATCTTCTTGGCGATCTCGGCAACTACGGGAGCGGCTCCTGTTCCGGTTCCACCACCCATGCCCGCAGTAATGAAGATCATGTCGCAGCCCTCAAGCTCCGCCATGATTGTCTTCTCGCTTTCTTCAGCAGCGGCTTTACCCTTCTCCGGGTCTCCGCCTGCGCCCAACCCTCGGGTTAAGGTTTCACCCAGACGAATCTGGATAGGGGCTGCAGATTGGGCCAGGGCTTGAGCATCTGTGTTCATTGCAACAAACTGCACACCGGCCACACCCTCGGCGATCATTCGATTTACAGCGTTGCTTCCGCCACCGCCGATACCAAGCACTTTGATTGTCGCCTGGTTCTCAAATAGGTTTTCTGGTCTCATTCGTAAAACTCCGATGCATTCCCAATGGTCTGCTGGAATGAGAGACGGGGGGGATCACAGAAAAGCCGCAGAAAACCATCGGATGTGGATAAGTTTTCTTAGCAGAGAAGTTATCCACCAAACGAAGTGTGCAGCCTATGCGAAAAGGAGAGCGGCTCCAAAAACTCCCGCGCTGTCGCCTAACATAGGAGGGAGAAGATTGATCTGCGGATTTGGATTGAAAATGTGCGATTTGGCGGCCTTTGCCCCCAAGCTATAGATCTCATCAATATTGCCCACTCCTCCGCCAAGGAGGATTGCGTCTGGGTCCAATATGTTCACAACGGAAGCGATTGCTCGGCCAAAGCTCTCATAGAGATGGTTCATGAGGGCAGTGGCAGACGCATCTTGCGTGGATCGATAGGCGCTTACGATTTCTTTAAGGGGACGTTGGGTTCCCGTTCGCTTTGAGTACCACCGCTCCAGGAAAGGACCACTCAAGACCGTTTCGACACACCCAACCCGACCGCAGTAGCAGGGTTCGCCTTGTGGATCGAGAGAATTATGCCCCCACTCTCCTGTAATCCCCTGCAGTCCGCTCAGGGCCTTGCCGTCTACCACAATGCCGCCACCGACTCCAGTGCCCATGATCACTCCGAAAACAACCCTGTGCCCTTTGCCCGCTCCCATGATGGCTTCGGCGAGGGCAAAGCAATTGGCATCGTTGGCGATGCGGATCTCCAGATTCAGTCTTGACTGGAGGTCGTCTAACAGCGGGCGACCATTTAGGGCAGTGGTGTTTGCGCCTCGCATCAGGGCCGTTTGGGGGTCCAATGTTCCCGGCGTTCCGATGCCAAATCGTGTGGGTTTCTGGCCTACGATGTCCGAGGTTTCTTGAACCACCGTTTCAATTCGGCTTAGAATGTGATCGTATCCGTTGGATGCTTCGGTAGGGATTCGATGTCGGGCCACGACCTCTTCGCCGCGAAGGACAGCACACTCAATCTTGGTTCCACCCAGATCAATTCCCCAAAGCAGGTCGGACATGGCTAGATTATGCCGAAGTCTTTACTCAGGCTAAGGCAAGGTGAAACTGAAAGATGCGCCTTCGCCAAGACGCCCTTCTGCCGATACTTGTCCTCCGTGGCGGCGGATGATTCGGGCGACGTTTGCGAGTCCAATGCCAGTGCCGGGATATTCATCTATGCGCACCAACCGCTCAAAGGGAAGGAAGATTTTTTCTACATATCGCTGTTCGAAACCGACCCCGTTGTCCATCACAGTAAAGAGGCTGCCGTCGGCATGCGATTCTCCTTGGAAGTGAATGCGGAGAGTTCTATCAGGGCTCCTAAACTTGATTGCATTGGAGAAGAGATTTGTCAATACTAGGTGGATCAAGCGGGAATCGCAGCGAGCAGCCAAGTTCCCTTGTTGAGTGAATTCCAGATCTATCATCTGATCCCCAAGTGCATCTTGCATGGCAGATTGAGAAATCTCACCAAGATCACACTCCACTCTGTGCAGAACCCCACGGCCGATCCGCGAATACTGAAGGAGATCATCGATGAGAGAGCCCATTTGGGTAGCGGCTTGGGCTTGTCTAAGCAGCATGCTCTGGGCTTCTTTGGGAAGATCAGCCTGAAAATCCTCTAACAGCATCCGACTATTGGAGGTGATTGCACGAAGGGGCGTACGTAGATCATGGGCTACAGTGTAAGTGAAGCCTTCCAGTTCTTTATTGGCATTGATCAACTCTTCCGTGCGGTGGCGAATACTTGCTTCTAGGTCTTCACGAAGCACCTTTGCGTCATGAATGTCATAGATAGATCCGATACGACCCATGGGTTCGCCTTCGGAAGAGTATTTTGGAGCGGCGATCGCGGCGCACCATCGGTACTCACCATCGTGACGTTTAAGCCTGTACTCGAGGCGAAATGGCTCATATGGGGATTGTCCTTCCAGGCGAAGTAGCTCACTCAGATCGTCGGGATGGATTAGTTTTTGCCAGTTTCGACCGTAGCAGGCCTCAGGGCTTTCACCGGTGAACTCTTGCCATTCCGAGTTTAGGTAGGTGGTCTGGAAGTTATTGTCTGCGACGAACATCATGATCGGGGACTGATCCGCCATGATTCGAAACTGCTCTTCACTATCTCTAACAGCAACTTCGGCGACCTTCTGCTCATTGATGTCGATAGCGATTGCGGTGAGGTGAAGGGGCTTTGAATTGTCGTCAAAGGTATATCGCCCGCGTGTTTCTACCCATCGGTACTGATCCCCAACTAGGATTCGCGTTTGAGTGCAGAAAGTTGGGCTGGATGGACTGCGGAGAAGCCTTGTTTCAGCCAACGCCCGTTGATCATCTGGATGGTAGCGAGATCTAAGTTCTTGCAAGGTTGGATTTGGGTTATCAGTGAACCCAAACATTTCGGTAGTTCTTTCGGACAGATGGACCGTTTGATTTACATAGTCAATGCGATAGGTTCCTACATGACTTGCTTCGATCGCTAGGTTAAGGGTGGCCTGGCTTTGTTCAAGAACGAGTTCGCGACGTTTGCGTTCATCAATATCGATGGTGACGCCATAGATTCGGCGGGGTAATCCAGCGGATGTGAATTCATACCTGGAGCGACTTTCTAACCAGCGGACGGTTCCGTCTGGAAGAACCACTCGATACTCATCGATCATGGTTTCCGTCTTTTCTCTCCCGGCAACACTGTGTTTGCGTAGGCGTTCTATATCATCCGGGTGTACACGTGAAGTCCAAGCCTCGTAGGTTGGAGGAAATGTCTCATCGTAGCCAAACATGGCGTAGGTTTCCTCTGACCAATAGAACTCGTTTGAGTCGTAGTCGTACTCGAAGATCGCCATGCGCCCAGCTTCCACAGCGAGCTTCATTCGTTCTTGGACTTGCCGACGCTCTCGCTCTACGAGTTTTCGTTCCGTGACATCAATGGCAACCCCATAGATGTGAGTGAGTTTGCCTTCAGCATCCGTTAGGCATTGAGTTCGGTTTTCAATCCAGTGCAAGCTTCCATCGGGCCAAATGATGCGGTACTCAATCTTGACATCCTTGGGCTCGACTTGCAGATATTTATAAGTCTGTTCAACAAAAGCTCGATCCTTTGGGTGGATTCGTTCTAGCCAGTGATGATCTCTGGGATCGAATCTTTCTGGATAGCCAAACAGCGTGAAGTGGGTATCCGACCAATCTCGATGCCCGGTCGTTAGGTCGTGCTGAAAGACTCCGAGCTTGCCTGCCTCTAGAGCCAGTCCATAAGAAAGAAGCATTCGCTCGTATTCATTTGCCCGAACTCGTTCGGAGGTGACATCGGTCACGGTGCCGCACATACGAAGCGGTTCTCCACTTTCGGAGTATTCGGCCTTTCCTCGACCCAGAATCCATCGACTTGAGCCGTCGGGAAGGTGTATTCGATACTGTGAATCGTAGTCCGTTTGGTGTTCGAGGGCATAGCGAATAGCTTGTTCTACTCTTGCTACATCATCGGAATGCACCCGGGAGCGCCACCACTCATAAGTTGGCACGAAACTAGATGGCTCTCGACCAAACAGCGCGAAGTGTTCGGCAGACCAATTTAGCTGATTTGTGAGAATGTCCCACTCCCACACCCCGACTCCTGCTGCCTCTAATGCTTTAAGGTAGAGAGCCTCTTTGACGCTGGTTTGTGCGCCCACCCTTACATCTTATCGTTGTCGGGCCCATTTATGGGCGGATTTGATACTAGTTTGGATGAATCCATTCTCGTAGGTCATCACCGCCGATGCGATAGTAATTCGATTGACGAGCCTCCAAGTTCTGCATTTGGAGGATGGGAAGCAGTGTCGCAACGCGTTCAAGTGTGTCTGTCGTCTCCAATAGTCGTTGCTTGGCTAGGTTTTCCATATGAAGCATGTTGGCGATAGTAAATGACAGGACAACCGGGTCCGTAGGGAGCTTGACGGAAACATTAAACTCTTGCCTAGAGAAAATTTTGTGGATGAGTTGTTCGAACTGTTCTTTGGCGGTCCCGAAAACGTTGCGATTTTCCTCATTTTCTTCCATCTCAACCTCAATTACAGGCTCAACTTTGCCAATCAGATAGGGCTCAGACTCTTCGTCGAGTTCTCGAATGCGAAAACGGCGTTCGCCTTCTACATGGATATCCATTCGACCGTCATCGTAGGGAATCACTTTTAGAATACGCACAGCAGTCCCTACCATGTAGGGTGAAGGTGTATCTCCCACTTCGCTGCCTTCTCGGATAAGAACAACGCCAAAAGGTCGATCAAATTCCACACAAGATCGAACCATCTCGCGATATCTATCCTCAAAGACGTGTAGTTGTAATTGCGCGTAAGGGAAGAGCACGGTGTGCAGTGGAAAAAGAGGGAGCTCTTCGAGTGGACCGGACATCCCACTTCCATTATATCGCTCACGGCTACGATTAGAGGCTATTGAGATATATCCAATACGATTTCGGGGTGCATCCAAGGGGCCTTCGGAGGTAGATTCAAAAGTGTCATTGGGGTTCCCACAAATATGATGGATGAAAGAGACGAGTCGCAGAACTTAGAAGCATTACGGAAAGAATTGGAGGAGACTCGCCGTCAGCTTAGCGAGGAACGTCAACGCCGGGATGGTTCTGACTCCGCACCCTCGCCCGAGCCAACTGAAGGCGAAGCAAAGCCTGCACCTCGTCCGGCAGTGGATTCGCCAATGGAAGTTGCGCCGATCAACGAGGCGGACATCACATTGCGTCGCCTGGTCCAGAGAATCGCGATGATTCTGCAGGCCGAGAAGATTGCGATCATGTTTTATGATCGTGAAGTAGGTGAGCTAATTGGTATTCCACCCGCCTACGGTCTGGATGATGACCACCTTAAGATTTTCCGTATTCGGGCTACTCATGGAATCTCGGGCAAAGTTTTCCGTGAAGGAGAGCCAGCCATCTTCCACGATACGGCTTCTGATGCGCGAACCAAGGAAGATCCATTTGGGCTTCTCCATGTTCAGAATGGAATTACCGTTCCGTTAGTTATTGAGAAGCGGGATGAAGAGAACCGCGTTATTGACCGGACGACAATCGGTGTCTTGCACGCGTTTAACAAACGACACGGCGAGGATTTCAATGATGAAGACGTTCGATTGTTGGAGCGAATGGCTCGCAACGTTGGTTCAATCATCGCAAACCTTCAGATGTACCGAGAGGTTGTGGAAGAGCGCGAAGAGCTTCTTCAAACCTTTGAGTCGCTTACCGCGGGTCTGATTCTAGTTTCCCCTGAAGGTCGACTCAGCCAAATGAATGCGTCGGCTCGTGGCATCTTCGGCGCGGAAGCCGATGTCATTGGCAAGCAGTATCGAGACGTTATCAAGAACGAAGAGATTGAAGCCATCGTGTTGGCAAACCAACGGGGTGAAGAAACGCCGAAGGGTGAGATTTCGGTGATGGTGCGAGGCTCTGAGAGAATTTTTGAAGTTCAATCTGCTCAGGTCCGAAACGAGGAAGGCCGGGATCTTGGTATTGTTGCAATCTTCAACGATGTAACTGAGATCAAGAACATCGATAAGATGAAGTCCAGCTTTGTGGCGATGGCTTCTCATGAGCTGCGAACACCCCTCACGGCTATCAAAGGCTTCTCGAGCACGCTGTTGGAAGGTATTGATACCGACATGTATTCCAAGGATGACCAAAAGGAATTCTTGGGCATCGTAGTCTCTGAGTGCGACCGGTTGCGACGTCTGATCGATGACCTGTTGAACACAAGTCGCATTGAATCTGGACAGTCGCTGAAGCCGGATTACGGTCGATTTGAGCTAGTACCGCTGCTGGAGAAGTCAGTTGCCGTTCAACAACAGGCTTCTAGTCGCCACAAGGTGTTCTTGAAGATTCACAATGAATTGCCAGAGACGATCCTCGGTGACCAGGACAAGTTCGATCAGATTCTGACCAACCTGCTCAACAACGCCATAAAGTATTCACCTAACGGCGGAGATGTTGTTGTTCATGCCAAGACAGATGGAGACGATATTTTGGTTGGGGTTCAAGACCAGGGTATGGGAATTCCGGCCGACCATCTATCTAAGGTGTTTGAACGGTTCCACCGTGTGGATAACGAAGATAACCGAAAGATCTACGGAACAGGCCTTGGCCTCTTCTTGGTCAAGCACTTGGTTGAACAAGTGCACCTTGGAAAGATCTGGGTGGAGTCCGAAGTTGGAGTTGGATCGACCTTCTATGTTCGAATTCCGAAGGAATTGGATATCGAAAAGGCAGAAGCCGCCAACGATTAACCTTTTTTGATAGCATAATCCAAGAGCAATGAAAGCTCTTTGGATTACGCTAGGTGTACTCGCCGCCCTCGGTTTAGTCTGCTGTGGCGGCGTGTTTGTTTTTGGAAAAGGCGTTTTTGAAAGCGCAGTGGCTTCATCGGATGCAGCCAATAAGTTTTCGGACAAGATGTTTCCCGAGATTGCAAAGGATTGGGACCCAAAGGTTATTGCTAAATATGCATCTCCCGAATTCGAACGTGATGTGAGCCAACGGAGGCTTGAAAAAGCACTAAGCCAATACAAGAACCTGGGTACGTTTAAGTCGGTGGAACCGTTTTCTAGTGCAGGCTATCAAGCAAACACGGTTAATGGCGAAAGCGCGGTGACCGTAACAACAAAAGCTCTTGCTACCTTTGAGAAAGGTACCGCCATGACGACTCTAAAGATGATTGGTCGTAAGGGAGATTGGAAGCTGTTGCACTTGAATCTGGAAAGCGACCTACTGGATTAGGACAGTGAGTTAGTGTAAGGAGGCGGCGGGTACGAAGCAGCGAATGACCCTACCGCTCCTCTATCACTAGATTAGAACGAAAATAGCTGATTTGTCAAACAAAGTTTGCTCATTCTAAACTGATACTTTAGCCTTGACTATTTGGGCAAAGTTTTGAACGATCTGAAAACCATCTTCCGTTAGTACCGATTCGGGGTGAAACTGCACTCCTTCGATGGGCAATGACAAGTGACGTAATCCCATTACTTCACCATCGTCAGTTGCGGTCGCAGTTGCTTCAAACCCATCTGGAATGGAATCTTTCGTGACGATGAGCGAGTGATAACGGATAGCGCGGAAAGGATTTGGCATTCCTACTAACAGACCTTTACCGTCGTGCTCCACCATGGAAGCTTTGCCGTGCATGATGTTTTGAGCCCTTTCTACGGTGCCCCCAGCGACTTCGCCAATAGTTTGGTGGCCAAGGCAGACTCCAAAGATCGGAGTGTTGAAGCCAGGGGTGTTCAATGCCCATTGAAGGATGTCTACGCATACACCTGACTCCTTAGGTGTGCAGGGACCAGGCGAGAGTAAGATTCCGTCCGGTTTCAAGCGCTCAATATCGGGGACGGTGGTTTCATCATTGCGTTTCACAAGGATTTCGACATCGCACTGCCCCAGGTATTGGACCAGGTTATAGGTAAACGAGTCGAAGTTATCAATGACAAGGATCACATTCTCATTTTAGATCGCGCCATCATAAGAGATTAGGCCATGAAATTCACGGTTGTCATTGCAACGATAAGAGAGGACCTGCCGGGGTTCCAAGAGACGATGGGGCGCATTCAGGCAACATTTGACTACCCAACAGAGTTTCATCTTTTGGATGGCCACCAAGGCAAGGCTCAAGCGCTAAACAAAGCCGCAGACGATATCTTAGCGGTTACTGACGCGGATTGTTATGTAACGATGGATGACGACATTGTTCCAGACGCTAACTGGCAGAGGGTGGTTAGTCAAGCTTTTATCGACTTACCCCAGTTTGGGGCCTTTGGGCTGTGGATGGGCGATGAAGCGGACAAACTAGAATATATGGGTGCCCACTTGCTAGACATTGAATCTACAGTTGGTCAGACCCGATACCGCAGGCTGAGGCCACCCCATCATCTATTTGGAGGGTTTATAGCTTACCGACCAGATGTCGCTCGCCAGGTTGGCAAGATTCCGCTTGGTAATGTGAAGTATCAGTTATGGGAGGACGCCTGGCGAGGTCGTCGAGTTACTAAGCTGGGCTGGGAGATGGCGTTTCTGATGGGGGTTCAGGTGGATATGGTGGAGTATGAAGATCCCCAAGCATATTTAGATATGAAGCAAAGAGACATTGAATCTGGGCGCAAACGTTCAGACCGAGTTTTAGCTGAATCAGGTTTAGGTGATCCCGCACTTTTAAGGATTAGAAAGTGGGTTGCCAAGATGCGGGGACGAGCATGAGCCACCTCGTTTTGTTGTACTACAAATTTGCTCAGGTAGATAATCCCGAAAGAGAAGCGGCCGAGCAGATGCGCTGGTGCCAAGAGCTTGGCATGAAGGGTCGTATCATCGTTGCGACAGAGGGCATCAATGGAACGGCGTCTGGGCTTGAGGATGACGCTCGCGAATATATGCGCCGTATGTCTGAGCACCCATTGTTTGCGGACACAGAGTTTAAGTTTGATGAGCATGAGGGACATGCTTTTAAGCGACTTTCGGTCAAAGTGCGAGACGAGATTGTCACTCTCGGAATAGAAGTCGATTCCGTGCGTAATACAGGGGTTCATCTTGAGGCAAAAGAGTTTCGCGAGAAGCTCGATGATCCCAATGCCCTGATCCTTGATATACGCAATGATTACGAGTATGAAATGGGTCGATTCAAAGGAGCTATTCGTCCTCCAGTCGATTCATTTCGAGAGTTTCCCAAATGGATAGCTGAGAACTTTGGTGATGCGAAGGATCGTCCTCTATTAACTTATTGCACCGGTGGGATTCGCTGCGAAAAATTCACCGCTTATCTGACAGAACAAGGTTATAACGAGGTTTATCAACTCCATGGAGGCATCGTTACCTATGCAAAGGATTCAGAAGTTCAAGGCGACGGCTTCGAAGGCGATTGCTTCATGTTCGACGATCGTCTATCTGTGCCGGTGGGTGAGCCAGTAAGCTTTTGTGAAGGCTGTGGTGAAGGCTGCGCCCGGTATGTGAATTGCTCCAATGTGGATTGCAACCGCCTTTACTTCTTGTGTGAAAAATGTGAGAGCGAGCGCGGCGTTGCTTGCTCCGAACCCTGTCGACAGGCGGCTAGAGTTCGCGAACATAATGCTCGTCTGAACCCTGGTTTAAGGTCGGATGCTGCGAAACTAAGGAAGCAGAGGCACCGAGCCAAAAGGCGCCTAGCTGGTCAATCGGTAGAAAACCATACGACAGTGAGTTCGTGAACTTGGGACCGAAGAAACTTGACGATCATTCTGTAGCAGAAGTTGTTCGTCGAGCCCAAGAGATTCAGGAACAAACCCAGCTGATGCTGGAGCCTAATCCTGACCTGGAGGAATATGTTCGGGCTGCAGAAGAGGCGAGACGCCACGATGCAGGCTCTACGTGAAAGGCTAATGCACGACCCCACCATTATGAAGTCAACGTGGTGGGATATAAATAACTCGATAAGCTCGCGATGATCGGGGTGTAGATCGGATGTTTCCATTGTCGCTAAGGGAAGTCAGAAGGCGAATCCTCTCGACCCCTGTCATAGACAAGAGCTGCAAACGAACTGCCTCGTCACACTCTTCGAATGTTTCGAAAGAACGGATCGTGAACTCGCGTTGCTTCTTCAAAGCTATCTTTACGACGACTTAAACTAGGACTTCGCTTCTTCGCTCCGCAACCCTTCGCTCACTGTGATCCAAAATCTTCTTGCGGAATCTTAGCTGCTTAGGAGTGACTTCTAAAAGTTCATCATCCCGCAACCAGCTAAGTGCTTGTTCCAGAGAAAACTCTTTGTGGGGATCAAGCGTTGCGGTTTGCTCGGAGTTAGCTGACCGAATATTGTTCGCCGCCTTTTCCTTAGTAGCATTGACTACCATGTCCTCATCACGAGAACAAGCGCCGCAGATCATGCCGCCGTACATATCTGTTCCAATGGGATAGAAAAGCGTTCCTCGTTGCTGAACATCTTCGTAAGCGTAGCGCGTGAGTTTCCCTGGATCTTTGTTGATTAAGGAGCCTTGGGTTCGGCTTTCAATCTCACCCTTATACTGTTTGTAGCCATCAAATAGGGCAGAGATCAGACCGAGTCCTCGGGTCATGGTGAGGAAGTTAGATCGGAAACCAATCAAGCCACGAGTCGGGATGGAGTAGTCCAGTGATGTGGTTCCATTATCGTTTTTACGCATGTCCAACATTTCTCCCTTTCGGCGAGACATGTCTTCCATAACGATTCCGACAGAATCTTCTGGGCACTCAAGGGTAGCAATTTCGTATGGCTCCTGAATCTGTCCATCAACACGCTTGAAAATAACCTGCGGGCGAGAAATCTGCATTTCGTAGCCTTCTCGTCGCATGGTTTCGATCAAAATCGCAAGCTGAAGTTCGCCACGAGCCTGTGTCTTTACGGCGTCGGCCGGAGATTCAGGATCAATCTTCACGCTAACGCTAACCGCCTCCTCCTTCTCCACACGCTCCCGAATCTTATGAATGGTGAGGAACTTACCGCCATCTTTACCCGCCAATGGAGAATTGTTGGCGTATAAATTCATGCTCAGGGTGCTGGGCTCTACCTTGATAGCAGGCAATGCAGGGCTGGAATCCACATGGGCGATAGTGTCAGAAATAAGAACGTTATCAAGCCCCGCAAGCATGGCAATTTCACCAGCGGCAACTTCCGTTACTTCTTTAAGCTGGATACCTTCATAGGTCCAGAGTTTGGTGACGTTAAACGCTGACTTCTTGTCCGAACCTTCGCGAAGCATTTCTACACGGTCGTTGACCTTGACTTTGCCTCGAAGCACCTTGCCGCCAAACATTCGACCGAGATATTCGCTGTAGTCTAGGTTATTAACTTGAAGGAGGAATGCTCCCTCGTCCTCTACGCGTGGAGGAGGTACGGCGTTAACAATCATCTCGAACAGCTCACGCATGTCCTTTTCGCTGCCGTCCGCGCTTACACGAGCATATCCACCTGCGCCGCTACCGTACAGATGTGGGAAAAACAGGTCGTCCTCTTCTGCTCCAAGGTCGATAAACAGGTCAAGCGTTTTATCGTAAGCATGAAGAGGCCTTGCGTTTTCACGGTCAATCTTATTGATGAAAACGATGGGCTTTAGCCCGTTCTGAAAAGCCTTTTTAAGTACAAACCGCGTCTGAGGCATGGGGCCCTCATTAGCATCTACTACTAGCAAAACGCCATCCACCATACTGAGAACACGCTCTACTTCTCCGCCGAAGTCAGCGTGCCCAGGGGTGTCAACGATATTAATTTTGTAGTCTTTGTAGGCCACGCTCGCGACCTTGGAAAGAATGGTGATGCCCTTCTCTCGTTCCAGATCATTACTGTCCATGACGCGATCTGCCATGTGCTGATTCTCACGAAAAGTGCCGGCTTGCTTAAAGATGGCATCAACGAGCGTAGTCTTTCCGTGGTCAACGTGCGCAATGATCCCTATGTTGCGGATATTAGAGGGCATTTAAACATTTTACCGTTTGTCAATGCTAGCCCCGGGTATTCGGACTACACCATTTTGTAACCTTAAAAGAACCTCGCAAGCCTGCGAGTCACTAAAGGGGCTTATCTGCCAAAGATCAAGGCCATGAAAATCGCCATTGCTTTTGCCCTCCTCCTCCCAATGCTATCGGCGGATAAGACGGCCCAGCCATGGCAGCCTTTCCAGTCAATGGCTAGTCAATTACGCTTCGAGGTTCCTAACCCACCAGAAGAGCGCCATTTAGAAAGTGGGATTGGCACAGAGGTGAGATCCTTCGTGTGCAAAGAAGAAGATGTGGTCTTTGAAGCGGTGGCGATCCAGATGACACCTGACCTGAAGCTTTCTCTTCAAGAGGCGGTCTCAGATAGCGATGTATCTGTATCCAGGCAGATTATCGATGATGTTGTAGAACAGGCTTTGGAAGAGATGGAAGTCTTGCCAGAGGCAACGGAATACACACGACTTCAGAAGTTTCCTTGCCGTATATCTCAGGCGAAACTTCCTGGAAATCGAAAAGTTAAACTCCTTTCAACCATCGCGAAGAATCACATTTATCTTTTTATCGTGAGTCATCCTACCGATGCCCAGTCTCCCAAGACCGCAAAGAGGTTTTTTGAATCGATTCGGTTTGAAGGTTAATTAGCTTTCCAAAAGCACCCGCTCCGCCAGAATGACGGCGACAAAATCGTCAACCGGTTCTGGTGGAACCTGCATAGTGCTGGGAAGAAATCTGCGCCATCCACGGCGCTTATGGTGAGACCAATATCGCTCTCTTGCCTGCATGGTGGTGTCTTTCTCATCCACAACCAGAATAGCCATGCTGGGAATGTGCTCCCTTACCCGGCTGACTACAGATTGTCCGCTAGTCCCTCCACCAATGATCACCAGGGAAAACGAAGTCAGGTTGTGGGCCTCGTCCACCTTTTCAAGAAGTTGATCCGTAGGGGCAATGGCGCGCCACAGTAGTTCTAGCTCACGTTGGGCATTTCGCTTGATCAATGCCATGCCGCATTTCGAGGTTCCCGGGTCAATCGCAAGAACAGTTTTTTCCATGACTACAGTCGAACCCTAAACAATAACTCCAACTGGTCGCCCGCATTTGTGTCTTGCTTAGCCAACGCCTGCAAGCGTACAAGCTGATTGTTTGAGCGAATCTCCCTAATCAGTTCGAACAGCTCTTCCTCCGAGACCGTGCGACCGAGCAGACCCTTGGAGCCAGATTTGGGAATAATGCCATCTTTCAAGGCCTGATTGCGGACATTGGTGCCGATGAAGTCTTGTATTTGGCTAAGGACGTCTGCATCCGACTTGCGTCCATCTAGTCGCTTCTCAGTAATCAGCTTTCCTTCATGGTAAACAAGCTTGTTTCGATAGGCAACGAACTCTAGCCCAACGTGCTCGCCCTCAAACGAGTTGACCATGGATCGCGCGATGAAGACCAACTCGGTTCGTTGAGCAACGATGCCGCGAATGATGGCCTCTTCTTGTTCCTGAATACCGATCACCCTTTGATTAAACTCGCGAGGAATCAACCCAGCCGGAGGAGTGACGGGAGAATTGATCGCCTTGTTAGCGAGAGCAGAAGTGCGTGCCCGCTGTAAAAGATCAAAGAACGCGGTCCGAGCGGAAGAAGGAGTGAGCGAAGGAGGGAGTTGAATTCTTGCTAGCTCCTCCCCGACCTCAAAAATCATCGGCTTGGTGCGGCTGGCGACAAAACTAGATTTTAGGAAGCTGGAAAGCTGTTCGACCTTCTCTGTCAGGTCATTAATCTGGTTACTGTATTGGGTAATCGAGAATTTATAGCTCTCAACGGATTGCTTGTAAGATTCAATCTCGGCCTCGTAGGCTCTCCTTTGTTGTTGTAGATTAGCGAGTTCTTTCTCAGAATTTTTTAGTTCTCCCTCTAGCTGCATCTGTCGTCGCTCTAAAGACAAATTCTGCTTGCTTAGGTCGTTGTTCTGATTGCTTGTGGACTTCAGGTTTTGCCGAACTAAGGCAACTTCCTTAAGTGTCTTTTGAACTTCGGCTTGTTTTTCCTTAATCTCCTCAGTCTTTGCTACGATGGCCTTATCGGTTTCGACCATCTTTGACTCAGCAGTTGCAAGCTTTCTTTCCGTAACCTGCACCTTTTGTTGAGCCGCTTCTCTTTTCTGCTCAGCCGCTGCCACAGCCGCTTTGTTTTCTTCAACTTGACGTGTTAGCTTGGCTTGCTCGCTAGTCAGTTTTTGTTGTTCATGGGTGAGCTTTTTGTTAGTGCCTTGAAGTTCTTGGTACTTGACCTCCAAAGAATCGGCTTCTTTCTCCCATTCATCTGCGCGAGCCTGAGCCTGAATCGCTCTCCGTTGGGCTCCACGACCTTCCTGAATCCACTCTCGAACATCGCTGCTCAGGCCATAGATCGCTAAGATCGTTATGATCGGAATAAGTATTCCCGCACCGACCGTAATGAGAGTGGCGGTATACCGTGGGCGTAGTCCGAAGAATGAAAGTCGTTTCTTGCCAATTTTTCGGCCCAACCCATCTGCAACAAACGCCACGATGCCACCCGCGATGATCATCACCGCGAGAAAGAGATAAGGCAGGTAATCCGTAGACGGGGGTTGGTTAGGCATTCCTTCGCCAAATAATAATGACCGACGCCACTAATCCTATCGCAATCGGAGAGAAGCTTGCCACATATGCGGGAACAAGGCCATTTAAGGCCCAGACATTCATAAAGTTTCCGACGGTGAAATAGGCAAAGATAATTCCAACTGCGAGCGCAAATCCTGCTGCTGTTCCGGTCCGATGGTTCCGAATACCAAGCGCAGCGCCTAAAGTGCCAAAGATAAGGGCTGCCAGCGGCAAGGCCAGCTTGTTCCAATATCCATACTGGTAGTTCCGAAGCTCTTTAGGCGAAAGTGTCTTCGCTCCTTCTACTCCTTCCGCCTGCTTATTTTTTTCGATGATCTCGCGAAGTTCTCGCATACTCACCAATTCAAACGACTTCAAGCCCTTGCTTAGAAGATCGCCAATGGAGAATGTAGCCTGCGGTAATTCGGGGGGCCAAGCTCCTTCCTTCAGGTGAATAACCTCTGATCCATCGGCGCGGGTGATGGTTGCCGATCCTTGAATACGCCACCCCCCTCCCTCCTTAAACTGTTTAGGGTCAAACTGCAGGGCATTCGCGTACAGGTAGACGTCTGGATCGCCTTCCTGAGGGCCACTATCTTTGAATCCAACAATCGTGGCTCCTCGGAGAATGCCTTGACTCGGCACAAAATCTTTGGCGACAACCAAGGCCCGAAGCTTGCCTTTCTCCGAGATCGGATAGCTAGTGTCCTTATAGTTGGTGCCATCTAGGCTCCGAGCAACCTGATCCAATAGTTGGGCGGACCGCTTGGCTGCTAAAGGAACCACCGTTTCATTGATGCTAAACGCCAGAATGGCAATCACCAAAGAAAAAACAGAGACGGGGGCAATGATTCGAAACAGACTTACGCCCGAGGCTCGAATGGCAACGATTTCACTATCTGAACTGAGGCGACCGAAAGATAGCAATGCCGCTAGCAAGACTGACATCGCAAAGGTTTGCACAAGGATCGCCGGAAGCAAAGTCAGGCTGATCTGAGTAATGAGGCTTGGCGAGACTCCTTTCGTGATGTATTCGGTCACCCGTCCCAGGTACGTGCCAGCAAACAGCAGCGATCCGAAGAGCGCAACACCAAACAACCATGGTCCAATGATCTCTTTGAGGATCAGCAGGTCCAGGCGCTTCAGAACTGCCTCCTAGTCCGCAATTGGATGCTCCTCAGAGGGTTTGGGTGGGTCCTCATCCAGGGCTTCAATCGCCACGTCATCTTCACTAGGACCGCTGAAAGGTTGAGTTCCAAACTGTTGCCCCAGATAGTGCTTGCGCACCATATCGTTCGCGGCGATCTCCTTTCCAGTTCCTTCCGCAATGATCTTTCCATCGATGAGAATATAGTTGCGGTCCGTGATTCTCAGAGTTGCGGAAACGTTGTGATCGGTGATGAGGATGCCGATGTTTCTTCTCTTTAGCTTAAAGAGAATCTCCTGGATCTCTTCGATGGTGACAGGATCAATTCCGGTGAATGGCTCATCGAGAAGGATGAATTTTGGCTCAGTCGCGAGGGCTCGAGCGATTTCAACTCGTCGCCTTTCTCCGCCCGAGAGAACATTGCCTTGGCTATGCAGTATCTTTCGGATACTTAGCTCATCGGCCAGCTCCTCAATCTTGGCTTTGATCTGAGATCGGTTGCGCTTTGCTAACTCCAAAACCAGCTTGAGATTGTCTTCAACGGTGAGCTTGCGAAAGACGCTTGCCTCCTGAGGCAGGTAGCCCACCCCCGCTCGAGCGCGTTTGTACATGGGCCAGGAGGTGACGTCTTGGTTATCAAAAAGGACTTTGCCTCCGTTTGGACGCACCAAGCCAGTGGTCATGTAGAAGGTGGTGGTCTTACCGGCTCCGTTAGGGCCAAGCAAGCCAACAATCTCACCTTGGCTGATGTCAAAAGTGACCCCGCGCACAACTTTGCGGCCTTTGTATTGTTTCTGGAGATCGCTTCCTTGAATCTTCATCTTTGCTGGCCGCCTGGTTTGTTTTCCCGGATTCGACTATTGATGGGCGCTCCAGTAAACCTAATGTAGATCGGCTTCATGTTCTCATCCAAGGTAATCACGGCTTCGTCAGCTTCAGTTTTTCCTGCGTAAGCATTGGATGTTCCAGTTAACACAACGTTGCCAATGAGTTTGACCGTCCTGGTCTCAGTCATAGATAACTGAAGTTCGTCCGCCTCTGCATCCAGCACAGATGTCTGAGGCGTGGGTTGCCCTTCGGTTGTCTCTACCAACGTGATGTGGAATTTGGGTCTTCCTTTGATATGGCCACCCTGTATTTGCCGCAAGCGTTGTTCCAGTGGTAGTAAGTCAAGGGTTCCCGATGTGCCGTTCGCGGTGGCGAAGCTCTCTGTGCGCTTGCGCACTTTTTGGGTTTCCTCGGACTGTCCATCTTTGATCTCAACCAACGATGTGCCTTCAGAGCGGAACTCAAGGGTGAAAGCATTCGGCATCGTAAAGACGCCTTTGGCCTGGTCCCCTTCGTAAACAAAGCTATGCGTCTTCAGGATTGCGACTCGCGAGGTTTCCAAGGGTGCGGGAGGATCTAACTTGAATTTCTTCGCATGCTCCACAAGAGCAGCGTGCTGGACCTTGTTATCAAAGGTAACAACGGAATCTCCCTTTGCGTCAAGCTGTCTGGCAAAGGTGATAATTCGGTTCTTATCCACCGGATGGGTGCCGCGACCAATGATTCCGTCGACTTCTGGGGACTCAATATGCAACCCCTGAAGATTGGAATCAATCCGCAGCGGTTTTCCGGTCGCCCAAAAGGTGTAGTCGCCCGTTTCGAAGTCCACTCCACCTCTGGACTCAGAAAAGTTGGCGATAGAAAGAGACCGATCTGGAGCTTCAAACAGAACGCGGCCCTGCGTCAGGATTGCAAGGGCAACCAAGACCATTCCTTTCATGCCCCACCTCTGGATCGAAACTGAAAGCGTGTCATTTCGCCGTTATCGTTGAGGTCAACAACTACCGAGTCCACATTGGACAGGTTGCCAAACTGGGAACTTCCGCTTCCCGTGGCTTTTACATTGCCCGTGAGTGTTATCTGGTTATTCCTTAAGGTTAGTTTTTGTCCCGTAAAGGTTGCTTTGCCTGACCCTGTACCAGATTGAACGACCTCAACCCGAACCGGGCCGTTCAAGATTGCTGAGTCCAGCCCACGTTTAGATTTGGGGTTCAAAACCGCTGTTCCGCTACTGCCGGTGGCCACCATGGTTTCGCGCTTCCGGTTATCTACATTCTGAATCCTTACGGCTCCACGAGCTTGAACGGTTGCAGAGTTGGTTCCGCTAGTATATGTGGCGGTTTGAGACTGTAGGTTCGAGGTCGCTCCGGTTGAGGATTGTGTTAGGCGCACTCCTCCAGAGGCGGTGGCTGTTTTCACCTGGTTGGGAGATGTGCTTCCCTTTGCAGAGACGATAGTGGCTGAAACAACGGGGGCTTGAAGGTTAAATTTCTCAGTTCGGCTACTGATGGTGACGTTGCCCTTCAGATCAAACTTCCACCCATCTTTGAGGATTGCCCCGGCCCCATCCTTGGCTTTGATGGCAAGGTCTCCTTTGGCGTCGGAGTAGTTAAAGTTGGACTGGGCGAAAACAAGGCCCGGAAGAACTAGGGTGAGAAGCCAGGCGTTCCGGCGCGTTGAAGGTCGGGCAGGCACCAAAGCTTGTCCATGGGGCCGAGCACCCCTTCCTGAAAGGTGATCTTCACCTTTCCTTGCGCGTCCAGTCGCTTCACTTTGGTATTCCATTCCAGTCTTTCGCATTCCAACTTTGCCTTCGGGTCTAGTCCGTTTACAACCACTCCGCCCGTAACCACCAGCTGATTCTTATCCTTATTGGCGACGGCTCTGGCTCCCGTGAAGGTGCTTACTTGCTTGCCTTCTTGGTAAATCTCCCCGGATACACCCTGCATTTGTCCTGCCGAAGGACCTTTTTGTAGAGTGTATTCGAGTTGCGTCTCCTGCCAGCGGATGACGTACAAGATTCGCCTTGCTCCGTCAGGTTCTCGTACTGTGGCTTCTCCAGCTCCTGTATAAAGACGTTTGGAGTCTTCCTTTGCTTCCGGAGTCGGGTCTTTCTTCTCCTCGCTCTTCTTGTCCGATTTACGACTTCCACATCCGACAAGGATGAAGCCAGCCAGCAGAAGGAAGCCCAGGATGTTTAGAGCATCCCGGGAACCTATCCAACGACCGGTAAAGTGGCTGACGGGGTCCTCCTTGCAAATTTTCCTTTGTGCATCCCGGCAAGCTGTCCGCAAGCGGCAGCGATATCATGCCCCCGCTCCACTCTCTGAGTGACATTTACACCTTTGCTGGCAAGAATTCCGCGAAAGGTTCTGACTCGTTCCGCGGTGGGACGGGAGAACCCTTCTCCGGTATCTACCCAGTTGAACGGAATGAGGTTCACCACATTGGGTGTTCCTTTGATGATTCGAGCCAGCTCGTGCGCTTGCTCTGGGGTGTCGGTTAAACCGTTAATCAAGAGGTACTCAATCGTGATCTTGCGTCCCGTTGCCCTCATGTAGTTCTTCATGGCCTGCACCACTTCCGCCACCGGCCATTTGTGGTTGACGGGCATTAAGCGATCTCGAATTTCATCCAGGGGAGAGTGCAGTGAAAGGGCGAGATGGATCGGGAGATTCTCTTTGGCGAGCTCATCAATCTGAGGGGCCAACCCGACCGTGCTTACCGTGAGGTGGCGATAGCTGAGGCCCACTTCATCGTGGAGCAGTTTTAAGCTCTTAACGACGTTCTTGTAGTTCAACAAAGGTTCCCCCATGCCCATAAAGACCACGTGGCTAATCCGTTTAGGACTGAGTCGCTGGAGCTGCAAATACTGTCCAACAATCTCACCCGCAGTTAGGTTACGGTCAAATCCACCCAACCCGGTAGCACAGAACTTGCAGCCCATAGGACAGCCCACCTGGCTAGAAATGCAGCAGCTCACCCGATTCTCATAAGGAAGCAAGACGCACTCGTAGACCTGATTGTCCCCGTTATGGACCAGAAGCTTATCTACGTTGTCTGTACTGGTGCGGTGAGTGGCGATGGTTAAGGGCTGAACAACGTACTTTTCCGCGAGTTCATCCCGCAGAGATTGAGGGAGATCGCGCATATCGTCAAAGCTATCGACGGCGCGCTGATAAAGATGCAAAGCAATCTGTTTGCTGCGAAGACTCGCGTCTGACCGTTCGTCGAGAATCTCTTTGAGTTCCCCACGCGTCATCCCTACCAGGCTTGGCTTGGGTCCGGTCACTTACGGATTTTACCGTTTACTTGAAAATAGAAGGCCCCTCCGACCTAGATCGAAGGAGCCTGGACATTAACAGACGTCGTTTCTGTTACTTAGTCTCGCCTGCGGTTGCACCGGCAGTTGCGCCAGCTGTCTCAGCAGGAGTCTCTTCTGCAGGCTTGCTGCATCCGATCATAGCGCCAAGTACGGAAACGACCATCAAAATCGCGAAAATCTTCTTCATAAACTTTTACACCTCCAAGTGTCCCAAACTCTCGGTGACCGAGAATCCAGTTGCAATCAGTTGAGCTGACTGCGCCACCGTTATACCATTTGTACAGACGGAGGATAGTCCCCAATTGCGACTAGATTATAAATCAGGGTCTACTCAGATGCAAGTAATTATCTTAGGATAATAGGACCAAGGTTCATCAAAAAGCCCAGATTAGGTTCAAATCAAGGGCTAGAGCGGTACCTACTGCCCCGTGAAGCTGAGTGAATCGCTAGGGTCCCAATCAATAAGGTAAAGTGATTTTGATGAACCGAGCGCTCATCCATACGACGGTTTCCTCGGCCCGCGCCGCCCGTCGTGCTGCCCGCCCCCGTATTTAGGGCGCCGGCCACACTGCAAAGACGCTCGAACCGGTGCCCAAGAACTTCGCTTTTCTCACAAAGCTGTGCTCTAACCTTTCTCAATAGACCCAAATCATGCTGAAATTCGATACGATCAAATCCACTGACGAGCAGTTCGTCATGCAAACCTATAAGCGACTTCCCGCCCTTTTTGTGCAGGGTGCGGGGTGTTCGCTTTGGGATAACCGGGGGAACGAGTACCTTGACCTCCTAGCAGGTATTGCTGTTTGTAATTTAGGGCACTGTCACCCAGCCGTGGTCAGCGCGATTACTCGCCAAGCTCAGCAGCTCATTCATGTATCTAACTTTGGTTTGACCGCTCCTCAGGCTCAGCTCGCCAAGAGGCTCTGTGAGCTCAGCGGAATGGACAAGGTCTTCTATGCCGTGTGTGGAGCTACCGCCAATGAAACGGCCCTTAAAATCGCAAAGAAGCATGGTTTAGCAAAGCGACCGGAGGGTGACTATGAGATCGTATCCCTTCTTAGATCGTTCCACGGTCGAACGCTTGGTGTTCTGTCGGCAACGGGACAGAGAAAGTATCAGCGCCCCTTCGAACCCTTGATTCCCGGCTTCAAGCATGTAGAAGTGAACGACATCGCCGCTCTGAAAGAAGCGGTTGGTCACAAGACAGCGGCAATCGTTTTCGAACCGATTCAGGGTGAGGGAGGCGTCATGCCCCTCACAACCGAGTACCTGAGGGTTGCACGTGAACTTTGCGACGAATACGGTGCCCTTCTCATCTTGGATGAAGTGCAGACCGGAGTGGGTCGAACCGGAACCTGGTTCCACTACCAACAGCACGGAATTGAGCCTGACGTCCTTTGTCTCGCCAAGGGACTTGGGAGCGGTGTACCGATTGGCGTTTGTCTGGCAAAAGGCAAAGCGGCTGAGCAACTAGAAGCAGGAGATCACGGAGCGACTTTTGGGGGTAATCCTCTCTCCTGTTCCGCGGGTCTTGCGGTGTTGGATGCTATCGAGCACTATGATTTGCTGGAGAATGCGAAAAATGTCGGCGCTTACCTGCAAGAAGGGTTGAAGCAACTTGGAGTTTTTGACATTGTCCGCGGATCCGGCCTGATGATTGGCGCCATTTTCAAGGAACCGATTGCTCGCGATATTGTTGCGAAGGCGTTTGATAAGAAACTGATTATCAACGCAACCGATGAATACAGCTTGAGGTTTGTTCCGCCGCTCATCTTGACCTATGCTCAGGTAGATCAGGCACTGGGAATCTTGGCGGAGGTTTTGGAAGTCAAGGCACCTGTCTTGACGAGAACCGGAGCGGGAGCAGCGGTTGTCAAGCCAGCCTATCACGATGTGCTCAAGGTGGATGACCTGTCTGATGCGCAACTTGAAGAAGTGCTTGGATTGGCGAGCTTCCTGAAGCAACGCAGAAAAATTGCCCCATCTGTGATCACCCCCATCGAAGGACGATCGGTCGCGATGGTGTTTGAGAAGCCTTCTCTGCGGACTCGTGTTTCCTTTGAGACCGCGATTCGGGAGCTTGGTGGTCATCCAATCTATCTGAGCAAAGCAGATATTGGTCTGAATACTCGAGAGTCGGCGAAGGATATCGCGAGTAATTTGGCCCGCTGGTGCAGCATGATCGTGGCTCGACTGTATTGGCAAAAGGATCTAGAGTTGTTGGCTGACGTGGCGGATGTTCCGGTAATCAATGCGCTGACGGAGTTAGAGCATCCATGCCAGGCCCTCGCCGATATGTTAACGGTTCAGGAGGCTTTTGGAACCGACAAGGTGAAGATCGCTTATGTGGGTGATGGAAACAACGTTTCACGCTCTCTTGCCAAGGTCGCAACAAGACTGGGTTATCCAATGACCATTTGTGGCCCCGCTAACTTCCGCTTGGAAGATATGCCAGGCCTGCACCAAACGGATGACCTTGAGGAAGGTCTTGCGGATGCAAGCGTGGTTTACACCGACGTTTGGATTTCGATGGGTGATGAGCATGAGCAGGAGCACCGCATGAAAGTCTTCGCGGACTATCAGGTAAATGCTCGCGTTATGGAGATTGCAAACAAGGACTCCATCTTCCTTCACTGCCTACCGGCGCGACGAGGCTATGAAGTCACTGACGAGGTTATTGATGGCAAGCACAGCCGCGTCGTGGATCAAGCTGAGAACCGGTTACATGCGCAGAAGGCACTGTTGCAGCTTGTAATGGGGCTGTAAAACGACAAATGCCCCATCGATCTGATGTGATCGATGGGGCATTTAGGGGAGATTAGCTCTTCGCTTTTAGCAAATCTCGGATTTCTGTCAGAAGAACTTCTTCGTTACTTGGCGGAGTTGGAGCCGCTTCTTCTGCTTTCTTGAAGCGGTTAGTGGCTTTGACCACTAAGAACAACGCGAATGCGACGATGAGGAAGTTGATCAGTGCGGTAATAAACATGCCGTACTTAATCGCAACTCCACTTATCTCGAAAGCCTTATCCTTGAAGTCGATCCCACCCGTGATCGCTCCGATAATGGGTGTGAAAATGTCGGCAACAATGCTGTTGATGACCGCACCAAAGGCCGCACCAAGAACGACACCAATGGCCAGGTCCAACATATTGCCCTTAACCGCAAATTCTCTAAACTCCTTTAACACCGATAAATCCTCCTGGGCTGTTCCCGTGATAGGATGGACGAAGCGAAGGCTCGATCTGGGTCTAAATTCATCAGATAAGTACACTTTTACGTATGGCGAAACTCCGGATATCTGAAATTTTTGCCAGCGTGCAAGGTGAGGGCATTTGGGTGGGCATCCCTTCGGTGTTCGTCAGGACGAGTGGTTGCAATTTGCGGTGCACTTGGTGCGATACCCCTTATGCAAGTTGGAGCCCTGAAGGGCCTG
This sequence comes from Fimbriimonadaceae bacterium, assembly GCA_037190145.1. Lineage (GTDB taxonomy): Bacteria > Armatimonadota > Fimbriimonadia > Fimbriimonadales > Fimbriimonadaceae > 55-13. Next base: position 248,411 of record JBBCJU010000004.1, read on the forward strand.
TCATGGAGCTAGGGCAGGTTCTGGAGAAGGTTCGAGAGCATGAGATACAACATGTGGTGTTGACGGGTGGGGAACCTATGCTCTTTGAGCCAATTGAAGAACTGGCAGGTTCCCTGAAGGCGCTTGGGCACACGATTACCATTGAGACAGCAGGCACGATACATCGTCATATCAAGTGCGACCTGATGTCTATCAGCCCAAAACTTGCGAACTCTACTCCTCCTGCCGATTCAGGTTGGAAGGAACGACACGAATCGACTCGCTTGGATCGAGAGCCACTCAAGCACCTTATCCGGGACTACAACTGCCAGCTAAAGTTTGTGGTGAATCCGGACGTTCCGGGTGACCTGGCGGAGATTGAAGAGTTGCTTAAGGAGTTACCTTCCATAGAACCTAACCGGGTGCTCTTGATGGCAGAGGGTACAGACGCTGAAACCCTCCACCGGCGGATGCAAGATTTGGTTCCCATCTGTATGTCCAAAAATTGGAGACTCACCCCGCGGATGCACGTCGATCTCTTTGGAAACACTCGGGGGACCTAAGGGACGGGAGGTTATAGGGGAGGGCAGTTGGCCGCGCTCCCGGTATCCTTCGATCTAATGAGCGGAAAGTGGCCTCTTGTCATCCTTTTGTGTGCGTTTGGCACTTGCTTACTTGCGGTTCCTCTATTCATCTTCAGTCGTGTAGACAAGGATCGCATTGCCGTAATGGGGATGTGGAGCGGAGGCTTCTACGTGGATGAAGCTGAGGCCTTGCGGGGCTACCTGCAACTCTATCGGGGCAAGGACCGATTCAAGATGAGGTTGGGTTCAAAAGATCAGGAGATTGAGTTCGAAGGAACCTGGAAGGTCAAAGGTTCGAGGATCGAGCTTCGGGCGAATGACATCAAGTTTCAGAATCCTTCCGTTGCGGATCAAAAGTCGCTTGGGCTATTAGTTTTGGATTCCGAGAAGGTTCGCGCTGCCTATGCAAAGCCGATAACTCTGGACCTCAAGGGGCAGGAGCTAGTTGGCCTGACGATCACATTGGATAAATTCCAGGGCAAACACCTATTCCGTAAGGGCGAAGTCACCCCAAATACTCAGAGAGCTTTGGATCAGATAAAAAATAAACGCTAAGTTCCTGCAAGAAGGCGCATAATCTGCGATATGAAATCCCTTTCATTACTGGTCTTCCTCTTCTTGCTCTGTTTGGTTGGCTGTTCAGGTGGGCAAGCCTCACTCGTTGGTAAATACAAGAGTGAGATCAAGATGCCGGAGTCCGCAAAGGATGATCCAATGGCAAAGATGGCCGAGGGAATGATGGGATTTTTCCAGTTTGATCTGGAGCTTAAAGAAGAAAGTAAATTCACCATGACCGTTATGGGGATGCCGATCGAAGGGGATTGGGCTTTGAGCGGGAAGCAAATAACGCTCACTCCCAAGACTTTCATGGGATTGAATTCTGAAGAGATGAAGAAAGAGGGTGCGAAAAATGGCGGGACAATGGCCAAGTCTGGTGATATGGATAAGCCCTTTAAGCTGGAGATCCAATCTGATGGTAAGACGCTGAAGGCCATCGACGACATGGGTGGTCAAAAGGTGCCGGGCGAGCTTCTGTTTGTTAAACAAAGCTAGAACAAGCTTCTGCCTCGTATAATGGTCAAAGAATGGGGGTAGCCAGCGAGTTTGCTTGGCCAGGAGAGGCATCATCGGCGGTTTCGCTAACCTTCGATGGTGGCTTCTTGGAGCATTGGGAACTAGTGGTTCCCATTTTGAGTGAGGCCGGCCTCAAAGGTACGTTCTTTTTAACGGTCCCCTCCCTTCTCGAAAATCCAGGGGCTTGGAAGAACGTCGTGGCGCAGGGGCATGAGATCGGCAGCCATAGCCACTATGGTATTTCGGTGGATGGGGAGTTAAGCGGCTGGACGCTCGAGATGGTGCGCGAAGACCTGCGCATGACTGACAAGGGAATTGTTGAGATCTTGGAGTGTCCAGTGACTTCTTTTGCGATGTCAGGCGTCTCGACACTATGTGCTGATGGGGATTTTTTCCCCATTCTCAAACGACAGTTTTCGAGTCTTCGCTCCGCAGAACATGGCAAGAATGATATCGAAGACCTCGACGTGTTTCATGTTCGCAGCCTCCCTTGGCGCAGTCTTTCGGGAGATATATCAGCCTATCTGCCAAAAGCTGGGGAATGGGCGGTACCGGTTTTTGAGCGTTTCTTTGACGTCCAAAGCGCATCGGCGGAAGATGACCTTCGGTTCTATATTGAGCAGTTGAAGAACCAGCCGAATACTTGGGTTGCAACCTTTGCGGAGGTATCAACCTACGTTTCCAGCCATGCCGCTTCTCTGAATAGAGTTGGCTAGGAGCCTTAAACTGTTAGCATAATTGAGAAATCTAGGTAGGATTTCATAGACCCGGCCTCAACGGGGAGGTAGCACGGATGCAGACGCGGGAAGAGTTTCTTTATATCGGCAACGGAAAGTACGTGTTTTACGTGCTGATGTTCTTGTCCATGTCCGTAATGGCGTTCCAGATCTATCTGCGGATCAAGACTTGGAAGCAAGGCAAGGCCGTTGATTGGCCGCAGTCGCCCGGAAAGTGGCTGACTAACTTCAAAGAATTTGTTCTTCTTCAAAGAAAGGTCCGAACTTCGAGGCGCAAATCGGGCGCACCGATGCACCTTCTGATCTTCTATGGGTTCTTGTCACTTTTTCTGGCAACAACGCTACTGGCCGCTGCAACTTATGCTCCTCTTATCGGTATTCCCAACTGGCACAAAGGTGCTTATTATCTAGCCTTTGAGTTTACGTTCGACATACTGGGACTTCTTTATGTGGCGGGAATTGTATGGGCGATGTTTCGCCGCTACAAGCTTCAGAAAGGCCCTTTAACTTCGGATTGGAAAGATTGGGCGACTCTAGTGATCCTGCTGATGTTGGGATTAGGCGGCTATTGGGTGGAAGCAGCGCGAATAAGCGCAAATCCACAAGAGTGGGATCGTGCCTCCGTCGTGGGCTATCAGATTGCCCAGATTATTCCTAAGACGACGGTACCCATCTATCAAATAGCTTGGTGGAGCCACATTTTTTGGGTGTGCCTGTTCTTCATGGGATTGCCCCAGATGAGAATTAGACACATCATCATGGCGGTGGCGACGACGGCGAGCAAGCCAGATCAGCCTTGGGGCGAGCTAAAGCCCATTTCGATGGAGGAGGTTGAGCAGACCGAACAGATCGGAGTGAAGCTTGCGAAAGACTACTCTCGCTGGCACTTGATGTCTCTCGACGCCTGTATGGAGTGCGGGCGCTGCACAGAGGTCTGCCCCGCTAATGGTGTAGGCAAGGTTTTGAATCCGAAGCGAATCGTCCAAGACATTCGTGCGGCGATGGTGGATGGGCGTGAGGTTGCGGAAGCCGTTTCTGAAGAGGCTTTGTGGCAATGCACCTCCTGCAATGCTTGCGTAGAGGCCTGTCCTGTACTGATCCGTCATGTTGATCTGATTGTGGACGCGCGGCGTAATTTGGTCGCCGAAGGCAGATTGAGTGGGACAGCGGCCACCATGCTGCGACAAGTGGCTTCCACTAACCATGCGTGGGGACAATCGGTCTCTGAGCGCGAGAAGTGGATGGAAGGATTGGATATTCCACTCTGTCGTGACGGAGTGGAGTTTGAGTATCTATTTTGGGTTGGCTGCGCTGGAGCTACAGACCCAGGAGCGATTAAGACCACTAAAGCAGTTGCGGAGCTTCTGAAGAAGGCGGGTGTGAAGTTTGCTTGCCTCGGTAAAGAAGAGGCTTGTACCGGTGATCCTGCTCGTCGGGTAGGCGAGGAATTTCTCTATCAAGAGAAGGCGATGGGGAACGTTGCTACCTTTGAGCAATATGGCGTCAAGAAGATCGTTACTGCGTGTCCTCACTGCATGAACACGCTTAAGAATGAATACGGACAGTTTGAGGGCAAGTATGAGGTGTTCCATCACACCCAGCTTCTTCAGCAGCTTGTTTCCAAAGGTGCCCTCTTAGCCGCCAAGCCTCCCAAGAAGGAGGTTGTGATTCATGACCCTTGTTATTTGGGGCGAGTGAATAATGAGTCGGATGCGCCGAGATTTCTCTTGGGCGAAGAGTCCCATCTGAACGAAACGGCCCATGTACCTGAGGGCGACACGGGGAACTTGGCAGAAGCGTCTCACAAGGGCCGGAAGACTCTCTGTTGTGGAGCCGGTGGTGGTCGTATGTGGATGGATGAGTTACCAGAAGAGCGCCCCGCTTCGCGGAGAGCTCAGGAGCTTGTTGCTACGGGAGCAAAAACGGTTGCCCTAGCTTGTCCGTTTTGCAGAATCATGCTAGATGCCTCGATTAAACAAGTCACTGACGAAGAAATCCGTTTGGTTGACCTGGCGGAAATGCTGCAGGATGCTAATAGAAGCACTTAGTGGAGGTGGTTTAGCTCCTCAATTCAGAGATTTTGAGGCTGCAAGTTAAATGGCCCTAGCTCTTGCTGGCTAAAAGGGTCTGAATTTCTTTGTGCATTTTTAGAAGTTCATCCCGATCAGCTTTGGCGATTTCTAGCTCTTGCATGACGGCATCGTGCATTTCCTGAGCCTGAGTATCGGAGGCGTTGCTGAGGCACTTCTGACCCACCATGATGATGGATAGCAGGACCAACTGGAGAAAGGTCTGAGATATCCACTGCACCACCTGGTAGGGGTTATGCCAGTTCACGCTTGTCCCTCCCCAAATTGCTAAGGCTGCGAATAGGTAAGCGCACCACATGGTAGCTACGCCGTTGGTTACCAGAACAGCTAAGCGATCATTGAATTGGATGATGTTTCTCATTTGTATCTCTAGAAAGTTGCCAAGAGTTGAAGCGCAGCGCCGATAGTTAGCAATGCGCCTCCGATCAAAAGCAAGCCGCGCCGGAACCTTTCGTCATCGGATAGATGGGTGACTAGGGCCGGAAGCCAGACCTTCTTAAACTGGTTGTAAAGAAGCAGCTTTGGGATAAAGACGATAGAACTGAAGAGCAGAGCCAGGCTGACGCGGTGAAACCAGTGAATCCCTTCCCTAAAGGCAAGAGTCCAAGCTAAAGCTAAGACGCCAATTGAGATCAGTAGAAAAAACGAGGTTGAGAAGAAAGCGGCGAGAGAGCGACTAAAAGTCTTTAACCTATGCTCACCTAAGAGTTCCGGAGCTACTAGCCAGAATGAAAGGAACTGGCAAATGATTCCGATGCGATCTAGCCATAGGTGCATGATGTCTTTTGTCCGTTTCTACCCGTAAATCAAATGAGTGAACTGCACTATCCATAACAGAGGATCAAAAGGTGGTGACTTGGGAATAGGTCTTTCTCCACCGTTGATAGGTAACTTATCCTCGTGGTAGAGGCGGTGGGCTTAGACTTGGTTGAAGTGGCTCGGATTGCAAAGGCGATGAAAAATCCGGCTTTTCTTCGCCGCATCTTGACTGAACCAGAGCGCGAAATACTCACTACTCCCTTAAGAGTTGCTGGAAGATGGGCGGCCAAAGAGGCCGTTGCAAAGGCGGTAGGGCTGCATTTGAGTTGGCAGGATGTGGAAATTTTGCCTGGAGCACAAGGTCAACCTGTGGTTACGATCCGTCACCCTGATTGGAATTCAGAACTGTACCGAGTTCATTTGTCTATTACGCACGAAAAAAGCCATGCGGCAGCAGTTGCAGTTCTGGAGCGTTTGGTAAGGTAGTTAAGATGCCTGAAAATCCAGAGCCGCCACCCGTCCAGACCGATTTTAGCCAGCCACCTTCAATCGGAAGTTATCCTAGGGCTCAGGCTGATTCCACGATGAACAAGCTGATTCCTACAGGGAATCCTCCGGCCTTGATTGCGTACTATCTGGCGATCTTTGGTCTGATTCCGGGCTTCTGTCTGTTTTTGTCTCCAGCTGCTATCGTGCTGGGATTTATTGGGCTCAAGAAGATTCGAGAGACTCCAGGATTGCCGGGGAAAGCGCACGCAATGGTGGGCATTATCTTAGGCGGCATTGTCACTTTGATCTGTTTGGTGGGCGTTATCGCCATTATCATTGCGAACCTAAACCAAAGGGGCAGTTGATACTGCCCCTGGTCAGCAACCCTTAGGCGGCAATCTTAAGAGATACCGGTCGGCTTTCTTCAACCTTGAACTGAGCCACGACGGTATTGAGATCTTCCGCAAGCCTTCGAAGATGTTGAGCTGATGCGCTCACTTCCTCGATCTGGGCAGTCTGTTCTTCCACGGCAGCAGATACGGTTTGAGCTGATGCGGATACTTCCTCTGTAGAGGCGCTCATCTCTTCAGCACCTGCCGCTGTTTCTTCACTGATGGCGGCAGCAGATGCGATCGCATCCGACACGATTCTGGCTCCCTGGCCCATCTCATCGATTGCTTGGCTATTTGCCGCAGCAATGCCGCGCACAATGTCAACGGCAGCCATGATTTGACCGATCGCAACCCCAGCTTCGGTGCTTGTGGTGGACCCCAACTCAACCTCCTGGTTGGTGGAAGCCATTGCGGAGACCGCTTGGTCTACGCCGGCTCGAACACTATCGATAAGCGTCGCAATTTCCTTTGTTGCGTCTGAAGAACGCTCTGCCAATTTACGAACTTCATCTGCTACGACGGCAAATCCTTTGCCCTGCTCTCCAGCCCGTGCGGCTTCGATTGCGGCGTTCAGCGCTAGTAGATTCGTTTGCTGAGCAATGTCTTCTATCGTTTGCACAATGAGGCCAATCTGTTGGCCTTTCTCTCCGAGGTCTCGGATTGCACTAGAAGATATCTCTACTTGTCCCTGGATTCGTTCCATCGATGCGACCGTGCGCTCCACGGCTTGGCTACCTGCCGAAGCCGTGGCGGCGGCTTCCTGAGTTGCCTCATCTTGCTGAGATCCGCCTACCTGAACCTCATTGATAGACACCTGAAGCCTCTCCATGGCTGCCGCTGCTTCAGTCGAGGAGATAGCCAATTGTTCGGAACCGCTGGCGATTTGTGTCGCGCTCTTCGCGGACTCATTACTTGCATCTGCGACTTGCTGAATGGTTTGAGCGATCGCAGTGGCCGCTTGCCCGGTTTCATCAGAGGCTCGATCTAATTGTGAACTTGTCGCGGTAACCAGTTCTGCATTTTCCTTGAGATTTAGGATTAGCGCGGATAGGTTGGCTCGAGACTTTTCATAGGTTTCGATACAAGCCTGAGCTTTTGCTAACATGCGGTTGAACACGCTGGACATTTGACCAAGTTCATCTTTGCCTGGATTGTCGATCGGTTTAGTCTGTGGGACCACCGGATAGGTTAAATCGCCAGATTCAAGCTTTGACAGCGCGATTTCCAATTCCGTCATACAGATCTGTTCAATGCTGTTAAGACGTTGACTGAGTTCGTTTACCGGCTTCTTGATAGAGTGAGAGACGATGTAAGAAATGCCAACTCCGAACACTACACAACCGATAAGAAGAGCAATTGTGATGTTGTTTGAACGAGTTGCTGCGCTTGTACTGGCAAGAGTCGCTTTGTCAACGTACAGCTCTTTGTACTCACGCATCTCTTCGATCGTGGGAACGAGTTCTTTCTCATAGATTTCGTCCGTGGTTTTCAGATACTGATCTATAGATGCCTCATTGCGATTTGCTTTTGAAAACTCACCGCGAACCTTGTTCCACTCTGCACCAAGTTTTTCCCGAGCTGCGACGAGGCGTGCAAAGTTACGTTTGTCTGCCTCAGTGATAATGGTTGCCTTGTATTCATCTTGATATTTGCCAGTAGTCGCTCGGTTTTCGTCAACTTCTGCCAATGCTTTGGCGACCGCTGTGGGTTCTGTTATCCTCACTAAGTCTTGCTGATGTAGGCGTGTTTTAGCCTGTTCTTGCGCAAAGTGGTTTAGTGAGGTTAAACCCGGAAGGGCGACATTGCGAATATTATCGCTAGCCTTCCGAACTCCGACGAAGCCGCTGTACGCGGTGATGCCCATTGTAGCGGTGAGAGCGATGACTATGCCAAAGCCCAAGCCTAGCTTGCCCAATAGTGACAAGTTTTTGAACCAACCCATTCTTATCCCTCCGTTCCTCCCATGGAACGCCTTAACATCGCATTCACCAAAGATGAATATCGCTTAAGTAACAGATTCGGAAATAAAAGTGCACTTCCACATGATAAAAATTGAAATTGATTGCAATCCATGGCGGCTTGTCTATCCGTTTAGTAGGATAAGGGTAATGGTATTGGGTGGCAGGGATAGAGTATTTGAAAGTATCCCGCGAAGTCTCTTTATCGCCTATTGGAAGCTATCGGTAAAATAGGAAGTCAATGCCCAATTTCGTCGCAAGCGTTGGCATGGAAGTCCATGCTGAACTAAATACGAACTCCAAAATGTTCTGTCGATGTCCGGTTGCCTTTGGAGGCGAACCTAACACTCGGGTTTGTCCCGTTTGTCTAGGCTTGCCTGGCACACTGCCTGTCCCAAATCAGAGGGCGATCGAGTTTGTTTTGCGAACTGCACTTGCGCTTAATTGCAAGATTGCGATGCACAGCATTTTTCACCGAAAGAACTATTTCTATCCCGACTTGCCAAAGGGATATCAGGTTTCTCAATATGGCGACACAAATCCGTTGGGCTATGACGGCTATATAGAAATTCCGAATAAAGAAGGGGAGATCAAGCGAGTCAAGATTCGCCGAGTGCATCTGGAAGAGGACACAGGCAAGTTAATGCACCTTCCAAGTGGAGGTAGCGGCGTGGACTATAACCGCGCCGGTGTCCCTTTGATGGAGATTGTTACTGAGTTTCCGCCAGACATTACGAACCCTGAAGAAGCCAAAGATTACTTGCAGCAACTACGCCAAACCTTGCTTTATCTTGGTGTATGTGACGGCAAGATGGAGGAGGGGTCTCTTCGATGCGAACCTAACATCTCGGTGCGGCTTGAAAACTCGGACACTTACGGCACCAAGACCGAGCTGAAGAATCTAAACTCTTTTCGCAGTGTTCAACTGGGCGTTCAGTTTGAGGTTAGACGACAGGTCGCAACGCTTGAGCAGGGGGGCACCATTGCGCAAGAGACAAGAGGTTGGAGTGAGGAGAAGGGCGCAAGCTATTTAATGCGCATTAAAGAAGCGGAAAACGACTATCGGTATTTCCCAGATCCTGATCTGATTCCGATGGTATTCGAGGACTCCTATATTGAAGGGCTGCGATCGAAGCTTCCGGAACTCCCACTGGCAAAATTCAGACGTTACCAAGCGGATTTTGGGCTGAGCGCACAACATGCGGATGTTCTCTGTGATGACCTGGATAAGGCTAACTTCTTTGAGTCTGCGGTCGAAGTAGGCGGTGATCCTCAGGCCGTCAACAACTGGTTGACCGGCGACTTCGCGATGCTGTTGAAAGATAAGGGTTGGACTCCCGCCGAAAGCAAAATCACTCCTCAGCATCTGGTTGACCTAACGAAGTTGATTTCCAGCGACACAATATCAAGCAAGACTGGCAAAGATGTCTTTAGGAAGTCATTTGAGTCTGGAAAGATGCCAAGCGATATCGTCAAAGAGTCCGGAGCAACCCAGATTACCGATGAGAGTGCGATACGGAAAGCCGCTGCGGACGTCTTAAGTGGTAATCCTGAGGTTGTAGCGAAGTACAAAGCTGGTCAAGCGAACGTTAAAGGCTTCTTGGTCGGTCAAGTAATGAAAGCAAGCGGCGGACGGGCCAATCCTGAGATCGTTCAGCGGATTGTTGGGGAAGAGTTAGAGAAGTCATGAAACGTTTACTGGGCATTTTTGTGTTTGTCTTCGCGGCTGTTACCGCTTTTGCCCAGCAACCGAACCAGGCCCGTGTAGATGCGATTTGGAATGCTGCGGCGGATCGAATCAATTCGCAGAACGATGTCTGGTTTGAGGATGGAGATTTCCCACGAGTCATCAATCTATGTAAGGTGATGTACGCTTTGTATCCTGCAGACTACGAGGTTGCAACAAACCTTGGCTGGATGCTCGAAAATATTGAGAAGTGGGACGAGGCGCTAGCGGTCTACATCCGGTTCCGAACGGAGAATGCTAAGGATCCAGATGCGGCTTGGCCAGAAGCCAACTTTTATTACATGAAGAAGGCTTACCAAAAGGTGCCGCCTATTCTAGAGCCGACACTCAAGATGTCTCGAAAACCTCATCCAAATACGTTTCGAACTTTGGCGCATGCCTATGAAAGGATGAACCAATTGCGAGATTCAAAGCGGATTTGGCAGGCCATGATTCAAGTGTTTCCGGACGATGCTCCAGCAAAGAACAATCTAAATCGGGTGGAGAAGAAAATTCGAGGCGATGCACCGGCAAAGACCAGTGCTTAGTCTGTCTCGTCTAAGGTTTTTCACGACACAGCGCTTACCTTTAGGCCTTTAATACGGAAGGTTGTGAGGTCTTAGTAAAAGTCACCCAATAATCTGGGTAAAATTCCTGTCCGACTGGGGAGTTGCCCGAGTGGCCAATGGGAACGGACTGTAAATCCGTCGGCGACGCCTACGCAGGTTCGAATCCTGCACTCCCCACCAGTTTTTGGGATGAGGGCGTGATGGAGATGATGGAGATGATGAAGGTGATCTAGATTCACCGCATCACGTCCATCACCTTTGTCACATCCGTCATCCGCAAGGGCCTTCGTAGCTCAGCGGCAGAGCATTCCCTTGGTAAGGGAAAGGTCACGAGTTCAATTCTCGTCGAAGGCTCCACCTCTTTTCTTCCACCTTTCTTAACAGTTGCGCCTAGATTAGGGTAAACCCGGCCCAATCAAGATGAAACTGCGATCCCTTGCTCTTCTTGCGTTTGCGACGGTCTGTATTGGCGTTGCGGGCGCGCAAAAGAAACCTCTCGACGCTTCCGTCTACGACTCCTGGAAGTCAGTTGTTGGGACAAAGCTCTCGAATGATGGTAATTGGCTCTCCTACCGCGTGTCTCCTCAAGAAGGCGACGCGGTGCAGCATATAAAGGCACTCGGTGGCGGCAAAGACATTGTTATCGAACGCGGCAATCTCTCATTAACCCATGACTCAAAGTTTGCGGTTGGCTTTGTTGCGCCAAAGGTGGAGGACACCAAGAAGGCGCAAAGAGAGAAGAAGAAGCCTGACGAGATGCCCAAGAATGTCTTCGTGATTCTGAACCTGGCGACGGGGGAGAAAACAGAGCTACAAGGGGTCCAAACATTCTCAGTAGCTCCAGAAGATAATGGCTATATTCTGTATAAGCCCGAGCCCCCGAAACCGGCGCCTGCGACTCCTGCAGCCAAGTCGGCGCAAGCTGCCAAGCCGGAAGAGAAGAAAGATGATCCCAAGAAAAAATCGGATCATCGCGCGGGGGATGCTTTTGTTCTCCGCCATCTCGCCACCGGGAAAGAAGAGCGAATTGAAAATGTGGTGACAACTCGGTGGACAAAGGATGGTTCAACCCTTGTCTATGTGTTGAGCACAAAAGATGGCGTGGGCGATGGAATTGTGTCTTTCGACATCAAGTCAGGCAAGAAGACAACTGTAGTTGAGGGTCTTGGCCGATATCCCAAAGTGGACGTTCATGATGCCACCAAGCGTATTGCCTTTGTTACCGACAAAGATGACTATACGGCAAAGAAGCCCAGCCACTCTCTTTATGTCTTCGACCCCAAAGATGGAAAAGCAAAGTTGCTCGCCAAAGAAGGAAGTGCAGGACTTCCCACGGGTTGGATCGTTAGTGAGCGCGGAATGCTTACGTTCTCGGACAAGGGTGCGCGGGTGCTTTTTGCGACCGTTCCTAAACCAGGCGAAGAAAAGAAAGACGACACGCCTGATGATGAGAAAGTCAGCGTCGATATCTGGAATTGGAAGGACGAGCGTCTTCAGCCCCAGCAACTCTTGCAAGTGAATATGGAAGCGAATCGCACTTACGAGGCGATGGCAGAGGTTGGCTCAGGACGAGTTGTCCAAGTTGAGAATGAGGATTTTGAGAACGCTACGATCTCAGAAAAGAACGACGGGCCGTTTGCACTTGCCCGCGTAGATAAGCCATACCGTCGAGCTCAGTCTTGGGGTGATGGTGGATCGGACTATTATCTGATTGATCTGCGATCTGGGCAGAGTCGAAAGATTCTTACGAAGTCGCAAGCTTCCTTCGGCTTCTCTCCAAGCGGCAAATTCTTAGCGGGATATGATCCGGTGAGCCAGCAATGGATTACCTACGAAGTTTCCAATGGAAAGATCGTCGAGGCCTCTAAGGGAATTCCGTATCCAACATGGGATGAACTCAATGACGTTCCGGCCTTAGCTGGTTCTTACGGCGCTGCTGGATGGGCTAAGAATGACGAGTGGCTCTTTGTTTATGACAAATACGACCTTTGGGCCATTGACCCCTCAGGCAAGAAGGCTCCCGTCAACTTCACTAATGAATATGGACGTAAGACAACGACGAGTCTTCGTCGACAGAATCTAGATGTTGAAGAAGAGTTTATCGATCCAGCAAAGCCTCAGCTATTCATGGCTCAACATGAGACGACAAAGGCAAGCGGTTACTTCTTGGATTCTATGGACTCTTACCCTGAGCGTCTGATCTATGGCGATAAGCGGTACACGATTGCCGATAAGGCTGAAAAGGCAAATCGGATCGCCTTCACTCAGCAAACCTTTACTGAGTTTCCTGATGTGTGGGTCAGTGATGATCTTAAGTTTGCCAGCCCCAAACGAATGAGTGATGCCAATCCTCAGGTGAAAGATTATCTTTGGGGAACTGCGGAGCTAGTGAACTACACATCCTTGGATGGCGTGGATTTGCAGGGAATGCTCTTTAAGCCGGAGAACATGCAGCCAGGCAAGAAGTATCCGATGGTCGCTTACTTCTATGAGCGTGACTCCGACACTCTGCACAACTTCCGCAACCCTGCGCCCAGCGCCAGCATCATCAATATTTCCATGTATGTGAGCAATGGCTATGTGGTCTTCGTGCCAGATATTCCATACAAGATTGGATATCCCGGTGAAAGTGCGATCAACGCGATATTGCCAGGCTGCCAGGAGGTTATCCGCAAAGGCTTTGTCGATCCCAAACGTGTGGGTATTCAAGGGCAGAGTTGGGGCGGATATCAGGTTGCGTATATGATTACGGAATCCAATATGTTCGCTGCTGCTTGTGCAGGGGCACCGGTCAGCAATATGTTCAGTGCCTACGGTGGAATCCGATGGGGCTCTGGTATGGTTCGGCAGTTCCAATATGAGAAGACTCAGAGTCGCATTGATGGAACGCCTTGGAATTCCTTCCAGCGTTACTTTGAGAATTCACCCATCTTCTTTGCGGACAAGGTCAAGACTCCGCTTCTGATGATGCATAACGATAAAGATGGAGCGGTGCCCTGGTGGCAAAGCATTGAGTATTTCACTGCTTTGAGAAGGCTAGAAAAGCCCGTTTGGATGGCGGTTTATAATGGCGAAGATCACAACCTCATTCAACGCAAAAACCGAAAGGACTGGTCTATCCGTATGCAGCAGTTCTTCGACCACTATCTAAAAGGAGCGCCTGAACCAGTCTGGATGAAAGATGGCGTGCCCGCAACTCAGAAGGGAAAAACCTACGGTTTCGAAATCCCGGGAGAGAAGAAGGGTAAGTAGGGTCTTTTCAAGTCAGTTCGGGTGGCACTCACCTGAACTGACTTCTAGTCATTCCGTTCGAAACTGATCCAACGTACTTTTGCTCAACGAAGACTTGAAATCATGATTACTCAGCAGGAAAGCGACAACCTTCTGGCGCGCCTTTGATTTACGTCCTTCATCCCAGAAAGCTTCAAACTTGGGTAGCCCTCTGATTGTCCTCATATTGAGGATGAGAAAATCGCTTGAGGTGATAGGGAAATCCTCGCCGATTCGATTTGCCGGGACATTCTCTTGGTTCCCAAGGATTCCTTGTCCTCCCTTTGCTCGATAGCTAAGAGTGTAAAGGCTATCTCGTCTTTCAATTCTTCCCGTAGCCCAATCCGTATGGATGAGGATGGCTTCCGCCAGGGCTTTTCGAAACCCAGGAATGAGAAGGGCTGGGGTGTTAACCAAAGCGACCAGTCTATCTGCGACCCCCGATTTAGTCCAGTTCTGGATATTCCATTGACTGTTCCTTTCTAGAAAGATTCGATTGGCTAGCTCCCTGATCTTAGGAGAATTCTGTTGTTCCCATAAAACTTGTAAGATTCCAACTTCGCCAACGATATGGGGATCGGACTGATGAGATAGCTTAGTAAGAAGCTTTGTGTACTCATCAATCGCGTCTCTATCCCCCAACTTCATTCGCACGGCGAATACTCGCGAGACTCTGGCTAGAAAGACGGGTGAGGGTGTGATTTCGGATTTTGGGTTAAGCACATCATGAGACACAGCCTGTAACGTAGGAAGTGATGCTTGGCGATCCCAAACATAGCTAGCAAGGGCAATATCAATTCCGGATTTTGCTTTCCAAGCATCGCGGGAGGCTGCCGTATTTTTTACATCAATGAGTTCAAGGGCTCTACGGTGAAACAGCTGAGTCACGGTTGGCTCTCTGTTATAGCGTAGGCTTTCACCCCTCAGAGGCGGCAATCCGCCAGCGTGTGCATTCGTTGCTCGTGAGGTGATGTTCCTCGCTGCTAGTTCCCAAGTTCTGTAGTCTGTCGAGTCATCCAGAAGATCTCGATACCATGCTGCCTCAAGAGTAATTCCCTTGTTAACCTTCCAGTACTCGCGAATCTTATCAACAGGCCAAAGTTGCCCCGATGTTTCAGAGGTGCTGACTCTAAGAAGAGAGTCAAGAGCGACTCTTGCGCATGTAGCTACTGAGATCGGATTGCGATGAACAGAGAAATCTCTAGCAAAACCGACACTGCGTGTATAGCGCTGGTCGGTTTCTATGCAGTCCATAAGTGGCTCAACGGCAGCATCACCTTCCGATATAAGGGCCTTAATAATAGGGCTTTGATTGATAGATACAGAGCCTGGCTGTCCTCCTTTTCTCTCGTCGATCTGATTCATCGCGGTGATTAACAGGCGGATACGTTCAGGCTGAGTTTTCGCGTCGAGACTTTGTAAATCGATTGGTTTTTGTGGTTTATCAATACGTTCCCTGATGTCTTCCGCTAGCTGGTTGGCAGAATATATAAAGGCTATTGGGTTGCTGGGGTCGACTTCACTGTCATCTTGTGATTGCGTTTTAGAAAGACGACGATCCGCTTCATGGACAAAGGACTTGTAGTTCTGGCTCAGGTTGCTAAAGTCCGTGAGGGCCAAGTGGTCATCGCCTCGCATATGGGCAGCTAATGCCCGATCATATCGGTTGCTCAAGTATTGACGCGTGGAATGAAACCAAGCATCTTTTGACTGCAGGCGATTGCTGTTGATGGCATTTTTTTCGACGCGTGTATAAACTTCCTCCGCAAGGTCTGATCTGCCGTAGCGCAGAAGGAGTAAGGAGGCAGTTACATGATTCGGAGATGCTGCATATACGCCCTCTGAGTTGCCAAAATGCCCCAAACCGGCTCCTTGAACAATATTCGATAGACTGCTTCGAACATCCTGAGCCAAGTCGATACTCTTTCCTAGTGATGTTGCTTCGTATTCAAGCCCACTCCATGCGACAACTTTGTTGGTGCTCCCGATTTGAAAAGCGTGTACTTTTTGCGAACGAGTATTGCCACGCCAAATATCGCTTGTTTCGATAGTAGCTTCACGGTAGGTCCCATTGGCAGGATCTGCCAAACCGTGACTGAATAGGAAGAGAGCGGTATTGACCACATCGGGCGGGAGGTTAGTTGAAACCTTCACATCACCTCGTGGATCTGGCTTCTGACACCCAAAGGTGGTAGCTCCAAGGATTAAGAATGCTACGAATCTCATCTCTAGAGACTTAGTGCCAGTTAAGCCTTTAGCTGGTTCAATAGGTTTGCAAAAAAACTTGGCCTATGCCTTTGCATAGGCCAAGCTGTAGATGCGTTTGATCTTAGGCTTCGCTTTCGCTTTGAGCCTCAATCACTTTGGGCTCTTGAGCCGTGCGAACATTTACCTTTAATGCTTTGGGCTTTATCTCCTCGGCACGAGGGATTGATACGGTAACGACCCCGTTGCTAAACTCAGCATCAATCGTTTCCAAGTTTAGGTTATCTGGAAGACGGATTGATCGGGCGAATGAGCCATAGGATATCTCCCTTCGGTAAACCTGGGCATCCTCATTGGCATACTCATGACGAGTCTCACCCCTGATGGTGAGTACGTTGTCCTCAACCTGAATGTCTAGGTTCTCGGGAGCGATTCCAGGCACGAGTGCCTTCACGGTGAAATATCCTCCCTTCTCGAAGATGTCAATGGGAAGGTTCGTTGCCGTCGGTGAAGAAGCAGGACCACGGCTAAAAAGACGATCAAACATCTCGTCCATTGCTCTTAACTCAGAGAGTGGATTTACTCTTACAACTGTTTTCATGTGTTCCTCCTAGTTAGATATGATCGGACATATCTAACAGTATATAACGTGAGTCTATGAGTGTTATGTTCCAAAACTACGCAAAAAAAATTGGAGGCCTAGGACTTGGTCTTTCTTGTTCCTACGTAGATGGCCACGCCTAGGACGGATAGCGCGACAATTGCTTGGACAACGGGCTTCTTGATAAAGAAAATAGAAACTCCAGCAAAGGCGATCATTGTTCCAATCGCGATATATTTGGTGCGCAAGGTAATGGCCTTATGCTCATCCCAATCTCGCAAGGTTGGTCCAAATACGCGATGGTTTAGTAGCCACTGCTCAAATCTTGGAGAAGATCGCTTGAAAGCCCAAACCGCCATGATCATGAAGATGGTGGTAGGCATGCCGGGAACGACAACGCCAATATAGCCTAGGGTTACAAACAAGAAGCCAAGCAGAAGGTACGGCAGCCGCATTGCCTTGGATTTTTTCTCCACTGTCGGGGCTAATGAACTGCCAACTGCCACATCTTCAAGTATTTGCGGTTCTGGATGATGATCTGTTGCCTCTGCTGATGATCCGTGGTCGGACGCGATGCTTTCCGGCAAAATCCTATGCCGCCACTACGGATGTCTCGCCCTGCAACGCCTTTTCATTCGATAGGACTAGGAATCCGTGTATGGCTTGAACACATTTTGATCTTCGCAGCTTAATAAGGGTTGCGCTAACTGCCTCGCGATTCGCTCCAATCAGGTCCGCAAGCTCTTGATGAGTGAGTCGTATATTGACAAAGCGTTTTCCCGAGGTTGTGGTGCCAGGAAACTCATCGGCAAGGCGCAGGATAAGGCGAGATAGGCGCTCTTGGACAGTCAAAAAGAGCACGTCTTGCATTCGGTTCATCACCAACATTCGATTCTTGTTCACCTCCTTATTGATACGTAAGGAGAACTCGGGACGCTCCTTCGCAAACTGAGTCAGTAAGTCTACGGGCACTTGGTAGAGTGTGCAAGGCGAAAGGGCTTCAGCACTCTCCCCACCGGTTTCTGTTCCGAAAAGGTCAGAACCTCCAATCACATCGCCGGGTTTAAGAATGGCAACGGTGAGTTGCTTCCCGCTTGGAGAGTGCATAACCAAGCGAACATTGCCTTCTTTTATAATATGCGCAAACCGGTTACCGGTGCCTGAGGCGCAAATCTCCTGCCCTCGACCAAAATCAACGAGTCGGGCTTGTTTGGCAAGTTCCTCAATGTCGCTATCGGGCAAGTTATGAAAGAGGTCGACATTGCGGATATACCAAAGTCGACCGTGATCACTCATTAGGATGCCTCAGACTTCGCGGCAGCGAGTTCTTCTGCCTCCAGTTTCGCTCGCTTTTTCTCCTTCATTGCTTCAATTCCGATGATGGGGATCGTCGTCAAAATGATTCCGATAATCACGATTTCTAGGTTGTTTCTAATCCAAGGCACGCTGCCTAGGAAGTGCCCAGCAATGATTAAGGTCCAAACCCAAAACGCTCCACCCAAGATGCTAACCGTTAGGAACTTTGGATAATGCATCCTGCCCATTCCGGCTACGAAGGGAGCAAAGGTGCGAACAATGGCTACCCATCTAGCCATAACCAGGGTCTTTGAGCCATGGCGAGCGAAGAATTTCTCTGTTTTTTCCAGATTGCTCTTCTTAAAGAATTTAGAGTTTTCGTTCTTGAAAAGCTTTGCACCAAACTTTCGGCCAATGACATAGTTGACGCTATCACCCAGAACGGCAGCGGTATTAAGGCAAAGACCTAGGATAACTAAATTCAGGCCACCTTCTTTGGTGGTGAAGATGCCCGCCGCAAATAGGAGAGAATCTCCAGGTAGGAAGGGAGTGACAACGAAGCCAGTTTCCGCAAAGATAATCCCTGAAAGAATTCCGTAGACCCAGGCACCATGCTCAGCGATCAACCGCTGTAGGTGCTGATCTATATGAAGAATAAAGTCCAATTAGAAACGTCCTCTTGACACAAAGCTCTAAACACTATAGCCGCTTAGATAGTTTCAAATAGGACTCTACTTCAGCGTGTAGGGTGCGTCGAAAGTTGCGCTCACTCACTTTTCGGAAATGCCAGTCCATAAGGACGCAACCGACGATGGCAAGAAAGACTGAACCGACAAGGCTAATGGTGTCCATGTGTAGATTTTCTTCCTCCATGGCGAATGCCGCTATCCGTCAATAGTCTTAATCTACATAGCCTGGAGTCTGAGAAAGCTGGGACGGTTAAGGTAACTTTCACGCATGGCTACCAGAGGGGTGAATCGAACGCTCGCATCGATCGGAACGCCTTTCTATGCCTTCTTCCAATTCGTTGGCGAAGTTTCTATGATCCTGATGGATGCAGTTCGTAGACTCTTTAAGCGACCTACAGAATGGCGAGAGACCATCGATCAAATGGCCTTCATAGGCGCAGCTTCGGTCCCCATTGTGGCTCTGACATCTTTCTTCGCTGGGGCAGTCCTCTCTCTTTACCTATCTCAGTTCCTGTCGGAATATGGGGCGACCACTTTCGTAGGTGCCACGGTAGGGCTGACGATCACACGTGAGATCGGGCCCGTGTTGGCGGGTCTCATGGTGGCTGCAAGGTGTGGGTCGGCAATGGCTGCTCAGATTGGAACGATGGCTGTAACAGAGCAAATAGACGCGCTGAAAATGCTTTCGGTGCATCCGACCAACTACTTGGTAATCCCTCGTGTCATTGCCTCCATCACCATGTTGCCGATCTTGGCTTTGATTGGCATGTGGTCGGGTGTTTTTGGGGGTTACCTGATTGCGATCACTCGCGGAGTCAGTGGCGGAACCTTCCTAAACTCTCTGGTGCAGTTTGTAGATCCTTCGGATGTCATTTCCGGAATGACGAAGGCTCCGTTCTTCGGGCTCATGATTGCTCTTGTTGCGTGTCAACAAGGAATGCGAACTAAAAATGGCGCTGTTGGAGTTGGCCGTGCGACCACCAATGCGGTCGTGATCTCGATGGTTCTGGTTTACGTTGTAGACTACATCTTGGCTTCGGTTATGTATCGCTAACGGCGCGCCGAACACGGATGCGGTCTAGCAAGACGGAAACCACAATGATCGCGCCGGTAATCATCTCCTGAATCCAGTTTGCCAATCCCAATTGAGAGCAACCGGCATTGATTGTTGCCATGATGAGTGCGCCTAGAATGGATCCGAGAATAGAGCCTTGTCCACCCGACAATGACGCTCCTCCGATAACCACGGCGGCAATCACACTCAGTTCAAACCCTTGAGCAGTTGTTGGATCGCCAACAGAGAGGCGGGCGAACATCATGATGCCCGCAAACCCGGCAAACAGGCCCATTAAGAGATAGACAAGCAGCTTTACCCAGCTAACGTTCACTCCACTGTAATGAGCGGCTTTTTCATTAGAACCTAGAGAAACAACGTATCGGCCGAATCTTGTGCGGGAGAGAATGAGAAGGGTTGCCAGTGCGAGGAAAATCATGAGCCAAACGCCCATGGGGAAAATTCTCCATCGCTCGCCCTCTCCAAGTACCGATAGTAAATCGTTAATCCATGTCGATGGAGCTTCGATTTTTTGCTCGCCGGCCAAACCCTTTGCGGCTCCTCTAGCCACAAGCATGGTTGCCAAGGTGACGATAAAAGGTCCCACCTTTAAGCGGGTAACTAGGAGCCCATTGATGAGTCCAAATAGCGTTCCTGCTGCCAATCCGCCAAAGACGGCGATCAACGGATCATAGTTTTGTCGTAAGCACCAAGCTACCGCTACGGACACAAACGCAACGACGGACCCAATGGATAGATCAATTCCGGCAGAAATAATCACTAAGGTCATGCCCAAGGCTGCTAAGCACACCGGAGTAGATTGCCGCAAGATGGTCTCAATATTGCGGCTTGTCATAAATCCGGTTTTATCCTGGGACTGAAGGATAAAACCGAACCCAAAGAAGAGGATTACCAGCGCGCCTATGAGGCCTAGGATTGGGACGATGGCGCGCCAATTCACTTACTTAGGGACCTCAAGAAGCTTGACGATAGCTGGGTCCTTCATGTTGTCGCCCGTTACCAGTTCCGCCCCGGTATCGATTCTCTTTTCAACCGAGTTTTTCTTTAGGTGATCCACCATTGCCTTTACTCCGAGGTAACCCATTTGTCTAGGGTTCTGTAACACCAAGGCGTTGATCTGCCCTTTTGTCAGCCCCTCAATAAGTTTGGGAGAGGAATCGAATCCGACGAACTTCACTTTGCCTGCCCATCCGTTATCTTGCAACACGCGAAGCATGCCGAAGGTTGAACTTTCATTGGGACAATAGATGCCGTCAATGCTGAGAGAGCCATCTGGCTTTTTCAGGCTAGAGAGTAGGTTTTCGGCTTCGGTCTGAGCGGTCTCTACCGTTGCTCCGGCGTATCGGTTATCGCTAACCACCTTGATGCCAGTATTGGCCTTCATCACATCAAGAAAACCCTTCTCCCGATTCATGGTGCTCGCCGATCCTTCTTGGTAACGAAGCACGACTACATTGCCATTTCCGCCGAGGAGGCGAACCATCTCTTCCCCTGCTGCTTTGCCTCCCTTTTCGTTGTCAGTTGCGACAAAGCTAACAAAATCAGTGTCCTTCAAATCAGAGTCAAAGATCACAACGGGAATGCCCGACTTTTGAGCATCTGTTACCGGTTTCTTTAGACCGCTGTCGCTTAGGGGAGCGAGCACGATTCCATCCACCCCTTGCGTCGTAAAGTCTTCAATGACCTTGACTTGATCGTTCAGATCATCTTCCTTGAGGGGGCCTTTCCAGATAACTTCTACACCAAACTCCTTCGCAGCCTCATCAGCACCTGCTCTCACTGACTTCCAAAATTCGTGAGTGGTGCCTTTAGGAATCACAGCAATGCGAAGCTTCTTCTCCCCATTGTTTGCATTGCCGGTGGCGGCTTCTGTCTTGTCGCCACTGTTACCACAGCCTGCTAACAGAGCACCTGCTACCAGGGTCCACATCCATCGTGTTGCCTTCATCTTTGAACCTCCCAATGAATTGCCATTATATGCCGTTGTTATTCAAAGACGGAATGGGCTTATAAATCCCACCCGCCATTGTTGCCCCGTATCATCGCTGTGATCCCTCCACCAATAGAGAAGCAAACTGCTATAAAAGTGTAAACAATCAATTGCGCGCCGTTGTCAGTAATTCGCGTAGGACGGGTTGGAACCGGACATTTGACCTGAGCCCAAGTTCCAAAGCGAGACCTTCCCAAAGCGCTTTTGGGGTTACGCGCCAATTGGGTGAACAAGGCAAAACCGAGAAGGATTAGCCCCAATACTATCAGTCCCAAGCCGCGAGGAACCGAGCGAGTACGCATGCAACAAGGATGCTTGACTAGGTCGGTAGGTTGCAAGTCATGCAGGATATTTCACGCTTATCCCGAACTAGAATATCGTGTCTCACGCAACGCTTCGCTATTACTCACCGGCGCTTCAGAAACATACTCAGGCAGAAGTCATTTTGCCGAACATGGACCAGGAAGGGCCGTTTCATGTCATGTTCCTTTTGCATGGTCTTAGCGATGACAACACGATTTGGATGCGGCGTACATCCATAGAGCGTTATGTGGATGGTCTTCCTTTGATCGTGGTAATGCCAGATGGTGGACGCGGTTGGTATAGCGACGCTGTGGACGGCTATGCCTTTGAGACGGCCATCGGAGTTGAACTTCCCAAGTACATTGCGCGCTTGTTTCCTACAAGAGACCAGTGGTGCATTAGTGGGCTATCGATGGGGGGATATGGAGCTTTTAAGCTTGCGCTGAAGTTTCCCGACATCTTTCACTCGACGGTTTCGCATTCCGGTGCGCTTGCCATGGCACATGATCTTCCAATCCGAGATGATGCTTTTAATCGTGAAGTTCTCCGAGTGTTTGGAGAAAACCCAATAGGTGGTTCAAATGATCTGCACGCTTTAGTTGGAAAGCTACGCCCAAACAAGTTGCCTCACATGCGATTTGATTGTGGCGTGGATGATTTCTTGTTGGAGGCAAATCGATCCTTTAAAGTACAGCTTGAGAAGTTAGGTATTGATCATGAATATCAAGAGTTTCCAGGCGATCATAACTGGACTTACTGGGATGAACACGTTCAAGAGGGCATTGCTTTCCACCGACGTAATCTAAATTTCTAGGTTCATGCGTCAACTTCGCTCTAAAACTGCCATTCGGAACGTGATGAAAGCATCTCGGGACGATTGGAATCCGATTGAACTCTCGATCATGCTTCAAGACTGGAGTGATCCCTACAACGTGGGTGGTATGTTTCGGGTGGCAGATGCTTGCGGAATTACAGAACTGATCTGTACGGGCAAGACGGTTGTTCCCCCTCACCCTCAGGTAGCAGTGACTTCAATGGGGAGCCATCGTCGAGTTGATTTCAGGCATTTTGACGGTCATGAGGAAGCAGCCCTAGCCGCGAAGTCAGAAGGCTATTCCCTGGTGGCGGTAGAAGTCACAGATGGAACGCAACACTACATGCGGTACGCATATCCCGAGAAAGTCTGTCTTGTCCTCGGGAATGAGCAGATTGGTGTTTATCAACAAATTTTGAAGCACTGTGATGGGGCAGTGTTTGTGCCGATGGCCGGAAAAGGACGTTCTATGAATGTCCACGTGGCGGCGGCTGTGGTGGCTTTTGAGGTTTTATTGGGCGACCGGTGATTTACCCGTCGCCCAATCCTAGATCAAATCCCGCGGGTCGGCAAACTTACCTTTGATCGCGGTTGCGGCAGCGGTAAGTGGACTGACCAAGTGGGTTCTGGATCCCGGGCCTTGCCGTCCTTCGTAGGGTCGGTTTGAGGTTGATGCGCTACGCTCGTGAGGGCGAAGAATGTCTCCGTTCATTCCCAAGCACATAGAGCAGCCTGCTCGATGCCACTCAAAACCCGCACCTCTAAACACTTCGTCCAGTCCTTCTTGCTCGGCAAGCTCCTTGACCGCCGCGCTGCCTGGCACGACCATCGCTCGGACGCCGGAGGCCACACTTCGTCCCCTGACTACGGTGGCGGCTTCCCGCAAATCTTCGATTCGAGAGTTTGTACAAGAACCAATAAATACGGTGTCTACCGGCGTATCGGCAAGGCTATCCCCAGGCTTAAGCCCCATGTATTTTTGGGCTCGCTCTTCACCGGCATCTTTGGGCTCAGGAATCGGCTGGTCAATTGAAACCGTCATTGCGGGAGTGGTGCCCCAGGTGACTTGTGGCTTTAGGTTATTAATGTCCAAAACTTCATGGCGGGTGAAGTTTTCCGAAGAATCAGTCCTGAGGATTCGCGAAGTTTCCACCATTCGGTCAAAGTCTGCTCCTTTAGGAGCAAAGGGGCGATCCTCTTCCGCAATGTAGTCAAAAGTGATGTCATCCGGCTGGATCATGCCCGCGCGTGCTCCCATTTCGATTGACATGTTACAGATCGTCATGCGTCCGCTCATGGGCAAGTTCTGAATCGCGGTGCCGTAATACTCAACGACAAAACCCGTTCCACCGCCTGCACCGATTTGCCTGATAACCGCAAGAATAATGTCCTTCGCGGATACACCTTCAGCCAACCGACCATCAATCTGGATGCCCAAAGACTTTGGCTTAGAGCTTGCCCGCAAAGTCTGAGTGGCCAGAACGTGCTCAACTTCAGTTGTTCCAATCCCAAATGCTAAGGCTCCAAAAGCACCATGGGTAGAGGTGTGACTGTCCCCACATACAATGGTAAGTCCCGGGAGGGTGATCCCCAATTGCGGACCAATCACATGAACGATGCCTTGCTTCTCATGGCCATAGCCATAGAGAGGTACCCCAAACTCTTTTGCGTTTCTTGCCAATGCCGCAAGCTGCTTTCCACTAAGGGTTGTCTCATCAATTTCACGACCATCCGTAGGTACGTTGTGGTCTACAGTCGCAAAGGTTAAATCGGGACGTCGCACTTTCCGATTGTATTCACGTAAACCATCGAACGCTTGGGGCGAGGTCACCTCGTGTACCAGGTGTCGATCGATGTAGAGAAGAGCGCCGCCGCCGGGTAAATCGGACACAACATGACGCTCCCAAACTTTATCGAACAACGTAGACATATATCCTTATTCTACGCCCCCGGAACAAAAAACGGGCTAGAGGCAAATCCTCTAGCCCGTTTCTAGCCTGAAATTAAGGTTTTACTTTCGCTTGCGGCGAAGCAAAGCTGTGGCACCTAGGCAAAGAGCGGCCAAAGTTGCCGGTTCTGGGACAGGTTGAGGGGAGAAGGGCCCTTGTCAGCATCTGCCTTATCAACAGTAGGTTGATTTTTGGGCAGAGTCTTATGGATGCGGAATCGATTTGTGTAGAGTTATTGCAGATCTTTCTACAGCGCAGGGTCAGCGATACCGCAAGCTTCAAAAGCTTTTGCCCGAATTACACATGAATCGCATCGACCACATGGTCGCCCATTGTCATCGGGATCATAACAAGAGTGCGTTAGGCCGTAGTCAACGCCCAGACTTAACCCGCGTTCAATTATCTGAACCTTAGTTAAATCGATTAAGGGGGCATGTATCCGCATCGTCTGGCCCTCTACCCCGGCCTTAGTCGCTAGATTCGCTAAATGCTCGAATGCTGCCACGAATTCAGGTCGACAGTCTGGATACCCGCTGTAATCGACTGCATTCACGCCCACAAAGATATCATTGGCACCAATCACTTCCGCGTAGCCCAACGCCAAGGAAAGCATCACTGTGTTGCGGGCGGGAACATAAGTGACCGGAATATCCGTCATTTCCGCCTCGTTGCGGTCCTTGGGCACTTCAATCGCATCGGTGAGGGCCGACCCACCAATGACATCTAGGTTCACGCTAACGAACTTATGCTCCACTGCCCCTAGTCCGGAAGCGACATGCTTGGATGCCTCAATTTCAACGGAATGCCGTTGACCGTAAATCACGGTCAATGCATAAGGCTCAAAGCCAAGGTCTTTAGCAATGGCCAAAACCGTAGCGGAATCTAGACCTCCGCTGAGAAGAACAACGCACTTCGGCACTTGAGGATTATGGACGGAGTTTTAAACTCCCGCTTCGACCTTTTCCTTCGCATAGTCACCCGAAAGAATCCTATCGAATGCCCCATTCTGAACCCAGCGTTCTAATTGCTGAGTCCGATGAACCGGCATTGGGTGAGTGTAGGTTCCAGTCCGGGTGAGGAAGATCATAATCTTGCCAAGTTCATCCAGCATGGTTGTATCTTGGTAGGCGCGAGCCTGATCCATAAACGCGGATCGGTCTTGTTCATGCCGCAATCGATTCGGTCCCGCGGTTAGCGCGATATTGGCATCCACGCTCAAGTCAAGGGATTGGGCAACTAACAAACCTGCCCGATCTGCCGTAATTTCCGATTGGCGATACCACTCTTCATAGGCCAAGAGAAGCCCCATAGCCGCGACATCTCCCAGCCCAAATGTTCGTCGCCCAACCAGCTCAATCAAGGGAAACAGTACGGCTCCTACTGACCGATAAAGCACATGTTTTGCCTTAATATGGCCAAGCTCGTGTCCCATGAGATGGAATAGCTCTTCATCTGTCAGAGTGTCCACGATGGATGAACGCAAGGTGATATAAGGTCGCTCTACTCCGCTTGTCCAGGCATTTGGAAACGGGTTGCTGGTCAAATACAGCTCTGGCTCGGGCATATCCAAGATCGCCGCTGATTCCCGCAAAATCTCATAGAGCGTCTTGTACTGCGTCGGCCCACAACGAACCGACATGCTCATGTTGTAGCAATAGAACCAGCGATCCAAGCCAAGCTCATAGAACTTTGAGATTACTTTCGGAAGCAGAGGGATTCTCTGAAGCTTATCCAGAGCCCACTTATCTGTATCCGCGACAAAGGCATCGGCGGAAATGCCTTCAAACTTGATTCGCTTGGCCATGATAGGAAGTCTACGATGGATTTTTGGTTGGGTTGCGAGAATAGGGCCTTGGCCTATCCTCGCACAAACTCAAACCGTGGCTCTCGAGTGGGATCATCACCCTTGAAGCTCTTCAGGTACTCCACGAGAGCATCTCTATCGAGTGTTCCAGTGTCTAGTCGATAACCCTTCGCATCTTTTAGCATCGTAAACGCATCGCCCGCACCGGCAACAAAACTGTTTGTTACGATTCGATAGGTCTTGCTCTTCTCTACGGTCTCACCATTGATGGTTACCGAGACCACGCGTTGTCCAGCGGGTTTTGACCCATCAATTTTGACTTTTGTCCACTTGGAGATATGGATGCTTACGCCGTTGCTACGAGCGGCGTGCTCAAAGACCGAAAGCAGTTCCGCGCCCGTCAAATCCATGACCACAAGGGTATTGCTAAAGGGTGATGTCTGAATTACCTCGTCAAACGTAATTGGCCCTTGGTCAATCTCCGCGCGAATTCCTCCATTATTCATAATGGCAAGCTTCGCACCGGCTTTTTCTGACGCAGCAAGCATCGCGTCCGCGATGACATTGCCCATAACGGAATTGCCGCGCCCACCATTGGCCCGGCTTAGCTCGAAAGGAGCATTTGCGACGACTGTTTTCCGCAAGCTGTCAATTGGTTTGACAAATGCCGCAACGATGCTGGCAACTGTAAGGTCATCTGGGATAGATTCCTCTACTAGGATGGGTTCCGCGTCTGCCCAATCTTTAACTTTGCCCGCATCGTCAAAATTCACTTTGATCCGGCCAAAAACTTTGCCCCATTCCCAAGCGCTAACCAGCAACACTTTGGATTCGGAATTCTCGACTACCGTTGGGTAAGGTCCTCCGGGTTGGGGAAATTCTTCAACCCCTGGTTTGCCAAGGTAAGTGTGCGAGTGCCCGCCAATAATCACATCCAGGCCAGGGCACTGTTTCGCCGCATCTCGTTCTAGCCCTGTACCAAGGTGGCTAAGAAGGACAATCTTGTTCACACCTTCACTCTTGAGCGCGGCTATGGATTTATTGATGGAATCAAACAAGTTGAGTAGCTTGACGTTTGGTCCAGGAGAGCTGATCGCCGGAAGATCGGGCGTCATGGCTCCAATCATCCCAATTTTTTGACCACCAACCACCTTGATGGTGTGGGGTTTGATTCTATCCTTTAGCCCTTCAACTCCCGAAACATCCAGGTTCGCCGAAAGTAAAGGAAACGTCGCATAATTTGCGAAGTCCACCAAAGGATCAGGGCCGAGGTCAAACTCGTGATTTCCCACCGCCATGGCGTCATAACCCATGACATTCATGATGCTCAGATCAGCCAGGCCAGTGTATTGGGTGAAGAACAGAGTTCCTTGGAAAGTATCGCCGCCATTTAGGAGGATCACGTTGGGATCTTCAGCCCGATACTTCTTAATCAACGTCATCTGCTTCGCATAGCCACCGTAAGTCTTGTTTCCAATCTTCGTGGGTTCAATATGGGCATGCAGGTCGTTGGTGTGCAAAACCGTCAGCGTGTAGTCGGCCCGGGCAAAACAGGCAAACGCAAGGACGAAAAGGCTTAGCGTCTTTCTCATGGCGGTATGTCGAACAAATTACCAGGAGTTTGTTAAAACTAGCCCCCTCTTTTGACAGTGGGGTCACGGCTGGTTTATCAGATGTCGGTGACGACTGGCCTCAGGAGTATCGTCGGCCAAGAGATTTCGAACTCCACTTACGGTTCAGGCTCAGAATAGGCTTCTAAGCCGCAATGAATGCACTTCGAAAAGAAGGGCCATTGTCTTGTTGCATTGTTGGCACAAAAACTCTTGTCACATCGTGGGTGTTTGATTGGCCTCCCCATGCGAGGCACGAGTAGGGGGAGGGAAGGGTGGGGGTCGACCGTAGAGTGTTCGTAATCAACTCACGTTGTAGCGGTCGAGATGATTGTGCCGATACCCTGTACCGATAAGATTTATGTCAACGGCTATCACTCCTCCGAACATCCAAGCCAAGTAAAGAAGACGCTCATGCTCAGAGGACGAATGGTCCTCCTGCTAAGCTCTCTCTCTTCTCCCAACCTTCATAATCTATCTCTATGAGCTTCTATTCCTCGGTGGCACGACCCCTCATGTTCATGCTCCCTGCTGAAACGGCTCACAACCTCGCGATTTCCATCCTGCAGCGAGGTTGGATTAAAGCTCGGAATTTTCATCATCCTATTCTTGAGCAAGAGGTATTTGGCGTCAAGTTCAAGAACCCTATCGGGCTCGCTGCCGGGTTTGATAAGCACGCCCTTGCCCTTAACCATTGGGACAAACTCGGATTTGGCTTCGCTGAGGTCGGTACGGTCACGTGGCATCCTCAACCTGGCAATCCTAAGCCCCGTCTTTTCCGACTTCCTGCTCAAAAAGCCCTTATTAACCGATTCGGCTTCAATAACGATGGGGCGAGAGACATCTCCACCCGTATCGCTGCCGCAAAGGCCCCGATTCCCATCGGCATCAATCTGGGCAAATCCAAAGTCACGGAGCTTGCCGACGCCGCTAAAGACTATCAGGACAGCTACCGGCTCCTCCACAAGTTTGGCGCCTACTTCGTGGTCAATGTTTCCTCTCCAAATACTCCGGGCCTCCGCTCCCTCCAAGAAAAAGGGCCGCTCCTAGAAATTCTTCACGCCATGAAGGAAGTGGACGATCAAAAGCCGCTCTTCTTCAAGGTCGCCCCCGATCTCGAATACGACGCGCTGGACGAACTCGTAGAAGTGGCAAAAGAAGCAAAAATCACTGGGATCATCGCCACAAACACCACCATCTCCCGAGAGGACATTCCCAGCGGAACCCAAAGTCGAGATGAAACCGGCGGTCTATCGGGTGCCCCTTTGAAAGACCGTTCCGATAGGGTCCTCCGTCACATTGCCAAGCAGTGTGGAAAGGAGATGGTCCTCATCGGCGTCGGCGGTATCACGAATCCACAGGATATTTTTGACAAGATCGCCCTCGGTGCCCATCTCACCCAAATCTATTCCGGCTGGATCTACGGCGGTCCCCACTTCGTACCCGATCTACTGGAAGGCTTTGTGGCGCTGCTGGAGAAGCACGGAATCAAGTCGTTGGAAGAACTAAGAGGCAGCGCACTTTAGCGGTTACATTAATATAGGTTTCACAAGTCGATTTTGTAAAACAATTTTCTTTTGATTTTGTAAAAGTTTGCAACTGATGTCAGTGCGTTTTCGTGTCTACTTCTGTTATGTCCTACTCAAACTCCAGCGATCCGATTAAGAGAGTTTTTCTTACCGGTATTGGGCTTTTTATCCTGGGTGTCGTAACACATCTATTGGCAGGAGCGTCTTCCCCTCAAGCGCTCCAAATTTTGGGACCCGATCAATTGAATGTATGGAAGAATGCTTTACTAGCCAATGCTTGGAGCAACATTTCTATTTGGCTTCTGGCACTAGGCTCCGCACTCGCAGTGGTAGCCAGCATTTTCACCTGCTACCGCGCCGCACAAAGATTAGGTTAGGAAGCCGCTTGGAGAAGCTTACGTAGTTGATCCGCAAACGCATTCACCTCGGCTGCCCTGCTCAAGGTCAACTTGGAACGAACGATATGGTGACGCCCTTTATGTCCCCTCGCAAACCCAAGACTAGAAGAAATGCGCGGCACTTGAAATTTGTTAGCGCCTCCAAGCAGCAAAGCGGTTGGAGGCACTAAAGGGTTAGAAATCAAACTGGTTGATATTCTCTTTGGTGAAGGTGATGGTGCCGCCAAGCATGACGTTATCGCCTTCCACTTTCTTGTCTCCCAATCGACCCGCTTTGAGGGTTGATGTTCCAGATTTCAACGTACCATCGGCCAAGGCACGAGCGGTTTGAATGGTGAGGTACCCGAGGTCTTCTGTGTTCCAGAGGATTACCGACTTTACTACTCCTTCGTTAACGAAGGTTTTCATATCGTTGGGAGTGGATAGTCCAGTAACAAAAACCTTATCCGTTTTGCCTCCCTGCTTCACCGCTTCAGCAGCCCCGGGGAACGCGACCGAACTGATGGCAAAAATCCCTTTCAGATTGGGATAAGCCTTCATCAAATCTTGGCTTACCGAAAACGCAAGCTTTTGGTCTTCATTAGATGGTTTGACTTCCACTAGCTTCAGGCCGGGATACTTGGCCAAGCGGGTGCGCATGTGCTTCATCCATTCGTTTTGGTTTGCCGCGGTAAGGGTAGCAGTCACAATCGCGACTTCTCCTTCTGCAGAGTCTCCACCAAGGTCCTTAGCCATCGCATCAACCAAGGAGAATCCAATCTCTTCAGGCGTGGCTTGGTTTACGAGGAATTCGCGGGTTTCAGGTGCCGCATCTGCATCCCAGGTGATCACCTTGATGCCTGCGTCCTTGGCTCTCTTCATTGCTGGACCCAAAACGGCCGGATCGTTAGGAGATACCGCAATGACATCGACACCCTGCGCAATCCACTGGTCGATCATTTTGGCGGCTTCTGCCGGATCGCCACTGGTGGGGCCATCGTAGATCAGTTCGACGTTCAGCTCTTTGGCGGCTTCTTCAGCGCCTTTCGCGCAGCTCGTGAAATAGGGCACTCCCTTCTTCTTAGGAAGCATAGCCACGGTAATTTTCTTGCCCGAGGAATTTGTGCCAGATGCGCTATCGCCCTCTTGAGCGCCACCCGAGCAGCCGATGAGCAGCCCAGCGATGATCGATAGACCAAACAGCTTTGTTTTCATGTTCTTGCGGATTATAGATTCAGATTTACTTGGATGAGGTGATCTTTGTGGTGACTTCTCCAAAGCCCACTCGATACCCATCTCCTTGGCACCATGCGCTCATGGTAATGGTGTCGCCATCTTCGATGAAGGTTCTAGTCTCCCCCGTCTCCTCCAATGTAATGGGTTTCGTCCCTTTCCAGCAGAGTTCCAACATTGAGCCGAAGCTATCATCGGTCTCCCCAGAGATTGTCCCCGTGGCATACAAATCCGCGGATTCGATCGGCGTGCCATTGGAGCTTTGGTGAGCCAATTGCTGGGCAAAGGACCAATAGAGATGCTTCGTGTTGGATCGACAGATGACCTGTGGCTTTGTCATTCGTTCGCTCTGAATGGAGACTTCCAGGTGAATATCGAAATGGCTAGGGCCGGGATTTTGTAAGTGGGGGAGGACAGGAGGAACTTGGGGTTGACCTTCTATTCTCCAGGGCTCAAGCGCATCAAGCGTCACCACATAAGGCGAAATTGAGGTTCCAAAGCTCTTTGCGAGGAAGGGACCAAGAGGCTGATACTCCCAGCGTTGAGCATCTCTTGCCGACCAGTCATTCACAATAACCACGCCAAAGATGTGATCTTCGCACTCCGCAATGGGGATAGCTTCGCCCATTTCGCTGCCCTTACCGGTGAAGAATCCCATCTCAAGTTCGAAATCAAGTTCTTTGGTCGGGCCGAATGTAGGCGCATCGGCATCGGGAGCTTTGGTTTGTCCCTTTGGGCGACGAATAGGTTCTCCGCTGACCACAACACTAGAGGCGCGACCGTTATAGCCAATTGGTAAATGCCGATAATTGGGGAGAAGAGGCGGTTGATCTGGGCGGAACATTCGGCCAACATTGCTTGCGTGGTTGATGCCTGAGTAAAAATCAACAAACGCGTTAATGGTTAGAGGCAACAATATTTCCGCTTGGTCCACTGCAATCACGGCTTTCGCCCTGACTTCTAGGTTGTCTCGCAGGTCGCCACAATCTTTACTCAGGAGTCGGAAGAGTTGCTGACGGATCTGCGTTAAGCCCGCGCGACCCCCAACCTCTAGAACCTCTTGGAAATCACAAGCAAAATGATCGTCCACCCTTTGGAGTAAGCCTGCATGGCAAAGCTCATAAAGATCAATAAGAAAGTCGCCCATCCGCACAGCAATGGAGCCATGTGGGCATCGATCTGAAGCATAGGTGCAGAACGGTAAGTTTTGAATAGGGAAGTGAGAGTCGGCACTGACTTCTATCCAGCTTTTGGCTTGGGGGTTGTGGGTTTCGTTGAGATTCATAGTAATTCCAGTTCACGTAGGTCTTGAAGGGGCTCCTCAACGCTGCAGGAGCCAATGCCAAGGAACAGGCAACGGGCGTCGTCGATGTCATCCAGGTCCGCTTCAAAGTTTTGGAAGCGAACTGAGTTGTCGCTGAAAGCAAAATCTGCGGGGTTCTCTGAATCGAGAATGTCCACGACTTCCTTCGCCGAGAGGTCATGGGCAGAAAGCATTGCCGTAGCAACCAGGACATTCAGGAACCCATGCATTTTCGTTCCCACTTCTTCTCGATGGCTACGAATTGGGTGGTGGAGGCCGGCAGTTAGCTTGAAGCTAAGCTCCAACTGGACACATTGTTGTAGGAATTCTGCAACGGCTTCACTGGTTGGAAATGCAGATGCTTCTAGGCCACCGATTCGGGCCTTTGCGCCAAGCCAGTCTTGTTCGGCGAGGATGCCAAGAGAGTCGGCAACTTCAGGTCCCCAGGGCAGTTCACAGAAAACGTCGATCTGGTTAAAGGCACGAAGGTCGTTGGCATATTCCAAGACTCGGGAGTGATCTGGAAGACGAATTTCAAACGCTTCAATATCTGCGCGGTCTCCGATTCGCTCGATAAATCGAGACATTTTCTGCGCATCATGAACCAAGCGATCTCCCCAGTCGCCTTCGCTGGAACCGATAACGGTGATGGAAATGGGTTCCGCCACTTCCATCTCCATCAGGGTTGTTCTCACCTCTTCCAATTGAGCCGAAGTACAGACGAATCGATCTAGAATCCAAGAGGCTTCTCCAGATCGATATTGGAGATAGTTTTTAAGTGCCGTTTCCATCGGAAGCTTCGCCGGAGGAAACAGGCCCGCGTAGTCGATGGCTCCGTTTAGGAGACGCTTGAGTGCGTCGATCATATCCGAAGTGTATCCAGTCCTGATCCCATACAGACCAACAGGTAAACTAATAACTTCATTAGTTTCTAGGGTGTCGACGCTGTGCCCAGCATATAAAGGACCATCATGGCAAAGCTCAGAGTATTGATCGCAGACGACGACCCGATTATTCGGCTGGACCTTAAGCAGATGCTCGAAAATCTCGAGTACGAAGTGGTTGCCGAAGCCGGGGATGGACAACAAGCCGTTGCAGCGGCTCGTGATGCAAAGCCAGACATCTGTATTTTGGATGTAAAAATGCCTGTGATGGATGGAATTGAAGCCGTCTCCATCATTACAGATGAGAACATCGCCCCCACGATTTTGCTTACTGCTTATTCAGACAAGGAACTCGTGGATCGAGCTAAGGATGCAGGCGTGTTTGCTTACCTTGTGAAGCCGTTTAAGCCTAGCGACTTACCTCCTGCCATTGAAGTTGCACGAAGTCGGTATGAGCAAAACGCGCAGCTGAATAAAGAAGTTAGCAGTCTCGAAGAGAAGCTTGAGACTCGGAAGTTGATTGATCGAGCCAAGGGCATCTTGATGTCTGAGCATGGTCTGAATGAGGCGGAAGCATATCGCCGCATTCAGCTTCAATCGATGAATCTTCGAAAGACGATGAAAGAGGTTGCAGAAGCCATCATTCTCGCTAAGAGCATCTAGATCTGTAGATTTTAGAGAAAGGGCGCTTTGGTTCGTTAAGAGCCAAAGCGCCTTTTCTTTGTCCAAATGCGATCTATGATGCAATTGTGCTGAAATCCATTTCTAATTCCAAACTGTTATTCATCGCTCTCGGCATCACCATTGGTCTTTGTGGAGTAAGAGTCGTGGCTGGTCCTACCCAGTCGGCGGCGGATCTACGCAATATAGATCGGTCCCTTGAGAAAATTGCGAACTCGTTGGAGAGAATTCAGCGAGACGGATTGAGGATTGACCAAGCTTCCGGCAATCGCTTTAAGGTCGAAGTCTCAAAATAGCTAAAGCAGCAGTAGATTCAAATCTCTAAACTGCTTGAAGTCCTTATCAAATGTGATCAAACGATAATCGCCAGCTTTGGCAACGGATGCTAGGTAGGCATCGGTCCAATGGTTATGGTGGAACTGCGGATTGAGCGTTAACTGTCGGAAGTCTTCTTCCATTTGGTTTTCGGAAAGGAAGAGGGTTTCCGGCAATGCGATAAGTGCGTCGTAGGATGCCCACATTTCATCTATCGTAAAGGGGGAACCTTTCATCGCTTTAGGATGGGTCCCCAGTCTGAAAAGACCGAGCATGGTTACGCGAATAAAGGCGATATGATCTCCTTTTTCGTTTTCCCAGTACTGTTTTGCCCGAGTGTGATGGCTATGTTCGGAATCAATGAGGCTAAGCCAAACATTGATGTCCGGAAGATCAATGACCATCTGATTCATCCAGGATCGCTTCGATTTCCTTGCTCGTTCGGTTTGGAATGCTCGCCCCCTGGGCAGATGCCTTCTTAAAGACTGGCAGAGGAGATTTGTGCGGCTGTGTGTTCGTTCGGTACTTCAGCTGCTGTTCAATACTCTCCGCTACAAAGTCCTTCAGCTTGATGCCATGGGATGCTGCGTAAGCCTTAGCTTTTCTCATCAGATCATCGGGCAAATCGAACGTTGTCCGCATTTAAGCATATTAGCATATTTACGCTTAGGTAGAGTTTCGGGCCATAATCTATTTATGTCCGAAAGACTCTGGGCCCCTTGGCGGATGACTTATATTGAACAGCCATCTACCGGTACGGGGGAGATCGATATTTTTGTCTCTCTCCCAGCTCAGAATGAGGATCGGAAGAATCTGATCCTGCAGCGGGGGGAGACTGCGTTCGTCATGCTAAACGCATTTCCCTATACCAACGGGCATCTACTGATTGCTCCATATCGACAAACTGCGGAGTTAGATGATCTGAATGATGCTGAGCTTCTTGAGATCAACCAACTTCTTGCCAAAGGGGTCCGGTGGGTTCGCCAAGCTTATCGGCCGGATGGTTTCAATATCGGGGTTAATATGGGAAGGGCGGCGGGCGCTGGTATCCCCAATCATATTCACTGGCACATTGTTCCTCGGTGGAATGGCGACACCAATTTTATGACCACCATTGGCGAAGTCCGAGTCCTTCCTCAGACTTTGGAAGACAGCTATGATCGCCTAAAACAGATTGCCGATGCAGGAGCTTGAAGAACTAAGGGCAAGGGCTCTCAATTGTCAAGCTTGCTCACTAGCCGAACGCCGAACGAACGTTGTTTTTGGCGAGGGCAATCCTCACTCCCCACTAGTGCTGGTTGGAGAAGGTCCAGGTGATCAAGAGGACAAAACGGGACGACCGTTTGTGGGACGTGCTGGGCAACTGCTAGATAAAGCTTTGCGAGACAATGATCTGGATCGGACGAAGGTTTATATCTGCAATACCGTCAAATGTCGTGCTGCCGATTGGAGTAGCGGCAGGCCTGCAAACCGTCCGCCAACCGATGAAGAGACCAAAGCTTGCCGACAATGGTTGATCCCCCAATTAGGCCATATTGGACCGAAAGTAATCTTGTGTGTCGGAGCGCCCAGCGCCCGAAATCTCATCAAGAAGGATTTCAAAATAACACGGGAACGCGGGCTTTACTTTCCTTGCGAGTTTGCCAAAACAGCCATTGCCACCTTACATCCTTCTTACATTCTTCGGCAACAGAATATCCAGAAAGATGACGGCGGATACTCCCTATTGGTCGCAGATATTGCAAAGGCTTGGGATACGGCATTGAAGCTGGCTGAGAAAGATCAGAGTAAGAGGTCTGAGCGCTAGCGTTAGGACCTCGCGTCATGAAGGCAGTGGAATACGTACACTATCGCATCGGTCGCTGATTTGTGAACAAAATTGAACTCACCTTTATTTGATCTGTCTTCGACACCTCAGGCAACGGAGCCGGAGGTCAAACAGCCGCGCAACTACTTTGGCTGGGTTGTATTGGTATTCCTTTTTGTCTTCCTAATCGGGGGAGAGCTTGACCAGTATCTCAAACGCGAAAAAACAAATCCGGGTAGTCAATATAGCGAAAGTCTGAATCAGCTTCAATTTGCCGTTCGGCTAAAACGCTCGATGCCCAGTACGGCATCCGGTGGCTTTGACATGACGCTTCGCCAAGTTGAAGACCGTCTTCGACCAGATTCCACAAAAGATGAAATTGCGGCGAGGCTCTTTGCCGCGACACTAAGCGAACAGAAGAAAGACGTTCCTGCCCCGGTTTTGGAAGTGCTCAAAAAGAGTAAAGAGCCGCGCGATCAGGTATTTGCCAAGGCTTTTGGCGAAAAGAAACTCACTCCAGAAGCGGCCGCAAAGATTGAAAAAGACCTTGCTGGTGGTGGGTTCGTCAGCCGCTGGGCAACGGCTCAGGCTTTTGAAAAAGCCGGAGATGATTCCCGTTGGCAGAAGTTAGCCCCTCCCGGTTCAGGAATGCTCCGAATGGGTGTTCTTCTTATCGCAGGGTTGGCCTTCCTTACCGGGTTTGTGTTGCTCATTGCATATGGCGTTTTGAAAGGACTCAAGCAACTTCCTTCTAAAGGATTCCCAACCGGACGAATCACGTTGGCTGATGCAGATCGGCTGGCGATTCGAGCCGCGCAGCTCTTTGCGATCTTTGTAGCGGTTCAAATGCTTGGCCAATTGTTCGCTCCGCTTGCGACCGCCAATGGAAGGTATCTCGTCATGGTGCTGACGTACCTGATCCTCATTTTCTGCTTTCTCAGCATTTTCAGCCTGCCCGTGGGAGGTAGGACTTTCACGTTGGCGAACATCGGGATTTCCAAGGACAATCTCGGGCGGAACATTGCCTGGGGTTTTAGTACGGCAATGGCGAACCTTCCTTTGGTGCTGATCATGGCCCTTCTAGGGAACTGGATTTTTTCTGGCCTGCCGAAGCCAGAGCACCCCATTACCAATCAGCTTTCGGATGGGATTGGTCTCATCGGCACGTTGGTGATGCTCTTTGCTGCGTCGGTCGGAGCGCCAATCTTGGAAGAGATCATGTTCCGAGGAACTCTGATGCCAGCTCTGGCTAGGATCCTCAATCGTCCGGTGATTGCGATCTTGATTCAGGGTTTGTTGTTTGCGGCAATCCACCCAACGGGAATTCCAGCTTGGCTACCTTTGGCTACGATTGGAGCAATGAGCGGCTTTTTAGTCCGTCAAACTGGCTCGCTGGTGCCCTCCATGGTGATGCACGCCGTCCACAATTTCGGAACCCTCATCGTCGCCAAAGCCATGATGGGGTAGCCCCTGGATGGCTCGTGCCAGGGCTCAATCCGAAAAAATGTAGGCCCTGGATGCTTGTGCCAGGGCGCATAAGCTGTTTAATTCTTAACGGATAGCTTATTGCCCAGGCTGGCAAACTTGTTCAAGCGGTCTGCCATTTGGACTTGATCGGGGTTCTCGGCCTCAAATCGAGCCAACCGCTCCGCCATGACCTTCTTGCTAAACTCAATCGCGTTATAAGAACTGCGGATGAACGGACCGCTGGCCACGAAAGCAAAGCCCAACTCTTCGCCAATCTGCTCATACTCCTTGAACTGATCAGGATGGATGTACTCCGAAACGGGAAGGTGGCGCATCGTCGGGCGTAGATATTGGCCAATCGTGACCGCATCGACTCCGATCGCGCGAAGATCCTTGAGAACCTTGATGACTTCATCTTTGGTCTCGCCCAAACCAAGCATGATGCCGGACTTCGTGTAGATCGTCGGATCAATCTCCTTCACCGTCTCCAATACTCGCATGGTTCGAGCATATTTGGCTTGTGGACGGACGATGGTGTGGAGTCGCTCAATCGTCTCGATATTGTGGTTGTAAATCTCGGGATGAGCCTTGCAGACGATCTCAATGAGGTCGCGCTTGGCCTTAAAATCGGGCGTCAGAACCTCAACGATGGTGTTGGGATTCGCCCGATGGAGGGCTTCAATAGTCAGCGCAAACTGAGTCGCGCCTTCATCCTTTAGGTCGTCTCGGGCAACGCTGGTGACAACAACATGCTTTAGCCCCAAGTCACTGGCGACCTTAGCTACGTCCGCGGGCTCGTGCGGATTCAGAGCCAATCCCTTTCCAACCTTGATCGCGCAGAAGCCACAGCTACGGGTGCAGGTGTCCCCTAAGATCATGAAAGTCGCGGTCTTCTTGCTCCAGCATTCGGGCAGATTTGGACAACGCGCACTCTCGCAAACTGTGTGCAGACTCTTCGACCGCATCATCTGTTCGACTTCCTTAATCGTGTCCGGGCGAGGAAGCCGGATGGTGAGCCATTCAGGAAGCCGTTGGGTCATTCTTTGATTATGGCAGGATGGATTCTTGCTGCCTCGTACGTTGGGAAGAAAGGGTTACAGCAGGAAGGTTTTGAACCTAATGAGAATGGAAATCCCAGTAAAAGTCTATCTGCGACTTAGCGACTGACCCTCGCCAGGAGAACGGAGACTCCTGACAAGGGGTAGTCCAGAAAACTATTCGCTTATGCCAGCGACCATGTTCGCATGGTTTTCCAGGAACTTGGTTTGCAGCTTAAGGGCTGCGGCATCGTACTCTTGAGGATCAGCCCATGTCTTGCGTGGGTTTAGAATCTCGCTGGGTACGTTCGGGCAGGAAGTGGGCATTGCCACGCCAAAGACATCGTGGTTGACATACTCAACCTGATCGAGCGAACCATCAAAGGCGGCTCGAAGCATGGCACGGGTGTAAGCCAGCTTCATTCGATTTCCGACTCCGTAAGGACCACCGGACCAGCCGGTATTCACAAGCCAGACTCTTACGTCGTGCTGTGCAATTTTCTTACCCAGCAACTCTGCATAAGCTTGGGGGCGTAGCGGCAAGAACGGTTGCCCAAAGCATGCTGAGAAGGTCAAAGTGGGTTCCGTGATTCCTGCTTCCGTTCCCGCAACCTTGGCGGTATAGCCATTGAGGAAGTGGAACATCGCTTGCTCAGGAGTCAATCGCGAGATAGGAGGCAGAACGCCGGTGGCATCGCAAGTAAGGAATACGATGTTCTTCGGGTGACCACCCACGCTTGGGTGAACGGCGTTCTCAATGTATTCAATTGGGTAAGCCGCACGTGTGTTTTCCGTCAAGCTAGCATCATCGTAGTCCGGGACATTGCCGTCTTTCAGAACAACATTTTCTAGAACCGATCCAAACTTGATCGCATTCCAAATCTCGGGTTCGCCTTCTGCGCTGAGCTTGATACACTTGGCATAGCAACCCCCTTCCACGTTGAAAACGCCTTCATCTGTCCAACCGTGCTCATCGTCACCAATCAGTTGTCGATCATGGTCCGCAGAGAGAGTCGTTTTCCCAGTTCCGCTCAGGCCAAAGAACAGGGCGGTGTCTCCACTGGGGCCGATGTTGGCAGAGCAGTGCATGCTCATGACGCCCTTGAGAGGAAGAAGGTAGTTCATGATGGTGAACACCGATTTCTTCATTTCGCCGGCGTATTCTGTCCCCATGATCAGAACCTGTTTCTCAGCAAAGTTCAGGGCAATGGTGGCCTCGCTTCGCACGCCATCTTCTTCAGGGTTCGTGTAAAGGCGGCACATATCACAGACTGTCCATTCGGGCTTAAAGCTGGCTAGTTCTTCAGCCGAAGGGCGAATCAAAAGCTGCTTGATGAATAGAGCATGGTAGGGGCGCTCGACAATGAATCGAACTGCGATTCGATGGTTTGGATCGGCTCCACCAAAGGTATCGATGACGTAAAGCTTCTTTCCCGCTGCGTAGGCATGAACCTTATCTCGCAGGTGGCTGAACGTCTCAGGTGTTAAACCCTGATTGTTTCCCCACCAGATATTTGCTTCGCTGCCAGATTCCTTGACCGTAAACTTGTCTTTCGGGGTTCTGCCAGTGTATTTGCCGGACCGGCATACGAGTGCGCCGTTGTCCGCTTTTACGGCATTGTCGGTAGCAAGAGCATGCTCGACAAGCTCCTCAACGCTGAGGTTGTAAAACACTTCGGAAGCTTTTGATAAATCGATGGGTTCGGTGGCGTTTATGGACGACATTGTCAGTGGGATCCTCGACGGCACTTTCAGGCCGGATGATGCATAAATTGTACCAGTGACGGTTACAGGTGCATGGGTCGAAGAGCTTTTAGGTTGGTGTTTGTTAACCCACGCTTAGGATTATTCGTTAGTCCTCGAAACACTCCGAATTATCGTATAAAGACC
This sequence comes from Fimbriimonadaceae bacterium, assembly GCA_037190145.1. Classification (GTDB taxonomy): domain Bacteria; phylum Armatimonadota; class Fimbriimonadia; order Fimbriimonadales; family Fimbriimonadaceae; genus 55-13. The sequence goes on from JBBCJU010000004.1 coordinate 288,897, forward strand.
AAATGGAATTGGTTTATCGGAAACTGGACGAGGCCGAAGCGAATGAAGCCCTGACTTCGGTACAGGGCTGGGCAATAGAAGATGAGAAGCTCTCCCGAGAGTTCACCTTTGGCACTTACAAAGATGGCGTCGTGTTTGCAACAGCAGTGGCTTACTTGGCAGATCAACTCAACCATCACCCAGACCTTTTGGTTGGCTATGCTCGTGTGCAAATTACTGTGAACACTCATGATGTTCAAGGTCTTTCGCCATACGATTTTGAGTTGGCTCGGCGGATCAATGCACTAGGCTAGTTCAACCACTTCCAACTAGAAAGTGAGGATCGAAACTTGGCATTTTCTTTGGCAAAGCTGTCAACAGGGGCAGAGAACGTTAGGATAATCGCCGTTCCTTTATAGACGCCGATAACTTGCTCCTGATCAATGATCATGCCGTTGGGGAGTTTGCGTCGGCTCTTGACGCTGTAGCCTGGCTTGCCGCCAAGTTTCGTGGACACTCCCACGATCTTGCTTGTTGCCTTATCCTGTTGCTTTAGATAGGCAACGGTGTCCGTCCCAATCTTCTCTGCCGTAAAGGATCCAGCTTGTGCAGTGGAAATCATCACATTGCAAGAGTAAGCATTCTTGGGCGGCGCAAAGAATCCTAAGCGTCCTTTTGGTACGCGGGCGTCATTCCGTTTGTAACCAGTTGGGCTTGTGTACTTGTAGATGCCCGTGGAAACCGCGGACTGGGCGAATCCAGACACGGTAACGACAACGAGGAGAAGGGCAACTATTGCTCTGCGCATACTTTGGATTTTACAAGGTAATTGACACGGGGAGTTGCCCCCATTAGTTAGCTATTTCTCGCGTTTTAAGAACGCGTAGGCGTTGTGATCGTGAATCGACTCGTGGTTCTCAACCTCAATCTCATACGCTTTAATGCGGTCTTCTCTGTCAAAAGCCAGAGCCACTTCCCGAACCATGTCTTCCACAAATCTTGGGTTTTGATAAGCCTGCTCAGTGACAAACTTCTCATCGGGGCGTTTTAATACGGGATAGAGTTGGGCAGAACCGCAGGCTTCGATGATATCGATCACATCCTCTAGCCAAAGGGTTTCTCCTTGAGGCTTGATCCGAACGGTGACGTAGCCTCGTTGGTTGTGTGCACCAAACTCACTAATCTCTTTACTGCACGGACACAGGGTTGTGACCGGAACCGTGAGTAGTAACTCAAAACAGTCCTTTGCTCCACCCCAAGCCGAGAATCCGCAATCGTAGGCCATCATGCCAGTCTTGCCAGTAACGGGGGCCGCCTTTTCTCGAAACAGCTTGAATGTAACTTCCAGATGAGCGGTATCAGCGTTTAACTTTTCGCGAAGCTTTGCCAGAATGCCGGGAATCGTTTCCACGCTAAGGTCACGATTATGTTCACCGAGGACCTCTAAGAACCGACTCATATGAGTTCCTTTGAACTCACGAGGCAAGTCCACGGTTAGAGTAAAGATGCCATGCGTGTACTGAGGGCCATTATCACGCTCACGGACGTACATCGGATACTTCACATTGCGAACCCCAACACGGTCAATGGGGATATTCCGCTCATCTTGGGAGCTTTGAATATCGACAAGCTTTGTCTGCGGAGATTCGTTCATGAGTTCCTGAGGCTCTTCGCGGGGGATCATATCGCTTCTATTACGAAAAGCGCACAGACCCGTTCCAAAGAGTCCTAGTCCAATAGTTTGGCTTATTGTGAAGGATTCGTGGATTTGGCGTAAGGTTCAATGAGGCGTATGTCAGGCATGCTCATTGTAAGAGGCGATGAAGATCGGGTTCCGTTTACGGACTTTGCCTTTGGTTTTACTCTTGGTAAGCGACCCGGGCGGTTACTTGTAAAACCTACTGTAGAAGAGCTTCGACAAGCTTTGTTGGAGGTCGACGAATTCTTCTTCTATGGTCATGGCGATAAGGGCGGCGCTCTGCACTTGGGCAATCACCAGTTCTTTCGCCAATCTGACCTCGATTGGGTTATTGAAGAACGAAAGAAGCGTGGTCTGGCTAAGCTGAAATTGGCTGAAGTTCGAGCTTGCTATGGGGGATCAAAGGCAGAGTATGTAAATCGCTGGTTAGAAGCTGCAGATGTGGTGCACTGCTTCCCAAACGTGACGGCATCTCCAATGCCGCTGTTTGTTCACCCGATGCATACTTACCGCAAACCCATCCAGGAAGATCCTGGACGAGGTGGTTTTTGGTCCAGATTACGGAGAGGACCACGTGATTAACAGTTTAATCAAGGAGTGATTAAACGTTGAATCTAAACAGCATCACATCACCCTCTTGGACAATGTAATCCCGTCCTTCGCTTCTTGCCAAGCCCTTCTCTTTTGCGGCTTTTTCTGAACCGCAGTCCACCAAATCTTTGTAGGAAATGGTCTCTGCGCGAATGAAGCCTCGCTCGAAGTCGCTGTGTATGACTCCGGCTGCCTGAGGAGCAGTCATGCCCTTCACAATGGTCCAAGCCCGAGTTTCTTTGGGGCCGGTGGTGAAGTAGGTCTGCAAGCCAAGAAGGTCATAGGTTGCCCGGATCAGAGATTGCAGACCACCCTCTTTCACTCCTAGAGATTCCAAAAACTCTTTGCGATCTTCTTCGGGTAGCTCAATAAGCTCCGATTCCACCTGGGCGGAAATTACGATGACCTCCGCATTATCGCGCTTAGCTATTGCCTTGACCTTATCAACAAACGGATTACCCTTTGCAAGATCATCCTCGGATACGTTTGCTGCATAAATCACGGGTTTGATGGTGAGCAATCCAAGATGTTTGATTGCCAGCTGCTCATCGTCTGTCAGAGAAACGGATCTGGCGGCTTGCCCCTCTTGAACTACAGGAAGAATCTTCTTGAGGGCGTCCACTTCAAACTGGACTTCCTTCTTCATCTTCGCCTCTTTTTCGGCTCGGGGTATTCGCTTTTCAACCTGGGCCATGTCCGAGAGCGCGAGCTCAATATTGATGATCTCAATATCTCGCTCAGGATCTACGGAGCCTGCTACGTGTACGATGTCATCGTTCTCAAAGCATCGAACGACGTGAATGATCGCATCTACCTCGCGAATGTTTGCCAAGAACTGATTCCCCAGTCCTTCACCTTGGCTGGCTCCTTTTACGAGTCCAGCAATGTCCACAATCTCCAATCGAGCGGGAAGGATGTCTTGTGATCCCGAAATCTTTGCCAGAACTTCCAGGCGACCATCCGGAACGGATACCAGACCTACATTAGGTTCAATGGTACAGAACGGGAAGTTAGCCGCTTGGGCTTTGGAATTCGCAACAACGGCATTAAAAAGGGTGGACTTGCCTACGTTTGGCAACCCGACATTTCCGGCTCTTAGCATAGTGGTGGAGTGCGTCGGAAAGGCCGTCGCAGAAAAGAATTTTACCGTTTCAAAGCCATTGCCATGGGACCGGTCAAGATCGCCGGGCTGACTCCAACAGCTTTACCGCGAGGTCGCGCTGTACAGAGTGATTCACAATCGGGTGAGGATAGTTGTCGCCTAATGCTATTCCTGCAGCCAAGAGATCAAATTCTTTGACCTCATGTGGCCAATGAATATCATCATTGCTGAGTTCCTTTAGCTCCGGAAGCCAAGCTCTGAGGAACCTACCTTCTGGATCAAATTTATGAGACTGAAGGATTGGATTGAAGATTCGGAAGTAAGGTTGGGCATCTACACCGGTACTGGCCGCCCATTGCCAACCTCCGTTGTTACTGGCAAGATCAAAATCTAAGAGAAATCTGGCGAAATATGCTTCGCCTTTTCTGTAGTCCAAGAGTAAGTCTTTGGTAAGGAAGGATGCAACGATCATCCGAAGCCGATTGTGCATCCAACCGGTGGCATTAAAGCACCGCATTGCTGCGTCAACAATCGGGAAGCCTGTTTTCCCTTCGCACCAAGCAACCCAATGGTCTTCCGTGCCGGGATACTCCAAATTGCGATAGGGCTCCTGATAAGTCTCCGATACGACATTCGGATTGTGAGCAAGTATGTCTTGATAGAATTCACGCCAAACGAGCTCTGTCAGCCATTTATCTGCGCGTTGGTCAAGGGCACATCGAACGCAGTCGCGAATACTAACCGTTCCAAAACGGAGGTGAACAGATAAACCGCTTGTCCCACTTTGGGCAGGGAAGTCGCGTGTCTTCGCATAGTCGCTCATTTGATCCGAGAAGTCAGCAAGTCGTTTCCGTCCTGCAGCTTCACCTGGAGTCAACCAAAGATCATTACGACGAAATCCAATCTTTTCGAGAGACCACTCCTCTTTCCATTCATCGATTGGAGTAAGCACTTCCAGGTTTGGAGTCCAATCTGCGGCATCACGAGTGGGATTCAAGTTTGTTTTCCATACCTTTGAGTAAGGCGTAAAAACCCGAAATGGCTGCCCAGACTGATTGAGAATCTCCCCGGCTTCAAAGATCACCTGATCCTTGAACAACTGAAGTTGCTTGCCGCTATGACTCAGTCGCTTTTTGACTTCAGCATCTCTCGCTTTCGCCAACGGTTCATAGTCTTTGCCGGTGAAAACGGCATCAGCCTGAAAGCGTTCGGCCAGATCCGGAATCAGGTCAACAGGATCACCGTGGAGGACAATGAGACCTGAACCTTGTTGTCGGAGACGGTCATCCATCTCTTGCAAGGAATCAACGATGAAAGTGATTCGGCGATCATCTTGATCCTTAAGTTGGCTCAGAATCTGAGTGTCGAGGATAAAGACCAGTGCTACTTCGTTGGCCTGCGCACAAGCCTCTGCCAACGGGCGGTGATCGTACAGCCGCAAGTCTCTCCTAACCCAGCATAAAGCGCGTTGATAGGGTTTTGGCAAAGCAATAGGCTCCTCAGGAATTCACGCGGGACTCGGACTTGATGGAGGGCACTTTGATTTTGAATAAGTTGCTATTGAGTTTTGGGTCGCGTTCTAGCTTTGTGATGACGGTTTCTTGGGAAACCGTTTTCTTTGAGTAGTCATAAACCATAACGCGATGGATAAAGGCCGTCTTAGGGTCAATGAAGTAGTCCACAGAAACTCCTTGACCGTCGGCTTTCTCCTCTAAGACTGTCCAGTTTTTCTTGTTCCACGAAACATTCTTTCGTAGTTTGAAGGAGCTTTTGTTCATATTGGCGCCGGGCGCAGTTGACAGTTGCCGCTTCCAATCCCAAAAGCTCATGGACTCCAGGTTTACCGGAACCGGAATAAAGTCCAGATCGAAATCTGCATTCTTGATATTGCCTGCCAAGTCTTCGACCGAAATCTTTTTGCCATCCGAGACAAAAACGATTGATCTGCCGTTGAGCGTCTGTAGGCCGGAAAGTTTCGCGTGGATTTTCCGCTCTCTTGCATAGGAGAGCTCGGTTGTTAAAACTTGATCCCCGAATCGCGGGCTGGTTGTTTTTACGATGAGTCGTGCAGATTTGACAGAACTATACGCACGGCGCATCTGCGTGAGTAAATCTTCGACCTCTTTATTGGCGGCAAAGCAGGCGCAAGTTAAACACGCAAGGAGAATTGTCCAAGTGGGACGCTGGGTCTTAATCATCACTACAGGCCAAACACGTTCTGGTTGATCATGCCAGCCGAGAACAACGGCTAACAGTTTACTAAATACGCGCATTTGGAGGGTCAAAGAGTTCCTTCGCGCGGAGAATATTCAGGATTTGAAGGCAATATTGCCCATTTGTGCATTTCGGTTTTTCGAAATAACGCTCTATACTGGGTAAACAAAGATAGATTTTTGCCTACTTGTTAAAGTCTATGGAGTGATTTCATGTCTCTACAATTCTTACCTTTTGAGCAAAAAACGCTTGCTGGGAGTAAAGATAACTCAACCGTACTTGTGGTGGAAGATGACTCTGGTGATGAGTTCTTTATTCTCCGTGCTTTAAAAAGCATGAATATGGCATCTAATGTTGTGGTTGTGCGCGATGGTGAAGAAGCAATCAACTTTATTTTCAAATCCGGCCAGTTTGCCGGCAGAAAAGCATCACAAAATCCCAAAGTGATCATGCTTGATCTCTGCATTCCAAAGGTTGCAGGGCTTGAAGTACTGCGTTTGATCAAAGAAAACCCCGAGACGAAACACATCCCCGTTGTGGTGATGACATCTAGCGAATCAAAGAATGATATTGATCGTTGCTACGACTTAGGAGCAAATTCAATCGTGCGCAAAGGTCGATTCATTGAAGAGTTCCGGGAGTCAGTCGCATTAGCGGTGGCCTACTGGACTCGGGTCAACGTTTACAGCTAAAGTTTGCCGTCACCGCAAAGTGGTCTGAAGCATCGCGTCCGTGTAATTGGGCGGTGAGGATTGCTGGTGATTGTGCTACTAATCCTCGGCTGAAAATGTAGTCGATTTGGCCCAATTCCTCGGTTCGCCAATTGTGAAAAGTCGATTGAGATACCGGGGCAATGGCGTCTGCGAATCCTACGGATCGGATAAATTCAATGACTGGATCGGTCGGGACCACATTCAGATCGCCAGTGAGAAGGGTGGGGCTATCTTCCATTCTGCCCAAGATGAGTTGCGCGCCCCGCAATTGAGCCAGCGCCGATACATGGTCCAGGTGCGTGTTATAGAATTGGAAAGCTCCGAAGTCGGCCCAAGTGCAGATTCGTTCGCATGCGGTATCCCAAGACATGGAGCCAGGCACAGAAGGAGTTTCGCTTAGCCAGAACCAACCAGAGCGGACAGGTAGGAATTTTGACTTGCGATACAAAATAGGGGCATATTCCCCCTTTGATTCTCCATCAAGCCGCCCCACACCGATAACACCATGATCGGGAAGGCCTTCAAGAATGGATGTCAATTGGTAATCCATAACCTCCTGGAGACCAAACAGGTCTGCATCAATCTGCTTTAGGAGTTCAACAACTGTATCGGCACGGTAGGGCCAAGAGTTTTGACCATCTTCAGCATCCCCGTTTCGGATATTGAAGGAGCAGACTTTGAAGGCTTGAAGCGACTCGCTTTCCCGGTCCATAGCTTCGGAAAGTATAGTCCTTGTCTTTCTGACCCAAATGGCATGATTGACAATGCTTTGTGGATAACTCGGGGGAATTGGGGTTAGCTTGGCCATCGGCGGTGAAGTACTCCCAGTTCCCATTTTTGGGAGAGAACCCTTCTTCGCGTTTGACCATTACGGTTAGGAGATTTGGCTTCTCTTGGTTTGTCGGCTTCTTCACTTTTCCGGACTTGGAAGTGACCTCAAACTTCTCCTTCACGATGACAGATCCCACCGGAAACAGAGGGTTCTTTGCCTTCATCGCAGATTGTCCTTTCTGATTCACAAAGACGCGAAAAAATGTTTGGACGTGAGGATTGTTGTTGTCATATTCGGGAGTGGCCCTACACAGTGCCGCGACCCATGGCGCCATATAGACTGCCTCAGGCGTTACCAGCGACCACTTGCGATAGCCATTGATTTGTTCAGCACGGGAATCCTTTGGGCTGGGTTGAACCATGGCAACCGCAACATAGGTTCCCGCTGTAAAAAGCCCCAAAAAAATGTTTGCCGATCGCGTCATCGCAGTCCTCAAAAGTCTAAACGCCTAAAGTCCTAGGACGGTTCAGCAATTCCGCGCGAGGTTAGTAGATTGACTTCCCGCAGCGCGGGCATCGGTGGAATTGAGGGTCAAAATGGGTGCCGCAGTTTAGACAGACAGCATTTCCCGCCGAATCTATTTCGGCCAGTTCATCCTCGATTGCCCGCCGCTCCTCATCTTCATGAATTCGATGAAGTGCTTTGAGATCATAAGGATCGGTTCCTTTGAGCCTGGATAACCACCAAATGGCGGCCCCTATCAAACAACCGAGCGCCAAGATCAAGGACGCATGCCCAAATGGATTGTCGCCCAAGGCAAAGCCGAGGACCATGAATCCAATAAATCCAGCTAAGAATAAAGATTTCACAAAAGCGTCTAGACGGTTCCCAACCCAAACCGTATACCGAGTCGAATTTTACGAGTTAGGATTTCAAGTCTGTAGATAGGACACATACCATTAGCCCTCGCGGATCTCTTGAATGACCTCTTCTATCTGTCTACGCTGTTGCACACTGTTGGAAAGCTTGTTCGCAGCCTCAAACCTAAGAATGGCGTTTTTGGCATCTGCCTTAGATTTCGATTTTGTCCAGCATTTGTAAAAATGCATAGCCGTACCAAGCAATACTCGAAGGTCCCCAGGCGCCAACGCGTCTAGTGACTTAACAAGGCGTTCGCCCTTTGGGCGATCATCTGTAAAAGCAGCGGGCTGATAGACTTTGAGCAGTCTGATCATCACAGATAAGTCGTGAGGATCTTTGGCCAACAATCTTTCGCCAAGAGGAGCCATCGCTCGGTGGGCAAAATCAAAACTAGTGGTGAACAAAAAGCGAGTCCGAGTGAATTCGTAGCTCTCTGCATCTGCCAGTTTAGGGAAAAGTTCGTGATACGGTCGCTTTGCCTCACGACTATTTTCGAATTGACGCCAAAAATCCCAATCGTTTCTTGAACGAACAAGCACAGCATTTGCCCAACGAAACAGGCTCATGCTCGTTGGCTTTGACGAGATAAGAGCCTTTCTCTCTTCAGCAATAATGGCCTCAAGGCGAGACTTATTGTTTACTAATGCCTGAATATCTCGCCTTGCTTTCGCTAGTTTCGTATCATCTTTCTTCCAGTTGCCTTTTTGCCACCTAAGATCTGTCGCTTGATCTTCAAAGCCCCAAGCGCTACTAGAAGAAACCACAAGGCATGCTGTGATGAAGTAAATGTTTCTAAACACGAATCTCCTCCATCCTCAATGATGATTCCTCTAAACAACTGGCTCTTGTCATATCTGTGGATACCTTAAGTTTCCTGATAGACATAACCTTAACCCAGGGGACGACTCATTCTAAAAAAAGTGACTCGTTTTATTGCTTAGTCGGGACAAATTCCTCGGGTTCTTCGATCCGCTCGAAACTTGCAATCTTTGCAAGCTTGTTCTCAAAGATTGCCAAGTTGCGTCCTTCCAAGTTGTTTGCTCTTCCTTCCAACATTGCTTTGATTGCCAGGCACTCAGATCGGCTGAATTTGATCGCGTTCAACTTGTGCTCCTCGAAAGCTTCATAGGCCAGCGGAGCAACTGCCTTTGCGCACTCGGCTAAAGCTTCGGCGAAGACTCTAATTTGCATCTGGGCGTGAGCATCAGCACGCAGATGGATGAAGTGGAAAAGGTTGTGAAGATCAATTTGCCAATACCACTCGGTGTAAAGAGAGAGTGGCAAACTGATTCTGGCCAGCTCACGCGCCATGCCCTTATCGATATGGCTTTGGTATCGGGCATAGAGCGCCTTTTGATCCTCTTCAAACTGTTGGATGATCTCCATGGCCTGCTCCATAGGGAGGGGATCGCCGCTGCCCTGCTTATTGTCCGCACTCTGTACTCGAACCTCATCGGGTGCGGGTACGTAAAACTCATCCTTCATCACGGAGTAGCGACCAGAAATTTCGTTTAAACGGGCTGTACGGTGCCTCACCCATTGCCGGGCGATGAAGATAGGCATCTTCGTGTGGAAGGTCAGCTGCACCTGTTCAAATGGCGACGTGTGGTCATTGCGGATAAGGTAGTGGATCAGTCCGCGGTCTTGGCGGTAGGTTTTCGTGCCCTCCCCATAACTCACTCGGGCGGATTGGACAATTCGCTGGTCGCCCCCCATATAGTCCACCAAGCGCACAAACCCTTTATCCAGAACCTTGATTTCTTTATCTAGAAGAGCTTCTGCCGCATCCACAATCATCCTTGCCATGTCCATGATTATGGCGGTATTGCGGTGGCTAGATTCGTAAAAGAGTTAGTCCCAGCTTTTAGGGCGCGTATAGATACCAAACTTAAGGAAAAGGTCATCTCCATCGTCTTTCGGAGTCCAGTTCTTTCGAATAAAAGTTAAAGTGCGTCCCTTGACTTGCGGTTTTGCAAACCCGGACCAAAAAACAAGACCCTTATTCTTTTCGAGGAGCGAAGCATCATCCTCAAGCTCCGTTGCAGGGAATTCTCGAACGGCAATGTGACCTTTCACCAGGGAAGTTTTCTCAAACTCTACGATGATCTTGGTGCTACCAATCGTGCCTTTCCAACTTCGTCCCGTAGACAAAACGTAGGTTGCACAGTATGCCATGGGCTGTTGGTTGTCGCTCCACTTTCCATCTAAGGACAACGTGCCTAACTTGATTTTGTAAGTGTTGCGAATCCGTCGAGTTTGGTCTTTGCGAAACGTAACGTGTTTTACTTGCCAGCCCATGTCATAGGAGCTATCAATCAACTTCGTCTTCACTGCTTTCCCATCCACATAAGACCTGAAATTTTTGTAGATAGATCGAATCCCCTTCTTAGGGTCGATGTAGGGGTCTGAGTCATAGTCAGGAAATCCGATCCTTGCGGTGGTTGCACTCCCTTCATTTTTAAAGGTGAAACGGCAATCTGCAGTCATTTCATTTCTGCCAATCTTTAGGTAAATGACTTCATCCACCATGCGAATCGTGGGGTGTTTACCTTCGATCCGTGGTGCGCCTGTGTATCCCACCCAGCCATCATTCGCGAGGGCACTTGCTCCAATCAGGGTCAACAAGAAAAGCAGAAAAGACTTCACGATTCTATGATCGTCCAACAGGGGGTAAACGTTACGCAAGTTTCTATCTTCTGAATGCGTCTGCCACCATCCACCCCAAGAGCGAACCCGCATAGACTACATTTCCGCCCCAAAGAAGCACTTGAAGTGCATTGGTGGAGTAGCTGGCAAAGGCACAGGCGGAGAAGAGCAGTGTCCAGATCATCACCGCCCCCACCACTCGGGAGGTGGAGTAGTTAAAAGCTCTTTGGGCTAGGCCGAGAAAGAGATAGAGGAGTCCAGCGGCCCAGAAGTTTAGGATCGCGACATAGCCCAAGACTACCGTTGGAGACCTTTTCCCCAGCGCGTTCGTGGTAGTCGCTTCATATCGATCTAGCCAGCCTCCTGCCGCGAGGGATGCTCCCGTTGCGATGCCGGTAAAGAAGAGGACTCCCACCAAGCCTACGGTAAAAGTGGACACAAATGGCATTTGGGCCGAAATGGGGAGTTCACGGCTAAGAACCAAGTAGATTCCGCCAAGCAAACCCACAATCGCCGCAATGATGACCGGAGCCACATTCGCATCACGATCCGTCGCGACGTTGATGGTGCTCTTCGTCACATTCGCCGCGGAGATCAACTCCTCGTGGCGGCGTTGATAAATGGGATTTCTAGGATCAAACTGAGCGGCGTAGGCATACATTTTTGCCGCCTCCACCAGATTCCCTCGAGACCGCAGGATATCTCCCATGATTCCGTAAGGTATGGCTTCTTTGGGGGCCCTTTTCATCAAGGAGCGAGCCATCTCTTCAGTTTCAACCAGCCTGCCGCGACTGAAAAGCTGCACCAGCCTTGTAAGTTCCACAGCGATAGTCTCGTGCTTACGCGTTTCTGTTTTCGGTCGTGGAGCGGGGGGAGCCTTGATGGTCGTTTTCTGCGTGCCACTCGTTGAGGGCTTGGCTGCCTGGCTTTGTCGTTGGGCCTCCATCGAAAGCTGGCGATCATATTCGCGCCGACGGATTGGGTCACTCAGAACTCCGTTGGCTTCTGTAACCCTCAGAAAAATCTCTGCCGATTTGGGGTCTTTGGAGCGATCAGGGTGGTGCCGCAAAACCAACTTGCGATATGCGGACTTGATTTCGTCCGGCGAACATCCGCGCTTAACGCCAAGGGTCTCGTAGTGATTCGCCATCGAAGGAAAGATCAAAGGCCAGAGGCCAAACAAAAATCTATACGCAATTATTATGCCCTTCATTTATTGAAGGACCGTTGGGACACTTCGGGGCCATGCCTTTCATAATAGGAGACGTGGCCGCTCGCACTCCCATGCTCCAGCAATACTTCAATGCGAAGGAGGAGCATCCCGGCGTTCTTCTTGCGATGAGGGTTGGAGACTTCTATGAGTTCTATGGGGAAGATGCCGAGTCTGCTGCCGCTGCCCTAGAAATCACTCTCACCGCACGTGATGATGGTGGGAATCGGATGCCCATGGCCGGAGTTCCGCACCACTCCGTTGAGAAATATCTTGCTAGACTGCTGCAAAAAGGGCTCAAGGTTGCGATTTGCGATCAACTAGAAGATCCCAAGGCCGCAAAGGGCCTGGTGAAGCGTGGGGTTACCCGAGTCCTCACGCCGGGCACGCTGCTAGAAGACTCAATGCTTTCCGCAGGGCAAAGCAATTTCCTCGCGGCAATCTGCATCCAAGATGGCAAAGCTGGGTTAGCGATCTTGGAGCCTTCCACGGGTGAGTTCACGGTCACAGAACTCACAGGCGACGCCATTCAAGAACGTCTGCTTCAGGAACTTGCGCGAATCCGACCCGCTGAACTCCTTGTCGGGAACCAAGCGGAAGAATACGGAGCCTTGGCCAATACTTCTCTGGGTTCATCCGTAACCGAATCAAAGGTTCCCACGCTCGGCAAAGCCACGCGGCAACTTTTGGAGCAGTTCCGCGTCGCCAATCTGCAAGGTTTTGGGTGCGAGGATAAGCCAAGCGCAATTGTGGCGGCCTCCATGATCTTGGCCTATGCGGAAAAGAATCGACTCCCGTTGAGCCATATCGATAGTCTCTCTGCCTATTCTGTAGACGGGTTTATGAGGCTTGATCCTAGCACCCGAAGGTCTCTAGAACTCACTCAAAATATGGCCGATAGTAGCAAACGCTACACCCTCCTTGAGGTTTTGGATCAAACCGTGACCTCCATGGGATCGCGCCTAATCCGACGCTGGATTGAGCAGCCGTTGCTGGATGGTTCGGTGATACAGAGTCGGCAGGATGCAGTGGAACGGCTCCTGAGCCATGCCCTTATCCGAGGGGACATTCGGGATGGCCTTAAAAAGCTGTCTGACCTGGAGCGCCTTGTTTCACGCGTTGCAACGGGACTAGCCGGGCCTCGAGACCTTGCCGCACTTCGCTCCTCACTACTAGCTATGCCCAGTCTTGCGGAGCCGTTTCGTAAGATTGGGGTCGGAAGGCTTCAAGAACTACGCGAACTCATTGCGGATCACGGAGAACTTGCCCATCTTTTAGACCAAGCCATCGTTCCCGATCCTCCCCATGTATTGCGAGACGGGGGCGTGATCAAGCCTGGCTATGATCTGGAGCTAGACAAATTGCGCGATCTGAGCCAGAACGGAAAGTCTTACATCGCAAGCTTGGAGCAAGCTGAGAGAGAAGCCACCGGCATTGCGAATCTGAAGGTTGGGTTCAACTCCGTCTTTGGCTACTACCTGGAGGTTTCAAAGATCCACCAGGCTAAGGTTCCAGAGAACTATATTCGGAAGCAAACAACGGCGAACGCAGAGCGGTACATCACCGCCGAGCTGAAAGAGCACGAATCGTTAGTCTTAGGCGCAGAAGAAAAGGCGACGTCTTTGGAGTCGGAAATCTTCCAAAAGCTCCGTCTCCGAGTTGCCGAACACTCCCGTGCTTTACTCCAAACCGCCCGTGCCTTGGCTGAGTTCGATGTTCTATCTTCCCTGGCCGAAGCCGCTTCCAGAAACGGCTATATCAAGCCTGAGTTAGCAGAAGCTGATGTGCTTCTCATTGAATCGGGGCGCCATCCGGTTGTAGAGATTCAAAGCCCTGGCTTCGTACCGAACGACGTCTTCGTCGCTGGAGAGTTAAGGAGTAAAGGAGAAGAGGAGCAGGGAGGAGAGCGAAAGGAGTCAGAGGAGCCAACTTCTCTTCCAATGCCTGTCTCTCCAGCTAGAGTCCTCATCCTGACGGGGCCAAACATGGCTGGAAAATCCACGTACCTCCGTCAAACGGCGCTCATCGTTCTAATGGCGCAGATCGGTTCCTTTGTGCCCGCCAAGACCTGCCGTTTGGGGCTTTGTGATCGAATCTTTGCCAGAATCGGAGCGAAGGATGAGCTGGCTCTCGGTCAATCCACATTTATGGTCGAGATGATTGAGAGCGCAAACATTCTCAACCACGCGACAGACCGCTCTCTGGTCATCCTGGATGAAGTTGGACGAGGAACGAGCACCTACGATGGATTGGCCATCGCTTGGGCCATGATCGAGCACTTGGCCGCCCTAGGGGCGAAAACCATGTTTGCCACCCACTACCATCAACTCAATGCCCTGGCCGATCAGATGCCAGGAGTGGCGAACTTCCGGGTGGCTGTAGAAGAGTTTGGCGATGATATCGTCTGGACTCATAAAGTCCTTCCGGGAGGCACAGATCGGTCTTACGGAATTCATGTCGCAAGGATGGCGGGAGTTCCATCAACCGTGCTCAGTCGTTCGAGGGAGATTCTCAATGAACTGGAAGCCAAATCCGAAGCGCCTAAAGCCATCCCTGCTTCCACACAAAAACTTCAAATGACCCTTTTCGAGTTTGAAGCTCCTCCGGTAGTGAAGGAACTTCAAAATCTGGACGTGAACCAACTCACCCCGCTCGACGCACTTCGGTTGCTGGATGACTGGAAGCGGAAGTTTGGCGCAAGATAACCCGAGATCTCAGTTAACCAAGTTCAACTAGATAGGAAGGGTCCACCCGATACTTCTTGCCAGTCTCGGTTGGAAAAGCCTTGACGGAAAACTGGCCCTTTCCCGCGAGGGGAAAAGTTTTCGAATTCGGAAGGTTAACAATGATCTCCTCTCCCGACGGTTTACGTACAATCAGCAGTTGCCCAGCTACCTGGAATTGATCGTGGAGATTTGATCGAAAGTCGGAATAGACATAAATCGAGTAGCTGCAAAAAGCGATCAATCCCGCTGCAAAGATACCTAGCATAATCCAAAAGTCCTTCGGCGGTGGAGGACTGCTGGAGGGAACAAGATAGGCCAAAACGGTCATCCCAATAGCCATTCCAATCAGTATCTTGGCGGGGGTGATGATTTGTTGAAGTTTGAGCCGTATCCACTCAGCATCGGCATACTCATACTGTTGGCCTTCTTCCAAACAGATGTCCCTTCCTTTTCTGTGAATATCTAGTCTATGGTCATTAATCCTTACGCTGTTTGTATCTAGCTTTAGCTCCGCAAGAGTAGCCTTCTTAAGGAGAAGAGCTGCAACTCCCCAAATGCCAATTGATAGGCCGATGAACAAGGGAATCATGAGGAGTCCAGTTCGACCAAAATGACCAAACCAGACGGTCCACTCGTTGCTCGGGACTCCAGTTCTCCAGTAAGAGAGAACGTCGCGTAGCATCCAACCAGGCGGAACTGAAAGAATGGCTCCCAGCAGTCCCTTTCGAGTTGCTGATTTTGCGGTCGCATTGCGAAACTCAGTGGTTGGCAGATGCTCTTGTAAGCTTGAGGGATATCGAATCTTTAGTTCACTTATGAAAGCTCGCCATAACTCTGCTCTTTTAGCAGACTCTGCGGATTGGCTTTGAAAGGCTGGAATAAAACCAATTGCCTTTCCATCAAGGCTGAAAAGTTCAATTCCCAAATCATCGCTGGTGCCGACCATTGTCCAAGGCTTTGGAAAAATAAGGCGATAACTGCCAATCTCAGTCCACGGTAAGGTCCAGATCAGTTCGCCATTTTGCAGCAAGCTCACTTTTTCGACGGTACTTACCAATAAAAAGGCAGAGTTGCGAACTTGGGCTTTTGCCATCGAAATTTGAAACCAGCTCACAAGTCCAACAACAACGATCGAGAACGCGGTAAGTCCAATAACCATGGAGGCTGGCTTCCCGTCTGACCATGCGGCAATAGGGATCAGAACACCCAGAAAAGCCATGAAGCCGCACTGTGCCCATGCACTTTTTGCGGCTTCTCGATCCCCTAGATTGACTCGAAGTTCTTGCAACGTCGCATTGTGCGACGTTTTTAGCGAGACTTGGGTTGCAGGGCGGCTAAGAGGCTTGGGCCGCTGCCTGTTTTGGGAGCGGTTTGTTGCTTCTCAAACATATCCACAATCATCTTCCCGGTTGCGTCTAGCTTGTTTGGATCGGCATTGGCGGCTTGGAACCATTTGCGCTCGCCAGCTTTATAACCGTACTGCGTGGCGAGGTCCTTTTCCAGGCCGGGCATGTGGGCTGCTCCCCAGAAGATGCCTACGGATTTCGGCGCGGAATCAGACTTGAGAGTTTTGGCAAAGGTATCCATTACCGACTTGTTTCGCGCGTCGATAATGATCTCTTGCGTAGCCTTATCCATGGTCTGACCTTTACCGCTGGCGACATTTTTAACCAAGATCATCTTGATGCCCTCTTTCATGCCGGGAGTTGCAGTCTGGAGAAGACTCACCAGCATCTTGCCCATGGATGAAGAAGGGTCAAGAACTTGCTTGATTTGATCAAAACTACTTGGCTTACCCGCATTCTTTTCCTTGTTGAGCTGATCTAGGTCATCCCATGAAAGATCGCTATTTACCCAGTTCGGCTTATCGGTCTTTATCTGGGTGGACTGAAACTCGAGTTGAAGGGCATCACTAAGAGCTTTATAGATGGGAGTTTGAGGCTTATCTTCTGCCGGCCTTTCAGGAGCTTTCGCGGATGGCTTTACCCCCTCAAAAAGAACCACACCTTGATCATCTAGCAGCTTTACCAAGTCCGCGTAATACTGTTTCTCGCCAATGTGAACCACGCCGACGAGCCAAACATCAGGCTTGCCGGGGGCGGTGAATTTTTGGGCTGCGGTGTGCATTTCGACTACGCCGCTTGACAAAGTCACCGACTTGGTATATGCCGGAGGCGCAGCGGCAATTTGAGACAACACGAGTGAGGAAAGAATGGTTGTTAGCATGATCTTCTGGACTAACAGTCGGTAAGAAGGGCTGGCTTCTATCGAAGATTCTGAAACATCGAACAACTGGGGCTAAGGGTCCGTCAGAAAAGGAATGCTTAGTCTTGGAAAAGCGATTGCTTTGCTGCTTACAATCCTCGCTCAACAAGCGGCGGAAGACAAGAACTTTAAACCCTTGGGTGAACTCACCGGGACAGATACAACCATAGAGCGGCAAATGTCGGCGATGGTGACCGATGCAGCGCAATTCCAGGCCCTCTGGCAAGACCACAAAGGCGTCATTGGGGGTGGCGGCGGCGGCATCTTGGAGGCTCAAGTGCCCGAGGTGGACTTCAAGAAGAATGTTGTTTTCGCTCTCTTTGCGGGGCAAACCAGTGGTGTGGAAAGTTACAGCATTGTGGATGTGAACACCAAAGGCAAGACCAATGTCGTTCGGTTCAAGGCGAATCCATTCCCGGGCGGAGTGACGATGATTGGTAGCTCGTATGCGCTGTGGATTTTCCCCCGCCCTAATCGAGCGGTGGAGTTTGAATTCATTACGGGCTACGATGGCAACAAGCCGATCACCCGCAAAGTCGCTCAATTTGAGCCGCCGAAGAAACAGTAAGCGCCTTGGCTGAGGGTGGTCAGGAGGTTTCTTTCGGACTGGGTGGCTCCTATCTTCAGGGTTGCAGTTTTGTGGTCGGCGTCGGTTTGTGGCTGGCGCACGCTGAGACATAAATTTACTTAAAGTATCCTCGACTATGTGTGACTAGGCTAGCGTAATGGCCAACAAACTGTGCAATTGCGGCTCTCATTTTGATCATCTCTTTGTGGTCCTTTTGGATCTGCTCATCAAGATTTTCCTGCTGTCCGTTGATGCCCCAAGCATTGTGCCAAACAACAGTTTCAGCTACAGCATCAGCACAGAAGAATCTTGTTGCCCAGTCATGGGTTGTGTGGTATTCAACCTTGCCGGTCTCTAATCTTGGAGTGGATGCTCGAAACTCCATAGCCTTCTCAAGAGAACCATGATCAATATGGCCGCTGATGGTGTCTCGCACGCTCTTAACAAGTCTGTTGAACTCCTTCACATCAGTTCCACCAGGCAGCCACCTTTCTACTTCCGAGAAGTTCTTCCTTAATCTCTTGTCATCCAAGAATGGCTTAGCTTCGGGCAAGTTCCGCAAATGCCCTAAGAACTTCACACACTCGCTAAGAGTGAGGATTGTCATTCTGAGTGTCCAGAAGTCTGCCATTCGCCTGTGCTTCGAAGTTAGAACATTTGAATCATTAGCTAAATCGTTTAAAAAACCAGCGGAAGTAAAGTCATTAAAGAAGATCATTGACTTCATAACACTTCTTCCCAACGGACCATCGTTTAGAATACGCCTGTAGCTAACTCTATAAGTGATACTTCGTGGTGCTAGCTTAGATTCATCACGTTGCTTTGGAAAGTAATCGGGAAACTCTTCATGCATGCACGGAGCGTACCATTGACTGTAACGCGCAAGAAGCTAATTAAGTACTATTTCGTGAAGCGGTTCCTATCCTCAGGGTTGTAGTTCTGTAGTAGGTGTCGGTTTGTGGCTGGCGCACCCTGAAGAAACTAGCGAAGATCGTTCTAAGGCGGACGACAACGCGCTTTTCATTGCCTCAAGACTGAGGGCTCGTGAGCTTAGAAAGAACCTAAGATTAGGGGCGGTTCTTGGACCGGCGTGTCGCTGAATGTAAATGCCTTCGAGATCATTGGGCCAACTTCCAGGATCTTCTCCAGGGAACTTGCGTGAACCTTGGCCAAATTGGTGCCTTCGCGAATCTGTTGACCTACGCGCACCAAAATCTCGACTCCGACGGATAGGTCTAGCTGATCGTCTTTCCGCTTGCGTCCGCCTCCTAAGTCGATCACGGCTTGGCCAATGGCTCGGGCGTCGATTGCCTGGACGTAACCTCCAGCACCGCCGAAGCGGAGGGGTTCAACGACTGCGGCTTCAGGGAGGGATCCAGAGTCCCAGAAGGCATCTCCTTCCTGAGCCCGAACCCATTCCTTAAATTTTTTAAGCGCCTTGCCAGATTCCAAGACCTCAAGGGCTTGGGCTTTCCCATCTTCAATACGGGAAACTTTTCCGCACGCTTCTAAGGTTTCTGCTGTGTAGTAAACGCAGAGATCCTGAAAACGGGCATTGGGTGCTTGGCCTTTGAGTACGTCATAGGCTTCCTTTACTTCCAGGGCGTTGCCTACCATGGAGCCAAGGGGCTGGGCCATGTCTGAGATGGAAGCTTTCACCGCTAGTCCGAGTCGCCTCCCAGTTTCTACCAAGGCTGCAGCCAATTTTTGGGCGTCTTCAGGAGTTTCCATAAAGGCTCCCGATCCGCATTTCACGTCCAGAACAATGGTGTCTGCGCCTCCGGCAATTTTCTTACTCAGAATGCTACTGACGATGAGGGGAATAGAACCTACGGTTCCGGTCACATCACGGAGGGCATAAAGAGCTTTATCTGCGGGAGCCAAATTGGGTGATTGCCCGGTGAGGGCCACTCCGATTTCTGCGGCTTGAGCTTTCATTTCTTCGGGGCTAAGGTCTAGGCGAAACCCAGGAATTGCGCTGAGTTTATCGATGGTGCCGCCGGTGATACCCAGGCCACGCCCACTCATTTTGACCACGGTCAATCCGCAAGCCGCTAAGATTGGCAACAGAACCAGAGTCGTTTTGTCACCCACCCCTCCCGTGCTGTGTTTATCTACCCACGGTTTGGGCAAACCCGTTAGGTCAATTCGGGCTCCACTTTCTGCCATGGCTTTGGTGAGCCAGGCGGTTTCTTGTTCATCCAGTGGATTAAGGAAGGCTGCCATCAGCCAGGCGCTGAGTTGATAGTCTGGGATGGCTCCCGTTGCGGCTCCGTTGGCAACCGTTGCCAGTTCCTCGTACGACAGCGTAAGGCCATCTCGCTTCTTGCCGATGAGGTCTACAAAATTCATGTTCGCGCCTTCTCCAAGACTTGAGCAGAAGTTTTGAAGTGCATCTTGGCAACCTGATTTAATTTTTCTGGGCCCTGGGATTTTACGAATCGAACCCCTGGGTCAATCACCGCAGAGGCTCCTTTCGGAAGGGTGATGCCAAACTCCTCGCCAAGCCGCTTCAATCTCTTCAGGAATTCAGCACGGGCCAAGATGGAAGCAGCGGCAACCGCGATATCCTGTTCTGCTCGCACTGCGGAAATGAACTGTAAGGTTTTGCCTTTTTCGAACAATGCGTTTTTTACGGCATGTCCACCTTTAGCAAATTCGTCCGAGATCACCTTGGTAGCAGAGGTTTGCTCCAACACATTCTCGATAGCACGAGCATGTCCCCAAGCAAGCAAAGAATTCAGGTTTCGGAACCTGGCGTAGAGCTCGTTGTACTTAGCCGGACCGATGGCAACAATGGCGTGAGGGCAAGTTGCTTTGATTTTTTCCGCCAACTTTAGCGATATGGGATCCGTCAATTTCTTAGAATCCTTGACGCCGTCCAGTTCAGCAAGGTGTTCTGGGCCAACATAGCAGGCAGCAATTACCAAAGGGCCAAAAAAATCGCCTTTCCCACTCTCGTCAACACCAATATGCCCTTCATCCATCTTGGTCAAGGTACCGGAAGCAAGGCATAAGGGACCATAGGCAAAATCCCTTTGCCGATCAAATTCGTAAAATAAACCGATGGTCGATACACCCGAAGAATTTCAGAGCGAACTCAAGAAGCTTGGGCGTTTGCAGTATCACCGCTTTCGAAGGGTTGCCGCCATCTTGCACTACTACAAAATCGAGGCCTACACGATTGAAGAAAGGTTAGTAGAGCGGGGATGCAGCCGTGAATTCGCAAACTGGATCGTTCGAACGGTTGCCGAAGACAAGACGCTCTCTAAGAGAATTGAGGACTCCGAGACTCCAGAGAGTGTGGGGCAAATTCTGTTAAAGGGTCTAAACGGGGTTATCTTGCTAACCATCGTTTTTTTGGTGACCCGATATATTCAGATGTCGGAGAGTATGGGACTTCTCTTTGTTCTTGCTCCTCTGCTTTTGATCGCCTCATTGGCGGGTTCCCTGATGACGATTCGCGGGCTGGTAGAGCTTCGTCGCCGAATATCGGATCGTCGGTAAAAGGCTTGCAAGCCTTCAGGAAACCTAATAAGGCATCCTGAAGAATATTCTTTGGTAGGTTCCTTTGAACTTGGAGTGGTCTCCAAAATACAGTTGGGCTAGGTTCTGTGGAACCTAGCCCAACTCCGTGATACTGGCGTTTAGAACTTAACCGCCAACTCGACCGTTCTTGTGCAGCTTCGGAATGTCCGTGCGCTTCTTCTTCGCCGGTGCGTTCTTCAGTTGCTCCAGAAGAACTTCCACTGCTTTCTCAAGCTGTGGGTCTCGACCAAGAGCAATCAGGTCAGGGCGAGCATCAATGTCGATATCTGGATCAACGCCAGTGTTCTCAGCGATGATCTCCATCGTATCGCGGTTGTAGATACTGAACTCTGGTGCAGTGACGCTACCGCCATCCACAAGCGGAGCCCCGCCAGAAATGCCGACCAGGCCGCCCCAAGTTCGCTTACCGATCAGGAGGCCAACTTTCTGGGTCTTGAACATCCAGGGGAAGAAGTCTCCGCCTGAACCAGCGTAGCCGTTGATTAGCATGACCTTCGGACCTTCAATAGCAACGGCATCGGAGCTGTCTTCCCGAGCGTTTCTATCTTGGATTCCAGCTTTGATCTTTCGTGCCAAGGTGTCCACGAACCAAGGCTGGATATAGCCTCCGCCGTTCCATCGCTCGTCAACAATCATGGCGTCCTTGTCGGTTTGGCTCCAATAGCCTCGGATGAACTCCACCGCACCTTGGAATGCCGTATTGGGTACGTGCATATAGCCAATGCGGCCATTGGAGGCTTGGGTTACCCACTTTCGACTGGTTTCCACGAAATCGAAGTAGCGCAAGTTGCCTTCGTTGCCAACCGGGCGAACACGAACGGTTCTTGCTCCGGATGTGGATGCGGAAGAGTTAACGGTTAGAACCACCGTTCGTCCCACCTTATCCACGAGTAAGGAGTTTGGATTGACGTCCTTATTGACTGGCTGTCCGTCGATAGCGAGCAAGAAGTCGCCATCTCGAACATCTACTCCGGGCTCACCGAGAGGTCCTCGGATTGACTCGTCGAAGTTGCCGCCTCGGAAGATCTTCTTGAAGCGCACGTTATTGCCAACCACTTCGTAGTCCGCGCCTAGCTGGCCGACTGGAACCGACGCGCCGGTGTTGCCGAAGTCTCCGCCAGAGACGTAGCTATGGCCGGTACCGAGTTCGCCCAACATCAACCCGAGAACATAGTTCAGGTCTTGGCGAGTAGCAACATGGGGGAGGTACTTCGCGTAGCGCTGTCCAATTGCGTTCCAGTCCAGACCCATCATGTTGGGATCGTAGAAGTGGTACTTCTCAAACCGCCAGGCTTCCCAGAAGATTTGCTCCCACTCTCGTCGAGGATCGACCATGGCACTGACGCCGCTGGTGTCTACTCGTCCGGCGCCTACCTGTTGTCCAGGCTGTACGGGAACGATACCGATAATGCCTTGGGCGGAGTAAGCGAGCCTATTCTTTGCCGCATTTAGTGCGAGAGGACCGGTTAGGCCGGAAATGATCGTTGCCGCTTCTCGACCACCCATGTCGATCTTCTTGAGCGAATTCCCTTCAATGAAGAGAATGCCGCCATCTACACCGATGAGGCCAGGATAGTTCGAGTTTGTTAACGGTAACACGATCGCGCGCTCGTTAATGCCATCCCAATCGATTCGAACGGTCTTGTCGCCAGCGGCAGGAGGCGTTGCCGGTTGTCCTGCGGGTTCCTCATCGCCCTTTGCGATGTAAGGATTCGCCGTTCCCTTGGTGAGGGGGATTGCGTAGATTCTCTGAGAGTCTTCGATCTTTAGGCTGAACTCATAGTTTCCAAAGCTTGGGTTAAAAGTTCGACTGGAAACGAAATAGAGCCACTTACCATTGCCATCAAAGACCGGCGCAGAATCGTTATAGCGACCATCAGTGACCGCTGTGGATTTGCCGGTGGCAACTTCGTAAAGGAACACTTGACCAAAGCCATTTGGTGCCTGATCAATGTAGGTCACCCATTTGCTATCGGGTGAGATGTCATAGCTGACACCACCGCCAAATCGAGATTTGAAGACCTGGCTAACCTTCTTGGTGGTGACGTCCAGAATGTACATCTCATCCACGTCGGTGGAGATGATAATGAACTTGCCATCTGGACTCCATTCCAAGCCATTGACGGATATTTTCGCGTCGGTCAGCTTGGTAGCAGGACCGCCCATCTGAGGTTGAGTGTAGACCTCGAAGGCTCCAGTGGCGTCGCTTACGTAGGCAATGGTTTTGCCGTCCGGAGACCAGGTTGGGAATCTTTCGCGAGAGCCTGAGTTGGTGAAGTTTCGAGTCTCACCGCTTCGTGCAGGAACACTGAACAGCTCGCCACGAGCCTCAACCGCGATTCGATTACCGCTTGGAGAGAGAGTGATAGAACTGATTTCTGGGCTGAGTCGCTTGAAGTACGGTCGTGAGGCGACGAAATCGCTCTTCACGGTTGGATTCAGCTTTACAATCTTGCCATCCGCAACGTTGTAAGTCCAAAGATGACCGTCACGCTCGTAGACAATCTTCTTGCCATCGGTTGAAGGCCACTTGATGTCTGCATCCGCAAACTTTGTGAGCTGAGTCTCTTTCTTGGAGGCCACATCGTAGCGATAGAAGTTAAGGGTTCCCTGATTTCGGTCGCTGATGTAGATCACAGAGTTCCCGATTGTCATTGGGAAGTAGTTTTGCTCTCGACCGGTGGGTAGCTCAGAGTACTTGTTGGTCTCTAGGTTGAAGATTGAGATCTTGCCTTGAGTACCGCCTCGGTATCGACGCCAGTTGAAATTGTTTGATCCAAATCGGTTGTAAACCAGGGTCTTGCCGTCGGGCAAGTAAGAGCCTTGGGCAATCTCATAGACCTTAGTGGACTCAGCAGGGCCGCCGCTTGGATTTAGCAGCCAAAGTCGCTGTTGATTGGCAAGGAAGTTTCCGCTGGTGGAAGCAACCATGACCTTTCCGTCATTTGTCCAGCCAATGACATTATCGGCATTGGGCTCAAATGTAAGTCGCTTGGGTTCACCACCGTCGATGGGGATGATGTAGGCGTCCGGATTGCCTTCATAGGTAGCGGTGAATGCGATCCACTTTCCATCGGGAGAAATGCGAGCTTGTCCTTCTACCCCGGGGTGAGATGTGAGACGTCGAGCATGGCCCCCGTCTGTTTTGGCCGTCCAAAGGTCGCCTGCGTAAGTGAAGACGACGGTATCGCCATGGATGCTGGGCCACCGCATGAGACGCATTTCCGTATCACCGGATTGCGCGAGCAGGGTTAGGGCCAGCGAAGCTGTGCTTAAGATCAAAGAGTTCCTCCTCCGTCGGATCGAATTAGGAACTAGTATGGCCTTAACGATTGAAAATGACGGTCGTTAGGCCCGTTATCGGTTGACAAGCTTTATTCAAGAATCTCAATGAGGCCGCTATCGAGATCATATCGGGCACTCAACACTTTTACTTCGTTTCGATAAATCTACTCTTTGATCAAGGAATCTCTAACCTTAAGGCCTTCGGCCACAAACTTTGCGTTATAGCGAACGGCGATATCTAGAACATCCCCCGAGTAGCCTCGGGTGGCGTCAACGGCGGGCTTAATCGGAGCGGTGACATCGCCGATATGTCCGTGAGGTTCGCCACCTTGAATAGCGGCGCCCACTGCGCCACATTTTTCGTGACCTACAACCAGAATTAGTGTTGCCCCAAGATGCTCGACGGCGTATTCGATAGAACCTAACTCTACGTTTCCGATGGTGTTTCCGGCAACTCGGACTACAAACAGATCTCCTAGGCCCTGATCAAAAATGATTTCTGGGCATACACGAGAATCTGAGCAAGCTACCACCACAGCATAAGGTCTTTGCCCTTTTGCCAGAGCGAGCCGGTATTCGGCAGATTGATTGGGATGTTGGGTTTCTCCATTCACAAACCTCCGATTGCCATAAATCAGCCGCTTCATAGCCTCGTCTGGCCCAACTCTTACTTCCTTTGATTTCGGCGCAGGATTCTTGTGCCCATCGTCAGCGGGCGAGGAATGAGTGCCGAGGACTCCAACAGCGATGGCGAACAGAGCAATGTGCTTGAACATACAGATTTCTATTGCAGGATTGTCGGAAAGAAGATTAGGAATCTGTAAGTCAAGCGATTGCTCTCTACGCAATGGTCGCGATCAAGATTACAGAGCTTGGACAAAGTGCTGAGGTGCGGTTCTGAGACAAAATAGAGATCATGATCGCCATCGTCTTCCCTGGACAAGGTTCCCAAAAGCCCGGAATGGGCAAAGAGCTATATGACTTGCGCCCTGAATCGCAGGAAGTTTTTTCTCGCGTCGCTTCGGCTACCGGAGTGGATACGGCCAAGCTCTGCTTTGAAACAGATGAGGAGACACTTCGGCAGACTCAGAATGCTCAGCTTGCGCTATACACCACCGGAGTCGCAGCTTGGGCTTGCCTTAATGCTCATCTGAAGGGAGTCGTCATGGCAGATGCGTTTGCGGGCCACAGTGTGGGCGAATATGCGGCATTGGCGGCGGCAGAGATCCTATCGATTGAAGAAGGTGCCAAATTGGTCCAACGCCGTGGAGAGATCATGGCGGAGGCGGGAGAGAAAGAGCCGGGAACGATGGCTGCGGTTCTTGGTCTTGAGAGAGAGCAGATCGAGGCGGTGCTCGTAAAGATTGATGGCGTAGTGGTTGTGGCCAACGATAACTGTCCTGGCCAGTTAGTGATCAGCGGCGAAGTGGCGGCCGTTGGTAAAGCGGGCGAAGCCTTGGTTGCGGCCGGAGCTAAGCGAGTTTTGCCTTTGAATGTAAGCGGTGCGTTTCACAGCCCCCTGATGGAGAGTTCTGCGATTGAGATGCGGATCGCCTTGGACAAGGCTGAGTTCTACACTGGATCAGGCAGAGTCTTTAGCAACGTGACCTCTCAGCCGATTGTGAAGACAGGGGTTTGGCCAGATTTGTTGGAAAGGCAGTTGAAGAGCCCGGTGCGTTGGACGGAGTCGGTACAAAACATGTACAACGAAGGAGTACGGACCTTTATTGAATGTGGCACGGGTGACGTGTTGACCGGTCTGTTGAAGCGGATTGAGCGAGAGGCGAAGGGGCTTCGGGTGAACAGCCTGGATACGCTTGAAGAAGCGGTCGGGGCAGTGAGGGCTTGAGGTGTCAGCCCAACTTGCCTGTATGTAAGTAAACGGGGCTTGTTCCTCGACCGGGACGGGCGAGGAAACCATGGGCGGGACGCCCATGGTACTTGTCTTCACCTGCCACAATTGCTTTTATGGGTTTTACCGATCAAGTCGTCATCGTCACCGGAGCCAGTCGAGGCATCGGCAAAGAGATTGCTCGGGCATTTGCCAATGAAGGCGCTAAGGTGGCCTGTGTGGCGACCAGCGAAGCCGGTGGCCAGAAGACAGCAGACGAGATAGGAAGCGGAGCGAAGGGCTATGGATGCGATGTCAGCGACTCCGCGGCGGTAGATGCGCTTATTGAAGCAGTGGTTGCAGATCTGGGTACTCCAGCTGTTTTGGTAAACAACGCTGGGATCACAAAGGACACCTTGATTCTTCGAATGAAAGATGAAGACTGGGATCGGGTACTCCAAGTGAACCTGAAAGGAGCATTCAACACGATTCGCGCTGTGGCCAAGCCAATGATGAAGGCCCGTTACGGGCGCATTGTGAATGTCAGTAGCGTTATTGGGCTGCATGGCGGAGCAGGACAGGCCAACTATGCGGCCTCCAAGGCCGGTTTGATCGGTTTGACATTAGCGACAGCAAAGGAGTTGGGTTCGCGAAACATCACCTGTAATGCCATCGCTCCAGGATTTATTGAGACCGATATGACGGAAGACCTTCCGGCGGACTTCAAGGAGTATGTGGAGAAAACGGCTCCGGCAGGTCGGCTTGGGAAGCCTGAGGATATCGCGCCGGCGATCCTATTCTTGGCCTCGGGGAGTGCAGGCTATATCACGGGTCAGACTTTGACGGTGGATG
Organism: Fimbriimonadaceae bacterium; assembly: GCA_037190145.1. Classification (GTDB taxonomy): domain Bacteria; phylum Armatimonadota; class Fimbriimonadia; order Fimbriimonadales; family Fimbriimonadaceae; genus 55-13. The sequence goes on from JBBCJU010000004.1 coordinate 315,820, forward strand.
GGGGATTGTTCCTGTAGTCTTGCTTACTTGGGCAGAACGTATCCACAAATCTCTGGCCCGCATTTGATCCAATATTTTTAGCTTGTCGCCAAAAGGCAGTCTTGATAGCTTTTGGCGATAGGTCTTTTTCTCATTGTTAATCTGAACGATATCGAAAGTCATCCTACACCTCAAAAGTGTGCTTGAAACTCTGCCACTGGGGCTGTAGATCGAAGCGTTCCACAAGTTCTTCAAACTTTGAGCGATTGAACTGTGGGCTTTCGATAAACATTTGCAATCTGAGCTTGTCTTTCGGACGTCCTGTTTCCAGTGCAATAGCGGCCAGATGTTCGGCCGTTAGTAGACGAACGGGTGTGCCGCTAGCATCTGCTACTTCGGCTAAGTCTAAAGCATCTTCACCTAATTCGCCGGGAGGAGCGAGAAATTGTACAGGCCAACCTTCTACCATTACGTACTCACCCTCCATAACATGGCCCTTTTGTGAGAGAAAAGCAAAGATCGGACGAGGATCGATAATTGACTTGTTTCTTTGGTCGTAAAGGCGGACAAATACATCCACATCCATTGTAGAGATAGGCTCAAGATAGTAAGTTGCGGCCACCGCTCCACCGAGGGCGTAGGTTTCTAGAACTCCTTCTTCCACCATTTCATTCAGGGTTTGGAGTACACCGGCAATGTTCATGCTATCCCTAAATCAAATCATACTTTGGAATCTATTGAGTAATAGCCCTAGGACGTGTGCAATGGATATTGTTAATTGGTCCCTAGCCAGTTATGTTTCGGGGTATTGTTCCAATCATGTCAGCGGACACACTTGTACGAGTAAAGAAGGTCACCGTCGAAGAGTTAGGCGTGAAGGAAGAAGAGGTCGTAGAAACGGCATCGTTCACTGAAGACCTTGGCGCAGATTCCTTGGACGTAGTCGAGCTCGTCATGGCTTTTGAAGACGAGTTCGGAATCGATATTCCTGATGAGGAAGTCGGCGAGATCAAGACGGTTGGCGACGCCGTTACTTACATTTCCAAGAAGCAGGGATGAGCGATAGACCCGTTCCATCAGGACGGGTTGTTATCACTGGCGTTGGGGCGGTAACTCCGCTCGGGACTGGGGTTGACAAGTTTTGGCCCCGTCTTTTGGCCGGTGAGAGCGCGGTTGATCGCATCACGCTCCTCGACCCAACCGATTACACCACCCGGATTGCCGCAGAAGTTAAGGACTTCAACGCGGAGGACTGGCTGGACAAGAAAGAAGCCCGGCGCATTGACCGGTTCATCGCGTTCGCCTGTGCTGCCGCACAGATGGCGATAGATGATTGTGCGATCAAGTTGGATGACGAGCTCCGCGAAGAGTTTGGCGTTCTGATTGGATCTGGCATTGGAGGCCTCACATTTCTTGGCGAGCAGCACCGACGACAGGTTGAAGGTGGTCCGAGCAAGGTATCTCCATTCCTTGTGCCTTACATGATTCCCGACATGGCTTCTGGCTATGTTTCGATCTTGCATGGCTTGAAAGGTCCCAATACCTGCGTGGTGACAGCGTGTTCGACCGGTGCGAATGCAATCGGTGACGCCTATCACATCATCAAGCGTGGCGATGCCGTTGCGATGTTGGCGGGTGGTACCGAAGCTCCTATCAATGAACTTGGGCTAGGTGGATTCTGTGCAGCACGCGCGATGACAACCCGCAACGATGATCCTCAGCATGCAAGCCGACCGTTTGATAAAGAACGCGACGGATTTGTGATTGGAGAGGGCGCCGCAGTCTTTGTCCTAGAAGACTATGACTTTGCTAAAAAGCGAGGCGCAAAGATTTATGGCGAGGTGATTGGCTATGGAATGGCGGGTGATGCTTATCACATCACGCAGCCTGACCCAGAAGCTGATGGCGCATATCGTGCTCTGAGAATGGCTCTACGCACGGCGGGAATCACTCCTGACCAAATTGGTTATGTGAATGCTCACGGAACCTCGACCTATTACAACGACAAGGGTGAAACTTACGCGATTAAGCGTGCTTTTGGCGACCAAGCCTACAAGACGCCGGTAAGTTCTACCAAATCGATGATTGGTCATACCTTGGGTGCAGCCGGAGCGATTGAAGCTTTGATCTGTATCTTGGCGATGCGCGATGGTAAATTGCCGCCCACCATCAACTATGAAAACCCAGATCCAGAGTGCGATTTGGATTACATCCCCAATGTGGCAAGGGACGCCAATGTGGAGATGGCAATGTCCAATAGCTATGGCTTTGGTGGCCATAACGTATCTCTGGTCTTGAAAAAAGCAGAAGCGTAAAGACTGATCGGGCGGATTGGTTTTGTAGAAAAACCGAGCCGCCCATTCTTATTTGGCTTAGCCCCCGTCTTTATAGCTAGTGGATTCTCTCGATTCCCTGATCCAATCTTTTTTGGATAACCTTGCGGGTAAACGTTCTCCAGCGACTGTCCGGTCGTATGGGAGTGATTTGGCGCAACTCGCTCATCACTTGGATGGAGAGTTCAAGCTAGAGCCTAATGCGCTCCGAGGTTACCTGCGGACCTATGCTCCCAATGCGGTCACGCGGGCTCGCAAACTAAGCACATTGAGAACGTTTGTGAAGTATCTGCGACGAATTGGAAAATTGAGCACAGATCCGACCGAAAGCCTAGATGCTCCTATTCGAAGACGATCACTTCCCAAGGCGCTGAACAAGGGACAGGTAACGGATATTCTTGATCAGGATGTCGCCGACACAAAGGGTGCTCTGAGAGATAGGGCTATGCTGGAGCTTCTCTATGGGGCAGGTTTGCGCGTTTCGGAAGTCGCGGGGGCAAACGTACAAGACCTCGATCTAGCAGAGCAGACCATTCGCGTCCTGGGAAAGGGGAGCAAAGAGCGAATCACATTCTTTGGGTCGACTTGTAGTGCGGCGATCAAAGATTATATGGCGAGTGAACGGGTTGAACCGAAAGAAGGACAACCTCTTTTTACTACGGAAAAAGGCAAGAGGATTAGCACCGACGCCATTCGGAAAATAGTAAAGAAATGGGCGCTTTTGGCGGGATTACCGCTGGAAGTTTCGCCACATACATTGAGACACTCCTTTGCAACTCATCTGCTAGACAATGGGGCAGACTTAAAAACGGTTCAGCAGTTGTTGGGGCATGAATCTTTAGCTACAACACAAATCTACACACACGTGAGTGTGGATAGATTGCGGCAAGCGGTAGACAAGGCCCATCCTCGGGCAAAGTCAAACTCCTCGGAATAGACAAAAGGGAATCTTAAGCTCATTGGCACCGTTCTTGCCTACGCTATATTGGGCGCACTTTAAAGAGTTTTAACCAAAGAGTGTTCTCTACCGACTAGAATGACTCTTCTCTCTAGAATCTTGGATTTTATTTGAGAGATGTTGTGTAATCTAACTAGGGGATGGGCGATAGCCATTTAAGATGAAGTTTTTGCTTATTACAAAGGATCCTGAGGTTATACAGGCGGCTCAGGAAGGATTTCATCCGAGCGATGTGACCAAGGTTTATGAAGATTGGAGCGATGCTCTAGAGGAAGCTGAAGGGGCAGACATGATCTTTGTGGACTTGTTGGCAACGCTTTTGGAGCCACATAAGATCGCAGGATATGAAGCCTTTGCCTATGCAAAGATGGATCACCCGACGGCCGCGAAGGTTCCTTTAGTGTTGATCTCGCCGCCAGAGAATTACGAGCTCGACTTTATGGCGGGTTGGCCGGACTTTGTCTTTGGGCACGTCCGTAGACCAGTTGATTACCGAATCTTCCGCCGAGCATCCACTTGGATCTAGGTTAATCCTAAAAAGTTTCGTGAGGTAGAAGAGTTAAAGTTCTTCTACCTCTTTTTGCTTATTCTCCCCAGATGAGGTCGGGGCGAACGATGATTGTTTCATCTCGATCCGGGCCAACGCTCAAGATTGCGGGAGGGGTCCCGGTGAACTCTTCCACGAAGTCTAGATAGGCTCTAGCCTCTGCGGGAAGGTCTTCTAGCTTGCGACACTTGCGCAGATCGCCTTTCCAACCTGGCATCTCTTTGTAGATCGGCTCAACTCGCTCAAACTCGAAGGTATTGGCGGGTACATAGTCAATCTCTTTTCCATCGAGCTTGTATCCGACGGCAACTTTAACCGTCTCGAAGTCGCTCAAGATGTCAAGTCGCGTTACAACTAAGCCACTCAAGGAATTGAGTCGGCAAGAGTGCTTTAGCATGACCAAGTCTAACCACCCGCATCGACGTCCTCGACCCGTGGTAGTGCCGTACTCCTTACCGTGTTGGCGAATCCATTCGCCAACATCGTCCAGGAGTTCGGTTGGGAAGGGACCGGCTCCAACTCGGGTTGTGTAAGCCTTGCAAACTCCGAGAACCGAATTGATCATACGAGGGCCAACTCCAGTTCCAACCGCGGCTCCACCGGCTGTGGGGTGGCTGGATGTAACGTATGGATAGGTACCCGAATCAAGGTCTAGGAACGTGCCTTGAGCACCTTCGAACAAGACTCGATCGCCATTGTAGACCGCTTCCTGAACAATTGGGTCAGTGTCTTTAACATATGGTCGAAGCCGTTCTGCGTAGCCTTGGTATTCGGCAAGAATAGCATCGTAGTCGAGTGCTTCTTTGCCAAACATGGCCAGCATTCGATTCTTAACTTGAACAACCTCTGCGAACCTCTTTGCAAATACTTCAGGGTTCACGAACTCGCCCATTCGAATCCCGATTCGGGCAACTTTATCCTGATAAGCAGGGCCGATGCCACGACTGGTGGTGCCAATTGGATTAGAGCCACGGGCTTCTTCTTCCAGCGAATCTAACATTCGATGGTAGGGGAAGACGACATGAGCGGCGCTGGAAATATAGAGTGTTCCCAAGTCGCTTTTTTGTGCCTTAGTCCGATCCAGCTCTTCTAAGAGCCCTTTTGGACAAACGACCATTCCTGCTCCAACGATGGCCGTTGTTTCAGGATGAAGAATTCCGGCGGGAATAAGGTGAAATTTAAACTCTTGTCCACCGGTGATAACCGTGTGGCCTGCGTTGTTTCCGCCTGCATAGCGAACAACGAGCTTAGATTCCCCTCCGAGCACGTCGACGAGCTTGCCTTTCGCTTCGTCGCCCCATTGCGCACCTACGATAACTAGAGTTGGCATTCTTTGGTATCTCCTCATGTGCCGGGCATAAAAAAGCCGGCGCATCCAAAGTCGAGGATCCGCCGGCCGTTTGGGCCCATGAGCCTTATCTCAACCAACCTATTTTACACGAATACTAGGAATAGACCTATTGAGGTGCCTAAGATGCTATACTCTTCCGTTAGCAGCGGAGAGATGGCTGAGTGGACGAAAGCGCCCGCCTGCTAAGTGGGTAAGGGGCTAATACCTCTTCTCGGGTTCGAATCCCGATCTCTCCGCCAGAAGTTTTGCCTTGTCGACCCGTCTCAATAATGAGGCAATGCCAGCCGAATATGGAATATTGGCAATGATGAGACGCTTGTTCACCCCGGTGCTTTTGCTGATCGCCGCTATGGCGCATGGGCAAAGCCTTGACCAGTACCTTGCTTTACGAAAGCAGCATAAGGTCACGCAAGCGGTTGGGGTTCCCGCTTTGGAAACTCTGCTTGGAACGAGAGTCGTTGAAGTTCAGGGCAAGGTTAAGGGCGTTTTTGAAGTTCAAGACAAAGTAGCTTTGATGCTTGAGCGTACCGATGGTGGCACGGAGATCATTGACGCGAACTCTGCTCCAGATTGGCTAAAAGGAAACGAAGTATCAGCCCGACTGCTTGTTCGAGCAAGCCGACTACATGAAACGGCCCAGTTGCGATGCGTCTTGATAGGGGCTGCTCCTGAAGCTTCTATTCGCAGAATTGAGATAGATGCAGAGCAAAAAGCCGCTGCTCGAAGAAGGTTGGAAGGGTCCAAGTCTTCTCGCGCAGCAACCACACCACGCAACAATAACCCACTATCTGGCCCTATTGGTAGAGGTGGGACAAAGTCCACTAAAGCATGGTCTTTACCTGCGCACGAGGTAACTCCAATTTATGCGGGATTTATCAAAGGGCGAAACAAGAGCCTGACTGATGGGCAAGCCTATAAGATTGCAGAAGGGATTGTTGGCTTTAGTCTGAAATATGGGGTCGATGCCCGCCTTATCATGGCGATGGTTTTGGTGGAGAGTGGATTTAATCCATCGGCCACTAGCCGAGCCGGAGCTATGGGACTTGGCCAACTGATGCCCGGTACTGCCGCAGGAATGGGAGTAGGTAATCCTTACGACACGACAGAGAATCTCTACGCCTGTGTTAGGATCGTTCGCGGGCACTTGGACAAGTATAAGAAGCAGACCGGCGACCCCTATGAAGGGTTGATTCTTGCTTTAGCTGCCTATAATGCAGGCAGCGGAAATGTCCGTCGCCACGGTGGAGTGCCGCCCTTTAAGGAAACTCAGCGATACATTCAAAAAGTGATCGGCTGGTACAAATCTTTAAGCGGCACGTAAGCGTTTCTACGATGGACGAGCGTAAACGACCGCTCGTGATTCTCTTTCCTGGATGAGGTGTTCCGTGGTTTCGGGTGGGATTGCGAAGTCAAATCCGCGATCTGTACATGCCCGAGCTGGATCCTGCTGATAGGCAACCTTGAATACCGGATCGGTTGCTAAAAGGCCAGCAACCAGAGCACCTTGCCACTCTCTAAGTTCCTCAATCATCGCATCCATTTCCGCCGATTTGGGGAATCCAAGATCAACCGCTCTAAGGTAAGCCTTTACAGCCTCCCCACAGAGTCCAAGGCTTTGGTAAGCCCCGGCCAAGAGCGAATGATATCCTGGCTCATAAGGATTGAGTTCGATGAGTTTCTTTAAAGTCAGCAAAAGTTCGTCACACTGACTTGCTTGCCATTGTGCTTTTGCCAAGATCTCAAGAGCGCCGACGTGGGATGGGTCGCTTTTTAACGTTTGCTTAGCGATCTCAATCGCCGCATTCGCGTTGCCAGATACCAATTCCACTTCAGCGTATGTCATAGATTTGCGTCCGCTGCTAGAGCGGGCGTTAAGTTTCCTGATTCCTACCTTGTCGATAGGTCCATTTGGTTTGCTCCCCATTTTTGAACCTCTTCGGCACAGTTCTTGCAGGCCGATTTGTTTCGCGCTATCCGGTTCGCAGTAACCACTGTATCGCGTCTTTTGGCCACGCGACACGCGCAAATCTACCGGTCGCTTGGTTTTAGGCTGTAAGAGCATCAAAAACCTCGCTTTCTTGCTTATCCAGAGCAGCGACTTTTGCCCGAAGGGCGAGAGGGATTTTTCCAGACCCGTCCAGGGTTTTGACCGCAATCATGGCGGCAGATGCTGTGATGTCGTTTGCCCAACTGCTGGCCTTGTCCACCATCACTTTTGGCAAAAAGACAACATAGTCGCCTTCATCTCGACGGCAGATACAGCCGCCTTTGGGCAGGCTGCGTCGGAGCTGGGCGACAAACTTGCGGAGGGCAATATCAAGCGCCGGCTTGCCGAAGTTCTCGATGAGCTGTTCCCGTCGTAATGGCTCCAGATAGACAAAGCTTCCCTTTGCGCCTTGGACCCTTTTACCAAACTCTGCCGGAGTCATGACTCCTTCGGCTTCGGAACCTCTGCCCTGCAATCGTTGAATCGCTTGGCTCAGCTCAGTAGATGCAATGCGAAGCGACTCGATTTCAGCGGTATCCAATCCTCCTCGACTGTGGGTTGCGGCGGTCAGGTAGCCAAGTGGCCCCCCAGCCGAAGACAAGGGGAGAAGGATAAAGCTTCCGACGCGCCGCTTGAGTGCTTCTTGAGCATCGATACGATGATCGTCCCGCGCATCAAAGACAACAATTTCAGGTGCATCGGAGGCGAGCCAGCCGGATAACCCTTGACCGCCTGATAGCTTAACGGCATCGAGGAGTCGAGTACGCGCACCTTGGTTTGCCAGTTGAATGGCTTCATTAGATTCAATGAGGAAGACTCCAACATGGTCTGCCCCCATTGTTTCAAAAAGCTCACGCACCACTCTAGATGCAAGAGATGTAACGTTGGTAGCTCCGCTGGCGACCGTAGCGACTTCATAGAGAAGCTCGGTCTCGCGCAGACGACGGCGCTCACTCTCTACCTTCAACTCGTCTTGGATGAAAGAGGCTAGATATGGGGCGATCTCTTCGGCTTTTTCCTGTGCCTCCGCAAGTTTCATCGGTTCGGTATGTCCGAGCGTTAGCATTCCGATGATCCTTCCGCTGTCTAGCAGAATCACGTTGGCAACACGAGTTCGGTCATTGTCTACCTTTAGAGCCAAGAGGGACTGTTCCACTCGGTGTTTAATTTGGCCCGGGGCAAGGTCAAGGTCTATTCGCAACGAAACATCGCTCAATTCGGTAGGATATCCAGAAGTGGTAGCTCTCACTACTAATTGTTCCGCATACTGGGCAACGGTGTAAATAGCAACGTGATCCGCACCCGTAACTTCCTTCACTTTATTGGTCAATCGTTGGAAAAGCCGCTCACTACCACCGTTTCGTGCATCATCGATGATTGAGATCATTCGACCTCGGCGACTCTTGTATTCAAGATCGCGATAGGCGTCACGAAGCTTGCGGAAGTTTTCTCGTAGCTCTAAGTAGTCTTCACGTTCCAAAACAATATCGTTTGCAGCGAGAGGAGTTGCTACCTCTTTCTCAATGTGAACTACTTTAGGTTGGCTAAACAGTAGACCGATCACTAGAAGCGCACAAGCTTGCCCTAGCAACATAGGACTTGGCATTTCTCCCTTGCTGAAAACGGCATGCGCCACTAAGAGGGAACTTGCGGCGAGGGGGGCCATGAAATTAGCAGGGGCTTGATGCCTCAAGACCGCAAAGGCGCAAGGGGCTAGGACAAGGAACCCAAGGTCAGGTAAGTGTCCGGCTTGGGCCAATAGAAGGGCTACGGCATAGGCGTCGGCAATGGCAATAAATCCTGCGACTCCCGGATTACGCAGTTTGCGTCTTTCCAGGAGGTAACCGAAGATGCCAACCGCGGAGAATGCGGCTGCCGTTTTCCAAGCAAAATCAAAATCCAGCAGCCCAAACATTCCGGCCAGGAAGATGATTCCACCTGCAATTAGTATTCTTGCTCCAATCTCAACCATAAAGTTCTACTTTAGGTTTCGGAACCTAAAAGCTAATCTTTAGGGTGAGGGAAGGCCGTTTTCTTCGTGGGGAAAGGTTGGGCAGCAAAACGGATGCTGCCCAACTTGAAGGGGCCTAAACGGCGGTGGTTTGTCGAGCAGGAATCTTTGCCAATGCTTGCTCAATGTCTTCAATGAGATCATCGACATCTTCGATACCGATGCTTAACCGGACGAGTGTCGGAGGAATGCCTTTCGCAATCCGCTGTTCTTCGCTCATCGTGGCGTGAGACATTAAAGGAGGGTATCCAATCAGCGATTCGATACCCCCTAAAGATTCAGCCAGCAAAAAGATGCTACAGCTTTCACAGAAGGTACACGCATCTTCTCCGGTGCCGTTAATCTCAAAGGAAACCATGCCGCCGAAACCTTTCATTTGCTTTGCCGCCAAAGCGTGGTCGGGGTGAGATTCAAGTCCAGGATAGTAAACCTTGGATACCTTGGGGTGGCCTTCCAGATACTTGGCAACGGCAAGAGCGTTCTCGCAATGCTGCTTCATACGCACTGAGAGGGTTTTTAGGCCACGAACAGTAAGCCAACAGTCAAAAGGACTTGGGACCGCGCCAACAGTCTTGCTGTATTCAAACACGTGATCTGCGATCTCTTGGCTGTTTGTCACGAGCGCGCCACCAATGACGTCGCTGTGACCACTGATATACTTGGTCGTAGAGTGCACCACGATATCAATGCCAAGGTCCAAAGGATTTTGCAGGTATGGGGAAGCAAAAGTGTTATCAAAGACGCTGGTGAGGCCGTTTCGTTTGGCAATCTCGGCAACACCGGCAATATCCATGATGCGAAGGTTTGGATTTGTCGGACCTTCGAAAACGATCATCTTGGAGTTGGGCTTGATGTGGCTCTCAATCTCGCTAAGTTTGCTGGTGTCTACGTCTGTGACCTGGATTCCGTATCGAGGCAGAAGTTTTTCAGCTACTCGGAAAGTACCGCCATAGATATCGCTTGCGACCAAAACATGATCACCCGCCTGCAACAAACTGAGGGCTCCCATGATGGCTGCCATGCCGCTTGCAAAGACGGTGCAGTGCTCTCCGTTTTCGAGCGAGGCAATGACTTGCTCTAGAGTTTGTCGATTAGGGTTCTGGCATCGAGTGTAGTCAATCTTGGGGATATCGGCCAAACTACTCCAACCAAATGTGGCTGATTGGTACAACGGTTGGATAACGGCACGATGGTCCTGGTCAAGCTCTTGACCGACGCGAATTGGCTTCGTAGCGAAACGCATAACACCCAATGATGGAGCCCGAAACCTATGTTTTCGCGAGAAAATTCTATATAGCCTTTTAATCTTCGGCAGAAAGCCATATCTAACTAACACCGTAAAGGGCGACGAGTGCGTTCAAGGGGAGGGATGTATGCACCCGGTCGCCCTAAGGTGAGACGAGGCTACTTTGAATATTGTTTGCACTTCCCGTATATTTGCGAGTACGCAAGGCATGATCTGTAAAACTAAAGGATGTCCTCCAAAAGGCCTACAAGATCAAATTGCAGATTCGCCCTGTCGTGGCGTAACTTATAGATGTCGCTCGCGAAGCGGCACGCAAAAACGAAGATCTTAGGGCTCGCCGACCATCCACAAGGGGAGAGCAACTCGCACGACACGGCGAACACTGCTCGGTTGGGGGCCCATTTTTTTCTTCTGGTTGTTAGGTTCCTATCTTCTCAATGGATAAGACTTCTGAACCTAGCCTCAGTTACTCTACTTTCTGAAAACATTCTCAAGCCCTGGCGCGATCCTGATCTTCTCTGTTCGTACTCCTTTCATCTTCTCAATCATTTGGGCCTCTGAGTCCATAAATGGGTTTAAAGGATCGATGGGTCCAGGCGCTGAATAGATGCCCCATTGTCCCATGGGTCCGCTGGGTGAGATGGTCTTAAAAGTCCATAGCGCCCAATTCAAGTTCGCCTTATCCAATTCCCCTAGATATTCCTTCATCACCTGTGGATTGCCGTGGGGCTCCAGATTGAATTCACCGATGTACAGCGGCGCGTTGCGATATCCCTGAAGCTCTTTGACTTTGGGAAGCTTTTCTTTCAACCCTTTCACATGGTCTGGCGAAGCCTTAGCATCGAAGTTATAGAAGTGCAGAGAATAGGCGGTTTGGGTCCATCCGCCAATATTGGCGTGAGGAGTGGTTTCGAACCCTTTGTAGCCATCATCAATGATAACGGGCTTGTTCTTGTCTACCGTGCGGATGGCGGTGATAATTCGGTGATAGACGATGGCAAGCATGGCCGGGTTAGGAGCCCCCATTGGCTCGTTGATAAGATCGTATGCGGCCACGGTTGGTTCGTCTCGAAACTCTCTGGCTACCTTCTTCCAGTAGTCTTCGGTTTTGCCAATGTTTTCTACATCTGACCAAAGTTTGTTTTGTCCATCTTCTCCGGTATGGTGCTCACCCGATTGTCCACCGGGTACTCCATGCATATCTAACACCACATAAAGTCCATTCTTTTTTGCCCAAGCTACTGATTTTTTGAGCCAATCCATTCCCTTGGGTTCATCGACCAAATGATATAGAAAGGGGACTCGAACGTGATTGAGTCCTAAATCTTTGATCCTCTTAAAGTCGGCTTCGGTTACCCAGTTATCACGCCAAGCCTGACGGACTCGAAACATGGACTCTCGGCCAAGCCTTTTCTCGATAGTGCCCCATAGACTTTTGTGGTCCTTTACTTCAGCAAAGCCACTTCCAGCAGGGGCTTCTCTCTTGACCGGTGTCATCCAAATTTCTTCGACCAACCAGCCTCCAAGATTCACACCTCGGAGATGCACGGGCTTGCCTGAAGGATCGATAAAACTTTGACCCTCCAATTTTAGAGCCGGTAGGGAAGCTTGTAGAAGAAGGGTGGTTGCCAATGCGGTAATCATGAGTGCTCACGTACAAAGCTGCGGCAAGAGTTAGCCTCTTGCCGCGTGTAGATTAGAAAGGATTAGCGAATGCCAGGGAATCCCCAGCCGCCACCATTTAGGTAGTCGTAGTTTCTAGGATTGATGTTGCGTCGATCAATCCAGATGTTTTGGAACCACTTAAGGGCACCTCTCTTGATTGCTTTTGCATGACCATCTACGAAAACCATCGGAGATGTCTTCGTGAATCTATAACGGGCATGCGCTGCGCATTCCCAGGCTCCAGAAGTTGTGGAGCCACAATCAGAATCAAACACTGGCGAGTAGACCGGAGAACCAGGAGTGTAGACATCCACCCCATCGCGAAAAATCGTGGACGGATCGCCAGCCGTGTTACAGATGGGGCCAACCCACATGTTTTGCCAGTCGTGGAACCAAGGATAGTTCCAACCAGATCCAGCTGTGTTGGCTCCTTTTTCCATCATTGCAACTTTATCGGCAACCTGCTCGATAGCGCTTTGAGGGACACCAGGGTTAGGTTGTCCCATCGACGGGACATAGCCGTAGTTGTCTACAAAGATAGAGTGATGAACCCCATAACTAAATGCACTTTCGCTGTTTCCAGAAGTAACTTGCTGACGAGGATTACCAGGGCTACGGAACAAGCCCCCTGTTGCATATGACTGTTGGACACCAGTCGCGCTAGTCCTCTTATCACCATTCTTGATGTAGGGATAAATAGCTGCAGCCCATGAAACATAGTTATCATCACCTGCGCTACCCCCACCATACTCCGCTTGAGCGAAGACATCATCATAGTCCCCCATATACATAAGAGACCCCAACCCAATCTGCTTCACGTTACTCAGCGATTGAGTTTTCTTGGCTGCTTCTTTGGCTTGGGCAAAAACAGGGAAAAGGATCGCCGCCAAAATGGCGATGATCGCAATAACGACAAGGAGCTCAATGAGCGTAAACGCGGCTTTGCGCTTCATATATGTTAGGCCTCCACCTTCAGTGGTGCGGTCGAGTCCCGCACATCTAGGGTGCAGGGGAACGTGAATGACAATTGCTGCGGGCTCTCACCCGAGATCATGGCAAGTAAAGTCTTAGCGGCATGTCCAGCCATTTCGGCGATAGGCTGTCGAACCGCGGTAAGCCGTGGTTTAGTGGTTTCACAGAACTGAGTGGAATCGAAACCAATGACACTAAGGTCATTTGGGACAGAAACTCCCGCTAGAGCCGCACGCTTAAGAATTTGGGCCCCAGCTCTTTCACTCCAAGCGATGATGGCAGTGTGGCGATCTTTGGACTCGACCCACGTGTCGAACTGATCCAGGTCCCAATTCCAGGTCGCAATATCTTGGAGTTCGAATCTTAGTCCTCGACGGCGAATTGCATTTTCAAACCCCTTCAATCGGGCCATGCTATCGGGAGTCAAGGCTTCTTCCTCTTCTCTTACAAAGAGAATGCGTCGGTGCCCGAGTTCACAAAGATGCTGTACTGCCAGGTCAATGCCTCCCTCGTTATCGCAAGACACAAAAGCCGCTTCCGTCGCGCCGGGATAGGGGGGAGTGTTCATCGCCACAATCGGAATCGGGCACTCATGAATAAGCTTCAACACTTCCGGAGTGCGGGCCAGTTTGCACCAGATCACGCCTTCAAGTTGCCCATCCCCCAAAGAACCTAGAATATTGGCGTGGTCAATCTCGGGGAGGATTGTGATTCGGTAGTGTTGAGGGAACAGAACTCTCGCGGCACCATCCAAAAGGTTCGTGTAGTAAAGAGGCCCATCTGATATACCGTTGAAGTTTTCAAAGATCAGGCCAACGTTATGAGTGCGGCTGGACCTAAGCTGGCGGGCAAGCGCATTTGGACGATACTGAAGCTCTTTCGCTACCTGACGAATGATCTCCGCTTTCTCTGTGCTGACTCGAATATTGCCTGCACGACCGTGGAGAACCTTTGATACGGTTGCGATCGAAACTCCTGCCTTATCGGCGACTTCTCGGATGGTGGTGGCCATTAGCGTCCAGTTTGACGATTGCCGGAGAGCCCCATCATCTCCTTCATCTTGGCTTTCTGGTCTGGCGTCAACTTGGGGTCGTTGTCAATCGCAGCCGCTCGGTTATCGTTCGCTTTCTGGATATCTGACGCCGAGGGTTCGTTTGTGGGGTTCCCAGAACATCCGAGGATAGCCACTAGGCAAAGAAGGCTGATTAAAGGTTTTATCATCATTGATTAACGGTTTAATCTACACCAATTTTTGACGCAAGACAAGAGTCGCCAGAAAAAATCTGGCGAAACTTACGAGGTTATGAGAAGGGGATTATTGCCGTTTGAGAACGGTCTTATTCTTTAGGCTGCCGGTTAAGGAGAGGGTGAGTACCGGGTCTTTAAAGTCAATGGCGTAGGGAGTCACGTTGCCGTGCTGATCTTTGATCAGGAGTTTCTCTTGATCAACAGCCCAAGAGCCTGAAGAGTTGTTGTCATAAGTGCCACCTTGCATTTTGACTTTGCCCTTTAGGTTATAAGTGCCATCCTCTTTGAACTCGTAGATTGACCCGGAACCTTCTGCATTCCATGTCCCTACAAACCTGGAGTCTGGCTTCCCTTGAAAAACAACCGCAGGTTTTTCATCGGCGACCTCGTCAGAAGGTGCGCACCCCAATAACCCAGTGAAGATGACTAAAAGCGTAAAAATGTTTTTCATCGATATAAACACAAGAAGGTCTGCCAGGATTTTTCCTGACAGACCGATAGTCTTTGGTTAGCGTCCAGCGTTCTGCATGAAGCGTTTTCGAGCTTCATTTTCTTTCTGAGCCTGGTCTTTCATGGCCTGTGACTGACCTATTGCTGCACCAGCCATTCTTTTTGCCTCAGGTGACATGTCCGCCGGAAGTTGATCAACCGACTTAGGTGCACTTGCGGCAGCCCTGTTAGCCGCTTCTACGTCACCAGAATCTCCAGACCCCGAACAACCCATAAGGGCGACTAAGCCAAGGAAAGATGTTATCTTTAAACTATATTTCATTATCTTGCAAATGCTGCGCATGGTTGACCTGGGTCAAACATCCAATCCCATAGTTCTCCACGGTCCGAGGAGAAGCCTTTCACATATACATACTTACACCAGTGCAAGGCACCTTTCTTTATGAATTTGGCATGGCCATCAGCGTAAGCATTGTTTAGGCCGTCGGTATACCGATATCTTGGCATCCCGTAGGTTGGGGCAACGTTACTATCTGCATCAAACTTTTCACCTGAGTTTGGTCCAGTGAACACTGGGGGCCATTGCCCGCCTCCAAACCAATAAGGAGAAGCTTCCATGAAGTCACCGGAAGCATTCCAGTCTGGATTGATGCCAACTGTAAATGTTGAAATGATTTGAGCAGGAGCATCTAAAGCTGTTTGTGAAATGGAGGGCTGTGGTGAGTTGCCATTTGGCACACCATAATCATCCGAGTCACATTGCCAGGAACCAACTGGAACGTCCCACCAGCAGTATCCGGGCATTAAGATTCGGTTGGAATTATAAGACCCTCTTGCGCCTGGTTTAGCCGGAGTATCAAACAGTCCACCATCCGCAAGTTTAACGGACACCGTGCCGTCGGTGTAAACCTTCTCACCGTTTTTCACATAAGGCATGGTGGCTTCTCGCCAAGTTATGGGTGTACTCCAACCCCAAACCGTTCCATTGTTACGCCTATAGACTTGGCGAGGAAACATGTCGTCGTAGTCGCCGCTGTACATGATCACAGAAGTGGCATGTTGCTTGGAGTTTGATAGGTCGGCAGTTTTCTTTGCCGCCGCTTTCGCTTGGGCAAAGACTGGGAACAGGATCGCGGCCAAAATAGCGATGATCGCGATTACAACGAGTAATTCAATTAAAGTAAATGCTTTGCGGAACATACAGCTCACCTCTGCTTTGAGGTTGGTCGTGCTGTGGATTCTCTAATGTCAAGTCCACAGCTAAATACATGGTCGGTAGGCGGGATAGTGCTCCTGCCTTCGATGATGGCAAGTAGAAGTTCAGTAGCTCGTTGAGCCATTTCTTCTATGGGTTGGCTAACCGCGGTTAACCGTGGAGAAAGCGTGTCGCAATAGCTGGTGGAGTCGAAGCCAACGACAGAAAGGTCGTCTGGAATCCGAACTCCAAGTTCCGCCGCGCATTTATAGACTCCCCCGGCTTGGGCTTCAGAACGAAGAATAAGAGCCGTATGCGGTGGATTCAGATCCCACCACTCTTTGAATCCTGTTCCATCGTAGTCCAGGTTCAGAAAATCTTGGGGTTCAAAGTCGAGGCCATGCGCCTTCAATGCGGACTTCACCCCTTCAACTCGCCCCATTGTCTCGTCGTTATGCTCAATGGCTTGAGGAGAAGCAAAGGCAATTCTTCGATGTCCTAAAGCAACCAGATGATCTACAGCATCTTTCATGGCATGTTGGTTATCGCAACATACGGTATGGGCTCCTCTTGCAACGATCTCTGGGCTCGAAGCGTGAAGTACGACGACGGGAGTTCGGCTTCTTTCGAGCTTGATCAAACTTTCAGGGGTGGACTTAAACTTGGCCCAGATGAGACCATCAAATCGCCCATCATTAATAGCTTCTCCACCATCAGATAACTGAGGGCAAATCGTCATCGCATAGCCTCTTGGAAAAGCCGCTGAGGTCACCCCATCTAGCAGGTGGGCAAAATATTGAGAGCCCCCCGAGACGCGTGTCCAGTTATCGAACATCAATCCGATTGTTTTGGTACGACGGAGGCGGAAGCTCCGAGCGAGGGCATTAGGCTGATAGCTTAAATCTTGTGCGACCTTGCGAATAAGATCGGCCGTGTCTTTTCCAACACGAACGTTAGCCCCTTTCCCATGAAGGACCTTTGAAACTGCCATAGGAGAAACTCCTGCAGCGCTTGCGACATCGCGAATTGTAACCGCCATTGGTTAACCTTTGATTTACAGGTACATCATATCGCAGTTGTAATGACATGCCAAGCGATTTACCGAAATATCTGGCTTGGCGGCCCTTCATAGATGTACCGGGTGGAAAATTTCCGATAGAATGTAATGCTGTGTCTACTGTTTCTGCGCTGATCGAAGGTGCTTTTATGCGGCTTCGAGAGCGGCCTGGATTTTTGGAGCGCAGAGATCAGCATCAGTTAGCCCTGCTTATCTCCGATATGATCGAGGGGCCTTCCACAGGTGCTATAGAAGCTCCTACCGGATTAGGAAAATCGCTTGCGGCGTTGATTCCTGCCATCGCTCATGCCATTGCATCGGGCAAGCGTACGGTTATTGCAACCTATACAAATGTATTGGCGGAGCAGTATTGGCGTAAGGATTTACCACTCGCCCTCTCGCTGTTTGAAACTCCCGATCTACGGACAGCAATTTTGATTGGCCGTCAGCGCTATGCCTGTCTTAGTTCAATGTATGAACACGTACCGGACTTGATCGGGGTCTATCAGATGAACGCTGAACTCGGGATTGAGACCGAGTTCAGGAGCATTGTTCCGCTGAAGCAAAAGGAACTGACTCCTATTTGGCAAAAGATATCTGCACCTCCGGTTTGCCCGGGAAGGCTGTGTCCCAACTATCATGATTGTTTTTACTATCGAGCTCGCCGGCAAGCCGAGAAAGCTCATGTAGTGATTACCAATCACAGTGTGGTTATTCAGGATGGTCTTCTTGCAAAGTCTAGTGAAGATGGAAAAGGGCTACTTGGGGACTTTGATTTCCTGATCCTGGATGAAGCTCATGACTTCCCTCAAGCGGCAATCAATGGACTGGAGTTTGAACTGAGTGCTCCCCGGATCGGGGCGTTGTTTGGTATCACCAGTCGATTGGAAAATGCCCTTCAACCGTTAGCCCGTACCGCAGGGGAAGAGTTGGAGTGGCATGAGCGGTGCCAGAGATTTAGGGAAGCGCTTGATCGTTGCCAAAAGAGCTTGATTGGTTATTCACTGGAACTGGGGCAGCCAGGTATTTTGACGATGACGCCGGAGACAGTTTTGCAACACCCTCAAGTCAAGGCGCATTCTGCACGAGGTGGGGTTGATGGGGCCAAAGCAGTAGCGGGTCAGGTTGCCAAAGAAGCGATCGGCTTTGTCAAAGGGGTCGAGTCCCTGGTTGAGCGATGGCGAGCGTCGGGCATGTTGGGGGACATGGTTCGACCTGCTACCGAGGCCATTCGCAACTACTTAATGTATATCCGAGAGTTTGGTGGAGGTTCGAGTGAACTATTTGAACCTCAAGGAGTTGCTGTAAGCTATGCCGGACGCTCGGGCAACGATGCAATGCTACGGCAAGATGTGATAGATCTGTCCGGCCCGTTGACGGATCTCATTTGGGATCGCACGCCGTACGTCTGCCTCAGCGCAACCTTGGCGATTGATGGAAACTTTGACTTTTTCCGGCGTACAACTGGCGCTGAGCCAGTGTATGAAGAAATCTTGCCTTCTCCGTTCGATTACGCTGCATCCACGGCGATGTATATGCCTCGTGCGGGGGTGATTCCAGACCCAACTATCGCTCGCAAGGAAGGCAATGAGGAAAGTTATTTCTATGCCTTAGCTCAGGAGATCACCCAGATCATTGAAGCTTGTGAGGGAAGAACCTTGGCTCTTTTTCACTCTCGTAAGGAGATGGAAGGAGTGATGCGCCATATGCACCTTTCGGCAGATTATCCCATCATGATGCAGGGCAAATTTGGAGTCGGAATGACCGGTGAGAGGTTCAAAGAAAACCATCGGGCATCACTATTTGCCTTGCGCTCTTTCTGGACTGGCTTTGATGCGCCAGGCGAAACTCTTCAGTGTGTAGTCCTTGTTCGAGTTCCTTTTGAGGTGCCAATTGATCCGCCGCAGGTGGCGAGATTAGCTTGGATGCAGACCCTGGGCTTGGATGCCTTCGGAGGACACACACTGCCCCAGGCCAAGATGATGATGCGCCAAGGAGCTGGCAGACTTATTCGTAGCGTTGACGATAAAGGTGTCATCGCTATTCTGGATCCCAGAATTCAGAGTAAACGGTATGGCGAAGAGATTCTCGCCAACCTACCTTCGGAAATGCGAATGTTTAGGGACATTGCCGACGCCGTGGGATGGGTGGGTATCGGAACAGATGCTCCGATACCCAGCGCGCCTATTTAGACCAAACCTTCTTGAAGATAAAGATCAGGATAAAAGCACCAATGGTGGCGCCTACGATTGTGCCGACAAACCCGCCTCCACCGCTGGAACCGAGGATATTTTTCATGATGAAACCCATAAGAAGGGAGCCACCGACGCCGAGAAGAATGGTTAGAAGACAACCCTTAGGTTCTCCCTTATCTCCTGGAGAAATAGCCTTTGCCAAAACTCCTGCAATGCCGCCGACGATGATCCACCAGATGATCTCCATAGCATGTGAGATCGCCAATCATGCAAAAGGGTTTCATATGCCTAGGACGTTTATAATTGGCGAGTGATTAGCCCCGAAGACTTCGCTTCGTTGACATATGATGAGCAGGTTTCAGGTCTTCAGGCCTTGGGGGAATCATCGCTGACGGAGTTCGGAGTTGAGCCAGATGAGATTCGACCATTAGCTCATTTTGAGAACACAACTTTTTATGTGAGATCGCCACAGGGCGAATTCAATTTGAGAGTAAGTCGCAATGGTTACCAATCGTTGAGTTCTATCGAAAGCGAAATTCAGTTTCTCTCTGCTTTGCGCCAAAGTTACTTTCGAGTGCCGGAACCCTATGAAGATCGTATCGTCACCACTAGCCATGAAGATGTGAGTGAAGAACGTTATGTTGTGTTGTTTAGATGGCTGCCAGGCGAATTCATGCGAGACAGTCTCACTCCAGTCGAAGCAAGGCTCATCGGCCGGTTTATGGCGGAACTGCATGACTTCACAACACATTGGACTCCTCCGACCAACTTTCAACGCCACCGACTGCATGATTGGTTGACCCACCCGCGCAAGGCGACTCGCATTGATAATCCTGTAAATGGCATTCAGGAGGAAGATAGGCAGTTTTTGTTATCAATAGAAGAAGAAGGGCGCAGAGTGATTCAGGCGCTTCCCCAAACATCAGATCGTTTTGGACTTATCCATGCCGACTTCCATCTAGGAAACATCTTATTTGAGAATGCCGAGATGAGTCTGATTGACTTCGATGACTGTGGCTACGGTTATTTTTACTACGACTTTGCTTCTACACTGGGCTATCTTCTGCCGAATTCCCAATTTCAGGAGATGAGGAAAGCCCTGCTTAGTGGTTATGAGGAGATAAGGCCACTGCCTCCCCAAACTCATGAATTACTAGATTTATTCATCAAACTTCGAATGACGGGCATAAGCCGTTGGATAATGGATCGCGTAGATAACCCCCGATTACAGGAAGAAGGGCCGAATTTGGTTCGTGGCTTTTGTGAAGGTATGCGAAAGCTAGATTGATGTGAACTTCTTAGGAATGAGCACGTCGGAACCAATTCACTACCTTCGCGAGGTATGCACTTATTATGAGAATTCATCGGACGCTTCTCAGTGCCTCATTGGCGCTTATAGCGGTCTTGGGTTTGGCTCAAACCCCACCGACTAATCCACCCACGACAACCCCTCAGGTTCCCGCCGGTCAGCGTGTACTAACGGCAGAGCAGAAGGCGGAAGTTCTCAAGGAACTTGAGAACACCATTCTTAACCGTGCCTTTGTTCCAGGTTTGGATTTGGCCAAGTGGCCTGAGTATCTAGAGAAGCACCGAGAAGATCTAGATAAAGCAGAAAGAGAGACGGACCTTACACGAGTTGTGAACGTTGCTCTGAGAGACTTTGGGATCAGCCACATTCGCTTCCTTACACCGAGACAAGCAGAAAATCGAACTCGAACGAATGTCGTGAGTATCGGGGTCATGGCTCGGCAAGAGAACAATACATTGGTTGTGACCACGGTTCTTCCGGAAAGCCCAGCCGCTAAGGAAGGCATTAAACAAGGCGACATCATCACCCTTGTCGACGGAAAAGCCCCTGAGAATGCAACGGTCCTTACCGGTGAACTGGATTCGGTGGTGAAGCTAAAGGTCAAATCGGGTGAAGTTGAGCGGGACCTGGAGGTTAAGAGGGCTCGAGTTTCCACCGCTCGACCAGAGACATTGACCTGGGTAAACGACGAAACCGCGATTCTTCGCATCTGGACATTTAGCAACGGATATGGCCGAACCAACATCGAAAAGTTGATGACTGAAGCCAAAGACAAGAACGCCAAGTACGTGATTGTGGACCTACGGTCAAATGGCGGAGGCTCCGTCGCAAATCTTCAACATCTTCTTAGCCTGTTTGTGAAGCCCAATACCGATATCGGCACATTTGTTGGACGAAACACAGTTCGCGAATATGAGAAAGAGAACACGCCAAGTGGAGATCCAGTGGTGATCGCTGCTGCTTCTAAGGACAAGTATCGAACTCGTATGGTCAGGGATATGAAGCCATTTGAAGGCAAGGTAGCCGTATTGATCAACCGTGGATCGGCTAGCGCTTCTGAAATCTTTGCAACTGGGCTGCGTGAGACAATTGGTGCTCCAATCATCGGCACTAAGTCTGCAGGAGCCGTTTTGGCTTCAGTCTTTAGACCTCTTCCTCATGGTTTCCAATTGCAGCATCCTGTTCAAGATTATGTTTCTATTAAGGGTGTTCGCCTAGAGAAGAATCCTATCGTGCCAGATGAGGAGATCACGGCCGCCAACCAAGATGGCAAAGACCTGGTGGTTGAAAAGGCTATGGAGAAGCTAAAAGCTTCGAAATAGGCCAAGAGTGATTTGGATTAACGGGGCTCTGTTCGCGGAGCCCCGTTGTTTTTTACTAGTGTCTTGCAGGGCAGCGAATGCCGCCTTGAATCGGTGTGCCTAGGTATCCATTTCCACGACTTCGGTTTGCAAACGAGCCGCAATAGGCGCTTAGCAAGCTGTTGCCATCTCGTTGGGTGAGAGCCTGAAAGGCGTCGATTGTTCCCGATGGGTACATATTATCGGTGGAAACCGCGCTATGACCTCCCATGAAGAGGACATGCCCAAATTCATGTTGAGCCGTGCGTCGAAGACCGTTTGAGGCTTGATTTAATGTCATGCCATTCCACGTTCTCAATGTAATAGTTGCACTAACCGCTTGTCGATTGAAGGGGAAGAACTGCCAGTTTGCTTGTCCAACCCAGGTTCCTCCGCCCGGCTGGCTAGCAAGGTTTTCGAAGGAAACTACGACGTTGGCTTCTCCTTGGGTGAAGACCTGTGTGACTAAGTTTGTTCCGGCAAATGAGTTCCAGCCAGCAAAACCGCTCATGGCAACGGTGGCCAAGTTTTGAGACTGAATGGTTGGAGTTGAGGTGAAGTAGACCTTTAGTGGGAATCGATTCCACCAGTGAACGCTGTTTGCTTGGGAATTACTAGGATCGCTCTCCTGAAGATAGTTTGGGGCGTAGGAATTTAGGGCGCAACCTAACGGGCCATTAGGAGCGCCGGTAGTGCCACCAGTCGTACTTCCTGTTGTAGAACCAGTTGTGGAGCCAGTGGTACTTCCTGTTGTAGACCCAGTTGTAGAGCCAGTGGTACTTCCTGTCGTTGATCCAGTCGTTGAACCCGTTGTGCTTCCTGTCGTTGACCCGGTGGTAGAGCCAGTGGTACTTCCTGTCGTTGATCCAGTCGTTAAACCCGTTGTGCTTCCTGTTGTTGACCCAGTTGTAGAGCCCGTGGTGCTACCTGTCGTTGAACCAGTTGTAGAGCCTGTGGTGCTTCCTGTCGTTGACCCAGTTGTGGAGCCAGTGGTACTTCCTGTCGTTGACCCGGTTGTAGAGCCAGTGGTGCTGGCAGTTGTTGCCCCAGTTGTGGAGCCAGTGGTGCTGCCTGTAGTTCCGCCAGTAACACCCGTTGTTGAACCAGTTGTAGAGCCCGTGCTAGAAGTCGTACTTGCAGTTGTGGACCCAGTGGTTGATGCTGTAGTGTCACCCGTTGTGCTTGCGGTTGTAGAGCCAGTTGTCGTTCCCGAAGTTCCAGAAGTAGTTGAACCTGTAGTGCTGGCAGACGTCGTAGCTGTAGTGCTACCGGTAGTTTCGCCTGTTGATGAAGTTGTCGCGGTGGTCGACCCACCTGAGGTTGCTGTAGTTTCTCCGGTGGTAGGGTTCCCAGTGGTTGCATTTGTGTTTCCGCCGGTTACTCCAGACGTCGAACCGCCCCCACCTCCGCCCCCACAAGAAATCAATAACAGGGCCACTGCAAATACGACGATCGGCATCCATGCAGCCGTAGGTTTGCCAGGTTTAAAACGGTCCATAAGCTTTCCATTCCATATGTCGGGGGAATTTTGGAGAACCGCAGGCCTAGGCCTCTGTCCGTATTCTGGTAGCGTAATTTGATCGCAATGAGCAAAGCCGTCATCGAAACAAAGGGGTTGGGGAAAGAGTACGTGATGGGCGATGTGGTGGTCCATGCCTTGAGGGATGTGGATGTCACCATTAACGAAGGCGAGTTCGTTGCCTTAATGGGGCCATCTGGTGCAGGCAAATCGACCTTTATGAACCTAATAGGCTGTCTAGATAGGCCTAGCAACGGGGAGTATTTCTTAAAGGGCGAGAACGTAGCCAACATGAATGACAACCAATTGGCGGAAATTCGCAATAAGTACATTGGCTTTGTCTTTCAAAATTTCAACCTCCTGCCCAGAACAAGCGCAGTTAAGAATGTTGAGCTTCCGCTTATGTATGCCGGGGCCAAGGACCGAACGCCGCGAGCTATGGCTGCGCTAGAGAAAGTGGGTCTTGGACAGCGTTCTCACCATAAGCCAAGTGAACTATCGGGAGGACAGCAACAGCGTGTAGCCATCGCCCGAGCAATTGTAAATGACCCCGTGCTTATCTTTGGTGACGAGCCAACCGGAAACTTGGACTCTCGAACCAGTGTAGAAATCATGGCGCTCTTTCAAGAGCTAAACGAGCTAGGCAAGACAGTCATTATTGTTACTCACGAGCAAGACATTGCCGAGCATTGTAAGCGAATCATTCGATTCAAGGATGGTCGTGCCGTTTCTGATGAGTTAGTAGAGCATCGGCTCGATGCGCGAGAGCAACTCGCCGCCATGCCCCCACCTGAGAACTGATCTGCAAGGCCAAGTTATCGCGGTTTCACGGTATCTCGTGATTCTCTGCGTGTATTTTTCTGCTGTGTCTGCTTAAATAGCGAGATGCTTTTAGCTCCGCTGCTATTGCTTCTGTCCGTGTCTCCTGTCGCTCAGGCTTCATATGAACCTGGGGCGACATTGCGCCTGTTCGATATTGGAGTTGGGATGCAAGAGATTCCTGAACTTGTCGCGGGACAGACCGCAAATGTTGATCGTGTGGTGCCCAAGATCGACTTTGGGAATGGAGACTTTTTTGGATTCAAGGATCACTTCTATGTCGAAGTGACTGCTGAGATCAATGTTATCGATAGCGGCAGCTATGAGTTCCGCCTTTCGGCCGATGATGGAGCGATTCTGCGTATTGATGACAAGATCGTAGTCAACCATGATGGAATCCATCCTGCTGACCCCAAGCAAGGCACGGCGAACCTAGAGAAAGGTTGGCGAAAACTCTCAATCGTTTACTTTGAACATGAAGGCAACGAAGCCCTAAAGCTTGAGTGGAAAAAAGCCGGAGCCGAGGAGTTTTCCGTTGTTGACTCGAGCATTTTGCGCGTCCCCGCTGGACTCACTCGTGTCGTTAGCCCGGGAACAAAGCGGATCAAGGGCATGAATTTGGCTATGCGACCCGGCAATGGCATGCCTCTAGATAAAGCTCATCCCTCTTTCGAGGTTCAAACCGTCCGCCCGCCAGATTGGAGGCCACAAGTAGGTGGGCTTGCGTTCCGAAAGGATGGCAAGCTTTTGGTTAGCATCTTTAAGCCGAACCAGAGTGGTCAATTCGACGCAAATCTGAAGGACGGTGAACTTTGGTTGGTGGACGGTGTACTCAGTGGTGATGGACGAAAAGTCACCCGGAAGTTGATTGCGAGCGACCTTCAGGAACCTCTAGGTTTAGCCGTAGTTGGTGACGACATCTATGTTGCGACTCGAACCTCAATCCTCCAGTTAATAGATAAAAACGGGGATGACGTGATTGACGAGCGAAAGGTGGTCGGTAGTGGCTGGATTGCCGATAATTACCACCATTTCACCTTTGGGCTGGCAGAGAAGGATGGTTGGCTTTATGCAGCTCTTAGCACCTCCATTACCGGTGATGCGCCGGGCATAAATGGACCCAATCCGATGTTCCGAGGCAGCCTATTCCGCATCCATCCAAAGCGTTACGAACCCAAGAATCCATTGGCGAATATCGAGTTCTTGTCAAGTGGGCACCGGACTCCAAATGGAGTAAGCATCGGGCCAAATGGCTTGGTTTTGACTGGAGAAAATCAAGGTTCCTGGCAACCTAGCAACAAGGTGAATGTTTTGGCCCCGGGTGGCTTCTATGGGCATTTCAACAATACGAACTACAAAAACGAACAGTATCCTGCAGGAGGCATCAAAGGGATCTTTGATGGGGCTCCATATGTGCCTCCTGCTATCCACTTACCCCAAGGTGAGATAGCGAACTCGCCTGCCCAAATGGTGACCATCCAGAAGGGTGAATTCCAAGACCAGATTCTAGTGACAGATGTGAAGTTTGGCGGGCTGCAACGAGGTTGGCTGGAGCAAGTGGAAGGCATTTGGCAAGGGGGTGTCGTCCAGTTTTCGCAAGGGTTTGAAGTAGGAACAAATCGACTGATCTATGCTCCTGACGGAAGCCTTATTATGGGAGGCATCGGAGCCACCGAAACATGGGCATGGACTGATCCTGCTACCAAAAAGTGGACTACATTTGGATTACAAAGGTTAAAATCAACCGGAAAAACTGCCTTCGAGATTCACAAGGTAGTCGCGACGCCTACTGGGTTTAGAATTAGCTTTACTCGCCCTGTTCCCGCATCCCAGCTAAAGGACACTGCGAAGTATGCCGTGAGGCAGTGGCGCTACTCCCCCACTATTGAGTACGGGGGGCCAAAGCTGGATCGAGAAACTCTTGATATCTCTTCGATTCGCCCCGCTCAAGATGGTAAATCCGTGGAGGTGGATATTCCCGGGCTTAAGGAAGATTGTGTGGTCTACCTTGTCATGGACCTAAAGTCAAACC
Organism: Fimbriimonadaceae bacterium; assembly: GCA_037190145.1. Classification (GTDB taxonomy): domain Bacteria; phylum Armatimonadota; class Fimbriimonadia; order Fimbriimonadales; family Fimbriimonadaceae; genus 55-13. The sequence continues at coordinate 342,033 of JBBCJU010000004.1, forward strand.
GTGGAGATCAACTTTGGGCGTCAGAAGTGTGGTACACGCTGAATCGCAAACCGAAGCCCCATCTTCCTACAGCCACCGCATTAGAAAACCCAAAGCCGAGCGTTTTGGTATTTAGCAAGACAACTGGATTTCGGCATGACTGTATTCCAAAAGGGATTCAAACGGTACGCGAGATAGGGCAAACCAATGGGTGGCGAGTTGAAGCGACTGAGGATGCAAATGCATTTACAGCGGAGAATCTGGCGAAATTTGATGCGGTGGTTTTCCTCTGCACAACTGGAGATGTCCTTAATTCCCAGCAACAAGCCGCATTTGAAGCATACATAAGATCAGGAGGCGGATATGCGGGAGTGCATAGTGCCACTGATACCGAGTACGAGTGGCCTTGGTATGGTCGTCTAGCGGGGGCTTACTTTGTAAGTCACCCGCATATTCAAGCAGCGCATGTCGTGACCGAAGATCGGGCTCATCCATCCACCAGCTTCTTGCCTGCGCCTTGGATGAGGGTGGATGAATGGTACGACTTCAAAGTGAATCCACGTCCCAATGTTCGCGTCTTAGCTTCGCTAAAGCCTGATAGCTACCAGGGAAGCAAAATGCCCGACGATCACCCCATTGTTTGGTGCCAAGAGTTTGAAGGTGGTCGATCTTGGTACACCGGCCTTGGACATACGGTCGGCACTTACGATGAGATTCTATTTCGAAGACATTTGATGGAAGGGATCCTTTGGGCGGCAAATGGTAAGGCTCCGATAAGTTCTAAGCCTTTGCCCCTATCTGCCTGGAAGTTTGAAGGTGACTGGCGCGAAGCAAATGGATACATGGAGACTCCAACGGGCAACAATTGGAAACTGCATTTGATTAGCAAAGAAGAGTTTCAAGATGTGAGGCTTCATGCTGAGTTCCGAGTTCCCAAAAATGGTAACTCTGGCGTTTATCTGATGGGGCGGTATGAGATTCAGATTCTGGATTCGTACGGTGTGGAGAATAAAGATCTTCAGTCATCTATGTGCGGCTCGGTCTATGAGCGTTGGAAGGATGATAAGGGCTATGAGGGGCGTCCGCCTCTGGTCAACGCAGCACGACAGGCTGGTGAGTGGCAGACTCTAGACATTGTCTTCCGCGCCCCTCGCTTCAAGCAAGGAAGGAAGATTCAGAACGCTGCTTTTCTAGAAGTGCGATTGAATGGAGTTTTGGTTCAGCATCGAGTCGAAGTAACAGGTCCAACTAGGGCATCCCTCTTCCAAGATGAGAAGCCTAGGGGCCCCATCATGCTCCAAGGCGACCACGGTCCCATCGCCTTCCGAAACATCCGCGTGACCCCACTGAACCTAAATTAGCATTTGAGTGCGCGGGCTTTCGCATGGGGCCAAGCCCTCGCACTCCTAAACCGGCTAAAATAAGAAATCCGGCCTCGTAGCTCAGGGGATAGAGCGCCTCCGTCCTAAGGAGGGCGTCGGGGGTTCGAGTCCCTCCGAGGCCGCCATGTTTTTGAATGTCCATACCGGACACATAGGTTACATTTCGTTCCGGAGACATAGGTTACACCTTAATGACTCCAAATGGGTTTTCTAGGGGTTGCAGACATCTCTCGTCGAGGTCGATGTACCCCAGGTCGAAGTTCATAAAGGAGACGAGCCATGTGTTTTCTTCCACCTCTTTGAGCCCCAGTTTCTGTCCTTGAAAGACGTGTGAAA